>OY288152.1 GCA_958439195.1 uncultured Paracoccaceae bacterium
CGCTGCGCGATCCGATGCTGCCACCGCCCTTGCCGATCTTGACCGCACACTCAATCCCTTGCCCCTGCTGGCCTTACCGCGCTTGAAGCGGACCTCGCGGCCCTTCCGCCCGAAACCCCGCCAAACCCGGACCTTCCACCACGACCCAGGCCCAACCAGAACGCCGAGCCGCCGCCACCGCCCTTGCCCGCGCCCCAAACGGCGCATGACAACGCCAGAACGCTGGCCGCAACCCTGCGCGAGGCAGACATCCGCGCCGCCATGCAGGCGCAATCCGCCGAAACCGCCCTGCATCAGGCCGAAGCCACCCTTGCCGCCTTTGGCGACCCTGCGCTGGCCAATGCGGCTCTTACGGCCCAACACGCTGCCGCACTTGCCGCGCGCGACACCGCTCAGGCGACGCTTGCCCGCCTGCGCGACACCGCCCCCGACCTTGCCACAGCCGAGGCCGCCTTCACCCGCGCCCGCGCCATCGTGGACAGCGCACGCAGCGAAATCCAAACGCTGGAAACCGAACGCGCGGCCCTTGATACGGAAATCACCCTTCGCTCCGGCGAAGGCGTGATGGAGGAACTGGCCGACACCACCGCCCGCCTGTCCAACGCCCAGGAAACCCTGGCGCATCTGCAATTCGAGGTGGCCGTTCTCCAAAACCTGGCCCAAGTCCTTGAAACCGCCCGGAACGAAGCGCGTGACCGCTATTTTGCCCCGGTCCTTGCCGAACTGCGCCCGCTTCTGCGCGTGCTGTGGCCCGATGCCGAATTGCGGTTCGATGGCGAAAGCCTGCTTCCCACCGCGCTGATCCGCGACGGCCAGGACGAAGATCTCTCCATCCTCTCCGGCGGCACGCAGGAACAGGTGGCCCTTCTGGTCCGCCTCGCCTTTGCCCGCCTGTTGGCGCGGCGCGGCCAGCACGCCCCGGTGATCCTTGATGATGCACTGATCTTTACCGATGATGACCGGATCGAAAAGCTGTTCGACGCGCTCCATGCCCAAGCACAGGATCAGCAGATCATCATCCTGTCCTGCCGCCAACGCGCCTTCCGTGATCTCGGCGGCGCGGCGCTGACGTTTCAACCCCTCCAGGATTGACGCCGCACAATCCGCAGCCAGTCACACAAAAGCCAGTCACGCGCCCTGCGCAGACGCCTGCAAAGCGCGCAGCGCGTTCAACGCTTCGTCCGCCTGATCAATCGGAACAAAGACATGGTCATGCATCGTGGCGGCAATCATGTTGCACGCAATCCCACGCTCGGTCAGCGCGGCAGAGACGGCTGCCGTCAATCCAACACCACCCAGGGAAGAATAGACATTCAACGTGATCCGACGCATCGGCCCATCCTGCGAAAGACCCATCTGCGCGGCCTGCTCCACCGTCAGCAGCAACGACAGACCCTCATCCTCGCGGAAACTCGCCAAAGCCAGCGGCAAGGCAATCGCGGCCCGATCCGCATCCCTCACGGTGCAAAAGACGAAGGCACCAGGATACAGCACCGGGTCCATCCCGCCGATCATCTCTGCCGTCCCAGATACGACCGTCGCCATGCAACCCGCCCCCGTTTGAACACCGCGCAGCCATCCATAGCACAAATCGCGCAAGCAGCGCGCCGCACCTTTGGTTCAAGCCTTCACAAACAGGCGTCAACCCTATCGGTCACCGCCCGGCCCAGGCCTTCTGGATATACATGGCCGTCATCAGGTCCAGATGCGCACCGCCACCATTCTTGGCGATGGTAATCTCCTTATCCGACTGTCGCCGGAACAGCGCCGGATCGTCATAGTAATCCGCCACGATGTCCGCTTCCGTGATCGCCCCTGATGCCAGCGGGTCGATCAATTCCCCGATGTGATGGATCGTCGTCGCCCGCGCATCGACAAAGACCCGCGCCCGCGCCATCGCCGTATCATCTACCTCGCGCATACCCGGCTTATAGGCACCGATCAGGTCCAGATGCTGCCCCGGCTGCAACCACTCCCCCTTGATCAAGGGTGCCGTCGCCATCGTTGCGGTGCAGATCACATCCGCTGCCCGCACCGCCGCCTCCAGATCGTCGGCCACCGCCAACCCCATCGCCTCGGCGCTTGCGCGGCTGCGGCTCCACACCGTGAACTCGGCATCGGGAAACACCGCGCCATAGGCCTCCACCATCGACTGCGCAACCTTTCCCGCCCCCACAAGCAGGAACCGCCGCGCCCCCGGCCGCACCAGCCGGGATGCCGCATAAAGGCTGTCCCCCGCCGTCTTCCATTTCGTCACAAGATGGAAATCAACCAACCCGGTCAACTCGCCAGTCACGTCGTCATACAAAGTCACCGAACCGTTCACCGTTGGCTTCTCACGCGCCACATTCCCCGGCACGACGGTCGCCACCTTGACCAAAGCCCCCAGCCCGTCAATCCACGTCGCCCGGTCCAGAATGGTATCCGCGCCGCGATAGCAGAACAGGTCCTTGATATCCGGCTTGGGCAAGCGATGCCCCGCGTCAAAGGCCGCCAGCAGCCACTTCCAATCCAGCAGCCGCTCTGCCTCGAACGGCACGAAATCAATGCTCACAGCCCCGCCTCCCGCAAATCCAGCAATCCCTCATCCACCAACCGCCGCGCCCAGCCTTCCCATCCGTCAAACAGATGCGTGCGCCAGCCCCGCGCCGCTGCCGCCGCGATGTTTTCGGCCTTGTCATCCGTGAACAACAGCCGCCCCGGCGCGACGCCGCTTTCCGCCTCAAGCGCGGCATAGATCGCCGGATCGGGCTTCATCACCCCCATCTTGCCCGACACCCAGGCTCGGTCGAACTCTGCCATAAAGTCCAACCGCGCCACGGCGGCATCAAACGTCTCACGCCCGAAATTCGTCAACGCAAAGACCGGCACCCCCCGCGCCCGCAGCGCCCTGAGCAGCCGGATCGACCCGTCGATGGTCGGATGCGCGATGTCGAACCAACGGTCCCGCCACATCCGCACCTCTGGCCCCCAATCGGGATGCGCCTCTGCCAGCGCCTCGACCGACGCGTCAAACGGCGCGCCCCGATCCACGCCTTCGTTCATGCCCACCAGATCAACCTCGGCAAACAGCCGCGCCCGGCGGTCCGGCCCGATCACCCGGTCGTAAAACCGCTCCGGCTGCCATTCCAGCAGCACATTTCCGATGTCAAAGACCACTGCGTCTGGGGTCACCTGTCACATCCTTCTTTCGCCGCACCGTCTCACGCCACAACGTATACAGCCCCGCCCCGCAGATCAGCGCAATCCCCAGCGCGGCCCAGACATCGGGCCATGTCCCGAACACCACCACCCCCCACAGGATCGCCAGCGGCATCGCCGTATACTCAAACGGTGCCACCAGCGCCGCCTCCAGCGTGCGATAGGCCTGGCTCACCATCAATCCGCCAATCGCCACCGACAGCCCGGTCGCCAGAAACCAGGGCCAGTCCGCCATAGGCGGCCATACCCAGGTGCGGAACAAAAAGGCCAGCGATGCATCCGACGATCCCGCCAGATGCCCGTCGCCAACGATCATCCCCATGCTGGATGACACCACGATGAACCCGCATTGCACATAGAAGGACAGCGTCATCGCGCTTTCCGTCGCCCGCATCCGCCGCGTCATCATATGGCTGGACGCATAGCAAAAGGCCGAAATCAGCACCAGGATCGCCGCAGGCTGGATCACGCCGCTGCCCGGTCGCAGCATCACGACCACCCCCACCATCCCCACCGCCACCGCAGCCCACCGCCGCGGCCCCACAGCCTCGCCCAGAACCACGACCGACAAAAGCGTCACCAACAAAGGCGAGATAAATGCAATCGCCACCGCATCCGCCAAAGGCAGCGCCGCCAGCCCCAGAAAATAGCAGACATTCGACACCATCACGAAACCGACCCGGATCAGATGGTCACGCCCCCGCACGGTCTTTATCTGCCGAAACCCTGTGCCGGAAAAATGCATCAATCCCAGCAGAAAGATCATTCCTACCGCGGCCCGGATCAGGATCACTTGGTGCAGTGCATAGTCGCCCGACAGGAATTTGATCGCCACATCGTTGATCGACAGCATGGCGCTGCCGCCGATGGCCAGAAGGATGCCTGTCAGGGCAATGCGGGCATGGGGTTCGGTCATCATGGCTGCAGAAAACCCCCGCCATCCCGGCGATTCTGTCCCGCATGCGACATTCGGGTGCCGCATCCTTCGGGTCAGATCACACCACGATCAGCCCGCCGCCACCGCCGCCCGCACCACCCGCTCCAACGCCTCCAGATACCGCGACCGATCCGCTTTGGAAAACGGCCGCCCGCCCCCCTGCCGGAACGGGTCCGCCGACCGAAGGTCACTCATCAGGTCGCGCGTCGCCAGCACATTGCCGATGTTGCGGTCACTCAGCACTTCGCCATTGTGCTTGACCACCACCGCGCCGCCCGCAATCACGCGGGCCGCCAGCGGAATATCCCCCGTCACCACCACATCGCCCGGTCCGGCCTGATCGGCAATCCACTTGTCCGCCTCATCCGGCCCCGCCGCCACAAACACGCTTTCCACCAGCGGGTTCTGGCTCGGCCGGATGCCGCCATTTGATACCATCAGCATCCGCAGCCCATGCCGCACCGCCACCCGTTCGGTTTCTTCCTTCACCGGGCAGGCATCGGCATCGACGAAAATCCTAGCCATGAAGCGCCGCCGCATGGAACGCCACATGCTCTTCCATGAAGGTCGACACAAAGAAATAGCTGTGGTCATAGCCCTTTTGCATCCGGAACGATCCACCCTGCCGCCGCACCGCCATCGCCTCGGCCAGGGCCTCCGGCTTCAGCAGATCAAGGAACTGATCCGCCGTCCCCTGATCAATAAGCATCGGCCCGTCAAACCCGTAACGCCGCATCAACAGCGTCGCGTCATACCCGGCCCAGATCGTTTCATCCTTGCCCATATAGGCGCTGAACTGCTTGCGCCCCCATTCGCTCGCCACTGGGTTACAGATCGGCGCAAAGGCCGAAACCGACCGGAACCGCCCCGGAAAGCTCATGGCAACGGTCAGCGCCCCATGCCCGCCCATCGAATGCCCGGTGATCGCCTGCGCGGCTTCCGCCAGCGGAAAGGCCGAAAACAGCACATTGGGCAATTCATCCGTGATGTAATCCCACATCTGGAAATGCCGCGCCCAAGGCTCCTCCGACGCGTTCACATAGAACCCCGCCCCCTGCCCCAAATCAAAGGCCGGGTCGTTGGCCACCCCTTCACCGCGCGGCGAGGTATCGGGGAATACCATCGCAATCCCCGCCTCGGCTGCCCATCGCTGCGCCCCCGCTTTCACCATCGCGTTTTCATGCGTGCAGGTCAGCCCCGAAAGATACCACAACACCGGCACCGGCCCATCCTCGGCCTGTTCCGGCAGGAACAGCCCAAAGGTCATGTCACAGCCACAAGCCACCGACGGATGCGTATAGACGCCCTGAACGCCCCCAAAGGCCCGGTTCTCGGATACGGTCTTCATCACTCACCTCGCTGTGCTTGGGGCAAACTTCCACGCTCCATGCCGGGATGCAAGCAGCCGCCACCGTCGCCTTGATTCAATTATGCCCAGGGTGCGGTATGCCCAGGGTGCGGCGGTGTGGGCAAAGCGTCCCCACTGCCTCCAACCATCCTATTGCGTCGGATGGAATTTCCCTGCGGGCGATGCGGTGAAAATTTCGCATCCCGTCGCCGTGACTCCCACCGAATGCTCGAACTGCGCGCTCAATGATTTGTCGCGCGTGATCGCGGTCCAGTCATCGGCCAGAACCTTGGTTTCCGGCCTGCCCAGATTGACCATCGGCTCGATGGTAAAGAACATGCCTTCTTCCAGCACCGGTCCCGATCCGGGACGCCCGTAATGCAGCACATTCGGTGGCGAGTGGAACACCCGGCCCAACCCATGACCACAGAAATCTCGCACCACGCTCATCCGCTGGCTTTCGACATAGCTCTGGATCGCATGGCCAATATCGCCAAACGTGTTCCCCGGCTTGACCGCAGCAATCCCGCGCATCAACGCCTCATGCGTCACGTTGATCAACCGCTGGGCAAAGGGCTTGGCCGTGCCCGCCACATACATCCGGCTCGAATCGCCGAACCAGCCGTCCACGACGACCGTCACATCGACGTTCAGAATATCCGCCGCCTGCAACGCATCGCTGCTGCGCCCCGGTATCTTGGCCCCCGGAATACCGTGGCACACCACATGGTTCACGCTGATGCACGATGCATGCCGGTATCCCTTGTAGCCGATGGTGGCCGATGTCACCCCATGCCGCTCCACCTCGGCGGTGATGAAGGCGTCGATCTCGCCTGTTGTCGCGCCCGGCACCACAAGCGCGCCCACAGCATCCAGAATTTCCGCCGCAATCCGGCCCGCCCTGGCCATGCCCGCAAAATCCGCATCCTCGTGGATGCGAATCCCGTCTCTGGTAATGCGTCCGCGCGTCTCGTCCACCGCCCGACCTTTCCTCTCGTGTTATGGCCTAGATAAGCAATGCCCACCGCAAAGGCCAGACCTGCCCAACTGCGCCCTCTTTGAAACCTGCCGCACCCGGCCTATACCCCTCGCACCTGCCTACGGAGGAACCACCATGTCCAATCCCACCGCCGCCATGCTGGTGATCGGCGATGAAATCCTGTCCGGTCGCACGCGCGATTCGAACACCCATCACCTCGCCCAACGACTTACCGAACACGGCATCCGGCTGACAGAGGCACGGGTGGTCGCCGACGATCACGCCGCCATCATCGCCGCCGTGAACGACCTGCGCGCACGGTATGACCATGTCTTTACCTCTGGCGGCATCGGCCCCACCCATGACGACATCACCGCCGATGCCATCGCCGCTGCTTTCGGCACCCCCATCACCCACCGCGCCGACGCGATGGCGTTGTTGCAGGCGCATTACGACCGCGCGGGCCAGCCTTTCAACGATGCCCGCCAGCGCATGGCACGCATCCCCGATGGCGCCACCCTAATTGAAAACCCCATCTCCACCGCCCCCGGCTTCACCCTGGGCAATGTCCATGTCATGGCCGGTGTCCCCAGCATTTTCGAATCAATGCTGGCTGGCATTCTGCCTACCCTGACGGGCGGCGCACCGCTTATGTCGCAATCCCTGCGCGTGAACCGGGGCGAAGGCGAGATTGCCGCCGATTTTGGCGCCCTGGCCGCCGATTTTCCCGATCTGTCCATGGGCAGCTATCCGTTCAACATGAATGGCGCACACGGCACCAACCTTGTCATCCGCGGCACCGATCCCGCCCGGATCGACGCCGCCATGACCCGCCTGGCGGCGCTGTTCGGATGACCGCCAACTCGCTTTCACCCGACCTGCTGGCTGCGGTGACAGAGGCGACATGGCCCGCCGCCGCCACCCATCGCCACGGCCCCTGGCTCATCCGCGAAGGTCAGGGCGGCGGCCAGCGCGTCTCGGCCGCCTCGGCCATCGGCGACTGGACCGACGATGACATCCCCTCCGCCGAATCCGCCATGCGCACGCTTGGCCAATCCCCCCTTTTCGTGCTGCGGCCCACCGACACCGCGCTTGATGCCGCCCTCGCCGCGCGCGGGTATGCCTATCACGATCCGGTCGTCATCTATGCCGGCCCGGTCGCCGATCTTGCCGCCAAGGAACCACCTTTTCTGACCAGTTTCCCGCATTGGCCCCCCCTTGCTGTTGCCCGCCAGCTTTGGGCCGATGGCGGAATCACCCCTGCCCGGATCGCTGTGATGGACCGCGTGACAGGCCCCAAAACCGCAATCCTCGGTCGCGCCGGCGACCGCGCCGCGGGCATCGCCTTCACAGCACTCCACGCAAATATTGCAATGCTTCACGCGCTCGAGGTGGCCCCGGATCAACGCAGAAAGGGGTGCGCCCACAACATCTTGCGGGCCGCCGCCATATGGGCACGCGATAACGGGGCCGATACCCTGGCGCTTCTGGTGACTGAGCGAAACACCGCCGCACGCGCGCTCTATGCTTCCCTGAACATGCCTGTTGTGGGACAGTATCACTATCGAAAACATGGCCCCGCAGAAGGCTGAGCAGTTGACAGACCCGCGCCCGCATTGCCCAAACCGGCTTGGCCGCCCCTTGGCCATTGTCGCGCTGATCCTGACAGCCGCGCTGCCCGCGCACCTGGTTTCCGCGCGCTCCGCGCAGGCGCTTGATCTGCGCTTTCCCGCCACCGCCACCCCCTCTGGCGAACGGCGCGAGGCGTTGACCTCATTCAACGTGCCGACCGGTCCGTGGCAGGCGGGGACCATTCCCACCGCCACTGCCGAAGGCAGCTTTGCGCAAACCGCGTGGAAATTGCCCGCCACCGATCTTTCCACCCTGCAAATCCTGCAACCCTTGCGCGCTCAGGTGGCGGAACAGGGCTTTGAAACCGTGTTTGAATGCGCCACTTCGGCCTGTGGCGGCTTTGACTTCCGCTATGGCATCAACATCCTTCCCGAACCGGAAATGCATGTCGATCTTGGCGATTACCGCTTTCTCGCCGCCCACCGCAAAGGCCCGAATGGCGGCGATTGGCTGACCCTGATCGTCAGCCGCTCTGCCGATACCGGATTTGTGCAACTGTCGCGCATCGGGGCCACCCCACCGGACGATGCGGAACTGAGCGTTTCGTCAAAGTCGCCCTACACACCAACGCCCGCACCGGCGAACACCCTGCCCGCCGCCCTGCCACAAGACTCCGCGCCACAAGACGCCCTTACGGCCGCCCTTGCCGCTGGCGAACCTGCCACGCTGGCCGATCTGGTCTTTCCCTCGGCACAGGCCGACCTAGCCCCCGGCGAATATGCCTCTCTTGCGCGCCTGGCCGATTGGTTGACTGCCAATCCCACCGCCCGGATCGAACTCGTCGGCCATACTGACGCATCGGGCAATGCGCAGGCCAATACGGCCCTTTCCCTGGCACGGGCCGATTCCACCCGCGCCGCCCTGATCGCCCGTTTCGCCATCGATCCGGCCCGTATCACCACACGCGGCGCAGGCCCGTTGGAACCCATTGCCACCAACGATACGCCCGAAGGCCGCGCCCAAAACCGAAGGGTCGAGGTCATTGCGACCCCGACCCTTTGAACTCCCCCAGGAGTAGTCGGTCCCCCTGTCGGGAAACCGGCGAAAATCACCAGCTGTCCGGCCCCTTGTCGATCAACTGCCGTGCCAGAAAGTCGATAAAGGCCCGAACCTTGGGCTGCGTGAACCGGCCCGGCGGATAGACCGCGTAAATGCCCAGACATTCCGTCGGCAGCCCCGGAATAGCCTCTTCCACCAACCCCTGCCGCATCGCATCGGCATACAGGAACGACGGCAGATAGGCGATGCCCAGCCCCGAAATCGCGGCATTCAACAGCGACTGCCCATCATTCACCGTCAACCAGCCAACCGACCGCACCTGCCGCTTTTCCCCTGACGGCGCGGTAATCTTCCACACATTGCCATTGGCCTGATTCGAATAATGCAGCAGCTTGTGTTCGTTCAGATCGTCGATCTTCATCGGCCGCCCGTATTTCTGGAAATACGAAGGCGAGGCAATCATCCGCTTCGTCGTCTCGGTCAGCTTGCGCGCACGCAGGCTCGAATCTTCCAACTCCCCCACCCGGATCGCCATGTCGAACCCTTCGCTGATCAACTCGACATAACGGTTGTTCAGCACCATGTTCACCGTGATATCCGGGTATTCCAGCAGGAAATCACCCAGGATCGGCGACAACAGGTTCACCCCGAAATCGGTGGCAACGCTGATGCGCAACAGGCCCGACGGGGCCGACTGCATGGATGTGACCAGCGCATCCGCCTCACCGGCATCATTCAGCACGCGGCGGGCGCGGTCGTAATAGGCAAGGCCAATCTCGGTGGGCGAAACGCGGCGGGTGGTCCGGTTCAACAGGCGGGCCCCCAACCGCGCCTCCAAAGCCGAAACATGCTTAGACACCGCAGATTTCGATATTCCCATCTTCTTGGCCGCATCGGTAAAGCCGCCCTGGTCTACAACCATGGCAAAGGCTTCCATTTCCGTCAGTCGGTCCATTGTTACCCTCTGGCAAGCTATGAGGTCGAATGGCCGAGGATTGACCGCGAATTCAGGCAGGATCGGGGCGCAGACGGGGCCGATCCGGGGTTTTCCTTGGGATCGTTGATGCAGGGGAAACACAACTTTCCCGCGAAAGGGCCGTTACAGCCGCGCCGCCAGCCTTGCTCCTTGGTCAATCGCGCGTTTTGCGTCCAGTTCCGCCGCCACATCCGCCCCACCGATCACATGGCACCCGATTCCCGCCGCCGCCAATTCATCGGCCAGCCCCCGCGCTGGCACCTGCCCGGCACATAGCACCACCGAATCAACCGCAATCACCTCTTCCACACCGCCGCGCGACACGACCAACCCCTCTGGCCCGATCCGCTCATAGCTGACCCCGCCGATCATCTTCACCCCTTTCGCCGCCAGCGCCGCGCGGTGAATCCATCCCGTGGTCTTGCCCAGTCCCCGCCCCGGCTTTTCCGCCTTGCGCTGCAACAGCCACACCTCGCGCGCGGCAGGTTCAGGTTCCGGCTCCACCAACCCGCCCCGCACCTCGGCCGGGTCGCCAACACCCCACTCCCGTCGCCACAAAGCGGCGTCCAGCGTCGGGCTTGCCCCGCGATGCGCCAGAAACTCTGCCACATCAAACCCGATGCCGCCCGCCCCCACGATGGCCACCCGCTTGCCCACCGGCGCGCCGTTCAGCACGTCGATATAGCCCAGCGCCGCCTCCTGCCCCGGAATGCCCGGATCGCGCGGCGTCACGCCCGTCGCCACGATCACCTCATCGAACCCGCGCAGGTCATCCACCCCCACCTCGGCCCCCAGCCGCAATTCCACATCCGCCCGTGCCACCCGCGCCGCGAACCACCGCACCAGCCCGTGAAATTCCTCTTTCCCCGGCACCTGCTTCGCCAGGTTCAACTGCCCGCCGATCCGGTCTGCCCGATCAAACAGCGTGACACGATGCCCCCGCTCTGCCGCCACCGCCGCCGCCATCAACCCCGCAGGTCCGGCCCCCACAACGGCCACCGATTTCGCCACCGTCACCGGTTCATAGGTCAGCTCCACCTCATGGCAGGCGCGCGGATTGACCAGGCAGCTTGTCAACTTGCCGCTGAACGTGTGGTCCAGACAGGCCTGGTTACAGGCAATGCAGGGCGCGATCTCATCGGCCCGCCCCGCTGCCGCCTTGGCCAAGAAATCCGCATCCGCCAGAAACGGCCGCGCCATGGAAACCATGTCCGCCAACCCGTCGGCCAATACCTTCTCCGCCACCTCCGGCGCATTAATCCGGTTCGATGTGATCACAGGGATCCCCACCTCGCCCCGCAACCGCCCAGTCAGATGCGCAAAGGCCGCGCGCGGCACCGATGTGGCAATGGTCGGCACCCGCGCCTCATGCCAGCCGATCCCGGTATTCAGGATCGTGGCCCCCGCCGCCTCTATCGCACGGGCCAGCAAAACCACCTCATCCCAGGTGCTGCCATCCGGCACCAGATCAATCAGGCTGATCCGATAGATGACGATGAAACCCGCCCCAACCGCCGCCCGCACCCGCCGCACCACCTCAACCGGCAGGCGCATCCGGTTTTCATAGCTGCCGCCCCAGTCGTCACTACGCCGGTTGGTATGGGCGACAAGGAACTGGTTCAGGAAATAACCCTCGCTCCCCATCACCTCCACGCCGTCATAACCCGCCTCACGCGCCCGCACCGCCGCAGTCACGATATCGGCAGTCTGCTTCTCGATCCCCGCCGCATCCAGTTCGCGCGGGACAAAGGGCGAAATCGGCGATTTGATCGCGCTCGGTGCCACGCATTCCTTGCCATAGGCATAGCGCCCGGCATGCAGGATCTGCATCGCAATCCGCCCGCCCGCTTCATGCACCCGGTCCGTCACCACACGGTGATTGGCAATATCCTGCGCCGAATACAGCCCCGCCGCGCCGGGAAACACACCTCCCTCAGGGTTGGGCGCCATCCCCCCCGTCACCATCAGCGCCACACCGCCGCGCGCCCGGTCGGCATAGAACTCGGCCACCCGGTTCCAATCCCCCCGCTCTTCCAGCCCCGTATGCATGGACCCCATCAAGACGCGATTGGGCAACACCAGATGCCCCAGATGCAGCGGCGACAGCAGGTTCGGATATTCGGTCATGACAGGCTCCTCCGGCCCGCGACACTGCCGCAGCAGCCGCCCCCTGTCACGGGCAACGCAGCGTCATGCGCGGAAAGCCCGCAATCCCCGAAAACCCAAATCCCGGGAACCCGCCGATCTTTCCAGCTTCATCTTGGCAAAAATACCCTCTGTGGGTGGGTGGTCGGGTCGGCCATCGGTCCAGAAACCCATGCCTGACAGGAACGAAGCACCCGCCTCGGCCTTCCTGCCCCAGCAGGCCACTCGCCCACCACGCCGTTACCCCAGCGTCTCCACACAATGCCGCCGAAACGCCCGCTTCAGCATGTCCAACTCGGCCCGCAGCAGGTCCACCTCGGCGCGCAGGTCATCTTCCATCGGCACCCCGGTGATGATGGTGAAATGCGAAAGCGTCTCACCCGTGCCTTTGTCGCGGATCAGGAAGGTCTGCACCCCCTCGGTCAGCGCGGCAATCGGCACCGGCACCCGCACCGCCCATTCGCCGGCCCGGTCGGGGATTGCCGTCACCATAACCCCCGGAACCTCGGCCTCCAGATGCCGCACCTCCAATGCGGGGCGGTCGGTGCCGGACAGCACGCCCTCCCAAACCCCGGCCCGGATGCGCGTCTTGGTCAGCTTTACCACGTCCATCCCCAACCCCTCACATATCCGCCCTTGGCCTGCGGCTCACCGTCACGTCGCGCAGGATGATCTGGTTCATCTCTGGCCCCTCAAAGATCAGGTCGACCCACAGCTTCTCGATCCTCTTTTCGTTGATCTTGGTATAGGTCAGGTCAAACTCCACCATCACTTCTTCCGCCCCGACCGGCAGCTCCAGCACGATCTGTTCGGTATTCGGGCCGTGCTTCACATTCAGCCGTGCGAAAATCTCCAACGGCTTTTCCAGTTCCACGATCACATCCAGCCGCAGCAGATGGCGCAGCTTCAACCCCCGCGCGGCGTCCTCTGGCAGGTCGATGACCAACGAAAGAAACGACCCGTCAAACCGGAACACATCCATGCGAAAGCCAAAGGGTGCAACGTCACTTTCCCGCTCATTGCGGATCTGGCGGACCGTCAACTCGCTCACGCGGCAGTCATGGAACACCGTGGCCCCTTCGCAGAACAACATCCGGTTCGGCACCGCCGCCTGCCCCGGCACCGGCATCGGCCCGCGCCACAGATCGGGGCGCCACGCCCAATCCGTCCCCAGCGGCTTGCGCATCGCATTCGACCCGATCACCGGCAGCGCCAGCCGATGTTCCGCCTGATGGATCACCCGGTCCAACTGCCGCCGCAACCCGCGCGCGCGCGACCGCCAGCCGCGCAGCACATCCGGTTCCGCAACCGCCGCCGCATCGGCCATTTCTTCCCAGCGCCGGACAATCCGCTTTTGCAGCAGCCTGTCCAGCACGCCTTCGATTTTCCCCAACATTCCGCGTCCCGAAACCCGCACCCGTCCGCGCGCCCTGCGCGCACCACCCGCCTATCTATCGCCGGAAACCCCGCACCACGCCACCCGCTTTTCGCCTCAAAAGCGAAGTTCTCAGCCCGCCGTCGCGGTCTGGTTAGAGACCGCATCCGCCGGATTGGCTCGCCGCAGCGCCGCCACCGCCGCCTGCACCAGCGCGCGCCCCTTCGCCTCGGTCAGTGCCTGCCCCTCTGGCCCCGTCGCCGAAACCGTGACCAACCGCCCACGCAGCCCTGTCAAAGCGCGCCAGTAATCCCCGGCCTCGCGGTCCCGCACGCGCAACAGAAAGGCACCCTCGCCCTCTTGCGCAGACAACACCTCGACATCCGCCGCCTGCCCCGACCGGCTCAATGCCGCCCGCCCCTCTGCTGACTGGAAATACGTGACCAGCGCCGCGCCACCCCCGGCCATCGCCCCGGCCGATCCCGCCTGCCCCACCGTCAGCGTCAGAACCGCCGGTTCTGCCGTTCCTGTCGCGGAACAACGCCCCATGATCACAACAGCACTGTCAGCCGCACGCTGCCCCGCCCCCGGCGCGATGCAATACCCCGCCGGTGCCGCAGCCACCACCGCACCATCCAGCAACGCCACAGACCGTATCCCGCCCCCCTGCGGCATCACACATCCGGCCAGCGCCAACACCGCCACCAAACCAACCACCCGCACATCCACCACGCCCGTTCCCCCATGCCGCCGATCTTGCCGGCGGTTGCATACCCCCCCGCCCCGGCACCGTCCACCGCCCCCCGACAAAGCAGGCACAACCCCGCCATCCTGCCCCGCCATCCTACCCCGCCATCCTACCCCCCCACTCCTACCCATTGCATCCCCCACCCCAAATCGGTTCACTCGCGTCCGATCCCCAAACCAAGGCCGCCCACCATGCCCGACCTCGCCACCCTCGCCGCCCGCATCAACGGCCAGCCCGACCTTTATACCGCGCTGCGCCACGCCCTTGCGCCCGATGCCAACACCCCGGAAACCGCCACACCCGACATCGCCGCCCTGATCGCCGCGACCGACCCCGCCACACGCGCCCGGTTGCAAAGCGTCGATGCCGGCCTCCTTGCCGCCATCGCCCGCATGGCCACCACCGGTGCGGCGATCCCGCAGGCGACCGCCCTGCGCAGCATCCTCGCCACAACCCCGGTTCACCCGCTTTTCCTGCCCGATCCGGCACAATCCACGACGATGGCGCTGCCCACGCGCGGCGAACGCCCCGACATGCCCGCCTTCTCTGACCCGGCCTTCGATCCTTGGTTCGCCCGGCATCAGTATGCAGGCATCCGCTACGGATTAGGCCTCTATGGCGAAAACCGCACCGTCTATGCCACCCCGCAATTCGCCGATGCCGCCAGCCCCGAACGCCGCACCCGCCACCTTGGCATCGACGTCTTCGCCCCCGCCGGCACGCCGGTCCACGCGCCCCTGCCGGGCCGCGTGAAATACCTGACCTACAATGCCGACCCGCTGGATTACGGCCACACCCTGATCGTCGAACATGATCTGGGCGGCCACAGGTTCCACACCCTCTATGGCCACCTCGCCGCCACGCTGCCCGGCCTTCACCCCACCGGCACGATCACCGCAGGCCAGGTGATCGCCCATCTTGGCGACTGGCCCGAAAACGGCGGCTGGGCACCCCATATCCACGTCCAGATCATCACTGACCTGCTGGCCCAAACCGGTGGCAACTTCTTCGGCGTCGGCCATGCCAGCCTCTGGGATGTCTGGTCCGACATCAGCCCCGACCCGAACCTCCTCCTGCGCCTGCCGCTGGACCGTTTCACGCTCTGACCGGCGCGCCGCCCCCCCAATCTCACCTTGCCCATTCACCTTGGCCCAAATACCCAAAAAACCCCTTCCGCCGCGCCCCGCCCGGCCATCGCGCGCCGATCCCGCCGCACACCCGTCCCGGTGATTGCATTTCCCCCACCCCCGGCATATCTCTCACCCAACCGACGCGACCCGCAAAGGCCACGCCCGCATGAACTGGATCTCCAACTACGTCCGCCCCAAGATCAACTCGCTCTTCTCGCGCCGGGAAGTGCCTGAAAACCTGTGGACGAAGTGCCCCGAATGCGGAACCATGCTGTTCCACCGGGAATTGGCCGATAACCTGAACGTCTGCACCTCCTGCGATCACCACATGGCCATCAGCCCGCGTGACCGCTTTACCGCGCTGTTCGACGGCGGCATCTTCACCGAGGTGAAGGTGCCAGATGCCGTCACCGACCCGCTGCATTTCCGCGACCAGAAGAAATATCCCGAACGCCTGAAAGCCGCCCAGAAGGTGACCGGCGAAAAAGAGGCGATGCTGGTGGCCGAAGGCGAAATTGCAAAAACCCCCATCGTCGCCGTCGCGCAGGATTTCGCCTTCATGGCGGGGTCGATGGGCATGTATGTCGGCAACGCCATCCTCGCCGCCGCCGAACGGGCGGTCAAAATGAAACGCCCCCTCGTGCTGTTCTCTGCCGCAGGCGGCGCCCGTATGCAGGAAGGCATCCTGTCGCTGATGCAGATGCCGCGCACCACTGTCGCCGTGCAAATGCTGCGCGAGGCGAACCTTCCCTATATCGTCGTCCTGACCCACCCCACCACGGGCGGCGTGACGGCCTCCTACGCCATGCTGGGCGATGTGCAGATCGCCGAACCCAACGCGCTGATCTGCTTTGCCGGTCCGCGCGTCATCGAACAGACCATCCGCGAAAAGCTGCCCGAAGGCTTTCAGCGCGCGGAATACCTGCTGGATCACGGGATGCTTGACCGCGTCACCCATCGCAAGAACCTGCGCGAAGAACTGGTCACCATCCTGCGGATGCTCACGAACCAACCCCCGGCGATCAAGGGCGAGTTGACCGCACAACCCGCTGAAGGCTGACGTGACCCGCCTCACCTCCGACGCCCTGCTCGACCGGATGATGACCCTGCACCCCAAGGTCATCGACCTGACGCTGGACCGCGTCCACCGCCTTTTGGGCCTTCTGGACAACCCCGAACGCGCCATCCCGCCCGCCATCCACATTGCAGGCACGAACGGCAAAGGCAGCACGCAGGCCATGATCCGCGCCGGGCTGGAACAGGCCGGGCAGCGCGTCCACGCCTACACCTCCCCCCATCTGGCCCGCTTTCACGAACGCATCCGCCTTGCTGGCAGCCTGATCAGCGAACCCGCTTTGGCCGCACTTCTGGATGAATGCGTCGAACGGAATGGCCCGGACGAAATCACCTTCTTTGAAATCACCACCTGCGCCGCCTTCCTCGCCTTCGCTCGCACCCCTGCCGACTGGACGCTGCTGGAGGTTGGTCTTGGCGGCAGGCTGGATGCCACCAATGTCATCACCCCACGCCTGTCGATCATCACCCCGGTGTCGATGGATCACGAATCCTTCCTCGGCGACACCATCGCCAAGATCGCGGGCGAAAAAGCCGGGATCATCAAACGCGGCATCCCCGTCATCGTCGGCCCCCAGCACCCCGACGGGCTGGAGGTGATCGAATCCACCGCCGCCCGCCTCGGCGCGCCGATCCTTGCATACGGGCAGCATTGGCATGTCTGGGAAGAACGCGGCCGCCTGATCTATCAGGACGAGTCCGGCCTGCTCGACCTGCCCCTGCCCAATCTGCCGGGGCCCCATCAGATCCAGAATGCCGGGGCCGCCATCACCGCCCTGCGCCACTTGGGCCTTGACGAAGCCGCCTGTCAGGCCGCCGTCACCCGCGCTGAATGGCCCGCCCGGATGCAACGCCTGCGCCACGGCCCGCTGATCGACCTTGCCCCGCAGGCCGAGCTTTGGCTCGACGGCGGCCACAACCCCGCAGGGGGTGAGGCCATCGCCGCCACCCTCGCCCGAATGCCCGCCCGCCCGACGCATCTGATCTGCGGGATGCTCAACACAAAGGATGTCACAGGCTACATGCGCCCCCTCGCGGCGCAGGTCACCGCCCTTCACGCCGTCTCCATCCCCGGCGAAAAGAACACCCTGCCCGCCGACGCCACCCGCGACGCCGCCCGCGCTGTCGGCATCGACGCCACCAGCGCCCCCTCCGTCGCCGACGCGCTGACCGCCATAACCGCCACAAACCCCGAAGCCCGCATCCTGATCTGCGGCTCCCTCTACCTCGCCGGATACATCCTGCGCGAAAACGGCTGATCATCCGGCAAGGTCACCTCCCCTGCGAAAACGCACCAAATGGATTGTTCCCCGAACAATCCCAATTTTTCGCAGAAAAATCGCCCCACCCCACCCCAGCCAAACTTGCGCCCCAATCGTCAGGAAGGCTCGCCGGATAAGTCCATGCGAGCTATTCCGAATGATCGCCTTTCCCCCCGTCGCGTCCCAGAGCCTGACCCGCGTTGCCGTTCTGATTGATGGCGATCACATCCCGGCCACCCTGCGTCCGGCTATCCTGAAACAGGCGCAGCGCATGGGTCAGGTCATCTCAACCCAACTCTTCTGTGATCTCTCCCTGCGCGCTGACTGGGCAACCGAAACCGGTCTCGACACACAGCACTGCAAGGGCCGCCCCGGCAAGAACAACACCGATATCTCGCTCTGCATCGCGGCGCTTGACCTTGCGTATCGCGGTCTCGCCGGATCATTCCTGATCGTCTCAAATGACCGGGATTTCGAGCCGCTCCTGCGCCACCTCAACCGCATGGGCTGCACGGCGCAGCAGATGAAGCAGCCTCCACTACCCGCAACCGCAAAGACGATCCAGCCCCCACCGTCGCCCAAGGAAACAAAGGCAGAAAATCCAGCAGCTTCCAGCGAAAGCGACCTGACGATTACAATGGTACGTCACGCCATCAAGACGATGGGCACAGCGCAGGGTTTGGCTCTATGCAAACTCAACCATGTCCTAAGCGCGACCGGCTTTCGGATTTCTCTCACACCTCAGAAAACATGGTATGCTTGGATTAAGGCACATCCTGATCATTTTGCCTGCGACCCAAAGGGTCCGAACACCCATGTCCGCCTAAAATACTGATCACCACCTCACCGATTTTTCGCAGAAAAATCGCCCCTAAACCCCATACCGCGCCATGAACATGGCCACCGCACCCTCTACCACCCGCGCCACCTCGCGCGGTTGGCGGGCGGCGTCGATGCCGAACACGGCCCGGTCGTGCAGGTCGGCCTTGCACAATTGGGCAAACTGGTCCGCCGCAAGGTTCAAATCGTCGATCTGCACCTCCCCCCGTGCCACCGCCTTGGACAGATAAACCGCCAGCCGCTCCCGGATCAGCAACGGACCGCTTTCGTAAAACGCCTGCCCCAGCGCCGGGAACCGGTCGCTTTCGGCCACGCACATCCGAAACATCCGCTGTCCGAAATCCGATTGCGCAAATCCCACGATCCGCTCTCCCGCCAGGCGCAGCACATCGGCCACCGGGGCCTGATCGTCGATCAACGCCTCCGCCTCATCCGCAGCGCGGCGGCATTCGGCGCAGGCCACCTCCAGGAACAAAAGCCGCTTGTCCGGAAAATAGCTGTAAAGTGTCGCCTTGCTCACCCCCGCCTCGCGGGCAATGTCATCAACCGAAGCGCCCTCAAACCCGTCGCGCAGGAACACATCCCGCGCGCCCGCCAGCACCTGATCGAACTTCCGTCCCCGCCGGATCTGCTGGTCCCGGTCCGCCTCCGGCTCTGTCTGCTGGACTGCCATTCCGCTCACGCCCCGGCCCGCCTCATCCATGCCGCCCGCCTTTCGCAAGCCCGGACCATAGCCCGCCCCCGCAACCACCCGCAAGCCTTACCCCCAAACCCTTCACCCCCGCCGCCGCGCCACCACCGGCCCACCGCCCTGCGCCGCGATCCGCGCCACAGTCGCGGCAATCCCCTCATGGCGCACATCCATGCTGTGCCCGTTGGCGTGGATCAGCCGATCCTCATCCACCACCATCGCCACATGCCCCTTCCAGAAGATCAGGTCGCCCCGCCGCAACGCCTCAGCCTCTGCCAGCGCCGCGCCCAAACCCTGCTGCATGTCACTGTCGCCCGGACAGTCCCGCCCACAGGCCAGCCACGCCGCCTGCACCAAACCCGAACAATCAATCCCGTCCCGGCTGTTCCCCCCCCACAAATAGGGTGTGCCCAGAAACATCTCTGCCACCGCCACCGGGTCATCAAACCCGTCACGCACCTGCCGCAGATGCACCGATGGCACAAATCCCCCCGCCACCCGCGCCCATTTCCCGTCATCCTCCAGCACCGCCAACCGCGCCCCAAAGGGCAGCGCCGCTAACTCGCGCGCCTGAACACGCGGTTCGGGGTAAAGATGCGTGCCGACAGCGGCCACCCAATGCGACGGCACCACCGCAGGCCCCACCGCCCCGGCCATCAGCCAGCCGCAATAGCCGTCCTTGCCCATCTGCACGAACACATCACCGTCGCGCCGCTCGATCACCACCAGCGCGTCGCCCAGCACCACCTGCCGGTCCCGTGCCCCGCCCGGACTGGCGCACAAATCGGCCAACGGCACAGCAACTGCTCCGGCCTCGCCGCCTACAAAACCATCCGCCTCCACCACCCCACGCAGGCTGTCCAACGCCACCCGTCCGGAAAAGGCCGTCAGCCGCCGATCCACCGTCACAGCCCCAGCATGGCGGGCAACCCGCAGATCATTGCCCGCGCCCCCTGCCCAACGCCACCCTTCGGCCGCCCCGGCGCATCGCTCGGCGTGTGGCCATAGATGTCGAAATGCACATAGCGCGGATGATCCGCAAATCGCCGCAGGAACAGCGCCGCCGTGATCGACCCGGCAAAGCCAAAGCCCGGCGCATTGTCCAGATCGGCAATCCCCGGTTCGATCACCGCCTCATAGGCGTCATGGAACGGCAACCGCCAGACCGGATCAAACCCCGCCACCGCCCCGGCCTCCAGCGCCGCCACGATCCCGGCATCATCGCTGTAATAGGGCGCAAGATCCGGCCCCACCGCCACCCGCGCCGCCCCGGTCAGCGTGGCCATCGACACCAGCACATCGCAAGGCTCTTCCCCCGCCCAGGCCAGCGCATCGCCCAACACCAACCGCCCCTCGGCGTCGGTGTCATTCACCTCCACCGTCAATCCCTTCCGGCTGGTCAGAATATCCTTCGGCTTCAACGCATTGCCAGACACCACATTCTCCACCGCAGGCACGATCACCCGCAACCGCAACGGCAGACCCAATTCCATGATCATCTGCGCCAGCCCCATCACCGTGGCGGCGCCACCCATGTCCTTCTTCATCAGGTTCATGCCCGATGACGGCTTCAGGTTCAGCCCCCCGGTATCGAAACACACACCCTTACCCACCAACGTCAAAAGCGGCCCCGCCTTCCCCCAGCGCAGTTCCATGATGCGGGGTGCGCGGGGGCTGGCCCGTCCCACTGCATGCACCATAGGAAAGCCTTCCGTCAGCAGGTCGTCGCCACGCACCACCGCCACCCGCGCACCAAACCGCCCCCCCAGCGCCACGAAGGCCGCCTCCAACTCCCCCGGCCCCATATCCTGCGCCGGCGTGTTGATCAGGTCGCGCGTCAGAAACTCGGCCCGCGCCATCGCAATCATGCGTGCGGCATCCACCCCTTCGGGGCAAATCAGCAAGGCGGCATCCTCGGACACGGGCTTGCGATAGCGGCCAAAACGATAGTGGGTCAGCAGCCAGCCCAGCGCCGCCTCCTCCCGCTCGGCCTGGGACAATGCCCCTTCTATCCGCCACGCCCCGGCAGGCAAGCCCGCCACGGCCCGCGCCAAACCGAACCGCATCCGCCGCCGCGCCTTGGCCGTGCCATACCCCACCACAGCCCCGGCCAACCCACCCCCTGAGGCGGGCAACAGCCGCACCTCGCCCAGATCGCCCTTGAACCCGGTCGCATGCAACCAGCCCCCGGCCTCGGCACCCAATTGCACCCTGATGGCGTCCAGCTCATCGGCGGCCACCACATGCAACGGCAGCGCGGTGATTGCAGGATCGGCAAAACGGGGTGTCAGATAGGGCAGCGCAACATCGGTCATGGCAAGGCTTCCAAAGGTGGTTTCCGCCCGAACCCTAAGAACGCCGCCCCCGCGCCGCAAGGGCAGTCACAGCCGTTCCCGCACAAGCACCCAACGCCAAGCCCCATCCGGTGCCCGCACAACACCCTGTATTCACCCCACCCCAACGCACCCCACCCCAACGCACCGATTTGGCTGACCACGCAACGCCAAAGGCCAGCCAAACGTTGCAAGCACCGTGTCCGCCCCAGTCAAAGCGCACAGGCCAAAACGCACAGGCCAAAACGCACGGCCCACCCCCGCCCCTGACTCCAACGCCTACCTCGAAAACCTGTAAAACGCGCACATAGCCCGCACTGAACGCTCAAAACGGCCACCCGGATCGGCCACCCCGGCACCCACAGCCACCACCTTGCCCCAACAGCACCGCAGCCCGTTCAATGCCCCCCAAGGCCCGGTCGCCCAAATGAAACCGGCACTCCGCCCCCCACACGGCACCCTGTAAACTGCGCATGCACCAATCATGGCACCACGCAAAGCCCGCGCCTTGGGCCGTCATGCCGGATGCGCCCCCAACTGTGCCGCCCCGATCACCGCACCAGCGACCGCTCCGCCACCCGCATGAACCGTGCCCAAACGGCGGCAAAGGCCGTCGCATCGCCGCGCAGCAGAACCGCCCGCGCATCATCGGCCACCTGCGCAAGACTGACCATGCCCACACCCGACGCCATCGCCTGCACCCGCTTCAACGCGCGCGGCAGCGGCTCCAACTCATGGCGGTCCACCTGCGCGCTCATCACCGTGACGGCCATCGCCAATTCGCCAACCGCCCGCGACACCAGCTTTGTGCCGGGGTCCGGCCCCAGCCGATCCAGGATCGCCAGCACCGCCCCTGCATTCTCATCCACCCGCTCTTGCGGGTGCAAGGTTACCACCCTGCCCGCCATCTCTTTCCCCGTTCACATCACACCCGCCCCCAGCATGTTTCATGCCACTGAACGAAAGGTTGCCGTCCAAGGAAATAAACACTCGAATTTTCCTATACTTCGTCCTACCAAGGCGCGCAGAACCACCGCAAAGGGTTGCCCCATGCAACAGGCCCGGCCGCTTCCCGCCTATCTGATCAGCCGTTTCCACGGCTGGCGAGCCACCAGCTATCAGGACAACAAGGCCTGGTTCCGCCGCCTCGCCGCCAGCGGACAGCACCCCCGCGCCATGGTGATCTCCTGCTGCGACTCGCGCGTTCACGTCACCTCGATCTTCGGCGCGGACGAAGGTGAATTCTTCATCCACCGCAACGTCGCCAACCTCGTGCCGCCCTATAACCCGGACGGCGAATATCACGGCACCTCGGCGGCGGTGGAATATGCCGTCACCTCGCTGGGCGTGGCCCATATCGTGGTGCTGGGCCATTCCAACTGTGGCGGCGTCAAGGGCTGCCATGATATGTGTTCGGGCCACGCCCCGGAGTTGGAGATGAAATCCTCCTTCGTTGGCCGCTGGATGGATATCCTGCGCCCCGGCTACGAACGCATCACCCTGACCAAACCCGCAGACCCGCTCCGCGCGCTGGAAAAGGAAGCGGTCCTCGTCAGCCTGGAAAACCTGATGACCTTCCCCTTCGTCCGCAGCGCGGTGGAAGACGACCGCCTGACCCTGCACGGTCTGTGGACGGATACGGGCGAAGGCGGCCTCGAACAATACGATCCCGCCCGCACGGAATTCGTCCCGGTCTAGGCCCCCGGCGCAGCCCGCCTCTGCCCCTTCACCTTGGACCAAATACCCTTCTGCCGCCCACGCCCCACGCCACATCAGCCACCGACACGCGCGGCAGGCACTTTCCCGCAGCGCAACATCTTCACAGCGCCGTGATCCACCCTATATTGCCCGCCAACCAACAGGGGGCAGACCATGCAAGACATCCTGGCACTTGCCGGTGCCAACCTGCTCACCCCCATGATCCTGTGCTTCGCGCTGGGTCTCGCCGCCGCCCTCGCCCGCTCCGAACTCACCGTGCCAGAGGCCGCCGCCAAGGCATTGTCGATCTATCTCCTTTTCGCCATCGGCTTCAAAGGCGGCGTGTCCGTGGCCGATCACGGGCTTGACGCCACCCTCCTCGCCGCCCTGGTGGCGGGCATCATCCTGTCCTTCGCGCTGCCCTTCGCGGCCTTCGCCCTGCTCAAGACGCTCACCCGCCTGTCGGTCACCGATGCCGCCGCCGTGGCCGCCCATTACGGATCGATCTCCATCGTCACCTTCGTCACCGCCACCTCCGTCCTGCAATCGCAGGGCATCGCGTCCGAGGGTTACATGGTCGCCGTCGCCGCCGCGATGGAGGCACCGGCCATCATCTCCGCCCTCTTCATCGTCACCCGCGCAGGTGGCAAATCCGAAGGCATGGATGCCGAACTGTGGCGTGAAATCCTACTGAACGGCTCCATCGTCCTGCTGATCGGCTCCTTTGCCATCGGCATGGTCACCGGGGCCGATGGCATGGCCCGGATCGAAAGTTTCATCGTCTCGCCCTTCCAGGGGGTGCTGTGCCTGTTCCTCCTGGACATGGGCCTCGTTGCCGGGCGCGGCCTGCGCGACGCGCGCGGCATCCTCACCCCCGGCGTGCTGGCCTTCGGCCTTCTGATGCCGGTGATCGGCGCCGCCGCCGGCCTTGCCGCCGCGCTGGCTCTCGGCCTGTCGCCAGGCGGCACCGCGCTGATGATGACGCTGGCCGCCTCCGCCTCCTACATCGCCGTGCCTGCCGCCATGCGCGTGGCCCTGCCTGCGGCCAACCCGTCAATCTACCTTACCCTCTCCCTCGGGATCACCTTCCCATTCAACCTGACCCTCGGCATCCCGGCTTATGTCGCCGTGGCCACCGCCCTAACCGGAGGCTGACATGCAAACCCATCAGGCCAAGCGCGTGGAAATCATCATCGAAGCCCCGATGGAACGCCGCCTGACCGACGCGCTGACCCGCGCAGGCGTCACCGGCTTCACTGTGCTGCCTGTGCTTGGCGGATCAGGCCGATCCGGCCACTGGACACGCGAAGGCCAAGTGGGTCGTGCTGGCATGGTGGCCGTCATCTGCCTGATCCGCCCCGAACGGCTCGACACCCTGCTCGACGCCGCCTTCGCCGTGGTCGAACGCCATATCGGCGTGGTCAGCGTCACCGATACCCAGGTGCTGCGCGCCGAACGGTTCTGAAAGCGGTCCGGGTGCAAGCACTCACCTTGCCCCTTCATCTTGGCAAAAATACTCTCAGGGGGTGAATGGCCGCGCGGCACGCGCGGACAGAGGGGGCGGAACGCCCCCTGAACCCAAAGGCAAAGCGCGAAGGCGCGCAGCCGACTAAAAGGACTTGCGGCGGCACGCCGCGCAATCGGATCACCGCGATCCGCCTGCTCCACGGATCAGCCCGCCTGACAGACCGACGTCGGTTCCCGGTCCGGCGCGGCGCTCACCGTCGCGCCGTGCCTCCGCCACATCCAGACAAAAGGGCCGCCCCAACCGGGACGGCCCCTGTCAAGGATCACAGGCCGGATCAGCCCTTCTTCAGGCAGCGGCTTCCCAGCACTTCGGCAATCTGCACCGCGTTCAACGCCGCGCCCTTGCGCAGGTTGTCCGACACACACCACAGGTTCAACCCGTTCTCGATGGTGCTGTCCTGCCGGATACGGCTGATATAGGTGGCATATTCGCCCACGCATTCCACGGGGGTGATATAGCCACCGGGTTCGCGCTTGTCGATCACCAGCACACCGGGCGCTTCGCGCAGGATGTCGGTCGCTTCTTCCCAGTCAAGGAAATCCTCGAACTCGATGTTGATGGCTTCCGAATGGCCCACGAATACCGGCACCCGCACGCAGGTCGCCGTCACCTTGATCTTTGGATCAAGGATCTTCTTGGTCTCCGCCACCATCTTCCATTCTTCCTTGGTCTCGCCGGAATCAAGGAACACGTCGATCTGCGGAATCACGTTGAACGCGATCTGCTTGGGGTAAACCTTCGGGGCCACTTCCTGACCGGGCACAAAGATGCCCTTGGTCTGGTTCCACAGCTCATCCATCGCTTCCTTGCCGGTCCCCGACACGGATTGATAGGTGGCAACCACAACCCGCTTGATCCGCGCGCGGTCATGCAGCGGCTTCAGCGCCACAACCATCTGCGCGGTCGAACAGTTGGGGTTGGCAATGATCATCTTGTTCTTGTAGCGCACCACGTCATCCGCGTTCACTTCCGGCACGATCAGCGGAATATCCGGGTCATAGCGATACAGCGACGAATTATCGATCACCACACAGCCCTGCGAAGCCGCCCGCGGCGCGTAAACCTTGGTCGCATCCGACCCGATGGCAAACAGCGCAATATCCCAGCCGGTGAAATCGAACGTGTCCAGATCCAGGGTTTTCAAAGTTCGGTCGCCAAAGCTGACCTCTGTCCCCAGCGATTTGCGCGACGCCAGCGCCGCAATCTCATCCACCGGAAACTCGCGCTCGGCGAGGATGTTCAGCATCTCTTTGCCAACGTTGCCCGTGGCACCGACGACAACGACCTTGTAGCCCATCGGGGTTCTCCTTGTACCCGTCCTCTTCAATCAAAGACGGGGCCTGTTAGCGCAATGCAGCAAGGCTTGAAAGCGGATTCCGCCTTGCACCCCCAAAGCATCAATCCGTGCGATCCTGCGAAAACAGGTAAACCGCCAACCCCGCCGCCAGCAGCACGGCAAAGAACAGGAACAGCCCCTGATACGGCCCCGCCGCCCCGCCGCCCGCCGCCGCCAGCCCGGCATGGATACGCCCCGTGGCCACCTGCGTCAGCCCGGTCGCCCCAATGCCGAACAAGTTCAGCAGCGTCACCCCCCGTCCCACCAGATGCGGCGGAAAAAACGCCCGCCCATGCGCCACCACCATCGGAAAGGACGCGCCAAAGAACCCCAGCGCCGACAACAGCGCCAGCGTCACCCACCCCCCGGCCTCTGGCACCGCCCAAAGCGCCACAAGGCAGGCCAGCACCACAAGGTTCCCCCCCAGAATCAGCCATTTCCGCGTCCCCAGCAGCCGGTCCAGCGGGCCATAGGCAAAATTGCCCGCCACCATCGCCCCCCCCATCACCAGCGTCGCCATCCCGATCGCCGCCGCATCCGCTCCGAAGACATCGGCATAATAAGGCCCCACCCACAGCCCGCGCAGCCCCGCCGCCGGCGCATAGCACACCGCCATCATCACCAGCACCGGCCACAGCGCCCGCATCCGCAGCAGGCTCATCACCGACCCGCCTCCCGCGCCCTCCACCTTTGGCGGATCGCGCACCACCACCAGCAACGCCAGCGCCACCACCCCCGTCACCGCTGCCATCCCCCACAAGGTCAGCCGCCAGCCGAAACTCTCGACCACCGCCGCCAAAGGCAGGCTCGACGCGATGTTCCCCAGACTGCCGATCCCGATCATCACCCCGGCCAAAGTGCCGAACACCGCCGCCGAATAGGTCCGCGCAAAGATGTAGAACGCCGCCATCAGCACCGGCGCACAGCCCACCCCGATCAGCGCCATCGCCGCGATAACGGACCCCGGCCCGTTGGCCATTGCGAATACCGCCGCCCCGCCCGCGCCCCCGATCCCCAACAGCACCGCCGCCGTCAGCCGCGGCCCGATCCGGTCCAGCGCCCAGCCCACCGGAATCTGCGCCCCAGCAAAGGCCAGAAACCAAACTCCCGACGCCGCCGCCAGATCATCCGCCCCCGCCCCGATCTCTGCGCCCAGCACCGGCGCCAGCACCGCCAGAAACGCCCGGTAGAATTGGCTCAGGACATAAGCCGCCACCAGCGCCGCAATTCCCGCTCTCATTGCAATCATCCTCCACCCGGCGCGCTTACTGCCAATCCCCCCCGCCCAGCGCAACCCCACCCCGCAACCCGCTTGCCACAGCACCCCACGCCCCTGCACACTCCCCTCATGTCAAAGGAGTGTTCCCATGTTCCGTGCCCCCCTCGCCGCCCTCCTCCTTCTCGCCACCCCCGCGCTTGCCAATGATGGCTTCGGCGGCCTCTCTGCCACCGGCCTGCATTTCGCCCAGACCAACGCGGTGGCGATGGAAACCGAAGATCTCTTCATCGGCCTCGACCGCATCCGGGTGGCCTATACCTTCCGCAATCTCACCGATCAGGACGTGACGGGTGAGGTGATCTTCCCCCTCCCCCCGATCCCGCTTCAGGCGCTGGTGAACAGCGATTTCAACCTGCCCGAAGACCGCGCCAACCTCGTGGCCTTCACCGCCACCGTGGCGGGCCAATCCATCACCCCGCAGATCGACCGCATCGCCGTGATCGAACCCCCGTGGGACGAAAACCGCCCCCTCTCCAACCAATACGACACCCCCGGTCAGGACGTCACCGCCACGCTCGCCCGCCTTGGCATCCCCCTCACGATTGATGCCTATGCCCTGTCGCCGCTCCTCCTGTCGCTGCCCGACACGGCCAAGGACGAACTCCAAACCGCCGGCCTTGCCGAATTCCACGAAGGCGATGCCGCCAACGGCTTCCCGGCCGAGGCATGGCCGCTCTGGTCCATCATCCTGCGCTATCACTGGACGCAAACCTTCCCGGCGGGCGAAACCCTCACCGTCTCGCATGAATATGAAAACCGCCCGCCCGGCGGCCTGTTCGGCTGGGCTCACCCACCACAGAACGCATGGGAACAGGACTTTCAGGCCCGCTACTGCATCGACGATGGCACTTCACGCGCCATCGCCAAACGGCTTGGCCCCGATGGCTACGGCATCGCCTACAATCTGGCCTATGTGCTGCGCACGGCAAATTCATGGGCTGGCCCCATCGGCCAATTCCGCCTGACGCTGGACAAAGGCGCCGCGCAGAACGTCATCTCGCTTTGCGCCAGTGGTGTCACCAAAACCGGCCCCACCACCTTCGTGATCGAGAAACAGGATTACACCCCCGACCGCGACCTCGAAATCCTGATCGTCACCCCGCCCCCCGGCTGAGGAGCCCCCGATCACGCCGCCAAAGGTGCCCGCACCTCACGCTCCCTGATGGGCAGATGGACGATGGCCGAAAACGCGCCCACCCCCACCCCGATCCACCAGACCAGGGTATAGCCCCCGGTGATGTCATACATCATCCCGCCCAGCCAGACGCCTAGAAACCCGCCGATCTGGTGGCTCAGAAACACCACGCCATACAGCGTGCCCATATAGCGCAGCCCGTAAAGATGGGCGACCAACCCGCTCGTCAGCGGAACGGTGGCCAACCACAGCGCCCCCATCACGGCGGAAAAGATCAGCACGCTTTCCGGCGTGATCGGCAACAGGATGAACACCGCCGCCGTGATGGTGCGCAGGGTATAGATGCCCACCAGCAGATATTTCTTGGTGTAACGCTTGCCCAACCACCCGGCCGACAAGGTTCCGATGATGTTGAACAACCCGATCACCGCAATCGACACCGCCCCCAGCGCCGATGTCGTGCCAATCCCCATCGCGGCGATCATGCTGCCGGGATCAATCGGCCCGCACAGCTCGGTCACAAAGGCCGGGAAATGCGCGGTGATAAAGGCCAGTTGATAGCCGCAGGAAAAGAACCCCACAAAGATCAGCGTAAAAGACGGGTCTTTGAACGCCCGCTTCAACACCACGCCCATGCTTTCCTCAAGCTCGGCCTTGGTGGCCACCTTGGGCGACCGAAGGAAGGGCAGCCCAAACAGCGTGCCCAGCACCACAACGGAAAAGATGATGAACACTTCCTGCCAGCTATAGGATTGCAGCAACCACTCTGCCACTGGCGCCCCGAACACCTGCCCCGCCGACCCCGCCGCCGTGGCAATGCCCAAAGCCATCGACCGGTTCTCTGCACTCGCGGCCCGGCCCACGATGGCCAGCACCACGCCAAAGCCCGTCCCTGCGATCCCGAAACCGACAAGAATTTCCAAAAGCTGCATCTGCCCAGGCGTGATGGCAAAGGCCGTCAACACCAGCCCCGCCGCATACATCAACGCCCCCACCACAATCGCCTTGCGATCCCCGAACCGCTCGGCGACCGCACCAAACAGCGGCTGCCCGATCCCCCAGGCCAGGTTCTGAATGGCGATGGCCAGCGAAAACTCCGCCCGCGCCCAGCCGAATTCCTCGGCAATCGGGATCTGGAACACGCCAAAACTCGCGCGGATGGAAAAACCCAGCATCAGGATGAAACACCCGGCAATCAGAACCGGGGTTATCAGGGGGGCTTTGCTTGTCATGGGGTCCACCTTGCTCAATCTGCAATCTTCTCTGCCCGCCCCGCCAGAAGGTCAAATACTGATTTGTGATGCAGACAATTCGCAACCGCTGTCACGCCGGTCCACGCCCCTTCCCTTTTCTGACCCCGCCCATTCATCTTGGCCCAAATACCCAAATCCACCCTCCCCCCAAAGCACAGGCCACAGGCCAAGGCACCCCCGCATCCACGCACCCTGCACCCCAAATCCCGCTCCAGTCTCTCGACATTTGTATGCACGCCCGTCTGCACTGGCGTGCTGCACCAACGGCTGCACAGCCCGCACGGCCTTTCCCTCTGTCAATCAACGCCTTGACCCGCTAGCACTGTCGTAAGGCAGTAAAAAACGGGGCGTGTATGTCTGCATCGGATTGGTGGAAAGGTGCCGTCACCTATCAGGTCTATCCCCGCTCATTTCAGGACACGAATGGCGACGGGATCGGCGATATTCCGGGCATCACCCGCCGCCTGCCTTACATAGCGGATCTCGGCGTCGATGCCATCTGGCTCTCGCCGGTATTCACCTCTCCGATGCTGGACATGGGCTATGATGTCTCGGATTACACCGACATCGACCCCACCTTCGGCACCCTGTCAGATTTCACGCAACTGATTGAAAAAGCTCATGACCTTGGGCTGAAAATCATCGTCGATCAGGTGCTGTCGCATTGCTCTGACCAGCATCCCTTCTTCCGCGAAAGCCGCGCCGACCGCACCAATCCAAAGGCCGACTGGTTCGTCTGGGCCGATCCGAAACCCGATGGATCGCCCCCCAACAACTGGCTTTCCGTCTTTGGCGGCACGGCCTGGGCTTGGGATGCAAGGCGCAAGCAATACTACCTGCACAACTTCCTGACCCAGCAACCCGACTTCAACTTTCACAACCCTGACGTGCAGGAATGGCACCTCGCCAATATGCGCTTCTGGCTGGAACGCGGGGTGGATGGGGTCCGGCTTGATACCGTGAACTACTTCTTCCACGACCCCCTCCTCCGCGACAACCCCGCCGATCACCGCGAAAAAACCCAAGCAGAAGCAAACCCTTACGGGATGCAGTATCACCTGTTCGACAAGAACCGCCCCGAAAACCTGCCCTGGATCGAACGCATCCGCGCCCTGCTGGATGAGTTTCCAGCACGAACTTCGGTGGGTGAAATGGGCGAAAGCCACCACGCCATCCGCATGATGGGCGACTACACAGCACCGGGCCGCCTGCATCAATGCTACAGCTTTGAAATGATGGGCTACGACTACACGCCCGAATTTTTTCGCAGCCGGATCAAGGACTTCTTTGAAGGCGCGCCCGAAGGCTGGCCGATGTGGGCCTTCTCCAACCACGATGTCCCCCGCCACGCCACACGCTGGGCCAAGCACGCGATCACCCAAGACGCCCTCGCCAAACAGGCCGCCGCCCTGATCCTTGCCTTTGAAGGCTCCATCTGCCTTTGGCAGGGCGAAGAACTGGGCCAGACCGACACCACACTCAGCTTCGACGAACTGACCGATCCACAAGGCATCGCCTTCTGGCCCGAACCCGTCGGCCGCGACAACACCCGCACCCCGATGGTCTGGGACAACAGCCCGCAGGGCGGTTTTTCAACCGCAACCCCCTGGCTGCCCGTCAAGCCACCGCAACTGTCCCGCAACGTGGCCGCACAGGCACAAGACCCTGACTCTGTTCTGAATTTCTATCGGCATATGCTGGCCTTTCGCCGGGATACGCCCGTCTTGCGGATCGGGAAAACCCGCTTCCTTGATCTGCCCGATCCTGTGCTGGGCTTCCTGCGCGGCGATGACCTTGCCTGTATTTTCAACCTGTCGCCAACACCCGTCGCCCTGACCGTTGCCGGATTGCACGGCCTGATCGGCGGCCCATCACTCGCCGCCAACCTTGCGGGCGACACCCTGACCCTCGGCCCCAATGGCGTGGCCTTCGCCCGCACGGCAGGCCCGCTCTGACAGGTCAGAGCAGCTCCCAATGCACCCCGGCGGCGGGGATGGTCACGCCATCCCACTCCACCGCAAATGGGTTGTAATTGAACCAGAAGCGGTGGGTATCGCTATCGCGCCGCCGCAACCCTTCGGGCAGCACCTCAACCCCGATCCCCTGCGCTTTGCACAGAGCAATCAGCATGCGGTCAAGCACCGCATCCTCTGGCCATCCCGCCAGATAGTGGATACCGCCAGCCCGCACCAGCGCGGGCCAACCATCGCTGGCACGCTCCATCACTTCAGCCCTGCCTTCGATTTTCTCACGCCAATGCAACAGGTTGCCACCCGCCTCCAGCGGGACAGGCACATCGGGTGGCAGGCTTTCCACCCGCGCCACCACGGCATCCAACCCCGGCAGGTTAGGCGGCAGCGGAACGGGCGTGGCGAACTCTACCGTCTTGGCATTGCTGCGCGGCCCAATCAGCGCCGCGCCCTCAAAGCGCCCCAATGCAGATAAGAAAGGCTCTGTCAAAGTCGCCACACCCGGTGCCAGAACAAGCCTGTAGCCTGTCAGATCTGCGGTATCAGGCGGCAGCATATCGACATTCAGGCCCAGCCTCCGCAAGCCACGGTAAAAGGCAAAGACCAGACGGAAGTAATCGAAATCACGCCCCTGCGGCTGTGTCTGCCAGGCCCAGGCACTGGCATAATCAAACACCAGCGCCACATCTCCCCGCGCGGTCCCGACATCGGGCATCGCAGCCAGCTCTGCCGCCACCTGCGCCGCTTCGTCAAAGGCTTGCGCAGGGGCGCTGTCCGGGCGCAAAAGCCCCGCATGCATCTGTTCCTGCGCGAACGGCGCTTGCCGCCAGCGGAAGTAACACACCGCCTCTGCCCCGTGGGCGAAAGCCTCCCACGCCCAAAGCCGCGCCATCCCCGGCAGCGGATCGGCATTCCACGGGGCCCAGTTCACAGGTCCGGGCTGCTGTTCCATGATCCACCACCGACCCCGCCCAACAGCGCGATAGAGGTCGTGGTGAAAGGCCTGAAAATCAGGATCGCCTTGCCGCACGAAGCGGCGCTTGTGATCCGGCGTGACTTCAAGCCGGTCCGACAGAAAGCCCAAAGGATAGGCATCCCAGGACGCGATATCCAGATCGGCCCCAACCGCGAAATGGTCAAATTCCGTGATGCGTCCCATATAGTTATGGGCAATCGGCGCATCCGAATGCTTACGGATGATGTCCGTCTGCAGCTTGTTGAAACTGGCCACCTCGTCGCTGGCAAAGCGGCGGAATGCCATCGTATGGGCCGGGTTTGCCTCGGTCACCGTCAGGTTGGGCAAGCCGATTTCATCAAATCCGGCATAGTCCATCGACCAGAACACATTGCCCCAGGCACGGTTCAACGCCTGGGGGCTTTGGTATCGCTGCGCGAGCCAATCCTGAAAGGCGTGTTTCGCAGCGTCAGAGTAACTAAGCACCGTGTCATGGCAGCCGTATTCATTGTCCGTCTGCCATGCGGCCACATGCGGGTTGTGACCGTATCTCTGCGCCAGTTCCGTGACGATCCGCGCGCATTCCGCACGGTAGCCGCGATGAGAAAAACAGTAATGACGCCGCGACCCGAACCCCCGCGGCCGCCCCCCGGCATCCACGGCCAGCATGTCGGGATGTTTGTTCAGCATCCAGCGTGGCGGGGTGGCGGTGGGCGTTCCCAGCACCACCTGCAACCCTGCATTGCCAAGCGTGGCAATGGCACGGTCCAACCAAGCCCAGTCGAACCGCCCCGGCTCCGGCTCCATCCGGTTCCAGGCAAATTCACCGATGCGAACCCAAGTCAGGCCCAGCGCAGCCATACGGGCGGCATCTTCGGCCCATTGTGCTTCGGGCCAGTGTTCGGGGTAATAGCAGACACCCAAGGATCGCTTCACAATATCACCTGCGGTTCCGGCAACCCCCGGCCAATACCGTTGATTGCAAATGTTTTTCCTGCATCCGGATCGGCTGCCCTGGCGGCCGCATCCATGCCTTCCCTCGCGGTGGTGCAGAACAGCGTGGCCAACCCGTCACCCCCAAAGGCGGGGCAAGAGGTTTGCCTTGCCCCCACCGAAACCGCCCGCAGGAAGGCCCCATTCGGCCCGTAACAGGCCACCCGCGCTGCGCCCCATTGCGCATTCCACAGGTTGCCTTCGGCATCAACCACGGCACCATCGGGCAACAAACCACCGTCGGTCAAATCGACAAATGTTTCAGGTTCCCCCACTGGCCAGCCATCGGCATCGAGCGCGACGCGCATGATCTGATGTGTCAACGTGTCGGAAAAATACGCGACCCGTCCATCTGGCGAAAAACAGATGGAATTTGGGATGGTCAGCCCCGAATAAAGCCGCCGCAGTTCACCGCGATACCAGCGCCAGATCGACCCACGCCCCGGATCATCACCGCCCCGTTTGCCCATTGTCCCGATCCAGAACCCGCCCTGCCGGTCGGCGCGCCCGTCATTCGACCGGGTGCCGGGATCGTCGGCTTCCAGTTCTGCCAGCGTTTCAATCTCTTCGGTTTCCAGATCGAACAAGAACAGATCCCGTTCCCCAGCGATCAGCAGAACGTCGCGGCTGACCCAACCGGCGGCTGAAACCATCTCAACAAAGGACCAGCTTCGGGGTGTGCCTTCCTCGATGCTGTGCAGGCGCTTGTTCAGGATGTCGAACCAGAAGAATTGCCGCCGGAGCGGGTGCCAGAACGCCCCTTCGCCCAATTCACAAGGCCGGTTGTCAAAAATCATGCAAAGGCACCATCATGGGCCGCGACGATGCGCGCGGCACGGGTGGCAACCTCGGCCACGGTCAGGCCCGGCGTATAGATCGCGGTTCCAATGCCGAAACCGCTGGCCCCTGCCTGAACCCATTGCGCAAAGTTATCCGGCCCTGCGCCGCCCACGGCATAGACCTGACAGTCCTTGGGTAGAACGGCGCGCATGGCCTTTAACCCGTCCGGCCCGATCAGGCTGGCGGGAAAAATCTTCAACCCATCTGCCCCGGCCTTCAGCGCAGCAAAACATTCCGTTGGCGTCATCACGCCCGGCCAACTGGCCAAGCCTCGGGCCTTTGTCGCGCGGATCACCTCTGGGTCGCAGTTGGGCGATACAATCAACCGCCCCCCGGCATCCGCCACCTCTGTCACATCCTGAACCGTCAGCACCGTTCCGGCCCCGATCTGCGCATTATCGCCCAGCGCCTTTGCCATCGCGGCAATCGATGTCATGGGATGCGGGCTGTTCAGTGGCACTTCAATCCGGGTGATCCCCGCCTTCACCAAGGCTTCTGCCACTGGGACGGCCTCGGTTGGGGTGATCCCTCGCAGGATTGCGATGATATGCCTGTGTGTCATGCCGCCACCCTTGCCCGTGCTGCAGTCAATCCGGCCAAAACAGCCTCTGTCCCCGATACCATGCGCGGGTCTACCCCTTGTGTCTGCAAGGCCCGCACATAGGATTGCGCCACCCCTTCCGATCCAACAATCGTCACCGCCTGGCCCAGCCAATAGGGCCGTGCCGCCGCCAGTTCGACACCGATCAGCAGGCCCGAAAGTCTGGCCCGCGCCGCGTCAGGCGACAGCCCGGAAATCAATCCTTCGGCCCGAATGCCAAACAATTTCGCTCCAATCCGTTCCGGCCGCGACAGGGCGTCAGACAGGCCGTCGGCAAAGGCGTCCGCATCCCACCCGTCACCTGCCATGCCATGCCGCAGGACCGACGCCTGCGACAAAAGGGCAAACATTTCGCCCGTCATGAAAGTCTGGAAACTGACCACCTCTCCCGCGCTGACATGCGCCCATTTGGAATGGGTGCCGGGCAGGCAGATGATACCGTCATAACCGGGGCTCAGTGCCAGAACACCCGCGACCTGGGTCTCCTCGCCGCGCATGACATCGGCAGGTGAGGTTTGCTTCAACCCCGGAACCAGCCGAACCGATAGCCGAGCGTCACGTGTCGGCACAGAAACCAGTGAAGACGGTTCCAACGGGGCGCAGGGCACGGTCCGATAGGGTGCTTCATGCCACCCTTGACGGCTGCCCACCATTCCGCAGGCGACGACCTCTGTCCGTTTGCCTTCGGCCAGCCACGGCGCGATCAGGCCCAGCAAAGCAGGTTCGAACCGGTCACGGTCCAACTTTCCCATACCGTCATCTGACGTGGCCGATGCCAGCACGCCGCCCGGCCCCATGGCCCAGACACGCAAGTTTGTTGTCCCCCAATCGACTGCGATCCAATCTATTGTCATCATTCCGCCTTTTCGCAGGATCGTCTGTCAGACACGCGCACCTTCTACGACCCACATCGTTGCTGGCCATGCCACCGGCAAAAGAAGCCCTCGCTGCATGAGCGCGCGGCCAGAAAGCGTCAACCCCCCGGATTTCAACGCATTTGGCCCGCGCGATTGCGGCGGCGCATCTTCGGGATTCACCAGTCGCAGGCGATAGGTGGCATCCGGGTCCAGCCCTGCCAGACGCAATGGGCGTGGCAGCATCTGCACGCTCGTCTCGCCTTGCCCGGCGAACAGGACAAATCGGCCGCCATCCGCCGCCACCTGCACTTCGGCCACCACAGCAGGATCATCGCTGTCTACCCGGCAGATCGTGCCTGCCATCATCCAGCCCCGGTTTTCCTTCCACCAGGTTGTTATTGCCTTCAGCACAGCCGTTTCATCATCCGTCAGCGTCCGCAAGTCCATCTCGAACCCAAAATGGCGCTGCGCTGCAACCCAAGCGCGGAAAGTCATTGGCAGCACCCGACCCGCCGTATGGCTGCGCCGCGCGCCTACGTGACTGCCGGTCACGGCAGATGGCAGGAACAGTGCCGCATCATGCTGCATCCGCAGCCGTTCCAGGGCGTCGATGCTGTCAGACAACCAGACCCTTTGGGTATAGGCCAGAATGCCCGCGTCGATGCGCCCACCGCCGCTGGCGCAGCTTTCAATTTCCACCCCCGGATGTGCCCGCCGCAACGCCCCCAAAAGTTCATAAACACCGCGCGTCTGTGCTGCATCCACCACGGGCAACAAACGGTTGTGATCCCATTTGACATAGTCGATGGGGTATTCGGTCAACACTTCTGAAACGGCGTTGAACAGGAATTCCCGCACCTCGGCGCGGGATAGATCCAGCACCATCTGGTTCCGTCCTGGCACCTGATCCGCCAGCCCCAGCATCCAGTCGGGATGGGCGCGCATCAGATCACTGTCCGGGTTCACCATTTCGGGCTCAAACCACAGACCAAAGGTCATACCCAGCTTATGGACATGCGCGATCAGAGGATGAAGCCCGTCCGGCCATTTGCGCCGGTCCACTGTCCAGTCACCAAGGCTGGTCGTGTCATCATCGCGCCGTCCGAACCATCCATCATCCAGAACAAACCGCTCGGCCCCCATTTCGGCGGCGCGGTCAGCGATGGCCGACAGACCGGCAAGGTTGTGGTCGAAATAGATCGCTTCCCAGCAGTTGTAATGCACGGGACGGGGACGGGCCGGTTCCGGCCAGGTAATCACCCGGTCGCGCAGGTCGCGCTGGAACGTCGCGGCGATTCCGTTCAGCCCCTGCCCTGACCACAACGCCAGCAATTCTGCCGTTTCGAACCGGGTGGCGGGATGCGGCTCGGCCCCCCACGGATGGCCGAACTGCACCTGACGCCGACCGTCGGGCAATTCCTCGGCCACCATGCGATGCCCGCCGGACCAGGCATAGTGCAGCGCCCGCACCTCGCCCTGCGTGTTCGTCGCGCCCGTGCCAGCGAACAGGACATAGGGCGGATGTTCATGCCCGGACCGCCCGGTGCGCGCCTCACGCAGGCGTATGCCTGGGGTCCATGCCACGCGGTTCAGATGAAATTCGCGCGTCCATTTTCCGTGCAGGTCAATGATATCGCCATCCTGTGGCGCGGGCAAAACCGGCGCGGCCAACCAGTGCAGGCGCACAAGGGTATCCGATTCCAACACCGTGCGCAGCCCGATGACACCGGTTGCATAGGCCGTCAGTTCATGAATCAGACGCAGCCCATCTGCTGCACTGATCAGACGCAGGCTGCCTGCGGCTTGTTCTGCACGTTCAAAGCGGAAAGCCGGGGAAAGCGGCGTGCCATCCGCACGGGAAAGCACCAACCCGGATTGTCCCTGAAAGGCGCGTCCCGCCTCGGGTGACAGGGAAAGCGCTGGCAGGGCATCCAGCATGCCGCCTGTCAGATCCGACTGCGCCGATGCTGCCAACTGGCCCAGATCTTCTGACGCGGGCAACAGGCCACCCCACCAGATCACTTCAGGAATTCCGCCCGATGTTGTCAGGGCAACAGTCTGCCCCGCAGCCCCGGTTCCGGCATCCAGGCGATATTCGGTCACTTCACCGCCCCCAGCGTCAGACCCGCGATGAAATGCTTCTGCATCATGAAAAACATTACCACCGGTGGCAAAGCCGCCAGGATCGACCCGGCGGAAACCAGATGCCACTGCGCGATCCATTGACCATTGAGTGACGACAAACCTGCCGTAATCGGCTGGCTGTCAACACCTTGCGTCAGCACGGTGGCCCAAAAGAAATCGTTCCAGATGAAGGTAAAGACCAAAACACTTAGCGCCGCGATGGCAGGCCGCATCAGGGGCAGCACGATGAACCAGAAAATCCGCCATTCCGCGACACCTTCAACCCGCGCCGCTTCGATCAGTTCAAAGGGCAGCGCCTTGATGAAGTTGCGCATGAACAGGGTGCAGAACCCGGTCTGGAAAGCAATGTGAAACAGCGCCAGCCCATACCATGTGTCATACATGCCCAGTTGCAGGGTCATGTCGCGCACAGGCACCATCAGGATCTGGAATGGCACAAAATTGCCGGCCACAAACATGAAGAACACCACCATATTTGCCCGGAACCCATACACGGCCAGCGCAAAGCCCGTCATCAGCGACAGGCTGACCGCGCCAATCACCGTGGGGATCGTGACCCAAAGCGAATTCAGCATGTATCGCCCGATGGGCGTTTCGGTAAAGATGAAGACGTAGTTTTCCCAAGCAATGCCTGAAGGCATGCCGAAATAATTGCCTTGGGCAAGGTCGGATGCAGGGCGCAGCGACGTCAGCGCCACGCCAAGCAGCGGGAAAAGCCAAAGAAGCAGTGCGATCGGCAGGGCTATGGAATAAAGCCATTGCACCGCTGTGCCGGATTGTTGGATGGGGCGGGGAAACATCTCAGCGCTCCGTCTCGTCGCGCCACATCTTCCAGATGAAGCCCGAAATGAAGATCATCATGATGGCGAACAGCACCACCGCGATGGCGGCGCCATAGCCCATGCGAAAGCCGTATTCGCCCAGCGCCTTTTCGAACATGTAATAGGATAGCACACGGCTTTCGCCGAAAGGGCCGCCCTTTGTCATGATCGACACAAGGTCGAAGCTGCGCAAAGCACCGATTACGGTGACAATGACTGCGATGAAAGTGGCTGGCCTAAGCTGTGGCAGGACGACATACCACAGCATGCGCCAGCCTTTCGCACCATCCAGACGCGCTGCCTCGATCTGGTCGGGGGCCACGTTGTTCAGGCCGGTAAGATACAGGATCATCACATAGGCGACCTGCGGCCACAGCCCGGCGGCGATGATGCCATAGGTTACAAGGTCGGGGTCGGCAAGAACGGCGGTGCCTTTGCCGGTCATCCATTCCGTCAAGAGATAGAACAGGCCAAAATTCGGCGCGTAGAACCATGCAAACATCAGCCCGACAACGACCTGACTGATGACAAAAGGGAAAAAGAACAGAGACTTATAAAGCCGGATGCCCCGCACTGTCTGATTCAGGAAAATTGCGATCAACAGGCCGATGGGCAAGGCCGCCATGTAAAGGATCAACCATTTAAGATTGTTCCAGAGCGAGGTTTCAAAGGCCGGGTCCGCCATCAGTTCGGCATAGTTGCCCATGCCAACGAAGGTTCCGGTAAAGGCACCATCCTGATTGTAAAGCCCGTCCCAATCGTAAAACGACAGGGTGATGCTTTGGGCAATTGGCCAAAGCACATAGAGAGCAAACATGAACATGCCCGGAGCAAGGAACAGCCACGGCGCAAGCGTCCGCTGGTTCAACTGCCGCGCCGCCTGCCGGGCCGGGGCCGCCGTGGCCATATCAGAAGCGTTCGCCATCTGTTGTCCCCCAAAGCAAGGAAAACGGGCGCCCCAAGATTAGAGAGGCGCCCGCAAATTCACGTCACTGCGGGTAGAGGCGCAGGCGTGTCTGTTCCAGACGTTCCAGGATTGCTTCCAACTGGTCTGGCTGGACAAGGAACTGCTGGAACGCATCCATCCCTGCCTTGGCGTATTCGGCATCGGCGTCACGGTCCCAGAACTGGGCGATACCACCGGTTGCAGTCGACAGCGCCTCAAAGCCGGCCGACAGGAACGGATCAGCCGCATCAACGCTGGCGTTCTTGTTGGTGGGCAACTGACCGACAGCAGCGTTCCACTTGGTCTGCGCTTCGGCAGAAGCCATATAGGCGAGGAACTTCTTTGCATCATCGGGGTTCTTGGCGCCCGATGTCAGGTGTGTCGTATCGGTCGGCGCCTCTTCGGCACGTGCGACACCGGCCGTGATTTCCGGGAACACCATGAAGCCGAGGTTGTCATTCGTCATGCCGCCTTCCTTGAAGACGCCAACGGCGAAGTTGCCCATGACAAAGTGTGCCGCCTTGCCCTGCACCAGCAGCGCCGCTGCATCCTGCCACTTGATGGCGGCGTGGCCTTCGCTGACATAGGGTTGCAGTTTGGCAAATTCAGCAAATACGGCGCGTGCTTCGGGCGAGGTCCAGGAAATCTTTCCGGCCGCCAGATCGCTGTGGAACTGGTATCCGTTGGTGCGCAGGCTAAGGTAGTCGAAAACGCCTGCAACCGGCCATTGTTCCAGCGATGAGGTGGTCAGACAGTCGATTCCGGCAGCCTTGAACGTTTCGCAATTCGCCAGGAACTGTTCCCACGTCACGCCAGCTTCGCCGGGGGCTTCGATACCGGCAGCGGCATAAGCGTCACGGTTAAAATAGATGCCCCACTGATAGTAGGTATAGGGAATGCCCCACTGCTTGCCATCAATCGTCATCGACGGCAGGGACGAGGCCAGCGCATCGGTCAGCCCTTCGGACGCCCACAGATCGGAGATGTCGGCAAACAGGCCGGCCTCGACGAAGGGGCGCATCCGGTTTGCCGCATACCAGTTGGCCAGGTCCGGCGGATCGGCGGTCAGGAAGTTGCGGATCGCGTTCTTGTAGGCCTCGTGATCGAAGTTTGTAATCTGGACATCAATCTCGGGGTTTGCGGCCTCGAAGTCGGCGATCATGGCTTCGGCAGCCGCCAACGGGATCGGATCGTAATCTGCATTCCAGGTAACGACGCGCTTGTCCTGCGCAATGGCCGACGTTGACATCAGCAACGCCGCCATCAAGGCAAGCGCGCCCGTTTTTCTATGGACCATGGTTTCCTCCCGATTGGTTCCATTATGTGAAACTTAGTCTTGAATATTGAAAACTATGCTGTCTATCGTTTAAGCTGTCAACAGGAACACATGGGAACGCTATGTCGGCAGAGCAGGGCGACGGAACGGTGGGCAAGGCGCTGGATGTGCTGGACATGGTCGCAGCCGCAGGCCAGCCCGTTCGCTTTTCAGAATTGCTTGTGACCTCGGCCTATCCCAAGGCAACGCTATATCGGCTGATCCAGACACTGACCCATCAAGGGATGCTGGCCTATGATGCCGACCGGCAGACCTATGCGCTTGGCATGCGGTTGGTAAGACTGGCCCATGCAGCCTGGGCGACATCATCGCTTGCGCCGCTTGCGCGGCCGTATCTTGATGAACTTGCAGCAGAAACCGGCGAAACAATCCACTTGGCGCAGATGGATAACGGGCAGGTTCTGTATGTCGACAAACGCAACGCCGCCAAGCCGGTCGAGATGTTCGCACAGGCCGGCAAGGTCGGCCCGGCCTATTGCACCGGCGTGGGCAAGGCGATGCTGGCCTATCTGACGCCAGCGGCGCTGGAGCGCGCCATACAAAGGCAAAGTTTTCACCGGTTCACGGAACACACGCTTGATGATGCAGCCAAGCTGAAGACCGAGCTTGAGGCGATTCGCGGGCGCGGCCACGCCTTTGACCGCGAGGAACACGAACCGGGAATCATATGCTGCGCCGTCCCGATTCTTACCCGGACAGGCCGCGTGATCGGTGCCTTGTCGGTGACGTCGACAACCACGCGCACCTCGTTGGCGCAACTGGAACACGCGGCGGACCGGATCAAGGAAACGGCGGCACGCATCGCCGCCGAGGCGGAAAGCTGGCGTTTTCCAGAACAAACTTAAATCATTTCAAGGGGGGAAGCAGATGGCAGGGGTGGTTCTACAGAAGGTCGTCAAACGCTTTGGCGAGGCACAGGTCATCCACGGGGTCGATCTGACCGTTGAAGATGGCGAGTTTTGCGTTTTCGTTGGTCCGTCCGGCTGCGGAAAATCGACGCTGCTGCGCATGGTGGCGGGACTTGAGGATACCTCTGACGGCATGATCCGCATCGGCGACCGCGATGTCACGCAGGTTGACGCGTCCGAACGCGGCGTGGCCATGGTGTTTCAGACCTATGCCCTGTACCCGCATATGACCGTGGCGGAAAACATGGGGTTCGGCCTGAAGATGACCGGGCACCCCAAGGCCGAAACCGACCGCAAGGTGGCCGAGGCTGCACGCATCCTAAAGCTGGAAGAGCTGCTGTCACGCAAGCCAAAGGCGCTGTCGGGGGGGCAGCGGCAGCGTGTGGCCATAGGGCGGGCCATTGTGCGGGGGCCAGAGGTGTTCCTGTTCGATGAACCGCTGTCGAACCTTGATGCAGAACTGCGCGTGGAAATGCGCGTGGAAATCGCCCGCCTGCACCGCGAAATCGGGGCGACGATGATCTACGTCACCCATGATCAGGTCGAGGCGATGACGTTGGCCGACAAGATCGTTGTCCTGCGCAAAGGCCGCGTGGAACAGGTGGGCAAGCCGCTGGAACTGTATCACAACCCCGACAACCGCTTTGTTGCCGGGTTCATCGGAAGCCCGGCAATGAACTTTGTTGCTGGAAAGGTCGGTCCGGCGGGTTCGGTGCGGGCGGACGCGCTGGGTGACACGATTGCCTTTTCCGGCGCGCTTCCCCCGGCGGGATCAGCGGTGGAAATTGGCCTGCGCCCGCAACATTTGCGGGTGATCGACGGCACATCCCATCGCGTTGACATGACCGAAGCCTTGGGCGGGGTCAGCTTCATCCACGTTTCGGCCAGCACAGGCGAAAAACTGGTGATCGAGGCGAAGGGCGATGTCACCCCCCCGATCGGCAGCCAGATCGGCGTGGCCTTTGATGGCAATCAGGCGCTGTTCTTTGGCGCCGATGGCAGCCGTCTTCGGTGATCAGGCGCCGAGGTGCGGTTCGCCCCGCGCTTCGGCCAGTTTCATCTGCCGCTGGCGTTCGCGGAAACGGGCACGGTCTGCCACGCTGTATTCATCCCTGCAGGCCGGGCAGCAGACGCCTTCTTCAAACACCGGGTCCAGACGCGCCTCTGGTGTCACCGGGCGGCGGCACGCCCCACATGCGGAAAAATGCCCCGGCACAAGGCCGTGGCCGACAGATACCCGTTTGTCGAACACGAAACATTCGCCCTGCCAAAGCGAGCGATCCGCAGGGACAGTTTCCAAATACTTCAGGATGCCGCCTTTCAGGTGGAACACCTCTGTCACGCCCTGCTGGAGCAGCCAGTTCGTTGACTTTTCACACCGGATACCCCCGGTGCAAAACATGGCGATGCGCTTGTTGTGAAATTGCGCGCGGTTGGCCTCCCACCATTGGGGAAATTCGCTGAACGACCGGGTGCCCGGGTCGATGGCACCGGCAAAGGTGCCAATCGCCACCTCGTAATCATTGCGCGTGTCGATCACCGCAACATCAGGGGATGCGATCAGATCATTCCATTCCGCAGCATCAACGTAGTGGCCCACCCGCGATGTCGGGTCCACATCGGGTTGGCCCATCGTCACAATCTCACGCTTCAGGCGCACCTTCATCTTGCCAAACGGCATCTCGCTGGCCGGGCTTTCCTTCCAGTCCAGATCGGCGCATCCTGGCAGGCTGCGAATATGGGCCAGAACCGCATCTACCCCCTGCCGCGTTCCGGCGACGGTGCCGTTGATCCCCTCTCTCGCCAGCAAAAGCGAACCCTTGACGCCGTTCTGCAAGGCGCAATCCAGCAGCGGGCCGCGCAAGACAGCGGGGTCGGCCAATCGGGTAAAGTGATAAAGGGCGGCAACGGTGAGCATGTGCGGGGGATGCCCCGTATTCCCCGCAATTTCAAGCGGCTCTCATTGACCCGCCCCGGTGACGCGCGCCATTGACGTGGGGGCGGGGGTTTCCTAGGCAGGGGACAGCCGAAAGTTGCAGGGACCACCATGCAGACCGCAAACACCGCGTTGGTCGTAATCGACATCCAGAATGACTTTTGCCCCGGCGGCGCGTTGGCCGTGGCCGGGGGGGATGCGATCATCCCGCGGGTGAACGGCCTGATGGCAGCGTTTCCGGTGATCGTGTTGACGCAAGACTGGCACCCGGCGACGCATTCCTCCTTTGCGTCAAACCATCCGGGCAAGGCCGCATTTGACAGCGTGACGATGCCCTATGGGCCACAAACGCTGTGGCCCGATCACTGCATTCAAGGCAGCGAAGGGGCACTATTTCATCCAGCACTGCACACCGATCCGGCAGATATGATCATCCGCAAGGGATTTCGCCCCGAAATCGACAGTTATTCCGCCTTCTTCGAAAATGACCGGACAACGCCGACCGGGCTTGACGGCTATTTGCGGACACGGGGGGTGACGGCGGTCACATTCGTTGGCCTTGCCACTGACTATTGCGTTGCCTATTCCGCGTTGGATGCCGCACGCCTTGGCTATGGGACGACCGTGCTATTGGACGCCTGCCGCGGGATCGACCTTGGCGGGTCATTGGCCCGGATGCTGGATGACATGCGCGCGGCCGGTGTCGCGCTGGAGGAATGACGTGGTCGATATCGCCAGCCGGGTCCATAATCACAACTGGAAGATTGATCCGATCGTCAGATCGCTGATTGATACTGATTTTTACAAGCTTTTGATGTGCCAGTCGATTTTCCGCAACAAGCCGGAAACGACCGTCACCTTTTCGCTGATCAACCGGTCCTCCAGCGTGCGACTGGCAGAATTGATCGACGAAGGCGAATTGCGCGAACAACTGGATCATGTCCGGTCACTGTCATTGTCGCGGGGGGAAAGCACCTGGCTGCGCGGGAACATGTTCTATGGCAAGCGCCAGATGTTCCGCCCGGATTTCATGGAATGGTTCGAAGGCCTGCGCCTGCCCGCCTATCATCTGGAAAAGCGGGATGGCCAGTATGAGCTGACCTTTGAAGGGCAATGGCCCGAGGTGATGCTATGGGAGATTCCCGCGCTGGCGGTGCTGATGGAGCTGCGGTCGCGCGCGGTTTTGAAGGGGATGGGCAAGTTTGAATTGCAAGTCCTTTATGCCCGCGCGATGACGCGGCTTTGGGAAAAGATTGAACTTCTAAAGGGGCTTGATACCCTGAAGATCGCGGATTTCGGAACGCGACGGCGGCATTCCTACTTGTGGCAGGATTGGTGCGTGCAGGCGATGCAGGAAGGTCTGGGGGCAAAGTTCATCGGCACCTCGAACTGCCGCATTGCGATGATGCGGGATATCGAGGCGATTGGCACCAATGCGCATGAATTGCCGATGGTCTATTCGGCGCTGGCCGATAGTGACGCGGAATTGGCGCAGGCCCCATATCAGGTTCTGGCCGACTGGCACGAAGAACATGATGGCAATCTGCGGGTTATCCTGCCTGATACCTATGGAACCGAAGGGTTTTTGCGCAATGCGCCGGATTGGTTGACGACATGGACCGGCATCCGCATCGATTCCGGCGATCCGGCGCAGGGCGCAGAGACGGCCATTCGCTGGTGGAAGGCCCGTGGCGAGGATCCGACACAGAAACTGGTGATCTTTTCCGATGGGCTGGACGTGGAAAAGATCGAGGAACTGCATCGCCAGTTTCACGGCAGGGTCAAGGTCAGCTTTGGCTGGGGAACCATGTTGACCAATGATTTCCGTGGCCTGGCCGGTGATCGGCTGGCGCCGTTCAGCCTTGTTTGCAAGGCGGTTTCGGCCAATGGGCGGCCGACGGTGAAATTGTCTGACAATCCCAACAAGGCGATGGGGCCAAAGGATGAGATTGCGCGATACAAGCGGGTGTTCGGGGTTGGCGCGCAGGCAGCGCAGGATGTGACTGTATGATCACCCCAGAACGCGCCTGACGCACATGACTGCGCGGGCGAGGTGACTGTGATGGATCGGGTCATCCGGGGCAAGACGCGGCATCGTCCAACCGACCGATGCCAAGATGCGGGCCATAGTGAATAGTTCCACCATTTCAATGTCTTGCGTACCGTAGCCTGCCATCAGCGCATCACGCAGATCGTCGCGGGCAGGTTCGTATTGGTTCTGTGACAACACGGTTCCAAGGTCATAAAGGCGAAAGCCGAAGCCGCTGTCATCAAAGTCGATCAATGCCAGACCTGCATCGCTTTGGAGCACGTTTTCGCGCAAGACATCGGCATGGATCAGACCCGCATCGCCGCCCGCAGCGGCATATCGGGGCAATTCTGCGCGTAACGCATCCCGTGCCGCGACCAGTGCAGCACGCTGTGCAGCATTTGTATGCACATGGTCCCAGAAACGGCCCCAGAACGGCGTCTCACCCACCAGCCCGTCGGCATCCCATTTCGGACGGGTGAACCACGCAGGCAGGACCAGTTCATCGCTTGCATGGTGGAGGCGGCGCAGAAGCTGCCCCAACCGGAAATGCCGGTCGATCTGCACTAAGACGGGTTCGGCAAAGGGCACCCCTGCCTCGCCCAGCGCCGGGCCATTGATCCAGGCCACGGCGCTGGCTATGCGACCGTTCGACAATACCTTCAGCACCTGTCCGGCACATGTGGCCACCGGGGCCGGCACCGGCAGATCGCGCGACGCAAGTTCGGCGCACCACCAGAGTTCGGACCTGATCGCCGCTTCGCCTTGATAGCCGGGCCGATGCAGGCGCAGCGCCGCAGGATCGCCGGAGGGAAGCGCAATTTCGAAAACCGCGTTTTCGCGTGCCGTGATCAGACGGACAGGGCGGGCATTCCAAAGCGCCGCCGCCTCGGTCGCGGCGGCCATCAATGCGTGATCAATCATCGTCACCATCGACCTTGCCGCGCAGGGATTTCACCTCACCCCGCACCGATTTTGCGGCAAGGCGGCGGCGTTGGCTGCCCAAGGTCGGCTTTGTGGCGATGCGGCGTTTCGGCACGACCAGTGCCTGACGGATAAGGTCGGCCAACCTGTCACGCGCAATTTCACGGTTGCGGGCTTGCGACCGCGTGTCATCCACCTGAATGACAATGGCGCCTTCGGTCGTCCATTTCCGCCCGGCCAAGCGTTTCAGCCGCGCCTTTACCGAAGCGGGAAGATGTGGCGAACGCTCTGCCTCGAACCGCAACTCGACGGCGGTAGACACCTTGTTCACATTCTGGCCACCCGGCCCGGAAGCGCGCATGAACTGTTCGGTCAGTTCCCAATCGGCGATGGTGATGGTCTGGTTGATGAAAAGCATGGCGGTGCTTTGCGTGGTGGCTGACAAGAGAAAGGGTCGCCTGCGCGGCGACCCTTTCCGAGATCCAAGGAGATGGGCCAGTTAGGTTTCAAGCCCAATCAAGTAGTTTGTCGACCGAGGGGCTGCCCTCAGAAAACACTCCCCCTGACTGTCCCGACACCTATCTCCAATGTAGCTCTAGACACTGGATCACCTCCTTTCAAATGGGTTGTTCGTAGGGCAAAGTTGACACAGATTTTGTGTTTGTCAAAAGAAATTACGCAACCCTTGTGCCAATCCTGCGGATGGCAAGGCGGAACGGCAACAGCGCGATCAGGTCGACGGCGATCTTGACCAGCCAGTCTGCGACCGCCAGCGAAACCCAGAAAGGGACGGTAAATCCGACACCCAACAGCGCCATCGGCTCTGCCGCCCATGACACATCATTGCCCGGTTCGATGAAGCTGAGCGAAGCCGAAAAGGCGAAGGTGAAGAACAGTGCCGTATCCAGCGTGGACCCGGCAAAGGTGGATATGAAGGGTGCCTTCCACCAAGCTTTCTGGCGAAGGCGATCAAAGATCAGGATGTCGAGAAGTTGCGCCAAGAGGAACGCGATGCCCGATCCGATGGCCACGCGCAGCGTGACCAGTGGGCCGAATTCACCCAAGATCTGCGTGCCGATGGCCGAACAGGCAAGCCCAGTGACAAACCCGGCATAGACCACGCGGCGCGCCGCTGCCGGCCCTTCGATCCGGTTAACGATGTCGGACACAAGGAAGGCCAGAGGATAGGTGAAGGCACCCCATGTCAGCCAGGTGCCGATCGGGTGTTGCACAAGGATGTTCGAGGCCACAACAACGATGGCCATGGCGAGAACGCCAAAAAGCGAAAAGCGGGTCATGTCAGTTATTCCGTTTTGACAAGGTCGCGGAGACTTGGCCCCCCGCGCACCGGGGGACGCGCGCCCCCTACGCCCGTGCTGCGCGCATGTCAACAATGGCGGGTCAGCGGGTCAGGCTGTATTCGACGATTTCGGTGGTCTGAAAGAATTTGAAGTTGTCGTCTGAAACCATCGTCAGGCGGATCGCCCCAGTGCCATCCTGCCAGACGGACAGACCTTCAAGGTTGTCATGCTGGCCGATGCCGGTTTCCAACTCCGTGCGTTCATCGGACAGGGTGGTATCCGATACGGCAAAACTGCGCACGCGGCTGGAGAAACCGGCAAAGCCGTGAAGTTCCCGTTCAAGCAGGTAAAAGCGGCTATCAGGGCCGAAATCGGCCGCCACGGGCAGATAGCCACCATCCCGGCGCAGCGCGAAAGGCTGGTCCCATGCGCCATTGCGAAAGCGCCAGACCGGAAAGGGGCGGGTCATTTCGCCAGACCGTTCCGGCAGGGTATAAAGCGTTCCATCCGGGCCAATGGCCAGCGCCTCGAGCGCCGAATTGCGTTGCAGGCGGGCAAATTCCGGCGGCGTTGGCAGGTTGGTGGCCGGGCCGTCGATGGCAGCATAGCGCAGCACGCGGGCGACGCCTTCGAACGACACATAGGCCGTGCCGTCCGTGGCGATGGCCAACCCTTCGGAATCATTGCGTCGTTTTTCCAGCGGCTCTTCGCCTTTGCCACGCAGCAGGTTGGCCGGATCGGCAACAATGTCGGTGATATGTCCGTTGCCATCGCGCAAGATGGTGGCGCGGGTAAAGGCACCCCGATCGGATACTGCGACAAAGGACAGCCCGTCATCCGTCAGTTCGATGGCCGAAAACCCACCGAAAAGATCATCATCCATCTGCCAGGAAAACGCGCTTATGAAGCCTGGGGGAAGGGTTTGGCTGGCACTGCCCTGAAGGCCAAGACCCAGGAACACCCCCGCCGTCAGGGCGCGGAGAGGACGTTTCGGCATTGTCTGGGCAGATCGGCAAGGGTGTAATCCCGAGCGCCACGCTGGCGGGGAACGGGTTTGGCATTGGGGTCGGGCTTGGGGTTGAAATAGTCATCCGACACCCACCACATCAGCGTATCGTCACATCCATCGCCGCCATTCGACAGATCCTCGACGCTGGGTTTTTGCGTTTCGCAATGCCGCGCGCCGCGTGGGCATTTTAGGCGGACGTGGAAATGGGTGTCGTGGCCTTGAACGGGGCGGATCTTTTGCAGCCATTTGCGGTCTGCCCGCGTGGCGGTGCGGCACATTTCGATTTTCACAGCGGCAGCAACGAAGATACGGTCGACACGGCCATCGGACGCCGCCGCCTTGAGCAGGGCGTGATGCCGGGGCGTCCAGTTTTCGGTGACGCTGCGCTGATCGGCCGAACGAACGGGGATGGAGGAAATCTCCTCACGGTCGGCACGGCTGAGATCCAGTCGGCGGGGCGGAAGCATCCAGATATCAGCATCCAGCCCGATCTGGTGGCTGGCATGGCCGCTGGTCATGGGGCCGCCACGCGGTTGGCTGATGTCGCCGATATAAAGACCCGCCCAACCGATCTGGCGTGCGGCCTGGCTAAGTTCGACAAGGTAGTCGATCATCACCGGATGGCCCCAGTTGCGGTTGCGCGACAGGCGCATGGCCTGCCATGTGGGGCCGGTTTCGGGCAGTTGGACAAGGCCATCAGCGCAGCCCTTGGCATAGCTGCCATAGGGCATGGGACGGTCTGCCGACGGGGTGGTTTGCGCGCCGAACAACTGGTTCGCCTTGGTCTGGGCCTGCACGGGGGCCACGATGGCCAGTGCCAAAACCAAACCTGCCAGCAGCTTGACTATCATGCCTGTTCACCCCTTGCCCGGACGAAGAATAGCAGAACAAGGCCGATCAGGAACATCACGATCAGCGGAGAGATGCCAATGCGCTGTGATCCGCTGGCCGCGGTGACAAGGGCGATGAGCGCGGGGGAAATGAAGCTGGCGACCTTGCCGGACAGGGCATAGAGGCCGAAGGCTTCGGTCGCGCGGTCAGGCGTGGTGTGGCGGACCATGAGGGTGCGACTGGCGGCCTGCAACGCCCCGCCTGCCGCGCCGATCAGCGCACCGCAGGCAAAGAATATCTGGTCAGAGGTGCCGCTGACCGGATCAAGCGGGATGCCCCACAGGCTTTCGCGGGTCATGCCCACGATGATGATGCAGACGAAGATCAGCACCACGATACAAAAGGCGATCACCGGCTTGGGTCCATAGCGGCGGTCGGCCTTGCCGCCGATCCATGAGGCGATCATCGCGGTAACCGCCCCCACCACGCCAAAGACGCCGATCTGGGTGATTTCCCAGCCCAGCACGCCAGATGCATAGACGCCGCCAAAGCCGTAAAGCGCGTTGAGCGCGTCGCGGTAGAACAGGGACGATGCAAGGTAGGCAGACAGGCTCCCACGATAGCGGAGCGAGGCAAGCAGGTCACGCAGGCTAGAGAAGGCCGCCGCAAGGTTCAGCGGGCGGCGTTCGGTGTGGGGTTCCTTTACCCACAGGAAAAAGGGGATCATGAACACCAGATACCAGATGGCGGTGAACGGCCCGACGGCTCGGGTGCCTTCGCGGGCCTCTGGGTCCAGGCCGAACATCGGATCAAACCCGATGAGGGTTTTGCCCGTTGCGCTGTTTTCGGCAAACAGCGCCAGCATGATGGCCAGCGCCAGCACCCCGCCCAGATAGCCAAAGGCAAAGCCTGACCCGCTGACCGCGCCAAGATCATCATGATCGGTCAGGCTGGGCATCAGCGCGTTGGTGAAGATGGTGGCAAATTCCATCCCGATGAAGCCGATCCCAAAGAACACCACCGCCCAGATCAGATTGTCGCCCCCCGGCGCGATGAACCAAAGGGCATACGAACCTGCGATATAGAAAAAGGAAAAGAACCATATCCAGACCAGGCGGCGCCCCGTGCTGTCGGCGATGGCACCAAGGATGGGGGCGCAAATGGCGATGAGGATCGAGGCAATGGCAAGCCCGGCACCCCAATAGGTTTGCGCCGCAGCCCCGGCGGCATCGGCATCCAGCCCCTGCCCCATGTAATAGCCGCGCGCGATTTCCGCGAAATACGGGCCAAAGATGAAGGTCAGAAGCAAAGTGTTGTAGGGCTGGCTTGCCCAGTCGAAAAAGAACCAGCCCCAGATGCGCCGTTTCGCGCTGACTGCAATCGCCATTCTTACACCTTGACCATTCGGACCTGATGCAGAGTGAATCGTGAAATCCGACTGTGCGCAAGCGATGGCTTTGAACCGGTCAGGCTTTTTGGCGGTTGTGCCACTTTGTCAGATTGGATGAGCCGGGCACCAGTTCAGTGGGCCAGTTCAGCAGGCCAGTTCAGCGGGCGGGGGGCCAAGGGCGCTTGGCTTCGGCTGCGATCCAGTGTTGCACGAATTCCGGCAGGGTTGGGCTTTCCACGGGTTGGCCCATCGCGGCGATCACCCGCGCGGGTGGCACGATACCATCATGCGACGTTACGGCAGACCGCACGATCATGTGGCTGGTGCAGTCATCCCCCTTCCACATCGACTGTTCGACATACATGAACCGATCATCCCATCCTATGCAGCGGCTGTGCATCGTTACCACATCAAAGGCACGCACACGGCGGCGATAACGCACGGTGTTTCCTGCCACGGTCAGTCCCCAGCGATTGGCCATGACGACGTTCTTCAACCCGGTCCGCACACCCAACGGGATGCGGCCCAGATCAAAGATAGTCAGGGTCCGGCCATTGTTCAGTTCGACCCAAGGATCAAGATCCCAGGGCCAGCAGCGATGCCTGCTGACATGGGTGCCAAGAAACGGAAGCGCGGGGGCATTGCGGAACTTCCACAGCTCTTTGGCCAGACGAAGGAACGGATACATAAGGCATTCTCCTGTCGCTGTCCGGTTGCCCTGTCAAATGACCAAGGTCAACCCGCGACGCTGCGGAATGGCGTTGCCCTTTTGCAAGGGAGAGGCTACCTCTGCACACAACCCATAGTATGTGGAGGCCCAAGAATGACCTCGATCCTGCAAATTCTGCTTTTGATCCTGGATGTCGCCCAATGGATCATCCTGGCCCATATTATCATGAGCTGGCTGATCAATTTTCAGGTGCTGAACCTGCGTCAGCCACTGGTCGGGCAAATCTGGGACGGGCTGAACCGCATCCTTGAGCCGATCTATTCTCGTGTGCGGTCTGTGCTGCCGCAAATGGGCGGGCTGGACCTTGCGCCGCTGGTCGTACTGCTGGGGGTGTATGCGCTGCGGATCATCCTGATCAACAACGCTTCGGCCTTTGTCTGATCCTGACCTTGCATCAACCGCAGGCGGGGCAGGCTTGACCCGTCCAATCATCGTTACGGGCACATGAGCGAACCGCAGACACTTCTTCATTCGATCTTTGGCTTTCCGGCCTTTCGGCCCGGTCAGGAAGAGATCGTGGATGCGGTTCTGGCCGGGCGCAACACGCTGGCCATCATGCCGACGGGTGGTGGGAAATCGCTGTGTTTTCAACTGCCCGCCTTGTGCCGGGATGGGGTGACGGTGGTGATATCGCCGCTGATTGCGTTGATGCGCGATCAGGTGCGGGCGTTGCGTGCCGCAGGGGTAGAGGCCGGGGCGCTGACGTCCGGGAACACCGAGGAGGAAACGGAAGAGGTTTTTTCCGCACTGGATGCCGGGCGGTTGAAGCTGTTGTATATGGCGCCGGAACGGCTGGCCTCGGCCGCCACCTTGCCGATGTTGCGGCGGATCAAGACAACGCTGATCGCGGTGGATGAGGCGCATTGCGTCAGCCAATGGGGCCACGACTTTCGCCCGGATTACCTGCGGATCGGCGATTTGCGCCGCAGCCTTGGGGTGCCTTTGGCGGCCTTTACCGCGACGGCAGATGAAGAGACGCGGGCCGAGATTGTCACACGGCTATTTGACGGTGCGGCCCCGGCCACGTTCCTGCGCGGATTTGACCGGCCGAACATTCACCTTGCCTTTGCGGTGAAGGATACGCCGCGTGCGCAGATCCTGCGGTTTGCGGCGGCGCGCAAGGGGCGGTCGGGGATTGTCTATTGCGCGACGCGGGCCAAGACCGAAACGCTGGCGCAGGCCCTGCGCGAAGAGGGCCATGCCGCCTGTTTCTATCACGGCGGAATGGACCCAGAGGCGCGGCGGCAGGTCGAGGTGCGGTTTCAGCGCGAAGATGGGCTGATCGTGGTGGCGACCGTGGCCTTTGGCATGGGGATCGACAAGCCCGATATCCGCTGGGTGGCCCATGCCGATCTGCCCAAGTCGATCGAAGGATATTATCAGGAAATCGGCCGTGCCGGGCGGGATGGCACCCCCGCCGAGACGATGACCCTGTATGGACCCGACGACATTCGCCTGCGCCGCAGCCAGATTGACGAAGGGCTTGCCCCGCCCGACCGGAAGGCCGCCGATCATGCACGGCTGAATGCGCTGCTGGGGTTGGCCGAGGCGATGAAATGCCGGCGGCAGGTGCTGCTGGGGTATTTCGGTGAAACGGCAGGGCCGTGCGGGAATTGCGACCTGTGCGACCGGCCTGCTGACCTGTTTGATGCCACCGAGGCGGTGCGAAAGGCGCTGTCGGCCATCCTGCGGACGGGAGAATGGTTCGGGGCGGGGCATCTGATCGACATCCTGACCGGAAGCCAGACCGAAAAGATGCGTGAACGCGGGCATGACAAGCTGCCGACCTTTGCCGTCGGGCGCGATCTGAGCAAGGCGGCGTGGGGTGCGGTGTTCCGGCAGATGATGGGGCGCGATCTGGTGCGGCCTGACCCGGACCGCCATGGCGCGCTGCGCATGACCGATGCCGCGCGGCCCATCCTGCGGGGCGAGGAAAGCATCACCCTGCGGCGTGATACGATTGCGTCGGCCCAGCCACGGGCGGCGGTGCGGGCGTTGGTGGCCGATGAGGATGCGCCGCTTTTGTCCGCGCTCAAGGCCAAGCGGCGGGCCTTGGCCGAGGCGGCGGGTGTGCCGGCCTATGTGATCTTTCCCGACCGGACGCTGATCGAGATGGCCGAGACGCGGCCCACCGATCTGGACGGAATGGCGGGCATCACTGGGGTGGGGGCGAAAAAGCTGGAGAGCTACGGCGCGGCCTTTCTGGAGGTGATCAACGGCGCGGCAGAGGCGCTGCATCCGCAGCGGATGCGGCTGGCGGGGCGGCCGGCTGGCCCGGTGTTCGACCGGCTGGCGGATGTGCAACTGGCGCTGTCGCGGGGCGAGGATGGGACAGGGAAATACCTGTCCGTCACCCATTCCACCCTGCGCCTGATCGCAGAACGGCGGCCCGGTTCGCTTTCGGATCTGGAGCGGATACAGGGTATGGGCGAACAAAAGGTGGAACGGTTCGGGCAGGCGTTTCTGGATGTCTTGCGCGAGGCGTGAGGCGGCCTATTTCCCCGGCAAAGGAGACTGTGATGCTGACCGTGATTTCCCCTGCCAAGCGGCTGAATGACATCCCGCGCGCATTGCCCGAGGGGCTTTTGCCGACAGAGCCAGCCTTTGCGGCGGATGCGGTAAAGCTGGCGCGGATTGCGCGAGGATTGAGTGTTGATGACCTGCGCAAACTGATGGCAATTTCCGAACCGTTGGCGCGGTTGAACGCGGCACGCTTCGCGGCTTTTTCGCCCCGGCCCGTTGCGGATGCGGTAATGCCCGCGGCGTTCTGTTTTGACGGTGATACCTATGCAGGGCTGGAGGCGCGCACGTTGGACGCCGATGCGCTGCGTTGGGCGCAGGGGCGGTTGCGGATTTTGTCGGGGCTTTATGGGCTACTGCGGCCCTTGGATATGATCCAGCCGTACCGGTTGGAGATGGGCAGCAAACTGGCCAATCCGAAGGGGGCCGATCTTTATGCCTGGTGGGGCAAACGGATCGCGCACGCGTTGAACGCAGATGCCGAGGCTGCGGGGACAGGCGTTCTGGTAAACTGCGCGTCGCAGGAATATTTCGGGGCGGTGGATCAGAAGGCGCTGACGCTGCGGGTGATCACCCCGGTGTTTCTGGAAGGGCGCGGCGCGGAGGCGAAGGTGATTTCCTTCTTTGCCAAAAAGGCGCGCGGGGCGATGGCGCGTTTTGTGGCCGAACATCGGTTGACAGACCCTGCCGACCTGCGCGGGTTCGATGTGGGTGGCTATGTCTTTGCGCCGGACCGATCTGATGGGGACAAGCTGGTTTTCCTGCGCGAACAGGTGGCAGAGGCTGCGGCCTGATCGGCGGGTCAGGCGGACGGGTCAGACGGGCAAAAACAGGTTGCCGAAAGGTCAGGCTGCCGTGCTTTGCGTGGCGACCGGGCCAAGAACAACCTCTGGCGGGCAGAAGTGCAAAAGCACCTCGACCAAGGCGGATTTTCGCAGGGGTTTGGTCAGGTGCCTGTCCATGCCGGCGGCAAGAAAGCGGATCGTATCATCCTCCATCGCGTGGGCGGTCACGGCGATGATCGGAACCCTGGCACGGCCCCCTTCGACACTGCGGATTTCAGCGGCGGCGGCGCAGCCATCCAGTTCCGGCATCGAAATGTCCATGAAAATCAGGTCTGGATGCAAGGATTTCCACATCTCAACCGCTTGACGGCCATCATCGGCAAAATGCAGATCAAGGTCCAGATCGCGGACCATCTTGGCCAGGACCAGTTGGTTGGTCTTGTTGTCTTCGGCGGCCAGAACCCGCATCCGTCGCATTTCGGGTGACGGGGCAGAGGCGAGCGTGATCGCGCTGCCGGTTTGCCGGGTCAGCGCGCGATAAAGATCGGCACGCAAAACAGGTTTGACGAGGATTTCGTGAATGATGCCGTCCTGCTTTGCCGCCTCGGCCGCTGGCAGATGGTCAGGGGCAACCATGAGGATACGCGGTTGCGTGGCACCCCTTTGCGCAAGCGAACGGCACAGCGCCAAACCGTCGATGCCATCCGGCCCATGATCGAGGAGTACGGCATCATCCACATTGGAGTTGGCGCGCAACAGTGCGTCATCCATGCTGCGGCATGCGGTCAGCACAATGCCAAAAGGCGCAAGCTGGCGTTCGATGATCGTTCTGTTCGTGGGGTTTCCGGCGCACAGCAGCAGGCGTCGCAGGCTGGTTGGGACGCGGGCGGGAAGCGCCTCTTCCGCGACTGGCAAGGTCAGGGCAAAGCCGAAACACGACCCCGTGCCCGGTTCGCTTTCCACCCATATTTCGCCTTCCATCCGGTCGATCAGGCGGCGGGTGATGGCAAGTCCCAGACCTGTGCCTTCATAGCGCCGATTGGCGGCGTCATCGACCTGTGTGAATTCGCCAAAGATGCGGTCAAGTTGGTCATGCGCGATGCCAATGCCGGTATCTTCCACCGTGACATGCAAGCGCGCAGTGCCATCGGCAGGCTGGGTGCCAACAACACGCACCAGAACATGCCCGGTCTGGGTGAATTTCACCGCATTGCCCATCAGATTGGTCAGCACCTGCCGCAGACGCCCCGGATCGCCCACCAGTCGCGTCGGCAGGAACATGTCGTAATCGGTCAGCAATTCGATGCCCTTGGCGCGGGCCTGCGGTTGCAAGAGGATTGCGGTTTCGTGGATCAGCCGTTCCAGATCAAAAGGTTCGGGGCGCAGGGCCAGATGCCCGGCTTCGATCTTTGAATAATCCAGCACATCATTGATGATGGTCAGCAACGCCTCGCCGGACGAACGGATGGTTTCGGCGAACAGCCGTTGTTCTTCGGTCAGGTCGGTTCCGCACAGCAGTTCGGCCATGCCGACGACACCGTTCATCGGGGTGCGTATCTCATGGCTCATGTTGGCAAGAAAGGCGGATTTGGCGCGGTTCGCGGCTTCGGCGGCAACGCGGGCGGCAAGAAGCGTTTCCTGCGCCGCGCGTTCCGGGGTGATGTCGCTGCGCAGGCCGACGCGGCCCCCGTCTGGCGTGATATGATCTTGCGCGCGGATCCAGCGCCCGTCGACGAAGTGTTGTTCTGACGCGCCGGATGCAGCCCGATAGTCTGCCATCCGTTCGGCAAGCCAATCTTCTTCGCGGCCCTCGGCATCGGCGTGAAGGCCATCGGCAAGGCTGGCACGAAGCAGGTCTTCGAACCGGATGCCGGGGCGGATCAGATCGGGTGGAAAGGCATAGATGTTGCGATACTGCTGATTGCACATGATCAGCCGATCCTGATTGTCAAAGATGACAAAGCCATCGGGGATCGCCTCGACCGCCGCACGCAGGCGCATTTCGGCCGTGATGTCGATGGCCAGGCTGACACGGTCGCCATCACGGGCGCGACGATCCTCAAGGCGGATCCAGCGCCCGGATTGCAGCGCCAGTTCGACGGGCGGGATGTCATCGGCGGCGATGCGGTCACACATGGCATCAATCCAGGTGTCCCTATCCTGATCCAGGTGCAACAGGGGGGCAACCGCATCCAGCAGATCACGATAGGACATGCCGGGGGTAATGCTGCCTGCCGCGAAAGGGTGAAGCCAGGCACGGTTGGCAAGGAGAAGCCGGTTTTCGCCATCAAACACGGCAAAACCATCGCGGATGATGTCGATCGAGGTGCGCAGGCGGCGTTCAGCCATGACCGCCGTGGTGTGGGCGCGGTCCAGATCGCCCAGATAGCGTTGGTTCTGGCCCTTCAGGCGCGCGGCTTCGGATTGGGCGGCACGGGCAGATTGCCGTTCTTCCACCACCAGTTCCGAAAGCGCGCGGGCCTGCAGCGCCAGCTTTTCATTGGCGGCGGCGAGTTCGCGGCTTTTCCATTCCAGATGCCGTTCGGCGGCCATCCGGGCGCGGCGTTCCTGCGCCAGTCGTTCTGCCGCCGTCAAGGGCGCGGTGATCTGTGATGTCATGGGCGGTACGAATCCCTGCTGGTCCCTGACCAAGCATCGGGGATGTCGGTAAACGGGGGGTAAACAACAGCGGGAGCGGACGACTCATTGCCAGAATGCCCGCCTGCGTGCCAGCATTGCGGCAGTTTTTGCCATAGACGGTGTCGCCATGCGTATTCATGCCCTTTTGATTGCCGCCCTGATTTCCTGTTCTGCCCTGCCCTCTTTGGCGCAGGATCTGGTTCCCCCCAAACGCCTGGTGCTGTCGCAAGATACCGACTTGCCCGGCGGGGATATTGCGTCCGCCTTCGATACCACGCTGGAGTCCTGCGAGCGGGCCTGTCTGGCCAATGCAAGCTGCGAGGCGCTGACCTTCAACACCCGGAATGGGAGTTGCTTTCTGAAAGCCGGGCCGGGGGAGGGGGTGCCCTATGCGGGCGCAATATCCGGCCTTGTGCGGACTGCGGCGGATGGGGCGGCCGAACGGGCAAGGCTGCGAAGGGACGAGATCGGCTTTGTGCAGGATTGGGAGATCGGGTCCGTCACCCAGCAAGCAGCGGGGTTGGCGCGCGATCACATGACCGGCGACTGGGCCGAAGGCGACCTGCGGGATGCCGCGCTGGATGCGGAAATGGCGGGGGATTTCGACACGGCATCGCGTTTTTTGGGGGCGGCGATTAACCTGACCGATGCGGCGGCGGATTGGGCAGACTATGCGCGGCTTTTGTTCGCCGCCGGTGAGGCCGAGGGACCGAACCAGCGTAGCTATCGGGAACGGTCCTATTACGCGGCGGTGAACGCCTATCTGCGGGCCGAAGACGGCGGGCAGCGGCACACGATTCTGGTGCAGATGGGGCAGGCGCTGGAACGGATGGACCGGGGCAGCGATACAGTGCGTGCGCTGCGGTTGGCGCAATCGGTGCAAACGCGGGATGATACGGCGGCCTATCTGGCAGACGCGGCCGGGAAATACGGGTTCCGCATCGTGGAAAACCGGGTGGAGGCGGATAGCGCCCGCCCACGGATTTGCGCAACGTTTTCCGAGGATCTGGCGGGCAAGGGCGTGGATTACGCCAGTTTCGTGCAACTGGATGAGCCGGGCCTGACGGTCAGCGCGCAGTTCCGCGATATCTGCGTTGAGGGATTGACCCATGGCCAGCGGGCCACTGTGACCTTCCGCGAAGGTTTGCCAGCGGCAGATGGGCAGGCGCTGGCGGCGTCGGTCGACATCACATCCTATGTCCGTGACCGCAATCCCGGCGTCCGCTTTCCGGGGCGGGCCTATGTGCTGCCCAAGACCGGGGCTGCGGCCCTGCCGGTCGAAACGGTGAACACCGATGCCCTGAACCTGACGCTGTATCGTGTAACGGATCGCAACCTGATCCGGGCGTTCCAGAACGGCTATCTTTCGGCCCCGATGGCGGAGTGGCAGGAATTCGACTTTGCCTCGCAGACAGGGACCGAAGTCTGGACCGGGACAGCGACGGTGGGGATGGAGGTGAACCGCGACGTCACCACGCGCCTGCCGATGGAAGAGGCGCTGGCGGGGCAGCCTGCGGGGGTCTATGCCCTGCGCGCCGCTGTGCCGGGGGAACAACCGTGGGAAATTCCGGCGGGTTGGCAATGGTTTGCGGTATCCGATCTGGGGATGACCACGCTGTCGGGTGTGGATGGATTGCATGTCTTTGTGCGCAGTCTGGGGAGTGCGGCACCCAAGGCGGGGGTGGTGGTTGATCTGGTGTCGAACGGGAATGAGGTGCTGGGTCAGGCCACGACCGACGCGCAGGGCTATGCCCGGCTGGATGCAGGGCTGACGCAAGGGGTGAGCGGGGCTGCGCCTGCCTTGGTTGTGGCGCGGGAGGGGGAGGTCGATCTGGCCTTTCTGTCGCTGACCGACCCGGAGTTTGACCTGTCGGATCGCGGGGTCGAGGGGCGCGAAGCTGCACCTCCGGTGGATGTGTTCCTTACCACCGATCGCGGGGCGTATCGCGCAGGTGAGACGGTCTATGCAACCGCCCTGGCGCGCGACAGTAGGGCGGCGGCCGTTGAGGGGCTGCCGCTGACGGCGGTGGTGAAGCGCCCGGACGGCGTGGAACATGCGCGGATGTCGGTTAGCGATTGGGGCGGCGGCTATGTGTTCAGCCAGCAAATCCTTGGATCGGCCCCGCGCGGCGTGTGGCGGATGGAGGTGCTGGCCGATGTGGAAGCGCCACCGTTGGCTGCGACGACCTTTCTGGTGGAGGATTTCCTGCCAGAACGGGTTGATTTTGACGTGACCGTCCCGGATGGGCTGCGCCCCGGCGCGATGGCGGAACTGGGCGTTGAGGCACGCTATCTGTTTGGGGCGCCGGGGGCGGACCTGGCGGTTGAGGGCGAGGTGACCCTGCGCGCGGCGGAAACGCTGGCCGGATGGGAGGGCTATCGTTTTGGTCGCCATGATGCGCCGTTTGATGCCGTGATGCAGGGTGTCGATCCGGCCCGAACGGATGCGGCGGGCCTGGCCACGGTGGCCGTGATGTTGCCCGACGCGGCCGAGACGGATCGCCCGCTGGAGGCGCGTATCGCGCTGCGGGTGGCCGAAGGGTCGGGTCGTCCGGTGGAACGGGTAACAACCGTGCCGCTGGCCCCTGCTGCACCGCTGATCGGGGTGCGGCCTATGTTTGACGGCGTGGTTGCCGAAAATGGCGAGGCGCGGTTCACGCTGGCGGGCGTGGGGCAGGACGGTGCGGCAGCGCCGATGCAGGCCCGGTGGGAGCTGGTGCGGGTCGAGACGACCTATCAATGGTATCAAAGTTTTGGCAACTGGATGTGGGAACCCGTCACCCGGCGTGAGCGGGTGGCCGAAGGTGCGGTCGCGCTGGACGCGCCGACGGAGATTGCCGTGCCTGTGCGCTGGGGCGAATATGAACTGTCGGTGACGCAGGACGGTGGCACAGCGGCGACGTCTGTGCCCTTCGCGGCGGGCTGGTTCGCGGCGGCGGATGCGGCATCTACGCCCGATACGCTGGAACTGTCGTTGGACAAGACCGATTATGCGGCGGGGGATGTGGCCAAGCTGCGCATCGTGCCGCGCTTTGCCGGGACCGCGCTGGTGATGGTGCTGTCAAACCGGCTGGTGGCGATGCAGGCGGTTGAGGTGGCAGAGGGCGAGAACATCATCGACTTGGCCGTAACCGATGATTGGGGCGCGGGCGTTTACGTCACCGCATCGGTCCTGCGGCCGATGGATGTGGCGGCGGGGCGCAATCCAGCGCGGGCTATGGGTTTGGCACATGCTGGGGTTGATCCGGGGGCGCGGGCGTTGACCACAACAGTGGAGGTTGCGTCAGAGGCCGATCCGCGCGGGGCGTTGCCGGTGGCGGTGAAGGTGGATGGGGTGGCGGCGGGCGAGAAAGCCTATGTTACCATCGCGGCGGTGGATCAGGGCATCCTGAACCTGACCGCCTATACCCCGCCCGATCCACAGGGCCATTACTTTGGCCAGCGCAAACTGGGGGTGGGTATCCGCGATATATACGGTCGATTGATTGACGGGCTGAACGGGGCCGAAGGGAACGTCCGGTCCGGCGGTGATGCGGGCGCGCAGGCGCGGCTGCAAGCCCCGCCGCCGACAGAGGAGCTGGTCGCCTATTTCACCGGGCCGGTGGAAGTGGGGGCCGATGGCTTTGCCCGCACGGAATTCACCCTGCCCGCCTTCAACGGCACGGTAAAGGTGATGGCGGTGGCCTGGTCGAAGACCGGGGTCGGGCAGGCCAACGCCGATGTGCTGGTGCGCGATCCGGTTGTGGTGACGGCATCCCTGCCACGCTTCATGGCGCCGGGCGATGAAAGCCGGGTGTTGTTGGAGATTGTCCATGCGTCCGGCCCGTTCGGCCAGATGGGGCTGGCGGTTGATGGGCGTGGCGTGACGTTGGGCGATGTGCCTGCGACGATTGATCTGGCCGAAAAGGGCAAGCAGGTCATCGCCGTGCCAGTAACGGCGGGCGCGGAAGGCGTGCAAGAGATTGCCGTTACTCTGACCACACCGGATGGCAAGCGGCTTGCCAAGACGCTCGCCCTGCCGGTGCAGCGGGGCGACCCAGGGGTGGTGAAGGTGTCGCGCTTTGATCTGGCGGCGGGGCAGAGTTTTGCTTTCGATGATGCCGTTCTGGCGGGCTATGCGCCGGGTGCGCGGGCGACGCTGGCTATCGGCCCGCTTGCGCGTCTGAACGCGCCGGGGCTGCTGGCGGCGCTGGACCGTTATCCCTATGGCTGCACGGAACAGATGACATCAAAGGCGATGCCATTGCTGTATTTCGATCAGGTGGCGCAGGCGATGGACCTGCCCTGGTCGGATGATGTGCGCGGTCGCGTGGAGGAAGCGGTGGCCGAGATCCTGACCAATCAGGGCAGCGAAGGCGGCTTTGGGCTGTGGGGGCCGGGGTCCGGTGATCTGTGGCTGGATGCCTATGTGACCGACTTCCTGTCCCGCGCCAAGGCAAGGGGGTTTGATGTGCCAGACAAGGCCATGCGGATGGCCTTGGACAACCTGCGCAATCAGGTGAACTTTGCCCCCGATTTCGATTTCGGGGGTGAGGCGCTGGCCTATTCGCTGATGGTTCTTGCGCGTGAGGGCGCGGCAGCGATTGGCGATCTGCGGTACTATGCCGACGTCAAGGGCGATGCCTTTGCCACGCCCACGGCGATGGCGCAGCTGGGCGCGGCGCTGGCCGCCTATGGCGAACAGGCGCGGGCGGATGCGATGTTCGCGCGGGCGGGTGCCCTGTTGCAGGCAGCAGCGGTTGAGACAGAGCAGGTCTTCCGCGCCGATTACGGGACCACCTACCGCGATGCGGCTGCCGTTCTGACATTGGCGGTGGAGGCAGGATCAAATGCCGTGGACCGCGAGGCGCTGACAGACCGGATTGCCACATCGGGGCCGCTGTCGACGCAGGAAACGAATTGGGCGCTGCTGGCGGCCAATGCGCTGATCGACGCGCCGGATGCGGGGGGGATCACGATTGATGGTGCGCCCGCCGAAGGGCCGCTGGTGCAGATGCGGGCGCTGGGGGCGGCCCCGCTGGCGGTGGCCAATGGCGGGGCGGATACCACGCTGACGGTGACGACGTTCGGCGTGCCAGAGGTGGCGGAACCTGCCTCGGGCAACGGCTATGCGATTGCGCGGCGATATCTGGCGATGGATGGCAGCGCGATGGATCCGGCATCCGTGGCCACCGGCACGCGGATGATCGCGGTGCTGGAGGTGACGCCCTTTGCGCGCGGGGAGGCGCGGCTGATGGTGGCCGATCCGCTGCCTGCGGGGTTCGAGATCGACAATCCCAACCTGATGAGCGGGGGCAATCTGCCCGCGCTTGAGGGGTTGGATGTGCTTGATGTGGTGGCCCATGCCGAATACCGGCAGGATCGTTTCCTTGCCGCAGTGGACCGGATGGACAATCAGCCTTTCCGGCTTGCCTATATCGTGCGGGCCGTGTCGCCGGGGGTGTTCCACCACCCTGCCCCATCGGTAGAAGATATGTATCGCCCCGATTTCCGGGCGGTGGGGGAAACCGGCCGGGTCGTTGTGACGGAGTGATCCCGTGACCTTGGCACGCGGCATCTTTGGGCTGGCGGCGGGGCTGTTTCTGGCGGCGCTCGCCCGCGACAGATTTGACGATTGGGTGGCGGCAACGGTATTGCCGCCATTGGTGCCGGAAACGTCTGTGCTGGTCGAGGATCGGGATGGCGATTTGCTGCGCGCCTATACGGTGGCCGATGGGCGGTGGCGGCTGACGCTGTCGCCCGATGCGGCGGATGATACCTTCCTTGCCATGCTGATCGCCTATGAGGATGGGCGGTTCATGGATCATGTCGGGGTGGACGCACAGGCAATGGCGCGGGCCGTGGCGCAGGCGGTATGGAATGGCGGGGTGGTGTCTGGCGGGTCTACCCTGACGATGCAAGTGGCGCGGCTGTTAGAGGAAAGCGGGACTGGGCGGATTGAGGGCAAACTGCGGCAGATGCGGGTGGCGCTGGCGCTGGAACGGCGGCTGACCAAGGCGCAGATTCTTGGCCTGTATCTGCAACTGGCCCCTTATGGCGGGAATATCGAAGGGCTGCGCGCCGCGACACTGGCCTATTTCGGCAAGGAACCCTGGCGGTTGACGGTGGCAGAGGCAGCCTTGTTGGTGGCCATTCCGCAAAGCCCCGAAAGCCGCAGGCCGGATCGCCACCCGGATCGTGCGGCGGATGCGCGGGATCGGGTGTTGGCGCGGGCGGTGGCCAAGGGGATCATCGACGCCGATCAGGCGCAGGCAGCGCGGCGCGAGGCGGTGCCGGTGGCGCGAAGGGTGGTTCCCGCCATAGCGCCACATCTGGCCGATCGGGCGCGGACGGATGCGCCGGGGGCGGCGGTTCATCGGCTGACCATCGACCGGGGCCTGCAACTGGCGCTGGAGGGATTGGCGGCGGAAACCGTGCAGCATCAGGGCGACCGGTTGCAGGTGGCGATGGTGGTGGCGGATCATGCGACGGGGGAAATACTTGCCTCGGTCGGGTCGGCGGCGTTTCGGGCGGATGCGCGGCAGGGGTTCGTGGACATGACGCAGGCTCTGCGGTCGCCAGGATCGACGCTGAAGCCGCTGGTCTATGCGCTGGCGTTTGATGAGGGGCTGGCCCATCCCGAAACGATGATGGAGGATCGGCCCACGCGGTTCGGCACCTATGCGCCGCAGAACTTTGACCGGCAGTATCGCGGCACGGTGCGGGTTCGGCAGGCGTTGCAGATGTCGTTGAACATTCCGGTGGTCCAACTGACCGAAGCGTTGGGCCCGGCGCGGTTGCTGGTGGCGATGGATCAGGCGCGGATGGGCTATCGCTTGCCAGAGGGCCAGCCGGGGCTGGCCATCGCGCTGGGTGGGATCGGGGTCAGCTTGCAGGATATGGTGCAGCTTTATGCAGCGCTGGCGCGGGGCGGGGTGGCCCTGCCCCTGCGCTGGCGGATGGATGGCAACAGCGATGAAGGTGCGCGGATTGTGTCCAGAGTGGCGGCTTGGCAGGTGGGCGATATTCTGGGCGGGCTGGCGCCGCCGCCGGGGGCGCCTGAAAACCGTTTGGCCTATAAGACCGGCACCAGCTATGGGCACCGCGACGCCTGGGCCATCGGGTTTGACGGGCGGCATGTCGTGGGGGTCTGGCTGGGCCGTGCGGATGGCACGCCGGTGCCGGGGGTGTTTGGCGCAGACCTAGCCGCCCCGGTGCTGTTTCAGGCCTTTGCCCGGTTAAAGCCCGCGCTGGCCCCGCAGCCCCCTGCCCCGCCGGAAACATTGCTGGTGGCCAATGCCCAACTGCCGCAACCGCTGCAACGGTTCCGATCGCGCAGCGCGGCCCTTGCGGTGGCACAGGACGCGCCCGCCGTTGCCTTCCCCCCAGACGGGGCCGAGGTGGAGCGGCTACCCGAAGGTGTGCTGGTGCGGGTGGAGGGGGGGACCGCCCCTTTCACATGGCTGGCGGATGGCAGGCCCATGCTGACGGCAGAGCGCAGCCGCGCGGTGGTGCTGCCGTTGGACGGGCTGGGGTTTCGCACCCTTTCAGTGATTGATGCCAAGGGGCGGTCGGCCCGGACACGGATCAGGTTGCGCTAGGGTTACACCCGTTCGATGGCAAGGCTGATGCCCTGCCCGCCGCCGATGCACATGGTGACAAGAGCGGTGGTCTTGTCCATGCGTTCCAACGCATGCAGCGCCTTGACCACAAGGATTGCACCTGTTGCCCCGACCGGGTGGCCAAGGGCAATGGCGCCACCTGCCGGGTTTACCTTTGCCGGATCAAGGCCCAGCGCGCGGTTGACGGCAATGGCTTGGGCGGCGAAAGCCTCATTGGATTCGACAAGGTCAAACTCCTGCGGCGTCATGCCAAGTTTGGCGCACAGCGCCTGCGTGGCGGGGATCGGGCCAAGGCCCATGACACGCGGATCGACGCCCGCGACCGCATAACCAAGGATGCGGGCGCGGGCACCATCGCGCTTGCCGCGCGACAGGATCAAGGCGGCGGCACCATCGTTGATGCCGCTGGCATTGCCTGCGGTCACGGTGCCGTCCTTCTGGAACACGGGCTTGAGCGAGGCGAGCGCGTCTGGGGTAGTGTCCTTGGGGTGTTCGTCACGGTCGAACTGGATCGGGCCTTTGCGCGAGGCAACCTCGACCGGGGTGATTTCGTCCTTGAACCACCCTTCGGCAATGGCGCGGGCGGCGCGGTGCTGGCTTTCCAGCGCAAAGGCATCCTGATCGGCGCGGGTGATGCCATGCGCGGCGGCAACGTTTTCCGCCGTCACGCCCATATGGCCCGTGCCAAAGGGACAGGTCAGCGCGCCGGTCATCATGTCGATGGCGCGGGTATCGCCCATCTTCTGGCCAAAGCGGGCGACAGGCAGGGTATGCGGCGAACGGCTCATGCATTCCGCGCCGCCGACAAGGGCGGTGTCCGCATCCCCTGCCAGCAGGGCCTGCACGCCTGACACCACCGCCTGAACGCCAGACCCGCAAAGGCGGTTGACGTTCATCGCAGGCACGGTTTCAGGCACCCCCGCCTGCATGGACGCGACGCGCGATAAATACATGTCGCGTGGTTCAGTGTTGATCACATGTCCAAAAACCGTGGTGCCGATCGCCGCGCCGTCCATTCCGGCGCGGGTCAGGGCGGCCTTGGCGGCGGTGGTGGCAAGGTCGATGGGTGGCATGGCTGCCAGCGCGCCACCAAAGCTGCCGATGGCGGTGCGGGCACCAGAGAGGATGAAGATGTCGGTCATGGGACGCTCCTGCTTTGGGGCAAAGTGGCATGTGACAGGGTATTTGTGCAGCGGTGACGTAGCGTCGGGAATGGCTTCGGTGTGATGTTGACAGTTTCGCCCCGGCAGAGGACACCCACCAGAGATTTTATTTCCGCGAGAGCAAATTGAACGCCCTTATCCGCACCCATGCCGCGCTGCTTTTTGCCGGGGTTACGACATTTGTGCTGATGGGGGCCGGGCAGGCGTTGTATGGCCCCGCCCTGCCCGCTTTTGCGCGGGAATTCGGGCTGACAGTGGCGCAAGCCGGGTGGTTGATTTCGGCGCTGTGGATCGGGTCGGCAGTGGGTGTCGCGCTGATGTTCTTTCGCGGACGCAACGTGACGCCGCGCCATGCGCTGGGCGCGATGGTGGTGGGGTCGGCGCTGATTGCGGCAGGGATCGGCTGGGTGCCCACGCTGATGGGATCGGTGATCTTTGGCACCGGCTACGGGATTTCGACGGTGGTGTTCAATCCGCGTGTCCTGCGCGCCTTTGGCGTGAAGGGGCCGTCGATGGTCAGCCTGTTGAACGCGATGTTCGCGGTGGGGGCAATTGCATCGCCGTTGATCTTTGTGGCGCTGGGGTCTGACCCGCATCTGGCCTTTGCCATCGTGGCGGGGCTGTGTGCGGTGATCTGGCTGGCGGCGGGAACGTCAGGGCGCAGGGAAGAGACAACGGTGGCGGCCGCATCGAAACCCTATCGGTTTCGGCCTGGCCTCTTGTGCTTTGGGGTGGTGTGTATTGGCGTCGAGGCCTGCCTGATCGGGCTTGGACCTACGGCGCTTGTCGCAGCGGGGGCCAGCGAAGAGACCGCGGCGCGGGCGCTTTCGGGGTTCTTTGTGGCCTTTCTGATCGCGCGCAGTGTGCTGGTCTTTACCGCCCACCTGCTGCCGGCTTTTGGCATTTATGCCTTTGCCATGATGGGTGCGGCGGTCTGTGCGGTGGCGGCCATCGTTCTGCCGCCGGTGCCGTTCTTCATCGGGATGGGGGCCTTTGTCGGGCTGTTCTTTCCGGGGTTCTTTGTCACCGCATCGCGGCTGATGGGGGATGACATCAAGGTCACGCCGACGATCATCGCGGCGGGCCTGGTGGGCGGGATTTCATCGCCCGTGCTGCTGGGGATGCTGTTGGTGGGGATGGGCGAGCGGGGGTTCTTTCAGGTGATCGCCCTGGTCACGGTGATCGTGGCCGTGATTTCCGTTGTCCAGTTGCGCCGCATCAATGCCGAAGCGGCGCAGGCCTGATCATCAACCCGCCTGCCACGCCTTTACCGCATCCAGCGGATAAAGCAGCATCAGGATGTTCAGCGCCAGCCCATCCCGGATCAGCCAGATGGTGGCCACCTCGAACAGCACGATCAGCGCGACAGTAGCCCAGACAGGCAGGATGCGGGCAAGGAAGAAACCGGCGACCATTGCAAGAATGTCGGCCACGGCGTTGACCACGCTGTCGCCATAGTAATCAAGCGAGATGGTGACCGACCGATAGCGTTCGATGATGGCGTCTGAGTTTTCGACGATTTCCCAGACCGCCTCGATCACCGTGGCGATGGTCAGCCGCCAGCCAAATGACAGGCGGCGCGCGACCAGCCACAACAGGCCATAGAACAGCAGGCCGTGAATGATGTGGGATGGCGTATACCAATCGGTTAGATGCTGCGAGCTTTCGGAGCTCATCGTCTGGCCGTGCCAAAGTTTCACATAGCCGCATTCGCAGATCGGCACCCGGCCAACATACAGCAACCAGGCGGCCGTCAGCGCAATGATCGCAAGGGTGACGAGATGGGGAAAACGGTCGCTTCTGGTCATGCTGCGGTCCTGATGTGCCCTGAGCGCAGAGGATCGGAAATCATCCGGTCTGTCACCCCTGTTCCTGCACGGGCGCTGTGCTATTTGCAGTGAATGAGCAAGTATGGACCGACCCGCGGCGAACATCTGTTCCGGCTGATCTTTTCGATCTTTGGGCTGGGCTGCATCGGCGTTTTATTCGCCGTTCAAGGTATCCCGCGCGGGCCGGGGCTGGTGGAGGTGGTGGGCATCGCCGCCGCGTTCTTTGGCGGGACATTCATCCTGTCGGCACGGGCATTGTTGCGCCGCGATCAGGGATGAAGCGGGCGGCGGCCCTGATCCGTCAGCAACCAGACATCGCGGCCTTCGATCACAACTGCGGTCAGCGGGCCACCATAGGCGGCGGAACTGTCGATATTCAAGCGGTTGCCGTAATGGGTGGGCACGTCCAGCGCGGTATGCCCATGCACCACCAGAAAGCCATGATCGCGCGGATCATCCAGAAACCCGGCCCTGATCCAGACCAGATCGGTTTCCACCTGCCGGGGCATCGGGATGCCAGGGCGGATACCGGCATGAACATAGACCACTTCGCCGCGTTGCAGCCAGGTTGGGCGGGATTGCAGGAAATCGCGGTGTGATTGGGGAACGGCCTCCACCGCCTCGGCATGGACGGGGGCAAGGGGGCGGTCGGCGGCGTTCCTCACCCCATAAGAGGCCAGCGTCGCCGCCCCGCCCAGGCGCGGATGCAGCCATGCCAGATCGGGGCGCAAACCTTCCTCTCGCTCCATCGGATCGTTGAGAAAGCGGGTGAACATCCGGTCATGGTTGCCCTTGAGCGTGACCCAGTTCTGCCCGGCCTGCGTGCCTTGCAGCAGGTGATCCACCACCGCCCGGCAATCCGGGCCGCGATCAACGTAATCCCCCAGATGGATGACAGGGGCATCCATGTCGCCGGTATGACGCCGGTCTTCTGCGATCAGGTCATGCGCCCGCAGAAGCAGGTCGATATGGCCGTGAATGTCGCCGATGGCGTAGCTGCGCATGGGGCCTGTCCGGATTTTGGGGCGGGTAGACCGGGGGTTTCACACCCCCGAACCCCCCGTGGGATATTTGGACAACGGGGAAAGGGCAAGACCAGGCATGCCCTTCACCTTGCAGCGCAAGATCAGGCCACATCGAATTCCAGCGGTTTGACCTGCTGGAACATGCCGGTCGATTCCAGCGTTTCCACCACCTTCGGATCAATCGCCTGATCCAGATACAGGATGGCGATGGCGTCCTGCCCCACCCCGGACCGGCCAAGGGTAAAGTTGGCGATGTTGACGCTGTTCTTGCCCATCGTCATCCCCAACAGACCGATGATGCCCGGCACGTCTTCGTTGGTGGTATAAAGCATGTGGCGGCCAATTTCGGCGTCGATATTGATGCCCTTGATCTGGATGAAGCGCGGCTTCCCATCGCTGAAGCACGTCCCCGCAACCGACCGCTCACGCTTGTCCGTCACCATCGTGACCTTGATGTATGCATCGAACACGCCGGTTTTTTCCTGACGGGTGGTGGAAATCAGGATCCCGCGTTCCTTGGCCACGATGGGGGCGGAAACCAGGTTCACATCAGGATTCTGGGTTTTCAGCACACCCGCAATGACCGACTGATTCAACGCCGCAAGGTTCATTTCGGCAACGGTGCCATCGTAAAGGATATTGATGGCCTTGATCGGTTCATCCGTCATCTGCCCGATGAAAGCCCCAAGATGCGAGGCCAGCTTGACCCACGGCCCCATGACGGCCGCTTCCTCGGCCGTGACATTGGGCATGTTCAGCGCGTTCTGCACGGCTCCGGTAAGCAGGTAGTCGGACATCTGTTCCGCCACTTGCAGCGCGACGTTTTCCTGCGCTTCGGTCGTCGCCGCGCCCAGATGCGGGGTGCAGACGACGTTGGGGTGATTGAACAGGACGTTGTCGGCGGCGGGTTCCACCTCGAACACATCCAGCGCGGCGGCGGCGACCTGGCCTGCATCCAGCGCGTCCTTCAGTGCCACCTCATCAATCAACCCGCCACGGGCGCAGTTGATGATACGGACGCCCTTTTTGGTTTTCGCCAGATTTTCGCGCGACAGGATATTGCGGGTCTTGTCCGTCAGCGGGACATGCAGGGTGATGAAATCGGCCCGTGCCAGCAGATCATCCAGTTCCACCTTGGTCACGCCAAGCTGTTTTGCGCGTTCTTCCGACAGAAAGGGGTCATAGGCGACCACCTTCATCTTTAGACCCACCGCACGGTCGCAGACGATGCCGCCGATATTGCCGGCACCGATGACACCCAGCGTCTTGTTGAACAGCTCCACCCCCATGAATTTCGACTTTTCCCACTTGCCCGCATGGGTAGAGGTGTTCGCTTCGGGGATTTGCCGCGCGATGGAAAACATCATCGCAATGGCATGTTCGGCTGTGGTGATGGAATTGCCGAAAGGCGTGTTCATCACGATGACGCCCCGCTTGGACGCGGCGGGGATGTCGACGTTATCAACACCGATGCCGGCACGACCGACGACCTTCAGGTTGGTCGCCTGTTCCAGCAGTTTTTCGGTCACCTTGGTGGCAGAGCGGATGGCAAGTCCATCATATTGGCCGATGATTTCGGCCAGCTTTTCCTTGTCCTTGCCAAGTTTCGGCATGTAGTCCACCTCGATCCCGCGATCGCGGAAGATCTGGACAGCGGTTTCGGAGAGTTCGTCGGAAACGAGAACGCGGGGGGCCATGATGGGCTCCATTTCAAAAGGTTACGAGGGGGAAGGTAGGGCGGGGTTCACCCCGCCATCCCGTTCAGGCCGCTTGCGCCAGCGCCGCGATCTCAGTGTGGAAGGCATGTGCGATCCACGGCATCAGCGCGGCCACATCAGCGGTTTCCACCGTTGATCCGCACCAGATGCGCAGGCCGGGAGGGGCATCGCGGTAAGCGCCCACATCATAGGCCACGCCTGCCTTTTCCAACCGCTTGGCCACAGCCTTGGCGAAGGCGTCACCATCGGTGATGCGGGGATCAACGAATTTCAGGCAGACACTGGTGGTTGACGCATGGGCCGGGCTTTCCGCCAGGTTCTGCAACCACGGATTGGCGGCGCAGAATTCCCAGACCACGCGGGCATTGGCAGTGGCGCGGTCGATCAGGCCGGGCAGGCCGCCCACGGATTTGGCCCATTTCAGCGCGACAAGATAATCTTCGACCGCCAGCATGGATGGGGTATTGATGGTTTCACCCACGAAGATGCCTTCGATCAGCTTACCCTTTGATGTCAGGCGGAAAATCTTTGGCAGGGGCCAGGCGGGGGTATAGGTTTCCAGACGTTCCACCGCACGAGGCGACAGGATCAGCATACCATGCGCGCCTTCGCCGCCCAGCACCTTTTGCCAGGAGAAGGTGGTGACATCGAGCTTGTCCCACGGCAGGTCCATTGCAAAGGCGGCTGAAGTGGCGTCACAGATCGTCAGGCCCGCGCGGGTGGCGGGGATGGCGTCACCGTTCGGGACGCGCACACCAGAGGTGGTGCCATTCCATGTGAAGACCACGTCGCTGTTGAAGTCGACGGTGGCAAGATCGACGATCTGGCCATAGGCGGCGGTTTTTACCGTTGCGTTCAGCTTGAGCTGTTTCACCGCATCGGTGACCCAGCCTTCGCCAAAGGATTCCCAGGCTAGCATCTCCACCGGACGCGCGCCAAGCATCGTCCACATCGCCATTTCGACGGCACCCGTATCGGAACCGGGGACGATACCGATGCGGTAATCGGCAGGAACGTTCAGGATTTCACGTGTCAGATCAATGGCTTCGCGCAGCTTGGCCTTGCCGATTGCCGCGCGGTGCGAGCGGCCCAGCGGGGCGTCGGCGAGATGATCAAGGCTGAAGCCGGGAATTTTGGCACAGGGGCCAGAAGAAAAGCGCGGATTGGCCGGGCGCTTGGCCGGCGGGGTCAGGTCTGTCATGGTAGCCTTCCAGCTAAAAGCCCCTCGTTGGGGAGGGGTGTCCCACGGATGGGGATAGTGGGTTGGCCGGGGTGGCACAAGCGGGAAAATTGCCCTAAAGCGGCGAAACGTCGTGCGAAAGCGACGGGTTTGTTCACTATCGGAAACTTCATGTTCATCGCCACGCTGCTGACGGCCCCGGCCACCCCGATCCTTGAACGCGCCACTGTTGAGGCGGTGCGAAATGCCTGGGGCGGGGGGGATGCGGTCTGGCTGGAGCCTGGGGTGGCGGCGGAATTTCCTTTGGAGAACATGCCATTGAACCGCTGGGATGTATGGACTGGGTTGCAAGGTATGCGGGTCGATCTGGTGGTTCAACGGGCCGAGGGGCGGCGCAAGCGGGTGCTGCTGGCGGACATGGACAGCACCATGATCGAACAGGAATGCATCGACGAACTGGCCGACGAGGCGGGTGTCGGCGCGCGGGTGGCGGAAATCACGAAGGCCGCGATGAATGGCGAATTGGACTTTGAAGCCGCGCTGCGAGAGCGGGTGGGGTTGTTGAAGGGGTTGCCGGTGGCCGTGATTGACAGGGTGATCCGCGACCGGATCACGCTGATGCCGGGGGGGCGGGAACTGGTGGCGACCATGCGGGCCAACGGGGCCTATGCGGCGCTGGTATCGGGGGGATTTACCGCCTTTACCGCGCGGATCGCGGAGGTGCTTGGGTTTGACGAAAATCGCGCCAACACATTGATTTCAAGTGATAATATTCTGACTGGCGATGTGGCGGAACCCATTTTGGGGCGGCAGGCAAAGGTGGATGCCCTGGTAGAGATTGCTGCGCGGCTGGGGATGTCCGAGGCGGATGTGATGGCGGTGGGCGATGGGGCGAACGACCTGGGGATGTTAGGGCGGGCGGGGGCCGGTGTGGCGCTGCATGCAAAGCCCGTGGTGGCTGCGGAATGTGACATTCGGATCAATCACGGCGATCTGACGGCTTTGCTGTTCATCCAAGGCTATCACCGGGCAGATTTTGTTTCTTGACCATCACTGGCGGGAATCGCGGTTCGCGCCAATAGGGTGATCTGTGGGGTTGCGGCGCACAGGATGCGCTGTGAGCGTGAGCGAAGAGTGAAGGCTGCGTTCCGCGTTACGTCTGGTCAGTTGGCGGCGGCGGGAGGGGTGATGAGGTTTGCGGCCTCCATCTCGGCCCGCGTGGGATACCACATGCCGTTCATGCCAACCGACACCACCTTGACCACAAAATCCGCGGCAACACCCCGCGACAGGAAATGCGCGAACAGCTTGTTCGCGTCACGCTGACCTTCTTCATAGACCCATTCGGCAAAGGCAAATTCGTCGCGCCAACCGCTGTCTTCGCGGGTGCTTTCATAGTAGCTGCGGATGCTGTCCATGCCCCAGCTTGACGGATGCAGGCCGATGCGGCCGCCCCGGTTCATCACCCGTTCGGTGCCTGCGGAAAACAGGATGGCGCAGGCGCTGGCGCATTCACCTTCGACTTCGGTGTTCAGGCCGTAATCCGTTATGATTGCAGCCATTTCATAGGCGGCCTCGATATACCCGCCATCTGACGTAAGGCGCATCGTGGTGATCCGTGAGGCGTTGCTGGACAGGATGGCGCGCAGGGCGTCGATGTCTTCGTAGGCGATGTCTCCCACGGTTTCATCGGCGGTCATGCCAGAATCCGGGTCGATCAGCGAGGTGTCGACAGGGGCGGCGGTGTTGTAGATTAGGCGATTGCCTTCGATGGTAAAGCGCGTATCGGCAAGCGCGGTTCCCGCCACAAAGGACAGGATCAGGGTCAGCAGGGCAGCACGCACGAGGTTCCCCTTTATCCGGCCTTTTCCGCAGTTTACCGCAGGCGGATCGGCGCGCAAGCGGGGTTTACTTCTGCTGCGAGGCCAGAGATATCGGCGGTATGGTGTTCGAGGTTGCTACCCATCTTGCCCTGTTGCTGATCCTGGCTGCTTTTCTGGCGGGGTTCGTGGATGCCATCGCGGGGGGCGGCGGGTTGATCACGGTGCCGGCGCTGTTGCTGGCCGGTGCGTCGCCCATCGAGGCGCTGGCCACAAACAAGCTGCAAGGCACGTTCGGCGCGGCCACAGCGACGGCAAGCTATGCGCGGGCTGGGCATGTCGATCTGCGCCAACAGATTGGAATGGCGGTGATTTCCGGGATTGGCGGGGCATTGGGGGCGCTGGTGGCGCATCTGATTCCGGTGGAATTTCTTCGGGTGGTCATGCCGGTGATCCTGGTGGCTGTGGCGTTGTTTTTCGCGTTGAAACCGGGATTGAGCGATGCGGATCGGGTGCAGCGGATACGTCCGGGCGTGTTTGCGGTGACGGCGGTGCCGTTGATTGCGGCCTATGACGGGTTCTTTGGGCCGGGGACGGGATCGTTCTTCATGCTGGCCTTCGTGATGCTGGCGGGGTTTGGAGTGCTGAAGGCGACGGCACATACCAAGCTGTTGAATTTTTCCAGCAATATCGGGTCTTTGGCGGTGTTCATCCCATCGGGGGCGATTTGGTGGGTGGTGGGATTGTGCATGGCGGTGGCGCAGGTGGCGGGATCGGCGATTGGCGCCAGACTGGCGATGCAGGTGGGATCGCGGCTGATAAAGCCGTTGCTGGTGGTGACATCCACGGCGATGGCGGCGCGGCTTTTGTGGCAGGTGTGGGCCTGAATTCGTGATTAACGGCAAGGGTTTGGGCGAAAAGGGCTGTGCCGCTGCCGGTGCAGACGGACAGTGCAGCAAAGTGTATGCACGCAACGCACGGTGAAGGGGCGTTAACCTTACCGGCAGATTGACGATATGAGGCGGTTCAACTGCCCCAATCGGCGGCCTGCATTTCCCGCAAACGCGAGGCGGTGCGTTCGAATTCGAAGGCCCCTTCGCCTTCGATGTAAAGCCGTTCGGGGACATCGGCCGCGGAACAGATCAATTTGACCTTTGCTTCGTAAAGCGCGTCGATCAGGGTGACGAAACGCTTGGCTTCGTTGTAGTTGGATGCCGAGAGTTGGGGGATGTCTTCAAGGATCAGGACGCGGACGGCCTGCGCGATTGCGAGGTAATCGCCGGGACCAAGGGGACGGGCGCAAAGTTCCCAAAAGCTGGCACGGGCGATGCCGTTGGCAAAGCGCGGCACCTCGACCGTGCGACCATTGACGGGGAGCGAGAGGGTTTCGCCCGGTGCGCCCCCGGTCAGATCAGACCAGATGGCGTTCATTTCGCCGCGGACCCGGCCGGCAGGGTGGAAATACACCTGCGCGCCTTGCAGGCGGTGCTGGCGGTAATCTGTCGGACTTTGGAGTTCCACGACATGCAAACGGTCATGGATCAGGTCGATGAAGGGCAGAAAGAGCGCGCGGTTCAGACCGTTGAGATACAGGTCTTCGGGCGGGCGGTTGGAGGTGGTGACGATAACCACCCCACCCGCGAGGAGTTTTTCAAAAAGGCGGCCCACGACCATTGCATCAGTGATGTCGTTGATCTGCATTTCGTCAAAGGCCAGAAGCCGGGTGTCGCGCAGGATCGCTTCGGCCACAGGGGCGATCGGGTCTTCGACACCCTTCTTGCGCGCGTCATGCATCCCTTTGTGAACGGATTGCATGAAGGCGTGGAAATGCACGCGGCGTTTGGTGGTGATGGCGGTGGCGTCGGTGAACAGGTCCATCAGCATGGATTTGCCGCGCCCGACACCGCCCCAGAGATAAAGACCCTTTGGTGGAGTGACGGGTTTGGCGAAAAGGCCCGCGAACAGGCCGACCCGGCGGTCAGCATTGGTTTCAAGCCAGTGGCGCAGGCTTTCCAGCGTGGACAGGACGGCGTGCTGCGCCGGATCGGCGCGGAGCGTGCCGGAGGCGACGCGCTGGTCGTATATTTCGGTCAGGGTCTGGCGCATGTCCTTCGTGTAACGCGCCGGGGTTTTGGTGGAAAGGGCCAGCAACCGGGATGCCCCCCGGCGCCATCCGTTCGGATGGGTGCCTGACCTTTGGCGGTGGTGCAGTGCCAGAGGAGAGGGTCGGTTTATTACCATCACCGGGTTAGGCTGCGGCGACGCGATATGTGGGGCGATTTGCGGCGGGTTGAAGTGGCACAGATGTATGATGCAGGGCCGAGGCTGGCGCATGCCGGGCAGGACGCGTCTTTCGGACGAAGCTACGCGGTGCGTGGCGAGACGCTGCCGGAATTCAGGATGCCCCCCGGATGGTGGCTGCTGCCCGCCGTGATTGGCGGGTCGGTGGGTTGGTTCATGGTGATTTCGGCGGTCTTCTTCTGAAGATCGGGCCGGACCCCGCCCGTGTGACAAGGATCACGCCAGGCGGGTGGATGCGCGAGAGGCAGGAACGGCATTGGCCCATCTTTACGGATTGAACCCGATCCGGCCAGAGACACCGCGCGCGCCGCGCATGTTCGTGGAACCCGGTGATTTTGTGACGCTGGCGGAATTGGCGCTGGCGATTTCCGGCTGTGCGCATGTGTGCATCCGGCTGGCGAACCCCGAAAGCGGCGAGGCGCAGGTGGCGTTCTTTCCCGATGTCAGCGGTGTGGTTGATTTGCCTGCGGCGCTGTTGCCGGATGGGCCGGGGACGATGGATCGGGCGGCGCTGGAACGGGAGATGGCAGCGGTGGGGATGCCGGGCATTGCGTTCTGGATCGGGTTTCCGCTGCGGTCGATGGAAGGCCGCGTCTTGGGCGTTCTGGGCGTGATGGATGTGCAGGAGCGCAGCCTGCCAGAGCCGGTTCTGGCGCAGTTGGCCCATCTGGCAGAGGTGCTGTCGCGCGGGATCGGGATGGCGGCATCTACGATCCGCACGATGGCGCGGCAATCGCTGGGGTTGATTGAAGACCTGACGGAATTGCAGGGCAAGGATGCGGCGTCGCCTGCGGTGACCGGGCTTTTGCGATTTGCCGCCGGGCGCGAGCCTTTGCCGGGGGAGTTTGTGGCGATGCAGCGGGCGGGGCTGGCCGAGATGGCGGCAGGGGCGCTGCGGTTGACACCGATGGCGCGGGACATGCTTTATATCCACGGGTTCCGGCTGCCACGGCGGGCGCCTTAGGCGGGGATCGCGCAGGGGTGATGCGGCCTGCGCGACAGGATCAATCCGCCTCCATCGCCACGATGCTTTCGCGCAGGCGGCCAACGGCGGCCTTTTTGATCTGGCTGACGCGGCCTGTTGTGACGCCAAGGATTTCGGCGATTTCGTAGACGTTCAGTTCTTCGGCGAATTCCATCTGTTCAACCGGCAATTCGACGGTGTTGCCATCCAGCGAGGCATTGAGCGGCACGCGGTAGCCAAGCCCACCATCGGCAAGCGTTCCACCCAGATGCCCGGCCGAGGTGCGGGCCAGATCAAAGCCGCCCGTGGCGCGGGTGAGTTCAGCGTCGAAGTCGAAATCGCGGGCCTTGAAGTTGGGCGTGGCGGCGTTGGCGATGTTGGAGGCGAGAATCTCGCCCCGCTTTTCGCGCAGCATCAGGGATTGGGCGTGCAGGCCTATAGAGTCCGCGAAACTGACCGTCATTGGTGTTGACCCTTGCTTGCCGGGATGTCCGGGTGTTCCGGCGCGGGGCTTGCAAGTGGCGTGCCAAGTGGGCGGGGGTGACGCTAAAGAGCGATGGCGTGGCCAAGGGTAAGGCCGTTTTCGCGCAGTTCCAGGCCATGTTCACGCAGTTCAAGGCCATGTTCACGCAGTTCCAGGATCGTGCGCGGCAAGAGGACGCGGCTGTCAGCAAGCGCGGCGGACATTCCGGCGGTGTCGCCCGCACGCGCGGCATTTTCATATCGCAACAGGGCGGCGTGCAGGCCGGACAGGCCGATGGCAGAGGTTGCCCCCGCCGATTTGTGCGCAGCCCTGGCCGCTGCGTCATGAGCGCCGGTCAGGGCCAGCTCTTCCAGAGCGGACAACAGCACGCCCACTTCGGCCAGCAGGCGGTCGGCGATGCGGGTGACAACGTCGCGGCCCATTTCCTGCATCGTTTCGCGCAAGAGATCGAGATTCAGGACCGGTGGTTCGGATTTGGGTTGGATCATGGGCGGCATAACGGCCTTGGGGCGTGGGGCATGGGTGGCGATCATCGCCACGAGCGCGCTGCGGGTAACGGGTTTGGCCAGAACATCCGTCATCCCGGCGGAAAGGAATTCGGGCAAGCGTTCGGGGCTGGCATTTGCCGTCACACCGATGATCGGCACGTCACGGCTTGCACCGGTTTGTCGGATGCGGCGGGTGGCTTCGATGCCGTCCATGCGGGGCATGGAGATATCGGTCAGGATCATGTCAAAGCGGGCGGCGGTGGCCTTTTCCACAGCATCGATCCCGTCAACCGCAGTGGTGACGGTGTGGCCGCGCAGGCGCAGCATTTCGGTGAGCAGCAGGCTGTTGATCGGGTTATCCTCGACCACCAGAAGGTGCAGGACGGGGCCGTCGGCATCGGCACCGGGCTGGGACGCCGGTCCGGTTTCGGCGGCGGGCAGCGCGATGGGAAGGGTGACGTCAAAGGTGAAGGTGCTGCCTTTCCCCAAGGTGGAAGTGACGTGGATGGTGCCGCCCATCGCCTCGGCCGCCAGTTTGGCGATGCCAAGGCCAAGGCCGGTGCCTTCGCGCATCCGTGCAAAGGATGCATCAAGTGTTTCAAAGTTATGGAACACCCGTTCAAGATCCGGCTCTGCGATGCCGATACCGGTATCGCTGACGTCAAAGGACAGGTGCAGTTTGCGCCCGCCATCCAGAACATCGCCCCGGAGCGAGACGGTGACAGTGCCCGCATCGGTAAATTTGATGGCATTGGCGACAAGGTTGTAAAGGAGGCGAGAAAACAGTTGCCGCGACGCCGTGACAAGGGGCAGCGGATCGGCGGGTTCCACAAGGCGCAACAGGTTGTCGCGTTTGGCGGCGTTGGGTTGGCTTTGCTGGATCAGGTCGCGGACAAGCTGCACCACGGAAAAGTCGGACATCTTGTAGCTGGCCGATTGTTCCGACCCAAGCCGGGTCAGTTCCAGCACATTGTTGACCTGATCCAGCGCCGCAGCGCCGCAGGACAGCACGATTTCCGACAGCCAGCTTTGCCGTTTGTCTAGGTCGGTCGAGCTTTGCAAAAGTTCGGTCGCGGCAATCAGACCGTTGAGAGGGGTGCGCATCTCATGGCTCATTACGGCCAGGAAGCGGGCCTTGGCCTCTTCGCCCTTGAGCGCGTCATTGCGGGCCTTGCGCAGGCTTTCCTCGCGTTCGATGCGTTCGGAAATGTCGCGCACAAAGGCGATGAACATGAGCGCGCCACCGGCACCCCGTGCCTCGGCCAGACCGACCTCGGCGGGGAAGTGGCTGCCATCGCCGCGCTGTGCGGTCATTTGCAGCCGCCCGTCCTGCAAGGTGCCGTCTTCGCCGTGGAACAGGCGGTGCAGGGTGGCGACAGGATCATCATCGCCATCGCGCGACAGAATGTCGGCCAGGCCAAGGCTGGCAAAATCGTCCCGGCTGCGGCCGAACAGGTGTTCGGCGGCGCGGTTGCAATCGGTGATCTTGCCCAGCGCGTCACACATGAAAAGCGCGTCAAGCGAGCTTTCGATGACGGCCCGCAGGTTGAGGACGGCACGTTCGGTGGTTTCGGACCGGCGGCTAAGGGCGCGGTTTTGCAGGACGATGACGGCCGTCAAACCCGCCATCAACGCCAGCAGCCCAAGCGAGGCAGCGGCGAAGATTTGCAGGGAGCGGCGCAATTCGGCCCGGCGCGCATCGCCGTCTTGCAGCAGTTCTTGCAGCGATGTGACGACATCGCCGCGCACCTGATCGGATACAGTTGTGATCTCTTTGGAAAGCGCCGGAAGTGCCGCCGCAAGGGTGGCATCATTACCGTCGATCAGCGGGGTGATCCGGTCGAAGAACGCCCCTTGCGACCAAAGCGACTGGCGCAGGGAAGAATTGATCGGCAAGTCGGCCAGCCGTTCCGATTGCGCAAGGATGCGGAAGCGGCTGTAGAAGATGTCGAAGGCAAGGCGAAGATCATCAAGCGCCTGCGGATCGGCAGGTGTTTCGACGGCAACAAGGATCGCGCGTTGCAGTTTCAGGGTGTCCACCTCGACCTGGGCCATAGACCAGGTCGCATTGTCGGAATCGACCGAGGAGGAGCGTTCCAGTTCCTGATCAATGCCGAAGAATACATACCCCATCGTGGCCAGCGTAACGACGAAGGTCAGCGCAATGACAAGCTGGCGCATCCGCACCGCGGCGCGGGCGAGACGGTTTTCCTGCAAGGCTTCGTCAAAGAATTGGCTCATTCGCGGGTCTGGCACGGATCTGGCAGGTTTCTGGCGGAGACCGCCACGCCCGGAATTGAGCGAGGCGGCGGGTTCAGTCTGTGACTTTCAACCCGGCGAGTTGCCAGATGCTCCAGCCATAGACCAGTTCGGTTTGGTATTCGGACCCGTCATCATAGGGAAAGACGATCCAGAGCGGCCCCTTGTCGCGGCGCGAAAAGGGTTCGCCGTCGATGTGGTAGGCGACGATCGGCACGGCATCGTCGATCGCGTCCAGCGGGATCTGGATGCTGTAATTGTTCAGTGCGGTTGCCGTGATGGTGCCCCCTGTCGCGCCAACGGCATCCAGCAGCGCCTTGAGGGGGACGCCGTCAAACCGGTTTTTGCGGTCGGTCCAGTTTGTGGTGGTGTCAAACCCGGAGGTGGGCAGGGCTTGCAGCATGGCCAGGTCAAAGGCGGCGCCGGTGGCCGTATTGGTTTCGGAAATCGCGCCTTCGATGGTCAGGATCACGTCACCGGAGGGGGCGGCAAGTTCCGCCGCGACCGGCGCGGCCAGCGCAACCGGGATGAACGCCGAAAAGACCGCGAGGCGGCTTTTGAAGGGAAACAGCGTCATCAGAACATCCCGGCCTTGGAATAACTTGGCCGTTTGAGGATAGCGAAAAACGCTGGTTTCACGATTCCAATTACGGATGCATGCCCATCCGAAAGTATGGGTCGGCCTCTACTTAGTCGGGATCGGGCTGGCATGACTTTGTTTTGCAGCCCAAAGCGCCTATCCTGATGGATGTGTCGCCAAAATCATTGTTCTGCCCTTGATTGCAGGGGGAAAGCGGGGATCGTGGTGGCACCAAGGAATTGGAACGGCGCAGAGGGATCGGCATGATTGGTGGGGCAGTCTCTGACAAAATTCGCGTTTTGATAGCGGATGACCATGAAATGGTTCTCGATGTGTTTGCCATGTATCTGTCTTCGGCTCCGGACATGGCGATTGCGACGGCCAAGACGCTGGATGAGGCGGTGGACCATATCGGGGCCGAGGGGCCGTATGATGTGGTGCTGCTGGACCTGAACATGCCGGGGATGAATGGCGTGGCGGGGTTACGGCGGGCGATCAAACTGAATGGGGGCAAGCCGGTGGCCATCATCACCGGAAACCCGACGCCCCGGATGCTGGACGAGATCATGAATGCCGGGTCTTCGGGGATTGTGCTTAAGACGACGGGGGTTCGGTCTTTGGCCAACGCGATCCGGTTCATGCATGCGGGCGAACATTACATGCCGCTGGAACTGGTGCGCGAGCGACACAATGCCGGACGGACAACAAAGAACGGGCGGCTGTCGGACAAGGAAATGATGGTGCTGTCCTATCTGGCCGAGGGCAAGCAGAACAAGGAAATCGCCAACGACCTGAAGCTGGCGGAACCGACGATCAAGATGCATGTGACCAGCATCTGCAAGAAGCTGACGGCGACGAACCGCACGCAAGCGGTGATCGTGGCGCGGGATCTGGGGTTGATCTAGAGCGGTCGGAAGGCAAATCCTGACGCAGGATTTGCGCCGTTTTCTGACGCAGAAAACGCTTAGGCCGCTTCGGGGCGCGGGGGCGGGTTGCGACCGCGTTCGCGGATGGAAATGTAGATCGCGCAGGCGATGAGGATGGAGACGCCGACCAGCGTATACCCATCCGGCAGATCGCCAAAGAACCACCAGCCGACAAGCGTGGCCATGATCATTTCCGTATAGGCCAACGGGGCCAGAAGCGACGCCTCGGCGTGGTCATAGGCGCGGACGATGCAATAATGACCTGCCGTCGCAATCACGCCGATCAGGAACAGCATGGCCCATTGTGCGGGATTTGGGGCCTGCCAGGGGGCGATGATCAGGGCGGTGGTCAGAAGGGTGCCGATCAGGCTGGTGTGAAAGGTGGTGACCATGGCCGGGGCGCGGCCTGCGATGCGGCGGGTCATGGCAAAATAACATGCAAGCGACGCACCTGCCCCCAGCGCCATCAGAGTGCCGGGGTTCAGTTCGGCAAAGCCCGGACGGATGATGATCAGCGTGCCGATAAAGCCCACGCAGACGGCGGCCCAACGGCGGGGGCCAACCTTTTCGCCCAGAACAAAGGGCGAGATGGCCGTAAGGATCAAGGGCTGGACGAAGAAGATGGCCAGCGCATCGGCGATGGGCAGGTATTTCAGCGCCGAGAAGAACAGGAAGGTGGCGGCGATCAGCAGCACGGCGCGCAGGCCGTGATACCAGGGCCGATCAGGCCGGATTGCGGCGGGGCCGCCGTGGCGCAGCACGAACGGCAAGGTCAGAAGCGCCCCGAAGGCCATGCGCGCCCAGACGATCTGCATCACGGGCATGCCTTGTTGACCTAGGAACTTTGCCACCACGTCCAGAAATGGCAGCAGCATCATCGCGGCGATCATCAAGGCCACACCGATCAGGGGCCGGTTGGAGCGGTGGGGCGTCGGGTGCATGTTGGGCCTGAAAGCTGATCAGGGTGTGGTATCGGGGGCGGGCGGGGATGCCAAGGGGGTGTGGCGCAACCAATCGGCCACAAAGCGGGCCGGTGTGCCGGGACGCAGGGGCCGTTCGGACCAGAGCCGCAGCCCGCGTGGCAGGGTGACCCGCTGAGCAAAGGGTGCGACCAGGCGACCATCGGCAAGATGGCGTTCCACCAGCGCCTGATGGCCGATCAGGATGCCCGCGCCGTTGACCGTTTCCTCGACCGCCAGCGCGTAGAGCGAAAAGACCGGCCCATCGGGCAGCAAGGGTGGATCAGCAAGGGTAGAGGACCACAGCGCCCAATCGTCGGCCCATGTGGCGTCAGACAGGCAGGGGTGGTGGGCAATGTCGGCAGGGCTGCGCAGCGTGGCGGCCAGCGCGGGGGCGCAGACCGGAAAGATCACATCGGGGGCGATGCGGCCTTGGCGGTCATCAGAGAAGAACAGCGACAGGTCATAGGGGCTGCGTTTCAGGTTCGGGGGTGTTTCCAGCGCGGTGATGGAGATGCGGATATCCGGCGCGGCGGCGCGCAGGGCGGGGAGGCGCGGGGAAAGCCACAGTTGGGCGATGGCGGGAAGCGTGGCGATATGCACCGTGCGCGGGGCGGCGGCGGCGCGCAAGTCGCCGGTGGCGGCAGCCAGCGCATCGAAGGCTGCCGTCAGGGCAGGCAGCGATTGCTGGCCGAGTGCCGTCAGGCGCACACCACGCGGGGTGCGGTCGAACAGGCGGGCGTCAAGGGCGGCTTCCAGTTGCTTGACATGGGCGGTGATGGCGCCCGGTGTGACCCCCAGTTCCTGCGCCGCTGCGGCAAAGCCGCCCAAACGCGCCGCCGCCTCGAAGGCGCGCAGCGCGGTGAGGGGCAGGTCTTTCGGGCGGGGTGGGGCGACGGGCATGGGGAGCCTTAATTTTCCTGACCCTAAGTTTTCGGATTTCTGATTTGCGGGCAAGGGGCATTGGGTGATGTGATCGGGGAAAGTTCAGAACGGAGTTCATGCCATGACACATCTTGCCCGCCGCACATGGGTGCCGGATGCCTGCGAGACCTATATCCAGCGCCTTGCCGGGGAGACGGCGGCAGGAGATAGCGCGACGGTGAAGGCGCGGATCGAGGCGTTGATTGCCCGGAACCTGGAGATCCACGACCGGGACTGTTTCAACCTGAACCCCGCCACCAATGTGATGAACCCAAGGGCCGAGGCGGCGTTGGCGCGTGGGTTGGGGTCGCGCCCCTCTCTCGGCTATCCGGGCGACAAGTATGAGATGGGCCTGGAGGCGATCGAAGAGATCGAGGTGATCGCGGCCGAGCTGGCGGCCGAAGTTTTCGGCGCGACCTATGCCGAGATACGCTGTGCGTCGGGGGCGATGGCGAACCTGTATGGGTTCATGGCGCTGGCACGGCCGGGGGATGCGATCATCGCGCCGCCACCTGCGGTGGGTGGGCATGTGACGCATCACAAGGCGGGCTGTGCGGGGCTGTATGGGTTGGTGACGCATGACGCGCCGGTGAATGCCGATGGCTATACCGTTGATCTGGATGCGCTGCGCGAGATGGCGCTGCGGGTGCGGCCCCGGATCATCACTATCGGGGGCAGTCTGAACCTGTTTCCCCATCCGGTGCGGCAGGTGCGCGAGATTGCCGATGAGGTGGGGGCCTGGGTGCTGTTTGATGCGGCGCATCAATGCGGGATCATTGCCGGGGGGGCCTGGGCCAACCCGTTGGAGGAAGGCGCGCATCTGATGACGATGAGTACCTATAAATCGCTGGGCGGGCCTGCGGGCGGGTTGATCGTGACGCGCGAGGCGGAAATTGCCGAACGGCTGGACCGGATCGCCTTTCCGGGGATGACGGCGAATTTCGATGCGGCGAAATCGGCGGCTTTGGCGATTACCTTGCTGGATTGGCGGGCGGAGGGCCGTGCCTATGCAGCGGCGATGGTCGATCTGGCGCAGGCGCTGGCGCGGGAATTGGCGGGGCTGGGGCTGCCGGTCTTTGGGGCCGACCGGGGGATGACGACGAGCCATCAGTTCGCGGTGGAGGCGGCGGCGTTTGGCGGTGGGCAGGCGGCATCAAAGACGCTGCGCAAAGCCGGGTTTCTGGCCTGTGGCATCGGGTTGCCGATTGCGGCGGTCGAGGGCGATCTGAACGGGTTGCGGATCGGGACGCCAGAATTGGTGCGGCGGGGCGTGACGGTGGCGGATGCGCCGGCGCTGGCCGCGCTGATTGCCGAAGGGTTGCGGGGGAATGATCCGGGCGCGGTGGCGGCGCGGGTGCGCGAGATGCGGTCACGGTTTACGGGTGTGCATTTCATAATGGATTGAGAGCGGCGAGCAGGGTGTCGAGGGCGGCGCTGTCTGGTGATTGCGCCAGCGCCGCGCCATGCGCCCAGTCGATGAGGATGTCGCGCCATAGGAGGGCGTTTTGCCCGGTGAGGCCGGACTGGGCGAGAAGGTTTTCCAGCGTGTCGGTGATGCGCTGCGCCTGCGTCGGCAAGGGACCGGGCGTGCGGAACAGGGCTATGGTCAGGTGCGGATGGGTGCGCACCTTGGCCGCATAGGCGGTGATCAGGGCGCGCAGGCGGGTTTGCGGCGGGCCTTCATCCGGGGCGGTGACATCGGCATAGGCGTGATCGGCCAGCGCGCGGATCAGCGCGTCACGGGTGCCGATATGGTGCTGGATCGCCATTGGCGTGACCTGAAGGCGCAGCGCAAGGGCGCGCAGAGTGAGGGCGGTGTCGCCTTGATCCAGCAGGGCCAGCGCGTCGGTCAGGATGGCGGTTTGGGTCAGGCGGGGTTGGCTTGGGCGGCCGGGTTTCATGCGATGCGCCAGCGGGATTGGACAAGGCCGGAGGGCCAACTGGTTGACGCCTCGTGGATCAATGGGATGTCTTGTGGAATGGTGCCAAAGAGCGGGCGGCCCTGACCGATGAGGACGGGGGCGGTGGTGATGGTCAGCGTTTCGATCAGGCCTGCACGCAGGAAGGATTGGACGATCTGCCCGCCGTCGATATAGGCGCGGCGGTGGCCTTGGTCGGCGAGATGGGCCATCGCCTGGTGTGGGGTTAGGTTGGCGAAGGCGACCTTGCCCTGCAGATCATCGGGGACAGGTTGATCGGCCAGCCTTCGGGACAGGACCAGCACCGGCAGCGTGTAGGGCCATTCAGGAAAGCCACGCACCGCATCAAAGGTGCCACGCCCCATCACGATGCATTCCATCCCGGCGATGAAGGTGGCGTAGCCGTGGTCTTCGTCCGGGGCATCGCGTGCGATCAGCCAATCAAGGCTGCCATCCGGGCGGGCGATGAAGCCGTCCAGGCTGGTGGCAATAAAGACGTGGCCGGTGATGGGCATGGGGAGGCTCCGGTTTAATTATACAGTGTATAACTAAACGGTCTGCCTGTTGCAAGAGAAACTGGCCCTGGACCGGCGTTCCAAAATGGGGGCGGCCCCGGATCACCGCAGGGGCGCGGGGTTTCGTGGGGCGTGCGTTCCACAAAAGAAAACCCGCCAGACGAATCTGGCGGGTAGGATGCGCCCTCAGGGGAAGGCGGATCAGATGTCGAAGGTGTTCTCGACCTCCCAGCGGGAGAAGTGAGAGACGTAGCTATCCCATTCCTTGTGCTTCAGCTTCAGGTAGGCCGCAGAAAATTCGTCGCCCATCATGGATTTCAGGGTCTTGTCCTTGTCGTATTCACGCAGCGCATCCAGCAGGTTGAGCGGCAGTTTCGGCGCGCCCTTTACGGTATGGCCCTGCTGATACATGTCTATGTCATAGCGGCGGCCCGGATCGGCATTGGTGCGCACGCCATCAAGGCCAGCGGCGATGATGACGGCTTGCAGAAGGTAGGGGTTGGCCGCCCCATCGGGCAGGCGCAGTTCAAACCGGCCCGGACCGGGGACGCGGACCATGTGGGTGCGGTTGTTGCCGGTCCATGTCACCGAATTTGGCGCCCATGTTGCCCCCGATGACGTACGGGGGGCGTTGATGCGTTTGTAGCTGTTGACCGTCGGGTTGCAGATCGCAGCAAGTGCCGAGGCGTGTTTCATGATGCCGCCCAGGAAGGTGCGGCCCCGGTCGGACAGACCAAGTTCCTTGGTGTTGTCGGCAAAGGCGTTGGTCTTGCCGTCAAGCGACCAGACAGAGATATGGGCGTGGCAGCCCGAACCTGTCAGCCCCTTGAACGGTTTGGGCATGAAGGTGGCGCGGAAGCCGTGCTTTTCCGACACGGCCTTGACCATGAATTTGAAAAAGCTGTGCTTGTCGGCGGTTTGCAGCGCGTCATCGTATTTCCAGTTCATTTCGAACTGGCCGATCGCGTCTTCGTGGTCGTTCTGGTAGGCCTCCCATCCCAGTTCGAGCATGTAGTCGCAAATCTCGCTGATCACGTCATAGCGGCGCATGATGGCCTGCTGGTCATAGCAGGGCTTTTCCGCCGTGTCGTAGATGTCGGATGCCGCGGTGCCATCGGCATTCAGGATGAAGAATTCGGGTTCCACCCCCGTCTTGACGCGCAGCCCTTCCTTGGCCGCTTCGCCCACCAGTTTTTCCAGCACGTTGCGCGGGGCCTGATCGACAAGTTTGCCTTCCATCGTGGCGCGGGCGGCAACCCAGGCCACGTCTTTTTTCCATGGCAGTTGAATGGCCGAAGACGGGTCCGGCACGGCCATCAGATCAGGATGGGCAGGGGTAAGGTCAAGCCACGTGGCGAACCCGGCAAAACCTGCGCCGTCTTCGGCCATGTCGTTGATGGCCTGTGTCGGCACGAGTTTCGCACGCTGGCTACCGAACAGGTCGGTATAGGAAATCATGAAATACTTGACGCCTTTTTCCTTTGCCCATTTGGCAAGATCTTTGGCCATGTCTAGCTCCCTGTCCTTATCAGATCGGCTTTGTGCCGTTGTTTTCAGAAACCGTTCTTTCCCGGTATCCAGTTGGTGCCCGCCAGGGGAACGCCGGCCATTGCGGCGGCTTCGATGGTCAGGGCGCAGAGGTCTTCGGGTTCGAGGTTGTGGAGGTGATTCTTGCCGCAGGCGCGGGCGATTGTCTGCGCTTCCAGCGTCATCACCTTGAGGTAGTTCTTCAGGCGCCGGCCACCAAGGATGGGGTCGAACCGCTTGAACAGTTCGGGATCCTGGGTGGTGATGCCGGCGGGATCCTTGCCTTCGTGCCAGTCGTCATAGGCCCCGGCGGTGGTGCCGAGTTTCTTGTATTCCGCCTCCAACGCCGGGTCGTTGTCGCCCAGCGCGATCAGGGCGGCGGAGCCGATGGCCACCGCATCGGCGCCCAGCGCCATCGCCTTGGCCACATCGGCACCCGATCGGATGCCGCCCGACACGATCAGTTGCACCTTGCGGTGCATGCCAAGGTCTTGCAGCGCCTTCACCGCCTGCGGGATGCAGGCAAGGATCGGCATGCCGACGTTTTCGATGAACACGTCCTGCGTGGCGGCGGTGCCGCCTTGCATCCCGTCCAGCACCACGACATCGGCCCCGGCCTTTACGGCAAGGGCCGTGTCATAATAGGGCCGTGCGCCGCCGACCTTGATATAGATCGGCTTTTCCCAATTGGTGATTTCGCGCAGCTCAAGGATCTTGATTTCCAGATCATCCGGCCCGGTCCAATCGGGGTGGCGGCAGGCGGAACGCTGGTCGATGCCCTTGGGCAGGTTGCGCATCTGGGCCACGCGGTCGGAAATCTTTTGCCCCAGCAGCATGCCGCCGCCACCGGGCTTTGCCCCCTGCCCCACTACGATTTCGATGGCATCCGCGCGGCGCAGATCATCGGGGTTCATGCCGTAGCGCGAGGGAAGATATTGATAGACCAGTGTTTTGGAATGGCCACGCTCTTCTTCGGTCATCCCGCCATCACCGGTGGTGGTAGAGGTGCCAGCGGCGGATGCACCACGACCGAGTGCTTCCTTGGCCGGGCCAGACAACGCGCCAAAAGACATGCCCGCGATGGTGACGGGAATATCAAGGTGGATCGGGTTCTTGGCGTAGCGGGTGCCAAGCCAGACATCGGTGGCACATTTTTCGCGGTAGCCTTCCAGCGGATAGCGGCTGATAGAGGCACCAAGGAACAGCAGGTCATCGAAATGCGGCAGTTTGCGTTTCGATCCGCCACCGCGAATGTCATAGATACCGGTCGCGGCGGCGCGGCGGATTTCGGCGTTGACGTCGTTGGAAAAGGTCCACGACTGTTTCGGCGGCGTTTGGGGGAAATCTGACATTCTTCGGCTGCCTCAGTAGGATGACGCGTTGTCGATATTGAAATTGTAGAGCTTGCGGGCAGAACCGTAGCGTTTGAATTCTTCGGGCTTGGCCAGATGATCGGCTTCGCCACGCTTGAGCAGGTCGGCCAGGATGGCGATATGTTCGGGGCGCATTTCTTTTTCCACGCAGTCCGCGCCAAGCGATTTGACCGAGCCGCGCACGAACATCCGCGCCTCATAGAGTGAATCCCCCAGCGCGTCGCCCGCATCGCCCAGCACCACAAGGTTGCCGGATTGCGCCATGAAGGCGGACATGTGGCCAATGTTGCCATGCACCACGATGTCGATCCCCTTCATCGAGATGCCGCAGCGCGATGAGGCATTGCCCTTGATGACCAGAAGCCCGCCACGCCCGGTGGCCCCGGCATATTGGCTGGCGTCGCCATCAATGATGACGGTGCCGGACATCATGTTTTCGGCCACACCCGGCCCGGCAGACCCCTTGATGCGGACCGTGGCCTGTTTGTTCATCCCCGCGCAGTAATAGCCGGTAGAGCCGCGCACGGTGACATCGACCGGGGCATCAAGGCCCACGGCGATGGCATGGGCGCCTTTGGGATTGATGATTTCCCAGGCGGTCTGGTTGGTTTGCCCCTTGAGCCCGTGCAGGGTGGAGTTCAATGCGCGCAGGCCTTGGGCGGACAGGTCGAAAGTCTGCATCGTTCAGCGTTCCCAGAAGTAGACGGTGGCGGGTTCGGGTTCCCAGACGCGGGCATTGTCGATGCCCGGCAGGTTGACCATGGCGCGGTATTCAGACCCGAAGGCGACATATTGGTCGGTTTCGGCCATGACGGCGGGTTTGCAGGCGATGGGATCACGCACAACGCCAAAGCCGTTCTTGGTGCCAACGACAAAGGTAAAGAAGCCGTCAAGATCGGTGAGCGTGGCTTCCATCGCCTCGCCCAGTTTCGCGCCTTCTTGCAGTTTGTGGCTGATGAAGGCGGCGGCGACCTCGGTGTCGTTTTCCGTCTCGAACGTCATGCCCGCCTGTTTCAGCACGCGGCGGACGGAGTTGTGGTTGGACAGCGACCCGTTATGGACAAGGCATTGATCCGACCCGGTGGAAAACGGGTGCGCGCCCATTGTGGTGACGGCAGATTCGGTGGCCATGCGGGTGTGGCCGATGCCGTGGGTGCCGGACATGCGGGCCACTTCGAAGCGGGCGGCGACATCCTTGGGAAGGCCAACTTCTTTATATATTTCAATGCCTTCTCCCGCCGACATCACCTTTACGCCGGGGCGTAGGTCGCGCATGGCGTGGCGGGCGGCCTCCAGCCGGTCTTCGGGCAGTTCAAGGACCATGTGGGTATCCTTGACCACACCCGTCACCTTTGCGGCGATGGCGCGGCCAAGGTCATCCGTCAGGGCCGCGAAATCCGCATCCGGCGTGGCAGATTGGACGGTCAGCTTGGCCCGGCCCTTTTCGGGGCGGCCATAGATGGCGATCCCCGCGCTGTCGGGGCCGCGATCTGTCATGGTGATGAGCATGTCGGTGAGCAGGGCACCGAGCTGCGGTTCAAGTTTGGGGTCTTTCAGGAACAGACCGACGATTCCGCACATGGCGCCGACTCCCTTGGTTCAGGTTCTGTCTGGACGCTAGCATTGAAGGCGAGACGGCTCAACTGAGAAGAAACTTTTTTAACTGGGGGGCAATGAAATTTAAAACACTGCACAAATTATAGGCGCACCCCCTGTGGATGCGTCCGAAAGAGCGAGCGGGATGCCCGGCCGATCTATGCCTGCGGGTAGCTGATGACCGACAGATAGCGTGCGGGAAGTTTCACAAGAACTTCGGGGCCGTGCTGTGCGTCGGCATCAAAGAACAGGCTGTCGCCGGGTTCCAGATGAAAGAGTTGGTCGCCGTGGCGATATTTTACCTCTCCCTCAAGCATGAACAGCAGTTCGATGCCGTCATGTTGAAAGGTGGGGAAGGTATCGGATTCGGCGGTCAGCGTGATCAGGTAGGGTTCCACCACCACGCCGGAATTGTTTGATCCGATATGGCCAAGCAGGTGGTATTGATGCCCTGCCCGCGTCCCGCGACGGTCAATTTCCAGATGTTCGCCTGCCTTAACGTGTTGAACTTCCCTGCGTTCTTCAAACCCGCGGAAGAAAGAGGTGATCGGGGTGGAAAAGGCGTGGGACAGGATTTGCAGGGTGGTCAGCGACGGCGAGGTGATGCCGTTTTCAATTTTGGACAGCATCCCGATGGACAGGCCGGTGACAGCGGAAAGGTCGGCCACCGTCATCCCCTGTTGGCGACGAAACGCGCGGACGGACCGGCCGATGGCCATTTCCAGATTGCGTTCGGACAGTTCGCGCACGCGGTGCGGATCTTGGCTGAACGCCGGTTTGGACTTGTGGATTGTGGTTTCCGGTGCCGTATCCTGATCGTCCATACTGACCCGCCGCGTAAACAAAGGTGATATGTTTTTCACTATAGGGAAAGTCCGGCATCGGACAAGGCGGCAAAGCCAATGTGCCGCAGGCGGTGCAGCGCACTGTGCAGCAAACTGTATGCACGCATCGAGCGGCGTGGTGATGGATCAGTAAGCGGAGCGGGCCGCCGTTTCGAGCGCGTGGAACAGCGTGGCGGCCGAGGAGCGGGGGCCAAGGATGGAAAGATGGCCCGCGCCCCGGATCACGACATAGCAGCCCAGATGGTCGATCACCGTGCGGGTGGCCGCGCCGGGGCCGTGGGCGCGCAGATCAAAGGCCGAGAGGCGTTCAAACATCGACGGCAGGTCAGCGCCCGTGACATCGAACCGCGCCCAGGCATCGGTCTGTTCCGTCAGGCTGGCCGCTTCGCCGAAATGCGGCTTGAGGATGGCGATGATGTCTTCATGCGTGGCGAAGGGCGCCTCGACCATCCATTGCTGCGGTGACAGCCAGAAGGCGGCGTAGGTGGCGCCTTTGGCCGATTGGCCGGGGCCGGGCAGCGGGATGCCTGCGGCATCGGCGGCGTCGGCGGTGGCCGCCTCTTCCCCCAGTCGGGCGGCGAGGGAGGCGAGGGCGGTGTCCGTTACCTCGGCAATCGTGACGGGGCCGATGGTTACGGCATCGGGCGCGTCATTGCCCAGCGGTGTGATCGGCTTGAGGCGATGGTCAGCCACGGAGGCGTTCTCCTTCCGGGTCGAAGAAGTGGGGCGAGACGATTTCAACCTCGACTTCGGTTTTCGCAAGCAGGTTGACGGCGCGCAGACGCTGGCCGATGCGGGTTTGGCCGTTCTTCAGATAACCCAGCGCGATCGAAGATTTCAGGTGGGGTGAATAGACGACAGAGGTAAGCCAGCCGCCATCATTCGCGGCCACCGGTTCAGCACCGATGTCGAGGAAGTGGGAGCCAGCGGTCAGGGGGTTCGACGGGTCCACCGGTTTGACGCCGACAAGGCGAAGGCCGTCATCGCGGGTCAGCCCTTCGCGTTGCGACAGGACCATGCCGATGCTGTCTTTCTTTTTCGACACCATCTTGTCCAGGCCCATGTTCAGCGCGGTGGTCTGGCCGTTGAGTTCGTTGCCCGCGACATGGCCCTTTTCCACGCGCATCACGCCAAGGGATTCCGTGCCATAGACAACAGCATCGAATTCTTCGCCTGCCTTCACCAATTCGCGGATCATCGCGTCGCCATAGCGGGTGGGGACGGCGATTTCATAGGCGAGTTCCCCAGAGAAGGAGATGCGGAAAAGGCGGGCGCGCAGGCCACCCGCGACGGTGAAGTTGCCGCAGGCCATATAGGGGAAGGCGGCATCGGAAATGTCCTGATCGACGATTTTTTGCAGGAGTTTCCGGGCGTTCGGGCCAGCGACAGAGAATTGCGCCCAAGCCTCGGTCGTGGAAATCAGTTGCACGTCCATATCGGGGTAAAGGCATTGGCGGATGTATTCCATATGCCGGAAGACGGGGACGGCATTGGCGGTGGTGGTGGTCGTCACCCATTCGTTTTCGGCCAAACGCGCGGTGGTGCCGTCATCCATCACGATGCCGTCTTCGCGCAGCATCAGGCCATAGCGGACCTTGCCGATGGGAAGGGTGGAGAAGGTGTTGGCATAGACCTTGTCGAGAAAGGCCCCGGCATCGCGGCCCTGCACGTCGATCTTGCCCAGCGTGGTGACATCGCAGATGCCGACGGATGCGCGGGTTTGCAGCACCTCACGGTCCACCGATTGGCGCCATGTGGACTCCCCTGTGCGCGGGAACCATTGGGCGCGGAGCCACATGCCCACCTCAACGAACACCGCGCCCTGTTCTGTGGCCCATTTGTGGCTTGGCGTCAGGCGGGTGGGTTTGAAATCCTGCCCGCGTGAGCGGCCGCCCAGCGCGCCCAATGCAACAGGGGTATAGGGCGGGCGATAGATGGTGGTGCCGGTTTGCGGGATGGATTTGCCGGTGAGTTCGGCCATGACGGCAAGGCCAAGGATGTTGCCGGTTTTGCCCTGATCGGTGGCCATGCCCAGGGTGGTATAGCGTTTCAGATGTTCGACGGAGGTAAAGTTTTCCTGCTTCGCCAGTTTGACATCCTTGACCGTCACATCGTTCTGCTGGTCGATCCAGGCACGGCCCTTGCCTTCGTGGACATACCAGAAAGGGGTGATGTTGACGGGGGCGTCTTCGGCCTGCGGCAGGTCTGTATTGTGGGTTTTCAGGCCGAGGGCTTCGAGGGCGGCATTGACTTGGGCGGCACCTGTGGCAAGCGCGGCATGGGTGGACATTGCGCCCGAGGCCGCGCCAGCGGCGGCAAGGCCGGGGGGGCCACCCGCGCCGGGGGTGAAGGCGGCAAGCGCGTCGTTCCAGACGGGGCGGCCCCGGTGGTGGCTAGAGATGTTTAGGTTGGGGTTCCAGCCACCGGAGACGCCAAGGGCGTTGACGGACAGAGTTTCCGAACGGCCATTCGCATGTCGGATGGTAATGGATTTCAGGCCGAGTTTGCCCTGCGCGTCGATCACCTGCGCGCCTTTCAGGTGGCGGATACCTGGAAGCAGATCGCCTTCCTGCCGCGTGTCGATGACGGCGGCCACGTCCACGCCCTTGGCTTGCAGGTCGGTCGCGGTGCGCAGGCCATCGTCGTTGTTGGTGAACACGGCCACACGATCGCCCACGAGGGCGGCGTAGCGGTTGGCATAGGCGCGGAGTGCGCCCGCCAGCAGGATGCCGGGGCGGTCGTTGTTTTCAAACGCGATGGGGCGTTCGATGGCCCCGGCGGCAAGGATGGCGCGGCGGGAATAGATGCGCCACAGGATCTGGCGCGGTTTTCCCGCCTCGGGGGTGGGCAGGTGGTCAGAGACGCGTTCGACGGCGGAATAGATGCCGTGGTCCATCGCGCCCAGAACGGTTGTGCGCGCCATCAGGCGGACATTGGGCATCTGTGCCAGCGTGCGGACGGTGTCTTCGGCCCAGTCGGCCGCGGCGTGGTTGCCGATGGTCAGGGTTTCCGCATTCAGGCGGCCACCCATGCGGAAATCTTCATCCGCGAGGATGACGCGCGCCCCGGCGCGGCCTGCGGTGAGCGCGGCCATCAGGCCAGCGGGGCCAGCGCCGATGATCAAGAGATCGCAGTGCAGGAAGCCCTTGTCATAGGTATCGGGGTCGTCCTGTTTCGACAGGCTACCCAAGCCCGCAGCGCGGCGGATGATCGGTTCATAGACCTTTTCCCAAAAGGCGGCGGGCCACATGAAGGTTTTGTAGTAGAAGCCTGCCGCGAAGAAGGGGGAGAGGTAGTCGTTGATCCCCATCAGATCAAACTTGAGCGAGGGGAAGCGGTTCTGGCTGTTCGCCTGCAGACCATCAAACAATTCCGCCACGGTAGCGCGGGTGTTGGGTTCCTGCCGCGCGCCGGAGCGGAGTTCGACAATGGCGTTGGGTTCTTCGCTGCCTGCCGAAAGCGGGCCGCGCGGGCGGTGGTATTTGAAGCTGCGCCCCATGAGGCGGACGCCGTTGGCCAGCAGGGCGGAGGCGAGGGTATCACCGGGATGACCCGTGTAGGGGTGGCCGTCAAAGGTGAAGCGGAGGGTGCGGCTGCGGTCGATCTGGCCGCCCTTGATGCGGTTCTCTTGTGTCATTTGCTGCGCCCCATCGCACGGGCCACGTCGCGGGCGAGTTCGACCTTTGTAATTTCATGCGTCACGGTGTTGCGGGTCACGACGAGCCAGGAGCGGTCGCCCTGTTCGTGATACCACAGTTCGCGGTGGTCGCCTGCGGGGTTGGAGCGGAGGTAGAGGTAATCGTGAAAGGCGTCCTGCGCGGTGGCGGCGTCGGGGAAGGACAGGCCATCGGGGCGGGCGATGAGGTTGGCATCGCCGAGATAGACGAATTCCTGCGCATCGCGGGGGCCGAGGAGGGGGTGGTTGATGATCATGGCTGGCCCTTCAATGCAGGTTGGGCTGCGCGCCCTGGCCTTTTTCGTCGATCATCAATCCCTTGCGGAAACGGTCGAAACGATAGGCGGTGGCGGTGGGGTGGGGGGTATCGGTTGCCAGCAGATGCGCAAAGCACCAGCCGGAGGCGGGGGTGGCCTTGAAGCCGCCATAGCACCAGCCGCCGTTGAAATAGAGACCATCAATATCGGTGCGGTCGATGATGGGGCTGCCGTCCATCGACATGTCCATGATCCCGCCCCAGGACCGCAACAGGCGGGCGCGGCCGATCATTGGCATCAGGGACATGCCGCCTTCGGCAACGTCTTCGACCACGGGCATGTTGCCGCGTTGGGCATAGGAGTTGTAGCCGTCGATGTCGCCACCGAACACCAGACCGCCCTTGTCGGACTGGCTGACGTAGAAATGGCCAGCGCCATAGGTCATCACGCCGTCGATGACGGGTTTCAGACCTTCGGACACGAAGGCCTGAAGGACGTGGGATTCAATGGGCAGGCGCATGTTCACGTGGGACATGACCCGTGAAGAATTGCCCGCGACGGCGACGCCCACCTTTTTTGCGCCGATGAAGCCGCGGGTGGTATCGACGCCCGTCACGCGGCCCTGTTCGGTGCGGATGCCGGTGACTTCGCAATTCTGGATCAGGTCCACGCCGCGCATGTCTGCCCCGCGCGCATAGCCCCAGGCCACGGCATCGTGGCGAACGGTGCCGCCGCGGCGCTGCATCAGCGCGCCCTTGATGGGAAAGCGGGCGTTGTCAAAATTCAGGAAGGGATACATCGCGCGAACCTGATCCCGGTTCAGCAGTTCCGCATCGGCCCCATGCAGGATCATGGCGTTGCCGCGCCGTGTATAGGCATCGCGCTGCGCATCGGTGTGATACAGGTTGATGATCCCGCGTTGCGATACCATGGCGTTGTAGTTGAAATCCTGTTCCAGCCCTTCCCAGAGTTTCAGGGAAAATTCGTAGAACGGTTCGTTGCCATCCAGCAGATAGTTGGACCGGATAATCGTGGTGTTGCGCCCGACATTTCCGCCGCCAAGATAGCCTTTTTCCAGCACCGCGATGCGGGCCTGTTTGAATTCCTTGGCAAGGTAGTAGGCCGTGGCAAGGCCGTGGCCGCCGCCGCCGATGATGATGTAATCGTAGGCGGCCTGCGGTTCCGGGTCGCGCCATGCGGGTTTCCATCCCTTGTGGCCGGTCAAAGCCTCGGCGATCACACGAAAGCCGGAATAGCGCATAGGGGGGCCGTCCTTTGTGATTTGGGTGCCTGCTGCCTTGGGCGGAATATGATCCTGCGGGCGGAAAATCATCCGTCCATTTCCGCCACGCGCCCGTTCAGAACCGACTTAGGCCCAAGCCGCCATCGGGGGCGACAGGCGCGAGGTCACAGGCTGAGCGTTTTCCAAAGCAACATGCCCGCGACAAAACCCAGCGTGATCAGGCTGCCGCGTGACGCAAAGGGGAGGATCACCTTAACGAAAGCGGTGGTTGTCTTGGTGACGTTGGGAGACACGATTCGACCCGTTCTGCTGCGGTTTGTTGGCAGAGATTGGCAGAAGGTGGCCTGGAAGGGGATGGCGCAAGGTCGGGCCGATATATGGACAAAGGTCTGATCAAATTGGGAAAAAATGAAACAGGCCCCTGTCGCCGGGGCCTGTTCCGTTTCGTTGCGCGGCGCTTATTCGGCGGCGCGGGTCATCATATCGCCAAGGATCGTGTCGCGGGCGACGCGGGCCTCGGGCGCGGTCAGGCTGCGGCGGGCCGAGGGGCCGTAGACGGTGAAACCCATCGTTTCCAATTGCGGGAAAAGCGTCAGGATCTCATCGCGCGCCGCTTCGGCCAGTGACCCCCAGCCGACATGGCCGGGATGGAAACTTTCCGACGGGGCGCCTTCGGCATAGACGATTTCATGCGCGTCAAAGAGCATGTGGAAATATTCCACCTGTTCCACGTCTTCGGCACGGATCGTCTGGTCGTTGACCAACATCTTGGCCGCCACCAACACCTCGGGTTCGTCGAACAGCAGTTCTGCCTGCCAGCCCGAAAGCAACATGCGGTGCTGCGGTGACACACGCAGGGTGCGGGTGTTGCCCAAGGTGCCTGCCTCGATCACGATGGGGGCGAAGCGGCCCTTACCTTCGACGGTGCTGGACCCGATCCAGCGGATCGGCTGATAGCCGTGATCCATGGTCAGGACCAGATCGCCGGCGGCGAGGTCTTCGATCGCCTTTTCGCCTTCGGCTGTCAGGATGCGACTGCCGCGGGTGAAGCAGACAACCCCGGTGTTTTCGGCGTTCAGCAGATTACCCGCGACCGCAGCTCCACCGTTCTGGATGCGCAGGCCGCCAGCCCCTTGGAGGACACCATCCGCCTGATCGGCACGAAGCCAGTCGAGCGGGTCGTTGAAGGTGGCACCGGGATTTGCGGCGTTGTAGGCGGCAAGTGTCGTTTCGTTGTAGAAGGCGGACAGATCGGCAAAGTCGTTGTCAATCGTCGCCGCGCCATCGGTGCCTTGGATGCCGGTGGTGGCATCAAAGTCGGTGATGGTGTCGGCCCCTTCGACAACGAACAGATCAGCCCCGATGCCACCGACCATCAGGTCGGCCCCGGCACCGCCCACCACACGGTCACGGCCAGCGCCACCCTGAAGGGTATCGTTGCCCGCGCCGCCCAGAAGCGTGTCATCGCCTTCGTCGCCGGAAAGCGAGTCATTGCCGATGCCGCCGTCGATGCTGTCATCGTCCAGCCCGCCGAAGATGTCGTCGTTGCCGGCATCGCCTGTCAGCGTGTCGTTGTCATCACGGCCATAGATGGTGTCGTTGCCGTCACCGCCCCGGATCGTGTCTTCGTTGTTGGCGGGCAGCGGATCAGCGCCGTCATTGGGCAAGTCGGCCCCTGTTACGGTGGTTGAACCGCCATAAAGCAGGTCGTTGCCAATGCCGCCTTCGATGCTGTCATCGCCTTCTTCGCCGATGATCGTATCGTCGCCTGCGCCACCAAAGACGGTGTCGTCATCGACCCCGGCATCGACCAGATCGTTGCCATCGCCTGCGGTGATCAGGTCGGCGTCATCGCCGGTCAGGATCGTGTCGTTCCCGGCCCCGCCATCGACCGTGTCACGGTCATCATTCGGGTTTGGGTCGGACAGGGCGCCTGCCTCATCCGGGACCGCTGCCGTGGCGCGGGTGTTGATGACATCATCACCTGCCCCACCGATCACCGAGTCGCGGCCATCGCCGGTCTGGATACTGTCATTGCCTTCGCCGCCATCAACGGTGTCGTTTCCGTCACCGCCAAAGACCGTGTCAGCCCCATCCCCGCCAAGAAGAACGTCATCGCCAAGGTTGCCTTCGAGGATGTCATTGCCAGTGCCGCCAAGGACGCTGTCATTGCCCATGCCGCCCTGAAGGCTGTCATCTTCATCGCCGCCATCAAGCGTGTCGTTGCCGTCGTTGCCGATCAGCGTGTCACGCCCTTCGTCGCCGGTCAGGCTGTCATTGCCATCGCCACCGATCAGCGAGTCGTTGCCAGAGCCGCCAAGGAGGGTGTCATTTTCGGCACCGCCATCAAGCGTGTCATTGCCATCGCCACCAACCAACTGATCCCGGCCGCTGCCGCCGGCGACAGAGTCGTTGCCAGAACCGGCATCGACCGTGTCATTGCCTGCACCGGCATCGACCGTATCATCACCACTTCCGGCAAGGATGCTATCATTGCCTGCGTTGGCGGTGATGCTGTCATTGTCGGCACCCGCGTCGATGATGTCGTCACCAGCGCCGGTTGCAATAGTGTCGTTGCCTGCGCCCGTGCCGATGTTGATCGGACCCTGCGCCCCGGCCCCCACAACGGTGTCGCCCGCAGACCCGGTCAGGACACGTTCGATATCGGCAAAGGCGATGTCCGCACCTGCATCACCATCCAGCCCGTTGACGTTGCCGTTTTCGGGGTTGGCGTCGAAGTTCACGGTTTGCGCCGTGGTGCCTGCCGACAGGTCCAGCAGATCGCCCGCATCGCCGTTGGCCGCATCGTCGGGGTTGCCGTCGGTCCCATCGCTGCCGCCGAAAACCTGGGCCGACAGGTTCGGATCGGAGGTGTCGAAGGTAAAGACATCATCGCCCGAATTGCCGATGGCGGTATCCGCGCCGCCGACGATGATGTCATCATCACCCGTTCCGCCGACCACGCTGTCGGCCCCTGCCCCGCCTTGCAGCGTATCGGCCCCGGTTCCGCCCAGCAGCGTATCATTACCCGATCCACCGGCCAGGCTGTCGGCGGCATCGCCGCCATCCAGCGTGTCATTGCCGATGCCGCCCAGCAGCGTGTCGTTGCCTTCATTGCCGGTCAGGCTGTCATTGCCATCGCCGCCTGACAGGCTGTCGGTGCCTTCGCCGCCTGCCAGCGTATCGTCGCCAAGATCGCCGGAAAGGGTATCGTCACCTGCGCCGCCGATCAGGCTGTCATTGCCGACATTGCCGCTGATCAGGTCATTGCCGGTGCCGCCATCGACGGTGTCATTGCCTTGCCCTGCATCGACCGTGTCATTGCCCTGACCTGCGGCGATCGTGTCGTTCGGGCCATCGGCACCGTCGACCTGGTCGCCCTGGCTGTCGGCGAAGGGTGTGCCGCCAGCGCCAGAGGTGGGCGTCATCAGATCGCCGCCGGTGGTGCCATCGACCACGCCGTTGCTGTCCAGAAGCACACGTTCGATTTCCGAGAAGGCGATGGTGACGGTCTGGCCGTTCGCGTTCTGGTAGGTGGCGGTGCCGCTTTCTGCGCCGGTGAAGGCGACAGTGGCACCTGTCAGGCCACGCAGATCAAGCACGTCGCCGGCGCCGCCATTGGTGGGATCGGTCAGGTCTTCGCCCGCCTCGCCACCAATGACGGTGATGGTGGCCGTGCCGGACAGGGCCGGATTGACGCGGAATTCATCGTCGCCATCGCCACCTTCGGCCCGGTCGCCCGCGCCGACAATCAGGTCATCGTCGTTGCCGCCGCCCAGCAGGCTGTCGGTGCCTTCGCCCCCGGTCAGAGAGTCTGTTCCTGCGCCACCTGCCAGCGTGTCATTGCCGGCGCCGCCATCCAGCGTGTCATTCCCGGCATCGCCTGTCAGGCTGTCATTGCCGTCGCCACCCAGCAGGCGGTCTGCACCGTCGCCACCGGCGAGGGTGTCATCATTGGCCCCGCCATCAACGGTGTCATCACCAGCGCCCGCCTGGACCTGATCATTCCCCGTGCCGCCTGCGACCGTGTCATTGCCGGTTCCTGCGTCGATCGTATCGTTGCCCGCGCCGCCGATGATGCTGTCATCGCCTTCGTTGCCGTTCAGGACATCGCCTTCGTCGCCGCCATCAAGGCTGTCATTGCCTGCACCGCCAGCCAGCGTATCGCGGCCTTCGTTGCCGGACAGGCTGTCATCGTCGGCCCCGCCATCAAGGCTGTCATTGCCCACGCCACCCGCCAGCGTATCGCGGCCTTCGTTGCCAAGAAGCGTGTCATCGCCGATGCCACCGGTCAGGCTGTCATCTGACAGGCCACCTTCCAGCACGTCATTGCCTGCCCCGCCATCCAGCGTGTCGGCCCCGCTGTTGCCGATCAGGCTGTCATCGCCAGCGCCGCCCAGCAACGAGTCGTTCCCGGCACCGCCATCGACGGTGTCATTGCCCAGACCGGCATCGACGGTATCGTTGCCCGCGCCTGCGGCCACGCTGTCATTCAGGCCATCGGTGCCATCAATCTGGTCGCCCTGCGGATCTGTGAACGGCGTGCCGCCCGGTCCGCTGGTGGGGGTGATCAGGTCGTTGCCACCGGACCCGTCAACCACGCCATCCGCCGCCGTAAGCACGGTTTCGATTTCCGAGAAATTGATCGCAACAATCTGGCCCGCCGTGTTGCGATAGGTGGCCGTGCCGCTTTCGGATGTGCCGGTGATCGGGTCGGGGTTGGTATAGGTGACGGTGACATCCGTCAGGCCGCGCAGATCAAGCACGTCGCCGATGCGACCGGTGGGGTTGTTGGTCGGGTCGATGACCGCCTCTTCAACGGTTTCCCCACCGATGATGGTGATGGGCGAGGTGCCGGATTGCGTCGGGTCGATGGTGAATTCATCATCCCCGCCACCGCCCTGGGCCACATCGCCGCTGCCTGCGACAACGTCATCATCGCCTTCGCCACCGATCAGCGAGTCATTGCCAGCCCCGCCCTGAAGCGTGTCTGACCCGTCGCCGCCAGACAGGGTGTCAGCCCCATCCCCACCGACCAGGCTGTCATTGCCCGATCCGCCGCCGATGCTGTCATCGCCCGCGCCGCCGTTCAGCGTGTCATTGCCAGCATCACCTGCCAGCGTATCATTGCCGGTGCCGCCATCAACGCTGTCATCGCCCGCGCCACCGGTCAGCCGGTCGTCATTCGCGCCGCCATCCAGCGTATCATCGCCATCGCCGCCGTTCAGCGTGTCGTTGCCGTCATTGCCGGTCAGGCTGTCATCATCGGCGCCGCCGTCGATGCTGTCATTGCCAAGCCCGCCGCTGAGGGTGTCCTGGCCATCATTGCCCTGCAGCGTGTCGTCTGCCGCACCGCCATCGATGGAATCGTTGCCGCTGCCCCCGGCGATAGAGTCATTGCCGCCGCCGCCCGACACGGTGTCATCGCCCGCCCCTGCGGTGATGCTGTCGTTGCCGGACCCGCCGGTGATGGTGTCGTTGCCCGAACCGGTGTCTACCGCGATGGGGCCGATGGAATTGCCGCCGTCGATGGTGTCGTTGCCGGAGCCGGTAAGGACGCGCTCAATTTCGATAAAGCGGATGTCGGGGTCTGTGGTATCACCATCCAGCCCGTCAACCGTACCGGTTTCCGGGTCGTTGCCAAAGCGGACGATCTGGCCTGCCGTGCCTGCGGACAGGTCCAGCGTATCACCGACATTGCCGTTTGCGCTGTCATCGGGGTTGCCATCGGTGCCGTCGCTGCCGCCATCAATGCTGGCTTCGATGTTGGCTGACGGATCGGTGCCATCAAGCGTGAAGGTGTCATCGCCCGTGCCGCCGCGTGCCGTGTCTGCGCCGCCGACAGCGATGTCATCATCGCCCGCGCCGCCGACGAGTTGGTCATTGCCTGCGCCACCGGCAAGGGTATCTGCCCCCTCGTCGCCCGCAACGCTGTCATTGCCAACGCCGCCAGTGATGCTGTCATTGCCGGTGCCGCCGCTGACCGTATCATCGCCAAGGCCAGCATCCACGACGTCATTGCCTGCACCTGCGGCGATGGTGTCATTCACCCCATCCCCGCCATCCACCTGATCGCCTTCGGCATCCTTGAACGGAGTTCCGGCCGGGCCAGAGGTGGGTGTGATGATGTCATTGCCTGCCGTGCCGTCCACCACTTTGTTCGTGTCGCGCAGGACGGTTTCGATTTCCGAGAAGTTGACCGTGACGATCTGGTTCAGGGCGTTGCGGTAGGTCGCCGTGCCGCTTTCCGAGGTGCCGGTGATCGGATCGGGGTTCGTAAAGGCAACCGTCACATCGGTCAGACCGCGCAGATCCAGCACGTCGCCGATCCGGCCGCCCGGATTGTTGGCCGGGTCGATCACCGCTTCTTCCGCCGTCTCGCCACCGACCACCGTGGTCGGCGAAGATCCTGCTACCGTCGGATCAAAGGTAAACGCATCATCCCCGGCACCGCCCACGGCGGTATCCCCGGCACTGACGACGAAATCGTCATCGCCATCGCCGCCTGTCAGCACATCATTGCCAACACCGCCGTTCAGCGTATCGGCACCGCCGCCGCCTTGCAGCGTGTCGGCCCCTGCCCCACCGATCAGGCTGTCATTGCCGGTGCCGCCATCCAGCGTGTCATCGCCGGTGCCGCCGTCCAGCGTATCATCGCCAGCGCCTGCAAAGGCGGTGTCATTGCCATCGCCTGCGTCAATCACATCATTGCCGCTGCCATTCTGCGGAAGGCCGATGACGGCGATGTTGTCGATCTGCAGGTCGGTCGAAACCGTGCCTGTAGCATCGGTATTGGTGAACCGGAGTGTCACGTTTGGTGTGGTAGAGGTGAAGTTCACCGAAATCGATTGGGTGGTGCCGTCCAGAATTGTGACGGACTGAGTGGCGATGACCACGTTGTTGCTGTCAACGACTTCGACCAGCAATGTGTGGTTTGCCACCCCCGAGCCGAATTCATACGCGTCACGCGTCAGCGCATAATTTGCGCCTACCTCGGTGGCGATCGTTTGCTGCACCACGCCGCCCACGGCCTGATCATTGGCGTTGAAGGCCATCCGTTCGTCGTAGACAAATGTCGAAAAACCGTTTGTCCCCGACCAGTTGGTAGAGCCGTTACTGAAATTTGCATTCTGCACCGTGGCCGAAGCAGGCGTCGATGCGTCGCTGTAGATCGTATCGTCGCCCGTGCCGCCGAACACTGTGTCGGCGCCAGCGCCACCAAAGATCAGGTCATTTTCGGCTCCGCCGGAAATCAGGTCATTGCCAGCGCCGGCATTGATCGTGTCGCTGCCAAGGCCGGAATCAACCGTGTCATTTCCAGCGCCTGCGTTGACCTGATCGTTGATGCCATCGGTGCCGTCGATCTGGTCACCTTCGGTGTCGGCAAAGGGCAGGCCGCCGGGGCCAGAACTTGGCGTCATCAGATCGCCGCCTGCCGTGCCGTCAACGATGCCGTTGTTATCGCGCAGGACACGTTCGATTTCGGCATAATTGACCGTGACCGTCTGGCCGCTGCCGTTGACATAGGTGGCGACACCGCTTTCCGCCCCAGTGGGGGTAAGGGTGACGCCGGTCAGGCCGCGCAGATCAAGGACGTCACCCGTGCCACCATTGGTCGGGTCACTGAAATCTTCGCCGGCTTCGCCACCGATGACGGTGATGGTGGCGGTGGAACTGCCGGATGAGGCGGTATCGATGCGGAACTCGTCATCGCCCGACCCGCCTTCGCCACGGTCACCCGCCGACAGAAACAGGTCATCATCGCCATCACCGCCAAGCGCGGAATCCGTTCCCTGACCACCAAAAAGCTGATCCGCACCGGAGCCGCCGAAAAGCTGGTCATTGCCGTCGCCGCCGAAAAGCCTGTCCTGCCCGGCATCGCCGTTGATGATGTCATCGCCGGTGCCGCCATCGGCATTGTCGTTGCCGTCGCCGCCTGAAATCGTGTCACGGCCCTCGTTGCCATTCAGGTTGTCATCACCGACTTCGCCGTTGATGATGTCGTCACCGGTGCCGCCATCGACGGTGTCGTTGCCCTGCCCGGCATTGACCGTGTCATTGCCGCCGGCCGCCACGATGCGATCGTTGACGCCATCGTTGCCGTCGACCTGATCACCCTGTGGATCGGTATAGCCGGGGTTCATCGGATCGTTGCCTTCGGTGCCGTTCACCACGCCATCTGCGACAGGCGGAATGACGATATTGCCGCCACCGTCGATCGCGCCATCCCGGAAGAAGGTGATGTTGGTGTTGACCGTGCCGGTCACGGTCGACAGAAGATCCGGTCCGCCGTTGGGGTAGATCAGATATTGCTGGCCGCCGTTCTGAACCAGGATCACGGGGTAAGTGACGAACAGACCGGTGACCAGCGCGCTCATCTGGCCGACGCCAAGGACGGTGGCGTTGTTCAGGTCGGGCACACTGTCAAGCAGGCCAAGAATCCCGTCGGGGTTGTTGTGATCCAGCGTTTCGCCGCGGGTGATCAGACCATTGTTGTTCGGGTCATCGGCGTTCAGCGTTCCCACCTGCGAAAGCAACTGACCGAAATTGATGGTCAGGTTTATGTTCTGCGTCGTGGCGGTGTTGAAATTCAGCTGGATAAGGGCGGCAACAGGCTGGATGACGGTGCTGTTGATCTGAAAGGCCATGGGGTATCTCCAATCTCGCGCGCCGGGGCATGGCCCGGCGGATCATGTCAAAGGGGAAAGCGCGCTTGGGGGGCTGTGTTGCCCCCTGTGGCATGACGGGTCTGGGCTGCTGCGCGGGTCTCGCGGGCTGCTCGTGTCTGGGGGGCGGCAGGGTGGCGCTGGGCCGGCTGCATGGCGCGGACCCCTGCGATGGCGGCCAACATGGGCAATGCGCCCGACTGCGGCGCAGCGCGGTGCGCATGCGGCGGCAGGGTTGCGGGAATACCTGATGGGGGAATGCTGTGCCTGATCATGCAGGCAGGGTCGCGCCCGGAATCGGGCACCATTGAAAACGAGGGCATGGCAGCTGCCTTTACTGGTTACACACACTGGCCGCTGCACGGATGCCCGCCACGTTGTTCACGATGCCTCCGCGTGCCCCCATCCCACCCTGACCGGGCAGACCGGTGCGGGGTGGAAAACGCGGAACATCGGGAACGACGGGCAGCCGTCAGAAACCGATACAATTGAGACTGTTAAATCTTTCTTCGGACTTCGTGGCGGACTCAGTCGACAAGCGGCGGAAATCCGGGCGAAATGTCGGCAGCGTTCTTTCACGACAGTTTGCAGACGGGAAAATTCGTTCACGACTCCCGCCACCGGCAATTGGCGCCAGCCTATTGTTTCCGATGTGCGTGAAAGGCAATTGGTGGCGCGGATCAGTGTTTCTTGGCATAGTCCGTGGCGCGAATCGAACTTTGTTATGCAGTTGGCTGGGCCAGAAACAGCACGCCGCCGCAAAGTTTACGAAACGCTGCGCGTTTGGCCCGATGCTGGGCCGTGTGGAAGCGAACTGTGGGTTGTGTTGAGTGGAGTGCAGGTAGCCTATGAGTGAATCGACGCAAACTGTTTCGCATGCGCAGGTGATTTCTACCTTTGGAACAAGTTTCTGGATCCGCAGCGATTCGGCTGCTGACTATATCCTGCATCCGGTGTTCCTGCGGTTCCTGATGCTGTGCATCGGCATTTATGCCCTGCTGGATACCGGCGATGAGGTGCAGCGCCTGATCGGTTGGCAATTGCCCGTTTTTTGGCTGTCCATGGCGATGGCAGTGATCACGGGCTATGTCGTGCTGGGCGGATGGACGCTGAACCTGCATCGTCGGGGATTCATGCGCAGGATCTATACGCCATTCCTGCTGTTCCCCATCGTGATGATAGCCGAGGCAACAGAACAGGGCGTGGTCCTGCTGTTGCAGGCCGGGGAAATGAAGTCGCTGCCCCAGACATTGGTGGACCTTACCCGCAACATGCTGATGATCATACTGATGGATGTGATGCATGTGCAGTTCGTGGTGGCAAACCATCCCCTTGGATCACGGCGGCCGCCGGGACAGGCGTCAGCCGGGCGGGTGGAGGATTGGGAAGACGCTGACAACACCGCCCCATCGCTGCGCCGGGCGGCTTTGGGGCCAGTGACCGAACCCGTGCCATTGCCCACACCCGCCGCCGGTGACGACAGATACCGTTGCGACGCAGGCCAAACCAGAGGCTGTTCCTGCCGCAGATCAGGCGGCGATCCACAGTGCGCAAGGAAACGTCGTGCGGATCGCCGACCGCAGCTTTGCCATTGCCGAAATCCAATCGGTGCGGACCGAGGATCATTATCTGAACGTCGTCACCCGGACGGCGCGCAGCATGTTGCGGGCCAAACTGTCAGACATCGTTGCGCTGCATGACGGACGGCACGGGGTGCAGATCAACAGGTCGCAATGGGTGGCGTTTGCAGCGATTGACACGGTCCGGGATGAAGACAACGGGCAGGTGACGCTGCACCTTGTGAATGGCGACAGCGCCACCGTATCCCGGACACGACGGTTGATGTTCATGCAACTGTATAACAGCCAGCGGGGCGGCCAAAGTTAGGGTGCAAAGCGCATCGGCAAGGTAAAGCTATAGCTG
>OY288153.1 GCA_958439195.1 uncultured Paracoccaceae bacterium
CCCCGCCTTCATATGCCGTGCGGAATTCGGCCAGCGTCATGTCCAGCGCCACTGCCTCTCCCTGCGCTTCGGCGGTCATCGTCACCTCAAGCGGGCCGTCATAATCGGCCAGCCGCGCCTCCAGATCGACGCCGGTCAATTGCACCCGCCGCCCCGTCGCGTGATCGACATAACCGATGCTGCCGTCGCGGATCACCCCAAGATCAAGGGTGAAGGGTGTATCCGCCGTGGCCATGTCTGCCGATGCCGTGCCACCCTGCGCGCCACCAAAAACCCAGTTGCCGATCCCGTCTTCATTGCTTTCGATCAGGATCTCAGGTCGCGTCAATTCCAGCCCGGTGATCCGCACGGCACCGCCGAACAGGGCATTCGAATCGATGCGGATTGCCAGCGAATCGGCCACCAGCATCGGCCCCTCGTCCGACCAATCGGCATTGGACACCTCGATCCGCCCCATCTCGACCCCCAGCACGGGCCAAAGTGTCGGCGTCACGCCACCTTCGATGGTCAATTGACGCCCGGTGGTCTTTTCGAACTGCGCGACCGCCAGCGCCGCCACCCGATCCGACGGGATCAGCACCAGCGCCGCAGCACCCACGACAACCAGCGCCGCCAGAACCCCAAGAACCCGGAAAACCCAGCGCATGCGCACCCCCTGTCAGCCTGAACGAAAGGTTACGCCCGCGCCCGCCCGACCCGCAAGCACCGCCCGCCACATCGGCGGATCAATTCACAGCTACGGGCCTTGACCGGAACCGCGCCACGGTTTCCCGCTCGGCCCGCTTGCAGACCATCGGTGGCAGGCCGCGATCCAGCAGCGCCAGATCCTCCAGCACCATCTCGCCCATCCGCTTGAACGCCACATCCAACGCCCCGGCCCGATGCGCCGACAGCAGAAATCCGGGAATACCGCGAACAGGGTGATCCGCCGCCAGTGGTTCATCCGGGAACACATCCGACGCGGCCAGGATATGCCCGGACCGCACCGCCGCCATAAGGGCCGCGAAATCCACCACATCGGCCCGCGACAAAAGCAGAAAGATCGCCCCCCGCCGCATCGCAGCAAAGGATTCGGCCCCCAGGAAGGCACGGTTTTCCGACGTGACCGCGGCCGTGCAGAACACCACATCCGAGTGCGCCATCACCGTGTCCAGATCGCAGCCTTCTGCCCCTGCGTCGCGGATGCGCGACGGTGGCAGCCACGGGTCGAACACCCGCAGGCGCGGCTGGAACCCGGTCAATACCCGCGCGCAGGCCCGGCCCAGATCGCCAAAGCCGATGATCCCCACCTCGGCCCCGGTCAGCAGGCGGGCGTTGGCATTGCCATCGCCCCCCCACAGCTCATGCCCCGCCCGGAAATCGGCATCCGCACCGTGAATGTTGCGCAACAGCGACAAAGCGAAACCCAGCCCGATCTCGGCCACCGGTTGGGCAAAAACCGCCCCCGTTGTCACCACATGGATGCCGCGCCGGAAAACCTCGTCATAAGGCATGTTGTTAAGAAGGTTGGATTCCACGTTGAAGATACAGCGCAGCGACACCAACCGCGCCAAGAGCGCCGCATCCATCGGTGGCTGCCCAATGATATAGCGCGCCTCGGCCAGCACTGCATCGGGCAGCGCGGGCAATGCTTCGTCCGTTGTCTCGACAATCCGATACCGCGCCTGCAATTCAGCCAGCCTGTCAGGCGCAAGGATCAACGGCAAGGTCCGCGGCAAGGGGCAGGACAGGATCAGCGGGCGGGTGTCGGTCATCGGCTCTCTCCTCATGGCAGGCGGACGCTACGGTGGACCCACCCGCAGGGCAAGCGGCCAGGGGTAATCAGATCGCGCGGCTGCGCCGCATATCCTTTGCCTCGCCTGCGCGCTTGGCTCAGGCCGGGGGTTCCCCCCGGACCCCCAGGGTATTTATGCAAGGTGAAAGCCATTTCATCTTGGCCCAAATACCCGCGGGGGTGAATTGGCACGCCGAGGGCGGGACAAGAGGGGGCGAAGCGCCCCTCTGCCCGAGCCGAAGCGCGCCAGCGCGAAGGCGAGACAAAAGAAATGCGGCGAAGCCGCGCCGCCGGATCACTGCCCTTCACGCCGCGCCGCGATTGGGGTATGGCGCGGGCATGACACAGAACCCGCCCAACCTGCGCCCTGACCTTGCCCGTGCCAGCGTCCCCGACGACCGGCGGGAGGGCCAGCCCACAATCGGCATGGTATCGCTTGGTTGCCCCAAGGCGCTGGTCGACAGCGAACGCATCCTTACCCGTCTGCGGGCAGAAGGCTATGCCATCAGCCCCGATTATGCCGGGGCCGATGCTGTCATCGTCAACACCTGCGGCTTTCTGGATTCTGCCCGCGCCGAAAGCCTGGATGCCATTGGCGAGGCGCTGAAGGAAAATGGTCGCGTGATCGTGACCGGATGCCTGGGGGCGGAACCCGAATACATCACCGGCGCGCATCCCAAGGTTCTGGCCGTCACCGGACCGCATCAATATGAACAGGTTCTGGATGCCGTCCATCTGGCCGTGCCGCCGCAGCCAGACCCGTTCATCGACCTATTGCCTGCGACCGGCGTCAGCCTGACGCCGCGCCATTACAGCTATCTGAAAATCTCGGAAGGCTGTAACCACAAGTGCAAATTCTGCATCATCCCCGACATGCGCGGCAAACTGGTCAGCCGCCCGGCCCATGCCATCTTGCGCGAGGCGGAAAAGCTGGTCGAGGCGGGGGTCAAGGAATTGTTGGTGATCAGCCAGGACACCTCGGCCTATGGGGTGGACCGAAAGCATGATCTGTCGCCCTGGAAAGGGGGCGAGGTGCGCGCCCATATAACCGATCTGGCGCGCGAGATGGGCAAGCTGGGGGCCTGGGTGCGCCTGCATTACGTCTATCCCTACCCGCATGTGCGCGACCTGATCCCGCTGATGGCCGAAGGGTTGGTTCTGCCCTACCTGGACATCCCGTTTCAGCACGCCCACCCGGATGTGCTGCGCCGCATGGCCCGCCCCGCCGCTGCCGCCCGCACGCTGGACGAGATCGCCGCCTGGCGCGCCACCTGCCCGGACATCACCCTGCGTTCCACCTTCATCGTCGGCTATCCGGGGGAAACGGAGGCGGAATTCCAGACCCTGCTGGACTGGCTGGATGAGGCGCAACTGGACCGCGTGGGGTGCTTCAAATACGAAAACGTCCCCGGCGCGCGGTCTAACGCCCTGCCCGACCATGTGCCGGAAGAGGTAAAGCAGGACCGCTGGGATCGCTTTATGACAAAGGCGCAGGCGATATCGGCAGAAAAACTGGCCGCCAAGGTTGGGAAAGTGATGCAGGTCATCGTGGATGAGGTGGATGGCGACGGCGCCACCTGCCGCACCAAGGCGGATGCGCCAGAGATTGACGGCAATCTGTTCATCGACGAAGGGTTTGATGCCCTTGCCCCCGGCGACATCGTGACAGTGCAGGTGGAAGAGGCGGGGGAATACGATCTTTGGGGTCGCCTGCTGTCTTGATGCCGCAGGGCGTTTGCCGCGCGGCCAATCGCCCTATCTGCGCGGTATGACCGACGAAACACGCATCCTTTACAACGACACCTGCCCGGTTTGCCGGTTCGAGATCGACCATTACCGCAAGACCGCCAGCCGTGACGGTGCGGCGTTGCGTTTTGACAGCCTTGATCAGGCGGCCCATTACGGGTTGACCCCTGATCAGGCCGCCCGCCGCCTGCATGTGCTGCGGGATGGGCAGCTTCTTTCGGGCCTGGCTGCGTTTCGCGCAATCTGGGACGGGCTGCCGCGCTGGCGTTGGCTGGCGCGCGTGACCGGCCTGCCCTTGATCAAACCGGTGCTGACCTTCGTTTATGACCGGGTCGCCGCGCCGCTGTTGTATCGCGCCCATCTGCGGCGGCAGGCAAAGCGGCGCTGACTTCAGGCCCGGCCCCCGCACCATCAGTCACCTTGATGCGGCCTTTGGTCAGCGTGGGGGCTTGCACGATGCCGGGCTCCGCCAAAGCACGGCAGGGGTTGATTTCTTGCCCCGCGCCCTGACAGGTAGGCGGCGTGCAACAGTAGGTGGTTTGGTGATGGCGCGGCGTGCTTTGGTGACGGGATCGGCAGGGTTCATCGGATATCACCTCTGTCGTCGCCTGCTGGCGGATGGCTGGCATGTGACGGGCCTTGATGGCATGACTGCCTATTATGACGTGACGCTAAAGGAACAACGGCACCAGATGTTGGTGCAATCCCCCGGCTTTCGCGCGGTTGAAGGGTTGGTCGAAACACCCGACCTGGTGGCAGGCTTGATGGAGGGGGCCGAAGTGGTGGTTCACCTGGCCGCGCAGGCGGGGGTGCGCTATTCCATCGACGCCCCGCGCAGCTATGTCACTGCAAATCTGATTGGCACGCATGAGGTGCTGGAGGCCGCGCGCCATGCCCGGCCCGGCCATTTGCTGATGGCCTCTACCTCGTCGGTTTACGGGGCGAACAAGGCCATGCCCTATGCGGAAACTCATCCCGCCGATCACCCGATGTCATTCTATGCCGCGACGAAAAAGGCGGGCGAGGCGATGGCCCATTCCTATGCCCATCTTTATGCGATCCCGACGACGATGTTCCGCTTCTTTACCGTCTATGGCCCCTGGGGGCGGCCCGATATGGCGCTGTTCAAATTCGTCCGCGCGATCCTGGGCGGGGAACCGATCGACATCTACAACCACGGCGACATGCGGCGTGATTTTACCTATGTCGATGATCTGGTTGAAGGAATTGTCCGGCTGATCGCCCTGCCCCCCGCGCAATCGGTGGGCGGGGTTGACAGCCTGTCCCCTGTCGCCCCTTGGCGCGTGGTCAATATCGGCAATGGCGCCCCCGTCGGCCTGATGGCCTTCGTCGAGGCGATAGAGGCCGCCTTGGGGATGACGGCGCAAAAGAACTTTTTGCCGATGCAGCCCGGTGACGTGCCCGCGACCTGGGCCGATGCGGCGCTGATCGAGGCGCTGACCGGCCCGCGATTTGGCCCCTTGCCCCGCACTGACATTGCCGATGGTGTGCGCCGCTTTGTCGATTGGTATCGCAACTATTACCGCGTCTGATCTTCGGCCAGCCGCTTCAACCCGGCATTCGCCGCTTCGAAATCGGGGCGGAACTGGTCGGTATCCATGACCCACAACAAAAGGCCGGCAAAGCCTTCTTCGTTCACGAACCGGGTCTGGCGTGGGCCAAGCGGTTCAATGCGCAGACTGTGGGTGCCGTCGAAGATGCCGCGAAACCAGAGCCGCCCGCGCCAGGTGATATGGCTTCCCTCGGCCCGGTCAAGCACGCGGGGATGAAAGGTCATTGGGCGTTTGCCCGCTGCGCCAAGTGTCATGGTGAACACCTCGCCCTTGGCCAGCCTGCCCGTCATGCGGTGCAGGTTCGGATTCCAGTCGCGGTGCCGCGCAGGATCGGCAATCAGCGACCAGACATCATCTGGTGCGGCATCGATCAGGATTTCGGTCCGCAAATGGCGGCGGGGGGCAAGGATTGCCGCCAGCATCCCCCCTGCGATCAGCACGGCTGCAAGGGTGGCGAAAAGGGCGGCGGGGGACATCATCAGGGTGGTCATGGCAAGCTCCATCATTACGGGATGGGCCATGTGTGACAGATCGGCAGATCATGCATAATTGCAGAAAGTTGCAGTCATGCTATACGTAAATGCATGAATAGGGATATTGACTGGGCGCTGTGGCGCAGCTTTCTGGCGGTGGCCGATACCGGCAGCCTTTCGGCGGCGGCGCGGCAGTTGGGGCTGACGCAGCCCACGCTGGGCCGCCAGATCGCGGCGCTGGAAACGGCCTTGGACCGGCGGCTGTTCGTCAAGTCGCAGGCGGGCTATGCGCTGGCGGATGGGGCGGCGGCGCTGCTGGAGGAGGCCCGCGCAATGCATCTGTCAGCGGCGGCGCTGGCGCGGATGGCGTCATCCCGAGACGATGCCGGGGACTTGGCCGGGGTGGTGCGGATTGCCGCCAGCCATGTGGTCGGGGCCGAGGTGCTGCCCCATGCGCTGGCCCCCCTTCTGGCCGGGCATCCGCGGCTGGAGGTGGAACTTGCCCTTTCAAACAGCGCCGCCGATCTGCTGCGCCGTGAGGCGGACATCGCGTTGCGCATGGTGCGCCCGGCCCAGTCCACGCTGGTGGCGCGCAAGTTGGCAGATGTGCCCTTGGGGTTGTTTGCGCACCGCGCCTATCTTGACCGGGCAGGAAGCCCGGCGCAGGTGGCCGACCTTGCCCGCCATGTGCTGATCGGCCCGGACCGTGACCCGACCTTGCAGCCAATCCTTGCGGCACTTGGCCCCGGCTTTACCCGTAACTCGCTGCGACTGCGGGTGGATGAAGAAGCCGCGCAACTGGGTGCGATGCGCGCGGGACTTGGCATTGCGATCTGCCAGCGCGGCATCGCGGTCAGGGAGGACGCGCTGGTCGAGGTGCTGCCCGGTGCCTTTGGGCATGCGCTGGAATGCTGGCAGGTCATCCATGCCGATTTGCGGGATGCCCCGCGCATCCGTGCGGTGGCCGATCATCTGGCGCGCACCCTGCCCGCGCTGTTTGCCGGACGTATCCCGGATCACAACATTCCGGGAACCACCTGATCCGGCGGGCGGTGGCCATCGGCAAAGGTCTTGATGTTTATGATTACCTTTTCGCCCATCTCTACCCGGCCTTCGCGCGTGGCCGATCCCATATGCGGCAGCAGCACGACATTGGGCAATTCCCGCAGGCGGGGGTTGATTTCGGTCCCGCGCTCATAAACGTCCAACCCGGCCCCGGCGATTTCCCCGGCGCGCAGCATCCGGGTCAGGGCGTTTTCGTCGATTACCTCGCCGCGCGAGGTGTTCACGATCACCGCCGAAGGTTTCAACAGTTTTAACCGCCGCGCGTTCATCAGGTGATAGGTCGATGGCGTGTGCGGGCAGTTGATGGACACAATGTCCATCCGGCTGACCATCTGATCCAGGCTTTCCCAATAGGTGGCTTCCAGCTCTGCCTCGATCTCGGGGCGCAGGCGGCGACGGTTGTGATAGTGGATCTGCATCCCAAAGGCCCGCGCGCGCCGGGCCACGGCCTGCCCGATGCCACCCATTCCCAGAATGCCCAGCCGTTTGCCACCGATCCGCCCACCCAAAAGCGCCATCGGCGACCAGCCCTGCCATTCGCCGGATTGCATCACCGAAAGCCCTTCGGGGATGCGTCGCGTGACGGACAGCATCAGGGCCATCGTCATGTCGGCGGTATCTTCCGTCACCACGCCGGGGGTGTTTGATACCAGGATGCCGCGCTGGCGGGCGGTGGCCACGTCGATATGATCGATCCCCGCGCCATAATTGGCGATCAGCTTCAGCTTTTCCCCCGCCTGACCCAGCAGTCCGGCGTCGATCTGATCGGTGATCGTGGGAACCAGCACATCGGCCCGCCGCATGGCATTTGCCAATTCTTCACGCGTCATCGGCGTGTCGGGGTCGCGCAGCTCGACATCGAACAATTCCTTCATCCGCGTCTCGACCGGTTCGGGCAACCGTCGCGTCACGACAACACTCAAGCGTCCAGCTGGCATGGGGCGCCTCCCTGCACTTCCAAATCCATTCGGTAGATGGCAAAGTGGCGGGAAGCGGGGGCAGGCACAAGCCCCCGAAGAACAAGGTCCGCGCAACACGGCGGGCCAGACGGGCAGTAACAGGGCCATGACACGACCGGAAAACCGGCGGCGGGCCAAGGAACAGGCGGTTGAAATGACGATGGGTCAGAAAATCGGGCCAATGGTCCTGACACGTGTCGCGGTTGCGGGCGCGGTGGTCGGTGCCTTGGTGGGCTGGGCCAGCATCGCACCCGCGCAAGAGGTGACGCGCCCCATGCCACGCTCAGACGGGCTGGTGCAGGCTGCTGCAAGCGCCACCACGGTCCCCGCCACCCCCCCCGAGACGGCCCCCGAGACGGCCCCCGAGACGGCCCCCGCGCTTGCCGCGCCGTCAACCGCGTCCGCTTCCGGTTCGGTTGCCGACGCGGATACAGCCCCTACCCCTGCCGCCGCCACCGCCCCGCGTGATCCGAACCGGGGCGCGGTCACCAACCTGCCCCTGCCACGGTTCGTCAGCCTGAAGGGAAACGAAGGGAACGCCCGCCGCGGCCCCGGCCTGACACATCGCATCGACTGGGTCTTTACCCGGTCGGGCATGCCGCTGCGAATCACCGCCGAATATGAACATTGGCGGCGGATCGAAGATGCCGAAGGCGTGGGGGGCTGGGTGCATTATGCGCTGTTGTCCGGCGTGCGTTCGGTTTTGATTGCCACCGAAATCGCCGACTTTCACAGCAGGCCCCAGGACGACGCCGATGTGGTGTTCAAGGCCGAACGCAACGTCGTGGCCTGGGTCCAGGAATGCCAGCCCGACTGGTGCCGCCTGTCGGTTGACGGCGAAAGGGGCTGGGTGCGCAAATCCGCCCTGTGGGGCGTTTCGCCCGGCGAAATCATCGAATAGCGGCTTGCGAGTCACTTTCGCTTGATTGCGGAGGGCGCGCTGCGATAGCGGGCGGGTAACCCCCGCAGGAGCCTGTGCCACATGCCCCTTCCCAAACTTGTCCGCATGAACATGTCGGCAGGGCTGGCTTCTGTCCTGGTGGCCGGAACGCTGGTCGCGCTGAAACTTTGGGCGCTGGGTCAGACCGGGGCGCTGTCGGTTGCGGCATCGCTGGCCGACAGCGCGATGGACCTGATGGTCAGCCTTGGTGCGATGGCGGCCATCCTTTATGCCGCCAAACCCGCCGATGAAGATCACGCCTTCGGCCATTCCTCGGCCGAGGATCTGGCAGCCCTTGGCCAGGCGATCTTTATCGTCATTGCGGCAGGCGCCATCGCCTGGGGCGCGGTGGACAGGTTGATCGCCCCCGATCCTGTGCCGCTGGCCGATGAAGGCTTTGGCATGGTCGTGATGGTCGTGTCCATTGCGCTGACGCTGGGCCTGATCTGGTGGCAGGGCCGTGTCGCGCGGCTGACGGGCAGCCGGGTGATCGCGGCGGACAGGTTGCATTATCTGGGCGACCTGCTGCCCAATCTGGGGGCCATCGCCTCGCTCTGGGCCTCCAGTCGCTTTGGCCTGACGTCGGTTGATTCGGTGGTCGCGCTGGGCGCGGCGGCGATGCTGGCGCTGGGCGCGGGCAAGATCGGAAAGGGCGCATGGGATGCGTTGATGGATCGCCGCGCCGATCCGGACATCGTCGCGGGCATCGGCAGGATGGCGGCTGATTGGCCCGGTGTGCGCGGGTTCCATGATTTGAAAACCCGCACCGCAGGCAGCCGCATCTTTGTGAACATCCATATCGAACTGGACGGCGACCAGACGTTGCGCGACGCCCATGCCATTGGTGCAAGCCTGCGCCGCGCCATCCTGAACGCCTATCCACAGGCCGATGTGATCGTCCACAAGGATGTGGCCCGCGATTCATCGGGGGCCGCGCCCCCGGAACGCCCGCCGATCCAGCCGCCCGGACGCCCGCATTAGCGCCCCATCTTCAGCGCCCCATCTTTCCGCCGGTCGCCTTTCCACATAGCTTGTGGCACGATGCAAAGGATCACTTGTCACTTTCATACCATTCTGACTATTGTTCGTTTGTATAATTAAAGAGCCCGCCATGTCGGATCCGGCCATCCGCCGCCCCTATCGCCGCGAGGGTGAAGAAAAGCGACGCGATGATCTTATCGCGGCGGCAATGGCGCTTGTTGCCGAAGGCGGGACCGAGGCCGCCACCGTCCGCGCCATCGCGGCCCGTGCCGGGGTGACGCCGGGGTTGATCCGGCACTATTTCCAATCCAAGGAAGAACTGACCCACGCCGCCTATCGCCACGTCATGGAATCGATGACGCAAGAAGCCCTGCGCGCCATCGAAGGCCTGCCGGAAAGTGATCCGATCGGTCGCCTTGCCGCCTTTGTCGCCGCCAATTTCCGCCCGCCGGTTATGACCCCTGCCGTCGTGGGCGTCTGGGCCAGCTATATGCATCTTGGCCGCAACGACCCGGTGATCCACGCCATCCATGAAGCGACCTACCTTGGCTATCGGGACCGGCTGCAAGACCTGATCGCCGCCTTGCCGCGCCCCGCAGACCCCGCCCGCGACCGGCGCGAGGCCATCGCCTGCAACGCGCTGATTGACGGGCTGTGGATCGAAGGCGGATCGCTTCCTGACAGCTTCGCCAGCGGCGAGGTGCAGCGCATCGCGCTTGACGGCATCGGCGCAATGCTGGGCGTGCGCTTTCCCGACACCGCCTATTCCAACACCGCCCTTCCCGGCACAGCCGACAGAAAGACCGCACCATGAGATATGCCCCCGTCACCGACCGCCTTGCCGATCTGGGCGGCGCGAAATGGGAAGTTCACGCCTTGGCCCGCCGGATGCAGGCGGCCGGCGAAAAGGTCATCGAACTGACCATCGGCGAACCCGATGTCGCCACCCCGCCCGCGCTGCTGGAAACCGTTGCTCGTTCGATGGCGGCAGGCCGCACCGGTTATTCCAACGGGCGCGGGGAACCGGCGTTGGTGGCCGCGCTGGCCGCCCGCTACACCGCACGCCGCGGGCGCCCCATCGGCACAGATCAGATCATGTGCCTGCCCGGCACCCAGACCACGCTTTATGCCATCCTGCAAACGCTGGTCACCACGGGGGATGAGGTGCTGGTGGGCGATCCGATGTATGCCACCTATGAAGGCCTGATCCGCGCCACCGGGGCCACCGTCGTGCCGGTTCCCCTGCGCCCCGAGGCAGGGTTTCGCATCCAGCCCGCCGACATAGCCGCCCGCATCACCCCCCGGTCGCGCGTCCTGTTCCTGAACAGCCCGCATAACCCCACCGGGGCTGTCCTGTCGGGCGAAGACCTTGCCGCCCTATGCCAGTTGGCCGCCCAGCACGACCTGTGGGTGCTGTGCGACGAGGTGTATGAGGATCTCTGCTTCCCCGGCGTGACCTTTGCCTCGCCGCTGGACCTGCCCGAATATGCCGACCGGGTGATCGTCGCCTCGTCGATTTCCAAATCCCACGCCGCGCCGGGGTTTCGGTCCGGCTGGTGCGTCGGCCCGACTGAGTTCTGCTCTCGCCTTCTGCCGCTGTCGGAAACCATGTTGTTCGGCAGTCAACCCTTCATCGCCGACATGACGGCCGAGGCCGTTTCATCCCCATCGCCCATCGCGGCCGAGATGATGGCCCGCTTCCACCGCCGTGCGGGTCTGATCCATGACCGTCTGAATGGCAACGCGGGCCTGCATGTCCACCTGCCACAGGCGGGCATGTTCGCCCTGCTGGACATCCGCGCCACCGGCATGACCGGTGATGCCTTTGCCCGCGCCCTTCTGGCCGATGCGAAAGTTGCCGTCATGCCGGGTGAAAGTTTTGGTGCTGCACTTGCCGGCTGGGTGCGCCTGTCGCTGACCCAACCCGATGACCGCATCCTTGAGGCCTGCACCCGCATTGCCACCTTCGCCGCCGATCAAAGGCAAGCAGCATGAGAACGGTGGGCCAAGCCCTGGTCGAAGGGCTGAAGGCGCGCGGGGTCGAGGTGGTTTTCGGCATCCCCGGCGTCCATACGATCGAATTGTATCGCGGCCTTGCGGGTGGCGGCATCCGCCACGTTACCCCCCGGCATGAACAGGGAGCGGCCTTCATGGCCGATGGCTATGCCCGCGCGTCCGGCAAACCCGGCGTGGCCTTCGTCATCACCGGCCCCGGCCTGCTGAACGCGCTGACCGCCATGGGGCAGGCCAAGGCGGATTCCGTGCCGATCCTCGTCATCTCCGGCGTCAACCGCCGGGCCAGCCTTGGCAAGGGACTGGGCCTCTTGCATGAATTGCCCGATCAGGCCGCGATGATCCGCCCGCTTTGCCAGACCGAGCGGCTGGAAGACCCGGCCGATCTTGAAGCCGTCCTTGATCGCGCCTTTGCCCGCATGGCGACAGGCCGCCCCGGCCCCGTGCATATCGAGGTGGCGACCGATGTGATGCCGCTCGCCTGCCCCGCCATCCCCCGCGCATCGCAACCCATCCGCCCTGCCCCGGATGCCGGGCAGATCAGACAGGCGGCACACCTGCTTAACACCGCGCAGCGACCTGTCATTTTGGCGGGTGGCGGCGCACGCGGCTGCGATGCGGCGCTGACCGCGCTGGCAGAACGCCTTGATGCGCCGGTGATCCTTACGGTCAACGCCCGTGGAATGCTGCACGCCCATCCGCTGGGTGTGCCTGCCTCTCCGTCGCTGGATGCCCCGCGCGCGCTGATCGCGCAGGCCGACCAGATCCTCGCGCTTGGCACCGAACTTGGCCCCACCGATTATGATATGTATGTCCGTGGCGGATTTCCCGATCTGGCCGGCATGATCCGCATCGATGTTTGCCCGGACCAACTGGCGCGCCACCCCGCCGCGCTGACCATCGCCGCCGATACCGGGGTCAGTCTTGCGGCCCTTTTTCCGCAGCTGTCACAAAAGCAGGCCGATGGCGCCGCCCGCGCCGCCCGCGCCCGGAGGGATGCCCGCGCAGAACTGGCCCATCTGCACCCCTCCATGCCTGCCCAACTGGCGATGGTCGAGGCGATCCGCACCGCCATGCCGGGTGCCCAGATCATCGGTGACAGCACCCAGCCGGTCTATGCTGCCAACCTGTTCTACGACCATGACCGCCCCGGCGGATGGTTCAACGCCGCCACCGGCTTTGGCGCCTTGGGCTTTGGCCCCGGCGCGGCCATCGGTGCCGCCATCGCCAACCCCGGCACCGCCACCGTTTGCCTGATCGGCGATGGCGGCCTGCAATTCGACCCTGCCGAACTGCGTGTGGCCGTGGACGAATCCCTGCCCATCACCTTTGTCGTCTGGAACAATGCCAGCTACCGCGAAATCGCCGAGGCGATGCGCGACGCCCAGACCGACATCATCGGCTGCACACCATCCCCCTTGAAGCTGGACCATTTCGCCGCCGCCTGCGACCTGCCCTTCCAAAGCGTGGCAGAACATCCGGCGGACCTGCAAGCCGCCCTCACCACACCCCAAATCGGCCCCCGCCTGATCGAGATCCGCGTCACCTCCTGAACAAGCCTGCCCTTCACCGCTTCATCTTGGCAAAAATACCCAAGACCGCCGCCCACCACCCGCGGCACGGCCGGGCCTCTTGCATCATCCGCCATTTGCATTTGATCAAATTCCGCGCCATAAGATCGGCAAAGTGGCAAAGGCGTCCTCACATGGCAAAACCGGCAAAATTGATCGCAGGCATCCCGCAGGATCGCCTTACCCGCTTCGCCGAACGCGAGACGCGGCGCTTTGCCCAAAGCCGCCCAAAGGCCGCGGCTGCCCTGGCCGCAGGTGCGGGTGCCTTTTTGAACGGCGTGCCGATGCACTGGATGACCGATTGGCCCATGCCCCATCTGCCTTTGGTCGCCAAGGCCAGCGGCGCGAAACTGACCGATATTGACGGCTATGGCATTGATGACTTCTGCCTTGGCGATACCGGTTCCATGTTTGGCCATTCCCCCGAACCCGTCGCCCGTGCCATCCGCAAACAGGCAAAACGCGGCCTGACCTATATGCTGCCGACTGAGGACGCGCTGGAAGCGGGCCGCCTGCTGTCTGATACCTTCGGTCCCTTCCGCTGGCAGATCGCCACCACAGCCACCGATGCCAACCGCTTTTCTCTGCGCGTCGCCCGCGCGGTGACGGGGCGGCCCAAGGTGCTGGTGTTCAACGGCTGCTATCATGGCACGCTGGATGACACGATGGTCGAACTGACCAAGGGAAAGACCGCAAACCGCGCGGGTCTTGTGGGGCAGGTCCATGACCTGACCCTTGGCGCGGTGGTCTGCGAATTCAACGATCTGGCCGCCGTCGAAAAGACGCTGGCCAAGGGCGACGTCGCCGCCATCCTGACCGAACCGGTGATGACGAATTGCTGCATGGTCCTGCCCGATCCGGGCTTTTTGCAAGGGTTGCGCGACGCGGCCACCCGACATGGCGCGCTGCTGATCATTGACGAGACACATACCATTTCGACCGGTCGGGGCGGCTATACCGGCGTCCATGGCCTGACGCCCGATATGTTCGTCGTCGGCAAATGCGTGGCGGGCGGGATGCCCACGGCGGTCTGGGGCATGACCCAGGCTATCGCTGACCGCTTCGCCGCCTACAACGCCACCCGCGCGCCCGGCCATTCTGGCATGGGCACCACGCTTTCGGCGAACCCGATGCAATTCGCCTGCCTCCGCGCCACGCTGGAGGAGGTGATGACACCTGCAAACTACGCCCATATGGAGGCGGGCGCAGCGCGCCTTGCCACCGGCCTTGCTGCCGTGATCGCCCGCCACGGTGCGCCTTGGCACGTGGTCCGCGTCGGTGCGCGGGTGGAATTCATCTGCGCCCCCGGCCCGTTGAAGAACGGCTCTGCCGCGCACAAGGCGCACCAACCGCAGGTCGAGGCGGCGGTGCATACCGCCCTGTTGAACCGGGGCTGCCTGATCGCGCCCTTCCACAACATGATGCTGGTCAGCCCCGCCACCAAAAACCGCCAGATCGACCGCCTGATCGGCGCCTTTGACGAAATCCTCACCGAACTTTTCGCCCCCACGCCAGACCGAGATCAAGAATGACCACCATCAGCCCCTCCGGTTCCACCGTCGCCGAAGCGGAAGCCTTCCTCGCGGCCCATCCCGAGATTGAAGCCTTCGACATTGTCCTGCACGATTCGAACGGAATTGGCCGTGGCAAGATCATTCGCAGGCATGAACTTCTGTCATTTTACAACGGCGGGCGTCATCTGCCGATTTCCATCCTCGGTCTGGATATCTGTGGCGAAGATGTGCATGAAACCGGCCTGATCTGGGATCAGGGCGATGGCGACCTGCGCGCCTGGCCGATCCCCGGCACGCTGGTGCCGCTGCACGCCACCCAACCGCCGCGCGGCGAGGTGCTGATGTCGCTTTACGATCTGGATGGCAATCCCATGACATCGGACCCGCGTCACGCCCTGCAACGGCAGGTCGATGCAATGGCGGAGGATGGGCTTTTCCCCGCCGGCGCGTTCGAGCTTGAATTCTTCCTGCTGGCCAATGACCGTGGCCCGGATGGCAAGGTGCAACCCGCCCGCGACGTGCTGGATGGCCGCGGCTCGCATAAGACCGAGGTGTATTCCGTCGATCACCTGCACGGGATGCTGCCGTTGTTCAGCGACATCTACGCCGCTGCCGACAAGGCCGGGATCAAGGCGGAAACCATGATTTCGGAATATGCACCGGGCCAGTACGAACTGACCCTGCATTACCGCACCGATGTGATGCAGGCCGCCGATGATCTGATGCGGCTGAAGCGGATCGTTCGGCTGCAAGCCCGCCAGCATGGCGTGACCGCCTGCTTCATGGCCAAACCGGTCGAAAAATACGCAGGCTCCGGCATGCATTTCCACGTCTCACTTTGCGATGCCGCTGGTCGCAACGTGTTTGTCGAGGAAACCGAAGGCCACTGGAACGCCACCATCCTGCATGCGCTGGGCGGCCTGCGCGCCACGATGGGCGAATCCATGCTGGTTTTTGCCCCGCATGCGAACAGCTGGCGCCGTTTTGCTGCGCAAAGCTATGCCCCGGTCAGCCCGACCTGGGGGGTGAACAACCGTTCTGTCGCGCTGCGCATCCCGGCGGGCGACATCAAGGCGCGCCGCATCGAACACCGCCCCGCAGGGGTGGATGCCAACCCCTATCTGGTCGCGGCAACCGTTCTGGCGGGAATCCGCCACGGCCTGCGCCACAAGATCGACCCCGGCCCGGAAACCACCGGCAACGGCTATGCCGATGCGCAGGACGCGCCGCCCATCCCCGTCGATTGGCGGCAGGCGATCGAGGCTGCCACCAGCTCGGCCTTTCTGAAGGATGCGCTGGGTGCTGACATGCACCGCACCTTCACCGCCATCAAGGCCGCCGAACATGCCCGCGTCGCCCGCACGGTCAGCGAGGTGGATTTCGACCTCTACCTTCATACGGTGTGACATCCCCACGGCAGGGCGCCCGAATCTTCTGCGACAAATTCACGCCCTGCCCGACGCCGCCGCTGCGCAAAACCCTGATTTTTTGAAGAAAAATCCGTGGGCGCGCAACCACACCGGGCGTCAGCTCATCCCTGCATCACGCGCGATCATCGCCGCATGGGTGCGGTTCTTTGCACCCAGCTTCCGGCTGAGTGTCTTGACATGCAGCTTGACCGTCACCTCCTGCAAATCCAGGTCACGGGCAATTTCCTTGTTTGACTTGCCTTCGCGGATGCCGCGCAGCACGTCCGTCTCGCGCCGGGTCAGGGTCTGCAACGCGGCCGCAATCTCCGGCTCGTTCAGCAGCAGCGAAATCGGCGCGAACACATCGCCCGACGCCATCAGATGCACCGCCGCGATCATCGCGCGCGCGGCCATCGTCTTTGGCACGAAACCGGCGGCCCCGGCCGCCAGCGCCGCCTCGGCCAGATCGCGTTGCGCGGTGCCGGTTATGATCGCCACCGGCACGCCGGGCGCCGCCGCCCGCGCCAGCGCCAGACCATCCAGTCCGTTCATACCCGGCATCGAATAATCCAACAGCACCAGGTCGAACGCCCCCCCCGCCCGCAGCACCGCAAGCGCCTCAGGCAGGGTGGCCACGCAACGCACCTCTTCAAACCCTTCTGCAAGCAGAAAGGCGGCAAGCGTTTCCCGCACCAGATCATGATCATCGGCCAGCAAAAGCCGCATCTACGCCTGTCCCGTCTGTGCCCCCGGCCCGTTCTGCAACGCACAGCACTCAAGACGACACACTCACGCAACAGTTTACCCTGTGAATCACCTTGGAAAGCAAGCCTCTTCTGCCCTAGCCTGTCACATAGGATGCGGTCATTTTGACACATACCCAAATCGCAAGGGCAGCGGCGGTGCAAAGGCAAGTCTGGGCAAGGCGGGTTCGTCTGGGCGTGACCACCGGTCTTGCCGTTTTGTGCCTTGTTGCGATCGCGCTTCTGGTATCCGAGGTGCGAGCCAAGCTGATCGCCTTGCAACGCGCGACGTCTGACAACACCCAATGGGTCATGATGCAGACCGAGGTCGAGGTGCTGCGTTTGCAGGGGGCCGTGGCCGCCGCGCGTGATACCCCGACTTCGGTCGCGCTGGATGAGGTGCGGCGCTGGTTCAACGTGCTTTACAGCCGGGTCGCCATGCTGGAACAAAGCACGGTCTATGCCCCCTTGCTGGCCCAGCCCGAATATAGCGACGATCATGCCAGCCTGAGACAGTATCTGGATGACACTGTGCCGTTGATCGACGCCCCCGACACCCGGCTTGCCGCCGCCTTGGGGCGCATCGCGGCCCCCTTGCCGGACCTGCGCGCAGGCGCCCGCGAAATGACGCTGAATGCCCTGTCGGAATTCGCCGCACAATCCGACATGAACCGCGATTCCATTTCGAACACGCTGCTCCGGTTGGCCCTTGCGACAGGCACCCTGCTGTTGATCGTGGCTGGTGTCGCGGGTGCGCTTGCCCTGCAATTCCGCCGGTCCGAATCACAAAAGCGCGCCCTGTCGGAAACCAGCGCCCGCTTGTCGACCATCGTCGCCACGTCGGCCGATGGCATCGTGGTGACGGACCTGCACGGGACCATCCAATCCTTCAACCCTGCCGCCGAAGCGATCTTTGGCCTGTCGGCCACAGCGGCGCAGGGGCAGAACGCCCTTGCCCTTTTGTTCGCCGAAGGGCCAGAAGGACCGCAACCGCGCGCCTTGCTTGCCGCGCTGCGCGCACCCGATGCGCAGGCCACACCCCCCGTGCGGATCGAAGTTGATGCCCGCCGCGCCGATGGGCGCATCTTCCCGGCCGAAGTATCCATCGCCCGCGCCCAGATCGCCGAGGCGGGACTTGTGGTGGCCTTTGTGCGCGACATTTCGGACCGGCGGCAGGCGGATGACGCGCTGACCCGCGCGCTTGACCGTGCGCAGGCGGGCGAAAAGGCCAAGGCCGAATTCCTTGCCGTCATGAGCCATGAAATGCGGACACCGCTGAACGGGCTGATCGGGTCGATGGAACTTTTGCGCCGCACCGCCACCGATGACGACCAGCGTGAGTTGTTGTCGGTGATGGAGGCGTCGGGCGATATCCTGTTGGGGCATGTGAATTCGGTACTGGATGTATCGCGGGCCGAAGCCGGGATGATTCAGCCCGACCCTGCCGAATTCGATCTGGACCGGCTGTTGGACGAAACCGTCGCCAATCAGGCAGGACTTGCCACCGCGGCTGGCAACCGCATCACCCTGTCACGTCCCTCGGGGCCATTGGGGCAAGTCATGGGCGATGCCGGGCGGTTGCGGCAGATCCTTTTGAACCTGATCGGCAATGCCGTGAAATTCACTCGGGACGGTGACATCAACGTTGAGGTGGACCGTCTGGCCGACCCGGATGGCACGGTTGAAATCCGGGTCAGCGACACCGGAATTGGCATATCCGAAGCCGATCAGCCCCGCGTTTTCGACGATTTCGTTACGCTCGACACCAGCTATGGCCGCCGCGTCGGCGGCACCGGCCTTGGCCTTGGCATTGCCCGCAGGCTGGCGCAGGCCATGGGCGGCGAGATCGGGATGGAAAGCATCTGGGGCGAAGGCAGCCTGTTCTGGCTGCGCCTGCCCCTGCCCCCTGCCGCCCTGCCCCCTGCCGCCCTGCCCCCTGCGATCCCGCCTGCTGCCGCCAATGTGCCAGAGATCGCCTCAACAACCAATCCGCCCCTGACCACTATGTCCAAGGCGGATTCAAAGGTTTCTGACGCGGTTTCTGCGGAAACCTCGGCCGGGTTCAACGCGGATACGGCGCCAGAGCCGACCTTTGGCCCGCCCCTTTCGGTTCTGCTGGTCGAAGACAACGCCATCAACCGCTTTCTGCTGCGCCGCTTTCTGGAAAGCGGTGGCCATCAAGTGACGGAGGCAGTCGATGGCATCGAAGCGGTGGACCACGCCGCCACCGCGCATTTCGACGTGATCGTGATGGACATCTCCATGCCCCGCATGGATGGGATTGCTGCCACGCAGGCCATCCGTGCCGGTAACGGCCCGTCCCGGCAGACCCGCATCCTTGCACTGACCGCCCATGCCCTGCCGCAGGAACTGGCCCGTTTCCGCGCCGCCGGGATCGAGGCGACATTGACCAAACCCATCGCGCGCGCAACTCTGCTGCGCGCTCTGAACGGGTCGGTTCCGCAGCCGCCGGATGCTGCGTCGGCACCGTTTGTGCATCTGATCGACGATGCCACCCTTGGCGAGCTGATCCACCAGATCGGCCCTGCCATTGCGCACCGCCTGATCACGCGCCTGATCGACGAAGCGGATGGGATCATCGCCGAACTTGCTGCGCATGACCCGATGACCGATGCCTTGATCATGGTTGACCTGTGCCACCGACTGGCGGGCAGCACCGGCACTTTTGGCACTGTCGCCCTGCGCCAGTCGCTGTTGATGGCGGAAACCGCGTTAAAGTTGTGGATCGACGGCCCCGCCGCGTCTGCCAACCTGCGGGATGTCACAGGGTCGTTGGCCGCACTTGCACCGGTTTGGCAGGCGACGCGGGCACGATTGTCAACCGAACTGGCCCGGCTTGCGCCAGATGTGCAATCGCCAGAGCAGGCACCGGTGCAATAACGGGCGCAGTAGATGGCGGACGCATCGGCGCCGTCGGAACCGTATCCCAGCCGCGCCGATTGACCCGCGCCGCGCATCAGCGCGAGATGGCCGCCGCCCTAAGTGCCTGCCGGATCACCCCCGGCACCCGCGCATCCAATCCGACCGGGGGCAGGACCACCCCCTGAAACCCCGCCTCGGCCAAAGCCTGTGGCAGGTCATCCACCACATGCCCCCCCCGCGCCGCAAAGAACGGCAAGACCACCGAACCGGGCGGAAAGCCTGCCGCCGCCTCGGCGATACGCGGCAACTGGTCGATGAAGGCCGCCTCTACCCGCCTGAAACCCGCCTCCTGCCGCAGTCGGCCTGCCATCGCATAGGCCACATCTGCCGGGGCCGGGCTGCGAAAACTGCCATGCGCTGCCAGCAGAACTGGCAGATCGGCGGGCGCAATCCCCTGCCGCGCCGCCGCCTCACGCGCGATGATCAGGGTCAGCGCCTGCACAGCCAGGTCCAGCCCAAAGGGCGGCAGAATGCGCCACCCTGCTCCTCCGGCCCTGGCAAGCTGGTCGGGCAAGTGGCTGGTGGTGAACCATCCCCCCGCCATGAACAGCGGATAGACCAGACCCACCCCGCCCGCAGCCGCAACCTCGCGCGCCAGCGCCCCCGGTTCGGCCAGCGTGGCAGACCGGATGCGCCAATCCGGCATCAGGGCCTGCACCTTGGCAGCAAGAAAGGCGATCTCTGCCGCCGCCGGGGCGGGATCGGACGGCTGACCATGCGCCACGATCAGCGCGGCAGGCGGCGGGGGTTTGGCTGCAAAACTCATGCGCGCGATCTAGCCACTCTGGCGGTCCCGTCAACCACCCCGCGCCGAAAGCGGATCGGCATGGCCGGGCAACATGTCATCTGTCACAACGGCGCGGCAATGATCGACAAAGGCCGCCACCGCCCGGCGCAGCGGGGCCGCGCGCGGCAGGATCAGGCCCATCCGCATCGGCGGGCGCGGCGTGACCAGCGGCACAAAGATCAACCGCCGCCCGTCCGGCGCGCGGTCCGACCCGAGCCGGATATTGGCGATGGAATAGCCGAACCCATTGGCCACCATCGCCCGCATCACGCCCATGTCCCGCGTTCGTTCCGCGATGCGCGGCCGCAACCCTTCGGCAGTGAACAGCGACACGAAATAATCCGCGCTATAGGGCAGATCAAGCAGCACCATCGGATAGGCCACCAGCTCGCCCGCCGTCAGCTGTGACCGCCCCGCCATCGGATGGCCTTCTGGCAACACCGCATAAGGCGCCAGCGGCAAAAGCGGCAGGAAATCCAGATCAACCGGAATCTCAAGATCATAGGTCAGCGCGACATCCAGCCGCGCGTGGCGCAGCGCGTCGATCAGCGCGGCATGGTCGTGTTCCGACTGGCGAAACTCTACCTGCGGAAAAGCCTGTGCAAATCCACGCCGGACCTGCGGCAACACGACCTGCGCAAAGGTCACCAGACAGCCCACCGCCAATGGCCCGCCCACCTGCCCCGTCAGTTCCGCCGCCCGGTCGTTCAACCCGGCACCCGCCGCCAGAACGGCACGCGCCGCCTCGGTCACTTGCCGCCCGCCCTCGGTCAAGGACAGGCCTTGTGCATGCCGCCGAATGAACAGTTGCAGGCCGAATTCCTGTTCCAACTGCGCAATCGCCGCCGAAATCGAAGGGGATGAGACATGACACCGCTCTGCCGCCAGCGCCACAGACCCGCTTTCCGCAACGGCGACAAGGTATTCCAACTGGCGAAGGGTGAAACGCAACGGCATCCTGAAAGGCTATCCCGCCAGCCCCCGGCAAGGCAAGCGCCAGCCCCCGGCAGGGCAAGCGCCCCCCGAACCGGGCAGGGGAGAAGCCCCTCACGCGTCGCCCGGCACCCCATAGGACGGGGCGTCGCGCGGGTCGCGCGCCCGCTGGACATAGGCCGCCATCTGCGGCGCAAAGACATCCCATGCCCGCGCCACCGCCTCGATCGGGCGCGCCTCATCCGACCAGTCACAGCGCAGCTCCGCGACAGGCCAGCTTTCCCGATCCACCATCAACAACCCCGCCGAATGCACTGGCCCCGCCTCGCCCCCGGCATCGCGCCCCGCCAGCAGCGCGGCGATCAGCCGATCACCCAACGCCCCAGATGCGGCCAGAAATCCGGCAACCATCGCCTGCGGCACCGCCTCATCCGCCAGCAGGTTTCCCCCGGCAATCACACCCGGCCCCTCGGCCACCGCCCAGCGCCCCAATATCCGCGCCCCACAATGGCTGGCTACAGCACCCTGCACATCGACACACATCAATTGGCGATAGTCGATGAATGCCGCCTCTTTCACCACCTGGGCCACGGCCTGCGCCGCCCCCATACCCGCCGCCATCCGGTCCAGCAGCGCAGGCCCAAGCCGGGGGTCGGTGATGTTCTGTGTCGCGGCCACCCCAACCCCGGCCCGCGCGTGGGAACAACGCGCCGCCACAGCAGGCGATGAGGAAGAAATCACCATGCCAAAAGCGCCGGTGTCCGGACAACGAGCCAACAGGGAAAACGTCATGCGTCACCTCTTTGGGGCGGGCGTGGATGGGTATTTGCGCCAAGGTGAAACGGCATTTTCATCTTGGCGACAAATACCCAAGCAGCGCGGATGCAGCGTGCATCAGTCGGGGATTAGTCGGGGATTACTGCGGTGGCGTCGATTTCCACAAGCCAGTCAGGCCGCGCCAGCGCCACCACCACCAGCCCGGTGCAGACCGGATGAACGCCGCGGATATATTCCCCCATCGTGCGATAGACCGCCTCACGGTGGCGCACATCGGTCAGATAGACCACCAGCTTGGTCACATGTTCCATCCGCCCGCCGCATTCCTCGACCAGTTGGCGGATGTTCTGCATCACCTTGTGGGTCTGCTCCACCGGGTCATGGCTACCGATGTTCTGCGCAGTGTCCAGATCCTGAGGGCATTGCCCGCGCAGAAAGATCACCGTCCCCCGCGCCACCACGGCCTGGGCCAGATCATTGTCCAGCTTTTGTTCGGGATATGTGTCCTTGGTGTTGAACTTGCGGTGGCGGATATGGGCCATGTGATCTGTCCGGTATAAAAGGGAAAAGGGGGGGCCGGAGGGCGGATGCATCCCGCCGGCGCGACGCGTCACGCCACGGGCATCATCCGGGCGATGTATTGGGCGAATTCGAAATTCGGGCGTTCCAGATGGCTGAGCGGCCCCGGCACCGACATGGCCGACAACAGCCCGCGATAGACCTTTTCGGTGCAGCCCTTGTCTTCCACCTGCACGTCATCCAGCAGCGCCTTGACCGCCGCCAGGTGTGCGGGCGCGTCGGGATCGGCCATCCACTCCGCGCTCATTCCGCCGCCGAACAGCACCTTCACATGGCCCGGTCCGTCGGGCGTCAGCGAGAGATACCAGAAATACCCCGGCGTCAGCGTGATCAGCAGCGCCGGATAGATCGCCAAAAGCCAGGTGATCCGCCGTTCATCGCCCTGCAACCGCGTGTTGGACGGATGGGCCAAAGCCAGCGGCACCGTGTCATTCTTGACGATCCAGTGATAGTTGAACGCCTCTGTCCCCTCGGGGCATTCCATCAGGGCCAGATCGCAACTGCCACCAATAGTGCCAGCATGGCAGGCGGGCAGGTGATAGCTTTCCATGAAATTCTCGGCCAGCACCTTCCAGTTGGTGGCCCAGCGGAATTCCTCGCGGAAGGTTTCGGTATAGCTGGCCATGTCCAGATGGCCCACCAGCGCCTCCACCTCGCGCAGCCGGTCATGCACATCGGGGGCGTCGGGGTTCAGCGTCACCATGATCCAGCCATGCCAATCCGCCACGCGGATCGCGGGCAGACGGATCTGATCCTTGCAGAACGTCTCATTCAGGGTCATCGCGGGTGCCCCGCGCAACGATCCGTCCAGGTTATAGGTCCAGGCGTGATAGGGGCATACGATGGCCCGCACGCGCCCCCGCCCTTCCAGAAGGGTGCTCATCCGGTGGCGGCAGACATTGCTCATCCCCCGCAAGGCCCCGTCCCGGTCGCGCAGGATGATGATGGGTTCGCCCGCAATCTCCATCGTCAGGTAATCGCCGGGTTCCTTCAAGGCATCGGCACGGCCTGCGCAGAGCCAGTCCTGCGCAAAGATGTGGCGCTGCTCCGCCTCGGCAAATTCGGGCGAGGTATAGACGGATTTCGGCATCGCCTGCGCCCGCGCGAACGGAACCGCGACATTGGCGCGCAATTCTTCAATCGCGCGCAGGCTGGGGTCGAGTGCGGTCATTCAAGCATCCTCTGGCAGCACGTATCCGGCCATAAGACCGTTCCTCATTTCCACTCTCTGCCACAGCCCGGCACAAGGAAAGCAGGATGTTCCACTGCGTGGCTTAGGTGCAGCCTAATCAACGCCATCACCAGACTGGGCCATGATCATCCCCGCCAACCGCGCCGCCACAGGGGTCAGGATGGACCCCGCCCGCGTCAGCAGGCCAAAAGGGGCCACCACGATCCCCAGATCGATCGGCAAAATCTCATAGGGCGATCCCGCCCCGGCAAAGCGGTCACAGACCGCCCGCGCCAGCGGCGCGATGGCGTTGGATTGCTGGATCAACGCCAGCGTCAGCAGGAATGACGCCGTCGCCAACCGTTGTGGCGGCTGCGGCAGGCCAAGCGCCCGCAGCCGTTCCATCACGGCACGGGTCAAGATCGCCTCTGGCCCCGGCATCACCCAGTCGAACCCCATCAGATCGGCCGGTTCCACCCGCCCCGCCACCGCCAGCCGATGCCCGCGCCGCACCATCAGCGATACCGGCTCTACCCCGATGGGATCGGACAGATGCAACTGCCCCTCCATCCCGTCGGGCATCCGCCCGATGACGAAATCCAGCCGCCCGGTCAGCAACTGGCTGCCCAGCAGGTCGGACGGCGCCACCACCACCTCGGTCGTCACAGCGGGCAGCGCCAGCCGCGCCGTGCGCAGCGCAGGCAGCACCCGGTCCAGCGCGGGTCCGGTCACCGACCCGATCCGCACATGGCCGGAACCACCGCTGGCGATCTCGGCCATTTCGCGCCCGGCATCGCGCAGTTCCGTCACCACGCGCGCCGCCCGCCGCGCAAGGGCCAGCCCCATCGGCGTCAGGGTGATCCCCCGCCCGGTGCGCTGATGCACCGGTTGTCCGGTGATCCGCTCCACCTCGGCCAACAGGCGCGATGCGGCGGGTTGCGCCACCCCCAGCAGGTCGGCCGCCAGCCCCAGTTGCCCGGTTTCCGCCAGCGCCGCCATCAGGCGCAGATGCGCCAGCTTTACCCCACGCCGCAGCAGATCATCCGTATCTGACATAACATTCTTGCCATGTGTTGATCACAAATCATTCTTTGACCGATATGCAAACACGTTGCAATCCTCCCGCACGGCGCGGCTGGGCACCGACCCGACCGCAAAGCCGAAACGTGCCGTGGCGATTCACGGCGAGGGAGGACACCATGCAACTTTCCAGAAGGGCGCTTCTCGCGCTCGCCACTTCTGCGTCGCTGATCGGCGCACCCAGCTTTGCGCAAGACAAGGGCACCGTGGGCATCGCCATGCCGACGCAATCATCCGCACGCTGGATTTCGGACGGCAACTCGATGGTGGAACAGTTCACCGCAGCGGGTTACGCCACCGATCTGCAATATGCCGAAGACGACATCCCGACCCAGCTTGCGCAGGTCGAAAACATGATCACCAAGGGCGTCAACGTCCTGGTCATCGCGGCCATCGACGGGACCACCTTGTCGAACGCGCTGGAAAACGCCGCCGCATCGGGCATCAAGGTCATCGCCTATGACCGCCTGATCCGCGACAGCGGGGCCGTCGACTATTACGCCACCTTCGACAACTTCAAGGTGGGCGTCCAGCAGGCGGAATCGCTGGTCAAGGGTCTGAAGGAACGCTTCCCCGACGCCAAGCCGTGGAATGTCGAACTGTTCGGCGGCTCGCCCGACGACAACAACGCCTTCTTCTTCTACAACGGCGCCATGTCCGTCTTGCAACCGCTGATCGACGCGGGCGACATCGCCATTCCGTCGGGCCAGATGGGCATGGATGTGGTGGGCACCCTGCGTTGGGATGGTGCCGTGGCCCAGTCGCGGATGGATAACCTTTTGTCCGCCAACTATGGCGACAAGCAGCTTCACGGCGCGCTGTCCCCCTATGATGGGCTGTCGATCGGCATCCTGTCCTCGGTCAAGGGCGTGGGTTACGGGTCGGGCGACCTGCCAATGCCCATCGTCACCGGCCAGGACGCCGAGGTGCCTTCGGTCAAATCCATGATCGCGGGTGAACAGTATTCGACCATCTTCAAGGACACCCGCGCCCTCGCCGGTGTGACCGTCAAGATGGTGGATGCGATCATTTCGGGCGGCGAGCCGGAAATCAACGACACCTCTACCTATGACAACGGCGTGAAGGTCGTTCCCTCCTACCTCTTGGAACCGCTGCCGGTCGATGCCACGAACTACGAAGAAATCCTCGTGGCTTCGGGCTATTACACCGCCGATCAGTTGAAGTAAGTCACACGATCAAGGCCCGCCCGCCGCTTGCGGCCGGGCGGGCCTTTTCCAACCGGGGGAACAGCATGGGCACGCTTCTGGAGATGCGGGGGATCAGCAAGGTCTTTCCCGGGGTTCGCGCGCTGGACCATGTGAACCTGACTGTCGAACAGGGCGAAATTCACGCCATCTGCGGCGAAAACGGTGCGGGCAAATCCACCTTGATGAAGGTGCTGTCGGGCGTCTATCCGCACGGAACCTATGAAGGCGACATTTTCTACGACGGCAGCCTGCTGACCAATCGCGGCATCCGCGACAGCGAAGCCAAGGGCATCATCATCATCCATCAGGAACTGGCGCTTGTGCCGCTTCTGTCCATTGCGGAAAACCTGTTTCTGGGAAATGAGGTCGCAACGAACGGCATCATCAACTGGCCCAGCGCCTTCCAGAAAACCGAAGATCTGTTGAAAAAGGTGGGCCTGTCCGAACCGCCCACCACGCAGGTGGGCAAGCTGGGCGTCGGCAAGCAGCAGTTGATCGAAATCGCCAAGGCGCTGGCGAAAGACGTGCGCCTGCTGATCCTTGATGAACCCACCGCCGCGCTTCAGGAAAACGACAGCCAGAAACTTCTGGACCTGATGCTGGAGTTGAAGGCGCAGGGTGTCACCCAGATCATCATCAGCCACAAGCTGAACGAAATCGGCCGCGTCGCCGACCGCATCACCATCATCCGCGACGGCACCACCGTCTCGACGCTCGACAAGGCCGACATCTCCGAGGAACGCATCATCCGCGATATGGTCGGCCGCGACATGGCCCACCGCTACCCCGACCGCACCTCAAACCCCGGAGACGTGCTGATGGAGGTGGACGGCTGGAATGTCTGGCACCCCGAACAGCAGGGCCGCCAGATGATCCGCGACGCCGCCTTCAAGGTGCGCAAGGGCGAAATTGTCGGCATCGCGGGCCTGATGGGCGCGGGCCGCACCGAACTTGCCATGTCGATCTTTGGGCGTGCCTACGGGCGCAACATTTCCGGCACCGTCAAGATGGGCGGCAAGGTGGTTGATACCTCCAGCGTGACCCGCGCCATCGCCGCAGGTCTGGCCTATGTGACCGAGGATCGCAAACATCTGGGCCTTGTGCTGGATGAACCCATCGTCCGCAACATCACGCTGGCCAATCTGGCGGGCGTTGCCACGCGCGGTGTGCTGTCCCGCGGGCGCGAACAGCAGGTGGCCGAAGAATACCGCCGTGCCATGTCGATCCGCACGCCATCGGTGTTCCAAAAGGTCGTCAACCTGTCGGGCGGCAATCAGCAAAAGGTCGTCCTGTCGAAATGGCTGTTCGCCGATCCACAGGTGCTGATCCTTGATGAACCCACACGCGGCATCGACGTGGGTGCAAAGTTTGAAATTTACACGATCATGAACGAACTCGCCGCCCAAGGGCGCGGCGTGGTGATGATCAGCAGCGAAATGCCCGAACTTCTGGGCATGTGCGACCGCATCTATGTGATGAACGAAGGGCGCATCGTCGGGGAACTTTCCCGCGACGAGGCAAGCCAGGAACGGATCATGTCCCTGATCATACGGGGTGATGGCAACACAGGCGGCAAGGCAAGGGTGGCGTGATGGCAGATCAGACAGCGGCAAGCGGGGCCAAGGGCATCGGCGCACATCTGGGCGGGCACCTGCGGGAAAACGGCATGATCCTGGCGCTGGTCGCCATCGTGCTGTTCTTCACCGTGATGGTGCGCGTGACGCAGGGCGTGGATTTCCTGTCCGCGCAGAACATCACCAACCTGTTCTTGCAGAACTCCTACGTCATCATCATGGCGCTGGGGATGCTTCTGGTGATCGTTGCAGGCCATATCGACCTGTCGGTCGGTTCCGTCGTGGGGTTCACCGGGGCCGTGGCCGCCGTGCTGACCGTCAACATGGGATGGCCCGTCATCGCCGTGGTGCCGACCTGCCTGCTGGTGGGCCTGTGCATCGGGGCGGCGCAGGGCTATTGGGTCGCCTATTGGCGCATCCCATCCTTCATCGTCACGCTGGCGGGGATGCTGGTGTTCCGCGGCCTGACGCTGTGGCTGCTGGCGGGGCAGAATGTCGGCCCCTTCCCCCGGTCGTTCCAATCATTGTCGACCGGGTTCATCCCCGATGCCTTTGGCGTCGACAAACCCAACATGACCGCGCTGGCCCTTGTGGCGCTGGCCGCCGTGGCGATCCTGTGGATGGGCCTGCGCGCCCGCGCGCGGGATCAGCAATTCGGGATCACGCCCGAACCGATGGTGGTCTTTACCATTCGCAACTTTGTCATCACCGCCGCCTTGCTGTTCGTCGGCTATAAGCTCGCCTCGTTCCGGGGTTTGCCCAATGTGGTGGTGGTGCTTTCGGTGCTGACCGTTCTTTACGCCTTCTTCACCGAATCCACGACCACGGGCCGCCGCATCTATGCCTTGGGTGGCAACGAAAAGGCCGCCCGCCTGTCGGGCATCAACACCGACCGTCTGGTGTTCCTGACCTTCTGCAACATGGGCGTGCTGGCCGCCCTTGCAGGCATGATCGTCGCCGCGCGCCTGAACTCCTCCACCCCCAAGGCAGGCGGCGGGTTTGAACTCGATGTCATCGCCGCCGTCTTTATCGGTGGGGCGTCGATGACCGGCGGATCGGGCAAGATCATCGGCGTCGTCGTCGGCGCCCTGATCATGGGCGTGATGAATAACGGCATGTCCATCATGGGCATCGGGATCGATTACCAGCAGGTCATCAAGGGCCTTGTCCTCCTCGCCGCCGTCATCTTCGACGTCTACAACAAGAACAAGTGAGGCCCCCGATGCTCATCTCCCAGATCACCCACCCCGATGGCAGCCTTGCCGTCGTGGTCCGCTCGGGGTCCGAAGCTGCCATCCTGCGCGGCACCGCCAGCACCTATGCCCTGGCGATGGAGGCGGCATCCACCAAACGCCCCGTCGCCGCGATCATCGCCGAACGCGGCTTGGGCGCGGCGGTGGATCTGCCCTCACTTCTGACGGAGGGGCGCGTCACCCTGCCCATCACCCACCCCGACCCCACCCATATGCACCTCACCGGCACCGGCCTGACCCATCTGGGCAGCGCCTCGGCCCGTGACGCGATGCATGCGAAACTCGAAGGCGCGGAAAACCTGACCGACAGCATGAAAATGTTCCGCATGGGTCTGGAAGGCGGCCGTCCGCCCGCAGGCACCCCCGGCGTGCAGCCGGAATGGTTCTACAAAGGCAACGGCACCACTGCCATCGCCCCCGGCCACCCCCTGACCATGCCGCCCTTCGCCGAAGACGGCGGCGAAGAACCCGAACTTGCCGGCATCTACGTCATCGCCCCCGATGGCACCCCCTGCCGCCTTGGCTGGGCACTCGCCAATGAATTTTCCGACCACATCACCGAACGGGTCAATTACCTCTGGCTGGCGCATTCCAAACTGCGCGACGCTTCTTTCGGCCCCGAAATTCTTGTGGGCGACCTGCCCGCCGATGTGCAGGGAATGTCCCGCATTCGCAGGGGTGGCACCGTGATCTGGGAAAAACCCTTCCTGTCGGGCGAGGCGAACATGTCCCACACGATGGCCAACCTTGAACATCACCATTTCAAATATGACATCTTCCGCCATCCCGGCGATGTGCATGTCCATATGTTCGGCACCGCTACCCTGTCCTTCGCCGATGGCATCACCACCCAGCCCGGCGATGTGTTTGAAATCGAAGCCGCGCCCTTCGGCCTGCCCCTGAAAAACCCGCTCGCCAAGGCTGCGCCGCACAACGCCGCCACCGCAGTGACCGCCCTGTGAGGAAGACATGACCTTCAAACCCGCCCAATGGCCCCGCAAACTGCGTTCGCAGGAATGGTTCGGCGGCTCCAGCCGCGACAACATCTATCACCGCGGCTGGATGAAAAATCAGGGCTTCCCGCATGACCTGTTCGATGGCCGCCCGGTCATCGGCATCCTGAACACCTGGTCCGAGCTGAACCCCTGCAACGCGCATCTCAACGATCTTGCCGAAAAGGTGAAGAACGGCATCTACGAGGCGGGCGGCTTCCCGGTCGAAGTTCCCGTTTTCTCCGTCTCGGAATCCGCCTTCCGCCCCACCGCCATGATGTTCCGCAACCTCGCCGCCATGTCGGTCGAGGAACAGATGCGCGGCCAGCCGATGGATGGCTGCGTGCTCTTGGTGGGCTGCGACAAGACCACCCCGTCCCTGCTGATGGCCGCCGCCTCCACCGACCTGCCCTCCATCGTGGTGACAGGCGGCCCGATGCTAAACGGCTATTTCCGCGGCGAACGGGTCGGCTCTGGCACCCACCTGTGGAAATTCTCCGAGGCCGTGAAAGCAGGCGAAATGTCACCCTCGGAGTTTGCCGAGGCCGAGGCGTCGATGTCCCGCTCTGCCGGTTCCTGCAACACGATGGGCACTGCTTCCACCATGGCCTCCATGGCCGAGGCGCTGGGCATGGCCCTCTCTGGCAACGCTGCCATCCCGGCGGTGGACTCCCGCCGCCGCGTCATGGCGCAACTGTCGGGCCGCCGCATCGTGCAGATGGTGAAGGATGATCTGAAACCGTCCGACATCCTGAAACGCGAGGCGTTTGAAAACGCCATCCGCACCAACGCCGCCATCGGCGGATCGACCAATGCCGTGATCCACCTTCTGGCCATCGCTGGCCGCGTCGGCATCGACCTGACGCTGGATGACTGGGACAAGCTGGGCCGCGACATCCCCACCATCGTCAACCTGATGCCATCCGGCAAATACCTGATGGAGGAATTCTTTTACGCCGGTGGCCTGCCCGTCGTCCTGAAACGGCTGGGCGAATCCGGCATGCTGAACAAGGACGCGCTGACCGTTTCGGGCGCGTTGATGTGGGATGAGGTGAAGGATGTCGTCAACCACAACCCCGACGTGATCCTTCCCGTCGAAAAGGCGCTGACGCAATCGGGCGGCGTCGTGGTGGTCAAAGGCAACCTTGCCCCCAATGGCGCGGTGCTGAAACCCTCTGCCGCCACCCCCGCGCTGATGACCCACCGTGGCCGCGCCGTGGTGTTTGAAGACATCGATGACTACAAGGCCAAGATCAACGATCCCGACCTCGACATTGACGAAACCTGCATCATGGTGATGAAGAACTGCGGCCCCAAAGGCTATCCCGGCATGGCCGAGGTGGGCAATATGGGCCTGCCGCCCAAGGTGCTGAAAAAGGGCATCACCGACATGGTCCGCATCTCTGATGCCCGCATGTCCGGCACCGCCTATGGCACCGTGGTCCTGCACACCTCGCCCGAAGCGGCGGCTGGCGGCCCGCTGGCCGTGGTCCAGAATGGCGATATGATCGAATTGGACGTGCCAAACCGCCGCCTGCATCTGGAAGTGTCCGATGCCGAGCTTGCAGCCCGCCTTGCGGCATGGAAACCCCGCGTCACGCCGCCCGATAGCGGCTATGCCATGCTGCACCACCAGCATGTGATGGGCGCGGATAAAGGGGCCGATCTCGATTTCCTGCGCGGCAATCGCGGCGCGCCGGTGGGCAAGGATTCGCACTGATGAAACTGGCCCTCGTCGGCATCGGCAAGATCGCCGTTGATCAGCACGTCCCCGCGCTGGCCGCTTCACCCGATTGGGAATTGTCCGCCACGGTCAGCCGCTCTGGCACCGTGGACGGCATCCCCGCCTTCACCGATTTCGCCACCATGCTGGCCGAACGGCCCGACATCACCACCATCTCGCTCTGCCTGCCGCCCCAACCCCGCTTCGCCTATGCCGAAGCCGCGCTAAAGGCAGGCCGCCATGTCATGCTGGAAAAGCCCCCCGGCCAAACCCTGGCCGAGGTGCATGCCCTCGAACGCTTCGCCGCCGCACAGGGCGTCACCCTCTACGCCACCTGGCATTCCCGCATGGCCGAGGCGGTCGCCCCCGCGAAAGACTGGCTCAAGGACAAGATCATCACCCGCGCCCACATCACCTGGCGCGAAGATGTGCGCAAATGGCACCCCGGTCAGGATTGGGTTTTTGAACCGGGTGGCATGGGTGTGTTTGACCCCGGCATCAACGCCCTGTCGATCCTGACGGAAATCCTGCCCGCCCCCGTGCATATCACCGCCGCCGATCTGGAATTCCCCGCCAACCGCGACACGCCCATCGCCGCGCGTCTTATCTTTTCCGGCAATATCACCGCCGATTTCGACTGGCGTCAGGAAGGCCCGCAAACCTGGGATATCGAAATCGACACGAACCACGGCCCCTGCGCCCTGCGCTTTGGCGGCAACCGGTTCGAGGTGGCAGGCGCCGAGGTGGCAGGCGAACACACCATCATGGGCGAATACCCCAAACTCTATGCCCGCATGGCCGAACTCGTTCGCGCCGGGCAATCCGAGGTGGACCTCGCCCCGATGGTCCATGTCGCCGACGCCCTGACACTGGGCAAACGCCACGTCACCGACGCTTTCGACTTCTGACGTCCTCCCCGTCAGATTTGGCGGGGGGAGGGCACCGCCCTCCCCCCGCACCCCCCTCACATCCGCATCACGCGGTAAATCGCGGGAATGACCAGCACCGTCAGCAGCGTCGATGTCAGCAATCCGAACAGCAGCGAAATCGCCAACCCCTGAAAGATCGGGTCGGCCAGAATGACCACCGCCCCGATCATCGCCGCCACCGCCGTCAAGAGGATCGGCTTGAACCGGATCGCCCCCGCCGCGATCAGCACATCCACCGTCACCGGTCCCGTCGTCGAATGCCGGATGAAATCCACCAGCAGGATGGAATTGCGCACGATGATCCCCGCCAGCGCGATGAAGCCAATCATCGACGTGGCCGAAAATGGCGCTGAAAACAGCCAATGCCCCAGCATGATCCCCAGAAAGGTCAACGGAATTGGCGTCAGGATCACCAAGGGCAGCTTGAACGACCCGAACTGCGCCACCACCAGAATATAGATCCCCAGCAATGCCACGCCAAAGGCCGCCCCCATATCGCGAAAGGTGACAAAGGTCACCTCCCATTCGCCATCCCACAAAAGCGTGACCTTGCTCTCATCCTCGGGCTGGCCATGCAGGCTGATCTCGGGCTTTGTCCCCTCGGCCCAATCCTGCGCCTCGATGGCCTCCGCCACCGCGAGCATCCCGTAAAGCGGGGCCTCGAAATCCCCGGCCAGTTCCGCCGTCACCATCTCGGCCTCGCGCCCGTTATGGCGGAACACGGGGTAGGACGACGCCTCCTCTGTCACCCGGATCACATCGCCCAATTCCAGCACACCCCGCGCGCCGGGCAGGACATTGGCCGGGATCGGCGTCGTCAGGAACCGTTCATCCAACACCCGGTCGCCCTTGGCGCGCCCCACGATCAACGGAATGGGATAGCGCCCCTCGCCGCGATGCGAATAACCCACGGTCTGGCCGCCATTCAGAGCCGCAATGGTGTCGAAAACGTCCTGTTCCTGCACGCCAAAGAATTCCAGATCATCGGTCGAAATGGTGGCCCGCAACCGTGGCGCCTGCACCCCGAAACTGTCATCCACATCCACCACAAACGGCACCGCCTCGAACGCGGCCCGGATCTGCGCCGCCGCCGCCCGCCGCGTCTCGGCATCCGGCCCGTAAACCTCGGCCAGCAGAGTGGCGATGACCGGCGGTCCCGGCGGCGGCTCCACGGTTTTCAGCACCGTCCCCGCAGGCACCGCCAGCGCCGCCAGCCGTTCACGGATGTCCAGCGCGATGGCATGGCTGGCCCGGTTCCGCTCTGCCTTGGGCAGCAGGTTGATCGCCACCTCGCCCAATTGCGGTTCGGCCCGCAGATAGGTATGCCGCACCAACCCGTTGAAATTGAACGGCGCGGGCGTCCCGGCATGGGTCTGGACCGAGGTCACCTCCTCCATCTGCATGACAATCGCCGCCACATCCTGCGCCACCCGATCCGTCGCCTCGACCGACGCGCCTTCGGGCAGGTCGATCATTACCGACAGTTCGGATTTGTTGTCGAACGGCAGCAGCTTTACCGTCACATCCCGCGTATACAGCGCCGCCAGCGAGCCAAAAGACAGCGCCGCCGTCGTCAGCAGGAACGCCAGACTCCGCCCTTTTGACGCCAGCAATGGCCGCGCCACCGCCGCATAGCCCCGCTCCAGCCAGCCGCCCGAATGGCCGGCATGCCCTTCGCCGCCATGCGCCGACACATCCATCCGGCCCGCGATCTTCATCATCAGCCAGGGCGTGATGATCACCGCCACAAAGAACGAAAAGATCATGGCGGCCGAGGCATTGGCCGGGATGGGTGACATATACGGCCCCATCAACCCGCTGACGAACAACATCGGCAACAGCGCCGCCACCACCGTCAGCGTGGCAACGATGGTCGGATTGCCCACCTCGGCCACCGCATCAATCGCCGCCTGCATCCGGGGGCGTGCGTCCTTCATCCCCCAATGCCGGGCGATATTCTCGATCACCACAATCGCATCATCCACCAGAATCCCGATGGAAAAGATCAGCGCGAACAGGCTGACCCGGTTCAGCGTATATCCCATGATCCAGGCCGCAAACAGCGTCAGCAGGATCGTCACTGGAATGACGATGGCCACCACCACCGCCTCGCGCCAGCCAATCGCCAACCAGACCAGCGCGATGATCGACACCGTCGCCAGCCCCAGATGGAACAGCAATTCATTGGCCTTTTCATTCGCCGTCTCGCCATAGTCGCGCGTTACGGTCAGGGTCATGCCTTCGGGGATGATCCGCCCTTCCAGCGTATGCACGCGGTGCAGCACCTCTTCGGCCACCACCACCGCATTGGCCCCCGCCCGCTTGGCCACGGCCAGCGTCACGGCAGGCGACCGCTGCACCACCCCATCGGCATCCTTCACCAGATGGCTCACGATATGGTCCGACGTGTCGGGAACGAAACTCACCTCTGCCACATCCGCCACATAAACAGGCCGCCCATCCCGCGCCGTGATCAGCAGGTTCGCCACCTCGGCCGGCGCGGTCATCGTCTCACCGGCCACAAGGTCCACCATCCCGCCCTGATCGCGCAGCTTGCCGGTGTTCAGCGTCCGGTTGGCCTGCGCCACCTTGCCCGCCAATTGCTGCAAGGTCACACCATACAGCGCCAGCCGCTCCGGGTCGGGTGCGATGCGAATGGCCTCGCGCGCCTCGCCGACGATATAGGTCAGGCCGACATCCTCGGTCTTGGCCACCTCGGATTGCAGGGCGCGCACCACACGGGTCAGATCATTCGCCGTGACATCTTCGCCCGACAGGGTCAGCGTCAGGATCGCCACATCGTCGATCCCCCGCCCCACCACCAGCGGTTCGGGGATGCCCACGGGAATCCGGTCCATATTGGCGCGCAGCTTGTCGTGCACCCGCAGGATCGCATCCTCGGCCCGCGTCCCCACCTCGAACCGCGCCGTCACCAGAACGGCATCATCCCGCGTCTGGGAATAGACATGCTCCACATCGTTGATCCCCTTCACCAGGATCTCCAGCGGCTCTGTCACCAGCTTCACGCCATCCTCGGCGCGCAGCCCCTGCGCCTGCACATGGATATCCACCAGCGGCACGGAAATCTGCGGCTCTTCCTCGCGCGGCAGCGACACCAGCGCCACCACCCCCGCCGCCAACGCCGCCAAAATGAACAAGGGCGTCAGGGCCGAGGCGATGAACGCCTTCGTCAGCCGCCCGGCAAGGCCCAGCTTTGCCTCACTCATGGCCCACCTCCGATGCCCCTGCATCAGCCAGCACCACATCCCCGGCCTGCAACCCGGTCAACACCTCGACCATCGCCACCCCATCAACCGCCACCCTTTCACCCGGCACCACGGCGCGCAGCCCCGCGCCCTCGACCGTCACGAAATCCACCCCGCCCCGCGTCACCAGCGCCGTTTTCGGCACCAGCAGCGCCGAACGCTCGCCCACGGGCAACCGCACCAAGACCCGCGCATCGACAAAGCGGTCCGACAGCCCCGCCACCTCGACATCCGCCACCACGCGGCCATTCTCGATCAGCGGATAGACCTTGGCCAATCGCCCCTCGACCACGCCATCCGCCCCCTCGATCTGAATCGCATCCCCCTCAGACAGGTCTGCCGCGTGCCGCTCTGGCACCGCCAGCCGCAGAAAGATGCCGCCGCCGCCGATCTGCGCCACCGCCTCGCCCGGCATCACCACCGCGCCCTGCGCCACCGGCACATCCAGCACGCGGCCCGCCACCGGGGCCAGCACCGCGCCTTCGGCCGCCTGCTGCGCCACCACCTGCCGTTGGGCCTCCAGCGCTGCGATCTGGCCTGTCACCACATCCACCTGCGTCCGCAAGACATCCAGACGCTGCGCTGTCGTCACACCCTGTGCCAGCAATTCCTGCCCCCGCGTCAACTCCGTCTGCGCATTGGCCAGTTGCGCCGCCAGCGCCTGCCCCTGCGCCTCCAGCGCGGCCAGTTGAAAGCCCAGCTTTTCATCCACAATTTCGGCCAGCACATCGCCCTGCGCCACGCTGTCCCCTTCGGCCACCGTCATCGACACCAGCGTGCCACCCAGCCGCGCCCGCGCCGGAATACGGTCCCGCGCCTCGATCCGGCCATAGACGGCCTTCCATTCGGTCAAACTGACAGGGGCAAGCGTCACGGTCTCTGCGAAGGCCGGGGACACGCCCAACAGCAGAACGATCAAAGCGGCGGCAGTTATCGGGCGCATGGTGCTTCTCCAACAGAGGACGGGGCACAGGTAGCCTGAGTTTAACAAACATTCAATACTATGAATGTATAATTCACCCATCCCATCCCGTGACAGCCTTGCCCTTCCGGCAGAGGCAGCTAGACAGAACAACAGAACGGGGGATGCCCGCCATGACCAAGATCAAGGACATCGCCGCCCGCGCCGGGGCCTCTATCGCCACGGTATCGCGCGTGGTGAACGGATCAGGCTATGTCAGCGCCGAAATGCGCGCCCGGATCGAGGCGGCGGTGGCCGATCTTGACTATCGCCCCAACGCCGGGGCGCGGATGATGCGGTCGGGCAACAGCCGGATGGTGGGCGTGCTGCTGCCCGCGCTGGATGTGCATTTCTTTGGCATTCTCGCCCATACCGTGGAACAGGCGCTCTTCGCGCGCGGCTATCAGGCGATGATCTGCTCTACCGCCGAAAGCCCGGAACACGAGGCCGCCTATATATCCGCCATGCTGGCCCAACAGGTGGATGGCGTGATCCTTGCCGCCGTCACCACCGATGCTGCCGCAGACCGGGCGGGCGATCAGGCTGGCATTGCCCGACTGCGCGCCGCAAGGGTGCCGATCGTGGCGGTGGACCGCGCGTTGGCAGGCACCGAAACGGTTGCCGCCGACCACCACGCCGGGGGCCGGATGCTGGCGCATCACCTGCTGGACCTTGGCCATCGGGCCATCGGCGTGATCGGCGCGCCGGACCATTCCGCCCCGGTGCAGGATCGGCTTGCCGGGATCACGGCCGAACTGGCAAGGGCCGGGCTGGCCCCCGTCGCCGTTCACCTTGGCCCCGAACACAGCTTCGAGGCGTGCCGCAGCCTTGCCGACGCCCTTCTGTCCGCAGTCACCCCCACCGCCCTGATCGGCATTTCGGACATGGCCGCCATCGGCGCGCTGCATGCGGCCGTTGGGCGTGGCCTTGCGGTGCCGGGGGAACTGTCCGTCATCGGCTTTGATGACCTGCCCGCCGCACGCTATACCATCCCGCAACTGACCACCGTCGCCCAACCGATCCGCCAGATCGGTCAATCGGCTGTGGATCGCCTTGTCGCCCTGATGCGCGGCGAACCCCCGCCCCCGCCGCCCGATCTGACCCTGACCCTGATCCAACGCGGCACGACCGCGGCAAGGGGGGCCGCAGCCCCCCCTTGACCCCCCCCTTCACCCCGCAGGCCTTCCATCACAAGCGGACTGCCTTTGGCAGGTGTGGATTTGGGTATTTGGGCCAAGATGAAACACAAGGCGCATCTCCACGCCCCAGTTATGGGGTGGGGTCGTGACCATGAGGCGTTGCCCCGCGCGCTCAGGCCAAAAGCGCGGTCAAGGGCGGGATCGCCCCGGTGGCGGTGGCCCCCCCCAGACAGGCCGCCGCCGCGCGATGGCCCAGCCGAAGGCAGGCGGGAATATCCCACGCCTCATGCAGCCCATAAATGCAGCCCGCGGCAAAGGCATCGCCTGCACCGACCGGGCTGACCACCTGTTCCGGCGGCACGGGATCAGGGCGCACCACGGTTATCCGCCCCCCCGCCCCCAGCCACAGACCCAGCGCCGGGGTATGGATCACAACCTGCCCCGCCCCACCCGCCTGCAACTGCCGCGCCGCAGCGGTGATGCCCGCCTGATCCTCTGGCCCGCCCATCGCCAGCCCGGTTGCGCGCGCGGCCTCACTCTCGTTCAGGAACAGCACGTCGACATGGGGCAGCGCCGCCTCGACGGTCGGGCGAAAGGCGGGACCATCCGTCGATACCAGATCAACCACCGTCATCATCCCCGCCGCCCGCGCCCGTGCCAGAACCCGCGCCGCGCCCGTTGCGCCATCGATGACCCTATCCAGCCGCCCCAGCAGGTTGACGTAGCCAAGGTAGAACACCCGCGCGCCCGCCCCTGCCACCGCCTCAACGGCGATGTCGGCCTCATCCAGCAGGTCATTCGTGCCGGGATGGTAAAAGAAGGTCCGGCTGTCACCGGGCAGGTTCATCACATGGGTATGGGCCGTGGGCGCGCCGTCGGTTTCCGCCAGATGTGTGCCATCCGCCCCCGCCGTTGCAACCGCACGGCGCACGGTGGCGGCATGACGATCTGCCCCGACCAATCCCATCGCCCACAAGGGAAGCCCGGCCTGAAACGCCGCCAGCGTCAACAGCACATTCGCCGCCCCGCCGCCGGTCCCCTCTACCTCATCGGTGATCCGCACCAGATCGCTTTTGGCAGGCCAGGCCTCGATCGTGTGGACGATGTCCACGATCCAGTTCCCGGCACAGGCGACGCCGTGGCGTTCCCTGACCGGGGCCATCAATAGGATACCTCGACCGCCTGCCCGCTGATCCCTGCCTGCAAGGCCGCCGTCAGCACCGCATGATGCGCCGCCGCTTCCTGCGGTGTGGCACAGGGAAAGCCTCGCGCATCGCCACCGGTCAGTTCATCGACAAAGGCCGCCCACATCTGCTGGATCGCGTCGGTAAAGCCGAATTCGAAAATCCCCCCGTGATTGCGCCGAACAGCGGCGTATAGCCCAAATCCTCTGTCACCCAGCCCTGCGCCCCGCCGGGTTCATAACGCATGCAAGACCATTGCCGCGGGTTCTTGGTGGTGAAAAAGGCCGATCCCCGCATCCCCAGCACCCGGATCGACCAGGTATTCGCCTCGCCCGGCGCAATCCGCCAAGTCTTCAGCACCATGGGGAAATCGCCCCCCTTATCTGGAACCGTGGCCGTGATCGTCGCATTGTCCCAGGTATCACAGGTGGCCCGCCCGCCCTTGCCATCGGGTCGCGTCTCCACCCGCTTTACCAGACTTGCCGTCACCCGAGCAGGCCGCCACCCCAGCCGAAGCGGCACATGCAGCACATGCATCCCCAGATCGCCCATGCAGCCGTAATCGCCATTCACCCCCGCCATCCGCTTCCAATTGATCGGCTTGTCGGGGTTGATGTCGGACGAATGCAGAAAACACGCCTCGACCTCCAGCACCGGTCCCACGGCACCAGACCGAACGAACTCCACCACCTTCTGCGCACCGGGATAGAAGGGCATCTCGGATGAACAGCGCACCATCAGATCGGGCCGCGCGGCAATCGCTGCCATGATGGCCCGGTTCTGCGCCAGATCCATGCCGAACGGCTTTTCCCCCAGCAGATGTTTTCCCGCCGCCAGAATGGCGGGGTAGATCTCGGCATGCAGGACATGGGGCACCGCGCAATAGACCGCCTCCACCTCCGGGTTCGCCAGCAAGTCGCGGTAATCCGTCGTCACCTGCATTGCGCCCAGCGCATCGGTGAACCAGCCCATCAGTGCGGGGTTCGTGTCACACACCGCCACGATCCGCGGCTTTGCCTTCATCCCCGTCAGATGCATCCACCGCGCCGCCGCGCTGGCGAATTCCCGCCCCATCAGGCCACAGCCAATGATCCCGAACCGCACCTCGCGCATCATTTAGCCCCGATCATGGCCAGCGCCACATCGGGCGCGGCCCCGTCATGCACCACCGCCATCAAGGCCCGCGTCATCCCCGCCGGATCGGGATGCTGGATGACGTTGCGCCCATAGACGATGCCCTTCGCCCCTTGCCGCATCAATTCCGCCGTGCGCGACAAAATCTTGGCATCCGACACCCGCCCGCCGCCGCGCACCAGAACGGGCAACCCTTGGGCAATCTCGATCACCCGGTGGTATTCCGACACATCCGAACAGGGATCGGCCTTGATGATATCCGCGCCCAGTTCCGCCGCCTGCCGGACCAGCGGCAGGATCTTGTCGATATCCCCATCCACCATATAACCGCCCTTGGCATTGTCCTGCATGACCAGCGGCTCCACCATCAGGGGCATCCCCATGATCTCGCATTCCCGCTTCAGGCTGTTCACGTTGCGCACGCAGGCACGGTAAACTTCGGGCTGATCCGGCAGCAGCAGCAGGTTCACCACCACGCAGGCCGCATCCAGCACCATACCCTGCTCCACCGCCCTGTCGATCACCTCGGAAAACAGCGCCCTTGGCAGCGGCGTGCCATAGACATTGGCGATATCCGTGCGCAGCACCAAAGCGGGCCGATCCTTGCCGGGGATCGCCTGCAACAGCGGCGCGGTGCCGGGTGGCAACTGGATCGCATCGGGCCTTGCCGCCGCCACGGTGCGGATCGCCGCCCCCATATCCTCGATCCCGCCAAGGAAGCTGCGTTCGTTGAACATGCCGTGGTCAATCGCCACGTCAAAACAATGGCCCGAAGGCGCGAAAAGGCGGTTCATCCGGGCGGCTTTCATCAGCTTTCAATCCTTGCTGGCAAATATGGAAACGTTTCCACAAGCCTAGCCCAGCCCCGCCCCCCAATCAAGTGCGCCGTTCCGAAACGGCGTCCAAACGCCCCTTGCCAAGGCCGCGTTTCCGCAACACCCTTGCCTGATGGAGAGCATCGAACTCATCCGCCTTGTGGCCTTTCTCGGCACGCTTGCCGCAATGGCGCTGTGGGAATGCGTCGCCCCTGACCGCCGCGCCGAAATTCCGCGCCTGATCCGCTGGACCAACAACCTGGCCCTTGTCGCCATCGACACCGCGCTTGTCCGCCTGCTGATCCCGGTCCTGCCTGTCACCGCAGCCACTTGGGCCACGGCACAGGGCTGGGGTCTCCTTTCCCCTTTGCCGCTCTGGCTGTCGGTCCCCATCGCCTTCCTGCTGCTCGATCTGTTGATCTGGGGCCAGCACATCCTGATGCACCACATCCCTGCCCTCTGGCGGCTGCACCGGATGCACCATTCCGACACCCACCTCGATGCCTCGACCGGCCTGCGCTTTCACCCGCTGGAAATCCTGCTCTCCACCCTCATCAAGATCGCCGCCGTGATCGCCCTCGGCGCCCCTGCCCTTGCCGTCATCGCGTTCGAGATCGCGCTGAACGCCACATCGCTTTTCACCCACACCAATATCCGCCTGCCCGACCGAACGGAATCCGTGCTGCGCCGCCTGATCGTCACCCCCGCACTGCACCGCATCCACCATTCCATCCGCCCCGAAGAAACCAACAGCAATTACGGCTTTACCCTGTCGCTGTGGGATCGGGCCTTCGGCACCTTTCGCCCCGCGCCAAAAGGTGATCCGCAGACCATGCCGCTGGGCATCGAAACCTTCCGCTCGCGGCGCGAGGCGTGGCTGGACCGGCTTTTGACCCAACCCTTGCGCAACCGGTGAAACTTTTTGCCGGATGGCCCCGTAGGTCTGGACACAGGCGAAGACGTCGCCCCAACCCCGGAGGAAACCATGCTCAAGACCACAATCCGCACCCTTGCCCTGACCACCCTGCTTGCCCTGCCCGCGATGGCACAGGAAAATCCGATGGTCGGCGGTGCGCCGATGTTTGCCGACAAGAACATCGTTGAAAACGCCGTCAACTCCAAGGATCACACCACGCTTGTTGCCGCCGTTCAGGCCGCCGGTCTGGTGGAAACCCTGCAATCCCCCGGCCCGTTCACCGTCTTTGCCCCGGTGAACGATGCCTTCGCCGCGCTGCCCGCAGGCACTGTCGACACCCTTCTGAAGCCGGAAAACAAGGGCATGCTGACCAAGGTGCTGACCGCCCATGTCGTGGCAGGCAAGCTGTCGGGCGCAGAGATCATGCGCCGCGCCCGCAATTCATCGGATGGCTTCTACCACATGCAAACCGTGTCGGGCGACGCGCTGTCGGCCCAGGTCAAGGGCCGCAACCTGTATCTGATCGACGAAAGCGGCAATGCAAGCCAGGTGACCATCGCCGATGTGAACCAGTCCAACGGCGTGATCCACGTCGTGAACGCGGTTCTTGTTCCGAAGTGATCGGCAGCACCTGACCGGCCTGAAACGACAACGGCCCGCCAATGGCGGGCCGTTTGCTGTCGGGCGGGGATCACCCCGCCACGCCCAGATCACACCCGTTTCAGCCGGATCACCACATCCACGCGCGACACCTGCATGCCATCGGGCGCCTCAGGCAACCCCTCGATCCGCAGTGTGTCGGCGGGCGCATCGCTTAACGTGGCGCTATCCTCCCAATAGAAATGCGGGTGGTCATCCATGCGCGTGTCGAAATAGCTTTTCGATCCGTCGACCACGACCTCGTTCATCAACCCCGCTTCGCAAAACGCGCGCAGCGTGTTGTAGACGGTCGCCAACGACACCTTCTCGCCCGCCTGATCGGCCAGCGCGAACAGGCTTTCCGCCGTCACATGCCGGTCCTCACCATCGCCCACCAACAGCGCGGCAAGGGCAAGCCGCTGCCGCGTCGGGCGCAATCCGCCCCGCGACAACCACTCTGTCCCCCGATCCTGTGCCGTCAGCATCATGCGCTGTTCCTGCAATTCCTGTCTGTTCCGCTCAACATATACGGCATCGACCGCTGAAGATACAAATGAAAACAGGTCGCAGCCCGTCACACTACGTTCATAAGGGCCGCCGATCCCGGCACCCTTGCCCTTGCTTCCCCGCCGATGCTACACGGATTGCGGAACAAAAGACAAAACGGGAACCGCATCGCATGGCCGCCTATCCGAACAGCTTCGACCGCGACGCCCTTCTGAAATGCGCGCGGGGGGAACTTTTCGGCCCCGGCAACGCCCAACTTCCCGAACCGCCCATGCTGATGATGGACCGCATCACCGACATCTCGGAAGATGGCGGCCTGCACGGCAAAGGGCATGTCGTGGCGGAATTCGACATCACGCCGGACCTGTGGTTCTTTGCCTGCCACTTCCCCGGCAACCCGATCATGCCCGGCTGCCTCGGCCTTGATGGCCTGTGGCAGTTGACCGGCTTCAACCTTGGCTGGCGCGGCTGGCAAGGGCGCGGCTATGCGCTCGGCGTGGGCGAGGTGAAACTCACCGGCATGGTCCGCCCCGACCGCAAGATGCTGACCTACAAGGTCGATTTCACCAAGGCCATCCAGACCCGCCGCCTGACGATGGGCGTGGCCGACGGGATCGTCGAGGCGGACGGCGAAGTGATCTATATCGTCAAAGACATGAAGGTCGCGCTGAGCGAGGCGTAATCTTCGCCCTGATGATTCCGGCGTGATTTGGTCAGCCTGAAAATCCCTGGGCGCGATTAACTCGCGCCCAGTTTCGTTTTGGTGTTACCAGCCGTTGACACCGACCATGTTCCCATCGACCCAGACCTCGGCCGCAGTGTCCGATGTCTTGTGCCACGTTTCGCAAACCTCTTTTCCGTCGTTCAGGTCAGCCCAGACGCGGCAGAATTGGTCGCCCTTGATGGCCCATGTTCCAGCCAAACGGATCACCGTACCGTCATCAGTCTTGGCCTCTCCTAACCCTGTCCCGTCGGCGGAAAGTGTCAGGCTGCCTGCATAGCCCATCCCCTCGCCACCCAGTTTGATCGTGGCCCCGTCCCCAACCAGTTCTGTCAACTCGGCCCCGCTCATGGCAGGTCCGCTCTGTGCAAAGACGGGGGTGGTAAAGGCGACGGCAATCACTGTTATGATTTTCAGCATGTAAAATTCCTGTCCAATCAAGATCACTGCGCAAACCGACAGCGGGTTGATTGTTCGGGCACATTAAGATTCCATTCAATATTAATAAGCGCTGCAATCCCTCACCCCCGATCCCCCACAAACCCCACCATCCCCGGAAACTTCGGCAGCCACCCTTCCCGCCGGACCGTCCACAATTCATAGGTCGGCACAAACACCCCCGGCGTGTCCAGCGCGCCCAGATGCACCTCCACCTCTTCTGCGCTGCGCGAAAACACCGACGATCCGCAGACCGGGCAGAAACACCGCCCCCGATACTCGGTCACCCGCCCGGACACCGCCACCGCGTCCGCCGCGAAGATGGCCGATGCGTGAAATACCGCCCCGTGATGCTTGCGGCAGTCCAGGCAATGGCACACCCCCACCCGCAGCGGCACCCCTGACGCCTCCACCCGCACCGCCCCGCACAGACACCCGCCCGTCACCCGGTCCATCCCATCCCCCATATCCCCATCCCCCTTGCCCCCAACCCCCCTCTCCCTTAGAGACAACCCAAGGATCATGAACGGAGGCCGCATGCGTCGCGTCGTCATCACCGGGATCGGTATCGTTTCCCCCATCGGAAACACCGCAGCCGAGGTGGAAGCCTCACTCCGCGCCGGCAAGTCCGGTATCGTCTTTGCCCCCGAATATGCCGAACGCGGCTTCCGGTCGCAAATTCACGGCCAGCCCAACATCGTGCTGGAAGACCATATCGACAAGCGCGATCTGCGCTTCATGGGCGATGGCGCGGCTTATAATTTCATTGCGATGGATCAGGCGATCAAGGATTCCGGTCTGGAACCTGCCGACATCTCGAACGAACGCACCGGCATCATCGTCGGCTCCGGCGGCCCGTCCACCAAATCCTTCTTCAAGGCGCATAACATCGTCCGCGAAACTGGCAGCCCGAAACGGATCGGCCCGTTCGGTGTGACCAAGGGCATGTCGTCCACCACCTCCGCCTGCCTTGCCACGCCGTTCAAGATCAAGGGCGTAAACTATTCCATCACCTCCGCCTGCTCCACCTCTGCCCATTGCATCGGCAATGGCGCGGAACTCATCCAGTTCGGCAAACAGGACATCGTCTTTGCCGGCGGCGGCGAAGAACTGGATTGGACGCTGTCCTGCCTGTTCGACGCGATGGGGGCGATGTCCTCGAAATACAATGACGCGCCCGAAACCGCCTCGCGCACCTATGACGCCACCCGCGACGGGTTTGTCATCGCAGGTGGCGGCGGTGTCGTCGTGCTGGAAGAGCTGAACCACGCCCTTGCCCGCGGCGCCAAGATCTATGGCGAAGTCACCGGCTACGGCGCCACCTCCGACGGGCATGACATGGTCGCCCCGAGCGGAGAGGGCGGCGAACGGTCGATGCGCGTGGCCCTTTCCACGCTGCCGCAAGGCCGCAAGATCGACTACATCAACTCGCACGGCACCAGCACACCCGTGGGCGACGTAACCGAAATGGAAGCGATCCGCCGCGTCTTTGGCAAAGGGTCCACGCCCCCCGTCGCCTCGACCAAATCCCTCACCGGCCACTCCCTTGGGGCGACCGGCGTGCATGAGGCGATCTATTCCCTCCTCATGATGAATGGCGATTTCATCGCCGCTTCCGCCAATGTCACCACGCTCGACCCCGCCCTTGATCCGGCCGAGATCGTGACAACCCTGCGCGAAGGCGTGTCGATCGATTCCGTCCTCTCCAACAGCTTCGGCTTTGGCGGCACCAACGCCACCCTTGTGATGAGCAAATACCTCGGCTGACAAAAGCCACCGAAAAAAGGGGACAGCGACATGGCCGATCTGATGAAGGGCAAGCGCGGGCTTGTCATGGGCGTGGCGAACGAACGCTCCATCGCCTGGGGCATCGCCGCCGCAATGGCCCGCGAAGGGGCCGATCTGGCGTTTTCCTACCAGGGTGAGGCGTTCGGCAAACGCGTGGCCCCGCTGGCCGCCTCGGTCGGCTCCGATTTCCTAGTCGATGTCGACGTGACGAATGACGAAAGCCTGGAAGCCTGCTTCGCCGCGCTGGCCGCGCGCTGGGGCAAGCTGGATTTCCTCGTCCATGCCATCGCCTTTTCCGACAAGAACGAACTCACGGGCCGCTTCAGCAACACCACCCGCGCCAATTTCACCAATTCGCTGGCCATCTCCTGCTACAGCTTCATTGATGTCGCGCGTCGCGCGTCCGAAATGATGCCCGATGGCGGCACGCTCATCACCCTCACCTATGGCGGGTCAAACCGCGTGACCCCCAATTACAACGTGATGGGCGTGGCCAAGGCGGCGCTGGAATCGTCGGTCCGCTACCTCGCCAATGACCTTGGTCCCCAAGGCATCCGCGTCAACGCCGTCTCGCCCGGTCCGATGAAAACCCTCGCCGGGGCCGCCATCGGCGGCGCCCGCGCGACCTATCGCCATACCGAGGCGAACGCCCCCCTCCGCTCCAACGCGACGTTAGAGGCCGTGGGCGGCACCGCCGTCTGGCTCGCCTCCGATTACGGCGCCTTCACGACGGGCGAAGTCGTCCATGTCGATGGCGGCTACCACGTCCTCGGCATGCCGCAGCAGGAAAACCTCAGCACCGCCGCGGATAAGGGCTAAAGGCCGGGGCGACACGCCCCCCTTGACCGCATCTCAATTGAGATACACTTTCAGGGCAGACCCTCCCAAAGGTGCCTCATGCCCGCCAACACCACCATGTTGCATATCCGCATCGACGAAGACGTGAAAACCCGCGCCGCCGCCGCGCTGGAAGGCGTGGGCCTCACCCTCTCTGACGCCGTCCGCATCCTCCTCACCCGCGTCGCCAAGGAAGGCGGCCTCCCCCCCGGCCTGACCGTGTCCGAGGAAACCTATGACGATTGGTTCCGCCGCAAGGTGCAAGAGGCGCTTGACGATCCGGGCCCCGGAATGCCCCATGAAGAAGCCATGCGTGAGATTAACGAGTTGATTGAACAGCGTTACCGTGACCGCAGTCATATGGACTAGGCGCGCCCGCCTCGATGCGGCCTCGATCTATGCCTTCATCGCTGATGACAACACCGCCGCCGCCGATGTCCTGCGTAGCAGGATATTCGCTCGTGTCGCTGACCTCCCCGACTTCCCCCTCGCCCACCGCGCAGGCCGCCTCCCCGGCACCCGCGAAATGGTCGTCCACCCGAATTACATCGTGGTCTACCGCGCGACCGAGACCAGCATCATCATCCTCCGCATCCTGCACTCTGCCCGCAACTGGCCCTGACCCATCGGATGTGCGCTACACGCGCCCCCAAGACCAAGACCGTAGGAAAGGGTTCACACCGCCATGCGCGGCAAAGGCATGGCACACCAACGAGGAACCTGACGATGAAGATGGGAAACCTTGGAGCGGGCGGCGGGAATCGAACCCGCGTCTTTAGCTTGGAAGGCTAAGGTCTTACCATTACACAACGCCCGCGCCGTGCCACGCCGTAATACCCATCCCCACGCGCCGTTGCAACCCGTCCCACACGCGACTCGGTAAATCCGGCGTTAACCTTAACGCCGGGTCACCGCGCGCTGCGTGCATACAGTTTGCTGCACTGCACGTCTGCACCATCGGCTGCACCGCCACACCCCCCGAAACCCGGAAATAAACACAGCGTCCTCAGATACTTACCGGCTCAATCAAAGCCGCGCCCTCGGCCCGATTGGAATTCACCGCCGTCCCGACCCGATGACACTGCAACACCCCCTCAGCCGACGCTTTCATCAACACCGCCGCCCCATGCCCCGCCTCGCCCAACCACAGCGGCCAGTCCGGCGGCTCCAGCACCACAGCCTCGCGGTGATGCAACCCGGCCATCCCCGGCCCCGCATCGGTTGACACAATCGCCACCGTGTCCACCTCGCCCCAGCGCTGCCAGAGGCCCGCAAAGGCCATTGGCTGCCCGTCAGAGCGGGTGAAATACCAAGGCAGCTTTTCGCCCTTATCCCCTTGCTGCCATTCATAAAACCCGCTCGCCGGCACGATGCAGCGCCGCGCCCGCACCGCCTCACGAAATGCAGGCTTCACCGCCACCGTATCGGCGCGGGCATTGATGATCAGCGGCCCGTCATTCGGCGCCTTGTACCAGGCCGGAATGAACCCCCAGCGCATCGCCCGCAACCGCCGCGCCCCACCTTCGGACGTGACCACCGCCACCTGCGTCGTGGGGCAGACGTTGAACCGTGGCACCGGCGGCAAATCATTCCCGATCACGGCATCAAACAGCCGCGCAATCGCCTCATCCGGATGGGTGATGGTGAAACGCCCGCACATGGAACCCAGTGTTAACCCGTTGCGGTCAAAAGAAAAGGCCGCCCCCACGGCAGGGGCGGCCCAAGCGCAATGCATTACTTTCGCGTGATGCGCCCATCCGTAAACGGCTGATATGGCAGATTTTTCGCCAGATACTCGGCCGTCACATCCGCCAGATCGGGGCCAAAATCATAGGCATTCGCCGCATCCACGAACATCGAATACCCATCCCCGCCCCGGCGGACATAGTTGTTCGACACCACCTTATAGGTCGCAGTCACATCAATCGGCGCCCAGGCATCGCCGCCCACCAAGACCTGCACATCCGACACCCGCGCCCCGACCGCCGCCGTCGGGTCGAAGCTGTATTTCAACCCCGCCACCTGCGCGAACCGCCCTGCAACCTCTTCATACTGGCTTACCCCGTTTTCCAGCGCGGCGACGATGGCCTCGCCCGTCACCTCAAAGGTGGACAACGTGTTCTGGAACGGCAACACCGTCAGCACCTCGCCCATCGTCACAGGCCCCGCATCAATGCCCGCCCGCAGGCCGCCACCATTGGTGATGGCGATGGTAACTCCTTGATCCGCCACACGATCCAGCATCGCCTCGGCCACCAGATTGCCCATCTGGCATTCCCCCGCGCGGCAGGTTTCGCGGCTGCCATCAATCGCCCCCGACGCCTCGGCCACCACCCGCGTCTTCAACTCCTCAATCGGGCCGGCCAGTTCCGCCACCCGCGCCGCAATCGCTGCATCCGGCTCTACCGACCCGTCCAGCAGGATCGTGTTCCCCCCGGCATAAATCAGCCCCCCCGCATCATCAAAGGTCAGCTCCAGATGCCCCAGATATTTGGAATAGGCATAGGCCTGCACCACCGGCACCAGATCGCCTTCGCCCCGCGTCACCCAGGTCGGATAGGGGCCATGCCGCGCCGGATCGGTGGCCGAAAGATAGGTGTGCGAATGCCCCCCCACCACCGCATCCACCCCCGGCACGGCCGCCGCAATCTGCAGATCGCGGGGCAGTCCCACGTGGGTCAACGCGATGATCTTGGTCACACCCTCTGCCTCAAGGGTCGCCACATCGGCCTTCAGACTGTCAATATCATCCTGAAATATAACGCTATTTCCGGGGCTGGATGTCTCTGGCGTATCCATCGCCAGGGCCGAGATGATGCCGATCTTTTCGCCCCCTACTTCCAGCACCACATGGTTGCCGACGCGACCCGCCAGCACATTCGACTGGCTCACATCCAGGTTCCCCGAAATCACCGGAAAGGTCACCTTATCGAGAAACGAACCAAGCCCTTCCGGCCCATCGTCAAACTCATGATTGCCCAACGCCATCGCGTCAAAGCCGATGGCCTCCATGAACTCAGCCTCCACGGCACCCTTGTAGGTTGTATACATCAGGCTGCCCTGAAACTGATCGCCCGCATCCAGCACGATCACATTCTCGCCCGCCTCCGTCAGGCTGTCGCGCAGTTCCTTGATCTTGGTCGCAACCCGCGCCACGCCACCAAAGCATTCATCCGCCGCCGCCTGCTCGGCCGAACAGGTCGAATCAGACCCGCTGATCGGCTCGATCCGACTGTGGAAGTCGTTGATATGCAACACATGCAGCGTGTAATCCGCCGCCGCCACCCCGGCAGACAGCGCCGTGATCGCCACGGTGGAAAGGAAAATCCCCTTCATGCCAAAACACTCCTCTGTTGGTTGAATGCCCACAGCCTGCCGCCTGCCGCCGCCCCTGTCAAACCTGCCCCGTGGTTACCCCGTCACGCCTGCGCGACCCATCGCCCGCACCATGACGACGCCACCCAATCACCCTTCGGGCATTGACCAGAACCCCTGCGCGGTGCATGAACCGCCCATGCTGATCTACAAGATCTTTCGCCGCCCCGAATGGGATGCCTTCCGCGCCGCAGGCCAAACCGCCGGCGCCCCCATCGACCTGACCGATGGCTACATCCATTTCTCCACCGCGGCACAGGTGGCCGAAACCGCCGCCAAATGGTTCGCCACGGAAAGCGACCTCGTCCTTGTGGCCTTCAACGCCGATACCCTTGGCCCCGCCCTGAAATGGGAGCCGTCGCGCGGCGGCGCACTTTTTCCTCATCTTTACAGGCACTTGGCGCTCTCTGATGTAGTCTGGGACAAATCTCTGCCCCTTGGCGCAACCGGCCACATCTTCCCCGAAGGCGTGTGGTGAGCCTCGTCGAACGCGCTGGCCTCGCGCTCCTGCACCGGTTTGATCCGGAAACCGCGCATGGCCTGTCGATCCGCGCCCTGCAATCGGGTCTGGCACCCCTGCCCGGCCCCGTCACCTCCCCCCGCCTCGCCACCACGCTGGCAGGCATGACCCTGCCCAATCCCGTGGGCCTGGCCGCAGGCTATGACAAGAACGCCACCGCCCTCAAACCCCTTTCCCGCGCCGGATTTGGCTTTCTCGAGGTGGGTGCCGCCACCCCCCGCCCGCAACCCGGCAACCCCAAACCGCGCCTCTTCCGCCTGACCGAGGATCGCGCCGCCATCAACCGCTTCGGTTTCAACAATGACGGGATGGAGGCCATCGCCACCCGCCTCGCCACCCGTCAGCAAACCTCGGTGCCCATCGGCCTCAACCTCGGTGCCAACAAGGACAGCCCAGATCGCGCCACCGATTTCGCCCGCGTGCTGGCGCGCTGCGGCCCGCATGTCGATTTCGCCACGGTCAACGTATCGTCGCCCAACACCGAAAAACTGCGCGATCTTCAGGGTCGCGCCGCCCTTACCGCGCTTTTGCAAGGCGTGATGGACACCCGCGCCAGCCTTGCCCGGCCCATCCCGATCTTTCTGAAAATCGCCCCCGATCTCACCGATTCCGACCTCGCAGAAATTGCCGAAGTCGCCCTTGCCGCAAACCTTGCAGGCATCATCGCCACGAATACCACCCTGTCGCGTGACGGCCTGCGCAGCCCACACCGTTCAGAAACCGGCGGCCTCTCTGGCGAACCGCTGTTCGAAAAATCCACCCGCACTCTTGCCCGCCTGTCATATCTGACCGGGGGCAATCTCCCCCTTATCGGCGTGGGCGGCATCTCTACCCCCGAACAAGCCTGGGAAAAAATCCGCGCCGGGGCCACCGCCGTGCAAGTCTATACCGCGATGGTTTATGAAGGCCTCTCCCTCATCCCCCGCCTCGCCTCTGGCCTTGACCAACTCGCCGCCCAAAGCGGCTTCGCCCGCGTCGCCGATGCCACCGGAACCGGCCGCGACCGCTGGCTCTGACCACCCCTTCATCTTGGCAAAAATACTCGCGGGGGTGAGGAGCGCAGCTCCGAGGGGGCGGCAGCCCCCTGATCTTTCGCAAAAATCGCCCTTCAGAACGCCTTGAACGTCATCGTCGTCAGCGTCCGCACGATCCCCGGAATGTCGAACAGCCGCCCGGAAAGGTAATGCCCCACATCGTCCTCATCCGGGATATAGACCTTGGCAATCAGGTCATATTCCCCGCTGGTGGAATACAACTCGCTCACCACCTCGCGGTCATAGATCGCCTCGGCCACCTCATAGGTCTTGCCGGGGGTGCAGCGAAACTGAACGAACACACAGCGCATCTTGGGCCTCCTGATCGTGGCATTACCCTAGCCAAGCCAGTGGCTCGGCACAATTTTCTTCGAAGAGAATTGCAAATTCCTTCCAAAGGAATTTGGTCATTCCTCTGCCTGCAAGGCCAGCGGCGCAGGCCCCCGCCGCAGATCGTCCACCGACAGCGGCCCTTGGGGCCGGGCCAATCTGTAGCGCGTCACCCACAGCAGCCGCGTCTCGGCCCGCGTGATTGCGACATAGGCCAGGCGCTTCCACAACGGCACCCCGGCCTCGCTGCGCCCCGCTTGTGCTGCGGCATAGATGTCGGGGGCAAAGACCTGCACCTCGTCCCATTGCGACCCTTGCGCCTTGTGGATTGTCACCGCAGCGCCGTGCAGAAAGGCCGCGCCCATTGTCGCGGCCGACGGGATGAACGGCTCTTCCTCATCCGGCTTTTCGATCTTGATGATCGACGCCGCCGATACCTGTGGCTCTTCCGCCCCCACCACATGCAGCTTGGCAAATCCGGGCTTGCTACCGGGGCCCAGATAGATCACCTGCGCCCCCTTGATCAGGCCCCGCGCCTCCAGATCAATGCGCTTCTTTCGGTGTTTCAGCGGCAGCTCGATCCCGTCGCAGACCAGCGGCTCGCCGGGCAGCAATGCATCCTCGGGTGCGCCAAATGCCCCGCGAAAGGCATGGATCAACCGGATCCGCGTCGCATTGCGCCAGACCAGAACCGGGGATCGCGCCATCAGGTCGGCATCCACCCGTTCGGCCATCACCACGCGATCGTCGCGCCGCGCCGCATCCTCGACCATCCGCTCGAACGTTTCGAACCGAAGGCTTTCATCGCCCAGCGCATGGGCCAGATCGAGGATCGGGTTATCCTGCGTCTGCCGGTGAATCCGGCTCAGCACCAACCGGCGCGAGGCAGACAGCCTGTCAAACACCATCTCGCCCGACAGGCCCACAGGTGCCAATTGCGCCGGATCACCAAACAGCACCAGCGTCGGAAAAATCTCCCGCAGATCATCCAGCGCCCGCTCATCCAGCATCGAGGATTCGTCGATGAACCCCACATCCAGTGGTTCTTCCCGCCGCTTCCATCCCTTGATGAAGTCTGAACCTTTCAATCCCGCAGCCGCCAAGGCCCCAGGAACGGACGCCACTTGTTGATAAAAGGCAAAGGCCCGGTCCAGCGCCAGATCCGTCAACCCCTCCACCACGGGCCGCTCACCTTGGCCCGTCAGCCATTCCGCGATCCGCTCATATTCCGGGTCATAGACCGGGGTGTAAAGGATGCGGTGGATCGTCGTCGCCGGCACCCCGCGCAGGCGCAGGACGCTTGCCGCCTTGTTGGTGGGGGCCAGAATGGCCAGCGTGCGCCGATCCTTGCGCCGCCGCCCTTCATAATCACCAGAAATCACCTCCACCCCCGCCGCCACCAGCGCCTTGGTCAGGCTGGCCAGCAGCATCGTCTTTCCCGAGCCGGCCTTTCCCACCACCGCCAGCACCGTAGGTTTGCCCTCGGCACGCGGCGTCAATTCCCCCGCGTCCAGATCGATGCCGTGGTCCAGCAATTCGGCAGCCACGCGGTCATAAGCCTCGGCCTGATCCTCGGAAAAGGACAGGGACAAAGGCGCCGCTTGTGATGGCTCCGAGGTCAGGTTCAGGGGCGTCATTCCTTGCATGACGACGACCATAAACTGCCCCCCGCCGGGATGCGAGGGGGCATCGCCGCCCGATACGGCCCCACGCCCCTAATGCAGCGAGGTTTCTCCGCCGCCCCCCGCGCCACCACCTTCATCCTGCGTCGCCACGATTTCTTCGCGCGCGACGGCCAAGGTTTCGGCCACTTTCCGTGCCAAACGTGGAAGGCCGTTCATTTCGGCATAATCCGAAAGGTCGGTCAGCACCTCATACACCCAATCATGCCGCATCCGGCCATACTCCGCACCAGTAACGCACCCCGCGCACAGACTATCACCCGCCCTGATTGCGACCTATCTTTCCCCCGGCAACAGCCCGTTTCCAAACTGTCACAAATGCAAACGCCCCGGCCGTTGGGCCGGGGCGCAATATCAGACGCAATGCTTCGTTTTATCAGTGCCTTATCGGTTGTGGCTTGCCTCTAGCGTATCTTCAAAGGTCCGCAGACCCGGCCGCGTCGCCTGCACCAGAACCGACATATTCCCCGGCTTGTGCTGGTTTTTCAGCATCTTGGTATGGGCCTGCGGAATTTCGGCCCAGGGGAACACCTCGGACATACATGGGTCAAGCCGCCGCTCGATCATCAGCTTGTTCGCCGCGCTGGCCTGCTTCAGGTGGGCAAAATGCGATCCCTGCAAACGCTTTTGGTGCATCCACATATAACGCACATCAAAGGTGCAGTTGAACCCGGTGGTCCCGGCACAGATCACCACCATGCCACCCTTCTTGCAGACCAGCGACGATACCGGGAATGTCGCCTCGCCCGGATGTTCAAACACCATGTCGACATTCACACCCTTGCCGGTGATGTCCCAGATCGCCTTGCCAAACTTGCGCGCCTCTTTCAGCCACTCGTTGTATTCCGGTGTGTTCACCTTGGGCAGTTGCCCCCAGCATTTGAAATCGTTGCGGTTGATCACGCCTTTCGCGCCCAGCCCCATCACGAAATCGCGCTTGGATTCGTCCGAAATGACGCCAATGGCATTCGCCCCCGCCGTGTTGATCAACTGGATCGCGTAAACCCCCAGACCGCCCGAAGCCCCCCAGACAAGCACGTTCTGTCCCGGCTTCAGGTCATGGGGTTCATGCCCGAACAACATCCGATATGCGGTGGCCAGCGTCAGCGTATAGCACGCCGCTTCTTCCCAGCTCAGATGCTTGGGGCGGGGCATCAACTGCTGCGCCTGCACCCGTGTGAACTGCGAAAAGGAACCGTCGGGCGTCTCATAGCCCCAGATGCGCTGGCTGGGCGAAAACATCGGATCGCCGCCGTTGCATTCTTCGTCGTCGCCATCATCCTGATTGCAGTGAATCACCACTTCATCGCCCACTTTCCAGCGGGTGACTTTATCCCCCACCGCCCAGACGATGCCCGCGGCATCCGACCCGGCGATGTGATAGGGCTGCTTGTGGCCGTCAAACGGGCTGATCGGTTGGCCAAGGCCCGCCCAGACGCCGTTGTAATTCACGCCCGCCGCCATCACCAGAACCAGCACCTCATGGCTGTCGATGTTCCAGGTGTCCACCACCTCGACCTGAAAGGCTTTGTCCGGCTCGCCATGCCGTTCACGCCGGATAGCCCAGGCATACATCTGCTTGGGCACATGGCCCAAGGGCGGCATTTCGCCGATCTCATAGAGGTCTTTCTTCGGCGCGTCATAGGTCACGATCTGCTGCTGCGTATCCAAAGCCATCCTCCGGCCTCCCATAAAACCAAAATGCCGCGCCGCAGAATCGGCGCCTTGGGTCACAGATAGAGGATGGCTGCGCAACATTGCAATAGGCTCGCGCTTGATTTTGTAATTTTATGTCCGCCGCGCCGCAGCGACGCTGCAAAAGCCGCGGCACAGAGGGTCGAAACCGCCTTACCCCTCCAACAATTGCCGCACCGGGGCGGCATAGAATGCCAGCAGCGCCCGCTTGGCAGGCGCAACCCGCAAATCCTGCCCCACCAACCCTCGCCGCTGCATATGCAAAAGCGCCTCATTCACCGTGGGACCAAGGCCCTGGGGATTAAGCCGCAACACCGCCTCGCGCGCGGCCAGCGCATCGGCCAGACGCCGCACCTCGGCCTCCAATGCGGGTCGGTCCACCGGGCCAGCCTCCAGTGCCGCTGCCAGCAGCGGCACGGGCAAGACAGGCACCACCCGCGCCACCCGCGCCATCAGCGCCTGCCCCAAGGCCTCGGTCGGGTCGGAATGCCCCTCGGCCAGAAAGGCGCGCAATGAAACGGGCGCGCCAAACCCCGCCGCCGTGGCCCCAAAGCCGGGAAACGTTCCGCGCATAGCCCGCCACCCCATCCGGATCGTGAACCCGATCACACCTGGAATGCTGGGCCGGAACCGCCGCACCCCCGTGCGCCCTGCTTCGGTCAACACCCCGTCTTCCAGCACACGATCATAGGCAAGGCCAACCGGAACAAACAGAATGTCCCGTTCGTTCGTGTCAAACCCGGCCACGAAATAGGACAAAAGGCCCAGCTTCGCCGGACCCACCCGCCCATCCAGCGACAGCCCACCTTCGGGGAAAATCGCCTGCGCCACACCTTCGGCCGCGGCCATCTGCACATAGCGTGCAAGCACCCGACGATAGAGCGCATTGCGCGATCCGCGCCGGATGAAATAGGCCCCCATCCCCCGGATCAGCCGCGACAAGGGCCAGACCCGCGCCCATTCCCCCACCGCATAGGAAATCGCCGACCGATCCGCGATCAGCCAGGTTACCAGCACGTAGTCCATGTTGCTGCGATGGTTCATCACGAATACCACCGTCGTGCGATCATCCAACCGCCGCGCCAAGCCCGGATCAATCCGCCCGATCCGCACGCGATAGAACTTGCGCGTCAACCAGCGTGCCACTTGCACGGCAAAACCGAAATACATCGTTGCGGAAAAGGCCGGGACGATTTCACTGGCATAGCCGCGCGCCTGCTGCAGCGCCACGGTGGGCGGAACGCCCGTCGCCGCCGCGTGATCCGCCACCGCCTGCATCACCTGCGGGTCATAGGTCAGCCGCAAGATCATGTCGTGGCGTTGGGCCAGCTTGAAGGGCGCAATCGGCCGCTCCAGCCGTTCATTCAGCCGGGCCACCGCCCGTTCCATCCGGCGACGAAAGAACCACCGTACCGATGGCGCCAACACACGGTCCAGCGCGGCAATGGCCGCAAGGACCAACACCAGAACCACAAGCCAAAGCGGAAGTTCCACAGTCCCCGTCATGCGGGCAGGCTAACGGCGTTTCGCCCGCCCTGCAAAGGGATCAATCCCGCAACACAGCGACAGCGTCAGTTGATCGTGACCGCATCGACGGAACACACGTCCACGTCGACAATCGTTTCGTCGCCATCATCGAAAAGCGCCCGGAACGTATAGGCACAATCACCGCTTTCGGCAAAATTCACCGTCACGGTCTCCCCGGTGGCAACAGCCTGCCCGGCGATCATGTTTTCTTCCCAATCCGCGGCCCCCTGGGCCGAGGCGTAGAATTCCACGATCGTAAAGCCGCTTTCGTTCATCAACTGAACGGCACGGTCCTGCGCCATGGCCGGGGCGGCCAACAGCATCGGCAGGGCAAACAGCGCATGAATGGCGCGCATCGTCTTTGGTCCTTCGACCTGAGGCCCCCTTGTTGATGCCGGATACCCGGCAGGAACCATCCCGATGAATATAGGCAGACAGGCTGCCTTTGTTAAGAGGGGCCGCTTTTGCCCATTGGAGCCATCTGCAATCGCCTTCTTGCCGGACTTGACCAGTGCAGCCGCACCTTTCCGCCACCGTTTGAAACGCCGCGTGATGTTTGGCCGGCCAGCATGCATCAGGAAAGCCGCATCCTGCATCGCAAGCAACGCATAGCGGCCTATCTGCGTTTTTGCAGAAAAACTGCCTTCTCCTGTCGATTGTGCCGGTGAATGCCCCTATCTGCATCATCGCCGCGCGGATACAGGACGCGCAAAGAGAAAAGACAAGGAGCAGGTCAGATGACCGAACCGGACGGCAAGGCGTTTCGTGATGCGATGCGCGCCTTTGTGGGCAATTGCAGCGTGATCACCGTGGGCGAAGGCGAAGAGGCGACCGGGCTTGTCGTCACCTCGGCCATTTCGCTGTCGGCTGATCCGCCGCTGATTCTGGCCTGCGTGAACCGGTCGGCCTCTAGTCACCCGCTGTTCGCACGCTATGGCCATTTCGGCCTGAACTCGCTGGGCGCGGCGCATCAGGGCGTGGCAGAGCGGTTTTCCGGCTTTGCCGGCATCCGGGGCGCGGCGCGCTATGACGGGGCCGACTGGGAAACCGCCGTTACCGGTGCGCGCCTGTTGAAGGGCGCGCCTGTTGCCTTTGACTGCACGCTGGATGAAATGATCGATCGTGCCACCCATTCCATCCTGATCGGCCGCGTCCGCGCCATCCGCACCACGGCGGATGCCGGGGCATTGATGTATTGGAATGGCGGATACCGCGTGTTGGAGGCGTGAGGCCGCATTTCCCAAAACCCCCGCCGCTTGTGCAACGGTGGCGGGGCTTTGGGGTATTTGGGCCAATGTGAAAAGGCGATGTCAGGCGAAACTGCGGATTGTGGCGATGGCCCCATCCAGCGCCTTGCCCTCTTCATCCAACAGCGCGGCCTCACGCAGGCGGCGGCACCAATCGGCGGCATCGGGGCGCGATGCGACGAGGGCGGTGGCAGCAAGGACGCGGTCGAATTTCGATTTGCCGCGCGCATGGGTATCGGAATAGCCCTTGATCAAACGACGGCACCGGATGAGTTCGACCGCCAAGTCATAATTGCGGTTCGTTTCCGCGAGCGATGTGGCCAACCAACGCGACAGATGCGCCTGCTCCTGCGCATGGCGCAAGGTGCGCCGACGCCAGCCGCGCAATCCACCCACCACATGCAGCGTCACGAAGGCGCGCAGGCTGTCGGTCCGCAGGCGACGGCCCTTGTTGAACCAGCGGTCAAGGCGCGCCATCCATTTCGGGTCTGCCTCTACCCTTGCACCCAGTTTTGCCGGGAACAGACCCACGATCTCTTCGGCCCTGGGGTGGAAGAATTCGGTCAGGTGCAGAAGATTAGCCTCTTTCACCCGCATCTCCCGCCGGATGCGGTCAAAGCGGCGGCCACGGGTTTTCAGGTCGGCCACACGGATGATGTCGTCATAAGCCATCGCATTGGCGATGTATTTCGCCGCCTCACGCGACAACGCCCAGCCTTGCGCCGCGTTGTCCTGCGCCATGACCGATGCGAGCCGGTCAAGAAATTCGGCCCCATAGGCAATATCCTGAAAATCCACCACTTTGCGCAGCCCCGGCATGGCCATATCCGCCACCGGGGCAGGCAGCGCAGCGGCGCGGGCGGCAAGTTTGCCCCAATCTGCCATCAACCGTGCGGGGCCTGTCACCTGTGCCGCCACGGCTGTGGGCTTCGGTCTGGCCTCCTCTGGCACGGGGTTGGCCGCCACCGCAAGCGCCGCGCCAAAGGCGCGCAGCGACCCATCGACACCTTTGCCGCTGGCACGGATCGCTGCCTCAAAGGCCGCACGGTCAAAGGGCAGCGCCCCCGAACCCGCCAGCGCCCCGAACAGCGCGGCAGAGATCACCGATCCATTGGCAATGGCCAGCGCGTCAAAATCCGCCGCGATGAAGCGTTGCGCCGCAATCTCGGCCGCTGCCATCACCTCGGCGCTGGAGGCGATGCCATCGCCCGGCACCATCTTTTCCGAAACCGCCAGCGCGCGATGGGTGGAGGTAATCAGCGTCGTCCGGTCGGGCGTGACGAAGCCGCGGATGATGGAACGACCGGCCTCCATCATCTCGGCCGCGATCATGATGTCCACATCGCCTGCCGCCGGCATCAGGGAAAAGACCGGCATCGGGTCGCCCGCGCGATGCGGGGCCATTTCGATGTAATAGACCGTGGCCCCCGTGCGCTGTGCCACCCCCGCCACCGATGTCGCCTGCGCGGCATAGCCGTTCGACCGGGCCAATTCTTCGATCCAGCCGGTCAGCACGCCGCCGCCCTGCCCGCCCACAGCCAGGATCGCCAGCTTTATAATCCCGTTCAGCCGCGGGTCGGCGGCCTTGGGCGACAAGGTTTCCTGCAGGGTCATGCTGGCCCCCCGAAATCCAGCCGCCCCGCCGCGCGGCGGGCTTGCAGCCAGCCGATGATCCGGGTGCGGAAAACGGCCAGCCGCGTTTCCCATTTCGATGGGTTATGGATCACATCGGCCCGGTAGAAGGATGGGCAAAGGACGGCGGCATCCGCCACCTCGCCGCAATTGCCGCAGCCCACGCAGCTTTGGTCGATGCTGGCCACCGGATCATCGCGCAGCGGATCGTCCAGTTTCTTGACCGACAGCGACGGGCAACCCGACAACCGGATGCAGGCATGATCGCCAGTGCAGACATCCTCATCCACGCCGAACCTCGGCGCCTCCACCCTGCGGCCTTCCTTGATCGCCTTGGCCGCTAGCGGTTTTTCCCGGCGCTGCTTGTTCAACATGCATTCGCTTGAGGCGACGATGACCTTTGGTCCCGGCGCATCGGTTGTCAGCGCCTCGCGCAGTACGTCGCGCATATGTCCAACGTCATAGGTGCGGTCCACCTGACGGACCCAGTCGATGCCGATGCCGCGCAGCGCCTTGGTGATTGGATGCTTGGTGGCCTTGGTCGGATTGTCGGCGCGGGATGACATGATGTCCTGCCCGCCTGTCGCGGCAGAATAGTAATTGTCCACGATCACCGCCACGCCATCGGATTTGTTGAAGGCCATGTTGGTGAAAGATGATGACAGCCCGTTATGCCAGAACCCGCCATCCCCGATGATCGACACCGGCCGCCGTTCGCCCCCGCCGTCAAAGGCGGCATTGGCGGCGGGGCCAAGGCCATAGCCCATCGTCGCACCGCCAATTTCGAAGGGCGGCAGGGCGGCAAACAGGTGACAGCCGATATCGGCGCTGATCTGCAATTTGCCGGTTTCCTTTTGCACCAGCTTCATCGCGGCAAAGATCGGCCGTTCCGGGCAGCCGGTGCAAAACCCCGGCGGGCGGATCGGCACGGTTTTCGACAGATCGGGGATCTGCGGCTTGTCCGCATTGGGCGCACGCACCAGCGCGGGCAGCATCTGGGGGGCGGCCTCTTTCAGAAAGGCGGTGATCCCGTCCAGCATCACCTGGCCCGTATATTCCCCCGCCATCGGCAGGATGCCCTTGCCGCGCAGTCTCACCGTCGATCCGGCGCGATAAAGGAAGGTCGTCAGTTGCTGTTCGATGAATTCAGGCTGCCCCTCCTCGATCACCAGCACCTGGTCCTTGCCCTCACAGAACTCAAGGAATTCCGATGCCAGCAGCGGATAGGTCACGTTCAGCACATAAAGCGGCACCTCGCTTTGCCCGTGCAGATCGGCCAGGCCCAGCCGCTGCAAGGCGCGGATCACGCCGTTATACATTCCGCCTTGCAGCACCAGACCCACCGGCGCGGTCTTGGGGCCAAACACCTCATTCAACCCCCGCTCGCGGATGAAGCGTTCGGCATTGGGCCAGCGGTTCCTGATCTTGTCCTGTTCATGCGCAAAGGACATCGGCGGAAGCACGACGCGCGCGAAATCCGATTGCGGGTTTGACAGGGCATCCTTCACGCTCAACGTTGGGCGCTGATTGTCGCGCGTTTCGAAAGTGCCCGTCACATGGCAGGACCGTATCCGAACCATCAGCATGACGGGGGTATTCGACGCCTCGGACAGTTCAAACCCGTCCTTCACCGCCTTGGTGATGCAGGGCAGGTTCGGGCGCGGGTCCAAGAGCCAGAATTGTGACTTCATCGCAAAAGCGTGGCTGCGTTCCTGCATGATGGACGAGCCTTCGCCGTAATCCTCGCCCACGATGATTAAGGCACCACCGTTCACGCCGGATGAGGACAGGTTCGCCAAAGCGTCCGACGCGACATTGACCCCCACCGATCCCTTGAACGTCACCGCCCCCCGGATCGGATAGTGGACCGACGCCGCCAGCATCGCGGCCGCCGCCGCCTCATTGGCATTGGCCTCGAACCGGATGCCCAACTCGCCCAGCAACTCTTCGGCATCGGCCAGCACGTCCATCAGATGGCTGATCGGCGCGCCTTGATAGCCGCCGACATAACCCACACCGTTTTCCAAAAGCGCCTTGGTGATGGCCAGAATACCCTCGCCGGTGAAGGTTTCCCCCGCCCCCTTGCGCAAGTCTTCCACTTCCGCCTTGAAGGACCGTTCTGCCATATCAGATCTCGTGCTTGCGGATATTGGTCAGCATCTTTTGCAGCGTGCCGACAAAGGCCCGCCGTTCCTCATCCGGGATGCCGCGGAACATGCGGGCATGCGCTTCGGCCATGCGGGGCCAAAGCGTTTCAAAGGCCGTCCGCCCGGTCTCGGTGATAAAGACCCGTGTGGCGCGGCTGTCGCTGGCATCCGCCTCGCGCCGGATCAGGCCATCAGTTGCCAACTGGTCCAGCGCGCGGGACAGGGTGGATTGTTCCACCACCGAATAAACCGCCAGTTCCCGGATCAGCGGCCCCTCGATCACCGAAAGCACCGCCAAGGCCCGCATCTTTGGCGTGGTCAGCCCCAAGCCGCCCATCTCATCCCGCAGGCTTGCGTTATAGCGGCCCATGATGCGGTTCATCAGATAGGGCGCGTAATTCGTCAGCCCGATTTCCCCCAGACGGGGACGGGCGGATGGCGGCTTGTCCGGCGGGGATTGGTCGGTCATGCGCCCAGCCTTTTTGCCGCAAGGAAACCCGAACCGCCGCCAAGACCGGGGCCAGGATGGGTGGATGCCCCGATATGGATCAACCCGCGCACAAGGCCCGTGCCATTGGTGGAATGCGCATAGGGGCGGAAGATGAAGAACTGGTCGATGCTGCACAGCCCGCCATAGGGATCACCGCCCACCAGGTTCACGTTCATCGCCTCCAGATCGGCGGGCGAATAGGCCCGCCGTGCCAGCTTGATGGCGTCGAAATCCTTGATGTGGCGGCGCAGGATGCCTTCGATCCGGTCGGCAAACGCCTCGCGCACCGCATCCGTCCAGGCACCATCGGTGGCAATCTCGGCGCCTGCATCGCCCTTTACCACGCGCGGCGCGTCGGGGATTTGCAACCAGAGGATCGCCTTGCCCTCTGGCACGCGCGATGGGTCCAACCGATGGGGCTGACCCACACAGATCGTCGGCACCGCAGGCAGTAGTCCCCGCTCGGCCTCATTCGCGGACCGCGATACGCTGTCGATCCCATCCGCCAGATGGATAAGCGCCACATCATCCAACCCCGGTGACAGCCAGTCTGGATGCCGATCCAGCGCGTAATGCAGTTGGAAATTCCCCCGCCCGTGCCGAAACGCCTGCGCCGCAGCCCGATCTTCGGGCAGGTTCACATCGCGCAAAAGCCGCCCCTGCAACTGCCCCGGCGCGACAGAAGCGAGGACCGACCGGCAGGCAATCTCTTGCCCCCCCGCCAAGGCCACACCGCGCACCCGACCATCCGCCACGATGATCCGGTCCACATCCGCACCGCAGCGAATTTCGCCGCCCTTTTCCGCAATCAGCGCCCGGAACGCCGCAACCGCAGCGCCCGACCCGCCCTTTGGTATGGGCGCGCCCGCCGCCTCCAGCGCGAAGGCAATCACCTTGCCCATCTGCCCGGAATAGGTGGATTCCGGCGTCAGCCCGCAATGCAGCACCCAAGGCGCATAGAGCGCCTGCACATCGGGCGAGTTATAGGTCGTCTCCAACCACCCCCGCGCGGGCACCAAGGCCCGCCCGAACCACGCCGCCAGCCCGCGCAGGCCCCGCGTCCTTATCTGCCCCCAAAGCAATTTCGCCGTAGGCCATGACCACAGTGCCCCGCCCAGCAATGCAAACAGGAACGGCGCATCCGCCTCTACCCCTCCCACATCGCGGGCATGGGCATCACCATCCCCCGCCGCCCGCGCGTTAAAGGCCGCAATATTCGCCGCCCGATCGGTGGTCAGAACCAAAGCCGATCCATCCGGCCGCAGCACAGCGGTGGGATGCGGCGTGTGGCAATAGTCGAACCCATGCCGCGCCAGATGGGGGCCAAGCGCGGCCCCCGCAGGCGATGTCATGAACAGCACCCAAGTCGCCGCCATCACGTCATGCTTGAACCCCGGCAGCGTGATCTCATCCGTGCGCAGGCACCCGCCTGGCACAGCCTCCCGCTCCAGAAGCAGGACACGGTCGCCCTTCAACGCCAGCAGCGCCCCTGCCACCAGCGCGTTGATCCCGCTTCCGATGATGACGTGGTCGGGGCGCATCCCTTACCCTTTGGGAACCAGCGCCAGCGCCCGGATGGGCGACCCCGTGCCATGCTTGATCTTCAACGGCGCGGCGATCAGGATTGCCCCTTTGGCCGGCAACTTGTTCAGGTTCGCCAGCGACGCCAGACCGAAACAGTTGTTCTTGTGCAAAAGGTTATGCGCCGGAAACGGCGGGTTCATGCCACCCGCCTGCCCGGCATCCGTGCCGATGCACTGGCTGCCCCAGCCGACAATCCCCTTGGCCAGCAGGTATTCGATCACCTCTGCCGTCGGCCCCGGCGTATGCGGCCCGGTGGCATCAGCGTTCAGAAACTCCGCTTCATCATGCGCGCGGCTGTCCCAATCAGACCGCAGGACAACCCATTCGCCCGCATTGATCGGGCCATGCTTGGCCTCCCAATCCTGCACATGCTGCACGGTCAACAGGAAATCCGGGTTGGCGGCGCATTCCTTGCTGAAATCCAGCACATTCACCGGCGCAACCAACCGCTGCACATCCAGCGTATCGGTATAGCCGTCGGGGTAATCCTTGCCGGTGATCCAGTGATGTGGCGCATCGAAATGCGTGCCGCTGTGTTCACCCAGTTCCAGCCAGTTCCACGCCCAGAACGGACCGTCCTTGTCATATTCGCTGATGCGGTGGATCTTGATCGGCGGGGTGTCCTTGGCGAAATCTGGCGGCAGTTTCAGCAGGGGCGTGTCCGGCCCCAGCACGCCGGAGCAATCCACCACCTCGATCCCGCCGGAGGCCAGCATCCCCGCCATGGCCTGAAGCACGCTTGCAGAGGTCATCATCATCTCCCTGTTGGCCGGAACACCCCGGCACCCATCCGCGCCGGTTGTCCCGGCTTTCATGGAATCATGCTAGACAGATTTAAATGCGTTTGCAAATATCCCTGCGTCAAGAACGGCAGGGGATCATGGCCGACACATATGATGCAGTCCTGATCGGGGCGGGCCACAACACGTTGGCCGCCGCCTTGCATCTGGCGGCCAAAGGCTGGCGCGTGGGCCTGTTCGAACAGGCCGACAATGTGGGCGGCGCGGTCAAGACGGGCGAATACACCCTGCCCGGCTTTCGCCACGACTGGGCGGCGATGAACCTGTCGCTCTTTGCCGGAAGCCCGTTTTTCAAGGCTTATGGCGCAGAACTTACCCGCCACGGCTGCGCCTTCGTGCCGGTGAACCGGCCGTTTTCCTCATCCTTCCCCGATGGCACATGGGCGGGTGTTTCTACCAATATGGCCGATACCACGGCCAGCCTTCGCGCGCTGTCTTCCAAGGATGCCGATACCTGGCAAACCCTTGCCGCCCGATTCGGGGAAGAGGCCCCGCACCTGTTCGGCCTGCTGGGGGCCGAGATGAAATTCCGTGCGCTTGCATATTTCATGTTCAAAACACTTCGCGCCAAAGGCATGGCGGGAAGCCTCGATATGGCGCGCTTCCTGCTGGCCTCTCCGCGTGCGTGGCTAGAGGAAACCTTTGAACACCCGCACATCCGCGCCCTGCTTGGTGCCTGGGGGATGCACCTGGACTTTGCCCCCGATGTCGCGGGCGGCGCGATGTTTCCCTATCTCGAAGGCATGGCAGGCCAGGCCTTCGGTATGGTGATCGGCCAAGGCGGGGCCGATACCGTGACCCGCGCGCTTGTGGCCGCCATTCAGGCGCGGGGCGGGGTGGTGGAAACCGGCGCGACCGTCACCCGGATCATCCATTCCGGGAACCGCGCCACGGGCATCGAACTGGCCGATGGTCGCCGCATCACCGCGACCCGCGCCGTGATCGCAGGTATCGCCCCCCGCGCCTTGCCGCGCCTGACCGGCGGCACCACCGCCGCCTTCGACCGCGCGATGACGGGTTTCCGCCATGCCCCCGGCACGATGATGATCCACCTCGCACTGGACGCCTTGCCCGACTGGCGCGCTGGTGCGGCACTGCAATCCCATGCCTACGTCCACATCGCGCCCAGCCTGGATCAGATGGCCCGCACCTATCAGCAGGCGCAGGCGGGGCTTTTGCCGGATGAACCCATCCTTGTCGTGGGCCAACCCACCGTGTTCGACCCCTCCCGCGCGCCCACGGGCAAGCATATCCTCTGGGTGCAGGTCCGCGTGGCGCCCGGCACCATCACAGGCGACGCCAAGGGGGAAATCACGGCGACCGATTGGGCACGGGCCGCAGACCCCTTTGCCAACCGCGCGCTGGATATCCTTGAGGACCACGCCCCCGGCACCCGCGCGAAAATCCTCGGCCAGCGGATCGTCACACCGATGGAACTGGAAGCCGACAATCCCAACCTGATTGGCGGCGATCAGGTGTGCGGCAGTCACCACCTGTCGCAGCATTTCCTGTTCCGCCCCGCACGCGGCCATGCCGATGGCAGCACGCCCATTGACGGGCTTCACCTGACCGGCGCTGCTGTCTGGCCGGGGGCGGGAACCGGGGCGGGACCAGGATTTCTTCTTGCAAGCAAACTTGCCGGAAGCTGATAACCTTCAATAACAGCCACAAAACCAAGAACCACCAACAGGGAAAACAACCATGCACCTCAACCGCCGGAGCCTTCTAAAGCTCTCTGCCGCCACAATGGCCGCAGGCACCATCGGCCTGCCGACCTATGCCCAAGCCATCGACGAACTGGTGATCGCCTATAACGTCAACCTGCCGTCCTGGGATCCGACGGTCGGCCCCTCTGCGGTGAACCCCACGATTCAGGGCCTGTATCAGTCGGTCTTCGACCAATACATCCTGCAACAACCGGACTTGTCGCCCGCGCCCGGCCTGCTGACCGAATGGGGCTGGAACGACGACCGCACGCAGGTCTGGATGACCGTGCGCGACGGCGTGACATGGCATGACGGATCGCCCTTCACGGCAGAAGATGTGGCCTGGAACCTGGCCCGCGTCGCCAAGCCGGAAACCGGCAGCCCGATCCAGTTTGTCTGGGGCACGCTGGCCAATCACCGGGTGGAAGGCAACCGCGTCATCGCCGATGTCACCCAGTTCGACCCGACCATCTTCAAATGGATGTATTTCCTGACCGGCTATGTCCTGCCCAAGGCCTATTACGAAAAGGTGGGGGCAGAGGGGTTTGAGGCCGCGCCGATCGGCACTGGCCCCTATATGGTGGAAAAGTTCGAAAGGAACGCCTTTGTCCGCCTGAAGGCCAATGCCAATTACTGGGGCGGCAAGCCTGATTTCGACACGGTGACGATCAAGTTCGTCCCCGACGCGGCGGCGCGTGTGGCCGAGGTGGAGAGCGGCAATTCCCATGTCACGCTGGAAATGCCCTATGAGGAATATGATCGCCTGAAAGGCGGCCCGCTGGCGGGTGTGGCTGCCCCCATCTCTGACATTGGGATGATTTTCCTGAACGATATCGAAGTGATGACCGATCCCAACGTCCGCATGGCCGCCGCAATGGCCATCGACAAGCAGGCCATCATCGACCGGCTGCTGTCGGGTTATGGCGTCAAGATCGACACGCTGCAAACCCCGGAATACGCGGCCTATGACGCCTCGATCACCGTGCCTTATGATGAGGCAAAGGCCATCGAAATGCTGGCCGCGTCGGGTTATGGCCCCGACAACCCGGTGAAGTTCAAGATCCAGACGACCCGCGGATTCAAGCCCAAGGATTACGAAATGATCCAGGCCATCGTGGGCCTTTGGCGCCGCGTGGGGATCGAGGCCGAAATCGAAGTCTATGAAATCGCCAAGCACTACGAACTTCGCGCCGCCGACCAACTGGCCCCTGCCGCCTTCTACAACTGGGGCAATTCGGTGGGCGATCCGACCACGTCGACCGGGTTTGCGATGTTCGGCCCCTCGCCCCATTCTGTCTGGGATGGCGAGGATCTGATCGGGATGATCGGCCCCCTGTGGGGCGAGGCGGATGAAGCAAAGCGGATCGACGGCTGGAAAGCGGTGGACAAATACATCGCCGACAACGCGCTGGTGATCCCGCTCTTGCAATACGTCCAACCCATCCTGCACGCGCCGGGCGTGGTGGTCACACCCCATGCTTCAGGTTCACTGCTGCCGCATCTGATGAAGCGCGCCTGACCGCAAGCCGGGGGAGCAACCGCCCCCCCGGAACCCCCTTTTGCGCATTCGTCCAGTGTCGCTTGGGTTGGGACTGTTGAATTGGGTATTTGGGCCAAGATGAAGCGGCCAGGTCAGTTTTGGGCCAGTGCCGCCACGGGGTGGGAATGGCGTTTTTAAGATTGCTTGCAATCCGGCTTCTGACGACCGCCATCACCTTGGCGGGCGTGGCGGTGATTGTGTTCGTCGTGATCCGGGTGGTTCCCGGAAACCCCATCGCCATGATGCTGCCCCCCGGCGCGACAGAGGCGGATATTGCCCGCCTGTCGGCGCTTTATGGGTTGGACCAACCACTAGTCACGCAATTCGGCATCTGGCTGGGCGGGGTGATGCAGGGCGATTTCGGCACCTCGATCACCTCGCGCCAGCCGGTGCTGGACCTTGTTCTTGGGCGGCTTCCGGCGACGCTGGAATTGTCGATCATGGCGCTGGTCATGGCGGTGATCCTTGGGGGTGCTGCGGCGCTTACCGGCACCCGATTTCGCGGCGGGCGGCGCGAGGGCGCGATTGACGTGGCCAACGGCATGGCGCTGTCGGTGCCAGATTTCCTGTGGGGGTTGGTGCTGATCCTGCTGTTCGGCGTTCTGTGGCCGGTGTTCCATATCTCGGGCCGCGTCTCGCCCGCGCTGGACCTGCCCTTCACCACCAATTTCTACCTGTTCGAAAGCCTGATCCGCCTGCGGTTCGACCTGTGGGCCGATCTGGTGGCGCATATGTTCATGCCCGCGCTGGCGCTGGCCATCCCGCTGGCGGCGATCATCGGGCAGTTGTTGAAGCAAAGCCTGAAGGAAACCATGAACCTGGATTACGTCACCCTTGCCCGCACCAAGGGCTATGGCGAAACACGGGTGATCCTGCGTGAGGCGCTGCGCAATGCCATCCTGCCCACGCTGACGCTGGTGGGGGTGCAGTTCACCTTTCTAATCGGCGGGACGGTCATCATCGAACGGCTGTTTTCCTATGAAGGGCTGGGCAACATGGCCATAGATGCCGTGATCAACCGCGACCTGCCGCTGATCCAGGGGATCGTGATCCTGTTTGCAGTGATCTTCACCGCCGTCAACCTGATCGTCGATCTGCTTTATGCCGTGCTGAACCCGCGGTTGCGCCATGCTTGAGGCCAATGGGTTGGATGGGCGGTCCCTGATCCGTCGCCGCGCAGGTCTGCGGCTGTGGCTGTCGGCGGGCTGGCTGGGACTGTTGGCCATCGCCGCACTGTTGGCCCCGTGGATCGCGCCGCATGATCCCTTGGCGCAGGATCTGTTCCTTGGTCGGTTGCCGCCGTTCTGGATGGCGGGGTCTGAACCGGGTTACTGGCTGGGGACCGACAGTCTGGGCCGCGATGTGCTGTCTCGCATCCTGCATGGCGCGCGGATCGCGCTGATCGTGGCGCTGGTGGCGGGCAGCATCACCTGCGTGGTGGGTGCCACGCTGGGTCTTTTGGCCGGGTTCCTGCGCGGCTGGGTGGATGTGGTCATCTCACGCCTGATCGACATCTGGATGGCCTTCCCGCCCATCCTGTTTTCCATCCTGCTGATCGCCGTCCTTGGCCCCGGCCTCACGTCGATCATCATCGCCATCGTGGTGATCGACTGGACACGCTTTGCCCGCGTCGTGCGGGCCGAGGCGATGGCCCAAGGCGCGATGGATTACGTGGCCTCGGCCCGCGTGGCGGGGCGCGGGCGGCTGGGCACGATGATGCGCGAGATATTGCCCAATGTCCTGCCCACCATCGTGGTGCTGCTGACGCTGGAAATGGGCATCGCGGTGATTGTCGAGGCGATCCTGAGCTTTGTGAACCTGTCCATTTCCACCGATGACCCCACCTGGGGCGGCATGATCTCCGAGGGGCGCACCTCGATCCATCAGGCGTGGTGGGTGCTGGTTTTCCCCCTGGTCACCCTGTTCCTCACCGTCCTGGCCTTTTCGCAACTGGGCGAAGGGTTGAAGGACCGCTTCGATCCGGTGCTGAGATGAGTTTCCTGTCGATCCGCAACCTGTCTGTCCGGCTGAAGGGTGGCCCGCCTTTGCTGCGCCGCGTGTCGCTGGATGTGGCGGTGGGGCAGGTGCGCGGACTGGTGGGGGAATCCGGGGCGGGCAAGTCGATGATCGGCAAGGCCGTCCTCGGCATCCTGCCGCCATCTGTTGAAATCACCGGGGGCCAGATCGTGCTGGATGGCACCGATCTGCTGACCCTGCCGCCAAAGGAACGCCGCCGCCGCATCGGCGCCACCTGCGCGCTGATCCCCCAAGATCCGCTGACCGCGCTGAACCCCAGCCACCGCATCGGCCCGCAGATCACCGACCGGCTGGTCGATATTCTGGGCTGGACGCGCGCCGACGCCAACACCCGCGCCCGCGCGCTGTTGGAGGAGGTGCAGATCCCCAACCCCGACCGCGTGCTGCGGTCCTATCCGCATGAACTGTCGGGCGGGATGCGCCAGCGCATCCTGATCGCCAGCGCCTTTGCGGCGGAACCGAAGCTGATCGTGGCCGATGAGCCGACCACCGCGCTGGATGTAACCGTGCAAAAGCAGATCCTGCGGCTCATCGCCGGGATGCAGGCCCGCCACGGCACGGCGCTTTTGTTCGTCACGCATGATCTGGGCGTAGTGTCCAAGGTCTGCCAGCATCTGTCGGTCCTCTATGCCGGGATGGTGGTCGAGGATAGCGCAGTGACCGATTTCTTTGCCGCCCCCCGCCACCCCTATTCCGCCGCCCTGCTGGCCGCGACGCCGAAATACACCGATCCCGCCGCCGGGCTTCACCCCGTGCCGGATGCGGTGATCGACGCCGTCCGCGCCGAAGTGGCGGCCTTTGATGCCGGGGGGCGGTGATGGACCTTTACAGCATCGAAAACCTGACGCTGTCGCTGGCCGACATGACGGCGAAACCGCTGTTCGGGGCTGCGCCGCGGATCGAGATTCTCAAGGGTCTCACCTTCACCATCCCCAAGGGCGCGGTCGTGGGCATTGTCGGCGGCTCCGGTTCCGGCAAATCCACGCTGGGCCGCGCGCTGGTGCGGCTATTGGAACCGTCGGGCGGCAGCATCCGCTTTGACGGCACCGACATCACCCATCTGCCCGAACCCGCGCTGCGCCCGCTGCGGCGGCGGTTTCAGATGATCTTTCAGGATCCCATGTCCTCGCTCAATCCGCGCCACCGGGTGGGCACGATTATCGCCGAACCCCTGCGCCTGCACGGGATGGAAGCCGTCCCTGCCCGCGTCGCCCGCGCGCTGGATCACGTGGGCCTGCCGCAATCCTTTGCCGCCCGCTTTCCGCATGAACTGTCAGGCGGGCAGCGCCAGCGCGTCGGCATCGCCCGCGCCATCGCGCTGGAGCCTGATTTCATCCTTGCCGATGAAATTGTCTCTGGCCTCGACGTATCGTCCCAGGCGCAAGTCCTGAACCTCTTGGAACGGCTGGTGGCCGACCTCGGCCTGACGCTCGCCTTCATCAGCCATGACCTGTCGGTCATCCGCCGCCTGTGCCAGCGCACCATCGTGCTGCATCAGGGCCAGATCGTCGAAGACCGGCCCACCAAAGACCTGTTTGCCGCCCCGCAGGCCACCTATACCCGCGACCTGCTCGACGCGATCCCCCTGCCCGATCCCGCTCAGGCCTGGGGCTGATCCACTACTTGCGGCCCACCGACAGGCCGCCGCTCCACCACCTCGGCCACCATCAGGCTTTCCAGCTTGGCCTTCACATCCTCGGGCCAGACCATCGAAGTGTGGCTGTCCAGCCAGCTTGCCGCCAGCACCTGTTCCACCGACCAGCGATGTTCGTCGCCACAATGCACCGTATGCTTCAACCGCAGCGACGACTTGCCCACCTTCAGCACCGTCAGCCGAAAGGTCAGCTTGTCGCCAAAGAAGGACGGCTTGGAAAAATCGCAGGACAGATGCACCGTGGGCGTGCCCCAGCGTTCCTTCCAGATGATCTCATGCCAGGGCCAGCCAATATGCGCCCAGAACTCTTCGACCACCCCGTTCAGGATGTTCAGATAGGCCGGGTAATAGGCCGTGCCGGAAATGTCGCAATCGCCAAAACGCAGCATCCGGTCGGTGGTAAAGCAAACGGTCATCCTGTCCTCCCCTTTCCGCCAAAGCACCGCAAAGGGACGGGTCAGGTCAAGGGAGAAGTCCAGCCCGCTGCGCCAGCCCCGCCGCGCGCACCACATCGGCCACTTGCAACAACTGCTTTGACAGGGGCGAGGTGCGCCGCCACACCATACCGATCCGGCGTGACGGCTGCGCCCCGTTGAACCGCGCGATCGACACATGCGCCGACCGGGTTTCCACCGGCACCGCCATTTCCGGGATCAGCGTCACGCCGATCCCCGCCCCCACCATCTGCACCAGCGTGGACAGGCTGCTCCCATCCAGTAACTCGCGCGGCGCGGCCTGCCCCGCATAGCAAAAGGACAGCGCCTGATCCCGAAAACAATGCCCTTCCTCCAGCAGCAAAAGCCGCATCTCGCGCAGCTTTTCCGGGTTCGGCACCGGCTTTTCCGCATCCGCACCAGGCCGGACCAGCACGAAATCCTCGGCGAACAAATCCACTTCCGTCAGCGAAGGCTCTGACACTGGCAGCGCCACGATGGCCGTATCCAGCCGCCCCTCCTCCAACTCCCGGATCAGCTTGGGCGTCACCGTTTCGCGCAGATGAATATCCAGCCCCGGATTGGCCTCGGTCAGTCGCGCGATGATGGCGGGCAGCAGATAGGGCGCAATCGTCGGGATCACCCCGATCCGCAGCCGCCCCGACAGGCTGTCACGCGCCGCCCGCGCCATATCGGCCAACTCATCCACACCCCGCAGAATATCCCGCGCCCGCAACAGCAAGTCCGCACCAAACCCGGTCAACCGCACCTGCCGCGCGCCGCGCTCAAACAGGTCCGATCCCAGCACCGCCTCCATCTCGCGGATCTGCATCGACAGCGCGGGTTGCGAAATGGCACAGGCCTCTGCCGCGCGGCCGAAATGGCCATGACGCGCCAGCGCCTCGAAATAGCGCAACTGTTTCAGGGTCAGGTTTATCATAACATGAACTTATCACGACAATCAGAAAATCCAACTTAAACTAATCGACCACAAGTGTTAGAACGATTCTATTCCGGCAGGCCGCCGCCCGACTCAGGGGCGCCGCACGCCCGCCTTGTGCAACCCTAGGAGAGCGATATGGACGGAAACGACGTTGGCAAATGCCCGGTGATTCACGGCGGCCAGACCACGACCGGCAAGACCGTGATGGATTGGTGGCCAAAGGCGCTGAACCTCGACATCCTGCATCAGCATGACACAAAGTCCAACCCGCTCAAGGGCTTCAACTACCGCGAAGAGGTCAAGAAACTCGACTTCGACGCCATCAAGGCCGATGTCCACGCCTTGATGACCGACAGCCAGGATTGGTGGCCCGCCGATTGGGGCCACTACGGCGGGTTGATGATCCGCATGGCCTGGCATTCCGCCGGCACCTATCGCATCGCGGATGGCCGGGGCGGTGCAGGCACCGGCAACCACCGTTTCGCGCCGCTGAATTCCTGGCCCGACAACGCCAACCTCGACAAGGCCCGCCGCCTCCTGTGGCCGATCAAGCGCAAATATGGCAACCGTATTTCGTGGGCCGATCTGATGATCCTGGCGGGGACCGTCGCCTATGAAAGCATGGGCCTGAAAACCTATGGCTTTGCCTTTGGCCGCGAAGACATCTGGGCGCCGGAAAAGGATGTCTACTGGGGTTCGGAAACCGAATGGCTGGCCCCGTCGGAAAACCGCTATGCCGACCTGTCCGATCCCTCCACGCTGGAAAACCCGCTCGCCGCCGTCCACATGGGCCTGATCTATGTGAACCCCGAAGGCGTGAACGGCCAGCCTGACCCGATGAAAACGGCGGCACAGATCCGCGAAACCTTTGCCCGCATGGCAATGAATGACGAAGAAACCGTCGCGCTGACCGCCGGTGGCCACACCGTTGGCAAGGCGCATGGCAATGGCCGTGCCGAAAACCTTGGCCCTTCGCCCGAAGGCGCGGATATCGCCGAAGGCGGCTTGGGCTGGATGAACCACACCACCCGCAGCATTGGCCGTGACACCGTCACCTCGGGCATCGAAGGCGCATGGACCACCCACCCGACGCAGTGGGACAACGGCTATTTCCAACTGCTGCTGAACCACGATTGGAAACTGGTGAAATCCCCCGCCGGTGCCTGGCAATACGAACCCATCGGCATCCGCGAAGAGGACAAGCCGGTTGACGTGGAAGATCCGTCCATCCGCCGCATGCCGATGATGACCGATGCCGACATGGCGATGAAGGTCGACCCGGCCTATCGCGCGATTTCGGAAAAGTTCTTCGCCGATCCGGCCTATTTCTCGGAAACCTTCGCCTGCGCCTGGTTCAAGCTGACCCACCGCGATATGGGACCGCGTATCCGCTACATCGGTCCCGAGGTTCCGCAGGAAGACCTGATCTGGCAAGATCCGGTTCCCGCAGGTGCCACCGGCTATGACGTGGCTGCGGTAAAGGCCAAGATCGCGGCCTCCGGCCTGTCGGTTTCCGACATGGTCGCCACGGCGTGGGACAGCGCCCGCACTTTCCGCGGGTCTGACATGCGTGGCGGGGCCAATGGCGCGCGTATCCGCCTTGCCCCGCAAAAGGATTGGGAAGGTAACGAACCCGCCCGCCTGTCCCGCGTTCTGTCGGTGCTGGAACCCATCGCCGCAGCGTCGGGCGCATCGCTGGCCGATGTGATCGTGCTGGCGGGCAATGTCGGCGTCGAACACGCCGCCAAGGCGGCAGGGTTTGACGTGACCGTGCCCTTCCATCCGGGCCGCGGCGACGCCTCGCAGGACATGACCGATGTCGAAGCCTTCGCCGTGCTGGAACCCATCGCCGATGGATTCCGCAACTGGATCAAGAAGGATTATGCCGCCCAGCCCGAAGAACTGCTGCTGGACCGCGCGCAATTGATGGGGCTGACCGCCCCGGAAATGACGGCGCTTCTGGGCGGGATGCGGGTGATCGGCACCAACTACGGCGGCGGCGCGCATGGCGTGTTCACCGATCGTCCGGGTGCGCTGACCAACGATTTCTTCGTCACGCTCACCGACATGGGCTTCAAATGGGTGCCCACGGGCCGGAACAGCTATAATATCGTCGACCGCGCGTCGGGCACTGTGAAGCACACCGCCAGCCGTGTCGATCTGGTGTTCGGTTCCAACTCCGTCCTGCGCGCCTATGCCGAGGTTTATGCCCAGGACGACAACCGCGAGAAGTTCGTCCACGACTTCATCGCCGCCTGGACCAAGGTAATGAACGCCGACCGCTACGACTTGGCCGCCTGATCGGGTGCCTGACCGGGTGCCGAAATCCGGTATCTGATCCGGCCCGATGACAAGGCGGGCAATCGGACAGGATCATACAGAAAACGCCCCGGTTTCGACCGGGGCGTTTTGCTTTCGCCACAGCCTGCACCCATCAGGTATCCCCCAGCCTGCACCCATCCGCTTGCGACAATCCTGCGCTCACACTCATCAGCCATAGCCAAATCCAGCGCCTGCAACCCAACGGTCTGCCCGCCACCAACCTACCTTCTGGCGAAACCATTCGGGCGCAAACCCGTCTGGCGCAAACCCGTCTGACACCAACCTTTCATTAGGCAAACCTGTCGGGCGCAAAGCCACGACCACATCGCCGCATCCCGTTTCCCCATTCGCGCTGACCGGCGGCAAACTTCCACGCTCTACCAGCCTCACCATCCGGCCAAACCGCCGACCTGACACCGTCCCTTTGCACACCATCAACCACCGTCCAGCGCCATGTCTGCCGCCCAAAGCAGCGCCTGCCCCCGACCACCGCGCTTGGCCGCATAAAGTGCCGCGTCGGCAAGGGCCAGCAACTGCCCCAGATCCGCCCCCGGCACCTGCACCGTCAGGATCAATCCTGCGCTGGCCCCGATCCGGCAGACCGCATCGCCATAGGAAATCGGCTCTGACAGGCGGGCAATGATCCGCGCAATCCGCCCGAGTGCTGGCTCTGCCCTTTCCATCCCAGGCATCAACAGCACAAACTCATCGCCGCCGATCCGCGCCACAGTATCGCCCCGGCGGCTCTCCTCTCCCAGAATGCGCGCCACCTCCAGCAGCACATGGTCGCCCGCCGCGTGGCCAAACCCGTCATTCACCGCCTTGAACCGGTCCAGGTCCAGATGCACCAGCGCGAAATCCGGCTCGGTCACGGCCTCAACCGCCAGATCCAGCCCCCGCCGGTTGCGCAGGCCCGTCAACGCATCGGTCAGCGCCTGCTCCTCGGCCACCACCTTGTCGCCCTGCAACCGGGCGTTCAACGCGCGCAACTCCTCCAGCACCGCGGTTTTCGCCTCATACAGATACAGCAGTTCCACCGTCAGATCGGTCGCCGCAAAATCTGCTTCGGTCAGCGCAAACCGCTGCACGGCATCCACCACGCCAATACCGAAGGACAGGTTCAGCAATGCCCCTTGCCCCGGCCCCGCCGGCACCGCCAGCCCGCGAAAGGCAAGGTCAGGCCGGCCCTGCACGGTCAGTTGCACCTTGCCACCCGCGGCCGCCAAAAGCGCCGAAACCGTCGCCCCCGCCACTCCATGCCGCAGATCGAACAGTTCGGCAAAGGCAGCCCCGACCACCTGATCCCGCGCAATCAACCGCCGCAGCGTGCCGCCAACCGACCGGACAACCCCCGCCGCATCCAGCATAAGATGCATCGGCATCAGCCGCGCCAACGCCTCTGCCTCCAGTTCGAACCGCGCCGCCATCACAGCGCCCCCAGCGAAAAGGCCCGCCCTTCGGAATGCGCGGCATCCAGCAAGCGGATCGTCAGCACCGCCCGGCCATCCGGCAGGGTGGCCCCCACCTCCAGCACGACCAGCGCGCCATAATCATCCGCCATCGCCCGCAACAGGCCAAGCGCAACCGCCCCCGCCCCGTCAAACCCATCCCCAATGATCAGGCGGAACGCATCCTCCCCCATCGGTTCCACCCGCATCACAGGCAGCGCCAGATCGGGCAGCGCCAGCCGCGCCCGCGCTGGCAAATCCTCCAACGATTGCAAAAACTCGCGGAAATCTGTCCCGCCAAAGCGCAACAACCGGCGTACCGCCGCGCGCGATGGGTGCGATACCAGATAGGTTCCCAAATCCTCCAGAAGGTCGTCGCGGTCGCGCCCCAGCCGGTCAGACGCGGCCATCAGCAACCGCTCTGTCACAGCGGGCGGGTAATCCAGCATCGGCTCAAACCCGCGCGGCGCGACGCCCGCCGCCCGTGCCGCATCCAGCCAGGCCGCATTGCCCCAACCGTCACGCAGAAAACACTGGATCGCCCTGTTGATCAGCCCGTTCATCGCCCGCCCCGCAGATTCGCAAGGCCAGCGTCGCCCAAACCCGTCAACAATCCCTTACGGCAGCAGCACGATCCCGCCCGCCACACCCAACATGTTCAGCGGCGCAGGCGAAATGGCCGCCGGCGCATCCTGCAAGGCGGCTATCAACGCCTCGCCTTCGGCGCGGTCGGGCAGCACGCCCCCCATCGCCACAACAGACCTGCGCTGCACCTCGCCCCCGCGCATCCCCAAACCTTCGTATCGGATGAACCCGGACGGCTCACGCAACAGAACCAGCGCCTCCTCGCCCGCCGCGTCCGCCCAAAGATCGGCCACGACCAACACGCAACCCGGCCTTTCCCCACCCGGCAAGGGGCTACGACATGCATCGATCCAGCTTTGCAACTCCATCGCCGGAATTGCCGCCAGCAGCATGTCGCGCGTCGCGGTCGCGCCCGCAGGCTGCACAGGCATCACAGCACGCAAATCGGCCAGCAACGCTTCGGCCCCATGCGCGATCACCGCCGGGTCGCCGCTTTCCGCCCGCTCCTGCGTCCGCGCTGCCAACCGCGCCGCCAGCATGTCCTGCCCCGGCATCAGCGCCAGCGTCGCCAACTGTTCGATCGCCCGCGCACCGGGCCACCCCCAGCGTTCCAGGGCCGCGATGTCCAACTCGGCCGCCGTCACCTGCCCGGTCTCAAACCGCGCCAGTTGCGACCGCGCCGAAATCGCCTCGGCATTCAGCACGGGCGTCAGCCAAAGCGCCGCCGCCACCGCCGTCGCCACCGCCATCACCACATTCGCCCGCCGCACCAGACCGCGCCAGCCTGCCCCACGCATCACGGCCAGCAGATACAGCAGCGCATATCCCGCCGCCAAAAGCACCAGCACCACCCCGAACACGCGCCCCGGCGTCCAGCCATGCTGCACCACCCGCATCCCCAAGGCCCATCCGGCAAGGGCCACCGGCATTGGCATCAGCACCGCCAAACCTTGCGCCGCGCGGGGGATCACCACCCCCTCTGCCGCCTGCGTGTCGTCGCGCTCCACCACCGCGCTGATCAAGGCCGCCGCCCCCGCCGCCAACACCAGCAGGATCACCGCCGCCGATATCCCCTCGGGCAGATGCGAAAAGCCCTGAACCGGCAGCGCAACCAGGAACAGCGCCATCACCGCCAACAGCAGCGGCGTCAACAACCGCATCAGCCGCAGGATCAGGTCCGGCGACAGCAGGTCCACATTCTCGACCGCGACCGCAATTCCGATACCCAGCGCCGCCCCGGTGATCATCCCCGCCAGCGGCCCGCCCGTGGCCATCAGCCAGTCGATCACCCCCAGCCCAACAAGGCCCAACAGCGCATCCGACAGCCAGATCAAGCCCCAGACCAAACCGGCAAAAACCCAGGCCACCACGACCCGCACCACCAGAAGCCAGCTTTCACCGAACAATGCGGGATAATCGCTCCAACCCGGCCCCGACGCCGCGATCAGAAAGGGCAAGGCCAGAAAACTGATCGCAAAGGCAGCGACAAAGGACAGGTCGGCGAAATGAAACTGCGCCACCGCACCATAGCGCAGCGAGGCCAAAAGCAGCAGCCCCGCCACGACCGCCGCCAAAGGGGCCGCCACAACCACCGCCCGGCGCAGCGCCAATGGCCCGGCCACTGCCAGAACCGCGCCGAAAAAGACAATCGCAAAGCTGGTCAGGAAAAATTGCAACCGGTCGGTCACGCCCGCCCGCAGCGCCACCTCATCCAGCAGCCAAAGGCACAGCCCCGCCAGCGCCCCGGTCAGCGCCAATCGACCGCGCCGCAGCATCAGCCCATTCATCTGCCCCAGTCCCCAAGTCGTGGCCCCAAATCGCGGCCCCAGTATCGCGGCGCCAGTATCGCGGCGCCAGTATCGTGGCCCCAAATCGCGGCCCCAAATGGCAGCCCGGCTGTCGCGGGCCTTCCCGGCAGCACCCTAACCCGCGGCAGACAGCCCGAAAAGTGCTAACTCTCCACACGCCTGCCGCGACACGACACGGCGGCAAGGCCCAAAGACGGGACTCCCCTCTCAGAAATCCGTTGGCGCGCCACCCTCTTGCTTGCGCCGGGCGACAAAGCGGCGCAATTCCTCATGCGCCGTGCCGTCCATTTCGGGCGCCTCGAACTCCTCCAGGATCTGCTTGTAAATCCGATGCGCCCGCTCCGGCGTCCAGATCGACCCGTCTTGTTGCCATGCCTCATAGTTTCGCCAATCACTCACGAACGGCGCATAAAAGGCCGTGGAATAGCGTTCCTGCGTGTGCTGGCAGCCAAAATAATGCCCGCCCGCACCGACCTCCTTTATGGCATCAAAGGCAAGGTCATCCTCGCCTGTCGCAAAGGTCGCCTCCTCGAAATAGCGCTGGATCATCTGCAACACTTCGCAATCCATCACGAACTTCTCGGGGCTGGCGATCAGCCCGCCCTCCAGCCACCCTGCCGCGTGATAAACCATGTTGGTCCGGCTTTGCACCGCCGCCCACAGGCTGTTCGATGTCTCCCACATCGCCTGCCCGTCCGGCACGTTTGCCGCACAGACGCCCGATGACCGCAGGGGCAGCTTGTAGAACCGCACCAACTGCCCCGTCATCTGCGTCGCCCGCATGTATTCCGGCGTGCCAAAGGCGGGCGCGCCCGACTTCATGTCGACATTTGATGTGAATGTGCCAATCGCCACCGGGCAACCCGGCGCGATATATTGCAAAAGCGCAATCGCAGCCAAAGCCTCGGCCAGCGACAGGGCCACCGCCCCCGACATGGTGACCGGCGCCATCGCCCCCGCCAACGTAAAGGGCGTCACGATTACCGGTTGCCCGCGCTTGGCCAGCCGCATTGCACCATCCAGCATCGGGAAATCGTGCTTCAGGGGCGAGACAGAGTTGATGTTGGTATACATCCGCGGCTTGGCCTGAAACTCCGCCTCGGACAACCCGCCCGCGATGCGGGTCATCTCCATCACATCTTCCACCCGCTCGGCACCCAGCGAATAGGCATGCACGACCTTGTCGGTCAGCGTCAATTTTTCATACAGGCAATCCAGGTGCCGGACCGACGGGTGGATGTCGATAGGTTCCACCGGATAGCCACCCGCGATATGAATGCAGTTGAAATACTGCGTCAGCTTCATGAACTCGCGGAACGTCTCAAAATCGCCCGACCGCTTGCCGCGCTCCAGATCCCAGGCATTGGGCGGGGATGACACGTTGACGAACACCATATGCTTGCCACCGATCACCACCTCACGGTCGGGATTGCGCGGCGTGATGGTGAATTCGGACGGCGCATGCGACAGCATCTCCATCACAAAGGCTTCGTCCATCTTCACATTGGTGCCGTCAACCTTACAGCCCGCCCGCTTCAGATGGGTCACGGCCTCGGGGTTCAGGAATTCAATCCCGATCTCTTTCAGGATGCGCATCGCCGCCTTGTGAACCCGCAGCACGCCCTCGGCATCCAAAGGCTCGACCGGCGCGTCGGGGTTTACCGGAATGCGCCACGGCATCTGGTCGATCACCGCCGTCCCGGCCCGCTGCTTGTTTCCTGCCCGGCCACCGGCCCGGCGCTTGCGCGGCTCTTCATTCATGCCATCCTCCGTCGGGCAATCCTGCCCGCTGACGCCCAAGATGGCGAAAGGGGATGGTAAAGGACACTCCAGCCACGACGCGTTCATGTCGTTTTTCGCAACCGCCCTGTCAGAGCAAACCGGGCTGGGGGTTATCCCGTCCCCGCCTCCCCCCCGTTGCGGGCCATCAGATCGGCCGCAGGGTTCAAATCAAAGACCGCCCCTGCCCATTCACATTGGCCCAAATACCCAATCAACGCCGCGACCGGGTGCCGGCGTCGGGTTAGCGAACCTCAGGCCGCCAGACCATCGATCCACCCCTCCAGATGGCCGATATCCGGCAACACCGCGTCCGCGTGCGGGGCCAGTTCCGCCGCCCCCGCCACCCCGGTCAGCACGGCCACAGCGCGCATACCCGCCGCGCGCCCGGCCTCCAGATCATGGCGGCTGTCGCCCACCATCACCACGCGGGCCGGGTCCAAGCCCAGTTGCCGCGCAAAGGCCGCGCACATTCCCGGACCGGGCTTTGCGCCGTGGCCACTGTCATAGCCTGCCACATAGTCGAACAAACCCCCGATCCCATGCGCCGCCAGATGGGCATGGGCCGTCACCTCGACATCATTCGTGGCCAGCCCGATCTTCAACCCCCGGTCCCGCAGCGCGCCCAGCACGGCGGGCAGGTCCACGGCGGGAAGCATCGGCGCGCCTTCGGCCATGCGGTTCATCCGATCCTCCAGATCGCGCGCCTCCGATCCAGGCAGCACCGCCGCCAACGCCTGTGATATCTCGCCCGATGTGCCCGCAATCACCACGCTGTCCGGCGCAAACCGCCGCGCCACCGGATCAAAGCCAATGGCCGCGCCCAGAACCCCGGCATCCATCCCGCTCTCTGCCGCCAGCATTCCGACCAACCGCTCTGCCCAAGCGCCCCAACTGGCGCGGAAATCGAACAGCGTCCCGTCCTTGTCAAAAATCACGCCATCAATCATGCCCAACACCCCCTGTCGCCTGGACGCTGTTACCACGCCACGTCCTGTCATGGCGGCCAACATTGGCCATCCGCCCCGCTTTGGCAATTGCCACCTGATTGCAGGGATACGCCGTTACACGATCCCGTCCCCCGCCCATAATCACGTCCAATGCGTCATCTGCCCGCCCGGCAGCGCCATCCGCGCCTGCATCGGCACCCCATAGCCCAACCCCGCCGCATCGCAGAACCCGATCACCCAGGCATCATCCATCAGCAGGAAATCCAGCACCGCAGCCAGAAATGCCGGTTGCCCCGCCGCCTCGGCGACACCGGCCGCCGTCGCCCCCGTCGCACCCAGAAACTGCCCGAACAGATCGTCCTGCCCGGCCAGCCAACCCAAGGCCTGCAACGCCACCATCTCTGCCGCCTCTGACTTCACCACGTTCTCCTGACAAAAAAGCTCAAATCGCATCCGTTCTGGAAAGGTTCCGTTAACAACTTGGTAAGGGTTCCTGAACCAAACTGCACCCACCGTAGCAGAGACGAACCCGCAAAACAGGCCATGGCAGGCAAGATACTGATCGTAGATGACGTCGCAACGAACCGCATCGTTCTCAAGGTGCGGCTTGGGGCGGTGTTTCATGAAACCTTCCTCGCTTCGGATGGCGCAGGGGCGTTGAAACTGGTCCGCGACCGCAAACCTGACCTGGTGCTGCTGGATCTGGAACTGCCGGATATGGATGGCATCGCTGTCCTCAATGCCCTGCGCGCCGATCCCGCCAGCCGCGACCTGCCGGTCATCGTCCACACCGCCACCCCCAGCGCCGAAGCCCGCCTCGCCGCGCTGCGGGCCGGGGCCGATGACGTGATCATGAAACCCGCCGACGAAAAGCTTCTGCTGGCCCGTATCCGCAGTCTCCTGCGCCGCCGCGACCCGGCCGAGGCGGCACAAACCCCGCTCCTGTCGCTGCAAGAACAGGCCGCGCCCTTTGATTGGCCCGGTGTCATCGCCCTGACGGCTTTTCGGGGTGACGCCGGCCCCAGGCTGCGCCGCGCCCTTGCCCCCCTGCTGCCCCATCGTCTCACACTGTTCGGCCGGGCAGCGGCCCTGGGCCGCGACACCGCCGATTACGCCCAACCCGACCCAACTCGGCCCAACCCAACTCGGCCCGACCCAACTCGGCCCGAACCCATGCCGCCCGACGCCTATCTGATCGACGCCACCGCCGGCAATGCCAGCGCCGCCTTCGGCCTGCTGTCGGAACTGCGCTCTGATCCCGACAACCGCCACGCCGGCATCGCCTTGTTGACCGATGATCCGGCGATGGCCGCGATGGCCTATGATCTTGGCGCGGATGAGGCGGTCTTTGCCACCGCGCCCGAGGCGGAAACCGCCCTGCGCCTGTCTGCCATGATCACCCGCAGCCGCGCCGCCGCCTGCCGCCGCGCCAGCCTGCGCGACAATGTCCGCCTTGCCATGACAGACCCGCTCACCGGGCTTTACAATCGCCGCTATGCCCTGCGCCGCATGGGGGAACTGTCCGTCCATTCGGTCAACAGCGGCTCTGGTCCCGCTGTCCTGATCGTCGACATCGACCGCTTCAAACAGGTGAACGACCGCTATGGCCACGCCGCAGGCGATGCCGTGCTGATCGAGGTGGCGGCCCGCCTTTCGGCCAATCTGGGCGAAGGCGACCTGATCGCCCGCATCGGGGGCGAGGAGTTTCTGATCGCCCTGCCCAATCTTTCCCCGGCCGACGCGCAAGCCAAGGCACACGTCCTGTGCGCCGCCATCGCGCGCATGCCCATCCGGCTGCACGGCGGGGCCGAGGTGGCGCTGACCATTTCCATCGGCCTGTCGCTCGCCCGTCCCGGCACCCTGCCGGACGAGGCGATAGATCACGCCGACCGCGCCCTGCTGGCCGCCAAGATGCAAGGCCGCAACCGCGTGATCGTCAGCCGGTCCGCCGCCTGACCAAAATCCTCAATCGCCCACGCCCCTTGATGCCCCGTCTGGCCCCGGCTTGCCGCCGCCGCGCCGCAACCGCCGTTCCAGCCGGTCGGCAAATTCTGCCCGCTCGGTCGGCGTCATGGCCGACAGCCGCTCCATCAGCAAATCTTGCCCCAGATCAATCCGCCGCGCCATCCGACCTTTCTGGTTCTCCATCACCGATGCAAAGGCCACCGCGTCAAACGGTTCGCTGCGCAAGACAGACAGCACCCGTTCCAGATCGGCCCGCATCTCGCGCCGCACCTCGCGCAACTCGGGCGCGCGTTCGACAAATTCCCGCCGCAGCGTGTCACGGTCGCGCGGCGAAAGCGCCTCGGTAAAGGGGCCAAAATCCAGATCGCGCACGACCCGCGCCCGCGGGTCGCCGTCGCGCAGCACAGCCCCCGCCACCAGCCCCACGATCATCAGGTTCAGCGCCACCGAAACCCCCAGCGCAATCCGCAACCCTTTTCCTGAAGACGGCGCAGGCGGCGGCAGGGCGGCGGTCTTGTCCTCCATGTCACTCATCGCTCAATTCCCGTCCAGAAGCGTATCAACGCTTGGGATCAACTCTACTGTTTCCAACGGCGTGCCCAGCACCGCATCGCCCAGCGCCGACAGGTCGCCCGGCTGTACAAAGCCGATGAGCAGCCCCGCCGCCGCCGCCGTTCCCATGCCCGCCAATGCCCCCGCCCCGCCGAACACCGCCGCCAGCCGCTGCCACATACCCGGCCTTGGCATCGGCCTGCGCAAGGGGATTGCCGAAACACCCTTGGGCTGCACCTCCATCGCATCGGCCAACACCCGCGCCATCAACGCCTGCGAAGGCGGGCGCGGCGTGGCACGCGCCTCGGCGAACAGATCGTCCAGCCCCTGATGTCTGTCAGTTTTCATCGTCATAGCCCAACTCCTCGCGCCGCCCCGCCAACAACGCGGTCAGCGCCCGTTTTGCGCGGGCGGTCAAACTCTCAACCGCCTCAACGCCAATGTCCATCACCGCCGCAATCTCGGGATTGGTGAACCCTTCGATATGGCGCAGCACCACCGCTTGTCGCTGCCGGTCCGGCAGCGCGTCCAGTGCCGCCTGCAAGGCCGTCATCCGATCCGCCTCGATCATGCCGGCCACGGCTCCCCGGTCGCCATCCGCCACCTCGGGCGCGTCATCCAGGGCGCTGGCCGGGCGGCGCTTGCGCAGGCGCAGCCGGTCGGTGCAAAGGTTGGTCACCACGCGATACAGCCATGTCGCCACCTGCGCCTCGCCGTCGCGCCAACCGGGCGCGGCCCGCCACAGCCGCAGCATCGCTTCTTGCGTCACATCCTCGGCTTCCGCACCGTCACCCAGCAGCCGCGCCGCATAGCCCACAGCGCGTGGCACCAACCGCGCCGTCAATGCCCGCGCCGCCGCCGGATCACCGGCGGCATAGCGGGCCAGAAGCGCCGCATCCGTCTCACTCGCCTGATGATCGGCCTGCATGTCGCGGGGCATGTCCATTCTTCATCCGATTTATCGCGTCAGGCACCGCCCTGCAAACCCCGCGCACCATACCTCTGGCGCTCCGGCCCTGCATACCCCGCGCGCGAGCCCTCTGGCGCGCGGGTCCGCCTGTCAATGGATCAGCGGTTAAAGAACCAACCACCCCGATCGCCGTGATCACTGCCATGCCCGCGGCCATGCTTCGGCCCCTTGCCGTGGCCTTCGCGCATCTCTTCCATACGGGCCTGCGCCGCCTCCACTTCTTCCGCGCTCAGGGCGCCATCACCATCGGTATCGGCCCGTTCAAACATCCGCATCGGCATCGGCGGCGTCATGAACTCGGCCACCGTCAGCATGCCGTCGCCATCGGCATCATGCCGTTCCACCATCCGCGAGGCCATCTGATCGGCCCGCGCCTGCATGCGCGCCATATGCATCGCCGACAACTCGGCGGCTGACAGCTTGCCATCCTTGTCGGCATCCAGCTCGGTCACTCGACCGGCGCGAAAGGCTTCCATTTCGGCGGCGGTGATCTTGCCATCCTTGTCCGCATCCAGCAGCGCGAAATCGAACCCGCCCATCGGCCCGCCCATTTCCATCGGGGCTTCCATTGGGGCTTCAGGCGCATCCTGCGCCAGAACGGCGGTTGAAAGCGCGGCACCGGAAACGGCAGCCAGCGCCAGCATCGTCAGGGCGTTACGTGTTACAGTCATGATCGGTCTCTCCATTTCATGGGGGGCAAGCCGTTCCTGCCACCCATCTGACCGACAAACGCCGCTGGCCGGGGTTTCCGTCGTGCCCCGCGCCATCATTTTTCGAACTCCGTGTGAAAAGCCCCTGAGAAATCGGCACCAGGTATCGTGCATCTCACCGCCCACCTTCCCCCCAAAGGCCCACCAACCTGCGCGGCTTTCCGCGCCCCGGCACGATGTGGCGATCTGTCCCCTCCTCTTTCCGGTCTTCCCGCGCTAGGCATGGGCGCTTGATTGCCAACCGCCCCACAGGACCGACGCCATGCCCGACGGCCAGTTTCAAGACGACGACCTGCGCCTCGATATGATGGAGGACCGCCCCCTCCGCCCCGCCATGCTGCGCGGTTGGCGTCGGCGCTGCCCGTCCTGCGGTGCCGGCCCGCTGTTGCGCGGCTATCTCAAGGTCCGCGAAAGCTGCCCCGTCTGCGGCGAGGCGCTGCATCACCAGCGCGCCGATGACGGCCCGGCCTATCTGACGATCCTGATCGTGGGCCATCTGATGGCCCCGCTGATCATGTGGGTCTTTACCACATGGCGGCCCGATCCGCTGGTGCTGGCCACTGTATTCTCGGTTGGCACCGTCGCCTTGTCGCTTTACCTTCTGCCCCGGCTCAAGGGGGCCTTGGTGGGGGTGCAATGGGCGAAACGGATGCACGGCTTCGGGGGCAAGGCTTGACCGACGCGGAGCCGATCCGCCCCGCCGCAACAACCGTCCTGCTGCGCCGCACCCCGGATGGCCCCCAGGTTCTGATGGGTCAGCGCGGGACTGGCGCGGTGTTCATGCCGTCGAAATATGTTTTCCCGGGGGGCGGGGTGGACCCCGCCGATCACCGCGCGCTGGCCCCCGGCCTTTTGGCCGATACCTGCCTTGCGCGCCTGACCCAGCACATCCCCGATCCTGCGCCATCGCCTGCCGCGCTGGCCACCGCCGCCCTGCGCGAACTGGCCGAAGAAACCGGCCTTACCCTTGCGCCCACCGCCACACCCGCGCTGCGCTTTATTTTCCGCGCCATCACCCCGCCCGGCCGCTCGCGCCGCTTTGACGCCCGCTTCTTCCTGATCGACGCGGCGCATATCGCGGGTGACCCCGATGATTTCTCCGCCGCCTCGGACGAACTGTCGCATCTGCACTGGATCGGCACCAACGCCGCCCGCGCCCTGGATCTGCCCTTCATAACCGAAGTGGTGCTGGCCGAAATTGCCGCCATCACCGCGGGTCACCCGGACGAAGGTACCCCCTTCTTCGACAATTCCGGCCCGACCCCCACATTCCGCCGCCTGCTGTAGCGCGGGGTTCGCACCACCCCGTTTATTCGGCCACCCCGTCCAACACAGCGCCCCGCCCCTCGCGCCGCAGCCGCCATGCTGCAGGCACCGCGCCCCGCCCCCGTTCGCGCGCCAGATGCCAGACCGGCCCCCGCTCCTCCAGCAATGTGGAACCCGATGGCAAGGGCCGCATCCGCCAGCGGCTTTCCACGCCTGCCGCCCCGCCCTCACCCGGCGTCAGCAACAGCCCCAGCGGCGCCACCCCGCGCCCGGCATGGTGCGCCGCCTCTGCCCCCGCCTCGGCGGCCAGGTTCAACCGCCGCACCGGTGTCAGCCCCGGCACAGCGGACAATTCCGCCACCACCAGCGGCACCGCACCCGACCGCAGCGCCTCTTCCATCGCCCAGAGAATGTCTTCGGGCCGCCGCGCCCGCGCACAGATAAGCCGCCCCGGATCGGCAAACCGCGCCACCCCATCGGGATACAACCGCTCTGCCTGCCAGCCGGGACAGATCCACAGCACCGGCCCCGCGCCCTCTGCCATCACCTGCACCGCCAGCGCCACCCGCGCCGGACCGCAAAACTCATGCACCCGCCCGCGCGCAATCCCGATGCCCGCCGCCGCCCCGCCGGGCATCGGCTGCACCCCCCACGGGCGCGGACCCGTGCTGTTCAGGATCGGCAGACTCATGCATGACACCCTGCCATGTTCCTTATTTGTTCTCAACCCATCTCGCAAAGCCCCCTTGCCCCCAGCCGTCACCCCGCTAGGCTGCGCGTGCAGCAAAAAGGACCACGCAATGAAACAGATCCGCCTTGGCGAGACCGATCTCATGGTCTCCGAGCTTTGCCTCGGCACCATGACATGGGGCACCCAGAACACCGAAGCCGAAGGCCATGCCCAGATGGACATGGCGCTCGATCACGGCTGCACCTTCTGGGACACGGCGGAAATGTATCCCGTCAACCCGATCACCGCCGAAACGGTGGGCCGAACTGAAGAAATCATCGGTACCTGGCTTGCCTCGCGCAAACAACGCGACCGGCTGGTCATCGCCACCAAGATCACCGGCGAAGGGCAAAAGGCCGTGCGCGACGGTGCCCCCATCACCGGAACCACCTTCCGCGCGTCGGTGGATGCCTCGCTCAACCGCCTGCAAACCGATGTGATCGACCTTTATCAACTGCACTGGCCCAATCGCGGCAGCTATCACTTTCGCCAAATCTGGGGCTACGACCCCCGCCCACTGGACCGCGCGCAGGTCACCGACCACATGCTCGACATCCTACACACCGCCGCGGATCTGATCCGTGACGGAAAGCTCCGCCATATCGCGCTGTCCAACGATTCCGTCTGGGGCACCGCGCGCTGGCTACATCTGGCCGACATCCACGGCCTGCCCCGCATGGTCAGCGTGCAGAACGAATATTCCCTGCTCTGCCGCCAGTTCGACAGCGACTGGGCCGAGCTTTCTGTCGCCGAAAACCTGCCGCTCCTCGCCTTCTCCCCCCTTGCGACCGGCCTGCTGACAGGCAAATACGCGGGCGACGTGATCCCCGACGCCTCACGCCGCAGCCTGAACCCAACCCTTGGTGGGCGCATCACCCCAAGGGTCTTTCCCGCTGTCGCGGCCTATATGGGCATCGCCACCCGCCACGGGCTTGATCCGGCCCAAATGGCGCTCGCCTTCTGCCGTCAACGCCCCTTTCCCTGCATCCCGATCTTTGGCGCGACCACGCTGGATCAGTTGCAGACCGCCCTTGATGCGTCAGAGGTGACCCTGTCCGCCGAAGTTCTGGCCGAAATCGACGCAGCCCACCGCGACCATCCCCAACCCTACTGATGCACCCGGCCCTGCCGAAGATGGGTATTTAAGACCAAGATGAAACCAGCATCCTTTTGAAAAGCTGCTTCATCTTGGCAAAAATACCCAAATGCAACGCCGCCAATCGTGATGACGCGGGGGCTGCGCAGGCTTGCATCACCCCGCCGCTTCTGTCCATCTGGCACCACTTGACCCTGGATTACCCATGCGCCGCGCCCTGCTGACCCTTGCCTTGGCCATGCCGCTCATGGCCGCCTGCCAGTTGGCCATGCCGGGTCGCGGCGGGCCGGCGGCCGACGCGAACCCGATCACCGGGGGCAGCATCACCACGACCACGCTGGACGCAGCCCCCCTTGCGGCCAGCGCCGATGCCCCCGATCCGGCGATACCCCCGGCACAATCCGCAACAGACCGGAACGCCGCAACAGACGCCCAGCCGAACAACGACACCCAACCAGAAGCCCGGCCTACAGAAGTCCAGCCCACCGAAGCCGCCGCCCCCACCGCACCCGTGCAGTCCAAATCCCCGTCCCAGATCGCCTGCGAAGAGGATGGCGGCACCTGGGCACGGGCAGGCGATGGCGGCGGCATGGCCTGCATCCGCCAGACCCGCGATGGCGGCAAGCAATGCGACAGCAAATCCGACTGCCAGGGCGAATGTCTGGCACGGTCGCGCACCTGCGCGCCGATCCGGCCGCTCTTTGGCTGCAATACCGTTCTCATGGATAACGGGGCCGAGGTGAACCTGTGCATCGACTGATCCCCGCCCTTCTCTTGCTGCTATGCGCCTGTGCGGCCCCCGCCCCGCGCATCGACGGCTTCCGCGACGGCGGTCCGATCTATTCCAACGCTGTGCTTGACCTGTCCACCATCACCGGCAACTGGGCGCAGGTCGCCGCCTTTTCTGCCGCCACCACAAACTGCCGCCCGGGCGGGGCAGAGTTCACCTCTGGCCCCTCTGGCCTGTCTGTCACGGCCCGGCTTTGCCTGAACGGGTCCGACATTTCCTATCGCGGCCCCGTCGCCATCACCGGGCCGGGCCGCCTGACACCCACCGCGCGGGCCACACGCCCGCTTGACCGGGAATGGTGGGTGCTTTGGGCCGATGTCGATCTGCGCACATTGGTTATCGGCACACCCGACGGCAGCTTCGGTTTCATCCTCAACCGGGGTGGTCCTCTGCCACCCGACCGGTTGGCCGCCGCGCGCGACATCCTGGACTGGAACGGCTATGACGTGGCGCGCCTGACCAGCTTTCGCTGACGTCCCGCCAACCGCGGGTTAACCTTAATCGCGGATCACCAGACCGCCCGTCGCGTGCATACGCCCGGCTGCACTGCGCGTCTGCACCGCCTGCTGCACAGGCCCATCACAAGATACGCGCCCGCAATTCACGCAAATGCCCTGGCACATCCCGCGCGCTGAAGGCGGCTTCCTTGACCAGCCAGTCGAAATGCTGGCTGATCTGCTCCACCCGTGCGGAATCCCGGAACGCCAGATAGTGCCGCCCCAGATAGACCACCGCAAGCAGCGGACCAAAGATCGTGACCGGTGCCGAAAACACCCGCCGCGCATCGAACAGATACAGGCGCAGCGATGGATAAAGCTGTTCTGTCAGATGGATAAGCCTGTCCATCTGCTCGGCCCGGATGTGCGCGGGCAGCCCGTCATAGTAGCCCGCGCCATCGGCAAAGGCCGCAAGTTCGTGCAAGGGCAAGGCAATCTCATAATCCGACCGCGCCGCCCGCATCCAGTGCAGGCGATCCTCGAACGCGCCCAGCGCCTGTTCGGCGGTGCGGCCCAGTTGCGGGCGGTATTCCCATTCCACCATCGCCCGCGTCTTCAACATATCGGGCAAGGTGGCCGGAACGTGCCGTATCTTGTATCCCGCTGCCTCACGGTGCCAGCCGAAGATGGCTTCATCCATCAGCGCACGGGGTGCTTCCGTTACCGTAAGGCTTGTCGCCAATAGATCGGCGATGGGTTCCGGCCGCCCCGTCAACCCCAAGAGCCAATCGGCGGAAATGCCCAGAACCTGCGCGCAATCCGCTGCAAGCTGTGCATTGGGCAACCGGGTGCCGGGGGCAAGAAGCTGCGACAGGGTTGACCGGTCCACCCCTGCCGCCCGCGCCAACGCCGCCCGCGTCATGCCGCGATCGGCCATCGCCTCGGCCAGCCGCGCCCGAAACAGATCGGCACGGTCACGCTTGTCTATTCTTGTGGCCATTGGTGATCTTTCTCACCAAAAGTGATTATATGTTGCTTATCATCTGAATTCTGCCCTGCCTTGGCAAGTGCTATCCCTGTTCATAATCAAAACAAAGACTTGGAGAGCAGCGCCTTGCGCCCCGACGCACCCGCCATCGAATGGCCAACTGTCCTGCTGCTAACCGCCACCTATGGAATATGGGCGCTTGCCACCACCTACATCTATGGCGCATCGCCGGCTCTCGGCACGGTGGTGACCGGACTTGCCATTGCACAATTCTCGTCCCTTCAGCACGAAATATTGCACGGCCACCCCTTCAGATCGCAAAAATTGAATGAATCACTGGCCCTCCCAGCCCTGACCCTGACCGTCCCCTATGGCCGGTTTCGTAACACACACCTTGCCCACCACCATGACCCGATCCTGACCGATCCCTATGATGACCCGGAATCGAACTACCTTGATCCGGCGGTCTGGGCGCAACTGCCAACGTGGATCAAGCTATTGTATCGGTTCAACAATACCCTGTTCGGACGGGTGGTCGTTGGGTCGCTTTTGGGAAATGTCCGTTGGCTGCTGGATGAAATGCGCCGTCTGCGCCGCAATGAACCGGGCGTCTTGCGGGACTGGGTGCTGCACCTTGCGGGGTTGGTTCCGGTGATCCTGTGGCTTTGGTGGGCCGAAATGCCGTGGTGGGCCTATTTGCTGGCCGCATGGGTGGGGCACGGCCTGCTCAAGGTCCGCACCTATCTGGAACACCGCGCGCATGAATCCGCCCGCGCCCGCACTGTGGTTGTCGAAGATCGTGGCCCGCTGGCATTATTGTTTCTGAACAACAACTTGCACGTCGTCCACCACATGCATCCGAATGTGCCGTGGTATCGCCTGCCCGGCGTCTATGCCGCCAACCGCGACCATTACCTTCGCCGCAATGATGGTTATGTCTACCGCTCCTACCTCGACATCTTCCGCGCGCATCTGTTCCGGGCCAAGGATCCGGTGCCCCATCCGCTGATGCCGGGTGTCCCCGTGGAACCACTGGCCGAACCCGCCCGATCCACCTGACGCGTTCACGCAAAGCTGTGCAACTCGCCGCAAAATCCCTGCTATGGTTTGGATCACCTCAGGGGTTCGCCATGCACCACAGATGGATTGCCACAGCCTGCCTCACCCTGATCCTGTCCAGCCCCGCACTGGCAAAACCAGTACCCTATGTGCTGGAACCGGAGGAATCTACGGTCGGCTTTGAAACGGACTTCGGCCCCGACCAAATCACTGGGGCCATGCCGGTGAAATCCGCGGACCTGATCCTCGATTTCGAAAGGGTTGAGAACTGCCAGATCAACGTCGCCCTTGACGTGACAGGGGCGCAGGCATCTTTCCCCTTTGCGGCACAGGCCATGAAGGGGCCCAAAGTGCTGGGTTCAGGCAACTTTCCCGAAATGTCCTTCCGGTCCACGGCGGTTCGCGCCGCAGGCAGTGGCGCGCGCGTCGATGGCGATCTTACCATTCGTGGCGTCACCCGCCCCGTCACGCTCGACGCCATGATCTGGCGGCAAACAGGGACAGTTCAGGGCGATCTCAGCCAATTGACCGTCCGCCTGACAGGCTCTGTCCTAAGGTCTGATTACGGTGCCACCGGATGGAGCGATATGGTCGGCGATGAGGTGCGCCTCTCCATCCTCGCCCGCATCGCACGGGTGGATTAGGGGCAAAAGATGTTGAAAAACACGCCCGACAGTTTCGGCCTGGTCACACGCGGCCTGCATTGGGGTATCGCGCTGCTGGTTGTCGTGATGCTCTCGCTCGGTTTGAAGCTGGAGTCTCTGGAGCCGGGCATGGCCAGCATCCGCCTGTATTCACTGCACAAATCACTGGGCATCATGACCCTTTCTCTGATGCTTGCCCGCATCCTTTGGCACCTTTATTCCCCGCCGCCCCGGCCCATCGGGGGCGGGTGGCAGGCCACCCTGGCCCGGCTTGGCCATCTGGCGATCTATGCCCTTCTCATTGCCATTCCCCTGTCTGGCTGGGCTGCCAGCTCGGCTACCGGCATCGACACGGTCCTGTTTGACCGCTGGACACTCCCCCCCATTGCCCCTGTCTCAATCCTCTGGGAAGAGCGCGGATTCGCCCTTCACGGCATCCTGACAAAGATCCTGATCGCCCTGATCTTCCTTCACATGGGGGCCGCCCTGAAACGCGAAATGGATGGCGACGGCACCCTGCGCCGCATGACAATCGGCCGGCGCACAGACTAGCCCATCGCCACGATGCACCAAAAATCCCCGCATCCCGCCTAACCTCTGGCCCTCGCCTTTCCCCCGCGCTAAACAGCGCGCGCATCGGGACGAAAGGCGCGCACATGGCACGGATTCTGATCACCTCTGCCATCCCTTACATCAATGGGATAAAGCATCTGGGCAACCTCGTGGGCAGTCAGCTGCCCGCTGACCTGTTCGCCCGCTACATGCGCGCCCGCGGGCATGAGGTGATGTTCATCTGCGCCACCGACGAACACGGCACCCCCGCCGAACTGGCCGCCGCCAAAGCCGGCAAACCGGTCGAGGTCTATTGCGCCGAAATGCATCAGGTCCAAAAAGACCTCGCCGCGGGCTTCCGCCTGTCGTTTGACCATTTCGGCCGCTCCTCCAGCCAGCGCAACCACCGCCTGACGCAGCATTTCGCAGGCCGTCTGGCCGAAAACGGGCTGATCGAGGAAGTGTCGGAAAAACAGATCTTTTCCATCGACGACAACCGCTTTTTGCCGGATCGCTACATTACGGGCACCTGCCCCAATTGCGGCTATGACGCCGCGCGCGGCGACCAGTGCGAAAACTGCACCAAGCAGCTTGATCCGACCGATCTGATCAACCCGCGCTCCTCCATCTCCGGCTCCACCAACCTTGAGGTGCGGGAAACCAAGCATCTGTTCCTGCGCCAGCGCTCTCTGCGCGACAAGCTGGAGGCGTGGATCGATTCCAAAACCGACTGGCCCATCCTGACCACCTCTATCGCCAAGAAATGGCTGAACGATGGTGACGGGTTGCAGGATCGCGGCATCACCCGTGATCTCTATTGGGGCATTCCGGTGAAAAAGGGCGATCAGCCCTGGCCGGGCATGGAAGGCAAGGTCTTCTACGTCTGGTTCGATGCCCCAATCGAATATATCGCAGGCACCGCCGAATGGGCCGATGCCAACGGGCTGAATGATGCCGCATGGGAACGCTGGTGGCGCACCGACAAGGGCGCCGATGACGTGACCTATTACCAATTCATGGGCAAGGATAATGTCCCCTTCCATACCCTGTCATTCCCCGCAACGATCCTTGGCTCGGGTGAGCCGTGGAAGCTTGTGGATTACCTCAAGTCCTTCAATTACCTGAACTATGACGGCGGCCAATTCTCCACCTCGCAGGGGCGCGGTGTATTCATGGATCAGGCGCTGTCCATCCTGCCCGCCGACTACTGGCGCTGGTGGCTTCTGTCCCACGCCCCCGAAAGCGCGGACAGCGAGTTTACCTGGGAAAATTTCCAGGCCTCGGTGAACAAGGATCTGGCCGATGTGCTGGGCAATTTCGTCAGCCGCGTCACCAAATTCGCCAAATCCAAACTGGGCGAAACCGTCCCCGCAGGCGGCGAATTCGGCCCTGCCGAAGCTGCCCTGATTGCCGACCTGGGTGCCCGCATCCGCGACTACGAAACCCTGATGGGCCAGATGGAGGTGCGCAAGGCCGCCGCCGAATTGCGCGCCATCTGGGTGATCGGCAACGAATACCTGCAATCCGCCGCCCCCTGGTCCGCCGTCAAGACCGATCCTGCACGGGCCGAGGCGATTGTGCGCCTGTCGCTGAACCTGATCCGTATCTATGCAATCCTGTCACAGCCATTCATTCCCGATGCCGCCGCCACGATGATGGCCGCGATGGGATCGGATGATTGGACTTGGCCCGAAGATACCACCGCCGCGATGCGCGCCTTGCCGCCGGGGCATGATTTCACCGTGCCGGAAAACCTGTTCCGCAAGATCACGGATGAGGAACGCGCCGGTTGGCAGGCCCGGTTTTCCGGCGTCCGCGCCTGACAGCACCATCATCCCGTCGCCCCGCGCCGCATCGCCTGTGCGGACATCCCGATTCAACCCCAACCGCGCGAACAGCGCCAAGGAGGACCGCATGACGCTTTCCACCACCCCGTTCGGCCGCACTGGCCGCCCTGTCACCCGCATCGGCTTTGGCGCCTGGGCCATCGGTGGCAGTTGGGGCGATGTGTCCGAGGCGGATGCAAAGGCCACGCTGCACGCCGCGCTGGATGCTGGCATGACCTTCATCGACACCGCTGATGTCTATGGCGATGGGCGGTCCGAACGCATCATCCGCGATGTGCTGCGCGACCGGGGCGGTGACAGGCCTTACGTCGCCACCAAGGCAGGCCGCCGCCTGTCACCCCATGTTGCGGCGGGCTATACCATCCAAAATATAGAATCCTTCATTGATCGCAGCCTGACGAACCTTGGCGTCGATTGCCTCGACATTGTGCAACTGCACTGCCCGCCGACCGAGGTTTACTATACCCCCGCCCTGTTCGACGGGCTGGAAGAATTGAAAGCCAAAGGCAAGATCGCCAATTGGGGCGTGTCTGTCGAAAAGGTGGAAGAGGCGCTTAAAGCCATCGAATATCCGGGCTGCACCTCTGTCCAGATCATCTATAACATCTTCCGACAACGCCCTGCGACGCTGTTCTTCCGTGAGGCAAAGGCCCGCAACGTCGCCACCATCATCCGCGTCCCGCTGGCATCCGGCATGCTGACCGGCAAGATGACCAAGGACAGCACCTTCGCGGCTGACGATCACCGCGCCTTCAACCGCCATGGCGAGGCGTTCGACATGGGCGAAACCTTCTCGGGCGTGCCATATGACGTGGCGCTTGCGGCGGTGGATGAACTCCGCCCGCTTGTCCCGCAGGGGGCCAGCATGGCGCAATTTGCCCTGCGCTGGATCCTGATGGAAGAGGCCGCCACCGTCGTCATTCCCGGCGCGCGCACGGCGGCGCAAAGCACGGCCAATGCCGGGGCGGATGCGCTGACCCCGCTGCCCGCCGCCACAATGGATGCCTGCCGCGACGTCTATCAACGCCTGATCGCGCCGCACGTCCATCAACGCTGGTAGGCGTTGCATCAGAATTTTCGCAGAAAATTCGTGCTGCCTGCGCCAGAAATCAAAAGATAAACAAAGGGGCGCAGCAGCGCCCCTTTTCAGTCTCGATCATTCGGAAATCACGCGCGAAAATCACGCCTCGTCGGGCAGCACCCGTACCGCGCCCTTGTCGGCAGATGCTGCAAACAACGCATAAGCGCGCAGCGCCTGGCTCACCTTGCGCGACCGGGGTTTAGCGGGTTTCCAGCCAAGTTTGTCCTGTTCCGCCCGGCGCGCGGCCAGTTCCGCTTCGCTGATGCGCAGGTTGATCGTCCGGTTCGGGATGTCGATGTCGATCATGTCGCCTTCGCGCACCAGCCCGATCGCACCACCCGACGCCGCCTCGGGGCTGGCATGGCCGATCGACAGGCCCGACGTGCCACCTGAAAAACGACCATCCGTCAACAGGGCGCAAACCTTGCCCAGGCCTTTGGATTTCAGATAGCTGGTCGGATAAAGCATCTCCTGCATCCCCGGCCCGCCCTTCGGCCCTTCATAGCGGATCACCACCACATCGCCGGCCTTCACCTCATTGTTCAGGATGCCCGCAACGGCAGCGTTCTGGGATTCGTACACCTTGGCCGGCCCGGAAAAGACAAAGATGGCTTCGTCCACCCCGGCCGTTTTCACGATGCAGCCATCCAGCGCGATATTGCCCTTCAGCACCGCCAGACCGCCCTCTTTGGTAAAGGCATGTTCCACCGACCGGATCACGCCCTTTTCGCGGTCCAGGTCCAGCTCCATATACCGCTTGTCCTGGCTAAAGGCCGTGGCCGACCGCACATTGCCGGGCGCCGCCTTAAAGAATTGTCGCACGTTTTCATGGTTGGTGCGGCTGATGTCCCAATGATCCAGCGCCGCGCCCATCGTGGGGGAATGCACCGTCACGCAATCGCGGTTCAACAACCCGCCCTTGTCCAGTTGACCCAGGATCGACATGATCCCCCCGGCACGGTGGACGTCTTCCATATGCACGTCCTGCTTGGCCGGGGCCACCTTGCACAGGCAGGGGATCTTGCGGCTCAACTGGTCGATATCGTCCTGATCAAAGTCGATCCCGCCCTCATGGGCCGCCGCCAGAATGTGCAGGATGGTGTTGGTCGATCCGCCCATCGCAATGTCCAGCGCCATCGCGTTTTCAAATGCCGCCTTGTTGGCGACGTTACGCGGCAGGATGCTGGCATCGTCCTGTTCATAATAGCGTTTCGCCAGATCAACGATCAGATGCCCCGCCTCTACGAACAGCCGCTTGCGGTCGCCATGCGTGGCCAGCGTCGATCCGTTCCCCGGCAATGACAGGCCCAGCGCCTCGGTCAGGCAGTTCATCGAATTGGCGGTGAACATGCCGCTGCATGACCCGCAGGTGGGGCAAGCGGCCTTTTCGATCTCTTCCACCTCGGCGTCGGTATAGGATTCGTCGGCCGCGACGACCATCGCATCGACCAGATCCAGCGCAATCTCCTTGCCCTTGATCACGGCCTTCCCGGCCTCCATCGGCCCGCCCGACACGAACACCACCGGAATGTTCAACCGCATCGCGGCCATCAGCATACCGGGGGTGATCTTGTCGCAGTTGGAGATACACACCATCGCATCGGCGCAATGGGCGTTGACCATGTATTCCACAGAGTCGGCGATGATCTCGCGCGAGGGCAGCGAATACAGCATCCCGTCATGGCCCATGGCGATGCCGTCATCCACCGCGATGGTGTTGAACTCTTTCGCCACACCACCCGCCGCTTCCACTTCCCGCGCGACCAGCTGACCCAGATCCTTCAGATGCACATGCCCCGGCACGAACTGGGTAAAGCTGTTGACGATGGCAATGATCGGCTTGCCGAAATCGCCATCCTTCATCCCGGTCGCACGCCAAAGGCCACGTGCCCCGGCCATGTTGCGGCCATGGGTGGTGGTGCGGGAACGATAGACGGGCATGGGCTCTCCTCCGGCTTGCATGTCCCTGCGACATGGCATTCACGTCTTTGCGGGTCAAGGGAAAGCCCCGTCAAATAAGCCCGCGCCCCGCAAGATTCCGCATCAAGGCCGCTGTGCCAAAGGTCCATTCCGGCGCTTCGGTCGCCAGCCGCACCGTATTGGTCAACGCCCCCAGCTCTGGCGCGGCAATGGTCACCACATCGCCAAGGTGATGGGTAAACCCCTGCCCTGGCGCTCCGCGATCCTGCACGGGCGCAAACATCGTGCCGCAATACAGGACAAACCCGTCAGGATATTGATGATGCCGCCCGCGCGCCTGCGCCACCAGATCGGCAGGGTCGCGGCTGATCTCGCCCATCGACGACCGGCCTTCCAGAACGAACCCATCTTCGCCCTGGACCTGCAACGACAATTCCAACCGGCGCACATCATCCAGCGTGAAGCCGTCATCGAAGATGCGGATGAATGGCCCAAGGCTGGCCGCCGCGTTGTTGTCCTTGGCCTTGCCCAAAAGCAGCGCCGACCGCCCCTCGACATCGCGCAGGTTCACGTCATTGCCCAGCGTCGCCCCCACGATCCGGCCTGTGGAATCCACCGCCAGCACCACCTCGGGTTCCGGGTTGTTCCAATGGCTGACCGGGTGCAACCCGACGCTGGCACCCCAGCCTACTGCCGCCATAGGTTGCGCCTTCGTGAACACTTCGGCATCCGGGCCGATGCCAACCTCAAGGTATTGGGACCACAGCCCTTCCTGCTGCAACAGCCGCTTCACCTCGGCCGCCTCATCCGACCCCGGCACCAGATCGCGCAGGCTGTCGCCAATCACGCGCGCCACGCGGGCGCGGATCGCATCCGCCCGACCCGGATCACCGCCCGCGCGTTCCTCGATCACCCGTTCGATCATCGACCGCGCAAATGTCACCCCGCAGGCCTTGACCGCCTGCAAATCCACCGGCGCAATCAGCCGCGTGATCCCGCCGCTCGCCTCGACCGATGCCTGGCAAATTGCCTCCAAAAGTCCGATCTCTTCACCCGCGATGCCGGAGACGAAATCAACAATGTCAGGCTGTTCCAGCACATCCCGCATCGTCGGTGCCTCGCGCGTGGTAATATCCACCAGCATATCACCGCGCACCATCACCACCGATGGGCCAATTCCGCGCCGCCACACACGGCCGATAAAGGTGCCCGATTCCGGCAGGTTCAGCATAGTTCCCCCACGTGTTTTCCCAATTTTATTCCCCATTCCCGGTCGCATAATTGCGCAAGGTCATGCCCAAGGACAAGCCATGCAGGGCGGCAATCTGCTGTGTTTTCAGGCACGGTCAGTGTGACAGCCCGCACGGGTCAGCCGAAACATCCCGCCGCCGATCTGCGCCGCCAGTCTGCGCCGATCAACCGGGAGTGCGGGGCCGCGGGGCGTCTTTTTCGCCCACATCTTCGGGACCAAGGCCATAGCTCATACGCCGCATCTGCGCGATGACCCGATCCATTTCCGCATCCGGCAGAACCGGCGGCTCACCCAACGCCAGCGCCTGAACATACATCCGCGCTAGGGTTTCCACCTCGACCGCCATCCACAACGCTGCGTCCAGCGTGGTGCCAAGGCTGATCTGCCCGTGCTGGCCCAGAAGGCAGGCCATCCGATCCTGCAACGCCACAATCGCGGCATCCGAAAGCGCCTGCGACCCAAAGGTCGCATAGGGCGCACAGCGCAACGAATTCCCGCCCATCACCCCCACCATATAGTGAAAGGCCGGAATGCTGCGGTGGTGGCAGGCGACAGATGTGGCAAAGGCCGAATGGCAATGCAGCACCACATTCACATCCGACCGCGCCTTCAGGATGTCACGATGGAACCGCCATTCCGACGAAGGCCGCCGCCCAGCATAGTTGCCGTCCCACCCCATTTCCACCAGATCGGCGGGTTCCATCACGTCATAAGGCAAAGACGACGGGGTGATCAGAAACCCGTCACCAAAGCGCACCGACAGATTCCCCGATGTCCCCTGATTGATCCCCGTCTCATTCATCTTGCGGCAGGTCTGCACCATCTGTTGGCGCAGGATCAGTTCGTCATCCGTCATAGCGTGGCGTCCTTGGCAAGCGCGCACCGTTGCGCGTGGTCATATGATTGGCCCGTTGCCTCCCACATCACAAGCGGCCAGCCGGATCAGCACGCAATCGCCCCGCATTCGCCTTACCGTCTCACGCGGATCATCCCTAACTATTGACCAGCCGAAAATCTGCGCCGGTGCTGTGCGTCATCACAACGCGCCCGTTGGGCAGGTCATTGCCGTCCAGCTTCCACGCAATCTCATCCGGCGACAGGCCGTAATGCTGCCAACGCGCTGTCAACCTGTCCCGCAGCACAGGCTCTGGCACATCGACAAGGACGGCCACATCGAACAGCGGGCGCAACCGTGACCACGGATTTTGCCCCAGCAGCAGATAATTGCCCTCGGCTATGATCACCGGCACATCCGCCGGGATCATCCGCGCCCCGGCACGGGCAATTTCGATATCCCGATCAAAGACCGGCACCGCGACAAAATCCTCATCCCGCGCCCGGATACGGCGCAGCGTGTGATAAAGGCCGCCCACGTCAAACGTGTCAGGCGCACCCTTTCTGGGCCGCAATCCGGCAGGCACCAGATGCAGATCGTCATAATGGAACCCATCCATCGGCAGCACCGCAGCCCTGCCCGCCTGATCCGCATTCAAACGATCGGCCAGACGCTCTGCCACCGTGGATTTCCCCGATCCCGGCGCCCCGGCAAGCGCCACCATGACGCGGCCGCCCCCCCCGGCACGATCCGCCAGCACGCCCGCCAAGGCATCAAGATCGATCAACGCTGCTGTCACCATTCCACCTTGTATTGCTGTTCACACCCACGCCATTGCGCAGCAAGACCGCCGGCTTGTCCACCACCCGCACGGATTTTTTCAACGCAGACCGCGTCGGCCAAACGGGCGTAGCCCAAATCACGGCGCATACCTGCCCGCAGGTGCATCCGGCCTGCTCATGGCAAAAGGGGCAGGCCTTTGCCCACCCCCCGTTGCTTGCCACCTGTAAGGCCGTCAGGCCCGCAGCATCAGTCTTCCAGATGCTGGCGCAGGATCGCCCCATTTGCCACATCCACATACATCTCGACGTGCTGACCTTCCGGCGTGATCACGTCCATTTCGACCACCGATCCATCTTCGCGGTCGATATCCAGAACGCGGTATCCACGCCCTTCCCAATCGGTCACGACATCGCCCAACGCCTGCATCGCCGCACCACCCTGGGAAAAGTCATCCGCCCCGTGGCCACCGTGACGACGACCGTGATCATCATAGCCGACATCGTCACTGCCATGGCCGCTGGTGTTGCCGCCATTGTCGTCACCACCCCGATCATCGCCCCCCCGGCTGTCACTGCCCCGGCTGTCACCACCGCTGCTGTCACCGCCACCATCATCGCTGCCACCATAGGCGGTGCTGGTCACGGACATAAGCGATAGCGCCCCAACAACGGCCGCCACCATGGCAAGGCCCATTGAAACATTTCCAGCGCGGCGAAGGTCTTTGGCGTTCATTGTAGCGTCCTCTCGTTTTTTGCATTGCCCCTACTCTCGGGATGCACCAGCCTTCGCATGAGTCGCCTGACAGCCAACTGACCTGTCCTGTCAGCGTGTTGTCAGTTTCACCCCGGTAAGACGCGCAGATGACCCGCACCACGCTCATCCTGTTTCTTGCGATGCTGACCATCGCCACGGCCCTTGCTGCCCCCGCCACCGCAAAGGATGGCGGCGATGGGGGGGGTGGCGATGGTGGCGGCAGTGGCCGCAGCGGGGGGGGTGATGACGGCGGGGATGACGGCGGCGGTTACGGCGGCGACAGCAATGGCGGTAACAGCTTTGATGATGATGACGACGATGATGACAGTGACCGCGCCCGCGCGGGCGTGTCGTCCGGGGCAATCCTGCCGCTTTCCGCCATCCTGTCCGGGGTGGAAACCCACTTCGGCGCCCGCATGATCGATGCCGAACTGGATCGGAAACGGGGGCGCATGATCTATGATCTGGAACTCATAACGCCCCAGGGCCGGGTGCTTGAGGTGCAGGTCGATGCCGCCACGGCACGCGTGATCCGGGTCGATGACTGATGCGCGCTTTGGTTGTCGAAGATGACGCCCGCATTGCCGACATGGTATCGGCGGCCCTGACTGCCGCCGGGTTCCGCGCGGAAACCGTCGCCGACGGCGAAACCGCCTGGTTTCAGGGCGGGACAGAAGATTACGATCTAGTCATCCTTGATCTGGGCCTGCCACGACTGGATGGCCTGACCCTGCTGAAACGCTGGCGGGCCGAGGGACGGGCCTTTCCCATTCTGGTGCTATCGGCACGCGGCACATGGTCCGAACGGGTCGAAGGGATCGAGGCCGGGGCCGACGACTACCTTCCCAAACCCTTCATGATCGAAGAAATGACCGCCCGCGCCCGCGCCTTGATCCGCCGTGCCGGGGGGCAGGCGCAGCCCGTCCACCGGATGGGCGCGCTTGCCATCGACCTCAACCGCATGACCGTGCAACGGGACGGCCTGCCTGTCGCCATGACGCCGCTTGAATTTCGGCTCTTGTCCTATCTTTTGCTGAACCGTGACCGGATTGTCGCGCCATCGGAACTTGTCGATCATCTTTACGGCACCGAAGACGGGCGCGAGGCGAATGCCATCGAGGCGATCATCACCCGCCTGCGCCGGAAACTTGGCGCGGCCGCCATCCAGACCCGGCGTGGCTTTGGCTACACTCTGGGCGGCGATCCATGACACGCAGTTCGCTGCGTCTGCGCCTTGCACTGGCGGGGGGACTGGCGCTTGTCGTAACCCTTGTGGCGGCGCATTTCGGCCTGTCGGTGCTGTTCAACCGCCACGCGGAACGGGCCATCGCCACCGATCTGTCCGACCTGTCGGATTACCTTGTTGCCGCGCTTGACCCTGCCGCTGACGGGCAGTTGGCGCTGCCAGCCCCGCCGCCCGACCCGGCCTTCAACCGCCCCTATTCCGGGCGTTACTGGATGGTTTCGGCAGGCGAGCAGGCATGGTCATCGCGGTCGTTGTGGGATTACACACTGACCCTGCCTCCTGCGCCGCCGTCGGGTGATGCGCGTCTCCTTACCCTCCCCGGCCCGCAAGACACCGCCCTTCTGGCACTGGATCGCACGGTGATCCGGCCCACACCGGCGGGTGAGCGGGCGGTGCGCATCACCACCGCGCTGGACCGCGCGCGGATAGATGCGGCCCGCGCCGCCTTTGGCAGCGAAATGCTGCCGTGGCTGGCGGCACTTGGCCTTTTGATCCTGGCCGCAGGGGCTGTGCAGATCAGGGTCGGCCTCGCCCCCCTTGCTACGCTGGGCCAACGCCTTCAGGCGCTGACCCAGGGCGCACAGGACCGGATCGGTGACAGTGTGCCGCAGGAACTGGCCCCGCTCGCGCGTCAGATCGACCACTTGCTGGATGCCCGCGCGGATGAGGTGGCCCGCTCGCGCCGCCGCGCCGCCGATCTGGCGCATGGGTTGAAAACACCGCTTCAGGCACTGTTGGGCGATGCAACCCGCCTGCGTCAGGCGGGGCGGCGCGATGATGCGGCAGGGATCGAAACCATCGTCAAATCCATCCGGCAGCAAGTCGACCGCGAACTCACCCGCGCGACAATGGCGGGCGGCACGGGGGGCGGCTTGGGGGGCAGCACCGCCGATGTCGCCCGCGCCCTGAGGGGGGTCATGGCCGTACTGCAACGCACGCCCAAAGGCGCGGAGCTGGACTGGCAGACCACCGCCACAGACGGCCTTGTCGCCCGGATCGACAGCGCCGACCTGACCGAGGCGCTGGGTGCCCTGGTCGAAAACGCCGTCACCCACGCCCGCGCCCGCATCGCCCTATCCGCTCAACAGGACAACGGGTCGATCCTTGTGACCATCGCAGATGATGGCCCCGGCATGCCCTCCGATCAGATCGACCGCCTACGCCAGCGTGGCCAGCGGCTTGATACCGCCGAAGCGGCTGACGGCGGCACCGGGCTTGGCCTGTCCATTGCTGATGAAATCGTCACACGCGCGGGGGGGCAGCTTGATTTCATCAGTGCCGGGAACGGGTTGCAGGTGGCCCTTTGCCTGCCCATCGCGCCACAAAGCTGACCAAAGCCTGTCCGCAGGGCCGCACCTTTTCCTTCAATTCGCCTTCTATAGCGCATTAATGTTCATGACTTTTCTCATCCGACCGCGTTTCCGAAGTCATACCCGAAGGCATCCATGCCCAACCCGCCACTGCCAGCCGCGCCTATGCCCGCGATACAGAAGATCGCGGCCTTCAGCATTGTTGTCGCCCTGTCGGTGCTGGCGCTGAAGCTGGGGGCATGGTGGATCACCGGGTCCATCGCGCTGTTTTCGGAAAGCACGGAAAGTTTCGTCAACCTCGCCTCGGCTATCGCGGCCTTCTTCGCGGTCCGGCTTGCGGCGCGCCCGGCCGACCCGCGCCACCCTTTTGGCTTTCACAAGGCCGAATTGATCAGCGCGCTGTTTGGCGGCAGCCTGATCGTTGTCGCTGCGCTGTTGATCCTGCACAAGGCGGCCTATGGCATTCTGGACCCGCAACCCGTGGTCGCCATGGTCCAGGGCCTGATGCTGACCGCGCTGGGCAGCGTACTGAACGGGCTGTGGTCCTTTGTCCTGATCACCCGTGGCCGCCAGATGCGATCACCCGCGCTTCAGGCCGACGGGCGGCATCTGATGTCGGACGTGCTGTTTTCCATCGCCGTCATCATCGGCCTGACCGCCAGTTCGGTGACTGGCTGGCTTATCCTTGATCCATTGATTGCTGGGTTGGTCGCGCTGAACGTGCTTTATACCGGGGGATCAGTCGTCCTCGGCTCGGTTCGGGCCTTGCTGGATGAAAGCCTGCCCGAAGCCGACCTGAACCGCATCCGCGCCGTCATTCAGGCCGAAGGCGGCGACCAGATCACACTTGGCGATCTGCGCACCCGCCATGCCGGGGCGGCGACCTTCATTGAATTCCACCTCAGCCTGCCGGGTCACATGACCGTGGCCGCCGCACATGACACGACCGAACGCATATCAAGGGCGCTACAGTCTGCGGTGTCAGGCGCGCGTGTCACGATCCATATCGAAGCCAAGGCCACATTCAGACCACCTGGCCCCTTTGCGGTGATTGGCGGTGGCCGAACGGGCCCGCCAAATCACCAACGGCGCACAGGCCGTGGCACATCCTGACCTGCTGTTGATGGCCTGTTGCAGCGGGCTAAAAGCCCTTTGCATCAACAGAACCGGCCCGGAGCCACAGTCAGTGCAGCGGGGCGCCAAGACGGCATTGCAGCAAGGCCACGAACTTTTCCCGGAACTCGGGCCGGCCCGACAGGATTGTCATCACCTCATTCGCGCCCCATCCCCCCACATCAATCCGCCCGGTCTGCGCCCATTGGCCGATAAGTGTCTGAAGATCCGTCAATTCCCGATCGTACATTTTTTCCTTGGCCCGTCTGCGCTGTCACAACGTCGCAATATAGCTTAACCCCGGCCGGATCAATCCGGCCGGGGGGATTTCGCTTACAGGTTGAAGGACGACCCATCGAGGTTGTGCGCCCCGCGCAGCGTCAGGGTAAAGTCGGCGGCGTCATCGGCATCGGTGAAGCCTTCGATCAGCGTGTCCACACCGTCTGCGGTGGCCACCTCGCGGATCACCAGGTTGCCCGCCGCTGTGGTGCCCTGACCGGCCAGCGTGAAGGCCTGGTTGCCGTTCGTGCCCACCATCGCGTCGATCCCCGACAGGTCGATCCGGTCGCCCGGCTGGAAGTCGGTGATCACGTCGCCATTGGCCGCCCCCGCCGAGACAAAGACGAACACATCCTCGCCGTCCGCGCCGGTCATCACGTTGATCGCCAGCGACGCCTTGATCACGTCGTTGCCCTGGCTGCCGATGGCGTTCTCGATGCCAACCAGATGGTCGGTGATGCCGCCGGACCGCGCCGTCCCGATGGCCGTATAGGCCCCCAGGTCGATCGTCGCGCCGCCCGTGACCGCCGACAGGTCAAGCGTATCGCTGCCCGCCCCGCCAAAGATCATGTCGGCCCCGTCGCCATCCTGCACGATGAAGATGTCATCTCCGGCACCGCCCAGTTGGACATCGCGCCCGGCACCACCTTCGATCACGTCACCGCCCGATCCGCCGACGGCCACGTCATTGCCGCCATTGCCAAGGATGATATCCGCGCCGCCCTTGCCCAGCAGGGCATCGCCCTGGTCGCCGCCGACAAGCACATCATCCCCCGCACCACCAACCTGCACCCCGGCGGTCGAGCCCGGCATCAGCACCACGCCCTCCAGCTCTGGCTCAGGTGTCGGGGTTGGCGTGCCGTTGCCAGTTCCGGTGCCGTTTCCAGTTCCGTTGCCGGTGCCAGTTCCGTTGCCGGTGCCAGTTCCGTTGCCGTTGCCGGTGCCGTTGCCGTTGCCGTTTCCTGCGGTATCGTCGTCACCGTCGTCGTCATCATCGCCACCAGCGGTATCGTCGTCACCGCCGCCGACCGTATCATCATCATCTTCATCGTCGTCGTCATTGCTGCCTGATCCGGTATCCTCGGACCCTTCGCCTTCCGTATCCTCGCCCGGATCTTCGCCTTCTCCGGGCTGATGCGTGCCGATGGGCGACAGCGTTGGAAGGTCGTCGATGGCCCCGGCAAAGGTCACGGCATGGGTGCCGTCCGACATGGTGATCGTGCCATCGCCATTATCCGTCGCCACAAAGTTCGCCGGATCGACGCCCTCTGCCAGTTCGATGACATCCTGCGTCCGCAGCGCGCCGACGATCACGTCATTGCCGCCATGGGACCGGAACAGGATGCGGTGCGCCGATTCCAGCATCGAGATGTCGACTGTGTCATCCGCTGCCGACCCGTTCACCGTGATGGTCGAAAAGTTCAGGCTGGTCGGGTTAAAATTGCCAACCGCGATGATCGCATCCCCTTGGGCAATGCCCTGATTGATACCGCCCCCATCATTTTCGGTGACGGTCAAGGTGTTGATCTGGATCTCCTCAATGTTGTCCAGTTGCGCGATGACCGTTTCCACACCGCCCACCGTTCGGGTGATGACGATTTCGGTCGTAGCGTCAAGGCTGCCACCCTGCGTCGTCAGCAAGCCACTGGTCAGCACGCGGTTGGCGACGTTTGCCAATGGCCCCCCAGCAGCGTTCAAGGCCACGGCGTAGATGCGGAAAATCTCGGCCTGGGCGCTACCGTTCACAACAAAGGTGTCGACCGCTCCGCCCTGTCCATCGACAAGGTCGCGGCCATGTCCGGCGAACCACAACACGGTGTCATCACCCGCCCCGGCATTGATCGTGTCATTGCCACGCCCGCCCGAAATGGTGTCATTCCCACCCCGCGCAGTGACCAGATCGGCCCCATTCCCCGCGATGATCATTTCGGTCAGGTTGGTGCCGTTCACAGTCTCTGCCGCCGCCGTGCCATTGACGATGCCCAGCGTTGCCACGGCACCGATGGCCGTTCCGAACTGCACCTGTTCAATGTTCGATAGCCGGTCCACGCCTTCATTGCTCAATGCACGCCCCGATGCCGGATTGACCGGGCCGACTGCTGCAAGATCAGTGTGGCTGACCGTGACTGTGTCATCCGCATTCACCGTAACGGCATAGTTGGCGCGCGCATCCCAATAGGTGGCCGTGTCGATCCCGGAATTGTTCGCATCCCCATCCAGGATTTCGCGCACCACCTCCAGATCGGCCGCCCGGACTTGCCGCCCGAACAGCGCCTGTTCCAAAGTCATGCCGCCGAACAGTTCAACCGTGCGGGTCGCAATGTCATAAATCTTGTGCGTCAGCCCATCGGTCGTGCCGATGATCACCCCCGCCGCATTCTTGACGGCAATCCGCACGTTCAGCCATTTGTCCCCGTCGATGATATCATCACCCGCCATGCCGCGGATGATGTCGCTGCCACCACCCCCGAGTATGATGTCATCGCCGTTGACGGTACTCATCCGTGCAGACTTCACCTCGCCCGTATTGGGCTGGATCAGGTTGAACGTGGCCAGATGGTCCACCAGTTCACGCAGCCCGTCGATCAAGTCGACATTCTCTTCCAGCAGCGCGTTGGAATAGGACGCGATGGGCGAGGTTGCCGAAACCTGCGCGGCATTGAAGGCGTCATCATAGGCCCCGATCACCACCTCACGGCCGGTCAGCCGGTCATCGCCATCCCAGCCGGACAGACCTTCGACCAGATCGAAACGGTCGCGCAGGATGTTGGTCTGCTGATTGACGAAGATGCTGATGTTCATATCGGCATCCACCGGGTAATCGTTCCCCTTGTAGGATACCCAGTCGAACCCAGCCATGCCGTTGTTGCGGTTGATGCCGATGCCCTGGATCATGATATCATCACCGGATTCCGCGTCGAAATCGGTGTCGTTTTCGCCCGCGATCATCACATCATGGCCGATGACACGGCTGTTGAAGAACAGTTCCGAATTGTCGCCGGTCAGGGTGTTCATATTCCCCTGGCCTTCCATCCAGTCATTGCCTTCATTGCCGTAGACGATGCCGCCACCGCCCGAAGGCGACCGGATGAAATCATCCCCCTGCCCGCCGAAAATATCCTTCGCCTCATCCCCACCAGCCAGCACATCGCGCCCATCGCCGCCAAAGATCAGGTCTAGTCCCATCCCGCCATTGATCAGGTCATCGCCGCCTTCACCCTTCAACACATCCGCCGCGCCAATATCGGTGCCACTGTCGGTGATCAGGTCCGACCCTTCACCGCCGTGGATATGATCCACACCATAGCCGCCTTCGATGTCGTCATCTCCGGCATAGCCCCAGATGCCATCATCCCCGGCCCCTGCCACGATGATGTCACGCTCGGACGTGCCGCCCAGCACGACATGCTCTCCCCCCAGATAGCGCAGGAAATCCATGTCGCCGTCGCCATCCAGATCGCGCCGCTCAACCAGGCTCGGATTGCCGATCATCGACGACAGCACATCCGCATCGCGTGTCGGGTCGGCGCTGCCGATCCCGGCATTCCACTGCCGCGCCTGATCCATCTCGATCACCCAGGCCGCCGTCTGGAAGGCTGCACCATTGATCGAAAGGCCCAGATGTTCGCCATCCGTGTTGCGCTGGATCAGGTCTGCGAAACTGTCGCTTTCCAATTGTGTCAGCAGGTTCATCCCTTGCGTCCGGCTCAGATAATAGAACCGGTCGCCGTTTTGCAGCATCTCCATCTGTGCTTCAAAGACGAAGGTAAAGGTTGACCCCAGCATCCCGCCAAAGGGCATCTTCGCCTCGGCCAGACCGCCGATCCAGAAGTCCACGTTGTTCAATCCGCCCAACGACCCACCGGCAAAGGCCCCGGTCGCGTTCAGGAATTCAAGCCGGTCCACCGGTGCGCCGTCACCACCCAGCACAAGAAGCGTGGCCGCATCCCGCTTTGCCTCGAACCCGACGGCATCCGTGATGCTTGCATGCGTGCCATAGGCCGCGATGAAGTTGATCACCGAAAGAGGGTTCTTGATGTTGGCGGCAAAATCCGTCCAGCTGTCATAGGGCTTAAGATAGGTGTTCTGCGTCTGCTCGAAGAACTGTCTCCGCGCTTCGTTCAGCGACGGGATACCCACATCCCGCGCCCGCGCGATGTTCAAGGCCCCCAGATCCAATGGCAAACCCACAAGGTTGTTGCGCAGCGCATCCGTCAGGAATTCGTCAATCTCGTTCCCGCGCTGGCGCGTCATCCCCCGCAGGATGGCACCCGCGGCGGCATGGGCATCCACGCCCTGCTCATCAAAGGCGACCGGGTTCAGGAAGGCGTCGAACAGATCGACCGTCGACAGGCCAACCGCCCCGCTTTCCCCCAACGTGCCGTTGGCATCCAGAAGACCCAGCATATCGACGGTTTCATTCAGCATCGAATGCCCGAACCGATAGACGACCTGCGCGAATTCCTGGCTGATCCCCACCGGAATCTCGACCGAGTTTGAGAACACGAAGGGGTCGATCTGCGGCGTGACAGACCGGACGAATTCCTCGAACACCAGATGCTGATACACCATCTCGGTCGTGAAACGCGCTGTCTGGAACAACCGCTCGCCGTTCCACACCACCGCATCGGCGGATGTCGGCATCGCCTGAACGGGCGTCAGCAGATAGGCATTCAGCAGCCCGATATCGCCCGATGCAATCAGCGTTTCCTTAACCGACTCGATCTGGCGGTTATGCTCGCCGTGAAAGATCGTGTGAACCGCCGTCAGCGCGATGTTTTCATTGCCGCGCCCATCCCCCACGATGAAGTGGCGGTCCAGCATTTCATTGTCATAGGTGGTCATGATGCCCATCGGGGTCACCACCTGATTGATGTTGCCCGTCTCGGTATCCGTGTCCGCAGTTCTTGCAATCGCATCCGTCATCGGATTGCGGTCGTCATCCACCATGCCGGGCGTCGCCGTATGGGCGATGTCGTTCAGGAAGGCACGGCCAGCAGACGCAACGGCCATGCCATCCACAGGTGCCGACAGGCTGCCTGACACCGTCCCGCCGCTGACCAGCACGAATTGCGGCATCCCGGTCGTCGCATCGGGAATGAAGCGGCCATACAGATCGGTCAGCACCGCCGGCACCGAATGCACGTTCAGATCCGACAGCTCGATCCCAAGCATGGTGCGGGCCTGTTCCTTGATGTCGGCCCATGTCGGCGGGCCACCGGTGGCGCTTTCCAGCATCCGTCCCGTCGCAACCGGTTCCCCCCCCAACATCACATATTCCCGCAAGAACACCTGATGCGACGGGTTCGAGGTATAGACTTGGTTCAGGTCGATCCACGGCGTGGTTTCATTGGCGTTTTCCCGCACGTCATCCGCCGTGCCCATAACACCATCCGCCCCCGGCTGGTTCATCGCACGGGTCAGCACCATGAAATTCGTGGGGCTGCCCGGCACGTAAAGCGGATCATCGGGTTGCAGCGGAATATAAACCGTCCCGCTGCCGCCCTTCTGCGTCAGGTCAAGACCGTGGTCAAAAAACTGGCCAAAGATGGTGAAAAAGCTGTTGTAAGGCGCGGTATCCCCAAGGTCCGCCGCCACGTTGCCCAACAGCACATTCACGCCGTCCATCACAATACCATTGTCGGCCAGCAGGGCCTGCACCTCGACATTGGCCAGCGCCGCCTGTTCATAAGGCACCAGTGCCGCTTCGGCCGCAGAAACCTGCGCCTGTTCAGCCACCACCGTTGCGGTGGCACCATCAACGGCAAGCTGCGCCGCATCGGCCAGCGTATCCGCGTCATCCACCGCAGCCTGGGCCGATGTGACCGCTGCCGCCGCTGCCGCCGCGTCGGATGACACCGCCGCATTCGCTGCATCCAGCGCCGACTGCGCCGCCGTCACCGCATCGTTGGCCAGCGTCAATTCGGCACTGGCCGCAGCCAGCGATGCCGCCGACGTTGCGGATGCCGCAGCGAGGGTGTCACGTGTCGCCGTAGCGTTGTCGACATTGGTCTGCGCCGCCGCAACGGCATCCGCAGCGCCAACAACTGCCGAATCCGCCGCCGTATCGGCGGCAAGGGCGGTGTCATAGTCGGCCTGTGCCTGATCACGCTGATTGCTGGCCGCGACCACGGCAAAGGCGGCGGCAATATCGTCCAGAATGTTCAACGGTGTCTGCTGCGCCGCCACCTGCTGCGCCAGGGCATCCACCAGCGCCTGTTCCGCATCGGCCAGCGTTGCGGCCGCAGCATCAAGATCGGCCTGCGTATCGGTCGCCGCAGTCTGCGCCGCAGCTAGATCCGCCTGCGCGACAGCCAGATCACCCTCCGCCTGCGCCAGCACCGCCTCTGCCGAAGCAACCGCCGCAGCCGCATCGGTGGCCAGCGTCTGTGCGGCGTCAAAAGCTGCCTGCGCAGTGCCAAGCGCGGCCTGTGCCGCCGCCAGATCGGCCGCCGCCGCCGTCACCCCACCGGTCAACGCCGCAAGCGCCGCTTCCGCCGCAACAAGGGCCTGCGTCGCGTCGGCCAACGTCTGGTTTGCTGCCGTCAGCGCGGCATTCAACGGCACAAGCGCCGCCTGCGCCGCCGCCAGTTCCGCCTGTTCTGCCGCCAGCGCCGCCTCCAGCACCGACCGGGGGGGCAACCCGCTCAGATCGCCAGCCCCCTCCTGCGCCGCGACATATGCTGCGTGGATCTGCTGCGACAGGGCAATGTTTTCCGCCCCCAACACACCGTTGATGGCCAGCGCCGCCGAAATCGCAGCGATGTTGTTCAGCGTCTGATCCGCCACAAGGTTGGAAATCGTGCGCGGACGGCTGTCATAAACCGAATCCGCCGTCTGGGCATAGCTGGTTGGCGCCCCCGTGCGCGGATTGGCCTGCGCCGCCATCCAGACCGGGTCCAGAAGACGGTCCATCAGGTTGTCCGATGCGCCGCTCTGCGTGTAGCCCACCTGATAATTGTTCAACTCACCCGTCACTGTGCGCAGCCCGTTCGGGATCAGCGGGTTGGTGATCAGCGCCTCCAGCGCCGCACGGGGATCATCCCCATTTGCAATCGCCTCGGCATGCAACTCCGCAATGCGGATCTGTTCGAGGATATGGGCGAGGTCGTTAAGGTTCAGCGTGACCATGGCAGTTGTCCCTGTTGTGTGACGTGGGAAACAGACAGGGCAGACCTGTCGCTTCGGATGGTCCATGATCCCGCGACAGACCTTTGCAAACAAAGGCCGGGGGTCCGACAAGGGTAAGGAAATAGGTATTGGCCCCGATCAGACAAAGGTCTGATAAAGGCCAGTCCCAAGGGCCATGCGCCCGATGGGCGTGGCCAAGGCAGACGCATGAAAACCCTGCGATACTTGGCTAGTATACATCAAGATGCGATTGATTTTCAACCGCGTTGCGAATGCGTCTCAGATACCGCTTTTCGGCACTCCCGAAACTGTCAGGGCCGAAACAGCCCGCGCTAACCACCTGATTCCTTTCAGAGATTGCGACTTACTCGCATCCGCAGGCCAACGTGACGGCCCCACGACGCATCCGTCCCCGCCGCTTTGAAATGGCAATCGCGCGGGCATCGGGCAGCCCGTGCCAACCCCGATTCTACACCCAGGGATCAACCGAAAGACCCATGCTCCTTGCACGGTCCAGCCGGGGTGGGGGCGTTACAAAGGCCGCATAAGGCCGCGCCAGCCCCCCTTCCAGCAGCGCGATGAACCCCTGGACCGCCGCCTTCCGCCCCTCGGGCGAAAAGAAATCCCCCCGCACATGGATGGCCGCCGCCATCAATCGCACCAGCGCATCCACCCCTTGGGCATCGGGCCGCTCTGGCTGCTGCCAAAAACTGTCAAGACTGCCCTGATGCGTCAGTCCCGCCATGTCATAGCTGGCAATGCCCGCACATTTCACGGCGCACCCCGCCCGCAACGCATGCAGCCCGACCGTGCTGTTGATCACCACGCAACCCGCCGCCCGCGCCAGCAGCGCGCCCAGATCGCCACCATCCAGAAACAGCACCCGGCCGCCGCTCCCCGCCGCCTCTGCCATCTGCCGCACCAACCGCGCCCAAGGCACCCGTCCATTGTCCATCGGATGCAACTTTACCACCAAAACCCCATCCCTCGGCCCATGCGCCGCGTGGGACTGGATCACCTTTGCCAGAAAGTCCGTGGGATCAGCAAAGCCGGAATTCGCCCGGATCTGGTAATCCCCCGCCATCTGCAACGCGACCAGATGAAACGTCTGCCGCCCTGCCACCAACCGCGCAACCAACCGCCGCGCCGGGCCTGCCGCGCGCCACCCCGAAATGTGGCGCGGCAAATAAGACAGGTATTCCACAACCGGGTGATCGACACGATCCGCACGAAAGCCCGGAAACAACGGGGCCAGCAACGCATTGCCAAGATGATAGGCCATCTCCTGCACCGCTTCCTGCCAGAACGGATGGGCGAACCGGCGGGTCAATTCGGGCGCAGGCAGATGCGCCGCCATCGCGCGCACCACATCCAGTTGGTCTGGAAAATGCGAAAACGCCGATTGCCCACCTTCCTCGACCAAAATCCAGTCCGGCCGCAGATAGCCAAATTCGTGCGACACACAGACCACCCCCAACCGCCGCGCCGCACGCTGCGCCGCCACATGATAGGGATGGCGATCTGCAAAATAGATCAGATGGGTTGTCCGCTCGGCCCGCATCCGGGCCTCGATCCACCCTTCCCAATCGGCGCACTGCCCACGATAACTTTCACTCTCCGTGCCATGCCAGAACAGCCAATCGCCAAAGCACAGGTTCACCCGCCACACATCATGGCCACGCGCCGCCAAAGCTTGGCCCAGTTCCCGCGCAAAGGCCGATGGATGCCCTTGCAAAAACATAACGCGCATGGCCGCGTCCCCATGCGTCATTGCATCCGGCCCAAGGCTGTGGTTTCCCGTGGTGTAGCCTGTGCCTTACCCGTTTCCGAAAGTGTTCCCCGATGCCCGATCTTGTCCGCATCCGGCAATCCACCGCACCCGCCCCGATCCAGCTTGCCCTGCATCTGTTCGATCTTGCGGCCTATGAGGTGCTTTATCGTTTCTCGGCGGTGCGCCGAAAGCGGTTCTTCAACGGTGGCTACCTGCCCTTGGCCCATGATTTGCGACACCCGCCCGATCTCGCCGGGGAAGAGCCCGCCGCCATGATGTATCATCTGCTCCTTTGCAGCATGGTGGCCACCCTCGCGCCCGACCCGGACAGCATCCTTGATATCGGCTGCGGTCAGGGGGGCGGCCTGCTCTATGCCCATGCCGTCTATCCCAAGGCGCGCCTGTTCGGCACGGATCGCAACCGCACCGTCACCCGCATGGCGCGCCGTGCGTTGGCGGGAAGCGGCATGGCGACCTTCACCAAAGGCCAGAACGAGTCCATCGCCTTTCCCACAGCCACCGCCGAATTCGTGATCAGCGTCGGCGCCCCCACTTACTTTGGCCTTGGCCGCTTTGTGGCCGAAGCTGCGCGCGTGTGCAAAACGGGGGGCATCATCGCCTTTTCCGGCGGCTATCGCCAAGGCGATCATGCCATGATCGAGGCCGAACTGCGCGCCGCCGCACAAGTTAACACCTTGATATTTCATAGCTATGCCAACATAACCCCCAACACCTTTGCCGCCTTGCAGGCCGACATTCCCCACCGGGCGGCCGAACTCGCGCGGGTGCCGTGGCCTTTTCGGGCCTATGGCTGGAAATGGGCCGATATGCCCGGCAGCGCAGAGTATGAGGAATACGCCACCGGTCGCCGCGCCGATTTCGCCTGTATCTTGCGCAAACCCTGATCGCATCCCTTAATCCTGCGCCTGGGCGAATTCGCGTTCCCAGCGCGCCCTTGCGCGCAGATCCTGCAATTGCGAACGCCAGGTCTGCGCCGCGCGATCCCGCGTCACCCCGTGGCGCAGTGCCAACCACAAGGCCCGGCCCAGCAACCGCAGAAACAGCCCCTTGCGCGGCGCCATCACCAGACAGCGCCGCCCGTTCGGCTCCAAAGCCAGCAAATAGCTCTCTCCCTGAATGGCACGCGGATCGGGCGCCCCGATCTGCAACAACCCGACCTGTCGCCGCACAGGGCGCACAAGAATACGCGCGGCAATCCACAGCACCGTCCAGGGCGTGATCTGGGCCGAGGTCCGGATGTCGAACGGCTTTGGCTGATGCAAGGCATCCCCGTTCACGTCCTGCCGCCGCTCCGGCACGGGCAAGTGGCCCATCTTCACCGTCAGGCGGCGATGACGATCCGCACCGTTGGGGGCAAGCGCCGCACTAGGCCCATCCAGAAAATCCGCCACCGCCATTAAACTGGCCGCTGCCGAACGATAGCGATGCACTAACAGGTGGTGCAGCGCCCATCCCAACACATGCAAGACGCCGGGTTGCGGGGCCAGGTCCGGGTAGGTGGCCGCCGTGATCAACCCGTTTCGCATATCGTAATACTGAACCAGCCCGGCGTGTTTATACCGCACCGAGGCATGCCAGACGCCAAGCCCCGGCAAAGGCACCGTCGCCACGCCCGACGCGCGCAACCGCAGACCGTATTCAATATCATCCCCGCGCAGAAAGATTGGCGTCGGCAGGCCACAGGTTCTTATGGCCCGCATCGGGATCATGCTGAACCACCAGCCGTTGTAATGCACATCCGGGCTTTGATCCCAGAACTGCAACGCGCCGGGGGCGGCCAGGTCCAGGTTGCTGCCTTCCATGCGCGGCAGCCAATTGGTCCCCAACCGCCCCCAAGCCTCTTGCAGGCGGGTTGGACGTTCCAGTTCGATGGCCTGCCCACCCACCGCCACATCCGCCAACGCATGGGCCGCAAAGGTGGCCGCGCGCAGCACGATGCGCGGGTCCAGGACAATATCATCATCCATCAACAAAAGATGCGTTGCGCGGTCCTTGGCATCCATCGCCTCGATCATGGCGCGGGCAAAACCGCCACATCCGCCAAGGTTGGGTTGATCCACCACCTGAAACAACGGGCGCTGCATCAATTCACGCAGATCGTCATCCCGAAAGGCCGCCCCGTGGTTCACGATATGCACCCGCCGCAAGGCCGGCATCTGTCCGCTCAGATCCGCCAGCGCCTGCGCGGTTTTCCTGAACAACGCCTCACGCTCATGCGTCACAATCCCGACGGCAAGACGGATCGGTCGCCACGGCGGGCGGTCCGTGACAAAGGACAGGTCGCCGATCACCGCGTCACCCAGCGCCTCGACATGCAGGCTCAGGCGCAGCACGTCGCGCCCGTCCGCCTGCTGCCAGACCCAACGCAAGCTGGACTTGTCGGTCCCACGGTGGTTCCACGCGGCAAGGATGCGCTGCCCGCCCCCCGCCAGATGCCCGACAACCCGCAGGCGCAGCGCACCCTCTGCCGCGCATCGCACCCCCACACGGGCAATCCCCGCCCGCTTGCGCCAGAAATCCAGGAAGAAGGCGTTGAAAAAAGTGTCCCCTTCCAGACGCGCGGTCATGCCAAGTTGCAATCGCCCGCCATCATCCTGTTCAAACCCGCTTCCCGCGCCCAGATACAATGCCCCCGGCATCCCCGGCATAGGGGCAAGAAACCGTTGCAAATAGTAAATTGCCGTCTTGCGCGGCCTGCGTTCAGATCGGCGCATCGGCAAAGGCCGCGTTCAACCTGACCCTCGGACCTTGCCCGCACGGCCCGGCCCCTGGCACCAAACCGCCCATCACAGCCCCAACAACGCAGGTGGGATGGCGGTGCCGAACCCACTTTGCCGCAAATCTCTCAATATCTCTGCTGTCAGGGCAACTGTCACCCGGATGTCCTCGGCGCTGTGCAGCGCGCTCAGGAAGAACCGCAGCCGGGCCGCACGCATGGGCACCGCCGGGAACATGACCGGCATCACATTCACCCCGCGGTCCAGTAACTGTTCCGACAATTTCGCCGCCACCAGCGTGTCACCCACCATCACGGGAACCACGCCGAACGGCCCCGACGTGCCAGTATCCAGGCCCGCCGCCCGCGCCTCGGCCAAAAACAGCGCGGCGTTGTCCTGCAAACGCGCCGCCCGTTCAGGTTCCCGCCCCAGCACCTGCAATGCCATAAGCGCCGCCGCCGCAAGCGCAGGGGCAAGCGCCACCGAATAGACAAAGCCAGACGCGTGGCCGCGCAAAAGATCAATCAATGCGCTGCTGCCGGCAATATATCCCCCCGTCGCCGCCAAGGTCTTTGACAGCGTTCCCATCCAGACATCAACTTCGCCCCGGTCGATCCCTTCAACCGCAAAGCTGCCTACACCGCCGGCCCCGACACAGCCCAGCGCATGTGCCTCATCGACCATCAGCCAACAGCCGAACCGCCGTTTCAATCCAATCAGCGCGGCCAGTGGAGGCACATCTCCATCCATCGAAAACAGACCCTCGGTCGCGATCAGCGCGTGGCGATACCGTCCCCGGTTTTCGATCAGCAACGCCTCCAGCGCGGCCATGTCATTATGCGCAAAGGCCCGACGCGCCGCACCCGACAGTTTCATGCCAACCTGAATGGAATTGTGGCACAGCGCGTCATAAAGGATCAGGTCACCTTCCCCCATCAGATGCCCGATGGTCGACACATTGGTGGAATGCCCGCTGACGAATGTCAGGGCCGCCGCTGCCCCGTAGTGCTGCGCCAGTGCCGTCTCCAGCGCCTCATGGATCGGGCGGCACCCCGCCACCAGACGGCTTCCCGATGGCGACGTGCCATAGGCATCGATTGCCGCCTTCGCCGCCTCGGCCACGCGCGGATCGGCATTCAGCCCGCAATAATCGTAAGACGCAAAGTTCATCACTTCACGGCCCGCAATCTGGCTTCGGGCGGCGGCAAGTCCATCATGCACCCGAAAGAACGGGTTCTGCACCCCGATCATTGCTGCGGCGCGCTGCATCCGCTCCATGTCCTGATAGTCTGGCAAGCGGTCAAACGGCACCGCCATCGGCACATCCTGCAAGGCCATGCGCGGTGGCCGCCGCAGGGCCGCCGCCCGTGCGCCCGCAATGGCACCCGCACGGCCATCCGCCACCGAATGATCCCCTGGCTGATCCCCCGGCTGATCCCCCGGCTGATCCCCCGGCTGATCCCCCGGCCCCATCATTCCGCCGCCTCTGCCGAAACGGAATGATGCCCCTGCGCCGCGCTCATGTGCTGCATCGCAAGCCGCACATCATCGGCATCCGCACCTTCCGCCACCGCGTCTGGCGCGCTTCCGCCATGCAGATGCCGCACGATCCTTGCCGCAATCTCCTGAATGCTTAGCGCGTCCGACACCATCGTCACCGGGATGTCATCCCCCAGAGACTCTTGCAGCGTCAACCCAAGTTCTACCCCCATAAGCGAGTCGATCCCCAGATCGGCCACAGGGCGCGCGGGCGAAATCGACTTTTCGGGAACCTGCAAGATATGGGCAATCCGCCCCACCAACCACCCGGTCAACCGCCCTTCGGCCCTGTCCTGCGTCATACCGATTAGCGCGGCCCGCAAATCTTCTTCGCCATTGTCGCCCTCGGCCCGCTTTCCCAGCACCTTCAGCAGGCCAAAACCCGGCTCTGACAGGGTGCGCAACGTCACTGACACAGCGTTCCACCCCATCGGCGACACATGCACCACAGGGTCCGTGCCCGCCCCCAGGGTCAGCAACCGATCCAGCACCCGCGCCACCTGCACGCCGGTGAATTCCGTCCCGCCCGACATGCGCCGCACCAGCGCGGCGGTTTCACGATCCCGCGTCAGATAACCGACATCGGCAATCGCGCCCCATCCCACGGCCAGCGCCGGCAGGCCCGCCGCCCTGCGTTGCCGCGCAATCCCCTCAAGATAGCCATTCGCTGCCACATAGGCCGATTGGCCATGGTTGCCGATCAGCGTCGCCATCGACGAAAACAGCACGAAATAGTCCAGCCCGTCCCCGCGCGTCAGCCGGTCAAGATGCGCGCCCCCCGCAATCTTGGCCGGCAGCACCCGCGCCAGAACATCGCCGGTCAGCGCGGCCAATGGCATATCTTCCAACACCATTGCCGAATGGGTCACACCCGCCAACGGGCGCAACGCATCCAACGCTGATGCCAGCGCCGCTTCGTCCGCCACATCACAGACCACCGCCCGCACATCCACGCCCTTGGCCCGCCAGCGCACCATCGCCGCAGCCGCCTCGGGCGAAGGCTCCGCCCGCCGCCCCATCAACGCCAGCCGTCTTGCACCCGTCTCAACCAACCACTCGCCGATCTCCAGCCCAAGGCCGCCAAGACCGCCGACAATCACATGCGTCCGGTCCGGCGCGGCGCGGAACTGCCCTGTCGACACCTCCTCCACTCGCACCGTATCGGGCTTAGGCGGGCCAATCAGAACCTTGCCGATATGGCCAGATTTCTGCATCAAACGAAACGCCGCCACCGCCTCATCCGGCCCAAAGGCGCGGTAGGGCAAGGGCCGCAAGGCACCCGTCGCAAACGCCGCCCTCACCTCGGCAAACACCCGCGCCGCAAGATCGGGGCGCGCTGCCATCACCTGATCCACGTCAATCCCGTGATAGCTGATGTTTTCCTTCAGCGGGCGGATACCCATCGCGGTATTGCCATAGAAATCCTGCTTGCCCAGTTCCAAAAACCGCCCAAAGGGCGCAAGGCAGGCAAGGCTGCGTTCCATCCCCGCCCCGGCCAGCGCGTTGATGACGGCATCTACACCGCGCCCGCCCGTGATCGCCGCCACCTCATCGGCAAACTGCAATGACCGGCTGTCCAAAACATGCGCCACCCCATCCGCACGCAACAGCGACCGCTTCACCCCGGACCCCGCTGTCGCAATAACCCGCACGCCTAGATGGCGCGCAATCTGGATCGCCGCCAATCCCACGCCCCCGGCCCCGCCATGGATCAGCACCCATTCCCCGGCGCGCAGATTGCCCAGCGTCACCATCGCATACCATGCCGTAAAGAACGCCACCGGCATGGTCGCCGCCGCTTCCGGCGTAACACCCTCCGGCACCCGTGCCGCCAGATCCTCCCGCACCACCACATGTGACGCAAAGGATGCCGGACCAAAGGTCATCACCGCATCCCCCGGTGAAAGCGCGGTCACCCCCGGTCCGCAGCGCGTGATCCGTCCGGCGCATTCGATGCCGATGGTCGGCCCGGCAAAACCCCGCTCCAGCGCCTCTTCCGGCAACAGGCCCATTGTCCACATGACATCGCGGTAATTCAGCCCGGCCGCCTCGACCGCAATTTCCACCTCGCCCGGACCGGGTGGCAGGCGCGGCTCCAACGCCCAGCGCAGATCATCCAGCCCCCCGGTGGCAGGCGCGCGCAGCACCGCGCGCTGGCTGCCCGCCGCCGCCGCGCCCGGCACCTGCGCAACACCCTGCATTGTTGATTTCCACTGAGAACTGACCCGGGTTTTCCATCGAGATTTGACCCACCTTTGATTATGGATTTCGTGTCAGTCGTGGGTCAAGGACGGGTTTCACTCCTTCTTTTTTCGGGTTGTTGCGGCTGAACTGGCCTTGAAGCGGAAGCTGTCGTTTCCGGTCTCCAAGATGTGGCAGCGGTGGGTGAGGCGGTCGAGCAAGGCCGTGGTCATCTTGGCGTCGCCAAAAACCGTTGCCCATTCGCTGAAGCTGAGGTTGGTGGTGATGACGACGCTGGTTCGCTCGTAAAGCTTGCTCAGCAAGTGGAACGGCAGCGCCCCGCCTGAGGCGCTGAACGGCAGGTATCCAAGCTCGTCGAGGATGACGAGGTCGAGCTTGGTCAGGCCTTCTGCAATCTGTCCGGCCTTGCCCTTGGCCTTTTCCTGTTCGAGGGCATTGACCAATTCGATGGTGGAGAAGAAGCGGACCTTGCGGCGATGATGCTCGATGGCCTGGATGCCGAGGGCCGTCGCGACATGGGTCTTGCCGGTTCCCGGCCCCCCGATCAGCACGACATTCTGGGCGCCGTCCATGAACTCACTGCGATGGAGGGTCCGGACGGTAGCCTCGTTGATCTCACTGGCGGCGAAGTCAAAGCCCGCGAGGTCCTTGTAGGCCGGGAAGCGCGCTGCCTTCATGTGGTAGGCGATCGAGCGCACTTCGCGTTCGGCCAATTCTGCCTTCAGAAGTTGCGACAGGATCGGGATGGCGGCTTCAAAAGCCGGAGCCCCTTGCTCGATGAGATCCTCGACGGCTTGAGCCATGCCATACATCTTCAGGCTGCGGAGCATGATGACGATGGCCGCGGCGGCGGGGTCATGACGCATGGCGGCCTCCCGCAATTTGGCTGCGCAGGGCGTCATAGCGCTCGACATTGGCCTTGGGCTCACGCCGCAGGGTCAGCGCTTGTGGGGTATCCAGCGGCGGACCATCGATGACCTTGCCGTCGACCAGGCGGTGCAGGAGGTTCAACACGTGGGTCTTGGTGGGCACGCCCTCCGCCAAGGCCAGCTCCACGGCGGTCAGCACGGCTTGCTCATCATGGTGCAAGACAAGCGCAAGGATATCGACCATCTCGCGATCACCACCAGGCTTGCGGAGCATATGGTCCTGCAACTGTCTGAAGGCAGGCGGCAATTCCAGAAAGGGTGCCCCGTTCCTGAGCGCGCCCGGCTTGCGTTGCACGACCGCCAGATAATGCCGCCAGTCGTAGACCGTCTTCGCGGGCTGCTTATGACTGCGCTGAATGATGCGGATATGTTCGCACAGGATATGGCCTTCCGCAGCCACGACCAGCCGGTCGGGGTAGACGCGAAGGCTGACTGGCCGGTTCGCAAATGATGCTGGAACACTGTAGCGGTTGCGTTCAAAGCTGATCAGGCAGGTGGGCGAGACGCGCTTGCTGATCTCGATGAAGCCGTCGAAGGCCACTGGCAGGGGCATCAAGGCTGCCCGTTCCTCAGCCCAGACATCGGCGATTGTTCCAGGCAGCGTGCCATGTGCGGTCTCGTGCCACAGCGCGACGCAACGTTGTTCCAGCCAGTCATTCAGCGCGGCAAGATCGGGAAAGTCCGGCATGCCTTGCAGCATCTGATGACGGGAGTCGCGGACGTTCTTCTCGACCTGCCCTTTCTCCCACCCTGCTGCCGGATTGCAGAAATCTGGCTCGAAGACATAGTGGTTCGCCATGGCCAAAAAGCGGATATTGACCTGCCGCGCCTTACCGCGGCCCACAAGATCCACCGCCGTCTTCATGTTATCGTAGATCCCGCGTTCTGGCACGCCGCCGAACACCCGGAACGCATGCCAGTGCGCGTCGAACAGCATCTCATGGGTCTGCAAGGGATAGGCCCGCAGAAGGAAGGCCCGGCTGTGAGACAGCTTGATATGCGCCATCTGCAGCTTCATCCGCTCGCCGCCGATGACCGCAAAGTCCTCGCTCCAGTCAAACTGGAACGCCTCGCCCGGGCGGAAAGCCAGCGGGACGAAGGTGCCGCGCCCCGTCGTTTGCTCGTCGCGCTGACGATCGGCACGCCACTGCCGTGCAAAGGCCGCCACCCGGTTGTAGGAGCCGGTGAAGCCAAGAGCGACGAGATCGGCATGCATCTTCTTCAGCGTGTGCCGATCTTTGCGTCCCTTCTTCGCATTGGTCTTAAGCCAGCCTGCCAGCGTCTCGGCAAATGGATCAAGCTTGCTCGACCGTTCCGGCGTCGCAAACTTGGGCTCGATCACATCAGCCTTCAGATACTTCTTGATGGTATTGCGCGACACTCCGGTGCGGCGCTCGATCTCCCGGATCGCCAAACCCTGACGTAGGCGCAGCTTCCGGATCACGTTGAGTAGTCCCATGTCGATCACTCCTTTGACCCCCTCGCTCTTCGCTCGGGGGAGGGTCACATGGGTCAAATCTCAATGGAAATT
>OY288154.1 GCA_958439195.1 uncultured Paracoccaceae bacterium
GATGGTCGTCATTGCGGCGCTTGTCGGTGCCAATGGCCTGGGCGTGCCGGTGGTGCGCGCGCTGAACTCGGTCAACTCCGCGCTTGGCTTTGAATCCGGCTTCATCATCGTGGTGGTGGCCATCCTGCTTGACCGTATGCTCCGGGTAACCCGCCAATGACCGCCGCAAACAGCGCCCCCCGCAACGCCGTAGAATTCGACCGCGTCTCCATCGTGTTTGGCGATCATCCCGACCGCGCCCTTCCCCTGATGGACGCAGGCAAGACACGGGCCGAGGTGCAGCAGGCCTGTGGCCAAGTGCTGGGCGTGCATGATTGCACCCTGTCGGTGGCCGAAGGCGAAATCCTTGTGCTCATGGGCCTGTCCGGCTCTGGCAAGTCCACCCTGTTGCGCGGGGTCAACGCGCTCAATCCCGTGGTGCGGGGTGAGGTGCGGGTCTGGGATGGCAACCGCATGGTCAGCGTCACCAAGGCCGATGCCACCACCCTGCGTGATCTGCGCCTGTCCCGCATCGCCATGGTGTTTCAACAATTCGGCCTTCTCCCCTGGCGCACCGTGCGCGAAAACGTGGGCCTTGGCCTTGAACTCGCGGGCATTCCCCCCGAAGGCCGCCGCGCAAAGGTCGATGAACAGCTCGCCCTCGTGAACCTCACCCAATGGGCCGATCGCAAGGTGGGCGAACTCTCTGGCGGCATGCAACAGCGCGTGGGCCTTGCCCGCGCCTTCGTGACACAAGCCCCGATCCTACTGATGGACGAACCCTTTTCCGCGCTGGATCCCCTGATCCGCGCGCGGCTTCAAGACGAACTTCTTGATCTGCAAGCCAAACTGAAACGCACCATCGTCTTTGTCAGCCATGATCTGGACGAGGCGTTCAAGATCGGCAACCGCATCGCCCTGATGGAGGGCGGCCGCATCGTCCAATGCGGCACCGCGCGGGAAATCATCGCCAACCCGGTCAGCGATTATGTCGCCGACTTCGTGGCGCACATGAACCCGATGGCCGTTCTGACCGCACGCGATGTGATGGAACATGGCACCTGCACCGGCCCCGCCGTCGATTGCGAATTGCCGGTCAAGTCGGTGATGACCATGCTCTCCGAAGGGGCCACCGAATTGCAGGTGACCGAGGGCGGCCATCCCATCGGCATGATCCGCGCCGCCTCGCTCATGGCGCGGCTGATCGACCCGCGTGGTCAGGGCCGCAGGTAAACCAGCGTATTGCCGCGCGGCAGATAGGACAGCTCCATCCGGTCCTCACCCACCGACAGCACCTCATAGCACATCAGGTCCGATGGATCGCCGCCCATCATCTGCTGGCCCAAAAGCACCCCACCCTGTATCTCACCGCAGGTGTCGGACAGGGTCAGGACGGACACCCTCAGCACCTCATCCGCATAGGTATCGGTCCATTCCGACCCGACAATATCCACCCGGCTCTGCGGATCATCGGCACTGACCCAGGCACCCTGCATCGCCGCACGCGGACCGGCAAAGGCATCCTCGCCCGGTTCAAGCGACGCAATCGCCGCCTCTACCGTGATGTCGCCGAAAAAGATCATATCGCCCGACACCACCAGCGCCGCGCCCGCCGGCAAAGCGGCCATCGCCGCCAGCGCCGCAGGGTTGCTCTGCCCGGTTGCATAGGCGATCCAGCGCGCACCCTCGGCATAAAAGGTGCAGCCATCGCCACCCTCTGTCGGCCCGCAACCCTGCATCACCGCGTTCACCACAAACGGCTCTCCCGACATCCCACGCTCAAAGCTGGGAATCGCGGCAGCGGCCATAAGCCCGGCCAAATCCGGCGTCTGTGCCGAACCCTCCTCAGGCAAAGGCGCGGCGGCGGTGGCCATGTCCGCCTGCTTGGCGCCGGGGGCAGCGGCCTGGGCGGCAGTCAGGCGATAGGTAAAATCCGTGGCGTCCGGTCCCGTATCAATATGTGCAAAGGCCCGACTTTCCGCATCCATCGCAGCACAATCCCCATCCGCCCCGGTCAGGGTAAAGGCGTCTGGCATGGTGCAAAAGCTGTAGCCATCACCAGCAAAGCCCGCATCCCCGGACAGGCTGTAATAATAGTGCCGCTGCCGCAGATCACCGGCCTGCACCACCGTGCAGGCCCCCGGTTCAACGCCCCACCAGCCTTCGGTCGTCCAGACCCCATCCGCCGCATAGGCAATGGCGACCGAGGCACGGGCTGCCCCGTCATTGCACAGCGTCAGCCCCGCCTCTGCCTGCCCCGCAAGCAGGACCAGACAGCCAATCAAACCCACACGCATAACACCCTCGATTCTGCCGCTGCCTTTACACAAGCCGGGCAGGTTCGGCCTTTCCCAGTGCCTTCCAAGGATAAGTATCGCCGCGACTATTCGGCGGCGGCAGTTTTGGACGCCGACTTGGAAGCGGGCTTCTTTGCAGCAGGCTTTTTCACAGCAGCCTTCTTCACAGCAGGTTTCGCCGCCGCCTTGGGCTTTGCGGCAGTCTTGGGCTTGGCGGCAGTCTTGGGCTTTGCGGCAGTCTTGGGTTTGGCCGCCTTCTTCCCGCCCGCCTTGCCCGCCTTTTCCACGATCAATGCCAGCGCCTCATCCAAGGTCACCGATTCAGGGTCCAACTCCTTGGGCAGGGTCGCATTCACCTTGGCCCATTTCACATAAGGCCCATATTTACCCGGCATCACCTGCACATCCCCGCCATCGGGATGCACACCCAGCACGCGCAGCGGCGTGGCAGGCGAAGATGCCCCCCGCCCCCGCGTCGCCTTTTGCGCCAGAACCTCCACCGCACGGTTCATCCCGATGGTGAAAACTTCCTCCACATCCGGGATATTCGCATAGACCGGCCCATGTTTCACATAAGGCCCGAACCGCCCGATGGCCGCCTCGACCATCTGCCCATCCGCAGGATGCGGCCCGATCTGGCGCGGCAGGCTCAGCAGCTGAATCGCCCGCTCCAAAGTCATGCTTTCCGGCGACCATCCCTTGGGCAGGCTGGCGCGCGGCGGCTTTGGTGCCTCTGCCGTCGCCTCGCCCTTCTGCACATAAGGCCCGAACCGCCCGGTGCGCATACTGATCGGCTGACCATCGGCATCCTGCCCCAACACCGTGCCATCTGCCGACAGCGCGCCGCCCTCTTCGCCGCCGCCGATGGGGCGGGTATACCGACAGTCCGGGTAATTCCCACAGCCGATGAACGCCCCACCCGACCGCGCCGTCTTCAGGTTCAACCGCCCCGTGCCACAGACCGGGCAAACCCGTGGGTCACTGCCATCCGCTCGCGCAGGATAAAGATGCGGCGCAAGGAATTCGTCAATCTTTTCCAAAACTTCGCTGATGCGCAAATCGGCGGTTTCGGCAATCGCGGCGCTGAAATCGCGCCAGAACCGCGACAGCACTTCCTTGTAGTCCCGCTCCCCGGCCGACACGTCGTCCAACTGGCCTTCCAGATCGGCGGTGAAATCGAAATCCACATAACGACGGAAATAATTGGTCAGGAACGCCGTCACCAACCGCCCCTTATCTTCGGGGATCAGGCGGTTCTTGTCCTTGCGCACATATTCGCGGTCCTGGATCGTGCCGATGATGCTGGCATAGGTCGATGGCCGCCCGATCCCCAGCTCCTCCATCCGTTTCACCAGCGTCGCTTCAGTGAATCGCGGCGGCGGCTGGGTGAAATGCTGGTCCGGGCTGACGGCGCGTTTTTCCACCGCCTCGCCCTGCATCACCTGCGGCAGACGGCCCTCATCTTCGCCGTCGTCATCGCGCCCTTCGTCATAAACCGCAAGAAAGCCGTCAAACAGCACGACCTGCCCATTGGCGCGCAACACCACCTGCCCATCGGCGCTGGCCACATCCACCGCCGTCCGCTCCAGCCGCGCCGCCGACATCTGGCTGGCAATGGTGCGCTTCCAGATCAGCTCATACAGCTTTTTCTGATCCGCCTCGACAAGGCGCAGCTTTTCCGGCCCCGCCGCCATATCGGTGGGGCGGATGCATTCATGCGCTTCCTGCGCATTCTTGGCCTTGTTCTTGTACATGCGCGGGCTGTCCGGCACATAGGTCGGCCCGAACCGCCGCTTGATCTCATCCCGCGCGGCCATCACCGCCTCGGGGGCCATGTCGATGCCGTCGGTCCGCATATAGGTGATATGCCCCGCCTCATACAGCCGCTGCGCCGCGCTCATCGTGGCCTTGGCACCCATGCCGTATTTCCGGCTGGCTTCCTGCTGCAAGGTAGATGTCATGAACGGCGGCCAAGGGTTGCGCGTGGCGGGCTTCGCCTCTACCGACTGCACCGCCAATGTTCGGGAAGTGACAGCCTGCACCGCCAATTCCGCAGCCTCAGCCGTCGGAATATCGAATTTTGACAGTTTCTTGCCGCCCAGAATGGAAAGCTGCGCCTCAAACTCCTGCCCGCGTGGCGTGACCAGCACCGCTTTCACAGTCCAGTATTCCTGCGCGCGGAACGCCTCGATCTCCATCTCGCGCTCAACGATCAATCGCAGGCAAACCGATTGCACCCGCCCCGCCGATTTCGCCCCCGGCAGCTTGCGCCACAGCACGGGCGACAGGGTAAACCCTACAAGGTAATCCAACGCCCGCCGCGCCAGATAGGCATCCACCAGCGCCTCATCCACCTGGCGCGGTTCCTTCATCGCCTTGGTGACGGCATCTTTCGTAATCGCGTTGAACGTCACGCGCGAGACGGTCTTTCCCTTCTTGATCGACGAAGCAAGCGCCTCTTGCAAATGCCAGGAAATCGCCTCGCCCTCGCGGTCAGGGTCGGTGGCCAGGATCAGGATGTCATCGGTTTTCAATGCCTCGGCAATCGCGCGGACATGCTTCTTCGACTCGGCGGCAACTTCCCATTCCATGCGGAAATCCTGCTCTGGATCGACAGATCCATCCTTTGCAGGCAGGTCGCGCACATGGCCATAGGATGCCAAAACCGTGTAATCAGACCCCAGATATTTGTTGATCGTCTTGGCCTTCGCCGGGCTTTCCACAACGACAACAGCCATAAAAAATTCCTTCATCCGGCCCAAATCAACAGCCCGGCACCATGTGGGCGAACCCCGCCGCTTGTCAATGCAGCCAGATCATTGTCGGGAAACGGCAGCCACCGCCGCTATGGCGGCCCAATGCCCCCACGCCCCCGCGCCGAAAGCGGCGTGTCCCAGAACAGCACGCGGCACCAAAGGACCGATGTCACAAACAGCACCCCACCGGACAGGTTTCTGTTTGCGACAAAAGCACCGCCAGAACGCGCCTCCCGGAATTACGCCCCGGAAAGCGGTCAGCACCAACGCCCCTGATGGCGCCTTCTCTCCCAGAAAAGCCACTGCAGAACGGCCAATTCCAGAAGAACCTACCCCAAGTTACCGTTCCCACAGATACCCTACCCATACCTGGCACGACACCTGTCAGACCCATCCAAATCCCGCATCCTCAAAAAACGACTGGCCCCAAAGACGCCCGCCCAAAAGTTGATTGCCCGAAATCTGACTATCCCAAAGCTGTTTGCCGAAAAACCAGCCAACCAAAATCCCGGTTTTCCTTGACCAGCCCCAACCGAAGTCGGACCCAGCCGAATTTAGCCCCACCCCAAGTCGGAACCACCCGAATTTGGCCCAACCAACAGCCCGCGCGGCCGAACGTCGGACCAACCCGCAGCCGGACCTAAACATAGCCGGACCAAAACATAGCCCGTGCCACCCATCGTCCGTGCGGCCCATAGCCGGCCACCCAAGAAATCCGTCAACCAAAAGCCGTCCGCCAAAAAGGGTTTACCAAACACGGCCCTTCCCGGCAGCCTGCCGCTTGAAGCCGGGGCCAACGAATTTCCCAACCAAGAAACCCTTTTGCCAATGTCGCCTGTTCAATACACGGCCAGTCAGCCACAGGCCGGGCATCTAGCAGCGCGACAGCAACCCGCCCGCCTGCCGCAACACCCGCCCTTCCATTTCAAGCGCCACCAGTTCCCGCGACACCATCTCTGTCGGCAAATCAAGATCGCGAATCAGTTGATCCTCGGCCACTGCGCTTGGCCCGAGGCGGTTCAGGATCATTCCATGCAGCGCCGCAATCTCAACCAGGGGCCGGGCCGCCGGGACAGGGCCGGGCAGCGACCCGTGCGTCATGGCCAAACGACCCTCACCTTCGCGGGCCGTGTCTTGCACCGACTCCTGCGTCTTCCGCCGGTCAAGGTCCGGCACCTCATCCGCCATCGCCTTGTCACGAAAGTCCAAGACAGGCTGCTCCGCAGGCCAAGCGCCGACAGTATCCCTGCCGCCTTGCCCGATCACCTCCAGCACATCCTCTGCCCCGCGCACCAGCACCGCGCCATCGCGGATCAACATGTTGCACCCCGCCGCCCGCGCATCAAAAGGATGCCCCGGCACGGCCAGTACCTCGCGCCCCAGATCCAGCGCATCCCGCGCAGTAATCAAACTGCCCGATCGCGCCGCCGCCTCAACCACCACAACGGCACGTGCCATTCCGGCGATGATTCGGTTGCGCAGCGGGAAATGCCGCGCCTGCGGCTGCAAACCCATCGGCTGTTCCGAAATCACACAGCCCACTTCGGCAATGCGCGCGGCCAATACAGCGTTTTCTTCGGGATAGACCACGTCCACCCCGCCCGCCATCACCGCCACTGTCCCCGCAGCCATCGCGGCCCCGTGCGCTTCGGTATCGATCCCGCGCGCCAGACCCGACACCACAACATAGCCCGCCTCGCCCAATGCCGCCGACAGGCGGCGCGCCATCCGCACGCCCAGCGAAGATGCGTTCCGCGCTCCCACAAGCGCCACCATCGGCCGTGCCAGCAGCGCAACATCGCCCCGCGCCCAAAGAATAGGCGGCGCATCCGGCATCTCTTCCAGCCCCGCCGGATAGTCTGGCCCGCCGTGGATCAACATCCGCGCCCCGGCCAACCGCGCCTGTGCCATCTCATGGCGCGCCACTTCCACAGGGCAGGCTGCATAACCCTCAACCCCCGCCGCCCGTGCCACTTCGGGCAACGCGGCCAACGCCGCCCTGACCGACCCATGCTCTGCAACCAGCCGGTGATAGGTCACCGCCCCCACGCGCCGCGACCGGATCAGCCGCAGCCGATCCACTGGATCATCCTGTTGAAAATCACGCATCTGGCCACCTTCTGCCGCCTCTCCCCGCAGCTTGACCCCGATTCCTTAAGGTCCGGTGAATCACAGCCCGGCAAATCACGGCCATCCGATCCCGCCGCGCATTCCCTGCAAAACACGGCGCATTCCGCCCGACCTGCGTCGCCTTCGTCATTGAAGCCCGCGCAAAAGTTTGATCAAATACCGTTAAAATCAGGTCCGTGCCGGACCCCGCAGGATGGAGCCCAATCATGCAGAACGCCGAAGTCGCCCGTCGCCGGGACGAAGCTATTTCCCGCGGTGTCGGGATGATGACACAGATCTATGCCGATCGCGCCCTGAACTCGGAAATCTGGGATATCGAAGGCAACCGCTACATCGACTTTGCTGCCGGTATCGCCGTGGTCAACACCGGCCATTGCCACCCAAAGGTGATGGCCGCCGTCACCGAACAGATGTCGCGCTTCACCCATACCTGCCATCAGGTTCTGCCCTATGAAAACTACATCCGTCTGGCCGAACGGCTGAACGCGGCCGTTCCGGGCGATTTCCAGAAAAAGACGATCTTCGTCACCACCGGGGCCGAGGCCTGCGAAAACGCCATCAAGATCGCCCGCATCGCCACCGGGCGGAACGCCGTCATCGCCTTTGGCGGCGGATTCCACGGCCGCACCTTCATGGGCATGTCACTGACCGGCAAGGTCGAACCCTACAAAAAGGGTTTCGGCGCCATGATGCCCGATGTGTTCCACGTGCCTTTCCCGATGGGCCCGCATGGCATCTCTACCGCTGATTCGATGAAAGGCATCGAAAAGCTGTTCAAGGCCGATCTCGACCCGGCCCGCGTCGCCGCCATCATCTTTGAACCCGTCCAAGGCGAAGGTGGCTTCTACGAAGCCCCGACCGACCTGATCCGCGCCCTCCGCGCGCTGTGCGACAAGCACGGCATCGTCATGATCGCGGATGAGGTGCAGACCGGTTTCGCCCGCACCGGGAACCTCTTTGCCATGCAGATGCACGGCGTTGCGGCGGACCTGACGACAATGGCCAAGGGCCTGGCCGGCGGTTTGCCGCTGGCCGCCGTCACGGGCCGTGCCGACCTGATGGATGCCGCAAACCCCGGCGGTCTTGGCGGCACCTATGCCGGCAACCCGCTGGGCATCGCCGCCTCTCATGCCGTGCTGGATGTGATCGAAGAGGAACAGCTTTGCGCCCGCGCCAATGAACTCGGCTCGCGGCTCAAGCAGCGGCTGGAACAGATCCGCTCCACCACCCCGGAAATCTCGGACATCCGTGGCCCCGGCTTTATGGTCGCCGTGGAATTCGCCAACCCGTCGACCAAGGAACCCGATGCCGGCTTCACCGGTCGCGTCCGGACCGAGGCGTTGAAGCGCGGGCTGATCCTGCTCACCTGCGGCGTCTACGGCAACGTGGTGCGCTTCCTCGCCCCGATCACCATCCCCGACGCCCATTTCGCCGAGGCGATGGATATTCTTGAAGAATCGGTCGCCGCCGCCCGGCAGGTCTGATCGCGCGCACCAATCGCGGACCGGGGGCCATCGGTTCTTGAACCGGCGGCTCACACCAAAGCAGTCTTGCCAAGGTGAAATCAAAGACGTTGAAAATCGGGGGCCGTTCCAACTGGAATGGTCCCCGTCATTCCGTTAAGCCACGGGCATGAATGAACGCCCCGCCCCGTCCGGCTTCCGGTTGTCCGGCGTCTCGGTCCAACTGGCCGGGCGGATGGTTTTGTCCAACCTGACCCTTACCCTGACAGAGCGGCGCATCGGCATCCTCGGCCGCAACGGATCGGGCAAGACCACGCTTCTGCGCCTGTTGGCAGGGCTTGTCGCGCCCAGCACCGGCACCATCACACTCGACGGCCTAGATCCGACCCGCGACCGCAAGGCCATTCTGGCCCGCCTTGGCATCCTGTTCCAGAACCCCGATCACCAGATCCTGTTTCCCACCGTGGAAGAAGAACTTGCCTTCGGCCTGCGCCAGCAAGGCCGCACCGATGCACAGGCCCGCGCCGCCGCCCATGCCCTGCTGGCCGCTCAGGGCCGGGCGCATTGGGCCACCGCCTCTACCGCCACACTCAGCCAGGGGCAGCGGCACTGGCTCTGCCTGCAAGCCGTGCTGCTGATGGCACCGCAGACCATCTTGCTGGACGAACCCTTCGCCGGACTGGACCTGCCAACCCAGACCCGCCTGTCGCGCCATCTTGATGACCTGCCGCAGCGCCTGATCACCGTCACCCATGACCCTGACACATTGTCCGCAGCCGACCGCATCCTGTGGCTAGAGGCAGGGCAGATCGTTCAGGACGGCCCCCCTGTCACCGTGCTGCCCGCCTTTACCGCCGCGATGGCCCGGCTTGGGGCCGAAGATGCCGACACCGCCCTGCCAGACTGAAACCTGCCGGACTGAAACCCACCAGACTGATCCACACCCGACCGATCCGATCCCATCCCGCACGATCCCATCCTGCCGCGGCGCAGGCAGGCGCATCCGTCCCCGTTGCGGCCTGTCCTGCTCGCAACACACCCGCCGCGCTGAACGCGACGCCTTCCCCTCCCCACACTCATCCGGCTACAACCCTTCCCGACCGCGCGCCCCTGAGGGACATGCCATGCTCGCCCTGACCAGCCCCGTGCAAACCCCGTTTCACCGCCTGCGCGCGGGGCCAAAACTGGCGGCCCTGGCCATGTTCACCCTGATCCTCTTCCAACTGGACAGTCCTGCCCCCCTTGCCATCGCGCTGGCTTTTGTCGCCGCCCTGCACCTGCCGGGGGGGCGGCCCTTTGTCGCCCATGCGCTGCGCCTCCTTCGCCCGCTCTGGCCTTTCGCCCTGATCCTTGCCCTCTGGCACCTCTGGACCGATGACCTGACGGGCGGTGCGACCATCCTGTTGCGCCTCACCACCGCCGTCGCCGCCGCCAATCTTGTCACCATGACAACCCGTCTGTCCGACATGATCGCCACCGTCGAACGCCTGGCCGCCCCCCTCGCCCGCCTGGGCCTGCCGCCCCGCACCCTGGCGCTGGCCATCGCGCTGACCATCCGCTTCCTGCCCGTCCTGTCTGACCGCCTTGCCCGCATCAGCGAATCCTGGCGCGCCCGATCGCCCCGCCGCCCCGGCTGGCGCATCCTCACCCCCGCCACACTTGCCACCCTCGACGATGCAGACCAGGTGGCCGAGGCCTTGCGGGCCCGTGGCGGCGCAGGCTAGATGCGCGCCACCATCAGGAGGAACCCATGGAACGCAGCCTGTCCCACATCGCCCTTTTCGCCGCGCTGATCGCGGTTCTGGGCTTCGTGCCCCAGATCACCCTTGCCACCGGCGTGCCGATCACGGCCCAAAGCCTTGGCATCATGCTCTGTGGCACGGTGTTGGGGGCCAAACGCGGCGCGCTGGCGGTGCTTCTGTTCCTGCTGCTGGTCGCTATAGGCCTGCCCCTCCTGTCCGGCGGGCGCGGCGGGCTTGGCGTCTTTGCTTCACCCACCGTGGGCTTCCTTGTAGGCTTCCCCGTCGCCGCCTTCGTCGCGGGCCTGATCGTGGAACGCAGCACCGCCCCCATCGGCCTTGCCGCCGGGTTTGGCGCCTTCCTTGGTGGCGTTGTCACCCTCTATGCCTTCGGCATCCCCGGCATGGCCCTGATGTTGGGCAAGACGCTGCCCGAAGCCGCCCTTCTGATCACACCCTACCTGTTCGGTGACCTGATCAAGGTCGGGCTGACCGGCCTGATCACCCACAGCCTTGCCCGGATGCGTCCCGGCATCCTGATGTCGCGCAACTGATCAGTCAGGGCAGCACGCCACCCAGACACCGAATGCAAAGGGGCGGTCCCGCAAAGGACCGCCCCTGAATTTTTGCGCGACAGGGTCGCCCTCACCGCACCTTCAGCGTCGCCAGTCCCACCAGCGCCAGGATCAGTGAGATGATCCAGAACCGGATCACGATCTGCGGCTCGGCCCAGCCCTTTTTTTCAAAATGGTGGTGGATCGGGGCCATCAGGAAAACCCGCTTTCCGGTGCGCTTGAAATACAGCACCTGGATAATCACCGACAACGCCTCCACCACGAACAGCCCGCCCACGATGGCCAACACGATCTCATGCTTGGTGCAAACCGCAATCGCGCCCAACGCCCCGCCCAAAGCAAGCGATCCGGTATCGCCCATGAAGACCGCCGCAGGTGGCGCGTTGTACCACAAGAATCCCATGCCGCCGCCAAACAGCGCCGCGCAAAAGATCAGCAATTCCCCGGTGCCGGGCACAAAATGCACCCCCAGATAATCGGTGTAATTGGCGTTGCCCACCACATAGGCAATCACGCCAAAGGTGCCCGCCGCAATCATCACCGGCATGATGGCCAATCCGTCCAACCCGTCGGTCAGGTTCACCGCATTGGCCGCGCCCACGATCACCACCATGCCGAAAGGCACAAAGAACCACCACATGTTCAAGAGCAGATCCTTGAAGAACGGAAAGGCCAATTGGTTCGTCAACGGCCCCGGATGAAAGCTGGACGCCGCATAGGTCGCCAGCGCCGCAATCATCAGCCCCGCCCCGAACCGCACCTTGCCCGACACGCCCTTGGTGTTCTGCTTGGTCACCTTGGCATAATCATCGGCAAAACCGATCAACCCAAAGGCCAGCGTCACCAGCATCACGATCCAGACATAGGGGTTGTCCAACCGCGCCCAAAGCAGCGTCGACACCATCAGCGCCGACAGGATCAAAAGTCCCCCCATCGTCGGCGTGCCTGCCTTGGCGAAATGCGTCTGCGGGCCGTCATCCCGGATCGGCTGGCCCTTCTTCTGCTTGCGCCTCAGCAGATCAATCAGCGGCCGTCCGAAAACGAACCCGAATATCAGCGCGGTAAGGAAAGCTCCCCCCGCCCGCACCGTCTGATAGCGGAAGAGGTTGAAGAAATCCCCCCCGTCCGAAAAGGCCGTCAGCCAATAGAACATGTCACTCGGTTCCCGTATTCTTTGGCGACACCGCCTGCCCCAGTTTCCGCAAGCCGTCAACGACAAGACTGACCTTCGATCCCTTTGACCCCTTCACCAACACAATATCCCCGCCGTCAATCAGGCTGCGTGCCCGTGCCGCAAGGTCCGTCGCCGTCTCGGCCCACTCGCCGCGCTGCCCGCGAGGCAGGGCCTCCCAAAGCGCCCGCATCCGCGGCCCGACACAATGGATCAGCGTCACCGCCTCCAGCCCCGGATGCCGCGCAATGGCGGCGTGCAACGCGGCCTCGCTCGGCCCCAGTTCCAGCATGTCGCCCAGCACGGCGATCCGCCGCCCGGTGGCCAGCCGCCCGATCCCGTTTTCCGGCACAGCCGCAATCAGCACATCCAGCGCCGCCGCCATGCTGGCCGGGTTCGCGTTGAACGCATCGTCAATCAGGTCGAACCCGGTTTCCTCCAGCGTATCCATGACGATCCGCTCGCGCGTGCCGCGTCCCATCGGCGGTGACCATTGCCCGATGTCGCAGGCGCTGATGGCCGGGTCACAGCCCATCGCCTCGGCCACGGCCAGCGCGCCCGTTGCGTTGGCCGCGAAATGCCGCCCCGGCGACAACACCTTGAACAGCAGCGCCTCGCCGTGCCGCGTCGCGCGCACCACCGTTGCGTCCCCTGCCAGATCGACCGAAAGGATACGCCAATCCGCCCCCGCATCGGCCCCGAACATCACCACCCGCGCCCCCACAGCCTCGGCCTTGGCGCGCAGGATCGGCGTCGTCGCTATATCGGCATTCAGCACCGCCACCCCGCCAGGCCGCAACCCATCCAGGATCGACGCCTTTTCATGCGCAATCCCCTCGATGCTTTCAAACGCTTCCAGATGCGCGGGCGCCACCGTGGTAATCATCGCCACATCCAGATCCGCCATCCGCGCCAGCGGTGCAATCTCGCCGGGATGGCTCATCCCGATCTCGATCACTGCGAATTCCGTGGCCTCCGGCATCCGCGCCAGCGTCAGCGGCACACCCCAATGGTTGTTGTAGCTGGCCTCGGCGGCATGCACCCGGCCTTGCCCGCCAAGGATCGCGCGCAGCATTTCCTTGGTGGATGTCTTGCCCACCGATCCGGTGATCCCCACCACGCGCGCCTTTGTCCGCGCCCGCGCCGCACGGCCCAGATCCTCCAGCGCGCGCAGCACATCCGGCACGATCAGCAGCGGCGCATCCGCAGCCACCCCCGCAGGCACACGCGACACCAGCGCCGCCGCCGCGCCCTTGTCCAGCGCCGCCGCCACGAAATCATGCCCGTCGCGCGCGTCCGTCAACGCCACGAACAAATCCCCCGGCCGCAACGCCCGCGTGTCGATCGACACGCCCGAAGCAGCCCAAGGCTTCGTAACCCGCCCGCCCGTCGCCTTCGCCGCCGCGTCAGAGGTCCACAACACCATCAGATCACCCCATCCAGCGCCGCCACGGCGATACTTGCCTGTTCCACATCGTCAAAGGGGTAGACATCGCCCTTGATCACCTGCCCCGTCTCATGCCCCTTGCCCGCGATCAGCAGCGCATCGCCGGGGCCAAGCGCATCCACCCCGCGCAAGATCGCCTCGGCCCGGTCGCCCACCTCATTCGCTTCGGGGCAGGCCGCCATGATCTCGGCCCGGATGGCAGCAGGCTCCTCGCTTCTCGGATTATCATCCGTCACGAACAGCACATCGGCAAACTCCCGCGCCGCCGCCCCCATCAGGGGCCGCTTTGTCCGGTCCCGGTCGCCGCCTGCGCCAAACACAATCACGATCCGACCCATCACATGTGGTCGCAGCGCCCGCAGCGCCGTCGCAATCGCGTCGGGCGTGTGGGCATAGTCCACGAACACAGCCGCCCCATTCCTGCGCATTGCGGCCAGTTGCATCCGCCCCCGCACACCCTGCAACGTCGGCAGCACGCGGAACACCTCGCCCGGCTCGGCCCCCGCCGCAATCACCAGGCCCGCCGCCAGCGCCACATTCTCCGCCTGGAATCCGCCGATCAACTCCAGCCACACCTGCCAGGGCTGGCCCTGCCATTGCAGCCGCACCTCCTGCCCCGTCGCGTCATGGCGTTGCCCCAGAATGCGCAGGTCACAGCCCGCGCCATGCCCCACGGCCAGCACCCGCTGGCCCCGCGCCCGCGCCACCTCGGCCACCCGCGCCCCGTGACCATCGTTCAGGTTCACCACCGCCACGCCCTCAGGCGGCAACACCCGTCCGAACAGCGCCGCCTTGGCCGCGAAATAGGCCTCCATCGTGCCGTGATAATCCAGATGATCCTGCGTGAAATTGGTAAATCCCGCCGCCGCCAACCGCACCGCATCCATCCGCCGCTGGTCCAACCCGTGCGACGATGCCTCCATCGCCGCATGCGTCACCCCCGCCGCCGCCGCCTGCGCCAACACCCGGTGCAGGGTGATCGCATCCGGCGTGGTGTGGGATGACGGCGCTTCCCACGCCCCCTCGATCCCCGTTGTCCCGATATTGATCGCCGCATGGCCCAGCGCGGCCCAGATCTGCCGGGTAAAGGTCGAAACCGATGTCTTGCCATTCGTCCCGGTGACGGCAACCATAACCTCCGGTTGTGCGCCAAACCACAAAGCCGCCGCCCCCGACAGCGCCGCCCGCGCATCCTCGGCCACCACCAGCGCGGCCTCGCTGCCTGCCAGCACCTCTGCCGCGATCCGTGCGCCCTCGGCATCGGTCAGCACCGCCGCCGCGCCCATCCGCAGCGCAGGCCCGATGAATTCCGCCCCATGCAACGTGGCCCCCGGCAGCGCGGCAAACAGGAACCCGTCCTTCACCGCCCGGCTGTCCACCGTCACACCGGTCAGCACCGGGTCACGCCCGCCGCGCCCCGCCAGACCAAGTTCCGACAGTTTCTTCGTCCCCGCCGCCTTGAACTCGGCCATACCCAGCGTCCCCGTCCTAATTTGCGACGGTGGTTATCTCATCCACCGGCGGGGGTTCAACCACCGGTCGCAGGCCCAGAAGCGGCGCCGCCCGGCGAATGATCTCTCCCGCCACCGGCACCGCGGTCCAGCCTGCCGTGCGGCGCGGTTCGCTGCCCGATGTCTCCACCGGCTCATCCAACGTCACCACCAGCACATATTGCGGATTGTCGGCGGGGAACATGCTGGCAAAGGTATTCACCACCTTGTCCTCGTCATAGCCACCTGTCCGGCTTGGCTTTTCTGCCGTCCCGGTCTTGCCCGCCACCTGGTATCCCGGCACATCACCCAGCGTCGCTGTGCCTTTCGCCACAACGCCGCGCAGCATGTGAACCGAAGCCGCCGCCGTTTCCGCCGTCATCACACGCGGCCCGTTCTGCGGCACCCCCCCGCGCAACAGTGTGGGCGTCACCCGCACCCCGCCATTGGCAATCGCCGCATAGGCCACCGCCAGATGCATCGGGCTGGCCGAAATTCCGTGACCGTAGGACGTTGTAATCGTTGTAATATCCGGCCACCGCTTCGGCACGATGGGCTTTGCCCCCGGCGCCTCCACCAATTCGATCACCGTCGGATCAAAGAACCCAAGCGATTGGAAGAACGCCGCCTGCCGCTCCGCCCCGATCATCAGCGCCAGATTGGCCGTGCCGACGTTCGACGACTTCACGATCACATTCTCAACCGAAAGAAGCGGGCCGTAATTCTTGTTCTGGAACTCCTTGATGGTGAACCGCCCCCAGCGGCGCGGCGCATTCGCATCCACCATCGTATCCGGTGCCACCAGCCCAAGGTTCAGCGCATTCGCCACAGTGAAAATCTTGAACGTCGATCCCAGCTCATACACCCCCTGCACAGCCCGGTTGAACAAGGGGCTATCCCCCGGATCGCCCTTCACCAGCGGATTGGGCCGATCATTCGGGTCAAACGCGGGCAGGCTGGCCAGCGAAAGAATTTCCCCCGTCCGCACATCCATCAGGATGGCCGCCGCGCCCTTGGCATTCAGCATCGTCATGCCGGTGCCCAGAATTTCCTCCACCGCCGCCTGCAAGGTCAGGTCGATGGACAATTCCAGCGGTGCCCCCGCCTGCGCCGGATCGCGCAACCGCGCATCCAGCGCCTTCTCGATCCCCGCCGTGCCAATCACTTCCGCCGAAGACACACCTTCCGCCCCGAACGACGCCCCGCCCAGCACATGCGCCGCCAGTGTCCCATTCGGATACAGCCGCATCTCGCGCGGCCCGAACAGCAGCCCCGGATCACCGATTTCATGCACCCGCTGCATCTGCTCCGGGCTCATCACCCGCCGGATCCACAGGAACGACCGCCCATCCGTCAGCCGCCGTTCCAAGGCCACGGGGTCGATCTCCGGGAAAATCTTCGCCAATTCCCGCGACACCCGCCCCGGATCGACCATGTCCTTGGGCTGCGCATACAGCGCATTGGTCTGCATGTTCGTCGCCAGAATGCGCCCATTGCGATCGGTGATATCCGCCCGCGTCGCCAAGATCTGCGCCCCCGCCGCAGCCGACCGCGGCTCTACCGGATCGGTCGCCGCCAGCAGCCCCATCCGCGCGCCCACGGTGGCAAAGGCCGCCAGAAACCCAAGGCTCAGGAACACCAGCCGCACCTCGGCCCGCGCCCGCGTGCGGTCCCGGATCTCCTCATGCCGCAGCCGCAGGTTTTCCCGCTCGATGGTGTCGGGATTCTCGCCCTTCTGACGGGCAAGCAGGATACGGGCAAGCGGGCGAAGCGGTGTGCGGATCATGGGAATTGTCCGTCAGCAGGGGGCGGGGCCATTTCAGTTGGGGTTTGCCCGGTCACATCCACCGGGTTCGAGATATCGGGAAACAGATCGTCCCCCGGTAGGATCGCCGGCGCGGGGTATGACACCTGCGCCGCCGCCCCGAATTGCGTCGGTTCCAGCGGCAACAGCCCCAGCCGGTCAAAGTTCAGCGTCGCCAACTCACGCAGCCGCTCAGGCCGGTTCAGGTAGGCCCATTCCGCCCGCTGCAAGGCCAGCGCCTCGCGCAAGGACGCGATCTCGTTCTGCAACCGCGCCATCTCGCGCAGCGCGCTTTGCGTGGCGTAATTCTCACGATAGGCCCAAAAGGCCAATCCCATCACCGCAAGGAAGGACAGAACGAAAAACACCGGGCGCATCAGCGGCGTCCTTTCTTCAGTTGAACAACAGGCAGACCCAGCGCCTCTGGCGCAACAGGGGCCGCCGGGGCATCGGTCCGCCGCGCCACACGCAGCTTGGCACTGCGGGCGCGGGGGTTTTCCTCCAGCTCCATTTCATCGGGGGCAACCGCCTTGCGGGTCATCACCTCGAACCGCGCCGAAGTATCGGCCCGCGCAGGCGCATAGCGGTTGGCATTGGCCTCGGTCCCGCTGGCAATCTGGAAAAACCGCTTCACAATCCGGTCCTCAAGGCTGTGGAACGTCACCACCGCCAACCGCCCACCGGGTTTCAACGCCCGCTCTGCGGCCTGCAACCCTGCGGCCAGTTCGCCAAATTCCGTGTTCACCGCGATGCGGATGGCCTGAAAACTGCGCGTCGCCGGATGGCTCTGCCCCGGCTTCGGACGCGGCAGGCATTTCGCCACGATCTCGGCCAGCCGCAGCGTCGTGCTGATCGGCTCCACCGCCCGCGCCTCGACAATGGCCTTCGCAATCCGGCGCGAGGCCCGCTCCTCGCCGTAATGATACAAGATATCCGCCAGCACGCCCTCATCCGCGCCATTCACCAGATCGGCGGCGCTCTCGCCCTCCTGGCTCATCCGCATGTCCAAAGGCCCATCCTTCTGGAACGAAAACCCGCGCTCGGCCCGATCCAACTGCATGGAGGACACGCCCAGATCCAGCACGACGCCATCCAGCATCCCACCTGCATGGAGATCGAGTTCCGAAAAATTCCCGGCCACCAACCGCAGCCGGTCGCCATACTCTGCCGCCCAGGGCGCCGCCATCTGCAACGCCAGCGGGTCGCGGTCCACGCCAATGACCATCGCCGCGCCCGCCTCCAGCAAGCCCCGCGCATAGCCGCCCGCGCCAAAGGTGCCATCCAGCCAAACGCCCTCGACCGGGGCAACAGCCGCCAGCAAGGGGCGCAACAGCACCGGCACATGGGGTTTGCGACCGATCTCCTGATCGCCGGGGGCCACGGCTCAGGTTCCCTGAAGGTCGCCGCCCAGCAGCGACAGGATGTCCATATCCGCAGGCAGCGCAGCCAGATCCTCGCTCGCCGCGCGCAGGATCTCGGCCTGATAGGTCTCGGGGTTCCAGATCTGGAACGTATCCAGCGCGCCGGCGAAAACCGCCTCGCCCGCATCGGATGACGCCAACCCCGCCTTCTCGCGCACCTTTTGCGGCAGCACGATCCGGCCATCGTCATCAATGTCCAGCGTCACCGACAGCGTGATCATGTTGCGCTCCAGCAAACGGCGCTGCAACGATCCCAGCGGCTTCTCGCGGATCATCGCCTCAAGCCGCTGTGCGCCGGCAATGGTATAGCATTCGGCAAACTTGCGCCGGTCATCACCATAAACAATCACGATGCGCTTGCGGGTGCTGTCCGGGTCTCCGGCCTCCAGAACACGGCGAAAGGCTGCCGGGATGGATACCCGCGCCTTACCGTCCACCTTCTGGGTGAACTCGCCTCTGAACGCCTCCGACATGGGCCTTCCGGCCTCCCATAACGCAGCTTCTGTCCCACTCCGTCAGGCCCCTGTCCGGGTATCCGGACCCTGAAACCAAGACCCGGAGTTCCGGGCCCTGAAAACGGAAACGGCGGACCGAGCTGCTGCCACTGCTCGATCCGCCGTCTGTCCCATCGCTGGGCGTCCAGCTACGCGCGCCACCTGGGGGAGATGTCTGCTCGCTCGCGCGCCGGATCTCTGATTTCGATGAAGGCGGGTGCCTGTATGAAGCCTGCTTTCGCCTGTTCGGGGTCTTAAGCCGCCCCTGCTTTCTCGTTGCCCGTCCTCATCGTCGTGACCAATGTATGCGCTGGGATTTTGCCCCATGCAACGGAAAATTTTGGGATTTTGCGGGCACATCTTGTAACGCAGACCTCGCCAACACAGCATTTTGTGGGGTTATCCACAGCCATAATCCCACAAATACGCAGGATCGGCTCACTCAATCACAATATGTAGTGATTGGCTGTGACCGGGGCAGTTTCCCACAATTTCCCAACTTTTTTCGGCTTTACCTTCAGGGCAACCCCCAACACCCCGCCAAAGCGCCGCCAGCGGCCCAGAATCGTGCCGATTCAGGCCGGCAACCCACCCTCGCCCATGATTTCCCAGCAAAGTGATTCGCGCCCCAAAGGCGCTATCCGGCCGTCCGCACACGACCCCGGCCCAAGGCCAGTCGCCAACCCCGCCCGCCGCTCCGGGCCAATGCGAGGTCGATTTCAAAGGCTGTTTTCGGGGCGGGGCCACCGGTAGACCCGCGCCCAAACGCAATGATCCGGCGCTCAGGCCGGTCTGTCCCAATAGCCTGCCCAAACGGGCAATCAGACTATGTCGTCAGTTCTGCACCGGGTGGCACAGCGGATTGCCCTGCGCATCAAAGGCCGCGACCACGCATTCCGAACCATCCGACAGGATCAGCACCGTGCCAATGACAATGGCCGTGGTCCGCCCGCTGCGGCTTTTCTTCTTCTCGATCTCCTGCGGCGCGATGAACGCAGCAAGATCGGGGATCGGGGGCAGGTCAACACTCATGACTTTCACCTTTTGCTCAGACACATGCGCTACAGCCGCCAGGCAAACCGGGGTCGCACCGCCCACTGACTATGGCAGCCCCCACCGGCTACGAAAACCCCCACCCTCACGGCCACGTGCCATCATGCACAGTCACGCCCGAAATCCCGGCCCAGTCTGCCGAAACTTGTATGCACGCCCATCTGCACCGACATCTGCACCACGCATGGCACACCCACCACCGGCCAAACCGTTGCAAAAATTGGCAAACTCACGCCATCCCACCCGCCACCAACCGATGCGCCAACCGCGAATATGCCTCGGAAATCGGCCCCTCGCCCGCCGCAATTGGCGTGCCGCTATCCCCCGCCAGCCGCACATCCAGGCTCAGCGGCAACTCCCCCAAAAACGGCAGACCCAGCTTTTCAGCCTCCGCCGCCACCCCACCATGCCCGAAGATATGCGCCTCATGCCCGCAATTCGGACAGATATAGGTCGACATATTCTCGATCAGCCCCAACACCGGCACCTTCAGTTTCACGAACATGTCCAACGCCTTGCGCGCATCCAAAAGCGCCACATCCTGCGGTGTCGAAACCACCAGCGCCCCGGTCAACTGCGTGCGCTGCGCCAGCGACAATTGTATATCGCCCGTCCCCGGCGGCAGGTCGATGATCAACACATCCAGCCGCCCCCAGGCCACTTGCGTCAACAATTGCTGCAACGCGCCCATGATCATCGGCCCCCGCCAGATCACCGCTTCGTCTTCCTTCAGCATCAGGCCGATGGACATCATGGTCACGCCATGTGCCTTCAAAGGTTCGATAATCTTGCCATCCGGGCTGGCTGGGCGCTTTGAAACCCCCATCATCCGGGGCTGGCTGGGACCGTATATATCCGCATCCAGCAACCCCACCCGCCGCCCCTGCCGCGCCAAAGCCACCGCCAGGTTCGAAGACACCGTCGACTTTCCCACCCCACCCTTGCCGCTCGCCACGGCAATGATCCGGTCCACACCCGAAACCTTCTGCGGCCCGCCTTGCTGCGGCGTCGGGTGCTGGCCAATCTTCAGACTGGGCGGCGCTGCCTTGGCCGCTGGCCCATGCGCCGTCATCACCACCTGCACGCTCTCTACCCCCGGCACCGCCCGCACCGCCGCTTCCGCTGCGGCCTGAACCGGGCCCAGCGCCCGCGCTTCCTCGGGTGTCGCGGCCTCGATCACGAACCGCACCGTTCCCCCGTCAATCGTCAGCGCACGAATCAGATCGCGCCCCACCAGATCCCCCCCACCGGGAAGTCCGACCCCGGCCAAAGCCCGCATGATTAACTCGCGTGACACAGTCATCTGTTCTTCTCCTGCTCAAGGCTTCAGCAAACCTCTTCATCTTTACAGCACAGGGCAAGGGCATGTTGACCAAATGCTCAATTTTCCGGCGAAACCCATGAAATTAATGACGTTTTCGTGACAGTCAGCCATGCGGTTGCTGCATGGCAGCATTGCAGACCAACGCTATTGTGCAGGTGCAGCATTTGCCCCATGTTTCCGGTAACAGCGCAACAGAACGTTGTTCCGACACGATGGTGTAACAAACTGAGGCTGATCGAAATGGCTTATATCAATTCTTCCCGCGCCGCGTCTTTCTCGCTGGCTGATCGCATCTCGGCATTCGTTGCCGCGACCAAATCGCATCTGGCCCGCCGCGCCGTGTTCAATCAAACCGTGCGCGAACTGATCGCGCTGTCGGACCGTGAACTTGCCGATCTCGGCCTGTCGCGCGTCGACATCCGTGCCGTGGCCCATGAGGCCGCATACGGCAAGTAAGTTTCTTGCTGGACCCCACCTCCTCCCGGGGTTCATAGCAAAAGCGGCGGCGCTTCTCCTCCTCCCTGGCGCCGCCGCACTTTGATCCGGAAGCCGCGCGCAAGCGTAACCTTCCAAACCAGATTCGAAGTCCCCCTCCTCCTCCCTGGGGACATGCGGAAAAGCGGCGGTTCCGCTCCTCCTCCCAGGAACCGCCGCATCTTATTCAGGGGCTTACTCGCCCCACTGATGTACGAGTGGCCCTCTCCTCCTCCCTGGGCCTATCGGACCAGCAGCGGCCCCGCTCCTCCTCCCAGGGGTCGCTGCACAAAATTCAGGGGCTTACACGCCCCACCGATGTACGAGTGGCCCTCTCCTCCTCCCTGGGCCTATCGGACCAGCAGCGGCCCCGCTCCTCCTCCCAGGGGTCGCTGCACAAAACTTCAGGGGCTTACGCGCCCCACCGATGTACGAGTGGCCCTCTCCTCCTCCCTGGGCCTATCGGACCAGCAGCGGCCCCGCTCCTCCTCCCAGGGGTCGCTGCACATAATTCAGGGGCTTACACGCCCCACCGATGTACGAGTGGCCCTCTCCTCCTCCCTGGGCCTATCGGACCAGCGGCGATCCCCACCTCCTCCCGGGGATCGCCGCACCCCGAACTCTGCACGGAATTCGGCTCTGGCCTTTCTCCTCCCTTGGCCGGGCCGATGGTGCGACCGGCCTCTCCTCCTCCCTGGCCGGGTCGCGTGTTTACGGCGGCGCCCTCCTCCCTCTGGCGCCGCCGTTTTCATTTCTGCCACCTTGCATCCCGCCACAGCCACGCCGATAGTCCGCGCCATCCCGTCCCGATAGCAGGCCCGATGCGCCCTTCCCTCCTGTCCGCCGCCCTTGTCGCCGCCCTTGTCGGTTACGGCTCCACCATCGCGCTGGTGCTTGCGGCGGCGCAGGCGCTGGGGGCAACCGCTGCCGAAACCGCAAGCTGGGTGATGGCGATCTGCCTTGCCAAGGCCGCAGGTGCGGCCCTTCTGTCCACTTGGCACCGCGTTCCCGTTGTGCTGGCCTGGTCCACCCCCGGTGCCGCGCTGATTGCCGCATCGACGGGCTACAGCATGGCCCAGGGCGTGGCGGCCTTCATTCTTGCAGGCTTCTTGATTGCGGCCACAGGCCTGATCAAACCTCTTGGAAACCTTGTCGCCCGCATCCCCGACGGCATTGCTGCGGCGATGCTTGCCGGTGTGTTGCTGCCCTTTGTCCTGAAAGGTGCCGCCGCATTAGAGGCCTCACCCCTCCTCGTCGCCCCGATGGCTGGCCTTTTCGCCCTCGTCCGTCTCAAGAACCCGGCGATGGCCGTGCTGGCCGCCTTGGCCGCAGGCCTGATCACAGCCTTCCTCAGCGGCGCGACAAACCTGCCGCCCTTGCCGCCCCTGCCCCCAACACCGGTTCTGATCTGGCCCGAATGGCACCTGCCCGCCCTGATCGGCCTGGGCCTGCCGCTCTACCTTGTCACTATGGCCTCACAGAACCTGCCAGGCTTCGCCACAATGCGCGCAGCGGGCTATGAACCGCCCGTCGCCTCCGCGCTGACGGTGACAGGCACGATCTCGGCCATCGCCGCCCTGTTTGGCGCGCATACGGTGAACATGGCGGCCATCACGGCGGCGATCTGCATGGGGGATGATGTTCATCCTGACCGCAGCCAACGCTGGAAGGTCGGCCTCGCCTATGCCGCAGTCTGGGTCATCCTCGGCCTGACCGGCCCTGTCGTCATAGCCATCCTGAATGCCTTGCCGCCTGCACTTATGACGGCCTTGGTCGCACTGGCCCTGCTCGCGCCGCTGATGGGGGCGCTGACCGGGGCCTTCGCCGCACCGGATCAACGCTTTGCCGCCACGATCACCCTTGCCGTCACCGGTGCCGGTGTGGCCTTCGCTGGCATCGGCGCGGCCTTCTGGGGCCTCCTGGCAGGCCTCGCCTTCTATACGCTGGACCGCCTGGCCCGCCGCTGATCAGAACGGCACCTCATCGGCATCATCGGCATCGACGATGAACCCAGCGACAACCTTCTTGATCCCAGCCTTTGAGAAATCAATCTCCAGCTTGTCACCCTCAATCCCGATCACGATGCCATAGCCAAACTTGCGGTGAAACACCCGGTCGCCTTCGCTGTGCGATGAAACAACCGTGGCATCAATCACCATCCCCCGCGCCTCGCGCGGTTGGGAAACACCCCGCGTCTGCACCCTATCCTGCATCCGCCTCCATCCGGGCGAAGCATAGACATCCGCCTTCGACACCCGCTCATCCATTGCAGATGACACCGCATAAGGGGCCGCCGCGCCGAAGCCGCCACCGTACAGCCCCGGCGGCGTCAAGACATTCACATGCTCGGACGGCAATTCGTCAATGAAACGGCTCGGCAACTGGCTTTGCCACTGGCCATAAACACGGCGGTTCGACGCAAAGGAAATCGTGCACAGCTCTTCCGCCCGCGTGATCCCCACATAGGCCAGCCGCCGTTCCTCCTCCAAACCCTTCAACCCGCTTTCGTCCATAGACCGCTGGCTGGGGAACAGCCCATCTTCCCAGCCCGGCAGAAAGACGATCGGAAACTCCAACCCCTTCGCCGCATGCAGCGTCATGATCGAAACCTTCTCGCCCGCCTCTTCCGTCTCATTGTCCATGATCAGCGCGACGTGTTCGAGAAAACCCTGCAAATTCTCGAACTGCTCCAACGCTTTGACCAGTTCCTTCAGGTTCTCCAACCGACCCGGCGCCTCGGGCGTCTTGTCGTTCCGCCACATCTCGGTATAGCCGGATTCCTCAAGGATGGTCTCAGCAAGCCGGACATGGTCGTAATCCACCACCCGCGTCACCCGGTGCCAGCGATCGATCCCCTCGACAAAAGCCCGCAATTGCCCCGCGCCCTTGCCGCCGATGCCGCCATGCGCCACCAACTCCCGCGCGCCCTCATGCAAGGAAACACCCGCCCCCCGCGCCGTGCGCTGGATATCGGCCTGCGCTTTGTCGCCCAAACCCCGCTTTGGCAGGTTCACCACCCGCTCGAACGCCAGATCATCCTCGGGCGATACCGCAAGCCGGAAATAGGCCATCGCGTCCCGGATCTCCTGCCGTTCATAAAACCTTGGCCCCCCGATCACCCGATAGGGCAAGCCGATGGTCAGGAACCGGTCCTCGAACGCCCGCATCTGATGCGACGCCCGCACCAGAATCGCCTGCCCATCCAGCCCCACAGGGTCCAACCCGCGCCCGCCACGCTGCAGGGCCTCGATCTCCTCGCCGATCCAGCGCGCTTCTTCCTCGCCATCCCAATGGCCAATCAGGCGCACCTTCTCGCCGTCCTCAACCTCGGTCCACAGCGTCTTGCCCAGCCGCCCGGCATTCCCGGCAATCACCCCCGACGCAGCGGCAAGGATATGTGGCGTGGACCGGTAATTCTGCTCCAGCCGCACCACATGCGCGCCGGGAAAATCCTTTTCAAACCGCAGGATGTTGCCAACCTCGGCCCCGCGCCAGCCATAGATCGACTGGTCATCATCCCCCACGCAACAGATGTTGCGATGGCCCTGCGCCAACAGACGCAGCCACAGATACTGGCAGACGTTGGTATCCTGATACTCATCCACCAGAATATAGCGGAACCACCGCTGATACTGTGCCAGCACGTCGGGATGGGTCTGAAAGATCACCACGCAATGCAGCAGCAGATCGCCGAAATCGCAGGCATTCAGGGTGCGCAGCCGCTCCTGATACTGGGCATACAACTCTGTCCCGCGGTTGTTGTATCCCCCCGCCTCGCTTGATGGCACCCGCTCCGGCGTCAGCGCGCGGTTCTTCCAGCCGTCGATCATCCCCGCCAGCATCCGCGCGGGCCACCGCTTTTCGTCGATATTCGCGGCCACGATCAACTGCTTCAACAACCGGACCTGATCATCCGTGTCCAGAATGGTAAAGTTTGATTTCAACCCCACCAGTTCCGCATGACGCCGCAGGATCTTGACCGACAGGCTGTGGAACGTCCCCATCCAGGGCAGGGGTTCGGGAATGTCAAAGGGCGTGTGCGAAAGACGATTCTTCATCTCTCGCGCGGCTTTATTGGTGAAGGTTACCGCAAGAATATCCCTGGGCGTCGCTTTGCGCAGTGAAATCAGATGGGCAATCCGCGCCATCAAGGCTTTGGTCTTGCCCGTTCCCGCACCGGCCAGCATCAGGACCGGCCCATCAAGCGTTTCAACGGCTTCTCGTTGCTTTGGGTTCAGGTCCGCAAGATAATCCATGCGCGCAGGCCGTGCCGCCGCCATCGCACGCTGCGAAAGCGGCACAGCCGCCGCCTCAAAGGCTTCATTTTCATCCCAGCCGTTCATGCCGCGAACCCTAGCGCCATCCGCAGCAAAGGAAAAGGTTCCTCAAATGTTCCGCGTGCATTTTCCGCGATCGCCCCTAACCGCCCCGTCCGCAACCTTCTCTCCCCCCGAACCGGCGAAAGCATATTTCGCAAATTCTGCATTTGACGCCGCCTATCGCACTTGCGCCGCATTGCAGCGGGCATAGAGTGGCCTCTTGTTTGCATCTGCCGCAAGCGCCGCCTGCCCCGCAAAGCCCGCCTGTCCCGACCCATCCGGAGAGACCGATGCCAGAATTCCGCAAGATCCTCGTTGCCAACCGCGGCGAGATCGCCATCCGCGTCATGCGCGCCGCCAATGAGATGGGCAAGAAAACCGTCGCCGTCTTTGCCGAGGAAGACAAACTGTCGCTGCACCGCTTCAAGGCGGATGAGGCGTATCGCATCGGCGAAGGCCTTTCTCCGGTCGGTGCCTATCTGTCGATCCCGGAAATCATCCGCGTGGCGAAAATGGCCGGGGCCGATGCCATCCATCCCGGCTATGGCCTGCTTTCTGAAAACCCCGATTTTGTCGAAGCCTGCGATCAGGCTGGCATCACCTTCATCGGTCCCCGCGCCGAAACCATGCGCGCCTTGGGCGACAAGGCCTCTGCCCGCCGCGTGGCGATCGAGGCGGGCGTCCCCGTCATCCCCGCGACCGAAGTGCTGGCCGATGACATGGACCTCATCAAGAAACAGGCGGCCGAGGTGGGCTATCCCCTGATGCTCAAGGCGTCTTGGGGGGGCGGCGGTCGCGGCATGCGCCCGATCCTGTCGGAAGACGAGCTGGAGGCAAAGGTCCGCGAAGGGCGACGTGAGGCCGAGGCCGCCTTTGGCAATGGCGAAGGTTATCTGGAAAAGATGATCCAACGCGCCCGCCACGTCGAGGTGCAGATCCTGGGCGACAAGCAGGGCAACTGCTGGCACCTGTGGGAACGTGATTGCACCGTGCAGCGCCGCAACCAAAAGGTCGTCGAACGCGCCCCAGCCCCCTATCTGACGCAGGCCCAGCGCGAAGAGGTCTGCGAAATGGCGCGCAAGATCTGCGCCCATGTGGAATATGAATGCGCAGGCACCGTCGAATTCCTGATGGATATGGATGACGGCAAGTTCTACTTCATCGAAGTGAACCCCCGCGTGCAGGTCGAACACACCGTCACCGAAGAGGTGACCGGGATCGACATCGTGCAGGCCCAGATCCTGATCGAGGAAGGCAAATCCCTGGCCGAAGCCACGGGTCTGCCGTCTCAGGCCGATGTCAAACTCAACGGCCACGCCCTGCAATGCCGGGTCACCACTGAGGACCCGCTGAACAACTTCATCCCCGATTACGGGCGCCTGACCGCCTATCGCTCGGCCACCGGCAATGGCATCCGGCTGGATGGCGGCACGGCCTATGCGGGCGGCGTGATCACCCGCTATTACGATTCGCTGCTGGTCAAGGTCACGGCCCATGCCCAGACGCCGGAAAAGGCCATCGCCCGGATGGACCGTGCCCTGCGCGAATTCCGTATCCGGGGGGTGGCGACAAACATCGAGTTTGTCATCAACCTGTTGAAACACCCCACCTTCCTGAACGACACCTACACCACGAAATTCATCGACACGACGCCCGAACTGTTCAGCTTCCGCAAACGCCGCGACCGGGCGACCAAGATCCTGACTTACATCGCCGACATCACCGTGAACGGCCATCCCGAAACCGCAGGCCGGCCCAAACCCCCGGCCGAGGCGAAGGCACCAAAGCCGCCGCGCCTGCTGACCGAAACCCCCGCCACCGGCACCCGCAACCTGCTGGAACAAAAGGGTCCGCAAGCGGTGGCAGACTGGATGAAGGCACAAAAGAAGGTGCTGATCACCGACACCACCATGCGTGACGGGCACCAGTCGCTTCTGGCCACCCGGATGCGGTCCATCGACATGGTCCGCGTAGCCCCCGCCTATGCCGCCAACCTGCCGCAACTGTTTTCTGTGGAATGCTGGGGCGGGGCCACCTTCGACGTGGCCTACCGTTTCCTTCAGGAATGCCCGTGGCAACGCCTGCGCGACCTGCGCGCCGCCATGCCCAACCTGATGACCCAGATGTTGCTGCGCGCCTCCAACGGCGTGGGCTATACCAACTATCCCGACAACGTGGTGCGCAGTTTCGTGCTGCAAGCGGCGGAAACCGGCGTTGATGTTTTCCGCGTCTTTGACAGCCTCAACTGGGTCGAAAACATGCGCGTCGCAATGGACGCGGTGATCGAGGCGAACAAGGTCTGCGAAGGCACCATCTGCTATACCGGCGACCTGCTTGATCCGGCCCGCAGCAAATATGACCTGAAATACTATGTCGACCGCGCGCTGGAACTGAAGGCCGCGGGGGCCCATGTCCTGGGTCTCAAGGATATGGCGGGCCTGCTGAAACCCGCCGCCGCCCGCATCCTTGTCAAGGCGCTGAAACAGGAAGTGGGCCTTCCTGTCCATTTCCACACCCATGATACGTCAGGGGCCGCCGCCGCCACCATCCTTGCCGCCTGCGACGCGGGCGTCGATGCGGTGGATGCCGCGATGGATGCCTTCTCGGGCGGCACCTCGCAGCCTTGCCTTGGTTCCATCGTCGAAGCCCTGCGCCATACCGAACGCGATACCGGTCTCGATATCGCCGCGATCCGCGACATTTCCAACTATTGGGAACACGTCCGCACCCAATACGCCGCCTTCGAATCCGGCATCGCCGCCCCCGCATCCGAAGTGTATCTGCACGAAATGCCGGGCGGCCAGTTCACCAACCTCAAGGCCCAGGCCCGCAGCCTGGGGATGGAGGATCGCTGGCCCGAAATCGCCCAGGCCTATGCCGATGCCAACCAGATGTTCGGCGACATCGTCAAGGTCACGCCCTCGTCCAAGGTGGTGGGCGACATGGCGCTGATGATGGTGGCGCAAGGACTGACCCGCGCACAGGTCGAAGACCCCGCCGTCGACGTGGCCTTCCCCGAGTCGGTGGTCGACATGCTCAAGGGCAATCTTGGCCAACCCCACGGCGGCTGGCCCTCAGGCATTCTGAACAAGGTCCTCAAGGGCGAAATGCCGCTGACCGAACGCCCCGGCAAAACCCTGCCGCCGGTGGATTTCGACGCAACCCGCGCCTATCTCGAACAGGAACTGACAGGCTACAAAGTCGATAATGAGGATATCAACGGCTATCTCATGTATCCCAAGGTTTTCCTTGATTACATGGGCCGCCACCGCCTTTACGGCCCGGTCCGCACCCTGCCGACCAAGACCTTCTTCTACGGCATGGAACCGGGCGAAGAGATCACGGCCGAAATTGACCCCGGCAAGAACCTGGAAATTCGCCTGCAAGCCGTGGGCGAAACCACCGATGATGGCGACGCACGCGTGTTCTTTGAACTCAACGGCCAGCCCCGCGTCGTCCGCATCGCCAACCGTGCGGTCAAGGCGAAAACCGCCGCCCGGCCCAAGGCACAGGATGGCAACCCCGCCCATGTCGGCGCGCCGATGCCCGGTTCCATAGCATCCGTCGCCGTGACCGTCGGCCAGAAAGTCCGCGCTGGTGACCAGCTCCTGACGATCGAGGCGATGAAGATGGAAACCGGCCTGCATGCCGACCGCGAAGCCACGGTCAAGGCGCTGCATGTCCATGCCGGCAGCCAGATCGACGCCAAGGATCTGCTGGTGGAATTCGAATGACACTGGCGATCACCGGGATATACGCCGCGGCGCTGACGGCGCTTTACCTGCTGTTGTCTTTCCGGGTGATCGCCGTCCGCCGCGCCCAGCGCATCAATCTGGGCGATGGCGACAATCCCGACATGCTGCGCCGCATGCGCGCGCATGGCAACTTTGCCGAATATGTGCCCCTTGGACTGATCTTGCTGCTGATCGCCGAACAACAAGGCACGGCGCCGCTCTGGCTGCATGTGACAGGGCTTTTCCTGCTGGCCGGCCGCATCGCACATGGCGTGAATTTCACCTTTGGCCTGAAAAGCATGCCCCTGCGGACCGGTGGCATGGTTTTCACCTTTCTGTCGCTGATCCTTGGCGCGCTGCTCGTCCTGCCGCTTTGACCGGGGCATCAGGGATTTTTCGCCCGAGGTCGTTTTTCCCCTTGCAGCGGCGCGCGGCTGTTTATACATCCCCGCTCGTCCAACCGGCGCGGGCGTAGCTCAGGGGTAGAGCATAACCTTGCCAAGGTTAGGGTCGTGAGTTCGAATCTCATCGCCCGCTCCAGTCGGACCTGCCAAGCGGCCGCCTTCGGGCGGCCGTTTGCATTTCCGCCAATGCGCAACCCGGCCTCCCCTCCCCACCCGTCCCGACATGTGTCTTTCTGCTTGCACGGTTGCCCGCCCCGCATTATCACCCGCGAACGGAGTGCGGGCGTAGCTCAGGGGTAGAGCATAACCTTGCCAAGGTTAGGGTCGTGAGTTCGAATCTCATCGCCCGCTCCAGTTTTCAGACAGGCAATGGCACCACGCCCGTCTGTCGTGATCCTGCAAGGATCGCATCCCTTGCCGCGGTTGCCACTCCCCTGCAACAGTCGGCATCATCCAAGAAAACTCTGCCTTCGCCCTATTGCCAAAAGGCCGAAACCCGCCCCCCGCCGCCCCGCGCCGGTTCTCCCCTTCGATCGGGCATGATCCCATCGCCCGCCACGACCTGCATACGTGCCGCGCGCAGCAAACGCAGCGGCACCGCACCCAGGATCGGTGCCTGCACAGGCATGCCCACGGCAATATCGGGGGCAGGAATATCCAGATCACGATACGCCTGCCACATCGGGCCGTGGGCCGCCTGCAAACCCATCTGCAAATCCACCGGATCAAGGCGTGACCCGCGATCCAGCACGGCTACAAAATCCCCCGATCCCGCAAAGGCCAGCCGATATTGTGCCGCAGGCAGCGCCTCAAGGATCTGCTCGGCCGCCTCGGACAGGAAATCGTAATAATCCAGCCGTTCCAGATGCCCATAGGCCCACAGGGCATTGCGCAGCCGGAAACAGATCACCACCGTCCCCGGCAGCCCCGACCACCCCAAAGACACAAGGTGGTTTTCCAAAACCATGTAATCAACAACGCCATCTTCGGCATTGGGCAGGACGGCATCTTCAAAACCAAAGCCGAAACCGGGCTGCGCGCGCAAACTGCCGATTTCATGCTGCAAGGCTGCGGTTCGTTTCCGTTCGTCCAGTATCCGTTCCACCATCGACAGCCGCGCGCCCAGCTCCACGCTTTCCAATGGCTTGTGCAGGAAATCATGCGCCCCCGCCTCCAGCGCCGCCTTCACGCGGTCCCGCTCGGTCACCGACGAAATCATGATGATCGGCGTCGCCTTGTGGTCCGCCGTGGCCCGCAGCCCGGCGCAAAGCTGCGCCCCGGTCATTCCCGGCATTTCAAGGTCAAGCAGGAACAGATCGGTCGCAATCCGCCCTGCTTCGGCCTCGCGCAGCGCCTGCTGCGGGTCACCAAAGGTGGCCACCACCTCCATATCCAGCGCGCGCAGGTATTCCGTCACGATGGCCAGAAAGATCGGGTCATCATCCACACAAACAATACGCATTCGGCCTCCTTGACCCGTTACGATGATGACCCGAATGGCAAAGGGGCCGACCTGATCCCCACAACGGCAAGAAGCCGCGCCATTAAAGGGCGCGGCATCGGTCTCCGTGCAACTTTCCCCGAAAACACAACCCAAGGGCGAACAGCCGGTCAAAACCACCCGCCCACGGAAATTAGAATGCGAACGCTTCGCATTCCTATTGACATTTGCGAGTCATTCTCACATCTCTTGTGCCATGAACACCAAAACCCTGACCAGAACCGGAACCCCCACTGAAACAGGCCGATACAGGATGATCGACCGCCGTTCCCTTCTCGCCTCCTTCGCCATCGCGCCGCTGATGGGCACGCGCGCCCTTGCGGCCAGCGACACCCCCACCATCACCGCCACCACCGGCATGATCGCCGACATCGCCCGCCGTCTGACCGGGGGCGAGGTGTCGGCCCTGATGGGCGCCGGGATGGACCCGCACAGCTATCGCCCAACCCGGTCCGACATCCTCACCCTGTCGCGCGCCGACATCATCCTCTGGCACGGCCTGCACCTTGAGGCGCAATTCACCGATGTCCTGTCCGACCTCGCGCGGCAGCGCACCGTCGTGGCCCTTGCCGATACGCTGCCCAAAACGCATCTGCTGGCCGATCCCGCCTATCCCGACCGCCCCGACCCGCATGTCTGGTTCGACCCGCGCCTGTGGTCCGATCTGGTCCGCGCCGCCGCCGATGTGCTGGCCACCGCAGGCTTTGACACCGCCGCCCCGGCCGATGCATTGCTCAAGGACATTGCCGCGCTGGATACTTATGCCCGGCAGGTGCTTGGCACCGTGCCGGAAATGTCCCGCCTTCTCGTCACAGCGCATGACGCCTTCGCCTATTTCGGCCGCGCCTATGGCTGGCAGGTCGAAGGCATTCAGGGCATCTCGACCGATTCCGAAGCTGGCCTCGCCCGCATTTCCGATCTGGTATCCCTCCTTGTCGAACGCGATGTCGCTGCGGTCTTTGTGGAAAGCTCGGTTTCCGACCGCGCCATCCGCGCCCTGATCGAAGGTGTGACGGCGCAAGGCCATTACATCACCATCGGAGGCGAGTTGTATTCCGATGCGATGGGGCCGGACGGCACCTATGAAGGCACCTATGTCGGCATGATCGACCATAACATCACGACCATTGCCCGCGCTCTTGGCGGCGACGCGCCGGAACGCGGCATGGTCGGCAAACTCAACGCAGGCACATGATGGTGAGCCCCACCCCAATCCCCATGCCGGAAACGGCACTCACCATCACGGGCCTGACCGTGGCCTACGGTTCAGTCCCCGTAGTCGCCACGGTCAGTGCCAGATTTCCCAAAGGCTCGATGACCGCCGTCATCGGCCCCAACGGGGCAGGCAAATCCACCCTGTTGAAGGCCGCGCTTGGCCTGATCCCCGCCGTCACCGGTGACGTGCGCGCCTTTGGCCAACCTGTGGCCAAGGCCATGCCGCGCATCGCCTATGTCCCGCAACGCGCCGCCGTGGATTGGGAATTTCCCGCCCGCGTGATCGACGTGGTGCAGATGGGTCTCTACCGCAAAACGGGCCTTCTTCGCCGTATGACCCCCGGCCTGAAGGCACAGGCGATGGCCTGCCTGACACGACTGGGGATGCAGGATTTCGCCGATCGCCAGATCGGCGCCCTGTCAGGTGGGCAACAGCAGCGGGTGTTCCTCGCCCGCGCCTTGGCACAAGAGGCCGATCTGATGATCCTCGACGAACCCTTCGCCGGGGTCGACGCCGCGACGGAATCCACGATCATCAGCGTGCTTCACGGCCTGCGATCCGAAGGCAAGACCGTGATCGCCGTCCATCATGACCTGTCCACCGTCCCTGCCTATTTCGACCGGGTGCTGTTGATGAACCGTCGCGTCATCGCCGAAGGCGCCACCCAATCCACCTTCCGCCGGACCTTGGTGGCCGAGGCTTATGGCAACACCCTGCTGACCGCGATACCCGCCTGATCTTGCCCCTCCTCATCCTGTCGCCATGACCGACGCCCTGCTTCACGCCCTGCTGTTCCAAGGCGGCTACAATGCCGCCCTCGTCAGTCTGGGCGCGGCGTTGCTGGGGCTGGCGGCGGGGGCGGTTGGCGCTTTCACTACCCTGCGCCGCCGCGCGCTGACCTCGGATGCGATGGCCCATGCCACCCTACCGGGCATCGGCCTTGCCTTTCTGGTTATGGCTGCCGCCGGGGGGGATGGGCGCAATCTCATCGGTCTGCTGATCGGGGCGGGCCTCTCGGCCGCACTTGGCCTGTTCTGGCTGCAACGCCTTACCGACCGGACCCGCCTCACCGAAGACGCCGCCACCGGGGCCATCCTGTCCAGCTTTTATGGCGCGGGCATCGTGATCCTGACGGTGATCCAGAACCTCTCGCTCGGACGCCCCGCCGGACTGGAAGGCTTCCTTCTTGGCTCCACCGCCGGGATGCTGATGTCCGACGCCCTGCTGATTGCCGGGGGCGGCGCGGTGATCCTTGCCCTGCTCGTGATCCTGCGCCGCGCCCTTGCGATGACGGCCTTCGATCCCAGCCATGCCCGGATGATGGGCGTCAATACGCGGGCCGCCGACATGGCGCTTTTGCTGCTGACGCTGGCCTGTGTGCTCTTGGGCCTGCGCGTCGTAGGGCTGATCATGATCGTCGCGTTGCTGATCACCCCCGCCCTCACCGCGCGGCTCTGGTCGGATCGGGTCGGGGTGGTGGCGCTCATGGCCGGGGCCATCGGGGCGGTGGCGGGCCACCTGGGTGCCGCACTGTCGCTTGTGCTGCCGGACCTGCCCACCGGACCCGCCATCGTGCTGATCACCTTCGCCGCCTTTCTCCTCTCCGCGCTCTTTGCCCCCGGCCGGGGTCTGATCGCCCGCGCGCTTGCCCGCGCCCGCCTTTCCACATCGGTGCGCACATGACTTTTGGCGCGGAATTCGTGGCCCTGACGTTGCCGCCAATGGTCATTGCCGTTCTGGCGGCACTTGGCTGCGCCGCGCCGGGAAATTTCCTGCTGCTGCGCGGGCAATCGATGCTTGGCGATGCCATGTCCCATGTTGTCCTGCCGGGGATCGTGGCGGCCTTTCTACTGACCGGGTCCGCCGCCCAGCCCATCATGCTGGCGGGCGCGCTGGCGGCAGCTACCCTGTCCTCCCTGATGATCGAAGCGATCCGCCGCACCACCAATGCCGATCCGGGGGCCGCGATGGGCGTCACCTTTACCGCCATGTTCGCGGCAGGCGTGCTGCTGCTGGAAACTTCGGGCGCCGGGGCGGTGCATCTGGATGTGGAACATGCGCTTTACGGCAATCTCGAAGGGCTGATCTGGCTGGATGCCACCGGCTGGGCTTCACTGGCCGATCCGGCGGCCCTGGCAACCCTGCCCCCCGAACTTCCCGCCCTCGCGCTTGCCACCACCCTGATCCTCGTCACCCTTGCCTTGGTCTGGCGCCCACTGACCATTGCGACCTTCGACGAAGGTTTCGCCGCCACCAGCGGCATCCCCACGCGGTGGTTATCCGCCGGACTGACGGGCCTGACCGCCCTTGCCGCCGTCGCTGCCTTTTCCGCCGTCGGCTCCATCCTCACCATCGCCATGCTGATCTGCCCCCCCGCCACGGCCCGGTTGCTGACCGACAGCCTGCCCCGCCAGATGACCCTGTCCCTGCTGATCGCCGCTGCTGCGGCCGCGCTTGGCACCATCGCCGCCGGCTATCTGCCACTTGCCCTTGGTGTGTCGTTCAGCGTCTCTGCCGCTGGCAGCATCGCCACGCTTTCGGGCCTGTTCCTCGCGCTCGCCGCAACCTTCGGCCCGCGTCGCCATCGGCGCAGCGCCGCCGCCTGACAGCTTCCCAAACCGCGCCCCAGCCCCTATAAGGCCGCGACACCGACAGGAGGGCGCGATGCGTCAGGCAAAGATCCACCGCAAAACCGCCGAGACGGACGTCTCCGTGGCGATCAACCTTGATGGCACCGGCCAATACGAATGCCAGACCGGCGTCGGCTTCTTCGACCACATGCTTGACCAGCTTTCTCGCCACGCGCTGATCGACCTGACAGTCAGGGCAAAGGGCGACCTTCACATCGACGATCACCACACCGTCGAAGATTGCGGCATCGCGCTGGGCCAGGCCCTGGCGCAGGCGCTGGGCGACAAGCGCGGCATCCGCCGCTATGGCCATTTCGCACTGGCCATGGATGATGCGCAGGTCAACTGCGCGCTCGATCTGTCGGGACGGCCTTTTCTGGTCTGGAACCTGAATTTCCCCACGGCCAAGATCGGCACCTTCGATACCGAACTTGTGCGCGAATTCTGTCAGGCGCTGGCCACCCACGGCGGCATCACCCTGCATGTCGATCTGGTGCATGGCATCAACAGCCACCACATCGCGGAAGCCGCCTTCAAATCCATAGCCCGCGCCCTGCGCATGGCGGTGGAACATGACCCCCGTATGGGTGATGCGCTTCCATCCACCAAGGGTGCGCTCTGACATCGCCCACAAGCCCAGGAATTTTCCAGAAAATTCTTGGGCACGTCCTCAGGAAAGTCTGACCATGCCCCTGACCGTTCTCGTCGACTATGACAGTGGCAATCTTCACTCCGCCGAAAAGGCATTCCAGCGCATGGCGCAAGAGGTGGGCGGCGGCACAGTGCGCGTGACCTCGGACCCCGACCTTGTCGCCCGCGCCGACCGGATCGTACTGCCCGGCGACGGGGCCTTCCCCTCCTGCCGTCGCGCGCTTAGCAATATGGGCGGGCTGTTCGAGGCGATCTCGGATGGCGTGGCGCAGGGCAAACCCTTCTTCGGCATCTGCGTCGGCATGCAGATGCTGGCCACACGCGGGCTGGAATACGAACCGACCCCCGGCTTCGACTGGATCGGGGGCGAGGTTGCCCGCATCACACCCGCCGACCCCGCGATGAAGGTGCCGCATATGGGCTGGAACGATCTGGTGATCGACCAAGCCCATCCGGTGCTGGACGGCATCCAAACCGGCGACCACGCCTATTTCGTCCACAGCTACCAATTCCGCGTCGCCGATCCCGCGCATCTTCTGGCGCATGTCGATTACGCCGGTCCCGTCACCGCCATCGTGGGCCGTGACACCATCATCGGCACGCAGTTCCACCCGGAAAAGTCACAGGCCACGGGCCTGCGTATCATCGCAAACTTCCTGCGCTGGAATCCCTGATCCACAGCCTTGCCAGCGCCGCACCCACAGCACAGACTGCCGTCATTCAGTTCCCGTGTGAATGGTGCCCCGATGTTCTCCCGCTTCCTGATCCCAATTGCGCTGCTCTGTGGCTGCGCGTCCCCCTCACCGCAGTTCTTTGGCGCCTCAGGCCAGGCAATCACCGTCGAAAACCGCAGCTTCACCGTCTTTCGCAAAGACACACAGGTGCAGGTGGTCCGCCACGGCTATGCCGGTCCCGCCGCGCGCGACGACATCCCGGCCCAGATGCTGCGCGCCGTGGCACAGGCCACCGGCTGCACCCCGATCGAGACCAGCTTTCAAGGCGACAGCGGCGTCAGGCAAGGCCGCATCCGGTGTTGACGCCCGATCCACCCTGAAACACCCCAGATAGGGCAACGGGCGCAGGGTTCCCCCTGCGCCCGTCCGGTAATTCACAATGGACAGCGGCGCGTCACTTCACCCGCTGCCACGTTCCACCATCGCGGCAGATGCCCAGAACGCAGCCCTTCACGCTCAGACCGTCGCCCTTCAGGATCATGTAGGAATTATAAGTCTTGTCCCGATCCGGCGACCAGACCTTGCCATCCTCGTAATTGCCATCACCCGTGGCAACCATATCCCAGACGATCTGCTTGCCCACATTCGGGCTTTCGATCTGTGCGCCCGATCCGTCAAAGGCCCGCACCAATGTGCCGCAGAAGGCGGGACCGCAGGGCTTCACCTCGACATGGCCGAAATTGCCATTGTCATCCGCCTTGGTCTGCCAAACACCCTCCACCGGGTCCGCCGCCCAGGCCGCCCCCGCAAAGACCACGCTGGCCACCACCGTCATCATCATCCGCTTCATCGCGCCGATCCTCCCTGAATTGCCGCCTTGCGACATCTTGTCCAACGCCATTCCCCAAGCAAGCCTGACGTTGGGTCGCACCCATCAGCCGCCACCCCTTGTCCTGCCGCCCGCCCCATGCCAAAGCGCGACCCAGACAGGACATGGACTGCACAAGGACCGCGCGATGATCCTCTACCCCGCCATCGACCTGAAAGACGGCCAATGCGTCCGCCTCCTGCGCGGCGAAATGGACGCCGCCACCGTTTTCGGTGACGACCCCGCCGCCCAGGCGGCCAAGTTCGAAGCCGCCGGTTGCGACTGGCTGCACCTTGTCGATCTGAACGGTGCCTTTGCCGGAACCCCGGTCAACGCCGCGGCGGTCGAGGCGATCCTCGCCCGCATCACCGTGCCCGCCCAACTGGGTGGCGGCATCCGCGACATGGCCACCATTGCGATGTGGTTGGAAAAGGGCCTTGCCCGCGTGATCCTCGGCACCGTCGCCGTGGAAAACCCCACCCTCGTGCGCGAAGCGGCCAAGGCATTCCCTGGTCAGGTCGCTGTCGGGATCGACGCACGCAAGGGCCGCGTCGCCACCAAAGGCTGGGCGACAGAAACCGACGTCATGGCCACCGACCTGGCCCGCAGCTTTGAAGACGCAGGCGTCGCCGCCCTGATCTACACCGACATCGACCGCGACGGCGCGATGGGCGGCCCCAACATCGACGCGACCGAGGCGCTCGCCCGCGCCGTCACCATCCCTGTCATCGCCTCTGGCGGCGTTTCCAGCCTGCAAGACCTGATCGCCCTGCGCGACACCGGCATCATCGCAGGGGCCATCTCCGGCCGTGCGCTCTATGACGGTGCGATTGATCTGGCGGTGGCGCTGAAAACGCTCAAGTCCTGACACGGCCGTCCTCTTGGCCGCAAACACCAAGGGCAAAGACCGTGGCGCGCGGCAAGGGGGCTGGCCTCCTGCACCGCCGACACGGCTTACAACGCCGACACGGCTTGCAACGCTGACACGGTGCCGAACATCCCCACGCTGGCGCAAGCGCGGCTGATCCGCTATTGCCGACAGGCAAGAAAGGCCCGCCCCATGCTGAAAACCCGCATCATCCCCTGCCTCGACGTGGCCGATGGCCGCGTGGTCAAAGGCGTGAACTTCGTTGACCTCCGCGATGCCGGCGACCCGGTCGAAGCGGCGCGCGCCTATGACGCTGCCGGCGCGGACGAACTGTGCTTCCTCGACATCCACGCCACCCATGAAAACCGCGGCACGATGTTTGATCTGGTCACCCGCACAGCGGAACAATGCTTCATGCCGCTTACCGTGGGCGGCGGCGTGCGCAGCCCCGAAGATGTGCGCGCCCTGCTGCTGGCCGGGGCCGACAAGGTCAGCTTCAACTCCGCCGCCGTGGCCGATCCCGATGTCGTGGCCCGCAGCGCCGACCGTTTCGGCAGCCAATGCATCGTGGTGGCAATCGACGCCAAGACCGTGGCACCCGGCAAATGGGAGATTTTCACCCACGGCGGGCGCAAACCGACGGGAATCGACGCCGTCGCATTCGCCCGCACCGTCGCCGCCAAGGGCGCGGGCGAAATCCTTCTCACCAGCATGGACCGTGACGGCACCCGTTCTGGCTTCAACCTCCCCCTGACCCGCGCCATCGCCGATGCCGTCCCCATCCCGGTGATCGCCAGCGGCGGTGTCGGCACGCTCGACCACCTTGTCGAAGGCGTCACCATTGGCGGGGCCTCTGCTGTGCTGGCCGCCTCGATCTTCCATTTCGGCGACTTCACCATCCGTCAGGCCAAAGACCACATGGCCGCCGCAGGCATCCCGATGAGGCTGACATGACCGCACTTCACCGCCTCGCCACGACGATCCAGTCACGCAAAGGGGCCGATCCAGAAACCTCATGGACAGCCAAGCTGCTCTCCAAAGGCCCGGATAAATGCGCCGAAAAATTCGGGGAAGAGGCGATTGAAGCCATCATCGAAGCGGTCAAGGGCGATCGTGAAAGACTGACATCCGAGGCGGCAGATGTCCTTTATCACCTTCTCGTCATGCTCGCCGCCCGCGACGTGACTCTGGATGACGTGCTGGCCGAACTGGACCGCCGCGAAGGACGGTCCGGCCTGGATGAAAAGGCCGCGCGCAAGTGACCGGAATTTGACGCAAATTCCGGCGCGGAGTTTGACACAAACTCCGCCCCCCGACCTGCCACAAAAAGGCGTCAATGGACGTGTTCCCCAGAAACTGCTTCAGTTTCTGTCGGGAAATCTGCGTCAGATTTCGCCCCCTCACATCCCCAGACGCGGTATCTCTATCGCCGGACAGCGGTCCATCACCACGGCCACACCCGCCGCCCGCGCCCGCGTGGCGGCCGCCTCATCGAGCACGCCCAGTTGCATCCAGATGGTCTTGACCCCCGACAGCACCGCCAGCGCCTCATCGACCACGCCACCTGCTTCCTCGGATCGCCGAAAGATATCGACCATATCCACCGGCTCCCCGATCTCGGCCAGCGACGCGCGCACCACCTCGCCCAGCGCGCTTTGCCCCGCCTGCCCTGGATTTACCGGGATCACCCGATACCCCCGCGCCTTCAGGAAGGCCGCCACCCGGTGGCTTGGCCGGTCCGGTTTGGGCGACCAGCCCACCAGCGCGATGGTGCGGGTTTCCGTCAACACACGGCGGATGTCGTCATCGGTCATGCATCACCCTAAAAGAAAAAGGCGCCCGGGCCTCTGCGGCCGGGCGCCAGTCGCGGAACGAGGGACAGTGAATGAGAGGCGGGGGTTCCGGCCCCGCTTCCTGTATTGTGACATAGAAGCCGCGGTCGACATTTGAAGTTCCTTTCCCGCAAACGTGATCACCAGACCCTCAACCCTGCCCCGTTCAGCGCTGCCCCGTTCAGCGTTGTGATGCCGCATACAGCCCCACCGCAGCAGCGTTCGACACGTTAAGTGACCCGAACCCCCCGGCAAAAGGCACCCGCGCGATCACGTCACAGGTCTCGCGCGTCTTGTCGCGCAGCCCCGGCCCCTCGGCCCCCAGCACCAACCCCACGGGGCGGTTGCCCAGCCCCGCCATCGCCTCGGCCAGGGTCACGGTGCCATCGCCATCAAGGCCCACCAGCACATAGCCCATCGCCTTCAGTTCAACCATCGCATCGGCCAGGTTCGTCACCCGCAGATAGGGCTGGCGTTCCAACGCGCCGCTCGCCGTCTTGGCCAATGCGCCCGTTTCCGGTGCCGAATGGTGGCGCGGCGCGATCACCGCCCGTGCGCCAAAAACCTCGGCCGACCGCAGCACCGCCCCCACGTTATGCGGGTCCGTCACCCGGTCCAGCAGCACCACCAGCGGCGCCCCCCGGCCTGAAATGGCCACATCCGCCAACTTGCCCCAGTTCAGCGGCCGCGCCTCTAGCGCCGCGCCCTGATGCACCGACCCCTCGTCGATCGGCACGTCAAACTTGCGCGGGTCGACCACTTCGGGTTCCATCCCGCTGGCCACAATCGCATCCTCCAGCCGGTCAAAGGCGTTTTTCGTCACCACCAGCCGCAGCTTTTCACGGTCTGGGTTGACCAGCGCATCACGCACCGCATGGATGCCGAACAACCAGATGGTCTCTTTCGCCTCGGCCCGCTTGCCGCGCTCCTTGTCAATAACCCATGTGGGTTTCTTGGCTCCGGTCTTCATCGCCATCCCTTTCGCATTTCCCCATCCTTGGCCCCGGATCGCCCCCTGATGCAAGCCTCATTTCCCCCACCTTTGCGCCCCCTACTTTTGCAACTTGACGCCCACCACCCCCTCGGCTATCCCCCGCATCGCGTCGGGCGACGTGCTGCAAGGTGCGGCAGCGGACTGTAACTCCGCCGGGGAGACCCATGCCTGGTTCGATTCCAGGGTCGCCCACCACCCTTTCCTCTGCTAGGGATGGTGCCATGACAAAAGACGCCTCTTTCCGCTTCACCCACGCCATCACGCGCCGCCCTGCGGCATCGATCATCGATGGCCTGCGCGCCGTTGATACCGGCACGCCCGATCTTGCCCTGATGCAGGCCCACCATGCGGCCTATATCGCCACCCTGCGCGCCACAGGTGCGACGGTCATTGAACTCGACGCCCTGCCCGCCTACCCGGATTCGGTCTTTGTCGAAGACACCGCCCTGTGCCTGCCCGAAGGCGCCATCATCATGCGCCCCGGCGCCCCCACCCGTCTGGGCGAAGCGGCAGAGATGGAACCGCACCTGCGCGCCCTCTATACCACCATTGCCCGGATCGAAGGCCCAGGCACCATCGAAGGCGGCGACATCCTCGTGACCGGCCATGAAATCCTTGTGGGCCAATCCGCCCGCACCGATGCCGCAGGAATCGCCGATCTGCGCGCCATCGTCACCGTCTGGGGCCATTCCTTGCGCGAAGTGCATACCCCCCCCGGTGTCCTGCATTTCAAGACCGACTGCTCGCTTCTGGACGAAGACACGATCCTCTCGACCGAACGCCTGTCCGCATCCGGCTGTTTTGACAGCTACCGCCTGATCCACACCGCACCGGGCGAAGAGGCCGCTGCCAACACCATCCGCTTCAATGATGTGGTGCTGATGCCCGCAGGTTTCCCCGGCACAAAGGCGCGGATCGAAGCCGCAGGCTACAGCGTCGTTGAAATCGGCAATTCCGAATGCGCCAAACTTGACGGCGGGATGTCCTGCCTGTCGCTACGCTTCACCCCATCCTGACCTTTTCCGGCGTCACCAGTGTCCCTGTTCAACATCCTCTGCATCGGCCAATCCGGGCGGCTTCAATATGAGGCCGTCCTCCTCGCCGCCTCGCTCCGCGCCCAAAGCCCCGGCTTCAAGGGCCGCCTGCTGATCGCCACCCCCCGACCCGGCCCCCTTTGGCCCGGCCAGAACCCCCAACTCACCGATCCTGCCACCCTCGCCCTGCTGGCCGATCTGGGGGCCGAGGTGATCGCCTTCGACAACCGCGCCTTTGGCGCCGCCTATCCCCACGGCAACAAGATCGAGGCACTGTCGCATATCCCCGACGAACCCTTCCTGTTTCTCGACACCGACACCATCATCACAGGCGACATCGCCAGCCTTGCCCCCGACTTCACCAAGCCCACCGCCAGCATGAAGCGTGAAGGCACCTGGCCGCAGATCGACCTCTACGGTCCGGGCTACACCGACATCTGGGCCGCGCTCTACGCCCGCTTCGGGCTGGATTTCGCCTCCAGCCTTGATCTGTCCCAGCCCGATGAATACTGGCAGCGGTATCTCTATTTCAACGCGGGCTGGTTTCTGCACGAAAGCCCGCGCCGTTTTGGCGAATTGTTCCTGAAATACGCCACCGACATCGCCGCCGATCCCGGCCCCGCCTTGGCCTGCCAACCGCTCAACCCCTGGCTGGATCAGGTGGCCCTGCCCCTTGTGATCCATGTCTTGGGCGGTGGCCGCCCCGGCCCGGATCTTGCGGGCCTTGATGGCGCCCTCACCTGTCACTGGCGCATCCTGCCGCTGTTCTTCGCCCGTGAAAGCGATCACGCCGTCGCGGTAATGGAACAGGTCGCCGCCGATCCGCGCGTCGAACGCATCCTGCGCCACTACGCCCCGTTCAAAAAGATGCTCTACCGTGGCGAAGGCCAACAGGTCCGCGCCCTGTTCGATCGCGCCGATCTGCCGCGCAAGGAACAGGCCATCCGCAACGCCATCAAACGCGCGGGTCTCTGGACGCGCTGACAAACGCAGCGCCTCATCCCTCACATCTCCAGCGTCACCACCGGCCACAACGACAGCACCAACAACCCCGCCATCGTCCAGTTGAACACCCGCAGCCGCCCCGGTCCCTCCAGCCAGCGCCGCAATCCCTGCCCCGCCGCTGCCCAGACCGATACGGATGGCAGGTTCACCAACGCAAACACCCCCGCCACCGCCGCGTAAGATCCGACCGAAGGCTCCGGCACATAGGCCGCCACCGCGCCCAGCGCCATCGCCCAGGCCTTGGGGTTCACCCATTGAAACGCCGCCGCCTGCAAGAACGTCATCGGCCTCCCGCCCGCCTTGCCCTCACCCGGTGCGCTCGCCCGCGCGATCTTCCACGCCAGCCACAGCATATAGGCCACCGCCACCACCTTCAGCGCGGTCAGGGCAATCGGATAGGCTGCAAAAGCCCCCGCCACACCCAGCCCCACCAGAAACACCATCACCGAATGCCCGACCGAAATGCCAATCATATGCGGCACCGTCCGCCGCAGCCCGAAATTCACCCCCGACGCCAACAGCATCATGTTGTTTGGCCCCGGCGTGACCGAGGTGACGAAGGCAAAGCCCAGCAGGGCAAGGAACAATTCATATGTCATGGCGCAATCTTTGCCACATCGCGCACGCATTCAGATTGCAAATCGCGCGCCATAGGCGCAATCTTTGCAACAAATGGCGAATATTGACCCAATCAACACGCGGATATTGCGCGAGCTTCGCCGCGATGGCCGGATCAGCAACCTGATCCTTGCCGAACGTATCGGCCTCTCGCCCTCGGCCTGCCTGCGCCGCGTGCAAGAAATGGAAAGGTCCGGCCTCATCAAAGGCTACCGTGCCGTGCTTGACCCGGTTCAACTTGGCATCGGCTTCATCGCCTATGTCACCGTCGGCCTGAACACCCATACCAAAGCCGCGCAAGAGGCGTTTGAACGCGCCGTCGCCCGCGCCCCGCAAGTTACCGAATGCCACAACATCACGGGAACGGTCGAATATCTGCTGCGCGTCGAATGCGCCGATCTGGCGGCCTACAAACACTGGCACACCGATGTTCTGGGCACCCTGCCACAGGTGCAATCCATCACCACCTTTGTCGTGATGGGCAGCCCAAAGGACGACCGCGCCTGATCTTAGTAATTACGTAATTTACGTAAATCATCTTCGGGGCTGCACCACCCCGCCGACACCCATCATACCAATAGGCGTAACCGCCCCTCTGCGCATCTCCGCACCGTTAACCACGATCAGGCCGCCCACCCTGCCGGAATTTGTATGCACACTGTGCTGCACAGCCGTCTGCACCCGTGTCAGCACCGGCTGAACACCGCCAACCCTCTGAAATCAATGGGCGAATACGCCTTCCATCGTCGGAAACCCCTTCACCTCAATCGGGTTTCCTGACGGGTCACGAAAGAACATCGTCCACTGTTCCCCCGGCTCCCCTTCAAACCGCACCTGCGGCTCCAGCACAAATTCCACCCCCGCCGCCCGCAGCCGCGCGGCCAACGCCTGCCAATCCGGCAGATGCAGCACCAAACCAAAATGCGGCATCGGCACCATCTTCTCGCCCACCCGCCCGGTCGCGGCATTCGGGAACGGCGCGCCCAGATGCAGGCTCAACTGATGGCCAAAGAAATCAAAATCCACCCAGGTCGGGGCCGACCGCCCCTCGGCACAGCCCAAGACGCCGCCATAAAATCCCCGCGCCGCCTCCAGATCCTGCACATGGATCGCCAGATGAAAGGGTGTCAGCATGGTCGTTCCTCCCGTAATTCCCCGACGCAGAAGATTATCTTTCCCCCCGCCCCCGGCAAGGCGCAAAATCCCGTCCCCCAAACCTTTGGAAATGCGGGCCAATCCTTCCTTCTTCTGCCGCCCCCTTCACAGCCCGCCCCCCTTCCCCTAACCTCCGCCCATCATATTCCTAGGGAGGGGATAGCCATGTCCGAAGACCGCAAGCTCGCCTTTGAAACGCTCCAGATTCACGCCGGTGCCGAACCCGATCCCGCCACCGGTGCCCGGCAGGTGCCGATCTACCAGACCACGGCCTATGTTTTCCGCGATGCCGATCACGCGGCGAAACTCTTCAACCTGCAAGAGGTGGGCTATATCTATTCCCGCCTGACCAACCCCACCGTCTCGGCGCTGGCCAACCGCGTCTGCGCGCTGGAAGGCGGGGCCGGGGCAATCTGCTGCTCGTCCGGTCACGCGGCCCAGATCATGGCGCTGTTCCCGCTGATGGGGCCGGGGCGCAACATCATCGCCTCCACCCGCCTTTACGGCGGCACGATGACCCAGTTCAGCCAGACCATCAAACGCTTTGGCTGGTCGGCCAAATTCGTCGATTTCGACGACCTCGCCGCGTTAGAGGCCGCGGTGGACGATGATACCCGCGCCATCTTCTGCGAATCCATCGCCAACCCTGGCGGCTATATCACCGATCTGGATGCCGTGGCCAAAGTGGCGGACAAGGTCGGTCTGCCCCTGATCGTCGACAATACCTCTGCCACCCCCTATCTGTGCCGCCCCATCGAACATGGCGCCACGCTGGTGGTGCATTCCGCCACCAAATACCTTACCGGCAATGGCACGGTGACGGGCGGCGTGGTGGTAGATTCGGGCAAGTTCGACTGGTCGAAATCCGGCAAGTTCCCTTCGCTCTCGGAACCCGAACCCGCCTATCATGGCCTGGCCTTCCACCCCGCCTTGGGCGCGATGGCCTTCACCTTCCACTCCATCGCGGTGGGCCTGCGTGATCTGGGCATGACGATGAACCCGCAAGGCGCGCATTACACGCTGATGGGCATCGAAACCCTGTCCCTGCGGATGGACCGGCACGTGGAAAACGCCCGCAAGGTCGCGGAATGGTTGGAAAAAGACCCCCGCATCGACTATGTCACTTACGCGGGCCTGCCCTCCTCGCCTTACAATCATCGCGTGGCGCGGATCTGCCCCAAAGGGGCCGGGGCATTGTTCACCTTCGCGGTGAAAGGCGGTTATGACGCCTGCGTCAAGCTGATCGATAGTGTGAAACTGTTCTCCCACGTCGCCAACCTTGGCGATACCCGCTCGCTGATCATCCATTCGGCCAGCACGACCCACCGCCAACTGACCGAAGATCAGCAGATCAAATCCGGGGCCGCGCCAAACGTGGTGCGCGTGTCGATCGGGATCGAACATGCCGATGACATCATCGCCGATCTCGATCAGGCACTCGCCAAGGCAACAGCCTGATCCAGAACGCAAAAGGGGCGCCGCAGGGCGCCCCTTTCCAATCCGGCCCGCATATCAGGGCTGCGTGATTTCCCAGGTGATGGTGACATTCGCCGTCACCCCAACCTCGCCACCTTCCACCGGCACGGCGGCATCCGCCATCGCGGCCTCCATCCGGTACATCGGCATCGGCGGCGCAAAGCCCGCCTCGCTGATGGAAACGATCCGCCCCAGGCTCGCCCCCGCCGCCGTCACCAGCAACTCGGCCCGCGCCCGCGCCTTGGCCACCGCTGCCTTGCGCGCCTCGTCCATCGCCGGGTCAGGCTCGGCCAACCCAAAGCTGATCCCGTTCAGCGTGTTTGCCCCATCGGTGATTGCCGCATCCAGCACGCCGCCCAGTTTGGCCATGTCGCGCACCCGGATCGACAAAAGGTTCGTCGCCACATAGCCCTGAATGACCGGCATCGAACTGCCATCGCTGTTCGACCAGTTGGGGTTCAGGTTAAGGGTGGATGTCTGGATGTCCCGATCCTCGACCCCCGCCGCCTTGACCCGTTCCAGCACCGCGGTCAGCGCGTCAGTATTGGCCGCCATCGCCGCCGCCGCCGTATCACCCTGCGTCGTCACGCCCAGGCTGACAGTGGCCAGATCGGGTGCAGATGTCACCACACCCTCACCCGTCACCGTAATCGTGGCAGGCGCAGGGTGCTGGTCAGCCAAAGCCAGGGTCGGGGCCAGAACAGGCACCAACAAGGCACCTGATAGATAAAGAACTGAAAGAACGCGCATGGGGTAAACTCCTGTTCTGCGTGCCCCCTTCATCCACCCGCGCGCCCCCTGACGGCAAGTCAGATAAATGTGCAGTCTCCTTCCCTTCGGCAAAAACCTGCTGTAGGACATATCGCACTCCCGCCTTGCGTTCCCGCTGTCCCGGAAGCTGTGCTAGACCCGCCCCATGAAGCCGAATTTCGCCCTGAACTTCACCGATGACAGCATCACGCTGCTGCACCGCACCAAGCGTGGCTGGACAGAGGTTGGCAGCACTGCCTTTGATGTCGATGACCTGCCCACTGCGCTTGCGGACCTGAAGGCCAAGGCCGATGCCATTGCACCTGGCGGGATCACGACAAAACTGGTCATCCCCAATTCGCAGATCAAATATCTGACCATCGCCGCCCCCGGCCCGGACGCAGACAGCCGCAAGGCGCAGATCGTTGCCGGGCTTGAAGGGCAAACCCCCTATGACGTGGCCGATTTGGTCTGGGATCACGTCGGCAGCGGCGACACGGTCCAGGTTGCCGTCCTCGCCCGTGAAACGCTGGACGAGGCCGAAGGCTTCGCCGCCGAACACGGCTTCAACCCGGTCTCCTTTGTCGCCATCCCGCTGGATGCCGGTTTCGGCACAGAACCGTTCTTCGGCACCAGTTCCTTTGCCGCGACCGTTCTGAAAGAAGGCCAGAAGGTCGATCGTGATAGTGATCCGATCCTCCCGCCCCCCGCAACAGCAGCGCCAACAACAACTGAACCCGCACCGGAGCCGCTTCCCACCCCGGAACCAGAACCAGAGCCAAGGCCAGAACCAAGGCCGGACATCACACCACCGCCTCTGCCAATGCCAGAGGAACCGCCGCTGTCTGATCCGCGGCCGGACACGGAACCCCTCCCTGATACCCAACCCACGGAAATTCCCGGCGGGCTGGATGAAACTACGCCGCCGCCACCGCCGGAAATGACGGCGGGTAATGCCGGCTTTGACCAAAGCATCGCAAAGGCGAACCCCGCAGCGGCGATGGAACAGCAATCGCTGTTTTCCGACGCCCCGGCACCATCCGCAGCGACGGCACAAACGACCGCTTCCGATACCGACCGCATCAACACCGACCGGCCCATAGATCCGGCCGCAATCGCCGCCACACTCAGCGCGGGCGACCCGCCCAGCACGCCCTCTGTGCTTGACAGCATGATCCCCGACATCGAAGAAGCGCCGATGGCGATAGATGTCGGCGAAGATACAGCCGACACACCAAGCGACGCGCGCCGGGTCATCATCGACCCATCTGTCGATGATGATCTTCCCCCGATGCCCCCAGCCGCCGCCCTGTCCGCCTACAGCGCGCGCCCTTTGGGTGGCGATGTGTCCCGCCCCACCCCCACGGCAACCGAAGCAGACCGATCCCCCGCGCGCGGTTCGGCAAAGCCCGCCGCTGACCGGCCAACAGCGGATCGCCCGACAACGGATCGCCCCGCCGGGATACGCCCGCCGCCAAAATTCAGCTATGAAACACCGGGCGAAAAACCCACCACCCCGGTCGCAAAACCCACCCCGGCATCCAAGGCGATACGCGGCGTCAGCGCGCTGGTGACAGCCCCGTCCATTCCGGGCGGCCGCAAGGCCAAGGTTTCGCCCCCCGCAACTGCCGCCAGCAATGCAGCCGCCAGCGCCGCGGCAATGGCAGCCGGGACCACCGCAAAAGATGGGCAATCCGCCCGCCGCCCCGCCGGACTTGGCAGCCGCCCGATGCCTGTGCGCGGCAAGCCCCGGCATCTGGGGCTGATCCTGACCGGCATTCTTCTGATCATGCTTGCGCTCGCAGCGGGCCTGTCGTCCTTTTATGTAAGCTGGTCGGGCGGTGAGGATGCCGCCGCAATCGAAACGGCGTCCGCCACCCAATCCGGTGAAGCAGGAACCGCAGACATCCCCGCGCCAGAAGATGAAATGCTGGCCGATCTGCAAGACCCCGCCGATACGGCCACCGAAGAACCTGCCACAGCATCGCCCGATCCGCTGACGGAAGAAACACCCGCCGATGGCGTTGTGATGACGGCAGAAGACCCGAATGCCGCCCCCGCGCAAGGCACCCCCGAACTCACCCCCGAACCTGCCCCCGCCACTGTCATCGCCGGCGATCCCGCCCCGGCCAATGCCCCGGCAAACGAAGCACAGGACGAAATCTTCCTGTCCGGGTCGGACACCCCCCCCGCACCGGTTGATCCGGTGGCCTTGCCGGCACCCACGGTGCGTGCGGACCTGCCACCGCAGCCCCAGCAACCACCACCGCCCTTTGGAACGGTCTATCAATTCGATGAAAACGGCCTGATCCGGCCCACACCCGAAGGGATCGCCACCCCCGAGGGTGTTTTGCTTTTCGCAGGCAGCCCGCCCCTCCTGCCCCCCAGCCGCCCGGACTCGGTCACAGCCGCAGGCGTGGCTGCCGCCCAGACCGCTGCCGCCCCTTCCGCCGAACAAGGCGCTCCGGCACCCGACGCAGCAGCAGCAGCACCGGAACCTGCCGTTATTGTGCCGTCCGACCCCGCCCTTGCCGATGCGCGCCCAGTGCCGCGCCCCGCAGGATTGGCCCCCCCCGCTCCGGCCGAAACCGCCGTCGATGACGGCGCATCCCTCGCCCCCGAAGCCGGGTCGCGCATCGCATCCCTACGCCCATCGGCCCGCCCTGAATCCATCCTTGCCGCCGCCGTCGCCGCGGGCGCAATTGCCCCCACCACCGCCAGCGCAAATGGCAGCCTCGCGCTTGTCGCACCCGAAGGCACGGTCACACCCATTGGCCTGACGATCTCGCGCCGCCCGGCGGCACGCCCGCAGGACATGAACCGCGCGGTTGAGGCCGCCGTCGCCGCCGCGATCCGCCTGCCCGATCCCGAACCGCCCACCGCCGAGGTGACGCCGGAAACGGAAGAAGAGCCAGAGCTTGCCGCAGCCGCCGCCCCACGCATCCCGTCTACTGCGAATGTTGCCAAACAGGCCACCATCAGGAATGCGATCAACCTGCGCGACATGAACCTGATCGGCGTCTACGGCACCTCGGCAGAACGCTATGCACTGGTCCGCAATCCCAATGGCCGCTACATCAAGGTGGGCGTCGGTGATCGGCTGGACGGTGGCCGCGTCGCCGCGATCACCGCTTCGGAACTGCGCTACGAAAAGCGCGGCCGCATGGTTGTTCTGGCGCTCCCCAACAGCTGACACCACCCGAACGCCAAAGCCGGTTGCGAAGCCGCGCGGCATCGGGTCAAGTCATCACAGGACAACGCCCGGAACGGGCTGAACAAGGGGTGCGATGGAAGGGTTCCTTCTCGAAGCCAGCATCTATCTTGGCGCGGCGATCCTCGTCGTCCCCCTGGCGATGCGCCTTGGGCTTGGGTCGGTGCTTGGCTACCTTGCGGCGGGTATCCTGGTCGGACCGGTCTTTGGGATTGCCGGGGCTGAAACCGCCGATCTTCAACATTTCGCAGAATTCGGCGTTGTGTTGATGCTGTTCCTGATCGGCCTGGAACTGGAACCCCGAACGCTTTGGGATATGCGCGACCGATTGATCGGCCTTGGTGGCGCGCAGGTCGTCTTGACGACAGTTGCCATCGCTACGGTTGCGCTGGCGCTTGGCTTTGTCTGGCAGGTGGCTCTGACATTCGGGCTGATCCTGTCGCTGTCTTCAACCGCAATTGTCCTGCAAACCCTGAATGAAAAGAACCTGATGCGCACCGCCGGGGGGCGGGCGTCCTTTTCTGTATTGCTGACACAGGATATCGCGGTCATCCCGATGCTGGCCTTTCTGCCACTTCTGGCCCTGCCCGCAATCTTTGGTCCGACAGCCGATCAGTTCGGCATCACCAACACCGTCGAAGATCTGGCACATGGCGCAGAGAACGCCGCTGAACCACTTCTGACGCTGGTGGAACAACTGCCCGGCTGGGCCACAACCCTTTTGACCTTGGCCATCGTCGGCAGCATCGTTCTGGCGGGACACTACCTGTCGCGCCCAGTTTTCCGCTTTGTTCATGCGGCGCGGTTGCCGGAAATGTCGACCTTCTTCTCTCTGTTGATCGTCCTCGGAATCGCCTTCTTGATGATGCTGGTGGGCCTGTCCCCTGCTTTGGGAACATTCGTGGCAGGCGTCGTGCTGGCCAACTCTGAATTCCGGCATCAGATCGAGGCAGACATAAAACCTTTCAAGGGGCTGCTTCTGGGTCTGTTTTTCATGACCGTCGGTATTGGCATCGACACACGGCAGTTGTTCGGCCAGCCCATCACCATCCTGTCGCTGACGCTGGCACTTATCGCGGTCAAGGCCGCCATTCTTTATCTTCTCGCCCTGCTGTTCAAACTGCGCGGCCATGACAGATGGCTTTTCACCCTTGGTCTGGCACAGGCCGGAGAATTCGGCTTTGTCCTGATCAGTTTTGCCCGCCAACAAGGGATTTTGTCACTGAACCAAGGGCAGATCGCGCTTTTGGTGGTCAGCCTGTCGATGTTGCTGACCCCTGTGCTTTTCATCACCTATGAACGACTGGCCCGCCGGATGCGCAACCGCACGCCAGACCGCGCCCCGGATGTGATTGATGAAAAGGGCCGTGTGATCATCGCAGGGATCGGCCGCTTCGGACAGGTGGTGAACCGCCTTGTCCGCATGTCGGGGCTGTCAACCGTGGTGCTGGACTCTGACATGGGAACGATCGAAACGATGCGCCGTTTTGGGGTGAAAGGGTTCTTTGGCGACCCGTCCAATCCTGCCCTTCTGGACAGCGCAGGTCTTGCTGATGCGTCCATCCTTGTCGTGGCGGTGGATGACCGCGAAAACACCAATCGCATCGTCCGCTATGCCCGCAGCCAACGCCCCGACATCCACATCGTCGCCCGCGCCCGTGACCGCGTGCATGTCTATGAACTCTATCAGGCCGGAGCCGATGACATCGTCCGCGAAACCTTTGACTCCTCTATCCGTGCCGGGCGCTATGCACTTGAAAACATGGGGTTTTCGGAATACGAGGCGGCAAAGCTGTCGCAGACTTATTTCAAGGTCGACCGCGCCGCCATGCGGGATCTGGCCAGCCTTTGGGTGCCCGGCCAACCCATCCATCTGAATGACGCTTATATTGAGCGGGCGAAACAACTGGACCGTGATCTGGAAACCGCGCTGATCGACGAACTCTATGAAACCCGCCCCATGCAGGGCGAGGATGTCCCCGCCCCTTTCGCCGATGTCGCAGAAGAAGACGCGCTCGCCGACCCAATCCCGCGGGCCGAATCTGCCTGAACCGCGCCTCAGGCGCCGGACACGCCCGCCTCGGCAAAGGTCGCCATGCCCGAATGACAGGCCAGCGCGCCCTTGACCACACCCAAGGCCAGCGCAGCCCCCGATCCTTCGCCCAGCCGCAAGCCCAGATCCAGAAGCGGCTCCTTGCCCAGCGCCGCCAATAGCCGCCGATGCCCACCCTCTGCGCTGACATGCCCAGCCAGGCAATGATCCAGCGCGCCCGGAACGGCACATTCCAACACGGCTGCCGAAGCGGTGCAGATGAACCCGTCCAGAACCACAGGCACCCGTTCTACCCGCGCACGGGCAATGGCCCCCGCCATAGCCGCCAGCTCGCGGCCACCCAGACAGCGCAGAACCTCCAGCGGGTCACTCAGCGCCGACTGGTGGCGTGCAAGCCCCCGCGCCACTACATCCGCCTTGCGCACCAATCCGGCATCATCGACGCCCGTGCCGCGGCCCACCCAGCCTGCCGGTTCCCCCCCGAACAACGCCGCCGCCAGTGCCGCCGCAGGGGTGGTGTTGCCGATCCCCATCTCGCCTGTCACCAGAACATCCGCCTTTGGGTCTACCGCGTCCCAACCACAGGCGATGGCTGCCACAACCTCTGCCTCGGTCATTGCAGGCCCGGTGGTGAAATCCACCGTCGGATTTTCAAGGTCCAGCGCATGAACCGCCATCTCGGCCCCGAAGGCACGGCTTAACTGGTTGATCGCTGCCCCACCCGCACGAAAATTGGCCACCATCTGCACCGTGACTTCGGCAGGAAAGGCCGACACGCCTTGCGCGACAACACCGTGATTTCCCGCAAAGACCAAGACTTGTGGTCGTTCAAAACAAGGCTTTTCGCGGCCCTGCCACCCGGCAAACCAAACCGCCAATTCTTCCAGCCGCCCCAACGATCCGGGGGGCTTTGTCAACTGCCCCTGCCGTGCCAGCGCCGCCGCGCGCGCATCCCCATCAGGGCTTGGCAGATCCGCCAGAATGGCACGAAACTCGGTCAACGAAGAAAAGGGAACGGTCATCAAAACAGCTCTTTCATTGCAGGGCGCTTGGCAACTGGCTACCCAAGAGCGCAGCCAAAGGCCAGCCGGGAAAGACCATTGACATGACCAACCGCGACAATGCGCCCCTGATCCGCGATGATCTGATTGCTGCCTTTGGGTTGCTGACCCGTCTGCCCCTGCCGCAGATCCAGATCACCCCGTCGCCTCGCGCCGCCTGGGCCTGGCCAGTGGTGGGCGCCACCATCGGCGCGCTGGCCGCTGCCGCCGCAAGTGCCGCGCTCACACTCTCCATTCCTGCCGGGGTGGCGGCGGCCATCGCGCTGGGCATGGCGGCGATGTTGACCGGAGGGCTGCACGAAGACGGCCTTGCCGATACCTTTGATGGCCTCTTTGGCGGTGCCACCCGCGACAAGCGACTAGCCATCATGAAGGACAGCCGGATCGGCAGTTACGGGACGGTTGCCCTTGTCTTGATCACGCTGATGCGCTGGTCTGCACTGACCGCCCTGATCGCGGCAGACCAGCACTGGGCAGGTCTGATCGCCGCGGGGGCATTGTCCCGCGCCCCGATGGCCGTGCTGATCGCCACCCTGCCCAATGCGCGCGGCACCGGGCTTTCACACATGACAGGCAGCCCCCCGCAAGGCGCGGTTGCCGCCGCTTTGGTGATCGCAGCCGCCTTTGGCATCCTCTGCACGGGTATGGCCATCATCGGCATGGCCACCCTTGCCGCCATAGCCACCTGGGCATTGGCCCGGCTCTCCCGCGCGCGAATCGGTGGGCAAACCGGCGACATCCTCGGCGCGTCACAGCAATTGGCCGAAACCGCTGCGCTTGCCTTGGCCGCCGCCTATCTTGCGTGATCCTGCCGTTTTTCCTGGGTTTCCACACGCATGAACGGCGTCAGCATCACTCACTTCGGCAAATTCTGCGCAAAGGGTGGCCGGATGTCCACCCGCACAAAAGGAAAAAGCCCCGGCGTTTCCACCGGGGCCAATTCATAAATCCAAAGGCGTATCAGGCGGCACGGCTCAAAAGCACGTCATCCACCTTTTTCTGCGCGCCAGCCTCATCGACGCCCGACACCGCGGCCACTTCGCGGGTCAACCGTTCCAACGCGGCTTCATAAAGCTGACGTTCGGAATAGCTTTGCTCACGCTGATCATCCGTGCGGTAGAGATCCCGCACAACTTCGGCGATCGACAACAGGTCGCCCGAATTGATCTTCTGTTCATATTCCTGCGCACGGCGCGACCACATGGCCCGCTTAACGCGGGCCTTGCCCTTCAGCGTATCCAACGCCTTGGTCACGATGTCCGGCGATGACAGCTGGCGCATCCCGATTTCGGTTGCCTTGTGCGTTGGCACGCGCAGGGTCATCTTGTCCTTCTCGAACGAGATCACGAACAGCTCCAGCCGGAGCCCCGCGATTTCCTGCTCTTCGATGGAAATGATCCGACCCACGCCATGCGCGGGGTAAACAACGAATTCGTCAGGGCGGAATTCGGGCTTCTTGGTCTTGGTCATTCAGTCGCATCCTCGATGGGACTGCCTGCCTCAGGTGACTATCGGTCCTACGGGAACCGAAATCCCCTGCAACACGACCGTTTTGTCACATAAAGACCCCGCTCAGGCGAGCAGCTCTGAGCCAGGCAACAGGCTTCCGTGTGGTTTGTAACGAATTCTATACCATAGAATCACCCTGATTCCAACTACGGGAACCAGAGCTCGGGTCGCAAACGCCCACAATTTGGGCCAAAACCCCGCGGTATTCCTGCTGGGCAAGGCTGGCTTGCCGAATCGGCATGGTCTGTGCGGCCCGGTCAGGGATCAGTTCCCCTCGCCCGCCGCTTCCGAGAAGTACTTCTCCAGTTTGCCAGTCTCACCATCCCGCGCTTCGGCTTCGGGCAGCGGGTCTTTCTTGACGGTGATGACCGGCCACATTTCGGAATACTTGCGGTTGAATGTCACCCAGGCGTCCATGTCCGGTTCGGTATCCGGGCGGATGGCATCTGCGGGGCATTCCGGTTCACAAACGCCACAGTCGATGCATTCATCCGGATGGATGACCAGCATGTTTTCGCCTTCGTAGAAGCAATCCACCGGGCATACTTCGACGCAGTCGGTGTATTTGCAGGCGATGCAGTTGTCGATCACCACATAGGTCACGGCGGTCTCCTAAAATCTCGGCAGCCTGACTAGTGGGCTTTTCCGGATCATTCAAGCGGCTCTGGTTCATCCCCAGACCCATCAAGGTTGAGATAGAGCATCTGCGCCTCAGGGGCAGGCCCCCGGCGCAGGCCCAGCGCCAGAATTTTGACCAGACGAATGCGCGCACCTTGCGGAAAGGTCAGCACATCACCAACCCCAACACCTGCCCCCGGTTTGCGCGTAGGCTGGCCATTTATCCGCAGATGCCCGCTTTCCGCCAGATCGGCGGCAAGGGCGCGGGTCTTGAAGAACCGCGCCTGCCACAGCCATTTGTCCAGCCGCAGCGTTGCCCGCTCCGGCCCGCCGCGTGCCCCGATCTTTTGCGCACCGGGGCCGGACAAATCAGGACTTGGTCTTCAATGCGGCCAACACGGCAAAGGGGTTGTCCGGGTCTATCGGCTTTTCTGCCCGCGGTGGGCGCGCCTCAAAGGCCTTGCCACCCGATGACTTGCCACCATCGCGGCGCTCTGGCTTGCCGTCCTTGCCCTTGTTGCCGCCCTTATAGCCACCTTCGCGGCGCTCGCCTTGCGGACGGTCACCGCGCGGGCGGTCACCGCGCGGGCGGTCACCGCCTTCGGCGCGCTTCGGCCGGTCCCCTTGGGGGCGATCCCCTGCCGGGCGTTCGCCTTGCGGACGGTCTGCCCGGTTGGGGCGGTCAGCGTTGCGTTCGGGACGTTGGAAGCGAGGCTTGGGTGCCCAGCTGAAGGTGTAGAAGGTTTCCAATTCAACCGGCGCAGCCTCGGCTTCGCTTTCCACAACGGGTTCCGGTTCCGGCTTGGGTGCCAGCACCGATTCGCCTTCGGGAATCGGCGCGGTGGACAGCGGCACGTCCTGCGCGGCGACAGGCTCGGCTGCCTTGACCTTTACCCGTTCGCCCTTTTCGCCCTTGTACCCCAGCCCGGTCATCAGATCGGCGAACTGTTCCAGCGTCATACCGGTGATGGACAGCATATCGGGGCTGGCCTCGAACCCTGCGCGGCTGTCCTTGGCGCGCAGCAGATCGGCAAGCCGTTCCAGCATATCAATGCGAATGGCCCGCGTGCCTGCCGGATGGTAGCCTGACAAGGTGTAATGCTGTTTCGGCACCTCGGCGATATTCGGGATCGTCACCAGACCCGGCGGCGGGCTTTCGGGGAATTCGTCCAACCCGTTGGCCAGCGACCACAACACCAGCCGCAACCGCGTCGGCGCGGGTTTCAGCAGTGCGGGCAGGAACACCGTGAACTGGCCAAAGCGAACGCCATGCTTGCGCAACGCGCCGCGCGCCTCTTGGTCAAGTTGCTTGACCTCTTCCGCCACCACGTCGCGCGGCAGAACGCCCAACCCTTCGACCAGACGGAAAGCAAAGCCGCGCGCAAGGCCTGTCAACGCTTCGTCCCGGCTCATGGCGGCCAGCGGTTCAAACAGGGCGGCGACCTTGCGGTCGATGAAATGTTGCAGGCGGCGTTTCACCTTTTCGGCGACATCCGGCCCGGCTTCATCATCCACAAAGCCTTCGACCGACGGGCGCAGCGCCTCGGCCCCCTTGACCAGCTTACCGACGGCGGTGGTGCCCCACATCAGGCCCCCCTGTTCGGTAAAATCCAGTTCGGTGTCCGGTGCGTTATAGAACCGGTCTGCCCGCAGATGGAATTCAGGCCGCAGCGCCTGCACCGCCGCCTGCCGCAGCGTGCGCGCCTCATCGGGCGTGGCAGAGGCGTCTTGCCGGAACCGGAACCCCTCCAGCTTGCCGACGAATTCGCCTTCGACCATCACTTCGCCCTTGTCATTCACCTCGGCCACGAGGGTCTCCTTCTGCTTCAACCGGCGAAGCAGGACACTGGTCCGCCGGTCAACAAATCGTTGCGTCAGCCGCGCGTGCAGCGCATCCGACAGCCGGTCTTCTACAGCGCGCGTCTCGTCGCGCCAATGGCTTTCATCTTCAACCCAACCGGTTCGTTGCGCCACATAGGTCCAGGTGCGGATATAAGCCAGGCGTTTCGAGATGGCGTCGATGTCACCATCCGTCTTGTCGATGCGTGCCACAGCCGTGGCAAGCCAATCTGATGGCACGCGCCCGCCCCGGATGAATTCAAAGATTCGGGCCAACAGGGATGCGTGTTCCATGGTCGAGGATGACCGGAAATCCGGCACCCGACAGACATCCCACAGCAGGCGCACGTCCTGTGGCGATTTCACCCGATCCCGTATTTCGGGCATTTCAGACAGGGTTTTCAGTGCCACCACATCATCGGCATCCCGTGCGCGGGTCAGCCATTCATTCGAGGTGGGCATCTCAAGCGACCGGACCAGCCGTTCCACCGTGCCAAATTCCAGCCCGGCATTGCGCCAATGCAGTTTCTTGACCGGCGCGAAACGGTGATTTTCGATGGCATCGATCATGTCGTCATCCAGAGGCCGCGCCTCGCCCGTGATGCCGAAGGTGCCGTTTTCCGTGTGCCGACCGGCGCGGCCTGCGATCTGCGCCAGCTCCTGTGGGAAAAGCCCGCGCATCCGCCGCCCGTCAAATTTGGCGGTGGATGAGAACGCCACATGGCGGATGTCCAGGTTAAGGCCCATGCCAATCGCATCCGTCGCAACCAGATAGTCCACATCACCATTCTGGTATAAAGCCACCTGCGCATTCCGGGTGCGGGGGGAAAGCGCACCCATGACAACGGCGCAGCCGCCTTTCTGGCGGCGGATCAGTTCGGCAATCGCATAGACGTTTTCAACAGAAAAGCCGACGATGGCGCTGCGTGGCGGCATCCGGCTGATCTTTTTCGAACCTGACCAGGTCAGCGTGGACAGCCGGTCACGTTTCGTGAAGCTGACCCCCGGAACCAGCGCGGCAATCGCACCGCGCATCGTGTCGGACCCCAGAAAAAGCGTCTCATGCAGGCCCCTTGCCCGCAACAGTCGGTCGGTGAAAACGTGGCCGCGCTCCGGGTCGGCACAAAGCTGGATTTCATCGACAGCGACGAAATCAGCGCCGATTTCCAAAGGCATCGCTTCGACGGTGCAGACCCAATAGGCGGTGCGTTCGGGGACGATCCGCTCTTCGCCAGTGACCAGCGCCACGACCGAGGGGCCGCGTTGCGCGACGATCCTGTCATACACCTCGCGTGCCAGAAGGCGCAGGGGCAGCCCGATAACGCCCGTGCGATGCGCCAGCATCCGTTCGATCGCGTAATGGGTCTTGCCGGTGTTCGTCGGTCCGAGAACCGCCGTAACCCGACCGGTCATGGCCATGATCTTGCTGCCCTTACAGGTCCTGCCCGGCGGTTTCGGTTTCCAGACGTTTCACCGACTCGATTACCCCTTGCAGATGGGGATGTATAGCCAAGGCGGCCCTATATGCCTCAAGCGCCTTTTCGGGTTGTTCGAGTTGCTCGAATATCATCCCAAGCCCGGACAATGCCCCGAAATGACGGGGGTTGAGCGTCAGGGTGCGGGCGATGTCATTGACCGATGGGCCAAGTTCGCCTGCGGTGAAGTAAGCGGTCGCGCGGGCGTTCCAGCCTTCGGCAAAGTCGGGGGCGTGGTCTGTCAGGGCTGTGAAATGGTCAATCGCCGCGGCGGCATCGCCCTGTTCCATCGCATCACGACCGCGCTGCAACAACAGGTCCATCGACGCCGAGCCGGATTTCGACCATTCGTTCCATATTTCCCGTTCGATCCGCGCTGCACCCTGTGCATCGGCGGACTTCAATTCCTCGAACAACGAATCAAGTGCGGGTGTCTGTGACATGGCCGGAGACGCGGCCAGCGCAATGCCGACGAAAAGCAGCAAAAGTGCCGCAACGACATGATTGTGTAACCGCCCGCGCGCTTTCATAACGCTAAGGTAAAGCAACCGCGTAGAAAGACCAGCCTCTCGCGGTCACGACCAAGCGATGGAGATGAAGTATGAGCGATGTGATCAATGCCGCCGTAACCGCCCTGACGGCCAAGCTGAATGGTGGATTTGACGGCGTGGCGAAGTTCGTGATCCCCGGCGAGGGCGCGATCATGATGGATGCAAACGGTGTCCGCGCCGGCGATGAAGAGGCGGATGTGACGCTGACCGCGTCGACCGAAACGTTTCGCGCCATTCTGGATGGTGACATGAACCCGACGATGGCCTTCATGACGGGGAAGCTGTCGGTGGATGGGTCGATGGGCCTTGCCATGAAACTTGGGTCTGCGCTGTCGTGATTTCGGCCGCGCCATTCTTTGCCGATCTGGCCGATGGCCCCGATGGGGGGCGTGCCGTCTGGGCGGAAACCCCGGATGGCTGGCGGATCCGGCTTGGCATCTGGGGGGCAGGCGAACGCGGGACGGTTCTGCTGCTGCCCGGACGGACGGAATATGTTGAAAAATACGGCCGCACGGCGCGCGACCTGTTGGCGCGGGGCTTTGCGACCCTTGCCATAGATTGGCGGGGACAGGGTTTGGCGCAGCGGGGGCTGGCAGATCGTCTGGTCGGGCATGTGGACGACTTTGACGAATACCAGCGCGACTTTGACACGCTGGTCCGCGTGGCAGAGGCCGAAGGGCTGCCGCGGCCCTATTTCATGCTGTGCCATTCGATGGGTGGCTGTATCGGTCTGCGCGCCCTGATCCGGGGGGCGCCGGTCCATGCGGTGGTGTTTTCCGCCCCGATGTGGGGCATCAGCATGGCGGCGTGGATGCGGCCTGTGGCGCATGTCGTGTCATCCTTGGCCCGACCCTTTGGCCAGGCGCATCGTTACGCCCCAGGCACCGGCGGGCAGACCTATCTTGCGACCGCCACCTTTCAGGGCAACGTGCTGACCACCGATCCCGATATGTGGAACTACATGCATCACCAGATCAGAACCCAGCCCGACCTTGCGCTGGGCGGACCAAGCCTTGCCTGGCTGCGGGCGGCGTTGCGGGAATGCCGGGCGCTGGCGGCCTTGCCGTCGCCGCGCACGCCCTGCATCACCGCGCTTGGCACGGGGGAAAAGGTTGTCGACGTGGCGCCGATCCATCTGCGGATGGCGGCGTGGTCGAACGGGCGGCTGGATCTGTATCCTGGTGCCGAACACGAGGTTCCGATGGAACAGCCCTTCCACCGCAACCGGTTTCTGGATGACGCGGCACGGCTGTTCAACAGCAACCGTTGATGAATTTTCCGTTAATTCGCTTTCCGTTCAGATGTTTATCTGACTGAAGCCATCACGCAGTGCCTTGCTCCATGCTTCGGACATGGCGCGGAACTGTTCATCCCCTGCCTCGATCCGGCGGGTAAAGGATACACGGCAGGCATCCTTTTCGATCACGCACAGATCCAGTGGCATGCCGACCGACAGGTTGGACCGCAGGGTGGAATCCATCGACAAGAGAACGGCCTTTTGCGCATCGGCCAGCGAGGTGTGGCGTTTGACAACGCGGTCGAGGATCGGCTTGCCATACTTGTGTTCGCCGATTTGCAGGAAGGGCGTGTCTTCGGTCGCTTCGATGAAATTGCCTTCGGGATAGATCAGGAACATCCGCATGGCCCCGCCACGCCGTTGCCCCGCCACGATCATCGAAGCGGTGACGCCCTGCATCGCCGATATCTTTTCGTCGATGTCTTCTCGCACCCGCGCCAGCATGTTGCCGATGATTTCGGCCACTTTCAGCATCGTGGGGGCCTTCATGATCGACTGGCTGTCATCCGATTCAGGATCTTCGATCGCTTCACGCAGGCGGGCCATAGTGGTTTGGGTCACCGAAAGGCTGCCTGCTGTCATGATGGCGATGACACGTTCGCCGGGTTCTTCGTAAAGAAACATCTTGCGATAGGTGGAAATGTTGTCGAGCCCGGCATTGGTCCGGGTGTCCGACAGCAACACGATGCCGTCATTGAGCATGAGGCCCACGCAATAGGTCATAGTCTTCCCCTGATGATGCGCAGACCCTATTGCTGCAAGTTCTGGACCGCAACCGTTACATCAAGGCTTTCCTCACCCAAGCCCCGCGCAGTGCCGCGAATGGGGGCAGCATCCTGTGCGTCACTGCCGGAACCCAACCGGATATAGCGTTCATCCGGGCAGCAGCGGTTCGCCGGATCGAACCCGACCCAGCCAAGACCTGCAATGAACACCTCGCCCCAGGCGTGGGCCGCTTCGTGGGCCGACCCGTCAGCGGTGGCGAAAAGATAGCCCGATACATAGCGTGCCGGCAGGCCAAGGACACGTGCGCAGGCGATAAGTGCGTGGGCATGATCCTGACAGACGCCTTCCCCCAGTGCCAGCGCCTCGGCCGCTGTGGTGTGGGCATGGGTGGCGCCGGGCCGGTAGGCGATGGCATCGGCAACCGCCGCCGCCACCCGATGCGCGGTGGCCAGCGACCCTTCGGCATCTCTTGACGCCTCGGCCAATGCGATCAAGGCCGCGTCCGCAGTGGTGGGGGGGCTGTTCACCAAATAGACCTCGGGCGGGACAAGTTCGCGGTGGCCGCGCAAAAGCCCTGCAAGATCCGTGGTTTCCACGGTTCCGTGGACGCGCACCTCGATCTCGCTGACCGGGCCTTTGACTGTCCATGATTGCACACGGTCACCGGCGCCATCGCGGAAACTGCCGCCCTGAATGCCATCAGACACGGTCACCTTCCAGTTCACCACCTTTTGCCCATCAAAGACCGACGGCGTAAGCCGATGGCTTTGCATCACGGCGCGGACGGGTTGGTCATAGCTGTAGCGCGTCACATGATCGACCGAGAGCAGCATCAGCGCATATCCCCGCTAAGGTAGGTTTCGTGGATTTGCGACCCAAGCCGCGCCATGTCGCGGATGAAGCGGGACAGGAATTCATGCAGCCCTTCGTCAAAGATATCCTCTTCGCGCGTTTCACTTAGGGTGACCAGCATGTCGCGCGCACGCGCCTGTGCATCGGTCATGGTCCCGTAAAGTTTGGCCAACCGATCCAGATGCCCTGACAGCCCTTCGACGCATGTGATCAGCGAACGGGGGCATTGCGGGTTGAGGATCAGGAAATGCGCGATCTTGGTTGCCGTCACCTCGCCCCCATAGGCCCAGTGAAAGGCGCGGTGGGCCGACATGGCGCGCAGAAGCGTGGACCATTGGTAATTGTCCAGACCGGAGCCTACGAAATCCACCCGCGGCAGAAGGACGTAGTATTTCACATCCATCAGACGCGCGGTGTTGTCGGCGCGTTCCAGGCTGTAGCCGATGTTCAGAAAATCCCATCCATCATTGCGCAGCAGCGTGGCCTCGATCGCGCCGCGCACCATTGCGGCGTGGCGCATAGTCCATTCCGTCAGGCGGGACAGTTCCAGATCGCCGCGCGGGGTGCGTTCCAGTTGGCGCAGTTCCTGAAACGCCGAATTCAGCGCGTCCCACACCTGCGTGGTCAGGGCGGTGCGCACGATGCGCCCGTTTTCGCGGGCGGTGGTGATGCAAGAGGCGACGGATGACGGGTTGTCATGGTCAAAGAACAGGAAGTTCTCGATGTCTTTTTGCAGGGGTGCATCATATTTTTCCGCAAAGGCATCCGCATTGCCAGAGGCTTGCAAAAGCGAATCCCATTCGTTGCGGTAACCCGCCGCTGACGGCAGCAGCGCGATGCGCGACCCCACCTCAAGCAGGCGGGCGGCGGTTTCGGCCCGTTCCATGTAACGGGCGATCCAGAACAGGTTGTCGGCGGTCCGGCTTAACATGTCATTCTTACTCCGCCAGCACCCAGGTATCCTTGACGCCCCCGCCCTGAGACGAGTTCACGACCAGTGACCCTTCGGTCAGCGCCACACGGGTGAGCGCGCCGGGAACCAGTTCGATCCGTTCCCCCACTAGGCAATAGGGGCGCAGGTCAACATGGCGCGGGGCCACGCCTTCGGCCACAAAGGTGGGCGTGGTCGACAGCGCCAAGGTGGGCTGGGCGATATAGTTGCCGGGATCAGAGGTCACTTTGGCACGGAAATGTTCCACCTCGGCCTTGGTGGCTTTTGGCCCCACAAGCATCCCATAGCCGCCGGAGCCGTGAACTTCCTTAACGACCAGATCGCCAAGATTATCGAGAACATAGCCCAGATCGTCCCGCTTGCCGCATTGCCAGGTGGGCACGTTTTGCAGGATCGGTTCTTCGCCCAGATAGAAGCGCACCATTTCGGGCACGAAGGTATAGACCGCCTTGTCATCCGCCACACCCGCGCCGGGGGCTGAACAGATCGACACACCGCCAGAGCGGTAGACATCCATCAGCCCCGGCACGCCAAGGGTGGAATCGGGGCGGAAACACAGCGGGTCGATGAAGGCGTCGTCAATGCGACGATAGATGACATCCACCCGCTTTGGGCCTTCGGTGGTGCGCATCCAGACGAATTCGCCTTCGACAAACAGATCCTGGCCTTCGACCAGTTCAATGCCCATCAGATCGGCGAGGAAACTGTGTTCATAATAGGCGCTGTTGAATGGGCCAGGGGTCAGCAGAACGATCGTGGGTTCCCTGCTGCATTTCTGCGGCGCGACAGAGGCCAGCGTCCGGCGCAGCATTTCGGGGTAGCGGTCCACCGGTTCGATACGGTTACCGCGGAACAGATCGGGGAACATCCGCATCATGATTTCGCGGTTTTCCAGCATGTAGCTGACACCGGATGGCGTGCGGCAATTGTCTTCCAGCACGAAGAAATCTTCCGGCCCGGTGCGGACGATATCGATCCCGACGATGTGGGAATAGACGCCCTTGGGCGGTTTGATCCCGGCCACGGCCTTTTCATAGGCGTCGTTCTGATAGACCAGCCGCGCCGGAATGCGGCCGGCACGGACAATTTCCCCCCTGCCGTAGACATCCATCAGAAAGGCGTTCAGGGCGCGGGCGCGTTGTTTTATGCCGCGCTCCAGCTTGGCCCATTCGCCGCCGGTAAAGACACGCGGGAACATGTCAAAGGGGATCAGGCGATCGGGATCGCCGCCTTCGCCATAGACGGCGAAGGTGATGCCGATGCGGCGAAACAATTCCTCGGCCTCGGCCTGTTTCAGGGTTCGAAGTTCGGCCGGCATGGCGTTCATCCAGTCTTCGAGCCGCGCATAAGGCGCGCGGACCTTGCCGCCGTGATACATCTCGTTGAAGTATTGCGTCACCGTTACCGCCCCTGCGCCAAACCACAGGCAGAGTAAATCAGGCGATCCGGCATCGGGAAAGCGTTTCGCATCGGGAAAATGGATGGACCATGTGCAAATGCACAAATTTAGGGCGAAATGGGCGGCTGGTCCGGCCCAAGCACCGCGCTAATCTGGTATCATGGCCGAAAACCCAGTCCTGACCTTCACTGAAAAGGGCATCTATTGCCCCGATGGTGGTTTTTTCATCGACCCGTGGCGGCCGGTGGACCATGCCCTGATCACGCACGGGCATTCCGATCATGCCCGCTGGGGGCATCGGCGGTATCTGGCGACGCATCAGGCATTGCCGGTAATCCGGCATCGGCTGGGGCAGATCGAGGCGGCGGGGATCGCCTATGGCGAACGGTTGCAGATCGGGGGGGTGACGGTCAGCTTTCACCCGGCGGGCCATGTGCCGGGATCGGCGCAGATCGCGGTAGAACGACGGGGCGAAGTTTGGGTCGTGTCGGGGGATTACAAGGTGGAACCCGATGGGTTGGCCGAGCCGTTTTCCCCGATCCGCTGCCACGCGTTCATCAGCGAATGCACCTTTGGTCTGCCGGTCTTTCGCTGGCAGCCACAGGTGCAGGTGATGGACGATATAGGCCGCTGGTGGGCGGCGAATGCGGCGGCGGGCAAGGCGTCGATCCTTGGGGCCTATAGTTTTGGCAAGGCGCAGCGTTTGATGGCGGGGGTCGCGCCCATTGGCCCGATCCTGACGCATGGCGCGGTGGAGGAGATCACCGCCATCTTGCGGGCGCAGGGCTATGCCTTGCCCGATACCGTGCGGGCGGTGGCGGGCGTGGACGCCAAGACACATCCCGGCGCGCTGGTGATTGCGCCGCCATCGGCGCTGGGGTCGGTCTGGGCGCGGAAGTTTGGCCCTGCGGAAGAGGCTTTTGCCAGCGGCTGGATGGCGGTGCGCGGTATTCGGCGGCGGCGGGCCTTGGGGACGGGGTTCGTGGTGTCGGACCATGCGGATTGGGACGGGCTGAACACCGCGATCCGGGCCACCGGATGCGAGCGGGTTTTCGTTACCCACGGCTATACCGCGCCGTTCCGGCACTGGCTGGCGGATCAGGGCTATGATGCCGGGATCGTGGCCACGGAATATGGCGATGACGTGGACGATGCCACAGCCGAGATTGCGGAATGAAGCAGTTCGCCACGCTTTTCGCCGCGCTGGATGGCACGACCAAGACATCCGCCAAGCTGGCCGCACTGACCGGTTATTTCCAGACCGCGCCAGAGCCGGACCGCGTCTGGACCATCGCCCTGTTGTCGGGGCGGCGGCCCAAGCGCAGCGTCACATCTACCGAATTGCGGGAATGGGCGGCCGAGGCGGCGAATGTGCCGCTTTGGCTGTTCGAGGAAAGCTATGCGATGGTGGGTGATCTGGCGGAAACCATCGCGCTGATCCTGCCTGTGGCGGAAGGGGTGGAGACGCCGTCGCTTTCGGCGATCATTGCCGAGTTGATGCAGTTGACCGGTCAGAGTGCCGAGGTGCGGAAGGCGGCGATCCTGGCCTATTGGGGGCGGCTTGGGCCGAATGAACGGCTTTTGTTCAACAAGCTGATCACCGGCGGGTTTCGCATGGGGGTGAGCCAGGGGTTGATGACCCGCGCCCTAGCCACGGCAACGGGGGTGGATGAGGCGGTGCTGGCGCATCGGTTGATGGGGGATTGGTCGCCCCAGACCATGCCGTTTGACAGGCTGGTGCAGGAGGATGGGTCTGGCCCTGCCTCGCGCCCCTACCCCTTTGCCTTGGCCGCCCCGTTGGAGGAAGGGTCGGAGGGGTTAGGCGATCCCGGCGACTGGCGGGCGGAATGGAAATGGGATGGCATCCGGGGGCAGTTGATCCAACGGACCGGTGCCTTTGCCCTGTGGTCACGGGGGGAGGAGTTGATCACCGACCGCTTTCCGGAGTTTTCGGCGCTGGCCGATTTCCTGCCCCCCGGCACGGTGATGGATGGCGAGGTGCTGGCCTGGGATCGCGCGGCGAACCGGCCCCTGCCTTTTGCTGATCTGCAAAAGCGGATCGGGCGCAAGACGGTGCCGAAAAGGCTGCTGAGTGAGGCGCCCGCGATGCTGCTGGCCTATGATCTGCTGGAGGTTGGGGGGGTGGATTGGCGGGATCGCCCCTTTGCCGAGCGGCGGGAGCGGCTGGAGGCGGTGGTGGCGGGGTTGCCGGAGGGGATGCCACTGCGCCTGTCGCCCGCGATTTCGTTTGAGAGTTGGGATGGTTTGGCGGCAGAGCGACAGGCGGCGCGCGAGATGCGGGCCGAGGGGGTGATGATCAAACGCGCGGCGTCGCCCTATCATGTGGGGCGCAAGCGCGGGGATTGGTGGAAGTGGAAGCTGGACCCGTGGACGGTGGATGCGGTGATGATCTATGCGCAGGCGGGGCATGGTCGGCGGGCGAACCTGTATACCGATTTCACCTTTGCGGTGCGCGACGGCAATACGCTGGTGCCGTTTACCAAAGCATATTCCGGGCTGACCGATGCGGAATTCAACGAAATCACCCGTTGGGTGCAAAAGAACACGTTGGAACGGTTCGGCCCGGTGCGGCGCGTGCCGCCGGAACTGGTGTTCGAGATCGGGTTTGAAGGCATTCAGGAAAGCCCGCGCCACAAATCTGGGATCGCGCTGCGCTTTCCCCGGATGCTGCGCTGGCGGCGCGACAAGCCGGTGGATGAGATCGACACGCTGGACGGCCTGCGCGAGATGCTGCGGGTTTCGCGGGGATGAGGCGTCGACGGCGGGGGGGCACATCCCCGCAGGATATTTGGACATGGAAGAAGTGGACGAATGGATTGCGCCGAAGTGAAGGGGCTTCCCTTGCACCTTTGGTCCTTGGCGCACTAGATGGGTTCCAAGCAAACGCGATGAGGTTTTCCGATGACGCTTCCCCTGCCCCGCCCGGTTTTTGATGCCAATGCCACTGGTGGGGGCCTCGGCAAGTTGCCCGATTGGGATTTGACGGATCTTTATGCGGCACCCGATGCGCCGGAATTTGCGCGGGATATGGCGTGGCTGGAGAAAGCCTGCGCGGATTTCGCGGCGCAGTATGAAGGCAAGCTGGCTTCGCTGGATGCGGCGGGGCTGTTGGTCTGTGTTCTGGCCTATGAACAGATCGACGTGGTGGCGGGGCGGATCATGTCCTTCGCGGGTCTGCGCTATTACCAGAACACGATGGACAGCGACCGGGCCAAGTTCATGGCCGATGCGCAGGACCGGATCACCACCTTCACCACGCCGCTGGTGTTTTTCAGCCTGGAATTCAACCGGCTGGATGAGGGGCACTTGACGGGTCTGCTGGCGCAGAATGCGGACCTTGCGCGCTATAAGCCGGTGTTCGACCGGATGCGCGCGATGCGGCCCTATCAATTGTCGGATGAGTTGGAGAAGTTCCTGCACGACAATTCGGTGGTGGGGGCCAGCGCCTGGAACAAGCTGTTTGACGAGACGATGGCGGGGCTGATGTTCACCGTCGCGGGCGAAGAAGAAGAGCTGAACCTTGAGGCCACGCTGAACCTGCTGACCGACACAGACCGCGCCAAGCGCGAGGCGGCGGCGCGGGCGCTGGCGGTGGTGTTTGACAAGAATATCAAGCTGTTCTCGCGCGTTCACAACACGCTGGCCAAGGAAAAGGAAGTCGAGGATCGGTGGCGCAAGATGCCCACGCCGCAAACCGGGCGGCACCTGTCGAACCATGTGGAACCTGAGGTGGTCGAGGCGCTGCGCAACGCGGTGGTGGCCGCCTATCCCAAGCTGTCACACCGCTATTACCGGCTGAAGGCAAAGTGGATGGGGTTGGACAAGTTGCAGGTCTGGGATCGCAACGCCCCGCTGCCGATTGAAACGCCCAAGACCGTAGATTGGGACACGGCGACGGCAATGGTGCTGGAAGCCTATGGCGCGTTTGACCCGAAGATGGCCGATCTGGCCAAGCCGTTTTTCGAGAAAGGCTGGATCGATGCGGGGGTGAAACCCGGCAAAGCCCCCGGCGCATTCGCCCACCCGACGGTGACGGCGGTGCATCCCTATGTGATGCTGAACTATCTGGGCAAGCCCCGCGATGTGATGACGCTGGCGCACGAGTTGGGGCATGGCGTGCATCAGGTTCTGGCCGCCGGTCAGGGGGAATTGCTCTCCTCAACCCCGCTGACGCTGGCAGAGACGGCGTCGGTGTTTGGAGAGATGCTGACCTTCCGCAAGCTGTTGGACGGGGCCAAGAGCAAGGCCGAGCGCAAGACGTTGCTGGCGGGCAAGGTCGAGGACATGATCAACACGGTCGTGCGGCAGATCGCGTTCTATGATTTCGAATGCAAACTGCACGCCGCGCGGCGCGAGGGCGAACTGACGCCGGATGACATCAACGCCTTGTGGATGTCGGTTCAGGCACAGTCGCTTGGCGATGCGTTTGAATTCATGGACGGGTATGAAACCTTTTGGGCCTATATCCCGCATTTCGTGCATTCTCCGTTCTACGTCTACGCATATGCGTTTGGCGACGGGTTGGTGAATGCCTTGTATGCCGCCTATGCCGATGGCCTGCCGGATTTTGAGGCCAAGTATTTCGAGATGCTGAAGGCGGGCGGTTCGAAACACCACAAGGAGTTGCTGGCGCCCTTTGGCCTTGATGCCAGTGATCCGAAGTTCTGGGACAAGGGATTGTCGATGATCGCGGGATTCATCGACGAGTTGGAGGCGATGGAAGGCTGATCCCCGCCTTTTGCGCGATTGGGGACCGGGGGCAAGCCATTGCCCCCGGTCTTTTTCTTTACCAGTGGATTTCGCGTGCCGTAGCGAAGGCCGCGTCGATCATCACCTGTGTGCCGCGGGTAAATTCCAGCGGGCAGGGATAGGCGGCACCCGTGCGGATGGATTTCCCAAAGTTTTCCACCTGCAACTTGTAGTGGTTGGCAGCGGGCCAGCGTTCAGATGTCACCGTCTGGTCGTTGTGCAGTTCAATCCGCGCCTCGGCAAAAAGGTTGGCGTTGAAGGGGCCGTTCGCCACTTTCAGCAGGCCCTTGTCGCCTTGAAAGGTGACCTCTTGCCGGTTTTGCAGGCGCATAGACGTCATCGCGGTATAGGTCGCGCGGCCCAGCGGGCCTTCGAGGATGGCATCCAGTTCGGCCCAGACATCGACGCCGTTTTCGCGGATCATCCGGCAGGAGATATCGGTCGCCTCGGCCCCTGTCACGAAACGCGCAGAGCCGTAGGTATAGACGCCGATGTCACGGATACCGCCGCCACCGGTTTCCGGGCGGTTGCGGATGTTGTGGGTTTCTTCGTGGTTGTCATAGCTGAAGAAGGCATCGACGTGGCGCAGCTTGCCGATAGCCCCGCCCTGCACCAGTTCGCGGGCGCGAATCCATTGCGGGTGGTGGACGATCATATAGGCCTCGGCCACCAGCAGGCCCGATTTATCGCGGGCGGCGATGAGGGTGTCGATCTCATCCGCCTTCATGGCGATCGGCTTTTCCGTCAGGACGTGCTTGCCTGCGGCGACCGCCTTCAACGTCCATTCCACATGGATGTGGTTGGGCAGCGGGATATAGACCGCATCAATGGTGGGGTCTGCCAGCAGGTCGGCATAGGTCATCTGCTTGAGGCCGGGGCAGAAATCCCAGCCGCCTGCCTCACCCGGTTTGGACGTGCCAAGCGCGGCAAGTTCGGCGTTTTCGGCCATGTGGATGGCCGGGGCCATATGGTCGCGGGCAAATTTGGCATTGCCAAGCACGCCCCAGCGGACGGGTTTCATGGTGGTTTCCTCCGGTATAGTGACGCCGTTTTTTACGGGGGCACGCTAGGCGGGGATGGCCGTGGGTGCAAGGGCGGGCGCGGACGTCATCCGATCTTGCGGAACAGGTCCAAAAGCTGTTGCCGGGCTACAAAGAAGATGCCGCCCAGGTATGCCACAGTCAGCACCATGAGCGTGATCCACGGATAGGTCAGCAGGGCCGCGATCAGTGCGGCAAGCGCCACAAGGATATAGCGCGCATCTTCGGCGTAGAATGTGACCCGTTTCAGCGAAGGTGTGCGAATGCGGCTGATCATCAGGGCGCCCATCGCAATCATCCAGAAGGCGATCACCCCGGCCGGGATGCGGACATCGCCCGGAAAGCAGAAGGCCAGGTAGATGGGGGCCAGCACCAGCATCGCCCCGGCAGGTGACGGCACGCCGATGAAAGAGGTGCGTTCGGCGGGTTCCGCGCCATCAATGGCCTTACTGCCCACGTTGAAGCGGGCAAGGCGCAGCATGCAACAGATGGCGTAGATCAAGACCGCGATCCAGCCAAGGCTCGCCTCGCCCTTCAGCCCCCAAAGATAGAGGACGATGGCGGGGGTTACGCCAAAATTGACAAAATCACCCAAACTGTCGAGTTCCGCGCCAATCGCGCTTTCGGATTTCAGCATCCGCGCAAGGCGGCCATCCAGCGCATCCAGCGCGGCCGCAAGGCCGATCAGGGCGACGGCGGTGGCGATACGGCCATCAATCGCAAAACGGATGGCGGTAAGACCCGCACATAGACCCACAACCGACACCAGATTCGGCAGCAGTTGCAGGATATGCAGCTTGCGGCGGGGGCGATCAGGGGCTGTGGGCGGCTGGGTCATTCCATGCGGGCCATGCGTTGTGGGCTGTCGAGGCCGATTGTGGCGATGACGGTTTCGCCGGCCACACAGGTCTGGCCCAGCGCAACCTGCGGTTCGACACCGTCGGGCAAATAGACATCAAGGCGCGAGCCAAAGCGGATCAGGCCGAAGCGTTCGCCGGTGCGGACATCCTGCCCCTTGACCGCGAAGCACAGGATGCGGCGCGCGACCAGGCCCGCGATCTGCACCACGGCGATGGACCGGCCATCGGCCATGTCGATGCGGATCGAGTTGCGTTCATTATCGACAGAGGCCTTGTCGAGCGAGGCGTTCAGGAATTTCCCCGGACGATAGGCGATTTCAGAGATGCGGCCCGCAATGGGCGCGCGGTTTACATGGCAGTTGAACACCGACATGAAAACCGAAACGCGCACCAGCGGTTCCGGTCCCATGCCCAATTCGGGCGGCGGGACGACGCGTTCGATCAGCGACACCACGCCATCGGCGGGGCTGACCATCAGGCCGGTATTCTGCGGCACGGCACGTTTCGGGTCGCGGAAGAAATAATAACACCAGACCGTAAGGCCAACACCGATCCAGCCCAGCGGATCCCAGATCCAGAACAGGATCAGGGTCGCCACGGCGAAGGCCGCGACAAAGCGGATGCCTTCCTTGTGCATCGGCTTTATAAAGGTTTCTAACATGGTCATCGGCGGCCTCCGGCTTTGCTGCGGTCTATCCCCATGCAATCGGCGAGGCAACTGGTGATGGGTTTCGGCTTTGTCGCACCGTACGGGGGTGGGCGGTCGCCGCGCCAAGTTTGCCGTGAAGTTGGACAAAACCCAAATGCCTTTACGGGCGAAAGGCCGCTTGGCCTTATAAGGCAAAACGCGCGCCGATCCGCACAGACCGGAGCGCGTTGCAGGCGTTTCAGGGCGGCCGGGTGTTCGCAACCCCGACGCGGCAACGACACGTCAGGCGGGGATGACCATCCCCTTGACGCGTGCCAGTTCGCGCATCTTGGCTTGCAGCTTTTCAAAGGCCCGCACCTCGATCTGGCGAATGCGTTCGCGGCTGACGCCGTAGCTTTCGGACAGTTCTTCCAGCGTGACGGGCGTGTCGGCCAGACGGCGCTGCATCAGGATGTCTTTCTCACGCTCGTTCAGCACGGCCATCGCCTGCACCAGCATTGCGCGGCGGGCATCCAGTTCGTCGCGTTCGGCATAGGCACCGGCCTGATCGCTGTCTTCATCTTCCAGCCAGTCCTGCCATTGGGTCGCCCCTTCGCCATCCGATCCGACGGTCGCGTTCAGCGACGCGTCAGAGCCGGACAGGCGACGGTTCATGTCGATGACTTCGTCTTCGGTCACCGACAGATCCTTGGCGATCTGGGCCACGTTTTCGGGGCGCAGGTCGCCTTCTTCCAGCGCGCCAACCTTGGCCTTGGCCTTGCGCAGGTTGAAGAACAGCTTTTTCTGCGCCGAGGTGGTGCCGAGTTTCACAAGGCTCCATGACCGCAGGATATATTCCTGGATCGAGGCGCGGATCCACCACATTGCATAGGTGGCCAGTCGAAAGCCTTTTTCGGGATCAAAGCGTTTGACCGCCTGCATCAGGCCGACATTCGCCTCAGAGATCACCTCGGCCTGCGGCAGGCCATAGCCGCGATAGCCCATCGCGATCTTGGCGGCGAGACGGAGGTGGCTGGTCACAAGCTGGTGCGCAGCGCCGGCATCCTGATGATCCACCCAGCGCTTGGCCAGCATGTATTCCTGTTCCGGCTCCAGCAGCGGAAACTTGCGAATCTCCTGCATATAGCGGTTCAGCCCCTGTTCCGGGCTGGGTGCAGGAAGGTTCTGGTAGGTGCTCATGTCGTGCCCCCTAAACTGTGGTCCGGGACTTGATGAAGCCCCCGGACATGCAACACTGGTTATCGGCGGTGCAGGATGCAAGTCCGCCTTTTATTTTCACAAGAGTTGGGAAGAGTTCCGCCTTTGTTAAAGGCGCGTTTCCGTGCTGTAACGCACATGTCAGGGATTGTTTCAGCAGATCAGTGCGCCGCGCGCAGGGTTTCGACAAGCGCCGCCATGTCCGGTGGCAGCGGGCTTTCAAAGCTGAGTTCGGCCCCGGTGACGGGGTGGACAAAGCCCAGCGTGGCGGCGTGGAGCGCCTGACGCGGGAAGGTGTTGCCCGCCTCGGCCGCCTTTTCGCCCACGAGTTTCGGGGCAAGGCGGCGGCGGCCACCATAGGTTTGATCGCCCAACAGGGCGTGGCCCGCGTAGGACATATGCACCCGGATCTGATGGGTGCGGCCGGTTTCCAGCCAGCAATCGACCAGCGCGGCGGCGGTGTGGCCAAAGGCTTCGACCACATGGGCGCGGGTGATGGCGTGGCGCCCTGCCCCATCCCAGACCACGGCCTGACGTTGGCGGTCGGTCTTGTGGCGGGCAAGTGCGGTGGCGATGCGGACGATGCCGCCGGATTCAAAGCTGACACCCTTGGTGCCGCGCAGGCGCGGATCGGCCCCATCCGGCACGCCGTGGACAAGGGCGATGTAATGGCGGTTAACGCTGTGATCTTCGAATTGTTTGGCCAACCCGTGATGCGCGCGGTCGGATTTGGCGACGACCAGAAGGCCGGTGGTATCCTTGTCGATGCGGTGGACGATGCCGGGGCGTTTCTCGCCGCCTATCCCTGACAGGGTGTCGCCGCAATGGTGGAGAAGCGCGTTGACCAATGTGCCCGAGGGCGAGCCCGGCGCGGGGTGGACGACCATGCCTGCGGGTTTGTCGATGACGATCAGATCGTCGTCTTCATAGATCACAGTCAGGGGGATGGCTTCGGGTTGCGCGTCATATTCCTGAGCCAGAGCGAGGGTCAGGGTGAAGGTATCGCCTTCTGCCACGCGGGTTTTGGGGTCGGTGACGGGAAGGCCGTCCTTCAACACCGCGCCTTCAGCGATCATCTTCATCAGGCGTGACCGGGACAGGGCCGCTTCCTCTGGCACCTCGCGCGTCAGGGCCTTATCAAGGCGGTCAGGCGGGTTTGGCCCGATGGTGACGTTCAGAGTGGTGGCGCCGTCTTCGATGGCTTCTGGCGAAAGGTCTGGCATGGACGATACTCCTGATCCCGCGGGGCTTCCGCCCAGCCTGACCTTTCTGAAATGGCTGGTCATCGTGTTGATGATCACGATGATCGGGGGTGTCATAACCATCGTCGGGCTGCTTGTCACCCGGATGCCGAACGGGGCGGGGCCGGTTTTGCCCGAAAGCCTGACGCTGCCCGAAGGGGCCAAGGCCGAGGCGGTTACAGTGGGGGCGGATTTCCTGCTGGTGGTCACGACCGACGGGCGGGCGCTGGTCTATACGCGGGACGGCAGGTTCCGGCAGGAGATTGCGCTGTCAGAGTGACGCGTCACCCCAAAGCGCGGTGAGGATGGCATCCAGCCCATCCGTCAGCGCGGCGGGGCCGGGTTGCAGGATAAGCGGCGACTTGATTTCATGGATGCGTCCGTTGCGGATGGCGGGCATCGCATCCCAACCTGGGCGCGCCGCGATGCGGGCGGGGACAACCTTTTTTCCGCACCATGAGGCGAGGATCACATCAGGGGCGCGGGGGATCACCTGTTCGGGCAAAAGGATGCGGTCCTTGGCGGCTTTTTGCGCGGCCAGTTCGGGGAAGGCGTCCTGCCCACCAGCGACCTGGATCAGTTCGGACACCCAGCCAATGCCGGAGATGAGGGGGTCGTCCCATTCCTCGAACAGCACCTTGGGGCGGTGCGGGCGGGGGATGGCCGCGATCCGTTGCAGACGATCTTCATAGCTGCGGACAAGCGTTTCGGCCACGTCCGGAACGCCGGTCAGTGCGCCACAGGTGCGGATCATGCGCAGGATGCCCGCGATGTCGCGCTGGTTGAAGGCATGCACCTCGACCCCGGCGCGGATCAGATCAGCCACGATGGGGGCCTGAAGATCAGAAAAGGTGAGGACGAGGTCGGGGTTCATATCAAGGATCTTGGGGATGTCTGCCGAAGTAAAGGCGCCCACGCGGGGCTTTTCACGGCGGACGTGGGCAGGGCGGACGGCGTAGCCGGTAACGCCCACGATGCGGTGATCCTGCCCCAGAAGATACAAGGTTTCGACGGTTTCCTCGGTCAGGCAGACAATGCGGGAGTAGGTCATTTTGCGGCCCTGCGTTCCTCTTCCGCCTTGCGCCAGACCTGCCAATCGGCGGCGGCGGCGGCGATGGCGCGGCGGGTGGCGGCACCCACCGCCTCGCCTATGGCCGTGTGCATTCCGGCATAGCGGGTGTCGCCCGGATCGCAGGCCAGCGCGGCGCAATCGGTGCCGGTGCCGGTGGCGGTGCCGGTGGGCAGGGTCAGCCCCGCCTCCATCACGGCGGCGGTGCGGGCCTGCACGGCGATGGAAAGCGCCTCAAGCTGGGCGGCCTCGGTCAGGGCGGCGTTCACGGCGCTGCAAAGGTTGATCGTGCCCCAATCGGCGGTGTGATAGGGGCGGCGGGTTCCCACGGCCTCGGCATTCGAGAGGCCCACGGTGGCGAGGCAGGTGGCGGTGATGCCATCAACTGTCGCCTCGGCCAGATGAAAGGTGCCGATGTCGCGCGACGTGAGCATTCCGACAGAGTCGGGCCAGGTCTGCATTTCCTGCGCGAACCACGATTCCACATCGAAATCACGGGGGAGATCGGCGTTTTTCACCTCACGCCACACCACCGATTGTGCGGTGGAATAGCCGGGGCGGAAGGGCGCCCAGCTAAGCACCCGCATGGGCCGGGGCAGATGGGCGGTGAGCCAGGGACGGGTGAGGGTGGCGCGGATCATCGGGTGACGGAAAGGGGTTGGAAGATGTGGCCTTGGGGCGTCTCGGTATGGAAGCCCTGAACGCCGAAGACGCGGGCAAGAAGCGTGTCGTTCAGCACGTCGCGCGGGGGGCCATCGGCGGCGATGCGACCCGTTTCCAGCATGATGAGCCGGGTGCAATGGCGGGCGGCAAGGCCCAGGTCATGAACCGAAGCAATGACGGCGCGGCCTTCAGTGGCGAGGTCGGCAAAGACCTGCATGGTGCGGATCTGGGCCGCGGGGTCGAGGCCCGCCACCGGTTCATCGGTCAGAAGAAGCGGCGTGTCCTGGGCCAGCGCGCGGGCAATCAGGACGCGGGCCTGTTCGCCGCCCGACAATGCGGTGGCGGTGCGGCCGCGAAAGCCCGCCAGACCCATCCTGTCCAGCGCGCGGTCGATGGCGGCCTGATCCTTGCCGCCATGCGATCCGGGGCGGGGCGATCCGGGGCGGTGCGATCCGGCGCGATGTGGGACGCGGCCAAGGGCGACCACCGATTCCACCGTGACCGGCCAGGCGATGTCACGCGCTTGCGGCAGGAAGGCGGCGATGCGGGCGCGATCCTGCGGGGACAGCGCGGCAAGGTTGGAGCGGCCCTGATGTGGCAGAAGGCCGAGGGCGGCGCGCAGAAGCGTGGTCTTTCCCGCGCCGTTGGGGCCGATCAGGCCCACGAATTCGCCCTGTCCCACGGTCAACGAGATGCCGTCCAGCACTGGGCATTGGCCGCGTTTGACGGTGAGGTTTTCCAGTTGCAGCAGGTTCATGCCTCGACTCCGCGCATCCGCCACAGAAGATGCAGGAAGAAGGGCGCGCCGACCAGTGCGGTAAGGACGCCGAGTTTCAGATCCTGATCCGGGGCGATCAGGCGCACGGCAATGTCGGCGGCCAACAGCATCGCGGCCCCGCCCAGCATGGCGGCGGGCAGCAGGCGTGACGGTTGGCCACCCGTCAGCGGGCGCAGAAGATGGGGGATGACAAGGCCGACAAAGCCGATGGCCCCGGCGACGGCGACCGACGCCCCGATGGCGGCGGCGGTGCCAAGGATGATCATCATCCGCAGGCGGCGCAGGCTGATGCCCATCGATTGCGCGGCGTCTTCGCCCAGGGTCAGGGCATCCAGCGCGCGGCCTGTCAGCAACAACATCGCGCCGCCCAGAAGGATGAAGGGGGCGGCGATCCAGACATGGGTCATCGACCTGTCGGACAGGGAACCCATCATCCAATAGACGATCTCCATCACCGCGAAGGGGTTGGCCGACAGGTTCAGGACAAGCTGCGTGCCTGCGCCGGTGAGTGCGGAAATGGCGATCCCGGCCAGGATCAGCGACAGCGCGCCGCCGCGAGGCCCGGCGAGGGCGAGGATCAGGAGGACCGACAGCGCGGCACCCGTGAGGGCGGCCAGCGGCAAGGCGAGGGTGAAGGCGGCGGCAAGGCCGGTTTGCAGCGACAAGACAGCGCCCAGAGCGGCAGAGGAGGAGACACCGATCAGGCCAGGTTCGGCCAACGGGTTGCGCAGAAAGCCCTGCATGGCCGCGCCCGACAGGCCGAGGACAGCGCCGACCAGCAGGCCGAGGATGGCGCGGGGCAAACGGATTTCCTGCATCACAAGAACGATGGGGCCGCCTTCGCCCCGGAACAGGGCAGACAGGCTTTCCCCCAGGCCCAGCGCGGCGGGGCCGATCAGCAGCGAGCCGAAGAACAGCAGGGTGACCAGCAGGCCAAGGAGGGTGAGAAGCAGCCGTTGCGACATCACGGTGCCGCCCCGATCGCGGCGCGGGTGTCGGCCATCGTGCGGACGGCGTTCAGGATATGGGGGGTGCCGCAGACCCAGTCGGCGTCGCGCACCGAGGCGCGGGCGGCATTGCTGCGGATCGCATCCAGCGCGGGGTGGGTAAGGATTTCCTCGGCCCGCGAGGCACCCGGATAGGGGGTGGAGGTGACAACGACCGTGGGTTGGGCGATGACGAGGCGTTCAAGGGGCAGGATGCCGCCGCCGGTCAGCCCCGCCTCGGCCCCGACATTGCGAAAGCCGGTCAGCGCAAGGATGTTGTCGGACAGGGTGCCGGAGCCTGCGGTATAGCCGTTTGGGTAATACATCGCCGCCGTGACGGGTTCGCCATCAAAGCCAAGCGCGGCAAGGTCGGCTTCAAAAGCCTGCGCCATCGCCTCACCCTGGTCCGCGCGGCCTAGGGCGGTGCCGATCAGGCGCATATGGGCGGCGACATCTTGCAGCGTGTCGGCGGGCGGAAGCTGGACCACCTCGATGCCCAGGTCGGTGAGCAGATCAACAGTTGCACGCGCTGTGTAGGTTCCGGCCAGCACAAGATCGGGGCGCATCAGGAAGATCTGTTCCGCCCCGCCCCTGTTGATCGGATAGGCGCGGGCCTCATCGACCATGGCCGAGGAAAGCGGGTCAAGCGACAGGTGGCTGACCGACAAAAGCTGACCGGGGGCGGCCAGCAGCATGGCAAGCTGATCGGTACACAGGTTCATCGACACCACCCGTTCGGGCGGTGCCGCCACCACCGCCCCGGCCCAAAGGGCCAAGGCGGCGGGGAGGAGGAGGTCAGAAGGACGCACGGAGACCGGCATGGATCGAACGGCGCGGGGTGGCGAAGCCGTTAACGATTTCATAAACCTCATCCGTCAGGTTTTCGACCCGCAGATACAATTCACGGTCCTGACCAAGGTCATAGCCGACTTGCGCGCGATAGACGGTATAGGCGTCGGAATCCGCGCCGCCGTCTTCGGCCCCTGAGGCATGCACCAGGCCAAATCCACCGCGCCAGCCGCCACCCAGTTCCGCATCGAGATTGAAGCTGAGTTGATTGCGCGGCACACGCGGCAGAAGGCGCCCATCGGGACGGCGCGCATCTGTATAGGTATAGGCGCCATTCAGCGTGATGGTCGATGTGATCGGCACATCGATCCCCAGTTCGACGCCTTGCCGAACCGATGTTCCGGGCAGGTTCACAAGGGTGTTGGGAAAGGGCGTCGGATCGTAGGTGACCAAATTGTCCGTCTCAAGCCGGAACAGGGTGGCCGACAGGGTCGCGTCGTTGGCAAAGTCCTGATCAATACCGATTTCAAAGCTGTCGCTTTGTTCGGGGGTCAGGTTCGGGTTGCCGATGAAAAAGCCGTAATCGCCATAGAGTTCATCAATCGACGGGGCGCGAAAGCCCGTCCCGATCGAGGCACGCAGCACCGTGGACGGGGCAACCCGCCAGCTTGCCGCGATGCGACCAGTGGTAAAGTTCCCGAATTCCGAATGTTTGTCGACGCGCAGGGTCGCCGACAGATCCACACCGTCCGACGGGGACCACAGCACCTGGCCAAAGGCACCGATGGTGGTTGTATCGCGTGTGCCACCGGGGATGCGGGTGTAATCCGCACCTTCCTGCATCGCATCAAGACCGTAGACGAAGGACAGCGCATCGGATGCAGAGGTCGTGGCATTCCAGCCCAACGCCCAGCGGTCACCGGCGAAGAAGGAATTGCCCTGATCGACATCGCGCACATCGCGGGTCACGCGGAAATAGCTAAGGTCAAAAAGATGCTGGGTTTGGCCCATATCCAGTTCGGCAAAGACTCGGGCGCCGTATTCATTTTTGGTTTCCGTGTTGGGCAGGTCGGTGAACAGGAAAAGCGGCGCGGGAAAGCCGTCAAAATCCGACTGGGTTTCCTGGGTGAACGCCGCGCCGCCGATGGAGAGGGTGTCGGACACGGCGTAACGGGCGGAAAAGGACAGGCGGGTGGCATCGGAGGCGTCAGCCTCGGTGCCACCTGCGAACACGGAAAAGCCATCGGTCTGGTAGCGCGTTGCTGAAAACGCCGTTTCCAGACGCCCTTGCCGCCGGGTCAGGCCATAGCTGAGGATGGCGGTGTTGTCAGAGCCGTATTCGGCAAGCAGGTTCTGCTTTTGGCCATCTTCTTCAAGCCGTTCATGGGTCGTGATGTTGATCACCCCGCCCACGGCAGAGCCACCCCAAAGCGCCGATTGCGAACCGCGCAACAGTTCGATCCGGGCGACATCGACAGCCAGAAGTGACCCGAAATCATAGGCCGTTTCGGTTTGCGTCGGGTCGGTCACGCGAATGCCGTCAATGAATACGGCGATGTAGCGGCGATCCGCGCCACGGATGCGCAGGTTGGTGGTCGTGCCGACCGGGCCTTGGGTGGTGACGGTGACACCGGGCAGGCGGTTCAGATAGCTGGCAAGGGTTTCATTGCCGGCCTGGCGCAGATCATCCTGATCAACCACCGAAACCGATACACCGGTTTTCTGGCTATCGACGGCTGTCCGGTTGGCCGTGACGACGATTTCATCCAGTGAAATATCGGATGTCTGCGCATGGGCGGGAAGCGCCGCAAGAAGCGCGATGAGTGAGACGGAAAGGCGTTGCATGGCCTGTATCCTTACCTGCGGGCCACGGGTGGCCCTGACAAAAACAAATGTCTTGGGAAAGGGAGGCCCCCTTCCGCCGACGGTGAGTTCGTCACCTCAAGCGGAAAGACCGCTGCCCGATGCGCGCCCCGCGCCCCGGAAAGGGTGATCACCTTGGCAGGTCTCCTGGCTTGCGGGTCAGGGTTCCGGTGGGCCTTCCCGGGGGGTTCCCCAGTGGCATGTTCCACCATCACTCGCCGCTTACAGTTGCGGGGGCAGCCGCGGATTTTCACCGCGTTCCCTTTTCATCCGACATCACTGCCGGAACCGAAGGCATCCCCTGCATAGTGCGGCTGGCATTGCTGTCAATGGAATTGTTGGCGGCCTGTCGGCTTTGACCTGCGGGATGCCGCTTGTGGAACAGGAGGGGTGTACGGCGGCGAGGATTTCCGGTTATCACTTTGTTTTAAATACATAATCATGCATTCTTTTGTGCAGCTTTGTATGCAGCATCCTGTGCAGCAAGGTGTATGCACGATTAGGACTGCGGGTTAGGCGTGCGTTAACCTTTGGGCCGGGGGAAATTGCGGCGCGGGGGGCGGAAAGCGACGCGCGGGTGGCGGTTCGGGGCTGGACCCCGGTATCTTGCCCGGTCCAGCATGAAGAAAGACTGAACGGGGAGAGCGGGATGATCGGGGATCTGGGTGCGCGGGATGCAACGGCGCTGGCGGAACTGGTGGCGGCAAGAGAAGTGACGCCGGAGGAATTGCTGGACGCGGCGCTGGCGGCGGTCGAGGCGCGCAATCCGGCAATCAACGCGGTGGTGTTGATGCAAGAGGATGTGGCGCGACGGGCGATTGCTTCGGGCCTGCCACATGGGCCGTTTCGTGGCGTGCCGTTCCTGTTGAAGGATCTGGGCTGCGAGGCGGTGGATTTCCCGTCACATAACGGATCACGGCTGTTGGCCGATACCCGCTATGGGCGCGATTCGGCGATCTATGCGCGGATACGGGCGACGGGCGTGGTGACATTCGGCCGCACGACCAGCCCGGAGGGCGGGATTGGTGCTGCGACCGAGGCGGCGGTTTACGGCGGGCCGACACGCAACCCTTGGAACACGGACCACACATCAGGCGGATCGTCGGGCGGTGCGGGGGCGGCGGTGGCGGCGGGGATCGTGGCCTTTGCCCACGGATCGGATGGCGGCGGATCGGTGCGGATACCGGCATCCAACTGCGGGCTGTTCGGGTTCAAACCCACGCGGGCGCGGCTGCCGGATGGCCCCTATGTCGGCGAAGGCTGGGCGGGAATGGCGATTGACGGGTTCCTGACGCGGTCGGTGCGGGATACGGCGGTGATGCTGGATGCCTGCGCGGGGCCGGACTTGGGCGCGCCTTACGTGGCCCCTGCCCTGCTGTGCGGCCATGCGGATGCGATCAGCCGTCCGCCGCCGCGCCTGCGGGTGATGATGTGCGACACCACCTTTACCGGCGCGCCGACCCACCCGGAGGTGCGGGCCGTGGTGCATCAGGCGGGGCGGATGCTCGAATCGCTGGGGCATCATGTGGAACCGGGGCGGCCACAGGCAGATGTGCCGATGATGATGCGGGCCTGGACGGATATTGTTGGCGTGGGCACCGCGCTGGGCATTCGCAAGGCGTTGAAGGGGCGCGATGCGGAAGGGTTGGTGGAGGGCGTGTCGCGTGGGGCAATGGCCCATGCTGAAGGGCTGCATCCGACCAGGTATCTGGAGGCGGTGGGAGAGATCCACGCCTTTGGCCGCCAGATGGCCGGGGTGTTCGAGGGCGGTTGTGACGTGATTCTGTCGGCCACTCTGGCCGAACCGCCCGCCGAAGTGGGCCGGTTTTCCCACGCGACCGAGGATTATGTGGGCTATCGCATCGGACCGGGCGGCATTTTTGAATATTCGCCGTTCTGCGCCGTGTTCAATGCCAGTGGCCAGCCCGCAGCAAGCCTGCCGTTGGGATTTTCGGCGGGGGATTTGCCCATCGGGGTGCATCTGGCCATGCCTTTTGGCGCGGATGAAACGCTGATTTCGCTGTGTGCAGAAATTGAGCGGGCGGCACCCTGGGCCGGGGTGCGCGCCCCGATTGCGGAGGTGGGGCGTCGTTAATGCTTGCCAAGGCGGGATTCGCCCGTTCAAATATGATCAAAAGATAAGAACCAAATGGGGAGCGCCAAAGAGTGACCGAAGCCGTCACCATCGAGGCCCGCAATGCCGTAAAGGCCTTTGGTCAGGGTGACCATGTCGTGCGGGCGCTGGACGATGTTTCGATCCAGATCCGCAAGGGAGAGTTCTTTACCCTGCTGGGTCCGTCGGGGTGTGGCAAGACCACGCTCTTGCGGCTGATTGCGGGGTTCGAGATGCCGACAAGCGGGTCGATCCTGCTGGATGGGGCGGATATCACCGAATTGCCGCCCAACAAACGGCCGGTGAACACGGTGTTCCAGAGCTATGCCCTGTTCCCGCATCTGACCGTGGCAGAAAATGTCGGGTTCGGCCTGACGATGCTGGGGCGCCCAAAGGCCGAGGTGCAAAAGCGCGTGGCCGAAATGCTGGCCTTGGTCAAGCTGGAGCAGATGGCAGGACGAAAGACCAGCCAACTGTCGGGCGGGCAGCAACAGCGGGTGGCGCTGGCGCGGGCCTTGGCGCCACAGCCAAAGGTGCTGCTGCTGGACGAACCGCTGAGCGCGCTGGACCTGAAGCTGCGCAAGGAAATGCAGGTCGAATTGAAGCGGTTGCAGACCGAGACGGGGATTACCTTCATCTTCGTGACCCATGATCAGGAAGAAGCCCTGACCATGAGCGACCGGATCGGCGTGATGAGCGCGGGCAAGTTGCAGCAGGTGGGCAGCCCGAAGGACATCTATACCCGGCCCGTGAACCGCTTTGTGGCCAGCTTTATTGGCGAGACGAATTTCTTGCCCGCGACAGTCGTGCCGGGCGGCGTGAAGCTGGCGACGGGGGATGTGATCGAGGTGGCGACAACACGGCCGGGGGCGGTGACGTTGACGGTGCGGCCCGAACAGGTGCGTCTGGTGCCGGCGGGTGAACCGGGGGCGATTGCCGCAACGGTAAAGTTTCTGGTTTATTTCGGGACGGACACGCATTGCCACCTTGAACTGGCAGACGAGACCGAGGTGGTGGCGCGGTTGCAAAGCCCCGCGAATGGCGATGCGGGGATCGAACCGGGCCAGGCGGTTGGCCTGCGCCTTGCGCCCGGCGCGGCACAGGTTCTGGAGGATTGACGGGATGAGCGCGGCAGAGGAACGCCTTATTCAGCAATCCACCCGGAATGCATGGTTGCTGTCGCTCCCGGCGCTGATTGTGTTGGTCGTGGCGGCATCCGGGCCGCTGCTGATCGTGCTGATCTATTCGTTCCTGTCACCGGGGCAGCATGGCAATGTGATCTGGGAATTTTCCACCGATGGCTGGGTGGGGATCCTGTGGTCGAAGGACATCTTCAGCGAAGAATGGATGTTGGCGGATGCGCATCTGGCGATCTTTTGGCGGTCGCTCTGGTTGTCGCTGCTGACCACGGCCTTCACCTTCATCGTGGGCTTTCCGACCGCCTGGTTCATTGCGACGCGGCCCCCCAAGGAGCGCGCGCTTTGGCTGTTTCTGATCACCATCCCGTTCTGGACCAACCTGTTGATCCGCACCTATGCGATCAACGAGGTGCTGCGGAAGGAAGGGTTGATGAACACGGTCCTGATGGGAATGGGCATCACCGACATGCCGATCGAGGTGCTGTATACCCAGACCGCGATTTTCATCGGGATGACCTATGTCTATCTGCCGTTGATGGTGCTGCCGCTGTTTGCCGCCATTGACCGGTTCGACATGAAGCTGCTGGAGGCAGGCTATGACCTTTATGCCAGCCGGATGCAGGTGCTGCGGCGGGTGATCCTGCCCATCGTCAAGCCGGGGATCATTGCGGGGTCGATCCTTGTGTTTGTGCCGTCACTGGGGGCCTATGTCACGCCGCGCGTGCTGGGCGGGGGCAAGCAGATGATGATCGGCAATTTCATCGAATTGCAGTTCCTGCAGGGCAAGAATTGGCCCTTGGGGGCGGCGCTGTCGATGCTCTTGCTGGTGATCGTGATGGTGGCGCTGCTGGTTTATGTGCGCTACGCGAACAAGGGATCGTCATCTCATGGCTGAACGGGCGTTTCATGTGGCCCGCCTGCCGGGCTTTGCCACGACGGCGATCATCGTCTTTGTGGCGCTGTATCTGCCGATCTTCACGCTGGTGGCCTATTCCTTCAACGCCAGCACGTCGCTGGCGATATGGGGCGGGTTTTCGCTGGATTGGTATGCCAAGGCCTGGGACAACCAACAGGTCAAGGATGCCACGATCCGGTCGCTGATCATCGCCAGTTTTGCGGCGGCGATTTCCACCACGGTGGCCACGATGGCCGCGCTGGGCACGACGCGGCGGCGGGCGTTCAAGGGGCAGACGCTGATCTATGTGGCGATCAACCAGCCGTTGATGGTGCCAGAGATCGTGACGGCGGTGGCGTTGATGATCGTTTTTGGGCTGATCAAGGTGTGGCTTACAAGCATCGGGATGGGCGGGCTGACGACGGGGTTGGGGTATCTGATCCTGGCGCATTCGGCATTTTGCATCCCGTTCGCCTATCTGCCGATCCGCGCGCGGCTGGAAGGGATGGACCTGACGCTGGAAACTGCGGCAGCCGATCTTTATGCCAGCCCGTGGCAGACATTCCGGCGGGTGACGCTGCCCCTGCTGGCGCCGGGCATGATTGCGGGCGCGATGTTGGCATTCGTCATCAGCCTTGATGACGTGGTGATTACCGAGTTCGTGAAATCCGGCGGGCAGGATACCCTGCCCACCTACATGCTGGGCCAGATGCGCCGCCAGTTGACCCCGGAGATCAATGCCGTCTCGACCATGCTTCTGGGCCTGACGGTGGTGCTGCTGACCGCGTTCTTTCTTTTGACGCGCAAGAAAACCTGAAGAAACCAACGGGAGACCACAGATGAAAAGACTGATGACAGCGACCGCGCTTTTGATGGCGACGACGGGCCTCGCATCCGCAGAGGGCGTGCTGCAACTGTATAACTGGGGCAACTATACCAGCCCTGAGTTGCTGGAGAAGTTCAAGGCCGAGACGGGGATCACCGTTACCGTGACCGATTATGACAGCAACGATGTGGCGCTGGCCAAGATCGAGGCGGGCGGGCATGGGTTTGACTTGGTGGTGCCGTCAGCCAACTATGTGCAGATCTTTACCGACAAGGGACTGACCACGCCGCTGGACCTGTCCAAGCTGCCGAACCATGCCAATATCGCGCCGGAATGGATGGATGTTGCCTGGGATCCGGGCCGTCTGAATTCGATCCCGTGGCAGTGGGGTTCCGTGGGGATTGCGGTCGATACCGCAGTCTATTCGGGCGACATCAACACCAGTGCCGTCTGGCTGGAAGTGCCGGATGAATTGAAGGGCAAGATCAACGTGGTGCCGGAGATGACCGACATCATCAGCCTTGCCACGCTGTATTATGGCGGCGAGCCGTGCAGCGAAGATCTGGAAGTGCTGAAAAAGGTCCGCGATGGCCTGCTGGCGGCCAAGCCCAACTGGATTGCCATGGATTATGGCGCGACCGAGAAGATGTCGAACAAGGATTGGGCGGCATCGGTGAACTGGAACGGATCGACCATGCGCATCCGTCAAAACCTGCCGACGGTCGCCTATGGCTATCCGAAAGAGGGTTATACCCTGTGGATGGACAGCGTGATGCTGCTGAAGGATGCGCAGAACGTGGATGAGGCCTATCAGTTCATAAACTTTATCCTGCAGCCGGAAAATGCCGCGATGATTTCCAACTTTGCGAAATACGCAAACGGCGTGGCCGGATCAGAGCCGTTCATGGACCCGGCGATGGCGACCGCGCCCGAAGTGGTGATCCCGGAGGAACACAAGGCCAATGGCGTGTTCCTGCCGGTGTGCAGCGAGAAGTCGCGGGAATACATGACCGCGATCTGGACCGAGTTGCAGAAGTGATCTGCCGGAGTGCCGCAGCCAAAAGCTGCGGCACGTTTCTTTTTTACATCGGGCGCGGGCCTTCGCCCGCGCCCGATGCCGTTGGGGGCCCTGCCCCCAAACCCCGGGAGTATTTGAGCCAAGATGAAACATACAGGGATCAGTGATCTGTCAGCGAGCGACCTGTCGCGGTTGATCGCCGCGCGTGAGGTGAAGCCGTCCGAGGTGATGGAAGCCACGTTGGCGCGGGTGGCGGCGGTGAACGGGGCGGTGAATGCCGTCGTGTCGATGCCGGAAGCCGATGCGCTGATGGATCAGGCGCGGGCGGCAGATGACGCGCCGCACAGGGGTTGGCTGCACGGGATGCCGATGGCGGTGAAGGATCTGGTGGCGGTCAGGGGGATACGGACGACATGGGGGTCGCCGCTGTTTGCCGATCATGTGCCAGTGGCGGATGACCTTTTGGCCGCGCGGATGCGGGCGGCGGGGGCGATTTTCATCGGCAAGACCAATACGCCGGAATGGGGGCATGGCAGCCATTCGTTCAACCCGGTGCATGGGGCGACGCGCAACCCCTATGACCTGACGCGCACAGCGGGCGGGTCATCGGGCGGGGCGGCGGCGGCGCTGGCCACCCGGATGGTGGCGGTGGCGGATGGGTCGGACATGATGGGATCGCTAAGGAACCCCGCGGCGTTCTGCAATGTCTATGGCTTTCGCCCGTCTTACGGGTTGGTGCCGTCGGATGCGGTGGGGGATACGTTCCTGGCCACGATGGCGACCGAAGGGCCGATGGCGCGAACGGTCGAGGATGTGGCGCGGCTTCTGGAAGTGCAGGCGGGGGTGAACCCCGAGGTGCCGTTCGGCCGCGCAGGAGAGCCGTTTGGCGACCGGCTGGACATGGATATGCGGGGCAAGCGGATCGGCTGGCTGGGCGATTGGGGCGGGGCCTATGGCTGTGAGCCGGGAATATTGGAGTTGTGCGAGGAGGCGCTGCGGGTGTTCGAGGCGATGGGCGCGGTGGTGGAGCCTGTCGCCCCGCCCTTTCCGGCGGAAAAGCTGTGGTTCGCCTGGACGACGATCCGGGCCGTTCTGAATGCCGGGGACAAGCAGGCGATGTATGCCGACCCGGTGAAACGCGCGCAGATCAAGCCGGAAAGCCAGTGGGAGATTGAACAGGGGGCGAAGGTGACGGTGACGGAGCTGCATGCGGCCAGCGTGATCCGGTCGCGCTGGTATGCGCGGGTGGCGAAGCTGTTTGGCGAGTTTGACGCGCTGGTCATGCCCACGGCGCAGGTCTGGCCCTTTCCGGTAGAGTGGCGCTGGCCCCGGTCAATCAACGGGCGGGTGATGGACACCTATCACCGCTGGATGGAGGTGGTGATCCCGGTCAGCCTGGCCGGGTTGCCATCATTGAACGTGCCGGTGGGGTTTGGCGCGCAGGGGCTGCCGATGGGGATGCAGGTGTTCGGACCGATGGGGGCGGATGCGCGGGTGTTGGCGATGGGGCAGCAGTATCATCTGGCCACCGATTGGCCGGGGCGGCAGCCGCCCGCGCCGTAGGACGTGGCCTATAGGTCGTAGCGGACAAGTTCGCTGTAGACGCTGCCCTGTTTGGTGTGGCGGGAGTCGTAAAGGACAAAGTGATCGACCGTCCAGGCGGGAGTGGCGAAGGTGCTGCCTGCCGCGATGGCGCGTTCGAGGCGGAAGGTTTCTTCGGTGCCGGGCGGCGCGAACCGACCCAAGGTGACATGGGGCGTGAAGCGGCGGCTTTCGGTTGCAATGCCGGATGCGCGGGCGGCGTGGTCGAGTTTCGCTTGCAACCTGGCAAGCGGTTCGCTGGGCGCGACCCCGGCCCAGGCGGCGCGAGGTTTTGAACCGCCAAAAAGGCCCAGCGATTTCAGCGACAGATCGAAGGGCGGAACGCGGATTTCGGCAAAGCGTTCATGTGCGGCCTCCAGCACGGGTTCGGGCTGTTCCCCAAGAAAGACGAGGGTGAGGTGGAAGCTGCCTGGATCGGTCTTGTTCGGCAGGGGAAGCAGGAATTGCTGGATGCGCAGGGCAGACAGCACAGGTTCCGGCAGGGGCAAGGCAAGGAAGGCGCGGATCATGGCGGCCTTATCGATTGGCAAGAAGGGCGAGCCGGTCACGGATTTCCGGGCGGACGGGGCCTTCGCGCGGGGGATCAAGAAGCGTGGTGAGCATATGCGGTTCCGGTCCGGGGCGGGTGCCGCCACCCCAGGTCAGGGCGCGCAGGATGGCGCTGGCAGCGTCGGGCAGGCGGTCGGGGATTTCAAGGCCGTTGAGCGTGGCCCAAAGTGCCGTCCAGCAGCGCCCGACCGACCACGGGTTATAGCCGCCGCCGCCCAGCAGCAGAAGGCGCGGGGCAAGCGGGCGGATTTCGGCAAGCGCCTCGATATAGGCGCGGTTCGACAGGGCAAGGCGAGAGAGCGGATCCTCCAGCAGGCTGTCGGCCCCGGCTTGCAGGACGATGGCCTGCGGGCGGTGGGCGGCAAGGCGCGGCAGGATCAGGCCGTGAAGGATGGCGCGCGCCTCGCTGTCATTAAAGCCACGCGGGACCGGAAGGTTGAAGGCGCGTCCCCCGGCTGTATCGGTGAGTTGACCGGAAAAGGGCCAGCGGTTTTCTTCGTGGACCGAGATCATCAGCATGTCGGGATCGCCTGCAAAGGCCGGTTCGACACCATCGGGGTGGTGGGCGTCGATGTCGACATAGGCCAGGCGGGTAAGTCCGGCATGGCGCAGGGCCATCAGGGCGAGGACGGGATCGTTGAGATAGCAAAACCCGTTGGCGCGGTCAGGCAGGCCGTGATGCGTGCCTCCGCCGGGCACGTGGATCGCGCCCGTTGCATGGGTGGCGAGAAGCTGGGCCGCCAGGATCACACCGCCTGCGCCGGTGGCGGGGCGGCGGAACATTTCGGGGAAAACCGGATTGGAGGTGGTGCCAAGGTGATGGCGGGCGCGGGTTTCGGGGTCAACATGGCCTGTCGCTTCGGCCTGCTGAAGGGCGGCGATATAGGCGGGGGTGTGGTAGGCGGTCAGCGCCGCGGGCTTGGCGCGGGGGCTTTGGCGATAGCGGCCATCAGGCAGCCAGCCAAGCGTGCGGGCAAGGTCCATCACGGTGGACACACGGGGAACGCGCAAAGGGTGGGTCGCCCCGTAGGACGAGCCGCGATAGATGCCGGAGCCAAGGAACAAAGGCCCGGACAGGGCATCCGGTGTGACGCCCCCCCCGTTCCGAACCACCGGGGCGGCGGCTGTCACGGCAAAAGCGCCTCGATCTTCTGGACGACGGGGGCGGCGGTGGGGCGCATCACGCTGCCCCAGGTGGCGACGATGTCACCGTTGCCGTCAAGCAAAACCTTGTTGAAGTTCCAGTTGGGAACAAAGCCTTCGGTTTCGGCCACCCATTTGTAGAACGGATGGGCCGCATCGCCGGTAACGGGGGTGATGTCGGTCATCGGGATGGTCAGGTCAAAGTTGACGGCGCAGAATTCCTTGACCTGTTCGGCAGAGGCGAGTTCCTGCCGAAAATCATCGGACGGGACCGCAAGGACAACAAGTCCACGCGCGGCGTAATCATCATGCAGGGCCTGAAGATCGTCGAACTGCGCGGCAAAACCGCAAAGCGAGGCGGTATTCACCACAAGGACGGGACGACCCTTGAAGGTATCAAGGTCGATGGTTCCGCCGTCGATGGAGGAAAAGCTGTAACCCGCAAAGGCGATGGCCGGAAACGCGGCCGCACAGAGGACTGAGAGGATTGGAAAGATGCGCATAACAGCTTCCTTTGAAATACGGTGGGAAGATAAGGCATGGGACAGCGGCGTCAACGAATGTAGCGTCGGGGCAAGTGGTATTGGGGCGGCGACTTGCCGGGGTGGCGGGCCGAAGGCTGGCGATTGTGATGAAAACCGTGCAGAATCATAGGAAAACCACATAAAATTCGCATGAAAACCACTGTGATCATGGAAAGTTCCGCTTCGAAGTGTCATATAGGACAAAAGTAGCGATCTGGACAGAAAACCGGATCGGGGATCGGGCGGGCGAATGAAACGGACCCAGTCAAACCAGTTCCTTCCTGATGGGGAGGGTGGAGTGCGCAATCAATTTGCCGCGCTGTGCTGGCGTATGCACCGGGGCCGGGTCGAGGTGTTGCTGATCACCAGCCGGGATACTGGCCGCTGGGTCATTCCCAAAGGCTGGCCGATGGCGGACAAGACCCCCGCAGAATGCGCCGCGACCGAGGCCTGGGAAGAGGCCGGGGTGCGTGGGAATGGCAGGGACGATGCGCTGGGTTATTATTCCTATGACAAGATGATGGGGTCAAAAGCTGCCCTGCCCTGCATTGTGGCGGTCTTTCCGCTGCGGGTGGAGGAATTGGCATCGCGTTTCCCGGAACGCAAGCAGCGCCGCCGTCGGTGGTTCAATGCGGAAAAGGCATCCAAACTGGTGGCCGAGCCGGAACTGAAGGCGTTGTTGTTGGCATTGGCCCATGACCCGACGGCCATCCTGTCGGACCCGTTGGCCAAAGCCGACGACACGCCGTCCCCTTCCGGCGCGCTGGCCGCCAAATAGCCCTGCGCACTTGCCGCCATGTGGACTGTGCTGCATGCTTGATTTCCCGGCAGATCTGCATAGGTGCAATGGGTGATTGACTTTCGTTCCTGCCAACCCGGTGATCCGCGATGATCCGTTTCAGCCTGAAATGTGCGCAAGACCACGGCTTTGAAAGCTGGTTCCAGTCCGGCAGCGCCTTTGAGGCGTTGAAAGGCGCGGGCCATGTGTCCTGCCCGGTCTGCGGATCGGTTCAGGTTGAAAAGGCGCTGATGGCCCCAAGCGTGGTGGCGACCAAGTCCGAGGTGGCGGATGCCCCACCGTCGCTGCGCGCCCCCGCATCCGAAATGGAAGAGGCGCTGGCCGCGCTGCGGCGGCAGGTCGAGGAGAATTCCGATTACGTCGGAATGAACTTTGTCACCGAGGCGCGGCGCATTCATGCGGGCGACGCGCCGGAACGCGCGATCTATGGCGAAGCGCGGTTGGATGAGGCGAAACAACTGCTGGAGGACGGGGTTCCGGTCGCACCGTTGCCGTTTCTGCCGGCGCGCAAGGCCAACTGACGCCGCTGGATTGCGGCGCAATTGCCTTGAATTGTTAACTTTTTATCCTGCGGTCAAATCCGCTTCGCCCTATTGTCGACACAGTTGCGGGCGAGTCTTTGCCAATGCTCTGTGCAAAGTGGTGGTGAGTGCGATGGTCGACGAAATGCAGGACGCGCGGGTGGATGCGGCGATTACGCTGGCAGTTCAGGTGTTCCAGACCACGGAACTGGCCTGTTTTGCCAGAGGCACGCGGATCGAGACGGTGGCGGGCTTTGTCGCGGTCGAGGATTTGCGCGACGGCATGATGATCGAAACGATGGATCGCGGGTTGCAGCCGGTGCGGCGTGTGCTGTCAAAGGTGGTGGACGGGCGCGGGGCGCTGGCGCCGGTGGTGTTTGCGGCCGGCGTGTTGGGCAATATCCGTCCGGTGCGGGTATCGCCGCACCATCGGATGGTCATTTCTGGGTGGCAGGCCGAATTGCTTACCGGAGAGCCGGAGGTTCTGGCCGCTGCGGTCGATCTGGTGGATGGCGCGCGGGTGCAGGTGGTGCCGGCGGATCGGGTGGAATACTTCCACCTTCTGTTCGACCGGCACGAAATCATCTTTGCCGAAGGGGCCGCCACGGAAAGCTATCACCCCTTTGCCCGTGACGCGGCCGAGGTTGCGCCAGCCACGCTGGCCGAGTTGCAGGCAGTGTTCCCCGATTTGGGGCATGCCTTTTGGGAAGGCACGCTGTTGGGCGGGACGGCGCGGCCTTGTGCCAGCCGGGATGAGGCGGCGCTGCTGCTGACCGTCTGACCGCCTGACCGGATCTGTGGATCAGATCTGCTTTTCGGGCATCTGCACGCGCAGACCATCCAGCGCGTCGGACACCTTCAACTGGCAGGTCAGGCGCGACCGGACCGGATCGGGGTTCCAGGCAAAATCAAGCATGTCTTCTTCCATGCTGTCCTTCTTGGGCAGCTTTTCCACCCAGGCCGGATCGACATAGACATGGCAGGTGGAACAGGCGCAGGCACCGCCGCAATCGGCCTCGATCCCCGGAATGCCATTGTCGCGGGCACCTTCCATGACGGTCAGGCCGGTTGCGACCTCGACCACGTGTTCCTTGCCGCCATGTTCCACATAGGTGATCTTCGCCATTCTACCCTGCCTGTTGCGCCAGATGTGCGTTGCTGCTGCACGACATAGGCGATTCCCACCGGCTTTGCCAGTGATTGCCCCCAGTGATTGCGCCCGTGATTGCGCCCGTGATTGCGCCCGTGATTTTCCGCTGGGGTGGCTGCGTTGGGAAGGCTTGTCAGATGCATCGTATGTTCTATATTTGTTCTTATGCCAATGCCCTCTGCTCACCCCCCTGCCTCCCATTCCGGCAACCCTGCCCTGCGCCCGATGTCGGATTGGCTGGTGCCGACGACACTGCCCGGCACATGGCCGCGCCCGCCTGCGGCGCTGGTGGCCGCACGGCTGGATGAACCCCCTGCCGGGGCGCGGGTCTGTGTGGCGGGGTTGGTGCTGTTGCGGCAGCGGCCCGGCACGGCGAAGGGGGTGATCTTTGTCACGCTGGAGGATGAAACCGGCACCTGCAATGTGGTGGTCTGGGCATCGGTGTTTGAACGGTTCCGCCGCGCGGTGATCGCCGGGCGGATGCTGCGGGTGACAGGACGGTTGCAGCGCGACGCAGGGGTGGTGCATGTGGTGGCCGAGGCGATCGAAGACCTGTCACCGATGCTGGATCAGTTGCTGCGCCCGGATTTCCGCCATGATGGCGTGCGCGCGGGGGATCAGCCCTAAGTGGTGCCTTTCAGTGAGCCAGCCTTCCGGTGAGCCAGCCTTTCAGTGGATCACAATTGCCGTTATGCTGCCCGGCGATCCGGGGCAACCGGGCGCGCGGGAATTGAGGCATATGCAGAAAACAGCCATTGCGACCGGTCTGATGCTGATGGCGCTAAGCGCCTGTCAGACGGCGCTGCCAAAAGCCCCAGGTCAAAGCAACCTGGCCGCAGAAATCGTGCGGCTGAACCAGCCCGGACCGCCCACGCAACCGGAAGGCGCGTGCTGGGAAAGCGACGTGACGCCCGCGGTCATTGAGACGGTGACAGAGCAGGTGGTTGTGGCCCCCGAAACGCGTGGACCAGAGGGGCAGGTTCTGACCCCCGCCAGCTATCGCACCGACACGCGCACCCGCATTGTCCGCGAACGCGAGGACGTGTGGTTCCGTGCGCCCTGCCCCACGGACTACACGGTGGAATTCGTCGCCTCATTGCAGCGGGCGTTGAAGGCGCGGGGGTATTACCTGCTGGCGCTGACCGGGCAGATGGACGCGGGCACGCGCGATGCCGTGCGGCGGTTTCAGGCGGAACGCGGGCTGGATAGCCCGCGCCTGTCACTGGCGGCGGCGCGGGAACTGGGCCTGCTGCCAACCGCGTTGGAGGAATTGTGACCCATTGGGCAAGCCGCGCGCGGGCGCGCATGGTGGAATTGTGGGCCGGATCGGTGGATGGCGCGCATGACATGGGGCATCTGGACCGGGTCTGGAAAAGCTGCCGCCTGATTGCGCTGGATGAGCCGGGGGTGGATGCCGATGTTCTGGCGGCGGCCGCCTATTTTCATGATGCCGTGAACCTGCCGAAAGGCAGCCCCGACAGGGCGCAGGCATCACGCCTGTCGGCCGATCTGGCGGTGCGGGAGCTGACCGCGATGAGTTTTGATGCCGGGCGTCTGCCAGCGGTGCATCATGCCATTGCGGCGCACAGCTTTTCCGCCGGGATCGCGCCACAAACACCAGAGGCGCGCATCTTGCAGGATGCGGACCGGCTGGAGGCGCTGGGGGCCATCGGCATCGCCCGGATGTTCCTGATCGCAGGTCAGATGGGGGCGGCGCTGTTCGATGCCGATGATCCCATGGCGTTGGACCGCGCGCTGGATGACAAGCGGTACGCGCTGGACCATCTGGAGGTGAAGCTGTTTCCAGTGGCCGAAGCCATGCAGACGGCGACAGGGCGGCAGATGGCGCAGGAACGGGCGGATTGGATGGCCAGTTTCCGCACAAGGTTGCTGGCCGAGATCGGATAGAAAACGGGCGGCAGATTGCCCTGCCGCCCGTTTTTTTGCCCAGTCTCTGGTTTCCCGGCTTACTGTTCCGCGGGGGCCGTTTCTTCGACACCCAGCGCCACGAAACGCGGGTCGCCGCCACGGCGCACGAGCAGAAGCAGCGATTTGCGGCCGGCATCGCGCGCCTCTGCCACCCGATCTTCAAGGTCTTGCAGGCGGGCAACGGGTTGCTGGCCCGCCTCGGTGATCACGTCACCTTCGCGCAGACCTTTGCTATACGCCTCGGACGCGGCGTCGACTGCGGTGACGGCCAGCCCCTTGGCATCTTCAGGCAGGCCAAGTTCGGCCGCGGTTTCCGCGGTCAGCGGCGCAAGCGTCAGGCCCAGAAGTTGCAATTCAGCCGGGTCCTGCTGCGGGTCGGCGGCGGCCGGGACAACTTCGGCAGCCTCGGCCTCTTCGCGGCGGCCAAGGGTGACGGACAGCGTGGTGGTTTCACCTTCGCGCAGAACGATCACCGGAACGGCGGCGCCCACCGGGCTGTCGGCAACCTGACGGGTCAGATCGCGCGAACTGGTAATTTCCTGACCGTCAAAGGTGGTGATCACGTCACCGGCCTGCATCCCGGCATCCTTGGCCGGGCCATCCGGCACATCGGTAATCAGCGCACCACTTGCGGCTTCAAGCCCCATCGCCTCGGCCACATCGGGCGTCACGTCCTGAATGCGGACACCCAGCCAGCCACGGCGCGTTTCACCGAATTCGCGCAGCTGGTCGACAACCTTGGTCACGACGTTGGACGCCATCGAAAAACCGATGCCGATAGAGCCACCGTTGGGCGACAGGATTGCCGTGTTCACGCCGATCACCTGACCATCCATGTTGAACAGGGGGCCGCCCGAATTGCCGCGGTTGATGGCGGCGTCGGTCTGGATGTAATCGTCATAGGTGCCGGAAAGTTCACGGCCACGGGCCGAAACGATGCCCGCGCTGACGGAAAAGCCCTGGCCCAGCGGGTTGCCCATCGCCATGACCCAATCCCCCACGCGCATCAGATCGGAATTGCCGAACTGCACAAAGGGAAGCGGTTCGTCGGACGTGACCTTCAACAGCGCGATATCGGTTTTCGGGTCCGTGCCGACCAGTTCTGCCTTGAGCCGGTCGCCCGAGAAGAATTCGATTTCGATCTCATCCGCGCCTTCGATGACGTGGTTGTTGGTGACGATGTAACCATCTTCAGAGATGACAAAGCCCGAACCCAACGCCTCGGACCGGCGGGGTTCCTGCGGGCCGCCGTCGCCATCGGGCGGCATGAAATCACGGAAGAAATCTTCGAACGGTGATCCTTCGGGAACCATAGGGCCGTTGCCCGTTGGCGCGGACACCATCGCCGAGGTGGTGATGTTCACAACCGACGGGCTGATCTGCTGGGCCAGGTCGGCAAAGCTGTCGGGGGCCGCCTGGGCGCGAACGTCCAGCGCCGAGCCCAGCGCCAACGACAGACCGAGCGCAAGGGCCAGGAAAACGCGGGGGGCCTGGCGCGGCGCGGTCTGGGACTGCGCGTTTTGGGCGCGGGCCGAGGGGGATAGAACGGTGGGATGCACTCCGAACTCCTTTCGTTTGGCGGTGCCGCGCTGCCTTTGGCTGGCACGGCGGAGCACGCTTGTCATCATCAGGTAAGCAGGCCGGATTGCAATGCAAACCGGGTCGCGCCCTCTCAACAGCATGTGAACCCTTTGGGGGGTTTGTTTCAAGGGTCGACCGTTTGGTCGTCAGGTTGGTCGTCAGCAAGGCGGTTGTGGTCGATCAGCCAGTCCCCGACATTCGCCGCGCCATCCAGACCAGAAGAACGCCGATGGCAACGGCGGCAAGGCCAACAATACGCAGGCGGTCAGCCGGTTGGCTGGCAAGGAAAGCCAGCACCTGTTCGATACGCGAAGGGGCCAGCGCAAGCGCCAGCCCCTCGATCACCAAAACCAGGCCGAGGCCCAGAAGCAGCCATGTCATTCCGTTACGGGAACAGCAGGACCGGTGGCGTTGCCGCGCCCGGCATCCGAGCGGAGATAGTCAAAGAATTCGCTGTCCGGCTGCATCACCATAGATGAATTGCCGGGTTGCAGCGCACGTTCGTAAGACGTGAGCGACCGGGTAAAGGCAAAGAATTCCGGATCGCGGCCAAAGGCTTCGGCGTAGATACCGTTGCGTTCGGCATCCGCCTCACCGCGAATGACGTCCGCCTCACGGCGCGCGTCGGAGGTAAGTTCGACCACCGTCCGGTCGGCAGAGGCACGCACGCGCTGCGCCGCTTCGCCACCGCGGGCGATTTCATCCGCCGCCTCGCGTTCCCGTTCGGCCCGCATCCGGGCAAAGGTCGCCGACAGGTTCTGATCCGGCAGGTCGGTCCGGGTCAGGCGCACATCGATCACCTCGATCCCCAGATTCGCCGCCTGACGTCGGGCGATGTCGCGGATCTGGTTCATCAGGCCCGTGCGATCTTCGGACAGGACACGGCTGGAATCGACCGATCCAAGCACCTGCTGGATGGCCGGATTGACGATACCTTCCAGACGGCGCAGCGCCTGCTGTTCACCGCCGGCGCCGACCGCTTCGCGGAACTGCACAAGATCGGTGATCCGCCAGCGGGCAAAGGCATCAACAACAAGGCGGCGGTCGTCCAGCATGGTGACTTCGACCGGGGTCGTGGGCAGGCCAAGGATGCGGGCATCGTAACGAACGACTTCCTGGATCAGCGGGATCTTGAAGCCAAGACCCGGATCTTCCTTGACTTGCTTGACCTGACCGAATTGCAGGACCAGCACCTTTTCGCGTTCATCCACGATAAAAAGCGAGGATAGCGCGGTCGCACCGAGGATGGCGACGATGGGCAGAAGGATTGCGCTTTTCATCAGTTGGTTCCCCCGGTCGATGCCGCAGCACCCTGTTGCGCGACGGGACGGTTGAGTTCATTGAGCGGCAGGAACGGCACGACGCCCTGGCCGCCTTCACCGCTGGCCACGCCGTCAAGGATGACCTTGTTCATGCCACCCAGAACCTTTTCCATGGTTTCCAGATACATACGGCGGCGGGTCACTTCGGGTGCCTTGATGTATTCCTCATAGACCGACAGGAAGCGGCTCGCCTCACCCTGCGCCACGTTGACGACCTGGGCACGGTAGGCCTCGGCCTCTTCCAGCAGGCGGGCGGCTTCACCGCGGGCACCGGCGGTTACGCGGTTTGCGTAGGCGTCAGCCTCGTTCTGAAGGCGTTCGCGTTCCTGTTGCGCGGCCTGCACCTCGCGGAAGGCATCGATCACCTCGCCGGGGGGGGCGGCACGTTGCAGGTTGACGCGGATCACGCTGATGCCGGCCTGATAGCTGTCCAGCGTGCTTTGCACGTTGGTCTGAAGGTCCGATGCAATGACACCCCGGTCGCGGTTCAGAATCGGCGAAAGCTCTGACCGGGCGATGATGTCGCGCATCGCGGATTCGGATACGGCGCGGATGGTGTCATCCGGGTCGGCCAGGTTGAACAGGAAGGCCGCAGGATCGGCGACGTTCCAGACAACCTGAAAACCGATGTCGACGATATTCTGATCGCGCGTCAGCATCAGGCCGTCGCCAATCGCACCATCGCCCACGGCGCCGATATCGGTTGTGCGTTCGCCGGTCACCGACACGATTTCGGCCGTGATGACCGGCCAGGGCGCAAAGTTCAGGCCGGGATTGCCGACAGAGGAAAATTCGCCCAGGAACAATTCGACCGACCGTTCTTCGGGCCGGACGGTGTAGAACGACATGAAGGCCCAAAGACCAACAGCCGCCAACGCACCCAGCATCAGGCCCTGTTTGGTGATCAAGGGGCCGTTCGGATCCCGCCCGCTACCGCCGCCTGAACCGTTGCGGCCACCGCGACCGCCCATCAGAACACGAAGCTGCTCTTGCCCCTTTTTCATGATCTCATCGATTTCCGGGATCTGGGGGCCACCTTCGCCCGGCCTGCGGTTGCCGCGCCGGTCTTCGCCATTACGCCCGCCGTTGCGGTCATCGTCACCCGGGCCGCTGCCGCCGCCCCATGGGCCTCCGCTTCCTGCCATTGATCGAACCCTTTTTCTGTCTTTGCGCTTTAACTGGTCATGTTTGCGCCAAATTCAAGCAGATGCCTGCTTGCGTCTAGCCTTTTCGCGTCGGCTTTCGCATCGTCACAAGCTCTTCGGCCATCGTGGGATGGACGGCAACCGTGCGGTCGAAATCTTCTTTTGTGGCCCCCATCCCGATGGCGATGGCGGCAAGCTGGATCAATTCGCCCGCCTCCGGTGCGACGATATGGCAGCCCAAAATCTTTCGCGTGGCAGCACTGACCACCAGTTTCATCAAAACCCGGTCCTGCCGCCCGGCAAAGATCGTTTTCATCGGGCGGAAGGTGGCGCTGTAGACCTCGATCTCTTCCTGGTCGCGGGCGGCCTCTTCTGACAGGCCGATGCTGCCCAACTCGGGCTGGGTGAACACGGCCGAGGCAATCAGACTGTGGTCGAACCGGGTGGGGATGCCGCGAAACACGGTGTCGGCAAAGGCATGGCCTTCGCGGATGGCGACAGGGGTCAGGTTGACGCGAGAGGTGACATCCCCCACGGCAAAGATCGAAGGCACAGCGGTTTGCGAATAGTCATCAACGATAATCTGGCCGTGGCGGCCGAATTTCACGCCCAGATTTTCAAGGCCAAGGTCCGCTGAATTCGGCTTGCGCCCCGTGGCGTAAAGCACAAGGTCAAACTCGCGTTCCATGCCATCGGTCGATACCGCGCATATGCCGCTGGCCGTTTTCTCCAACCGGATCACATCGGTGCCGCAATGGATGTCGATCCCGCGCATCTGCATGGCATTGGCGACATGACCGCGGGCTTCGTCATCAAAGCCACGCAGAATTTGCGCGCCGCGGTAGTACTGGGTCACTTGCACGCCAAGGCCGTGCAGGATGCAGGCAAATTCCGATGCGATGTAGCCGCCGCCCACCACCAGCAGGCGTTTGGGCAGGGTTTCAAGGTGGAACACCTCGTTCGAGGTGATGGCAAGGTCGCGGCCGGGAATATCCGGGACAAAGGGCCAGCCCCCGGTGGCAATCAGGATATGCTTGGTTGTCAACGTCTCGCCCGTGGCCAGCCGCACGGTATGCGGGTCGACCACAGTGGCGCGGGCATCGTGGATTGTGACACCCGCATTCATCAACGTGTTGCGATAGGCGTTTTCCAGACGGTCGAGTTCGGATTCAAGTGTGGCGCGGAAACGCGGCCAGTCAAACGCCCCGGCCTTGACCTGCCAGCCATAGGCGGCGGCGTCTTCGATGATGTCGGGAAAGGCCGAGGCAAAGACCATCAGCTTTTTCGGCACACAGCCACGGATGACACAGGTGCCGCCCATGCGGCTTTCTTCGGCAAGGCCAACCCTGGCCCCGCCTTCGGATGCCGCGATGCGCGCGGCGCGGACGCCGCCCGACCCGCCGCCGATGACAAAAAGATCATAGTCGAAGGTCATTCGATATCCGCAAAGATGTTGTCGGTTGGGGCGAATTCGACGAAATCTTCGCCTTCGGTGCCCTGATTGATGTCGCGCACCGTGACACGGCCATCGCCATGGCCGATCACCACGATGTCGCAGATGTCGATGAACAGCCCGTTTTCAACCACGCCGGGGATTTGGTTCAACACCAGCGCAAGCTGGCGCGGGTTGCCGATCCGTTTCAGATGCAGGTCGATGATGAAGTTCGCCTCATCCGTGACCAACGGGCGTTCGCCGTTCATGCGCAGGGTGCAATCGCGGTTCAGGACATCCAGACTGACCAGCGTTTCCTCGATCAGCGCCTTGGTGGTTTGCCAGCCAAAGGGAATGACCTCGACGGGAAGGGGAAAGGCCCCCAACTGGCTGACTTCCTTTGCGGCATCGGCGATCACGATCATCTGGTCCGACGCGGTGGCCACGATCTTTTCCTGCAACAGCGCCGCGCCGCCCCCCTTGATCAGCGCAAGATGGGGATCGAATTCGTCCGCGCCATCAATCGTCATGTCGAGCCATTTCACCTCATCCAGTGTGGCGATCGGCACACCGAGCGAAGCCGCCAATTCCGCCGTGCGCGACGACGTTGGCACACCGGTGACCTTCAACCCTTCCTCGCGGATGCGTTCGGCAAGGCAGCGCACCATCCACGCCGCGGTGGACCCGGTTCCAAGGCCCAGTTTCATCCCGTCTTCGACGAATTCCGTGGCGCGTTTGGCAGCAACGAACTTGGCCTTGTCGATGGGGGAAAGCTCTGCAGGCATGGGGCAACTCCTTCGGACCTTGCGCTGCTTATAAGCAATGCGCGCGGGCCGTGTAAGGGTGAATTGCCGGTTTTGGGCCAATGCGCCCCTGCCCCGCTGCGGTTCCGGGGGCTGTTATCGCGGTCCTGTCACCCCGGTTCGGGAACGGTCGCAAGGGCGGCAGTGATTTCAAGCAAGGTGACCGCCCCGTCCCCATCGGCATCAAAGCCAAGGATGGCACGGATCATCTGCTCCTCTTCCGGCGGCAGGGCGCGGGCAACCTCTGCCTCTGCATGGGTGCGCAATTCGGGCGGGGACACCGTGCCATCGCCATCCAGATCGGCACGATCATGCTGGCGCATCAGGCGGGCGCGGGCGTTGGCGGCAAGGCTGCCGGCACGGGCCGCAGTTTCGGCGCGGGCAAGGCTGCCATCATTATCGAGATCGGATTCGAAGAAGGGGCGCAGGGCGCGGGTGCGGAAATAGGCGCGGTCCAGCGCGATGGCGTGGTCGATATCGGCCTTTGTGACCGCACCGCCACTGCCGTGGCCATTGATCATATCCGCCGCCATATCGGTGAAACGATCCGGGCGGGCAAGAATGCGATCGGCCATTTCGGGTGCCAATTCAGGGGCCAATTCAGGGGCCAGAGCGGATGCCTGTGCGGGGGCAAGTGCGGCAAGGATCGGCACCGGGGCATCCTGTGCGGCAAGGGGCGTGGTGAGCAGCAGCAACCAGAAAACGACACGCATCGCAAAATCCGTTCCATAAGATCCAGACCCAACCTTGGAGCGGCGGCCTTAAGAACTGGTAAAGATCGCCTGGTCGCAACGGGCCTGCGTGCGGAATATGGGAGCAAAATGTCGCTTTCCGCAGGACAGGGGCCGCTGCGACAGCGCATGTTGGCAAAGGCAATCGGGGATGTGTTCATGTACAGGCTTTATGGCGTCGAGGATTTCGCAAATCTTGTGGTGCATATGGCGCTGGAGGAATTGGGCGTTCCCTATGAGGCGGTGTTTCTGGATGAACCTGCCGGGGCGTTAAAGACGCCTGCGCATCTGGCGCGGCATCCGCTGGGTCTGGTGCCCGCGCTGGAAACGCCCGACGGGGTGATCTTTGAAACCGGGGCAATCCTGCTGTGGCTGGCGGATCGGCATGGCGGGCTGGCCCCGGCGGCGGCAGACCCGCAGCGCGGGGCATTTCTGTCATGGTATGTTTTCACCAACAACTCGCTACACACCCTGTCGATGGACCTGATCCACCCCTATCGCGTGGCAGGCGATGCATTGGCGCGGGCGGTGGCCGAGGGCGCGCATTCCCGGCTGAACGAGCGGTTGATGGTGATGGAGGCGCAGGCGGCACGACGGCCAGATTGGCTGCGCCCCGAAGCGCCAGGGGTGTTGGGGCTTTACCTTTCCATGCTTTTGCGATGGGTCAAAGCCTTTGCTTATGCCCCAGACCTTGCCATTTCCGCACAAGACTACCCTGCCCTGCACGCCATCGCGGCCGCATGTGAAACGCGCCCTGCGGTGATGCGTGCGGCGGCAGCAAACGGATTGAGCGGGCGCTTTTTCACCGCCCCGGAGGTGTGATCCATGTTCCTTTCGGTCTTTGACATGTTCAAGGTGGGCGTCGGCCCATCGTCCAGCCACACGATGGGGCCGATGGTCGCCGGGGCGCGGTTTCTGGAACAGATGCGCGCCTCGCCGTTTCATTTCCGGGGGCTGCGCGCATCGCTGCACGGATCGCTGGCCTTTACCGGGGTGGGCCACGCCACGGACCGGGCCACCATCCTTGGGCTGGCGGGGTTCGAGCCTGCCACCTATGACGCGGCCAAGGCCGATGCGGTGTTGGAGGCGATCAAGACGCGCAAGGTGATCGACGTGCCGGGGATGGGCGAGATGGCCTTTGATCCGGGCCGCGATCTGGTGTTCGACTATGGCCCCGCCCTGCCCGGCCATGCCAACGGGATGATCCTGCGGGCCACAGACGCGCAGGGCGACGTGATCATGGAGGAAACCTATTACTCCATAGGTGGCGGGTTCGTCTTGACGGCGGCGGAACTGGTCGATGCGGGCGCAGGCAAGGCACGGGCGCGGGCAGATGTGCCCTATCCGTTTGAAACGGCAGAAGAAATGTTGGCGATGGCGCGGGCATCGGGTCTGACCATCGCACAGATGAAGCGGGCGAATGAGGTGAAGTTCCGGTCCGGTGCCGATCTGGACCGCGGGATGGAACGCATCTGGCAGGTGATGAACGACTGCATCACGCGCGGCATGGCGGGCGAGGGCATCCTGCCCGGCGGGTTGAAGGTGCGCAGGCGGGCCAAGGGCATTCATGATGCGCTGATGGCTGAACGCGGGCTGAACATGACGCCACCACATGTGATCAACGATTGGATGTCGCTGTATGCGATGGCGGTGAATGAAGAGAATGCGGCGGGGGGTCAGGTTGTCACCGCGCCCACCAACGGCGCGGCGGGCGTGGTGCCTGCGGTGATCCGCTATTGGCTGGACCATGTGCCGGGGGCATCTGCATCGCGCGTTGGGGAATTTCTGCTGACGGCGGCGGCGGTGGGCGGGCTGGTCAAGCACAATGCCAGCATTTCCGGCGCGGAATGCGGTTGCCAGGCCGAGGTGGGATCAGCGGCGGCAATGGCGGCGGCGGGGCTGGCCGCCGTGCTGGGCGGCACGCCAGAGCAGGTGGAGAATGCGGCAGAGATTGCGCTGGAACATCACCTTGGCATGACCTGCGATCCGGTGAAGGGCTTGGTGCAGGTGCCTTGCATCGAACGCAACGGGCTGGGCGCGATCAAGGCGGTGTCGGCGGCCAGCCTCGCGCTGCGGGGGGATGGGGTGCATCTGGTAAGTCTGGATGTCTGCATCGAAACAATGCGGCAGACCGGCCGCGACATGCACGAGAAATACAAGGAAACCAGTCTGGGTGGGCTGGCGGTCAATGTGCCCAACTGTTGATGTCGCATTCGGGATGGACGGGCGCAGCGGGCGCGGCTAGGCCGGGGTCATGACACAGGATCGTATCTTTCCGGGCATCGTTCTGATGCTGGCCTTCTGCGCGCTGGCGCCGCTTTTGGACGTTTCGTCCAAGCTGGCGGCCGAAAATGGCATTCCCGTCGGACAGATCACCACGGCGCGGTTCGTGGTGCAGGGGGCGCTGATGCTGCCTGTGATCTGGTGGATGGGTTTGCCTTGGGCAATCAGCCCGCGTGTGATGGGATTTGTGTTCCTGCGCGCGGTGTTCCTGATCCTGTCGACCTTTTCCTTTGTGTCCGGCATCGCCGTCATGCCGGTGGCGGATGCGCTGGCGATTGCCTTTGTGGAGCCGTTCATCCTGCTGATCCTCGGCCGCCTGATCTTTGGCGATGAGGTGGGACCACGCCGGATTGCGGCCAGCGCGGTGGGGTTCGGCGGCGCGCTTCTGGTGATCCAGCCGTCGATTGCGGCCTTTGGCTATGTGGCGCTGTGGCCGCTGGGGACGGCGTTCTTCTTTGCTTTCTACATGCTGGTGACGCGGGCGATGGCGGCCTACATGCACCCCGTCACCATGCAGGCGCACACATCCTTTGCCGGGATCGTCCTCTGTGTGCCTTTGATGGTGCTGTTTGATGGCACGGGATGGGCGCAGTTGGACCCGGTGATGCCGGGCGGGTGGAACTGGCTTTGGCTGTTCGGCGTCGGGTTCTGGGCCGGGGTCAGCCATATGTGCATGACCTATGCGCTGAAATTCGCGCCTTCCGCCACGCTGGCCCCGCTGCATTACACGGAAATCGTGGCGGCGGTCGCGCTGGGTTATCTGATCTTTGGCGATTTCCCCAACCCGCTGACCTGGGCCGGGATCGCGGTGATCGTGTCATCAGGGCTTTATGTCATCCACCGCGAACGGATCAGCGCGCTGGCAAAGCGGCGGGCGGCTGCCACGCTGCCCCCAGAAGCGATCTGAGCGCGGCATCCAGCCGCGCGCGCGGCAGGATGACCAGCATGCCGGGGCCATCCATCGTCAGATGAACGTGACGGGCGGTCACACGGTTTGATGTACCGATCAGGCCAGCGGGGGCGAAATCCAGCCCGTCGATAGGCCATTCCAACCCGCTGCTGCGCCCTGTGACCGGGGCCATCGGAAACAGCGACAGGCGGTCACCGGGGACCAGTGCAAGGGTTAGGTCGCGCGGCGCATGAAAGATCACGTCGCGTGGGCCGATCACGATGCAGCGGCTGTCGGCATGGCGGACAAGGCTGTTGAACACCGCCAGCCCGTGATCCACCCGCGCGCCGACAAAACCCAGCGCCAAGGTGAAGGGTGCATCGACCGACCGCAGCGCCTTGTCGAAATCTGTCGTCATCTGTTCCCGAATCGGGAACAATCTGGCTGCGCCCAAACGGGCCTTGGCCTGATCGGAGATCGAGTCGAAGTCACCCACCACGGCCTCGGGCCGGTGGCCAGCGGCCAAGGCGCGGTCAGCCCCGCTGTCCGCAGCAAGAATCCTTGGGGCGCGGGCAAGCGCAAGGCGGAATTCCGCCTGTGAAACAGGGCCGCCGCCGACAAGGGTGACCCCATCGGTTGATTGGACAATGGGGGCATTCATGGTGATACTGTTTTCCGAATTGAGGCAGTTCGAGCGTTCGTGGGCCATAATCAATCCTTCAAATTACCCCTATCTGTCCATGAAAACGATCAGGAACACAGTAGATTGGCGTAGTCGAACTGGCGGAAAGCGAGCATCCGAATGAACGGTGCGAGTAAAATTCTAACGGTCTCTTACGGGACCTTCTCATGTACCCTCGAGGGTTTTGACGATCCCTTCAATACGATGAAGGCGATTGCAGAATACTTCCGCGATCTTGCGGCGGGGGACAGGTATTTCGGGGCAGAGCCCCCGACGCCGGATGCAGCCATGCTGCATCAGATTGCGGAGCGCGAGATTCAGCGCCGGGTCGAGGCGAAGATACAGGACAACGGCGTTGTCCTTCGGGCATCCGACCAGTCGGAGGCAGCACCATCGCAGATTGCCGCCCCGTCCGTGGCCGCCGTTGCCGTTGCTGATGCCGCCGTTGCTGATGCAGTTGCGACGCCGGAACCCATGCCAGCCCCCGTTGCGGCACAGGCTGTGTCGGCACCGCCCAGCACGACCACCCCAAGCGTGGCCCCGGCCAGCGCCCCGGCAACCGAGTCGGTGGTGGAAAAACTGTCCCGCCTGCGGTCCGAGATTGCGGCCCATCCTGCGGCCACTGCCCCGGTGCAGACGGCGCCCATCGTCAGTTTTGCGATCCCAGACTATCTGGAAGATCAGGACGCCGACACATTGGACGCCACGGCGCTGGCTGATTTCCTGCCCGAAGACGAAGGCCAGACCTTCAAGGCCGACCTGCCCGAAGATGTGGCCGAAGACACCCCGGTTGAGGAATTGCGGACCGAAGCCCCGATGATGGCCGAAGCCGCGTCGGATGCGCCGTTCGAGGAAGACGCTGCCGAAATTTCTGACCTCGACCTCTCGGCGGTGATGGCCGATTCGGTTACGGTCGATGCCGATCCGGCAGATGTCGATCTGGCTGCGCTGATGGCCGATCTGTCAGAGGAACCCTCAACGGCTTCTGTCGTGGAGGAAGCGACCACCGAAACCAGCGACGACGCCATTGATGCGGCTGCCGAAGCCGACGTCATGGACACCCTGTCCACCTCGTTGCGGGCGGCACTGGCCGATGCGACGGACCGGGAAATTAAAGGCGGGGAAATTGAAGGCGGGGACGTTGCGGATGGGGAAATCCCGGCGGATCACTTTGACACCGCACCGCAGGACGCGCCTGCCGCCACGACAGAGGACGATACCATCCTTCTGGACGGTGTCTGGGCCGAAACGGCGTCGGAATCCGTGGCCGAGGCCGACCATGATGATGTGATCGAACCGATTGACGCGGCACAGGTTGCCGCATCGGATGTTCAGCAGCCGTTTGACACATCGGCAGAAACCGATGCGATCTGGGCCGAAACCTGGGCCGAAACGTCAGACGCCGAAGTCGAAGCCGAAGCCGGGATTGAAACCGAAGCAACGGCAACAGCCGTCCCAGCCCCGGAGCTTTCGGCAGAAGAAACGCCGAAAGACGAAGCCAAGCCCACGGCAGTAGATGACGCATCGGGCATGGAACTGCGCCCCGGCGCGGCAGAAAAACTGCAACGGGCGCGGGCGCGGGTTATCCGCATTCGCAAAAACGATGACGCAGCCCCGGCAGCCGCACCCTCGGTTGCGCCTCCGGTCGTTGAGGCACCGGCTGGTGCGGCACAAGAAGAACCGGCACCGGTTGCTTCGGCAGCATTTGCCGAAATCGAAGACGAGATGTCGGCAGACATGAAGCGCCTTCTCTCGGCCGAGGATGAAGCTGAATTGCAGCGCGAGCTGGCAGCCCTGCGGCATGGCGCAGAGGAAAACGATGCCAATGTCGTGGCGGGCCTTGCACATCTGACGCAACAGCAGGACAGCCGCAAAGGATTTGAAGGGCCGTCCGCCGACGAAGCCCTGAGCCGTCTGATGAAGCAGACCGACAACGAAATGCAAGGCAGCGAAACGAAGCGTCGGCAATCGGCCATCCAGCACCTGAAAGCGGCGGTCGCGGCCACAGTGGCAGACCGCAAGGTGACGGGCGAAAAGGCGGGCGAGACGGAAACCGTGTCTCGGTTGGCGCGCTATCGCAGTGACCTGGCCATGGCGGTGAAGGCCGCCCTGCCGGGCGCGCGTGGCGCGGCACCGGGCGAACGCCCGGCCCCGCTGGTTCTGGTGTCGGAACAACGCATTGATCGGCCCCGCCCCGGCGGCGCACCCAATGCCAGCACCACCACCGCCCCGATCCGCCCGCGCCGCGTGACGTCGGGCGGGCTGGGCATGGCGACTGCCGCCGATCTTGACATGTCGGAAGACGACGAAGACGAAGCGGAAGACCTGTCGAACATGTTTGGCGACAGCAAAGGCTTTTCCGAATTCGTGGAAAAGATCGGGGCCACCAGCTTTGAACAGATCCTTGAGGCATCGGCGGCCTATCTGGCCGGTGTTGAAGGACGGCCGCATTTCAGCCGTCCGCAACTGATGCGCCATGTTACGGAAATCGTGCCGCAGGGCAGCTTTCAGCGCGAGGATGGTCTGCGCAGCTTTGGGTCTTTGCTGCGCGATGGTCGCATTGCCAAGGTGCGCCGCGGGCAATTCATGCTATCGGAAGATTCGGCCTATCTGGCCGAGGCGCGCAAGCTGGTGCAATAACGGGATAGCGGGCCGAGAGCTGCCACTCAGGCCCCAATGGAAAAAGGCGAACCGGGAACGGTTCGCCTTTTTTCTTTGCCAAATCCTGATCGGGCCGGTTTGCTATTCCGAACGGTCCGCGTTCGGATCATCGGGGTCCGCCTGTCCGATACCGCGAAACACCGCCTTGAACGGCAGCGCCCAGACAATGCCCAGCCCGATATAAACCAGCAGTTCCAGCCAGATCGGCGGGCGGTCAAACAACCCCACAATGGTAACCGCCACCACGATGTAAAGCGGCAGCCCGACCACAAGGATCAGCAGCGACAGGCGACGGCGGGTCTTGTAGGGCAACGGCATGGGGCCAACCTCGGGTCAGTCCTCGAAGGGATCGGTCACGAGGATCGTGTCGTCCCGTTCGGGCGAGGTGGAAAGTAGGGCGACCGGGCAATGGATCAACTCTTCGATCCGGCGCACATATTTGATCGCCGCCCCCGGCAGGTCGGCCCAGGACCGCGCGCCTGCGGTGGATTGGGTCCAGCCTTCCATTTCCTCATAGATCGGGGTGACGCGGGCCTGAAGATTGGCCGCCGTAGGAAGGTAATCCAGCCGCTGGCCATCAAGTTCATATCCCACACAGATTTTCAGCGTGTCGAACCCGTCCAGCACATCCAGTTTCGTCAGCGCAATGCCCGACACACCCGATGTGGCGCAGGTCTGGCGCACCAGCACCGCATCGAACCACCCGCAGCGGCGCTTACGCCCGGTTACGGTGCCAAACTCATGCCCGCGTTCGCCAAGGCGCACACCATCGGCATCAAACAGTTCGGTCGGGAAGGGGCCTTCGCCCACGCGGGTTGTATAGGCCTTGACGATACCAAGCACGAAATCCACTGCCGTCGGGCCAAGGCCGGTGCCGGTGGCGGCCATCCCCGCAAGGGTGTTGGACGAGGTGACATAGGGATAGGTGCCGAAATCCACATCCAGCAACGCGCCTTGCGCGCCTTCAAACAGGATGCGCTTGCCCGCACGGCGGGCATCGGTCAGCACCTTCCAGACCGGTTTGGCATAGGGCAGGATTTTCGGGGCCACCTCGACCAGCGCGGCCTTCAGCGCGGCGGCATCTACGGGTTCCAACCCCAGCCCCGCGCGCAAGGCGTTATGATGGGTCAGCAGACGACCGATGCGCAAGTCCAGCGTCGCCTCATCCGCAAGATCGGCCACGCGGACGGCGCGGCGGCCGACCTTATCTTCATAGGCGGGGCCGATGCCGCGCCCGGTGGTGCCGATCTTGGCCACCGCCGTCTGGCCTTCACGGGCGCGGTCCAATTCGCCATGCACCGGCAGGATCAGCGGGGTGTTTTCGGCAATCATGAGGTTGTCCGGCGTCACGTCCACGCCCTGCCCGCGCAGCTTTTCGATTTCCGACAGCAGCGCCCAGGGGTCCAGGACCACGCCATTCCCGATGACCGACAGCTTGCCACCGCGCACGATGCCCGAAGGCAGCAGCGACAGTTTGTAGACATTGCCATCAATCACCAGCGTATGCCCGGCATTATGGCCGCCCTGAAAGCGGGCGACAATGTCGGCGCGTTCGCTCAGCCAGTCGACGATCTTGCCCTTGCCCTCGTCGCCCCATTGGGCGCCCACGACAACCACATTGGCCATGACAGCGGTCCTTTCCCGGTCTGGTGAAACCGACTGTGCTATAGCGGGGTGCGGGGGGGATGGGAACGGGGAAACGGTTCTTTGAAGGCCAGTCCGGGCCAAATTCGTTCGAACGAATTTGCAAATTTCTTCGAAGAAATTTGTGCCTTGCTGCAACAGGCGGCGCGCGGCAGGGTGTGGATCATGTTCCTGTACCTCACGCTTGGCACCAATGATCTGGCGGCGGCGATCCGGTTCTATGATCCGGTCATGGCCACACTGGGGATGATGCGCGCCCGCACGCTGGAGACGGAGGCGGGATATGCCGCGCCGGGCGACAGCCGATGCAGGTTATGGGTGACACAGCCTTTTGACGGGCGGCCAGCCACGGTGGGCAACGGGTCGATGCCTGCACTGGTGGCACAAAGCCGCGACGCAGTGGATGCCTTTCACCGGGCGGCGCTGGCGAATGGGGGCAGTGATGAGGGCGCGCCGGGGTTGCGGCCCTTTGGACCATCCTTCTATGCCTGCTATGTGCGCGATCCGGATGGCAACAAGCTATCGGCGGTTTGCGAAGGCGCGGCGGGGGTGTGACACACCTACTTGCACCCTTTCCGGCTTGCGCCTAGATAGGCGCGTCAGTCTAGGGAAGCGCCTGAATGGAAAATGTCGTCCTCACCGTCCACCTGATCCTTGCGCTTCTGCTGGTCGGCATCGTGCTGTTGCAGCGGTCCGAAGGCGGCGGTCTGGGCATGGGTGGCGGCGGCAACAACATGGCGGGCCGCAGCGCAACCACAGCCTTGCAAAAGCTGACATGGCTGCTGGCAGCGGCTTTTATCGTAACATCGCTGACATTGACGATCCTTGCAGCGCGCGGCGCAGATTCGGGGTCGGTGATTGATCAGATCGGCGCGGAACAGCCTGCAGGCGCCCCCGCGGAACTGCCAGCCGGGTCGGACCTGTTGCCACCAGCGCCCACCGATGCGCCCTTGGCACCGCCCCCGGCAGACGCCCCGGCAACGCCCCCTGCGGCCAGCGAATAACCACCACGTATTGACGGACATAACAGGCGAAAGACTGCATCTAGCGGTCTGGTTGCATATGGGGGCAAGCTGCATTACAGCTTAACTCCCGTGATGATGCGATTCCCTGCGGGCGAATCGTGTTGGATTTGAACAACGAAATCGCGGGGGGCCACCGATGGCGCGCTATATCTTTATCACCGGCGGCGTGGTGTCCTCGCTTGGCAAGGGGCTGGCCTCGGCCGCACTGGGGGCGCTTTTGCAGGCGCGCGGCTATACGGTGCGGTTGCGCAAACTGGACCCTTACCTGAACGTCGATCCCGGCACGATGTCGCCCTTTGAACATGGCGAGGTGTTCGTCACCGATGACGGTGCGGAAACAGACCTTGATCTGGGGCATTACGAACGTTTCACCGGCGTATCGGCGCGGCAGTCGGACAGCATTTCATCGGGCCGCATCTATTCCAACGTGCTGGAAAAGGAACGGCGCGGCGATTATCTGGGCAAGACCATTCAGGTCATTCCCCACGTGACGAATGAGATCAAGAATTTCCTGCGCATCGGCGATGACGAGGTCGATTTCATGCTCTGCGAAATCGGTGGCACGGTGGGCGATATCGAAGGCCTGCCCTTCTTTGAAGCCATCCGCCAGTTCATCCACGAACGCCCGCGCGGCCAGTCGATCCTGATGCATCTGACGCTGCTGCCCTATCTGGCGGCCAGCGGCGAGCTGAAGACGAAACCCACCCAGCATTCGGTCAAGGAATTGCAAAGCATCGGTCTGGCCCCCGATGTGCTGGTCTGCCGGTCGGAACATCCGATCCCAGAGAAAGAGCGCGAAAAGATCGCGCTGTTCTGCAATGTGCGCAAAGAGCATGTCATCCCGGCCTATGACCTGAAGACGATCTATGAGGCGCCGCTGGCCTATCACAAGGCAGGGCTGGATCAGGCGGTGCTGGATGCGTTCGGCATCACCCCCGCGCCCAAGCCAAATCTGGCACGCTGGGAAGATGTGATGGACCGGCTCATCCACGCCGAGGGCGAGGTGCGGGTGGCCATCGTGGGCAAATATACCCAGTTGGAAGACGCCTATAAGTCGATCGCCGAAGCGTTGACGCATGGCGGCATGGCCAACCGCACGCGGGTGCGGGCGCAGTGGATTGATGCCGAGATTTTTGAACGGGAAGATCCCGCCCCATACCTTGAAAATTTCCACGCCATCCTTGTGCCCGGCGGATTTGGCGAACGGGGCACCGAAGGCAAGATCAAGGCCGCCCAATTCGCCCGCGAAAAGAAGATCCCCTATCTGGGCATCTGTCTGGGAATGCAGATGGCGGTGATCGAAAGCGCCCGCAATCTGGTGGGGATGAAGAATGCCGGGTCCGAAGAGTTCGACCACGAAGCCGGCGAAAAGCGATTCACCCCGGTCGTCTATCACCTGAAGGAATGGGTGCAGGGCAACCATGTCGTGGCGCGCAAGGTCAGCGATGACAAGGGCGGCACGATGCGGCTGGGCGCCTATAGCGCGACGCTGGCCGAAGGGTCGAAAGTGGCGGGCGTCTATGGCACCACCACAATCGAGGAACGCCACCGCCACCGCTATGAGGTGGATATCCAGTATCGTGACAAGCTGGAAAAATGCGGGCTGATCTTTTCCGGCATGTCGCCCGATGGCCGCCTGCCCGAGATTGTAGAGGTGAAGGATCACCCCTGGTTCATCGGCGTGCAATTCCACCCGGAACTGAAATCGAAGCCTTTTGCGCCGCATCCGTTGTTCGCCGATTTTGTCCGGGCAGCGGTGGAGATGAGCCGGTTGGTCTAAAGGCGAAATCTGACGCAGATTTCGCGTCGTTTTTTGCACGCAGAAAACGGGATGGCCGCTGGTGCGCCACACGGAATTTGCGTCAAATTCCGGTGCGTTTTCTGCACGCAGAAAACGCGCGCCTTGCGCAAGGCGGCATTGCACAGCAAGGGCGATCAGGGTTAGGCGAGGGGATGCTTTCCTATCAACACAGCTATCATGCCGGGAACCTGGCCGATGTTCAGAAGCACGCGCTGCTGTGCTGGACGCTGGACTACCTGACGCGCAAGGACAAACCCCTGTCCTATATCGAAACTCATGCCGGGCGCGGGCTCTATGATCTGGGCAGCGCGGAGGCCACCAAGACCGGCGAGGCCGCCTTGGGCATCACGCGGGTCGAGGCGGCGTTTGATGTTGATCATCCCTACCGTCGGTCGCTGGCCGGGGTTCGGGCGTTGCATGGCGCGCGGGCCTATCCCGGATCGCCCCTCTTGGCCGCGATGGCGCTGCGCGAAGGCGATGTCATGCATCTGGCAGAACTGCACCCGCAGGAACACGCAGCCCTGTCGGGCCTTTTGGCCCCGTGGGGCGCGCATATCCAAAAGCGGGATGGTTTCGATATGGCACTGGCTGTCACCCCCCCCACCCCCCGCCGGGGGATGCTGCTGATTGATCCGTCTTATGAGGTGAAGGCCGACTATCAGACCATCCCCAAGCTGATCGCGCAGGTGGCGCGCAAGTGGAATGTGGGGATCATCGCGCTGTGGTATCCCATCCTGACCGAGGGCGCGCATGGGCCGATGCTGCGGGCGTTGATGGATGCGCATCCCGAAAGCCTGCGGCATGAGTTGCGCTTTCCCCCGGTGCGCGATGGGCATCGCATGATCGGCACGGGGCTGTGGATGCTGAACCCGCCCTACGGGATTGATGCCGAATGCGCGCGGCTGGACGCAATTTTCAGGGGGTTGGGACATGCTTGAATTTCGCACGCTGGATGTGTTCACGACCCAGCCGTTTACCGGCAATCCGCTGGCGGTGGTGCTGGGTGCCGATGGGCTGACCACGGCACAGATGCAAACCATCGCGCGGGAATTCAACCTGTCGGAAACCATCTTCGTGATGGCCCCACAGGATCCGGGCCACCGGGCACGGGTGCGCATCTTCTTTCCCACGGCGGAAATTCCCTTTGCCGGCCACCCGACCATCGGCTGCGCCTGCCTGCTGGCAACGCTGGACGCTGCCACCGACGACTTTACCCGCGATCTGGTGCTGGAGGAGGAGGCGGGGCTGGTGCCTGTCACCGTCTGGCGCAAGGCCGGGATCATGGAGGCTGAATTCACCGCCCCGGTCGTGCCGCATGGCACGGATGGGGTGGTGGCGCAGGATCGGCTTGCCACCGCCTTGGGGTTGGACAAGGCCGACATTGGGTTTGCCACACATCAGCCCGGTATCTGGCAGGGCGGCCCGCGGTTTCTGTATGTGCCGGTCGCGTCGCTGGCCGCGCTGGCCAGGGCGCGGGCGATGCAGCCGCATTGGGATGCCGTGATGCAGGCGGCCGGCGTGGACAGTGCCTATCTTTACACCCCAAGCGCGGATTGCGATTTTCAGGCCCGGATGTTTTCGCCCACAGCCGGAATTCCAGAAGACCCCGCCACCGGGTCGGCCACGGCGATCCTGGCCGCGCAACTGTTGGCCAGCGGTGCCCTGGCCGACGGCACATCGCGCTTTCACTTGCGGCAAGGCGTGGAAATGGGGCGCCCGTCCGATCTGTTCCTGTCGGTTGACGTGGCTGGCGGCGCGCTGCGTGCCGTGCGCATCCGTGGCGCGGCGGTGGCGCTGTCCGAAGGGCGGATCACAGTGCCGCAGGCGTGAAACGGGGCGGCTTGCCGCCGCCGTCGCCCACGCTTATCCTCGTGCCATGCTTCAAGCGATCCTGCGCGCGCTCAGCGCCCCCGAACCCACCCGCCTGCCCGAACCCGATGCCCGCCTCGCGCTGGCAGCCCTGCTGGTGCGCGTGGCGAAAACCGATGGCCTTTATTCCGCCGAAGAGATGGAACGCATCGACCGTGTGCTGATGTCCCATCACGGCATCGGCCCGTTCGAAGTGGCCAAATTGCGGGCCGAGGCCGAGGAATTTGAAACCGTCGCGCCCGACACCGTGCGCTTTACCCGCGCCTTGAAGGCGGCCACGGCGCTGGAGGATCGTGCCGCGCTGATGCAGGCGCTTTGGGCCGTGGCCCTTGCCGATGGTGTCCGCGACGCCGAAGAAGACCGGCTGTTGCGGATGGTGGCGTCCCTTCTGGGCCTGACGGATGTGGAAAACGGATTGGCGCGTCAGCGGGCCGAACGGGGATGATCGCCTCCCTGCCGATGTATGATCGGCCCGAATTGCGGGCCGAAACGGATCGGTATTGGGCGCTGATCCGGCACGGCTTGGCCGCGCGCGGCATTGACGCGCCTACCGCCTTGCAGCGCGGGGATGATGCGCTGTTGGCGCATTGGGAAAGCCCCGACCTGATCCTGTCGCAGACCTGCGGCTTTCCCTACCGCGCGCGGCTGCATGGCCATGTGCAACTGGTGGGAACGCCGGATTTCGGCAATGACGGCTGCCCGCCGGGATATTACCGATCCATCCTGATCGCGCGGGCGGATGATCCGCGCGCCCGTTTTGCCGATTTTGACGGTGCCCGCCTTGCCTATAACGACGGGCTTTCGCAATCCGGCTGGGCCGCGCCGATCAATCAGGCCGCATCAGCGGGTATCCGTCTTGTGCCAGGCATGGAGACGGGCGCGCATCGTGCATCGGTTCTGGCAATTGCCGAAGGCCAGGCGGATCTGGCGGCGATTGATGCGCTGACCTGGACGCTGTTGCAGGAGTTCGAGGATCTGTCGCGCGTCAAGGTGATCGGCACCACCGACCCCACCCCTGCCCTGCCCTATATCACATCCGTCGGGCAGGATGCCGCAGCCATCCGCGACGCTGTGGCCGAGGCGATCACGGCGCTGCCCGCTGCGGATCGGGCGCGCCTGCGCCTGCGCGGGATTGCCGACATCCCGGCACAGGCGTATCTTGCAGTGCGCATCCCGCCCTCACCTGAACAAATCGCGCAAGAAAATTGATCAAACCGGCAGCGACGCGGCGGAAGCTGCACGCAAAGGCCGTTGCATTGCCCCGAATGATGCGCCTTACTCTGCCCCGACATCCACCAGCCCGCCGAGCGACGTGACAGATTCCAGCCCCGACACACCCGTTATCCGTATCCGCAACCTGCACAAAAGCTATGGTCAGCTTGAGGTGCTGAAAGGTGTGGACCTGACGGCACCGCGCGGCCATGTGGTTTCGCTCATCGGATCGTCGGGTTCCGGCAAATCCACCCTGCTGCGCTGCTGCAACATGCTGGAGGAAAGCCAGGACGGCGAGATCGAGTTCGAGGGTGAGGCCGTCCGCTGGAAAGGCCAAGGGCAAAACCGCCACCCCGCCGACAAGGCACAGGTGATGCGGATGCGCACCAACCTGTCGATGGTGTTCCAGCAGTTCAACCTGTGGTCGCACCTGACAATCCTGCAAAACGTGATGGAAGCGCCGGTCACAGTGCTGAAGCGCGACCCGAAGGAAGTGGAGCAAAAGGCCCGCGCCTATCTGGCAAAGGTCGGCATCGTGGAAAAATGCGATGCCTGGCCTGCGCAGCTTTCCGGCGGGCAGCAGCAACGCGCGGCCATCGCGCGCGCGCTGTGCATGGAACCGCGCGCCCTGCTGTTTGATGAACCCACTTCCGCGCTTGACCCGGAACTGGAACAGGAAGTGGTCCGCGTGATCAAGGCGCTGGCCGAAGAGGGGCGCACGATGATCCTTGTGACCCATGACATGAAGCTGGCGGCAGATGTCTCTGACCACGTGATCTTTCTGCACAAGGGCAGGATCGAAGAAGAAGGTCCACCGGACCGGCTGTTCGGCAACCCGCAGACCGAACGGTTGCGCGGGTTTCTCTCTGCCACCGCCTAGGGCGGCCAAAACAATAACCTATCAAACCAAGGGAGCTACCAAATGAAAAAGATGATGCTTGCCACCGCCGTTCTGGCGCTGACTGCCGGGGCCTCGCTGGCGCAGGATGTGGTGCGGATCGGCACCGAAGGCGCCTATGAACCCTACAACTATATCGACCAGGCCACCGGCGAATTGACCGGCTACGAAATCGAACTGGGCAACGAACTTTGCACCCGCGCCGGCCTGACCTGCGAATTCGTGCAGAACGCATGGGATTCGATCATCCCCAACCTGCAATCGGGCAACTACGACCTGATCATGGCGGGCATGTCGATCACCGATGAACGCGACGAAGTCATCGACTTCAGCCAGAACTACATTCCCCCGGCCTCCTCGGCCTATCTGGCGCTGACCGCCGATGCGAATGTTGGTGAAGGTGCCGTGGTCGCGGCACAGACCGGAACCATTCAGGCGGGCTATGTGGCGGAATCGGGCGCAACCCTGCTGGAATTCGCAACGCCGGATGAAACCGTCGCAGCGGTACGCAACGGCGAAGCGGATGCCGTCTTTGCCGACAAGGATTACCTTGCCCCGATCGCGGCGGATTCGAACGGCGAAGTGGTTCTGCTGGCCAATGAGGTGCAGCTTGGCGGCGGCGTCGGCATCGGCCTGCGTGAAACCGATACCGAGCTGAAGGACAAGCTGAACGCGGCCATCCAGTCGATGAAGGATGACGGCACGCTGAATACCATGATCACCAAATGGTTCGGCCCCGAAGCCGCAACCTTCTGATCAGGCGGGGGCGGCCCTTGCGCCGCCCCTCATTCCCCGATGTTTGAATATTGCGCCGATCCTTCGCAACTGTCCGGCCTGACCTGGCTGAGCTGCTACCTGACAACAGGGACGCATTTCAATTTCTACTGGTCCTTCCTGACGGTGCTGATGCTCTTGGCCGTGACCGCGCCCACGGCGCTGGCCTTTGGCTTTGGCGGCGCGATGATGGCACGTTCGCCCTTCCTGCCGGTATCGCTGATCGGACGCGGCTATATCGCCGCCGTGCGCGGGGTGCCGGATATCGTCTATTTCCTGTTCTTCGTGATCGCGCTGGATCAGGGGATCGAATGGACCAAGCACCTGTTCGTCTGTGATGATCTTGGCCAGCCCGTCTGGAACGGCACCGAATTCCGCGTCTGCCCGGCGGCCAAGGTGCCCTTGGCGACGTCCTCGGCCATCTGGCATTCGGCCTATGGCTTTGCCACCGCCGTCTTTACCTTTGCGCTGGTCTTCGGCGCCTTTGCCGCCAACGTCCTTTACGGTGCGATGCAGGCCGTGCCGCGCGCCCAATTGGAAACCGGCGAGGCTTACGGCATGACCGCGCGGCAGGTGTTCCGCCGCATTCTTGTGCCGCAAATGTGGGTCTTTGCCCTGCCCGGCCTGTCGAACCTGTGGCTGATCCTGATCAAGGCCACGCCCTTGCTGTTTCTTCTGGGCATTCAGGACATCGTCTACTGGGCGCGCGAATTGGGCAGCGCCAAGACCAGCGGCAACAACCCCTATCCGCATGGTGACTGGCGGGTGTTCTATTTCCTGGGACTTCTGGTGTTCTACCTCGCGTTCACGCGGGTGTCGGAAATCGTTCTGGGCCGCCTGACGCAACGTCTGTCCAGCGGGCAGGCCACGCTGGGCGGTGAACAGTTGCGCAAGGCGGGGGCCTGAGATGGAGCCGATGACCTGCCTTGAAACCATTCAGGCCTACGGCCTGCGCTCGCTCGGGATCGGTGAACGGCTTCTGCCCCGGTCGGATTTCACCCTGTGTCAGCATTTCACGCTGATCGGGTCAGGCATGATCTGGAACATCTACTTTGGCGTGCTTGCGCTGCTGTTCGGGTTCTTTCTGGCCAACGCCTTGGCACTGGCCAAGGCCAGCCGCAGCCCGTGGACACGTAAGCCAGCCGAATGGTTCATCTTCGTCTTCCGCGGGTCGCCGCTCTTCATTCAGTTCTTCCTGGCCTATGAAATGCTGGTCCTGCTGCCCAAGGCCGGGATCAATGTCATGGGCATCACGGTTGAGACGGCCTGGACAACGCGGGCCTGGGCCGGGGCGCTGTTCGTCTTGTTCCTGAACACCGCCGCCTATTCCGCCGAAATCTTCTACGGCGCTCTGAAATCCGTGCCCAAGGGCGATGTCGAGGCGGCGGATGCCTATGGCCTGACCGGTTGGTCGCGCTTTCGCCGTATCCTGTGGCCCACCATGCTGCGGCTGGGATGGCCCGCCTACACGAATGAGGCGATCTTCCTGTTCCACGCCACCACGCTGGTGTTCTTTTCCGGCTTTCCGGCGTTTCAGCAAAAGGGCGACGCGCTTTATTACGCCAATTACTTTGCGGACAAAACCTTCAACCCCTTTATCCCCTATCCCATCGTGGGCCTTTATTTCATCTCGCTGACGCTGCTCTTGATCTGGCTGTTCAACCGCATCAATCGCTATCTGAACCGCCATCTGCCATCAAACCTGCAAGGCAGAATCCGCTTGCGTGCGCAGGTGATCCGATAGTAACCTTGATTTGATCAAATTCCCCGAAGCCTGCTTCGGGTCCGCCACAGACGCGGCGTTGGGCATGGGGTCCGACTGGAAGGGGATCCAACACAGGGGAAGGATCGGGGCCGGGCATTTGCCCCCCCGCCTGAAAAACGATGATGAAGGATTGGCTGAGAAAGCATCCCGACGTGCGCACCATTCGCGTCGCGGCCGTCGATTTGAATGGGCAGGCGCGGGGCAAGCGGGTTCCGGCGCGGTTCGCCGAGAATGTCACCAAGAACGGGACACGGTTCCCCTTTTCGGTGCTGAACCTGGACATCTGGGGCGAAGACATCGACGACAGCCCGCTGGTTTTTGAACAGGGCGATCAGGACGGCGTCTTGAAACCCACCGAACGCGGCTTCATGCCCATGCCCTGGCTAGAGGCGCCCACCGCGCTGCTGCCGATCTGGATGTTCCGCGAAAACGGCACACCCTATGAAGGCGATCCGCGCCATGCGCTGCGGTCTGTGGTGGAAAAGTTCAAGGAACGCGGCCTGACGCCCGTCGTGGCAATGGAGCTGGAATTCTTCCTGATCGACGACAGCGGCAAGACCATGCAAGTTCCCGCCTCACCCCGGTCGGGCAAGCGCAGGAAGGCGGCGGAAACCCTGTCGATCCGCGCGCTGGATGCCTTCGACACCTTCTTCACCGATCTTTATGACGCCTGCGAGGCGATGGACATTCCCGCCGACACCACCACGTCGGAAACAGGGCTGGGCCAGTTCGAAGTGAACCTGATGCATTGCGACGATCCCCTGCGGGCCGCCGACGATGCCTGGCTGTTCAAGATGCTGGTCAAGGGTCTGGCCCGGCGCCACGGCTTTGCCGCCAGCTTCATGGCCAAACCCTATCCGGAATATTCCGGATCGGGCCTGCACACGCATTTCAGCCTGATCGACGAAGACGGCCGCAACGTATTTGACTCGGGCGGTCCCAAAGGCACCGCCACCCTGCGGTCGGCTGTCGCTGGCTGCCTGAACGCGATGCACGATTCCACGCTGATCTTTGCACCGCACCAGAACAGCTATGAACGCCTGGTGCCGGGCAAACACGCGCCCACCGCGATCTGCTGGGGTTATGAAAACCGGACCAGTGCCATCCGCATTCCGGCAGGCAATCCGGCCGCCCGGCGGGTGGAACACCGCGTCGCGGGCGGCGATGTGAACCCCTATCTGATGCTGGCCGCCATCCTTGGTGCGGCGCTGGACGGGATCACGCAGGCGATGGAACCCCCGGCACCGATCACCGGCAATGCCTATGCCGTCGAAGACCTGCCGCAGATTCCCGCCACATGGGAGGCTGCGATCGAGGCGCTGGAACACAGCACCATCGTGCCGCGCTTTATCCATCCCGAACTGCTCAAGAACCTGATCCAGACCAAACGGCAGGAACTGCACTACATCGGCGAACTCAGCGAAAGTGAGCGGGTGGAACTGTATCTCGACACGGTCTGAAGCAAGCGTGGCCGGAATTTTCGCAGAAAATTCGTAAGCCCCGCACCAAGGGGGCCACGATTTTTCTGCGAAAAATCAGCCCCCTTGCCGAATGTGGATGACAAAGACTACCGTTGCACAGCGCAAAACAGGCAAGCACCCATGCGGATTGGCATTCTCCAGACCGGCCTCGCGCCCGAGGCATTGGCCCAGGATATGGGCGATTACCCCGACATGTTCGCCCGCCTGCTCGACGGGCATGGCTTTACCTTTCAGACATGGAAGGTGGTCGACGGTGAGTTCCCCAAGGACGTCCTCGCCGCAGACGGCTGGCTGATCACCGGATCGCGGCACGGCGTCTATGAAGACCACCCGTGGATTCCACCGTTGGAGCAATTTATTCGTGATGCGTTTTCGGCCCATGTGCCGGTTGTCGGCATCTGTTTCGGCCATCAGATCGTGGCACAGGCCATGGGTGGCAAGGTGGAACGCTACGCCGGCGGATGGGCGGTGGGCGCTACCGAATATGATTTCGGGGATGAAACCCTGCGCCTGAATGCCTGGCACCGGGATCAGGTGATCCGCGCGCCGAATGGTGCGCAGGTCGTTGCATCCAACGCGTTCTGCGCCAATGCCGCCCTTTTGTATGACGACCGCGCCTTCACCGTGCAGGCGCATCCCGAATTTCGCCCCGAATTCGTGGACGGATTGATGACGACACGGGGCAAAGGCGTTGTGCCGGATGAGGTGATGGCCGCGGCCGCCGCCAAATTGGACCAACCCATTCAGGACAAGACCATGGCGGGCCGGATCGCCGCCTTTTTCAAGCAGCCGCGCGCCTGACAACCGGGCGAGCGGGCAACCGCAACAAATGAGTTGACCCATGTCCAAGTGGACCGAAAAACTGCCCGAAGCCGCGCGTGATTTCATCGCAGGCCGCCGGGTCGACGAAGTAGAATGCATCATTGCCGACATCGCCGGCGTGGCGCGCGGCAAGGCGATGCCCGCTTCGAAATTTGCCAAACAGACCAGCTATTTTCTGCCCAACTCGATCTTTCTGCAAACCATCACCGGGGAATGGGCCGACAACCCGTCAGGCGCCTTCACCGAACCCGACATGATCCTTGTGCCCGATTTCAGCACCGCCACCGCCGCACCCTGGACGGCGGATGTCACCCTGCAAGTGATCCATGACGCGCAGGATCAGGCGGGCAATCCGGTGCCGACCGCGCCGCGCAACGTGCTGAAGAAAATCGTGGCGCTCTACAACGCCGAAGGCTGGCAACCCATCGTCGCACCCGAGATGGAGTTTTTCCTGACCGCCCGCAACCTTGATCCGAACATGCCCGTCATGCCGCCGATGGGTCGCTCTGGCCGCCGCGCCGCCGGCAAACAGGCCTATTCCATGAGCGCGGTTGACGAATACGGCAAGGTGATCGACGACATCTATGACTTTGCCGAGGCGCAGGGGTTCGAGATCGACGGCATCCTCCAGGAAGGCGGGGCCGGACAGGTGGAAATCAACCTGGCGCATGGCGACCCGGTGGCCCTGGCGGATGAGATTTTCTTTTTCAAACGCCTGATCCGCGAGGCGGCCCTGCGGCATGATTGTTTCGCCACCTTCATGGCCAAACCGATCGAAGGCGAACCCGGATCGGCCATGCACATCCATCATTCGGTGGTGGATGCGAAAACCGGCAAGAACATCTTTTCCGACAAGAAGGGCGGCGAAACGGTCGAATTCCTGCATTTCATCGCCGGGATGCAGACCCACCTGCCCGCCGCCGTGGCCCTGCTGGCCCCCTATGTGAACAGCTATCGCCGCTACGTCCCGGATTTCGCCGCCCCCATCAATCTGGAATGGGGCCGCGACAACCGCACCACCGGCCTGCGCGTGCCGATTTCCGGGCCAGAGGCGCGGCGTCTGGAAAACCGTCTGGCGGGGATGGATTGCAACCCTTACCTCGGCCTCGCCGCCAGCCTGGCCTGCGGCTATCTGGGTTTGAAAGCGGGCAAGATGCCCCGCGCGGAATGCACCCAGGACGCCTATAACATGGAAACCGACCTGCCCTATAATCTGGGCGATGCGCTGGACCTGCTGGAAGAAGATGCTGCATTGCGTGAGGTGTTGGGCGTCGAATTCTGCAACGTCTATGACAGCGTGAAACGCAATGAATACAAAGAATTCCTCCAGGTCATCAGCCCGTGGGAACGCGAACATCTTCTGCTGAACGTCTGATGCGTCTGAACCTTTTGCACGCCAATGACCGGGCGGGGGAATACCCCCCGTCCTACTACGCCGCCACACGCGCCGCCCATGCGCCCCTTCCCCCGCTTCAGGGCGAAGTCCGGGCCGATGTCTGCGTCGTGGGCGCAGGCTATACCGGCCTGTCCGCCGCCCTGCATCTGGCCCAGCGTGGGTTCCACGTCGTGGTGCTTGATGCGCATCGCGTGGGCTTTGGCGCATCCGGCCGCAATGGCGGGCAGGTCGGCAGCGGCCAGCGGCTGGACCAAGAGACGCTAGAGGCCACGGTGGGCCGCGAGGATGCCCGTCGGCTGTGGGATCTGGCCGAAGAGGCCAAGGCAATGGTGCGCGGGTTGATCGCTGACCATGACATGCCGGTGCGCTTTCACCCCGGCATCGCCCATGCCTGTTGGACCGCCGCCGAAACCCGTGCGGCCCACGCCTACGCCGACAAGCTGTGCAGGGATTATGACTATGATCAGGTGGAAACCCTGACCCGCGATCAGATGGCGCGGCTGATCCCGTCCGGCGTCTTTGCCGGGGGCGAGGTGGACCGGGGCGCAGGCCATGTCCATCCGCTGAACTATGCCATCGGCCTGGCACAAGCGGCGCAGTCGGCAGGCGTGGTGATCCATGAACAGTCCGAGGTGACGCGGGTCGATCAAGGCGCAAAGCCGATGATCCATACGGCGGGCGGGCGGGTGATCTGCGACCACCTGATCATTGCCTGCAACGGGTATCTGGGCGGGCTGATGCCGCAGGTGGCGGCGCGGGTGATGCCGATCAACAACTTCATCGTGGCGACCGAACCCTTGGGCGACCGCGCATCACAGGTGCTGGCCGAACCGGTGGCGGTGGCGGATACCAAATTCGTGGTGAATTACTGGCGGCTGTCCGAAGACAACCGCCTGCTGTTCGGCGGCGGCGAAAGCTATGGCTACCGCTTTCCCGACATCATCAAGACCGTCCGCAAACCGATGCTGGAGGTTTATCCCGCCCTGCGTGACGTGCGGATCGACCACGCCTGGGGCGGCACATTGGCCATCACCATGACGCGCAACCCCTGTTTCCTGCGCGTGGCTCCGAACATCCTGTCGGCATCCGGCTATTCCGGCCACGGCGTTGCCCTTGCCACGCTCGCCGGGCGGCTGCTGGCCGAGGCGGTGGCAGGACAGGCCGAACGCTTCGATCTGATGGCCCGCCTGCCCACGCCGCGCTTTCCCGGCGGGGCCGCGTTGCGCTGGCCGATGCTGGTTCTGGCAATGACATGGTATTCCCTGCGCGACAGATTGGGGTTCTGACCCCGTCTTTCGGCGAAATCCCGCGCTGTCACTGGGGAAGAAAACCACTGTCGTGAAGATGTCACTGGAAATGTGACAGGTGTCCCTTTAAAGAAAAACAGAATAAGACTTTCAGAAAAGGTGCAGGATGGCCCCGGACGGACAGACGCTCGCCCCCAATGTCTATGACTCCGAGGCGATCCCCGATTCAGCGCGGGCCGAAATTGACCGCCTGCTCGCCACAGGCGATCTGTTCCGCTACACCGCCCCCGAAGGCGCGCCCGTCGCCCTGCTGGAGGCTGAATTCGCCGCCCTTCTTGGATCACGCTTCGCGCTGGCGGTGTCGTCCTGTTCCGCCGCGCTGTTTCTGTCGCTCAAGGCGCTTGATCTGCCCCGTGGCGCACGGGTTCTGATCCCGGCCTTCACCTTTGCCGCCGTGCCATCTTCCATCGTCCACGCCGATTGCGTGCCGGTGCTGGTCGAGGTTGGCGCCAATTACCGCGTCGACATGGCGGATTTCGCGGCCAAACTGACGGATGCCTCGGCGGTGATGATCAGCCACATGCGCGGCCACACATCCGACATGGATGCCATCATGGCGCTGTGCGATGCGGCGGGCATCCCGGTGATCGAGGATGCGGCGCATTCGCTCGGCACCCTCTGGAACGGGCGCAACATCGGCACGATCGGCAAGGTCGGCTGTTTCAGCTTTCAGTCCTACAAGCTGGTGAACGCGGGCGAAGGCGGGATCATGGTCACCGATGATCCCGAAATCGCGGCACGGGCAATCATCATGTCGGGTGCCTATGAGGAAAACTGGAAGAAACATCCCGGCCTGTCCAACAGTTGCGCGCATTGGCAGAACAAGCTGCCGCTGTATAACCTGCGAATGCAGAACCTGTCGGCGGCGGTGATCCGCCCGCAACTGCCCGAAGTGGCCCGTCGTGTGCGCCAGGGACGTGAAAACCATGATTGGGTCGCAGACCGGCTGAACAGCAGCGATTGGTTGCAAGTTCCCCCTGCCCTGCCACAGGAATTGCGCGCACCCGATTCCATCCAGTTCAATCTGACCGGCGACTGGACAGATGACGCAGCCCGCGCGTTCCAGAAAGCCGCCAAGCGGCGCGGGGTTTCGGTGCAGATTTTTGGCCTGTCCGAAGGCAATGCCCGCGCCTTCTGGAACTGGCAATTCCTGACCGATCTGCCAGAACTGCCGCAGACACGGGCCATGCTGATGCGCGCCTGCGACGTGCGCCTTCCCGCCCGACTGACCGAGGCAGAACTGGATTACATCGCATCCGCCATCCTTGACGCGGTCCAAGAGGTGAAGGCCTGAACCGAACGGTTTTCGGCCCGACCCACCTGCCAAACTCCCGAAAGTCCCGCATATAGGGATTTTCTGGCGGGCATCCCCTGAAACAGCCGCCCGCTACAGCACCTTCAGGCTTGCCCCCAACCACGGCCAGGTTGCCTGCGCCGGATCAACCACCTGTGCCTGCAACAGACGACGCAGGCGTTGCGCCACCTCACCCGGCATGTCCCGCAACACCCCGGCGCGGGCGTGCAGCGACAGGGTTCGACCAAGCGGTTCAAACGGCAAGGGATGCAAATCCACAGCATCCCGAAACCGCGCCGCCTGATGCAGCGCCAGCGGCGTCAGGATTGACCAGCCCGCCCCCCCCGCGACCATCGCCAGTATAGGGGTATAGCTGTCCAGTTCAAACCGCGTGCCAATGCGGATATTCTGACGCGCCAGATGGGCGGCGATCTGGCGTCCCATCAGGTGACGGCTGGTATACTGAATCAGCGGCAGGCTGGCAAAATCGCGCAATCCCTTGGGGGCAATGGCAAGAAACGGTTCCGTCAGAACCGGATGCACCTCACGCCAGCCTTCGGCCATATCCAGCGACGAATCCGCCGCAACAACAATGTCCAGCGCGCGGGTCGACAGACGTTCCAGCAAATGGTGGCTGGCCCCGGTTTCCAGCAGAAATCGGCAGCCCTTCAACGCGCCCGCCAATTCCGCCAGAAGCTGCGGCGTCACCTCGGCATCCAGATCCTCGATCATGCCCAGCCGCAGCGTTGTCAGCCCCGAAAGATCCGACAGCGCCAGTTCCGCCCGCGCCTCGGCCTCGGCGTTCAACATCACCTGTGCATGGCGGCGAAACATGGTGCCTGCCGGCGTCATCGTCATGGGCCGCGCGCCCCGGTCCAACAGCACGGTGCCAAGGGCGGTTTCCAGCGATGATAATTGTTGGCTAACCGCAGAAGGGCTAACCCCAAGCCGCCGCGCCGCCGCGGAAATCGCCCCTTCCTCGGCCGTCGCCAGAAAGACCTCGACCCCCCAAAGCGTGACGCGACCCTGGCCTTCGGTCATCGGGCGCGTCCTCTTGTCCGGTCAGAGCTTTGACAGCTTCTTCTGCAACTCGGCCAACTGGCGCTTGATCTGGGCCAGCTCCTCATCCTTGGACCCGGCCTCTGCCGCCGGTTCATCCTTGGCATGCGCAGCCCCTGTCCATCCTGGCAGACCGCCCATGAAGGCCTGCATGAATACCTCTTGCTGCTTGCGCATCGCCTCATACCCCGGCATCGCGGCCATCGGATTAGGCATCGCAGACAGGTTTTCCATCATCTTGGATTGCCCATCCCGCAGCATTTCAAACGACGCCGCAAGGAATTGGGGAACAACGGACTGAATCTCGGTCGTGTAAGACCGCACCAGATCGGTCAGCACACCAATCGGCAGAACATTTTCGCCCTTGGATTCATGTTCCGCGACAATCTGCAAAAGATACTGCCGCGTCAGATCATCACCGGATTTCAGATCGACAATCTGCACTTCACGGCCCGCGCGGATGAATCCTGCAATATCGTCCAGCGTCACGTAATCGGATGTCTCGGTGTTATAGAGACGGCGGCTGGCATAGCGCTTGATCAACAGCGGCTTGTCGGTATCGGCCATCGGCCACCTCCCCTACGTTTGCAGCCGCAGTGGCCGCAGTGCAGAGAAGTCTAGGCTATGGAAATTCAAAAAGAAAGGGCGGGCACAAGGCCCGCCCAATGGCGCCGGTCCGACAGGGAGGAATGCGAACGGCGTGGAACCCTTACGGATTACTTGGCAGCCGCAGCCGCTTTTTTCGCAGCCGTGGTCACTTCGTTGGTGGCCTTTTTCACGGCAGCCGTGGCATCTTCGGAAAAGTCCTTGCCAGCAGCCAGCATCAGCTCGACGGTTTCCATCTGAACTTTCTTCGCCACTTCGGCAAAGGCGGCCATGTTTTCAGCGGTCATTTCAGCATAGGCCGATGCGAAATCGGTCATCGACTTGGTGTAATCGGTCGGCTCGGTCTTGGCCTTCGACACATCGCTCAGCTTGGCAAGGGTGTCCTTGGTCCACTTTGCGGTGATCTCGGTCGACTTTTCAGCGGCTTCCAAAGCCACTTTCGACAGCTTCTCGGCCATCGCGGCCTGGGTTTTGAATGCATTCTGCATGGCCGACGAGTCGACCGGGAAAGAAGCCATCATGTCCTGCATAACTTTGGTAAAGTCGGGTGTCTTTGTCATTTCATTCGCTCCTGGCGTTCCGGCTCTCAGCCGCTATCTGATGCCAAAGACATACATGCTGCACCGCAGCATTTCAAGTCTTTTTCTGCACCGCAGCATTGCGCCGGGGGCATAGCACGCGCAACCGGAAATTGCGCGTCAGATCAACCGTTTGGGTCTGCGGTTACATATGTCCCCGGTGCAGGGGCCAGGATTTCCGCCCCCGAATCACCCGGAACACGCGCCTTGATCTTCTTGCCGGATCGCCCTGCCAGCCAGTCACGCCAGCGCGGCCACCAGCTTTCCTTGGTGAATGTCGCGGCGGCCTTCCAATCTTCCGGCGCACCTTCCAGCGGGGCATCGCTGGTGTAATGGCCATACTTGCCCTTGGACGGCGGGTTGATGATCCCCGCGATATGCCCGCTTTCCGACAGGATGAACGTCTTGTCCGCCGACCCCATCTGCTTCACACCGTTGAAACTGCCCCGCCAATGGGCGATGTGATCCGTCTCGCAGGCGATGGCGCACAAAGGCACCTTCACATCCGACAGATGGACCGGGCGGCCAAAAACCGGAAAGCCGGTCGTGGCGAAACGGTCGCTCTGGCACAGGCCGCGCAGGTATTCGACGGCCATCTTCGCGGGCAGGTTCGTGCCGTCGCCATTCCAGTATAGCAGGTCAAAAGCGGGCGGCGCCTCGCCCATCATATAGCTTTTGATCGCCGGCTTGTAGATCAGGTCATTGGACCGCAAAAAGCTGAAGGTCCGCGCCATGAAGAACCGCGACAGGATACCGTCCTGCGCCGATTGGCGTTCGATCCCGTCCACGAAATCATCGTTCAGGAACACCCCCACCTCGCCCGGATCGGAAAAGTCGGTCAACGTGGTGAACAGCGTGGCCGATTTCACCGAATGATCGCCGGCCTTTTCCAGATGCGCCAGCGCCAGCGAAAGCGTGGTCCCCCCGATGCAATAGCCCACGCAATTGATCTGCTTTTCGCCGGTTATGCGGCGCACCTCGGCCATGGCGCGCAGATACCCGTCACGGATATAGTCGTCCAACCCCACATCCGCATAGCTGGCATCAGGGTTCACCCAGCTTACGACAAACACCGTAAACCCTTGTTCCACCAGCCATTTCACCATGCTGCTGGCGGGCTTCATATCCAGGATATAGAATTTGTTGATCCAGGGCGGAAAGAACAGAAGCGGGGTCTGATACACCTTTTCGGTCGTGGGCGTGTATTGGATCAGTTCGAACATCCGGTTGCGATAAACCACCGCACCGGGCGTGGTGGCGATGTTCTGGCCCACATGAAACGCCTCGGGATCGGCCAGCGTGACAACCAGATCACCGGCATTCGCCTCGATGTCGTGGACAAGGTTTTCCAACCCCTTCACCAGGCTTTCGCCATCCGTCTCGACCGCCTTTTCCAGCGCGTCGGGATTGGTGCCCAGAAAATTCGTCGGCGCGAACATGTCGACGATCTGCCGCGTGAAATACTCCACCCTGCGCTTATCGGCGGGGTCCAGCGTTTCCATGTCGCCCACCGCTTCGGTGATGGCGGCGGCGTTCATCAGATATTGCTGTTTCAGGTAATTGAAAAACGGATGGCTCTGCCACAGCGGGTTGGTGAAACGCCGATCCTCCGGCGTCGGGTCCGGCGGGGCCTTCAGCTCGCCCTTGGCAAGGGTCTGCTGCGCCTCGACGTAATGCTTCAGGCTTTTGCCCCAATAGTTGATCTGGTGTTCCAGGATCTTGGCGGGGTTCTGCATCATCTCGGCCAGATAGGCGGCGGCGGCTTTCATATACACGTCGGATGACGGGCCGCTCAGCGCCGCGTCCACCTGCTTGCGCTTTGCCATCGCCGCGACAAGCCGCTGTGACAACTCTTCGACCTTGGCAAGATTCGCGTTCAGCCTAACGATGCGTTCGCCTGCGTCGTTGTCTTCCGTTGTCATGCGAAAAATTCCCCCCTATCCTCGCCGCTACGCAGCATACCGCCGCCTGTCCGGGGGGGGAAGCTGCGAATATGTGGAACGACCCCTTCCGGACAAGGAGACGCACGTTGCAGTATATGTATACCTACGACCTGATGGAGACGACCCGCAACACGAATGAATGGCTGGGGGCCACCGCGCGTGCGATGGCGTCCTATCCGGCCTTTGCCCTGTCGTTGAACCCGATGCTGCCCCTGATCGCCGCCTGGGGCGAGGTGACGGAACGCACCTTCGGCCGCATGGTGGCCAAACCCGACTGGGGCATCCGGTCCATCGTCGGGCCGGATGGCACCGATCATCTGGTAGATGTAAAGACCGTAGTGGAAAAGCCCTTCGGCGATCTGGTGCAATTCTTCGTCCGCCGCCGCGCCCCGATGGCGCGCAAAATCCTTTTGGTGGCACCGATGTCGGGCCATTACGCCACGCTTCTGCGGTCCACCGTTGCCTCGCTGCTGCCCGATGCCGATGTCTATGTCACCGACTGGCACAATGCCCGTGACATCCCGGTCAGCGCCGGGAAATTCGATGTCGAGGATTACACCCTCTACCTCGTCGAATTCATGCGCGCCCTGGGGCCAGAGGTGAACGTGATCGCCGTCTGCCAACCGGCCCCGCTGACGCTTGCCGCCACCGCCTACCTCGCCGCCGAAGACCCGGACGCCCAGCCACGCAGCCTGACGCTGATCGGTGGCCCGATCGACCCGGATGCCGCCGCCACCGAAGTCACCGATTTCGGCCGCCGCGTGACGATGGGCCAATTGGAACAGACCGCCATCCAGCGTGTCGGCTTCAAATACAAGGGCGCAGGGCGGCTGGTCTATCCGGGCCTGTTGCAGTTGCAAAGTTTCATCTCGATGAACGCCGAACGCCATTCCAAGGCCTTCAGCGAACAGATCCTGCGCGTCGCACGGGGCGAGGCATCGGATCACGATGCCCATAACCGCTTTTATGATGAATACCTTGCCGTGATGGACATGACGGCAGAGTTCTACCTGTCCACGGTCGAGCGTATCTTCAAGAACCGCGAAATCGCGCTGAACGAATTTACCGTGAACGGCAAGAAGATCGACATCGGCGCCATCACGCAGGTCGCTGTGAAAACCGTCGAAGGCGCGAATGATGATATCAGCGCGCCGGGCCAATGCATCGCCGCGCTGGATCTGCTGACCGGCCTTCCCGACAGCAAGAAAGCCAGCCATCTGGAACCCGGCGCCGGGCATTACGGCATCTTCGCGGGCAAAAGCTGGCGGCTGAACATCCGCCCGCTGGTGCTCAGCTTCATTGACGCCAATGCCGACGCGCCCAAGGCCAAAAAGGCAAAGATCACTCTGGCCGCTTCGCAGTAACCCTGAGCATCATGGGGCCATTGAGAAATGTCTCAATGGCCTCTGTCACCGCCTCGGGCTGTTCCAGCGTCGGCATGTGTCCGGCATTGTCTATCGTGACCAGCTTGCCAAAAGGCGCAAGCTGCGCCGCGAAATCCTGCCGACGCAGGGGGATCAACGGGTCGGCGGCCCCGGCAAGGATCAGCAGGGGCAGGTTGGCCCGACGCAACGTCTTTTGCTGATCCGGGCGGCGTTGCAGGGCGCGCGATTGCCGCAGGAACACCCCTTCCCCCAGATTCAGCGCCATGTCGCACATCAGCGCCATGATCTCATCCCGCCATTCGCTGGGGGCAAAGGCCGTTTCAGGATATTCCTGCGCCACCACCTGCTTCAACCGCCCCGCCTTGGCCGCCACGATCCGCGCCTCGCGCGCGGCGGCGGTGGCGGGCTGTTCCGCCAGAGGATCGGTGCTGATCAGCACGGCCCGGCTGGCCCGCCCCTGATCACGCCCCAGATCGCGGCGCAGAATATCCAGCGCCACATCCCCCCCCAGCCCCAGCCCGATCAGCGTGAATTTCGGCGGCGCCGACGCAAGGATCGCCTCTGACATCTGCTCGACCGTGTCGCCCCGCATGGGCAGGGCAATATGCAGCGGATATTTCGCCCCCAGATGCACGATCTGCGGCAGAAACACCCGCGCGTCACACAAAAGACCGGGCACCAGGACGATGGGTTCGGTCACAGCCCCCGCGCCCATTCGGTGATGATGTCGATCACCGGCTCGGTCTGGCCGGGGCTCATGATGTCGCCCGCGATGACATGCGACAGCGGGTCATCATCGCCCTGCACCTCGCGCGTCTCTACCCGGATCGGCCCACCCCAGGCCTGAACGACGGGCGGAATGCGCGCAGGGTCGATCACCTGATCCGCCGGGGCATAGATGAACAGCGCAGGCGTGGCGGCCTGCCCGTAATCGGCATCGCGCGCGGCGCGGATCAGCCGCGCCATCGGATAGATCGCGGCTGTGGGGTATTCCGTCGTCCAATGCCGCCCCTGTTCATCATTCAGCGGGGTGAAGGCGCGGGTTTCCCCCACCACCCTTTCGCCCCAGCTTTCGACAAAGGGCGCATCCAAGATCCACTGCGCCGGGACGTGAATCCCGAAATTCGGTGAAATCATCACCGTCCCCGCCAGCCCCTCATTCAGCGCCGGATCGGCCGCAGCCAGCGCCGCCAAGGTGCCCCCGGTGGATGTGCCGATGACCACCACCCGCTCGCCCAGACGGCGGCCAATTGCCATCGCCTCGGCCATGTCGAACAGCCAATCCTCGGCGCTTGCCGTGGCCATCGCCTTGCCATCACGCCCATGCCCCGCCAGCCGCGTAAAGAACAGGTTCGCGCCAAGGTTCCGCGCTACCTCTTCCGGCACGGGGCGAATTTCGGCTGGGCTGGCGGAAAACCCGTGGACATAGACGATGGCCAGCGGCGTCTTTGCGCCCTTCGCCCCGGCCCACAGGATGCGCTTGCCGTCACCGGGCCGAATGTCGGTAAATTGCTGTTCGCGCCCCGTAACCCACCCTTCGGGATCGGCCGGAATGTCGGTTTCTGAAAACTCGATGGTCCGGTCAACCCCGCTGCGCGGGACTGCCAGCCAGATAAACACCCCGCCCACCACCAGAACCAGCAACCCCCGGCCAAGCCATTTCCCGAATGCCCGCATCACACCACACCACTGACCTGTTCGATTGCCTCTCCGATCATGGCAAGGCATTCCGGCGTTGAAAAGCGGTGATCCGCGCCTTTCACCAACGTCACCCGCAAATCGGCGCAATCGGCGTGATCCATCAACCGCAGCGCTACAGCAGGCGGCACATCCGTATCTGCCGTGCCTTGCAGGATGCGCACCGGAAACGGCAAAGCCAGCGGCGCGCGCAACACCAGGTGGCGGCGACCATCCTCGATCAGGCGGCGGGTGATCGGATAGCCATCGGCCGAATATTCTGATGGCACGGTCACCACGCCATCGCGCATCAACGCCGCGCGCTGGGGGTCGGAAAACCCGGCCCACATGCTGTCTTCCGTGAAATCTGGCGCGGGGGCGATGCCTACAAACCCCCTGATCCGATCCGGGATCGCCTTGGCCACCAGCAGCGATATCCACCCCCCCATCGACGACCCGACCAGAACCTGCGGCCCCTCGGTCAGCGCGTCGATGGCCGCCAGCGCATCCTCGGCCCAGTCACCGATGGCCCCGTCCCGAAACGCCCCCGACGATTGCCCGTGCCCGGAATAGTCAAACCCCAGGAACGCCCGCCCCCGCGCCTGCGCCCAGTCTTGCAGGAACACCGCCTTTGTTCCCGTCATGTCCGACATGAACCCCCCCAGAAACACCACCCCCGGCCCCTGCCCCGCCGTGCGGACATGGGCGATGCGGCGGCCTTGCGGTGTGGAAAGGTGGTCGGTCATCAGGGCGCTCCTTCTTTGCGGCCGTCATATCAGGCGGCCGCCCGCATCCCAACCCCGCGCAAAGGGGCCGTCGTGCAACAGCGCGTGACAGACCCGCCACCGCCCCACCCGTCGGGCAGTTGACAATCCCACCCCGCCCGCGCAGGAAAGGCGCGACATAACCCGCAACCGGGCGTTCCGTGGGCGCCAAATCGACGAGGAGAGCCTGCTATGGCCCAGATTTCCCTGACATTTCCCGATGGAAACACGCGCGTTTTCGACAAAGGCGTAACCCCGGCCCAGGTCGCCGCGTCCATCGCCCCCAGCCTCGCCAAAGCCGCGATTTCCGCACAGGTGGATGGCCTCCATTGGGATTTGCAATGGCCGATCCACAAAGATGCCCGCCTCTCCATCAACACGATAAAGGATGATGGCCCCGCGCTGGAACTGATCCGCCACGATCTGGCGCATATCATGGCCCGCGCGGTGCAGGAGATTTGGCCCGATGTGAAGGTCACCATCGGCCCCGTGCGCGATTACGGCTGGTTCTACGATTTTGACCGGGCAGAACCCTTCACCCCTGATGATCTTGGCCAGATCGAGGCCCGGATGAAACAGATCATCAACGCCCGCGATCCCGTCCGCACCGAAATCTGGTCCCGCGCCGACGCGCTGGCCTATTACGAAGGCCGCGGCGAACCCTACAAGGTGGAACTGGTCAACAAGATCCCCGAAGATCAGGATCTGCGCATGTATTGGCACGGCGATTGGCAAGACCTCTGCCGTGGTCCGCATTTCCAGCACACAGGTCAGGTGCCCGCCGACGGGTTCAAGCTGACCCATGTCGCCGGCGCCTATTGGCTGGGCGACAGCACCCGCCCCATGTTGCAACGCATCTACGGCGTCGCCTTCAAGAACCGCGATGACCTGAAATCCCACATGACCATGCTGGAAGAGGCAGCAAAGCGCGACCACCGCAAGCTGGGCCGCGAAATGGGCCTGTTCCACATGCAGGAAGAGGCACCGGGTCAGATTTTCTGGCACCCGAACGGCTGGACGATCTACACCGCCTTGCAGGATTACATGCGCCGCCAGCAGCGCCGCGACGGCTATGTTGAGGTGAACACCCCGCAAGTCGTGAACCGCAAGCTGTGGGAAGCGTCGGGTCACTGGGAAAACTACCGCGAAAACATGTTCATCGTTGAGGTGGACGAAGAAGGCGCGCGCGAAAAGGTCGTCAACGCCCTGAAACCCATGAACTGCCCCTGCCATGTGCAAATCTTCAACGTGGGCCTGAAATCCTATCGTGACCTGCCGATCCGCATGGCGGAATTCGGCTCCTGCGCGCGCTATGAACCCTCGGGCGCGTTGCACGGCATCATGCGGGTGCGCGGCTTTACCCAGGACGACGCGCACATCTTCTGCACCCTCGATCAGGTCGAGGCGGAATCGAAGAAATTCATCGAATTCCTGGCAAAAATCTATTCCGATCTGGGCTTCGACAAATGGCGCGTGAAACTCTCCACCCGCCCCGAAAAGCGCGTCGGTTCCGATGAAATCTGGGACAAGATGGAGGCCGCGCTGGCCAATGCCTGCACCGCGGCGGGCTATGCCTATGAACTCTTCCCCGGCGAAGGCGCCTTCTACGCGCCCAAACTGGAATTCGTGCTGACCGATGCCATCGGGCGCGATTGGCAATGCGGCACCCTTCAGCTTGATCCGAACCTGCCTGAACGACTGGATGCCAGCTATATCGGCGAAGACGGCGCGAAACACCGCCCCTTCATGCTGCACCGCGCCTGCCTTGGGTCGTTTGAACGCTTCATCGGCATCCTGATCGAAAACCACGCGGGTAAGCTGCCTTTCTGGCTGGCCCCACGTCAGGTGGTCGTGGCCTCCATCGTGTCGGACGCCGATCCCTTCGTGGAAGAGGTCGTCACCGCCCTGACCCTTGCCGGGGTGCGGGCCGAGGCGGACATGCGCAATGAAAAGATCAACTACAAGGTCCGCGAACATTCCGTCGGCAAGGTTCCGGTGATCCTGGCCATCGGCATGAAAGAGGTCGAAGATCGTACCGTTTCCGTCCGCCGTCTGGGCGAAACACGGACCGAAACCATGCCGCTGGATGCGCTGGTGGCCGAACTGGCCGCCGCTGCCCTGCCGCCGGATCTGCGCTGATCACCACAGGAAAAGGCACCAAAAGGTGCCTTTTTTCCTTTGCACCGCTGATTCGCCACAGGTCCGAACTTGGCCCGAAATCCCCGAAAACCCGCAATTATCCCCAATTTTCATTGGCTTGCCGCCCGAATCCATGCCTTGGATTCAGGCTTGATTTTATATCGGGCTTTGGCATGATTTTCCCAGTGACGACAGACTTTCGACCGCCTCCTGCATTGCACAGGCAGCCGGACCTAGGAAGACCTGGCTGCACGGCCTGACGGCAATCGCGCCGCGGGGAGGTAGTGAAAGGAGAATGCGGAATGCCAACGGGCACCGTAAAGTGGTTCAACTCGACCAAGGGCTTCGGGTTCATCGCCCCGGACGATGGCGGCAAGGATGTGTTCGTGCATATCTCGGCCGTTGAACGGGCGGGATTGAAGGGTTTGAACGACAATCAGAAGATCGGATACGAATTGCAGTCTGGCCGTGACGGGCGGGCCTCTGCCTCGGATCTGCGGATATTGTGACCGCGTGATGTATCAAAGCAAAGGCCCGCCATGCGCGGGCCTTTTGCCGTTACAGCAGCTTGGCCTGCACCGCATCATCCCAGCCAAGGTGCCACTCTGCCCCGTTGCGGATCACCGGCCGCTTCATCACGGCGGGTTGCGCGGCAATCTGCGCCTCCGGTTCCGATGCCTTCAGAAATTCACCGAACCCACGATAGGTGGTCGACGATTTGTTGATCACCCGATCCCCGAATTCCGTCACAATCTCCATGATCTCCGCCTCTGACAGCGGGTTTGCACGGACATCGCGGAACGTCACGTCATGCCCCGCCCCTTGCAGTGCCTTGATTGCCTTCTTGCAGGTGTCGCAGGTGGGAATACCGTAAAGGATCATCATCTTCGCCTGTTCACTATTTGGGACCGCGCCACAGCAGGGTTTGCACAGGCGCGGCGCGTTGAAAAGGTGTTAACCGGTGACCGCCCGCGTAATGGCCACCCCGGCCCATGCCGAAAACCCGGTCAGCACCGTGCCCCAGATCGTATCGGTCATCACCATCTGCCAATGCCAATCCCGCATGATGGCATAGGATGTGAATTCATAGGTGCCATAGGCCATCGCCCCGATGATCATCGCCGGAATCAACACCGGCGCCCCCGTCCGCAACCCCGCCCAGGACACCAGATACACAAGCCCCGCCACATAGGCGAGGTAGAACAAAGCCGCCGGAACGATGCGGATATTCTCCAGCATCAGACCCCCAATATGGCGGCTGAACAGCGGCTTCATCACCAGCGTCAACATGATCGCATCAAGGATCAGGAAGACGGCGGCGGTGGAAAAATACAAAACGGCGACTTGCATGTGGGATGCTCCTTTGCCTGTCACAGCTAGCACAGCCAGCCCTGGGGGAAAGGGCTGGCCCGTTACACCACGCGCCGATGGCCGCACGCCCCCACCCCGGTCACAGCACGCCAAACCGCCCGCTGACCGCTGCCGCATGGGCGGCCAGCGCCGGATTACCGGCCCATTGCGCCAAAAGATCGGCCCAGCGCAGCGGCACGAACACCACATCATCGCCCTTCACCGCCTGACGATAGGCCGCAATCTCCGCCGCATGCGCGCGGATCGCGGCAGGGTCCAACGGCTTGCCACTGCCCCATGCCGCCGGCGCGGCGTGCAAATAAACCAGCACCGCACCCAGCCCCCGCTTCTGCGACTGCGTGCGCAACCCATAGGCGTGCTTCACCAGTTGCACCGCGTCCAGATGGCGAAACCGCGTCGTCCCCGCCATCAGCGCCGCCCGCATCGCATCATGGCGCGCCATGCCCGGCCCCCAGTCGCGGCTGTCATAGGCTTCGGAAAACACCGTGGCCTTGCCGGGGCGAAACGGCTCATACCGCTTTGCTTCGATCCCCACCAAAGATGTCGCCGTGGTCAGCGCCGCATCCAGCCAGGGATGCCGCCCCCCCTTCCACGGAAACCGCATTTCCACCTCGATCTCCACCCTCACCGGCTGCCCCATCGGCACCCCCGGCAGGGCTGGCAACCGCTCGGCACGGTTCAAAAACCAGCCCAGCGCATTCACCGCCAGCGCCGCCGACGATTCCGGGCTGTCAAACTTGCCCGACGCCACCTCATTCCCCGGCGACCGCTCCAGCGCGGCAAGAACAGCATCAACCGGCACACCGGAAAGGAAATCTGGCACGGCATACCCCCTGAATGACCATCCCCCTTCCCATAGGTCCGAAGACCGCGCAGGGAAAGGGCAGCCATCCACCCCCGCCCCGCAAAACACCCAGAATCGCCCCTCCGACACCGCCACAAACGGCACAAGGCCCGCGGCAAAACACCCCCGATCAACGCCGATTTTGCACAATCACCTTGGCCAATGGCCCGCGCCGATCACCGGAATTCACAATCACGCCGCACCCAATGATCGAATTGTGCAACGCAGCCCGCTGTGTGGGCCTTGATCCCCGATTTTTCGCAGGAAAATCGCAACTTCTGCCGCATCACGCGGAAACGCGCCCCGCCACCCCCTGTGGGCTTTCGCTGAACCCCACCTGCCTTTATATGGTTACGCTTGCCTCGGCCAACGCTGAGTCGCAGGTTCATCTCTTATTGCGTCGCACAGGATCACCCCAGCATGTCGGTACTTTCGGGCATCTTTTCGTCGGACATGGCGATCGACCTCGGCACGGCGAATACGCTCGTCTACATTCGCGGCAAGGGGATCGTGCTGAATGAACCCTCGGTCGTGGCCTATCACACCAAGGATGGCAAAAAGCAGGTTCTCGCCGTCGGCGAAGATGCCAAGCTGATGCTGGGCCGCACCCCCGGCAGCATCGAAGCAATCCGCCCGATGCGCGACGGCGTGATTGCCGATTTCGAAGCCGCTGAGGAAATGATCAAGCATTTCATCCGCAAGGTTCACAAGCGCACGACATTTTCCAAACCCAAGATCATCGTCTGCGTCCCCCACGGCGCAACCCCGGTGGAAAAGCGCGCAATCCGCCAATCGGTCCTGTCCGCAGGCGCCCGCCGCGCGGGCCTGATTGCCGAACCCATCGCCGCCGCCATCGGCGCGGGCATGCCCATCACCGATCCCACCGGAAACATGGTGGTGGATATCGGCGGCGGCACCACCGAAGTGGCAGTCCTGTCGTTGGGCGACATCGTCTATGCCCGTTCTGTCCGCGTCGGCGGCGATCGGATGGATGAGGCGATCATCAGCTATCTGCGCCGCCACCAGAATCTGCTGATCGGCGAATCCACCGCCGAACGCATCAAAACCTCCATCGGCACCGCCCGCATGCCCGATGACGGGCGCGGTTCTTCCATGACGATCCGGGGCCGCGACCTGCTCAATGGCGTGCCCAAGGAAACCGAAATCAATCAGGCCCAGGTCGCCGAAGCCTTGGCCGAACCCGTCCAGCAGATCTGCGATGCCGTGATGCAGGCGTTGGAGGCCACGCCCCCCGACCTCGCCGCCGATATCGTTGACCGGGGCGTCATGCTCACCGGCGGCGGCGCGCTGCTGGGCGATCTGGATCTGTCATTGCGCGAACAGACCGGCCTTTCGATCTCGGTCGCCAACGAGTCACTCAATTGTGTCGCGCTCGGCACCGGCAAGGCGCTGGAGTATGAGAAACAATTGCGGCATGTGATCGACTACGACAGTTGATCGCTGCGCCCCACAGGGCACAGCATCGGCGAAAGCTGATCGCCGCGCCCACAGGCGGGCACGGCATCTGAACAGAGGCAGCCGTGGCAAAGCGCACCATCGGACCAGACGATTACGCCCGCCCCCTGCGACGCCTGTTCGTGGGGCTTTTCGTGCTGCTCCTTCTCGGCATCTTCCTGCTCTGGCGCATCGACAGCCCCCGCGTCGAACGCTTCCGCGCCGCTTTGGTGGACCGGGTCGTCCCCTCTTTCGACTGGGCGCTGCTGCCAATCACCAAGGCCGCCGCGATGATCGACGAATTCCAAAGCTACGCCAGCCTCTACGAACAGAACCAGGAACTCCGCCGCGAACTTCAGCAGATGAAGGCGTGGCGCGAAGCGGCCCTGCAACTGGAACAAAAGAACGCCCGCCTCCTCGATCTCAATCAGGTGCGGCTTGACCCGAAACTCACCCATGTCACCGGCGTGGTGCTGGCCGATAGCGGCTCGCCCTTCCGCCAGTCGGTCCTCCTCAACGTCGGCGCGCGTGACGGCATCCGCGACGGCTGGGCGACGATGGATGGCATAGGCCTTGTGGGCCGCGTCTCCGGCGTGGGCGAACGCACGGCCCGCGTGATCCTGCTGACCGACAGCAACTCCCGCGTTCCGGTCACCGTGCAACCGTCGGGCCAAAAGGCGCTGCTGTCGGGCGACAACAGCGCCCTGCCGCCGCTGGAATTTCTGGAAGATTCCGATCTTGTCCGCCCCGGCGACCGCGTGGTCACCTCTGGCGATGGGGCGATGTTGCCTGCGGGCCTGCTGGTGGGTCAGGTGGTCATGGGCACCGACCGCCGCCTGCGCGTCGTCCTTTCGGCCGATTACCAACGGCTGGAATTCCTGCGCGTCTTGCGCAGCCACGAATTGACCCCCATCACCGATGCGGGCGCCCTGATCGCGCCGCCCCCCACCCCGGCGGAACCCGATGCCGAAACTGGCGAAGGCAGCGCCACCACCACCGACCCCTCCGCCGCAGGCGGCACCGAGGATGTGACCGAAGGCTCCCCCGAAACGGCGGCCACCGATGGTTGAAGGTCTGCGCTCATCCGTCTGGCTCTATCGCGCGGCCTTTCTGGGCATGGCGCTGGCCCTTCTGTTCCTGCGACTTCTGCCCCTTGGGTCGGTCGCGGGCGATTGGCCGGGGCCGGACCTGCTGCTCTGCCTGATCTTCGCCTGGGTCATGCGTCGCCCCGATTACCTGCCCGTCCTGCTGATCGGGGCCGTCGTCCTGCTCGAAGACCTTATCCTGATGCGCCCCCCCGGCCTCTGGACGGCGCTGGTCATCCTTGCCACCGAATTCATCCGCGCCCGCGTGACACTGACCCGTGAATTGCAATTCCTCACCGAATGGCTTCTGGTCGGCGGTCTGATGGTTGCACTCCTCATCGTTTACCGGCTGGCCTTTACGGTCGTTTTCCTGCCGCAACCCGGCTTTGGTTTTGCGCTGTTGCAGACTTTGTGGTCCATCCTGTGCTATCCGCTTGTCGTCGTCGCCTCGCGCCTTGCCTTTGACCTGCGCAAGCCCGCCACCGGCGAAGTCGATGCCTACGGACGGAGGTTGTAAGACATGAGACGCACCGCCCGCGACACCGAAGAAAGCGCCCGCCGCATCAACCGCCGGTCCCTGCTGATGGGCGGCGCAATGGTGGCGATGTTTGCCGTCCTCGGCGCAAGGATGCGCCACCTGTCGGTCGAACAGGCCGATGAATTCCGCCTTCTGGCCGAAGAAAACCGCATCAACATGCGCCTGATCCCGCCCGAACGCGGGCTGATCCTTGATCGCAACGGCAAGCTGATCGCCGGGAACGAACAGAATTACCGCGTCACCATCACCCGCGAAGATGCGGGCGATGTCGATACCGTTCTGGCCCGCCTCTCCCGCCTGATCCCCGTCACGGCCGAAGATATGGAACGTATCCGCCGCGACATCGACCGCAACTCTCCCTTCGTGCCGATCATCGTGGCCGACCGCCTGCCGTGGGAAGATTTCTCAAAGGTGGCGATGAACGCCCCCACCCTGCCCGGCGTCACGCCCGAAGTGGGCCTGTCCCGCCACTACCCGCTGGTCGAGGATTTCTCCCACGTCGTCGGCTATGTCGGCCCGGTCAGCGAAAAAGACCTTGAGGAACGCCCCAACCCGCCCCCCGTCCTGCGCATTCCCGAATTCCAGATCGGCAAGATCGGCGTCGAACGCTGGATGGAAGAAACCCTGCGGGGTTCCGCGGGCAACAAGCGGATCGAGGTCAACCATGTCGGCCGCGTGATGCGCGAATTGGAACGCACCGACGGCACCCCCGGCCAGGACATCCAGTTGACGCTGGATGTCGACGTGCAGAACTTCGTGCAGGCCCGTCTGGGCGAAGAAAGCGCCTCTTGCGTGGTGATGGATGTGAATACCGGCGAAATCATCGCCTGCGCCTCCTCGCCTGGCTTCGACCCCAATCTCTTTGTGCGCGGCATCACCCAGCGCGACTATTCCGCGCTGATGGAAGATGACCACCGCCCGCTGGCCAACAAGACGGTGCAAGGCGCCTATCCGCCGGGATCGACCTTCAAGATGGTCACCGCACTTGCCGCGCTTGAGGCGGGCGTCATCACCCCCGAAAGCAGCTATAGCTGTCCCGGCTACATCGAATTCGGCGACCGCCGCTTTCACTGCTGGAAACGCGGCGGCCACGGCAGGGTCGATCTGGCCCGGTCGCTGTCGGAAAGCTGCGACGTCTATTACTACGAAATCGCGCAAAAGGTCGGCATCGACAAGATCGCCGAAATGGGCCGCCGCCTTGGCCTTGGCATCCGCCACGATCTGCCGATGTCGGCGATTACCGAAGGCATCATGCCCGACCGCGCGTGGAAGATGGAACGCTGGGGCGAAGACTGGCGCATCGGCGACACGATCAACGCCTCCATCGGTCAAGGCTATGTTCTGGCCTCACCGCTGCAACTCGCGGTAATGACCGCGCGGCTGGCCACCGGACGCGCTATCGTGCCCCGCATCCTGCACACCGTTGGCGGCCAGCCCGTCGATCTGCCTCAGGCCGAACCGCTGGGCCTTGATCCCGCTGGCCTGCGGTCGATCCGCGACGGCATGTTCGAGGTGATGAATTCCCAGCGCGGCACTGCCTTCAGTTCGCGGGTGGCCGATGACACGATGGTGCTGGCGGGCAAGACCGGCACCAGCCAGGTCCGCAACATCACCGCCGCCGAACGCGCCCGCGGCGTGGTCTCCAACGATGACCTGCCCTGGGAACGCCGCGACCACGCGCTCTACGTGGGCTACGCCCCCTTCGACAATCCGAAATACGCCGTGTCGGTGGTTGTGGAACATGGCGGCGGCGGGTCCGCCGTCGCGGCCCCGATCGCCCGCGACGCCATCCTGCGCGCCCTGCATGGCGACATCCCGCCCCTGACCGCCTATCCCACCAACCAGCGCGGCCGCATCGAAACCGATCTGAACGCCCTGAAGGAACGCCTGCGCGACACCGGCCCCGCCGGCAGCTCGCGGGCCTAAGGGGAAGGTTTCACCGCATGAGTTTTCTCGAATACCAGCTCAAAACCGTCCCCGGCGGCCTGCGCAAGGTGCTGCACCTGAACTGGCCGCTTGTGGTGCTGGTCACCGCCGTCTCGTCGGTCGGCTTTCTGATCCTCTATTCCATCGCAGGCGGCAACCTGTCGGTCTGGGCCGAACCGCAGATGAAACGCTTTGCCGTGGGCCTTGTCCTGATGTTTGCCATCGCCTTCGTGCCGATCTGGTTCTGGCGCAACATGGCGGGCCTTGCCTTCGGTATCTCGATCCTCCTCCTCCTCGCCGTGGAATTCTTTGGTGCGGTCGGGATGGGCGCGCAGCGGTGGCTGGACATCGGCCCTTTGCGCATCCAACCGTCCGAGTTGATGAAGGTGACGCTGGTGATGATGCTGGCCGCCTATTACGACTGGCTCGACATCAAGAAAACCTCGCATCCGCTCTGGGTGCTGATCCCGGTGGTGATGATCCTTGTCCCCACCTTCCTTGTGGTCATCCAGCCCAACCTCGGCACCTCGCTCATGCTTCTGATGGGGGGGGCCGCCGTGATGTTCGCGGCGGGCGTCTCCATCTGGTATTTCGCCGCCGTCGCCGCCTTGGTCGCGGGCCTGGTCTTTGCCGTTTTCGCCGCGCGCGGCACCCCCTGGCAATTCCTGCACGATTACCAATATCGCCGCATCGATACCTTCCTTGACCCCTCCGCCGATCCCCTCGGCGCGGGCTATAACATCATGCAGGCCAAGATCGCGCTCGGCTCCGGTGGCTGGGGCGGCAAGGGCTTCATGCAAGGCACGCAGTCACGGCTGAACTTCCTGCCCGAAAAGCATACCGATTTTATCTTCACCACCCTGGGCGAGGAATTCGGTTTCGTCGGTGCCTTCTCACTCCTGGCGCTTTACGGCCTGATCCTGTTCTTCTGCTTCACCTCGGCAATGGCCAACAAGGATCGCTTCAGCCAGTTGCTGATCATCGGTCTTGCCGCCAACTTCTTCCTCTACCTCGCGGTCAACCTGTCAATGGTCATGGGCATGGCCCCGGTGGTGGGCGTGCCGCTGCCCTTCCTCTCCTATGGCGGATCGGTCATGCTGGTGCTGCTGATCGCCTTCGGCCTGATCCAAAGCGCGCATGTCCACAGGCCCCGATAGCACAGGCCTCATCCACCAAAGGCCCACACAAACCATGACCCTCACCGTCCTCTTCGCCGCCTCCGATTGCCAACTGGGCCACCTATGCCGCCCCCCTGCGCGCTTCGATGGCCCAGGCCGGGCTGGCCGCCACCCTCACCCGCGACGCGGCCCCGAAACGGTCGACTACATCGTCTACGCCCCCACCAGCCCCTTGCAGTATTTCACGCCCTACACGAACTGCAAGGCGGTGCTGTCGCTCTGGGCCGGGTAGAACGCATCGTCGGCAACCCCACCCTGACCCAACCCCTTTGCCGCATGGTCGATCCCGCCCTGGCCGAAGGCATGGTGGAATGGGTGGTGGGCCACGCCCTGCGACATCACCTCGGCATGGACCGCCACATCGTGAATCCCGGCAGGGTCTGGGATCCCACCTGCCCGCCCCTCCTGGCCCGCGAACGCCCCATCGCCCTGCTTGGGATGGGCGAATTGGGCACCGCCTGCGCCCGCGCCCTTGCCGCGCTCAACTTCCCCGTCACAGGCTGGGCCCGCAGCCCCAAATCCGTCCCCGACATCCCCTGCCTGCACGGTGCGGACGGGCTAGGAAAAAACCCTCTCCACCGCGCAGATCGTCGTCACCCTCCTGCCCAAAACGCCGGATACCCGAAAACCTGCTGAACGCCCGCACCCTCGCCCTGCTGCCCAAGGGGGCCGCAATCCTGAACCCCGGCCGCGGCGCGCTGATCGACGATGACGCCCTCCTCGCTGCACTCGCCACGGGCCATATCGGCCATGCCACACTGGATGTGTTCCGCATTGAACCGCTGCCGCAGGATCACCCCTACTGGACCCATCCCCGCGTCACCGTCACCCCCCATATCGCCGCCGATACCCGCGCGCCCTCATCCTCCCGCGTGATCGCAGAAAACATCCGGCGCAGCGAAGCGGGCCTCCCCCTCCTCCATCAGGTCGACCGCCAGCGCGGCTACTGACGGTCCGCAACACAGGGCGCAGAACGCCAAACCTTTTCGAACACCGCCTTCAATCTGGCCCTGCCGCCCCCATTTCACCTTGGCAAAAATACCCAATTCCGCACCAAACACCCCCACCCCGGTCGCCTGACGGCGCCCGCCTCCTCCCCCGCATGCGGGGGGAGGGGCCGGGGGAGGGGGTGGCGCGTTTCCCCCGCGCACCGGTCGGGATTGGAACAGACCGCCTCGCCCCGCCATGGCCTTTTAACCGCAAATCAGGGGGCGAAATGCGCTACGGTCTGGGTATGGTGCTGGTGGTGGTGGCCGGGGTGATCTGGTCCACCCAAGGCCTCGTCTTTCGTCAGATCGACGCCGCCGGAACCTGGGCCGTGCTGTTCTGGCGCTCGGTCGGCATGGTCCCGGTCCTGCTGGCTTTCCTCATCTGGCGCGCGGGCGGCTCGCCCCTGCCAGCCATCCGCGCCGTGGGCATCGCAGGGGTTCTGGGGCGGCTTGGGCTGGTGGGTGCCTTCGCGGCGCGATCTATTCGATCCAGTCCACCACCATCGCCAATGCCGTCTTTCTTTTTGCCGCCTCACCCTTTCTCACTGCGCTGATCGGCTGGGCCGTGCTGGGCGAACGGGTGCGGCCGCAAACCTGGGCTGCAATGGCCGTCGCCATGACGGGCATCTTCGTCATGGTGCGCGACGGGCTGGAAGGCGGGGCCTTGGCGGGCAATATCGCGGCCCTTCTGTCGGCCCTCGGCTTTGCCGTCTTCACCGTTTCCCTGCGCTGGGGCAAGGTCGCCGATAGCCTTGCCCTCGGTCCTTCTGGGCGGCGTCTTTTCCATTGCAGCCGGGGCCATCATCGCCGCGGCAGATGGGCCAGTCGCTTGCCGTCCCCCTCCCCGATGCGCTCTGGTCCATTGCGATGGGCGCGGTCACGCTCTCTGGCGGGATGGTGCTTTACGAACTCGGCAGTCGCGTCGTGCCCGCCGCCGAATCCGCGCTCTTGTCGAATATCGAGGTGATGCTGGCCCCGCTCTGGGGTCTGGCTCTTCCTGAACGAATCCGCCAGCCCCCGCCACCTTCCTCGGCGGCGCAATCCTGCTGGTCGCCGTCACGATGAATGCTGTCTCGGGCGCGCGGCGTGTCGCGGCCGCCCGCACCGCCACCCCCTAACGGTGCCGCCGAAAGAACCGCGACCGGGCATACAACTCCTCAAGGCGCTTCAACCGCCCCTCCGTCACATCCCAGGTCCGGTCCTGGACCGATGCCAGCAGCGTTTCCACCAGCACCAAAAGCGACACGGTCGAATCCCAGGCACTCGGCGCCTCGATATGGCAGGTCATCACATGCCGCGCATGGGCGGCGGCGGGCGATAGCCAGCGGTCGGTGATCAGCACCACCTCCGGCCCCCTGCTCCCACCGCAGTTCCGTCAGTTGCAGCACCGAATTTTCATAGCGCCGGATGTCGAACACCACCAACACATCCCCCCGTGCCATATCCAACAGCGCGGGTGGCCAGGTGTTCGACATCCCGACAACAGCGTCACATCGGGCCGCACATTCTTCATCAGCGTGACGAAATAATCCGCCATCGCATGGTGTGATCCGCCCCCCATCGCAAACACCCGCCGCCCCGGATCGGCCAGCAGTCGCCGCCGTGGCATCAAACTCCGCATGGTCGATCTGGCTCAGCGTGGCCTGCAAATTCGCCACCACCGCATCGGCGAACCGGTTCAGGATATGGGTATCCGCACCCCCCCCGCCCAGCGGTCATGCTTGGCCAGCGGTGACACCAGCATCGCCTCCACCTCTGACCCGTAACGCCTGCTGGTAATCGGGGTATCCCTTGAACCCCAGCTTCTGGCACAGCCGCACCACCGTGGGGTTCGACACGCCCGAGGCCCGCGCCAGTTCCGCAATCGACCCGAGCGCCGCCACCGGATAATGCGTCAGGATATGGCTGGCCAACTGCCGTTCGGCCCGCGTCAGATCGCCCATCGCGGCGCGCATCGGTCTTCGATCGTGATGGCGGCATCCATGGCAGACCCCATACATTTACCCCCATAGATCTACCCTCTGCACAGGCTTTGGGCGCACCCCGGAAGGCTAGGCCGAATACCCGCCCAAGTCGATTAGAAAACTTTTGTAACAGAAATATTCCGACAGAAAAATTCTTGACAGACCGCGCGGACGCAGACGACCATTGCCCCGACAACAGGGCCAATCAACAGCGTCCAGATAACAACCGCCAGATACAGCGGCCAATCAACAGGGGGCAACTCGCGCCATGCACGCGGGCGGCAATACGGATTTGGCGGTCTTTCCGCCTGTGATCGAAAACAGCACGGCCCGCAGCCGGGCGGTGATCGTGTGTGAACATGCCTCCAACAATTTCCCCGCGCCCTGGGGCCGATCTGGGCCTTACCCCGGATCAACGGCAGGCCCATATCGCTTGGGATCCGGGCGCCCTCGGCCCTTGCGCGCGGGCTGGCACAGCGGCTGGATGCGGTGCTGGTCCACGCCCAGGTGTCGCGCCTTGTCTATGACCTGAACCGCGCGCCCGACATGGCCGGGGCCATGGCCCCCCGCTCAGAGCTGCACGACATCCCCGGCAATGCCAACCTTTCCACCGACGACCGCGCCGCCCGCACGGCGGCCCTGTACCTGCCCTTCCATGACGGCCTCCACGCCCTGTTGATGGACCGCATCGCCCGTGGCCTGCTCCCGGCGCTGATCACCATCCACAGCTTCACGCCCGTCTATTTCGGTACCCCCCGCGCGGTGGAATTCGGCGTCATACACGATGCCGACGACACCCTCCCCCGCGCCATCTGGATGCGGCCCGCGCCCGCACCACCCTGAAATCCGCGATGAACGAACCCTATTCCGCACAGGATGACGTGACCCACACCCTGCGCCTGCAAGCCACGCCCTACGGCCTGCCCAACGCCATGCTGGAAATTCGCAACGACCTGATCGCCACCCCGGCCGCTGAATCTGCAATGGCCGCCACCCTTGCCCCCGTCCTCGCCTCGGCCCTCGCCGCGCTGACGCCAGAACCCGTGATGTGAGAGGTCGGATGCCCCGTTTCGTTATCGGTTTCGTGCGACTGGTCGACAGCCTGAATTATGGCGTCGGGCGGTTTGCCATGTATCTGCTGTTCGTTCTGATGGCCATTCTGATGTGGTCGTCCATTTCCAAGGCGTTTTTTCAATCCGTCGCTCTGGACGCTGGAAATGGCCCAATTCGTGATGGTGGCCTATTACGTCCTGGGTGGCCCCTACACCATGCAGAACGAAGGCCATGTCAGGATGGACCTGTTCTATGCCAAACAATCCCCCGTCCGCCGCGCCTGGTGGGATGGCTTTAACCGTCTTTGCCATCCTCTTCTACCTCGGCGTGCTGATCTGGGGCGCGGCGGAAAGTTTCGGCTATTCCCTCGGCATCCGCTGGTCTGATGCGGATACCTCTGCCCTTGGCCTGTCCTGGCCACAGATCGGCAGGCTGGAACGCAGCCCGACCGCCTGGCGACCTTATCTCTGGCCTATCAAGCTGGTC
>OY288155.1 GCA_958439195.1 uncultured Paracoccaceae bacterium
GAGGAAGGCCGGTCCCTTGTGGCCCTGTGGCAGCAGGATCGAGGCGGGCATGCCGTTGGTGACGGTGCCGCTGCGAACCTGAACGCCCATCGCCGCCCATTGTTCGGCGGGCAGTTCGGTATCAAGGCCGGTGAGTTCCCAATCGAAGGTGTCGGGGAGGATCACCTCTTGCATCCAGGGCTCGCCCGGACGCCAGCCGTGATGTTGCAGCATCTTGGCACCGGACAAAAGCGCATCCGGGACCGATGTTTTCAGGGTGACAAGGCCATCGCCATCACCATCCACCCCGCGGGCGAGGATGTCACCCGGAAGCATCTGCACCATGCCGATTTCACCCGCCCAGGCGCCGGTGGTTTCGAGATCAAACTCACCCAGACGGAACATTTCTAGGGCGGCCATGACCTGCGGCTGGAAGAGATCGGGGCGACGGCAATCATGGGCAAGGGTGGCAAGGGCGCGGCGGGTGTTGAAATCGCCCTGCACAGCCCCGTAGTCGGTTTCAAAGGCCCAGAACGCCAGGAGGATGCCGCGCGAGATGCCGTAATCGGCTTCGACCTTGTCGAAGACGCTGTCCCATTGATCGGCAAGGCTGCGGCCCCGGGTGAGGCGGTCGCGCGAGATCAGGCTTTGGGAGAATTCAAGAAAACTTTTGCGGAATACGCCTTGGGACCGGTCGGCCCTGAGGACACGCGGGTCGGGGGTGAGGTCGGCGAAGAAGGCATCGGCAACGTCGGCGGGGGTGCCGTTTGCCACCGCCTCGGCCTTTGTGGCGGCGATCCAGTCAGCGAAATCGCCGCCGCAGGGTGCGGCGAGGGCGGGGGCGGACAGGGTGAGGGCGGCAATTAGGGTGGCGGTGCGCATCAAAAGCTCCTGCTGTGGCGGCGACCCTAGGGGGATGGGCCGGGGCGCGCAACCGGCGGTGGATCAGAAAACCGCGAGCAGGGCGGTGAGGGTGGCGAAGGCGGCCCAGGTGCGCCAGAGGGCGGAACAGGCGGCGTCGATCTGATCGGGGCCGGGGTCGCGGCGGCCCTCAGTCCAGACCCAGGGGAAATCCCGCATCTCGCCGTGATAGGCGCGGGGGCCGGAAAGGGCGGTGTTCAGGACGACGGCCATCGCGGCCTCGGGCCAACCGGCGTTGGGCGAGCGGTGGAGGGGGGCGTCGCGCAGGATGGGGCGGGGATCTGTCCAGCCGTGGGTGAGCGCGATCAGAAGCGCGGTCAGGCGGGCGGGGATAAGGTTGAGCAGGTCATCAAGGCGGGCGGCGGCCCATCCGAACTGTTCATGCCGGGGGGTGCGGTGGCCGATCATGCTGTCGGCGGTGTTGGTGATCTTGTAAAGCATCAGGCCGGGAAGACCCGCGATCAGGAACCAGAAGGCGGGGGCGATGACGCCGTCCGACAGGTTTTCGGCTGCGCTTTCGATGGCGGCGCGCGAGATGCCGGGGGCATCAAGGGTGGCGGTATCGCGGCCCACGATCATGGACACGGCACGACGGCCACCGGGTAGGGAAAGGCGGAGTTCATCGGCCACCGCCCGGACGTGCTGGACCAGGGATTTTTGGGCCAGCAGGATGGCGGCGGCGATGATTTCGAGGAGGCCGAAATCTGGGATCAGGTGGATGATCTGGCCCAGGGCCAGGGCGGCAAGACCGAGGGCAGCCATGGTGACGGTGCCTTTCAGCCGCTTGTGTTCGCCCCGGTTGAAGCGCGTGTCAGCCCAGCCGATGGCGCGGCCCATCAGGACGGCGGGGTGGGGAAAGCGGTTCCAGAGCCATTTGGGTTCGCCCAAGGCGGCATCCAGCAGAAGGGCGGGGAGGAGGAGGGACGCGCTCATGCCAAGGCACCTTCAAGCCGGACCCAGCCTGCGCCATCGGGCAGGCCGAGGCGGAGCCAGCGGGGGGAATAGGGGAAAATGCGGGCGAGGATGCGGTGACGGGCGAGGCGGTCTTGCCATGCCGCCGCATCGGGCGTGTCATAGAGACGGTAGAGGGTGGTGCCACCGATGGGGGTGGCGCCGGACTGCGTGAGCAGGGTGTCGAGGCGGGCGGCGTCTGCCGTAAGGCGGGTGCGGGTGTCTGCGGCCCATGCGTCATCGGAGAGGGCAGCAGTGGCGATGGCGAGGGCGGGGCCGGAGACGGGCCAAGGGCCGATCATTTCGGTCAGGCGGGCGATCAGGGCGGGATCACCTATGGCGAAGCCGAGGCGCAGGCCGGCGAGGCCCCAGAATTTGCCGAAGCTTTTCAGGATCAGCGTGCCGGGGCGGGTGGCCTGTTCGATGTGGCTGTAGGCGGGCGATACGTCACAGAAACTTTCGTCGATCACCCGAAACGGCGTGTCGGGGGCGGGATGCAGGCGACCATCGGGATTGTTGGGGTGGACGATGACCTGCGCCTGTGCCGCGCTGTCGGTGACGGCCCAACCGCAGGCACGAAAGGCGCGGGCATGTTCGTTGTAGGTGGGGCCGTGGATCGCAACCTGTGACGGCGGCACGAGGGCCGGGATGCGGGCGATGAGGGCGGATGCGCCGGGTGCTATGGCCAGGGCGGCGCTGTCGGGGATGTTCCAGAAGCGGCGCGCGGCGGTTTCCAGGGCAGATTGCGCCGCGTGATCGGGCAGAGCGGTCCAGGCAACCGGGGGCAGGGCCGGGATTGGATAGGGGCGCGGATTGATGCCTGTCGAAAGGTCCAGCCAATCGGTGCGGGTGCCGCCCCAGCGGGCGGTTGCGGCGTCAATGCCGCCGCCATGATCCGGGGGGGCGATTCGGGTTTCTTCCGTGGTCATGCGGGCAGTGAACCGATTGCACGGGGGCTGTCCACTGGTGGAGCGGGTGCCGCACCGTGCGATAGCGGCAAAAGCTGTGGGGGGATTACTGCTGGTTGTGCGGGATGAGGTAAAACTGTCACGCTGCCTTAACGTCCCGTTTACGCCTTTGGGTTTCCTTGATTTTGCCCGTCTGCACCGCAGGATTGTGATTGGCGGGCCGGAGGATCAGATGCTGGAATTTCTGTCGAAGGAAATACGGGAAGGTCTTGAACTGGCGCGCAAGCGCGACTTGCGGCGGAAATCGCGGTTGCGGGTGCAGGTGGGCCATGCTGTTTTCCCCATCCTGCGGTTTTGGGATGAAGGCTTTGCGCTGGACGCGGAAAAGACCCCGAACCTGCGGGGGCTGGTTGATGTGTATGACGGGGCCAACCACATTTTTCAGTGCCTGATCGTGGCATCTGCCACCGAAAATGGCGAATTGATCTGCGAGTTCAAGCGATCCACAGCCGTGCTTGACCGACCCGCGCTGGATTACTGGCGGGATGAGAATTTGCCGGTGGGCTATTTGCCCAAGGCTTAACTGAGGTTTGCGCTGACGCGGAAGCCGGGGGGGATGCTGTCCTGTCCGTTCAGGATCAGGTCTGCCATCACCTCGGCCACCTTGGGGGCCATGCCGAAACCGATCTTGAACCCGCCATTGGCGATGAAATGCCCCGCCCTGCCGGGCCATTCGCCCAGCATGGGTGCGCGGGTGCGGGCGCGGGGGCGGATGCCGGCCCAGCGGTCGATCACCGGGGCGGTTTTCAGGATCGGGAGCGCGGTGCGGACCTTGTCCAGAAGGGTGTCGAGTTGGGTATCGGTGGCGAAGGGGTCCGCCCAAGTGTTTTCCGAGGTAGAGCCGATGGCGGTGGTGCCGTCGGCATGGGGGACGATGTGCAGCGCATCGGTGAAAAGTTGCGGCAGATCGCGGGCATCGTGTTGCAGGAGCAGGGCTTGGCCTTTGACACCTGCGCCGAGAGGCTGGCCGAGGGTCTGTGACAGGTCTTGCAGGCCCGGATAACCGGTGGCCCAGAGGACCGGGCTTTCGTGTGGGGCTTCGGGCAGGGCGGTGCCTTCGATGACCGCGCCGCCCTGTGCGCGGATGGCGGCGGCGAGGGCGGCGCAGGCCTGACGTGGGGAGATGCGGGCGGTGAGCGTGTCGTGGATCAGCCATCCGGTGGGGCTGTGCGGTTCCCAGGCGGCCCCAGTGGCAGGGATGACGCGCCATTCGGCCTGGCCTTGCCAGAGAGTTTGGGATTCCGCGATGCGGGCGCGGGCGTTTTGCAGGGCGCGGTCATCGGGGATGGGTTGCAGCCTGCCAGAGCGGAGATAGCCGGGATCGGTGCCGCCTGAGGCGGTGACGTCGGCCCACCAATCGGCGGCCATGAGCAGGCTTTCCAATTGGAATTGCTTTTTGTCATTCCAGTTTTCCGGCACATGCGGGGCAAGGGCACCGACAAGGCCGCCGGATGAGCCTGCGCCGATCTGTGTCGTTTCGATCACCCGCACGCGGGCGCCGCGCCGGGTGGCGGCCCAGGCGCAGGACAGGCCAAAGATGCCCCCGCCCATGACCGTGAGATCGACCCTTGCCATTCCTTGTGCCCTTGCTCATGGTCCGCCGCGATTTGGGGTTTAGGGCAAATGACGGGCGGGGAACAGGGATCGGCGGGGTTGGAATGGCGCGATGGGATCGTGCCGGTATCGACACGGTTTGATGATCCGTATTTCAGCTTGGCCGATGGATTGGCCGAAACGCGGCATGTGTTTCTGGCGGGCAACGGCCTGCCGGACCGGTTGCGGGACGGGTTTCAGGTGGCAGAACTGGGGTTCGGCACGGGACTGAACCTGCTGGCGCTGATGATGGCGTGGCAGGGGATGGGCGCGCCGGGGGTGGTGCGGTTCACGTCATTCGAGGCCTATCCGATGGCGGCAGAGGATATGGCGCGGGCGCTGGAGGCGTTCCCCGAGGCGCGGGCGGTGGCGGGGCCGATGCTGGAGCAGTGGGAGGCGGGGGCGCGACGGTTGGTTCTGCCGGGGGTGGAGGCGGAGGTGATCATCGGGGATGCGCGTGAGGCGTTGCCGGTTTGGGGCGGGGTCGCGGATGCGTGGTTTCTGGACGGGTTTTCGCCTGCGAAGAACCCGGAACTGTGGTCAGAGGGGCTGATGCGGGCGGTGGCGGGGCATACGGCGGAGGGCGGGACATTCGCCACCTATACGGCGGCAGGCCATGTGCGGCGCGCCTTGGCCGAGGCGGGGTTCACGGTGGAACGGCGACCGGGGCATGGAAGGAAGCGGCATATGACGGTTGGAGTTATGGCCGGAGACGCGGCATGAGCGGTTTGCCGAAGCTGGACCGCAACAGCAACGCTACGGTGCAAAATACCACGCTGGGCATTTGGCTGATGGTGGCCACGACCGTGGTTTTTGCGGTGCAGGACGGGATCTCGCGTCATCTGGCGACGGAATACAACGTATATATGGTGGTGATGATCCGCTTCTGGTTCTTCGCGGCCTTTGTCATGGCGCTTGCGGCGCGTGAGGCGCGGGGAACCGTGGGGGGCATCCGGGCGGCGGTTCGGACACGCTATCCGTGGTTGCAGGTGGGGCGTGGTGTGCTGCTGGTGACCGAGGTTTGCGTGATGGTGGTGGCCTTTGTGAAGCTGGGTCTGGTGGAAAGCCATGCGGTGTTCACCTGTTACCCACTGTTGATTGCCGCCCTGTCGGGGCCGATCCTTGGGGAAAAGGTTGGGTGGCGGCGCTGGACGGCGATCCTGATCGGGTTTGTGGGTGTGCTGATCATCCTGCAACCGGGCTATGCGGTGTTTTCACCCTGGGCGCTGGTGCCTTTGCTGTCGGCGTTGTTGTTCGCGGTGTACGGGCTGATGACGCGCTATGTGGCGCGGGGGGATAGCGCGGCGGTGTCGTTCTTCTGGACCGGCACGGTCGGCGCGGCGGCGATGACGTTGGTGGGGGTGTGGTTCTGGGAGCCGATGACGGGGCCGGACTGGGGCTGGATGGCGGCGCTGTGCTGCACGGCGATTGTCGGGCATTGGCTGCTGATCAAGGCGTTTGCGGTGGCCGAGGCGTCTGCCATTCAGCCCTTTGCCTATCTGCAACTGGTCTGGGCATCGGGGATCGGGTTGTTCCTGTTTGGCGAGGAGTTGCGGACCAATGTGGCCATTGGTGCGGGGCTGGTGGTGGCGGCGGGGTTGTTCACGCTGTGGCGGCAGCGGGTGAAGGCGCGAGAGGCTTAACGCGCGAGCAGATCGAGGAGGCGTGCGCGTGCCTCTGGCAGAGGGCGGCCGTTCAACAGGGGGGCCAGACCGCGCGTCAGGAAATGGCCGGTGATGGCAAGACCCGCAGCGATGTCGGCGGGGCTGGCGCTCCCCTGGCCCATAAGAACCTGTGGAAGGGGAAGCAGGCGGCTGGCCCAGTCGCCCGCGCCGGCGCGGCTGACGGCGCGGCCTGACTTGGGCGAGACATAGACCAGATCATCGCGCGCGCCGGTCACGGCACAGGTGCCGAGGTCAAGGCCGAAGCCCAATTCTTCAAGCAGTAGCAGTTCCCAGCGCAGGTAATCGGGCGGCCAGTCGCCGCCACGTTCGAGCGCATCCAGCAAGGGCAGGGTCGCCCGATACAGCAGCGGGTGGGCATCGCGTTCCGGCAGGGCGCTGCGCAAGAGGGCGCAGATGGCGTTCAGCCCGGCCAGCGCCAGCCTGTCCGACAGCACAGCCGCGCGAGAGCGCAGGGGTTCCACCGTAAAGGTGCCGATGTGGTCATCCAGCCGCGCGCGCCAGGTAACATCAAGTTGCGCGCCGGGTTGCAGGATGGGGGCAATACGGCGCGAGGTGCCGCCGCGCACCACACCGGCATGGCGGCCATGTTCCGCCGTAAAGACCTCGATGATCGCTGCGCTTTCGCCGTGGGGTCTGACCGACAGAAGCGCGCCTTCGTCCCGCCATTCCATGTGGGCGACTATCGGCGCGGGGCGGGGGAAGGGCAAGCCAATCGTCAGCCTGTCAGTCTGCAAGACCCGGTTGGTCGAGCAGGGTGCGGCCTTGGGGATCCTCGACCTCGATCACCCAGAGGTCGGGGTCGCGGTCGCGCTGTCGGCGAAGAAGGGCGTCAACCTCGGCCTCCGGGCCTTCGGTCAGGGTGACCCAGACCCGCGCGCCTGTCATCAGGTCATAGCTGCGCTGAACGGCCTTTGCCTGACCGTCCAGCGTGGCGCATTTCACAATTACCGCGCCGGCTGTCGCATCGCCCTTGGCGGTGACATAGACAGGAATGTCGGCCAGCCGCAGCCGGGTAAGGTAGGCGGCAACCCAGAGGTCGGTTGTCAGGCGCACACCCTGCCTCCATCGTTTGTCGGGAAGGAACCGCGGGGATCGGTCATCGGTTTCGCCAATGGTTCAGGAAGCCGATGGACTGGGGTAAAGCCCCCCCAGGGTCGCCGCCCCGAGTGTCAGTCGCCATCCTTGAAATCAAGGCCCATCTCGGAATAACGCTCGGCCTCTTCCAGCCAATTCGGGCGGACCTTGACGGTCAGGAACAGATGCACCGGGCGATCAAGGAAGGTTGCGATTTCGGCACGGGCCTGCTGGCCGATGGCCTTGATCGTTTCGCCCTTGGCCCCCAGCAGGATACCCTTGTGGCCATCGCGGGCGACATAGATGATCTGGTCGATCCGGGTGGAACCGTCGGGGCGATCTTCCCATTTTTCCGTCTCGACCGTCAGCTGATAGGGCAGTTCCTCATGCAGGCGGAGGGTCAGCTTTTCGCGGGTCATTTCCGCCGCGATCATGCGCATGGGCAGATCGGCGATCTGGTCTTCGGGATAGAACCACGGGCCTTCGGGCAGTTCCGCCGCCAGCCATTCGCGCAGGTCATCGACGCCATAGCCGCGTTCGGCGCTGATCATGAAGGTCTTGGCGAAGGGAAAGGCGCTGTTCAGCTTTTCGGTCAGCGCCAGCAAGGTTTCCGCCTTGACCTTGTCGATCTTGTTGATGGCCAGCGCCACACGGGTGCCTTGCGGGATCTTGTCCTTGAGGTTGTCGATGATCGCTTCGACCCCGCCGGTCAGGCCGCGATGCGCCTCGATCAGCAGGACGATGATGTCGGCATCGGCGGCGCCACCCCAGGCGGCGGCGACCATCGCGCGGTCCAGCCTGCGGCGGGGGCGAAAGAGGCCGGGAGTGTCGACGAACACGATCTGCGCCGCGCCTTCCATGCAGACACCGCGGATGCGACTGCGCGTCGTCTGCACCTTATGCGTCACGATGGACACCTTGGCGCCCACCATGCGGTTCAGCAGAGTGGATTTCCCGGCATTGGGTTCACCGATCAGGGCGACGAAGCCGGCGCGGGTGGGGCCGGCGCTGGTGGTGGGGTCAGTCATTGGTCTTCTCCATCCGGTCGAGCAGCGCGCGCGCTGCTGCCTGTTCTGCGGCGCGTTTGCCGGTGGCCTGGCCTCTGGCGGATTGGCCAGTTTCGAGCCGCGCCTCGACCGTGAAAAGCGGTTGGTGATCTGGCCCGTCGCGCGCGGTTTCGACATAGGTCGGGGGGGGCAGGCCGCGGGCTTGCGCCCATTCCTGAAGGCTGGATTTGGCATCGCGGGTCTCTGACCGCGCGGCATCGGCGATGCGCGTGCCCCACAGACGCAGCACCACGTCGCGGGCGGCTTCGAACCCCGCATCCAGGTAGACGGCGGCGATGACCGCTTCCATCGCATCGCCAAGAAGCGCCTCTTTCCGGCGGCCACCGGACAGCATTTCAGAGCGGCCAAGTTTCAGCACGTCGCCCAAGCCCGTGTCGCGGGCGACATCGGCGCAGGTTTCCTGTCGGACCAGCGCGTTGAAGCGGGGGGCGAGGGTGCCTTCGCTTGCGTGGCCATCGGCCTTGAACAGCGCCGTGGCGATGGACAGGCCAAGGACGCGGTCGCCCAGAAACTCCAACCGTTCGTTGGAGGGGCGGGTTTGGGACGAGATCGAGGAATGCGTGACAGCGCGGACCAGCAGTTCCGGGCGGGCAAAGTCATGCCCGATGCGGGCCGCGAAGGCCGCGAGGTCCGCAGCCAGCTTGACCCGTTGAGTCGTCACGCACGCGCCCCCATCACTCGACAGCCTTGAAGAATCGGTCCGACCGCCATGTCCAGAAGAACAGCATGGAGCGTCCGGCAGAGGAGAACATGATCCGGTCGGCGCGGCCGATCAGGTATTCGGCAGGCACGAAGCCCACGCCACCGACGGCCTGGCCAAAACGCGAATCCTGGCTGTTGTCGCGGTTGTCGCCCATGAAGAAGAAGTGACCCGCGGGGACGGTAAACACATCGGTGTTGTCGGCGAAGCCGTTGTCGTCGATGTTCAGCACGTTGTGGGTGCGCCCGCCGGGCAGGGTTTCGGTGGCGCGCGACGACGTGCAGATGCCGCCTTCGCCAACGGGGCCGTTTTCACAGCGCGGAAGTTGGCCCATGGGGCCTTGTTTTTCATAGACTTCCTCGAACACGCCGGCGGGGGTTTGCGGCACCACCTCGCCATTCAGGTAAAGGATGCCGTCGCGCATCTGGACCGTGTCGCCCGGCAGGCCGATCAGGCGCTTGATGAAATCGGTGCCGTTGACCGGGTGGCGAAAAACCACCACGTCGCCGCGTTCGGGATCGGAGGCCAGCAGGCGACCGCTAAAGGGGCACGCGGAAAACGGGCAGGAATAGCGGGAGTAGCCATAGGCCATCTTGTTGACGAACAGGAAATCGCCGATCAGCAATGTGTCCTTCATCGACCCGGAGGGAATCCAGAAAGGTTGGAAGAACAGGGTGCGGAACACGCCTGCAATTACCAGCGCCCAAAGCACCGTCTTGATGGTTTCGACGATGCCGCCTTCGGTCTTGGCCTTGCTGCCTGCCATTTGGTCCACTCTGATTGGGGTCCGCCGGGGCGGTTCGGCGCTAATTGCGCGCAGCGGACGGGGGAGTCAAGTTCCGGGCGGGTTTGTGGGCTGGATCGGTCGGGCTTCGATCACGACAAAGGCCTGTGCCCAGGGGTGATCGTCGGTCAGAGTAACGTGGATCGTTGCCTCATGCCCGTCGGGTGTCATTTCGCGCAGGCGTTCGGCGGCCCAGCCGGTGACGTGCATGACCGGCTGCCCGGAGCGGAGGTTTGTGACGGCCATGTCTTTCCATGAGATGCCCATGCGCAGGCCGGTGCCAAGCGCCTTTGAGCAGGCCTCTTTTGCGGCCCAGCGTTTGGCATAGGTGGCGGCGATGGCGCGGGGGCGGCCTTCGGCCTTGCGCTGTTCGCGTTCGGTGAAGACGCGATCCTTGAAGCGGCTGCCAAAGCGGGCAAGGGTCGCTTCGATCCGTTCGATGTTGGCGAGATCGGTGCCGATGCCGAGTATCATGGATCGGCGTCCTGCGCAGCTTTTGGTGGCTGGCCGGCCCTGCGAATTTTCTGCGAAAATTCAGGGCAGGCAAACAGGATGGGGGCGTGATTTTTCGCAGAAAAATCGTGCGCCCCTGCGGCGTTTGCGGTGATCACGCCGCGCCTCCGCGCGCCGCATCCATGCGGCGGCGCATTTCTTCGATGGCGGGGCCGAGGCCGCGGAAGATGGATTCGCCGATCAGGAAATGGCCGATGTTCAGTTCCATCACCTCGGGCATGGCGGCGATGGGGGCGACGTTGTCATAGGTCAGGCCGTGGCCTGCATGCACCTCAAGACCAAGGGCATGGGCGAGTTTTGCGCCACGACGCAGACCTTCCAGCTCTTCGGCGGCCTCTGCCTCGCGGCCTTCGGCGAGGAGTTCGGAGTAATGGCCGGTATGCAGTTCCACCACTGCGGCACCGATGCGGGCGGAGGCTTCGATCTGGCGGGGATCGTGACCTATGAACATGGACACGCGGGCGCCCGCTTCGCGCAGGGGGGCGATGTAATCGGTCAGGCGGTCAGCATCGCCAGCGACATCAAGGCCGCCTTCGGTGGTGCGTTCTTCGCGTTTCTCTGGCACCAGGCAGACGGCGTGGGGTTTGTGACGCAGGGCGATGGCCTGCATTTCCGCCGTTGCGGCGCATTCAAAGTTGAGCGGGATCGAAAGACCCGCGACCAGCGCCTCTATATCCGCGTCGCGGATGTGGCGGCGATCTTCGCGCAGGTGGGCGGTGATGCCGTCGGCGCCCGCCGCCTCGGCCAGGATGGCGGCGCGGAGGGGTTCGGGCCACGCGCTTCCACGTGCGTTGCGCACAGTGGCCACGTGATCGATGTTGACGCCAAGCCGGAGTTGCCCCTGAGGTTTCATCTTGCGCCTGTCCTTGTGGATTTGATCATGGTGGGAAGCTAGGCCGATCCGGGGCTGTCGTCATCCCCCGATCCGCCTGCGCCGTCGCCGCGGGCCTTGAGTTTGGCCGCAGCATTGGCCAGCGCCTCGCGCAGTTTATGGCGGCGTTCGTTGCGTTCTTTGGATTTTGCGGCGCGCGCCTTTTGATAGGCCACCACAAGCGGGATGGTCAGGTAATAGAACAGCGTTGAGATGAGGAAGCCCGGCCCGAGGGCGCCGAGGAAATAGGGCAGGTAAATTTCGCGCCAGAATTGGCCAAGGCCCGCCCATCGGGCCTGTTCAGGGCCAAAGACCGCCTTGATGTTAAACCACAGATCGGCCCCCGCATTGGCAAAGGCCATGCCTATGTATTCGGGCGAGAGCGGCTTTTCGATGCCGAGTATCCAGTGGCCAAGCGACAAAGCCAGCACGGCAAAGAAGGGTGTCGTGATCGGATTGGTGTTGAAGGTGGCCAGCAGGGCGGCCAGCAGATTGCCCTTTACCAGACGCGACGCCAGCCATGCGGCAACGAATTGCATGCCGGGCAAGGGCAGGAAACCCACGAAAGAACCCGCAAAGACGCCGCGTGCGATGCGGTGGGGGCTGTCGGGCAGGCGGCGCATGCGGTGCAGCACATACTGGGTTGCCCGTCGGAAGCCGCCTTGGGGATAGACCATTTCGCGGGTCCAACCCAGAAGGCTTCGAGGATTGCGCCGCTTGAAGACCAAAACGAATTCTCCCGCGCCCGATCAGGGCTTGCGTGTCATATCGCGGTGACGTGAAATCTGGGCGACATCGGTTTCCGCTTCCAGCGCGGTCATGACCATGTGCAGATGTTCGACATCGCGGAGGTCCACGTCAATGATGAGCCGATAGTAATCCGGCTTGCGGTCTGTGAACCTTAGATCCGAGATATTGGCCTTCTGCTCGCCAATCAAGGTGCAGATGCGGCCAAGAACGCCGGCATCATTGGAAATGGTGACCTCGAGGCTGACTGTATGGACGGCGGCATGGCGGCCGGAATGCCAGTGCAGATCGACCCAGCGGCCGGGCTGTTCTTCGAATTCCTCAAGCGCGGGGCAGTCGATGGCGTGCACCACGACGCCCTGCCCACGATAGGTGATGCCGACGATGCGTTCGCCGGGCACGGGTTGGCAGCAGGGCGCGCGGCGGAAGGATTGGTCATCGGACAGGCCCACGACAGGGCGGGTGGCATCCACCTCATCCGCCTGGGCGCGGGCAAGTTCGGGGTAAAGCGTTTCGACGACACGGCGCGCGGTGATTTCTGCACTGCCGAGACGGGCGAGGAGATCTTCTTCATCGGCCAGGCCCAGCATCTTTGCCGCCGTGCGCAGCGCCTTGTCCGACGATTTCTTGCCGACGTGATCGAAGGCCGCGCGGGCGAGTTCCTGGCCGAGTTTGACGAAACGGCCCTTGTCTTCTTCGCGCAGGGATTTGCGGATCGCGGCCTTGGCGCGGCCCGTGGTGACGATGTCGATCCACGATGCCTGCGGGCGCTGGCCTTCAGCCGTGATGATTTCAACGCTTTGGCCGTTCTTCAGCCGGGTCCAGAGCGGCACGCGGATGCCGTCAACCTTGGCCGAGACGCAGGAATTGCCGATGCGGGTGTGGATGGCATAGGCATAGTCCAGTGGCGTGGCGCCGCGCGGCAGTTGCACCACATCGCCCTTGGGCGTGAAGCAGAACACCTGATCGGAATACATCTCCATCTTCACGTGTTCCAGGAATTCGTCGTGGTCGCCTTCGTCGAACCGTTCGGTCAGCGTGGCGATCCATTTGGCGGGATCGACGGCAAAGGGGTTCTTGGCGCGGACGCCTTCGCGGTAGGACCAATGGGCGGCGACGCCCGCTTCGGCGACTTCGTGCATTTCGCGGGTTCTGATCTGCACCTCGACCCGTTTGCCATCGCGGCCTGACACGGTGGTGTGGATCGACCGGTAGCCGTTGGATTTCGGCTGGCTGATGTAATCCTTGAACCGCCCCGGCACGGCGCGCCAGCGTTGGTGGATGACGCCGAGGATGCGGTAGCAATCGGCGACCGAGCCGCAGATGACGCGAAAGCCGTAGATATCGGACAGGCGGGAAAAGGCGAGATCCTTTTCCTGCATCTTGCGCCAGATGGAATAGGGTTTCTTGGCGCGGCCGTAGACATCGGCCTCGATCTGGACCTTTTCCAGTTCGTTGCGGATGTCGGCGGTGATCTTGTGGACCACATCGCCCGCTTCGCGTTGCAGGGTGATGAAGCGGCGGATGATGGAATTGCGCGCCTCGGGGTTCAGCACGCGGAAGCCGAGATCTTCCAGCTCCTCGCGCATCCATTGCATCCCCATGCGACCGGCGAGGGGGGCGAAAATCTCCATCGTTTCGCGGGCCTTCTGGGCCTGCTTTTCCGGCTTCATGCTTTTGATCGTGCGCATGTTGTGCAGCCGGTCGGCCAGTTTTACAAGGATCACGCGCAGATCCTTTGACATGGCCATGAACAGTTTGCGGAAGTTTTCCGCCTGCTGGCTTTGTGCCGAGGAGAGTTCGATATTGGTGAGTTTGGTCACGCCATCGACGAGTTCGGCCACTTCGGAGCCGAACATGCTGGCGATGTCGGAATAGGTGGAGCGGGTGTCTTCGATCGTGTCGTGCAGCAGGGCGGTGATGATGGTGGCATCATCCAGCCGCTGTTCGGTGAGGATCGCGGCGACGGCAACGGGATGGGTGAAATAGGGTTCGCCCGATTTGCGCATCTGGCCATCATGCATCTGAAATCCGTAGGCATAGGCCTTTCGGATCAGGTCGGCATTGGTGCGCGGGTTGTAGTTGCGGACAAGGGCGATGAGGTCTTCGACGTCGATCATCATCGCCCTGAATGTTTATCCAGCGGGGGCCGGGGTATTGCCCGGATCAGTTGTCGCCCTGCGCTTCCATCAGCGCGCGGAGGAGTTTCTCTTCGGACATATCGTCCTGCATCGGGCGGTCAATTTCGCCCGACATGAGGAGGGCCATCTGGTCATCCTCAGGCTCGTCAACCTCGATCTGCGTCTGGTGCGATTCGATCATCCGTTCGCGCAGCACTTCGGCGGATTGGGTTTCTTCGGCGATTTCGCGCAGGGCAACGACGGGGTTCTTGTCGTTGTCGCGGTCGATGCCAATTGGCGAACCAGCCTGGATTTCACGCGCGCGATGGGCGGCGAGCATTACCAGTTCAAAACGGTTCGGCACCTTGTCAACGCAATCTTCGACCGTCACGCGGGCCATGAGCGACTCCAGTTCGGATGGGGGGCACGGAATGGCTTACTTAGTCGCATCATCCGTTATTGACAAGCGTTGAATCCATGTGTTGTGGGCACAACTTCGGCCCGGTCGGCGGCGGGAAGGGCGGCGGTCATCGTGGCGATGGTCATTCCGGTGGCGGGGTGGTGCCAATCGGGGGCGACGTCGCAAAGCGGCACAAGGACGAAAGCGCGGTCCTGCAGGCGGGGATGTGGCAGGATCAGGCGATCCGGTGCCAGGCGACGCTGGTCATCGGCGGGCAGGTCGCGCCAGTGGCGGTAGGTGGCCGGGTCGGGCAGCAGCGACTGGCCATAGGCGATGAGGTCAAGGTCAAGCGTTCGCATCCCCCAGCGCGTTTCGCGCTTGCGGCCATAGGTGGCTTCGATGTCGTGAAGAAGCGCAAGAACATGTTCCGGGCCAAGGGTGGCAGGCAGGGCGGCGGAAACTGCGGCATTCACATAATCGGGACCAGCCCCTGCTGGAAAGCAGGGAGTGGCATATATCCGGCTGGTCACAAGCGGGCCGAGATGGGCGCAGAGTGCATCACAGGCGAGACGCAGGGTATCGGCGGGCGCTTGCCCATCAATCGGGAGGTTCGCGCCGAGGGCGATGAGCAATCTTTGGTTGCAGTCTGTCACCGGGTTACCCTTTCGTATAGCTGAACTTGAATGATTGCGTTCCGCGCTGATAGCTTGAACGAGTTCGGGACGGTTTTGCCGTCCTGCGGCAGTTTGTTGTTGGAATGTGTTCGGGGAATTGTTTTGAGGGGAACTCACAATGTTTTACAAGGACGAACGGCTTGCGCTGTTCATCGACGGTTCAAATCTTTACGCGGCGGCCAAGGCGCTTGGATTTGATATAGACTACAAGCTGTTGCGTCAGGAGTTCATGCGGCGGGGGAAATTGCTGCGGGCCTTCTATTATACGGCGCTGTTGGAGAATGACGACTATTCGCCGATCCGACCGCTGGTTGATTGGTTGAACTATAACGGGTTCACGATGGTGACGAAGCCCGCGAAGGAATACACCGACAGCCAGGGGCGGCGGAAGGTGAAGGGGAATATGGATATCGAACTGACGGTCGATGCCATGGAACTGGCCCCGCGCGTCGATCATATCGTGCTGTTTTCGGGCGACGGGGATTTTCGCCCGCTGGTGGAAAGCCTGCAACGGCAGGGGGTTCGGGTTTCGGTCGTGTCGACCATCCGCAGCCAGCCACCGATGATTGCCGATGAATTGCGGCGGCAGGCGGACAATTTCATCGAACTGGATGAACTGCGCGACGTGATTGGCCGCCCACCGCGTGAGCCGCGTTTGGGTGAGCGTGAAGAGGTTACGGTCGACGTGAAGTGACCGAACTGATGCAAAGGGAGGCCCGCCCGGTGAACCGGGCGGACGGTGTGTTGCACTATACCCTGACGATGGACGATGCGCTGGCCTGGGAACGTATATCGCCCGCCCACCGCAAGCGGGACAGGCTGGCGCTGGCGGCGGGCGGCTTTGCAGGGTTGGGCCTGCTGAAGGTTTTGTCAGGGCAACTGGAGGCGGTATCCGGTCTGCACAGCCTGCCATCCGCAATTCTGTTGATGGTCTTGCCGGGACTTGCTGCCCTGGAGTTTCAGCGACGGGACAGAAAGACGCGGGCGCGGGGGCGGGTAGAGACGCCGGTGGACATGCGGCTTGAACATTGGCCGGACCGGATGATTGAGCATCGTGAAGATCGACGTGCGCCCCTGGTTTTGGGTGGGCGTTCGCTGCGGCTGCTGCGGGAGACGGAAGATCATGTCTTTCTGTCCTTTGGGCGGGAAGATGTGGTGATCCTGCCAGCCCGCGCCTTTGCGTCGCGGGCGGCGAAGGCAGATTTCGCGGCCTATTGGCGTGCAAAGATCGGCTGACATCTTGTTGCGCCCCTGCTGCTGCGCCATCTGGGGCGGATGATCCTTGGTTCCGCCTTGCTTGGCCTGTTTCTTGCCGCCTTTGTCGCGGCGACGCTGATCCCCTTTCAATCGGAGATCATCTTTGCGGGGATGATCGTGGCGCAGCCAGAGACCTTTGGCGTGATCCTGCTGGTGGCGTCGGTTGGCAATGTGCTGGGGTCTTGTCTGAATTACGCGCTGGGCCGCGGGCTGATGGAGCTGCGCGTGATGGAGCGGTTCCGCATCCCCGAGGATGCGCTGCGGCGGGCCGAGGCATGGTTTCGCCGCTGGGGGGTTTGGTCGTTGCTGTTGTCATGGCTGCCGCTGGGGGATGTGCTGACGGTGGTGGCAGGCACGCTGCGCACGCCGTTCTGGCTGTTTGCGGTGCTGGTTACTGTGGCCAAGACGGGGCGGTATCTGGTGCTGGGGCTGATCACGCTGGGGTTTGTGGGGTGACGGGTGCTGGGTGGCAGGTTGCGGTTTACCAAGGCTGCGTTTGGCCCTAAATCTGGGGCGTCCGATCAAGAGGCTGCCTGATGACCCTTCCGCCCCTGACACTGTATCTGGCCGCCCCGCGCGGGTTTTGCGCGGGTGTGGACCGTGCGATCAAGATCGTCGAGATGGCGTTGGACAAATGGGGTGCGCCCGTCTTTGTGCGGCATGAGATCGTGCATAACAAATTCGTGGTGGATGGGTTGCGCGCCAAGGGGGCGGTGTTCGTCGAGGAACTGGATGACTGCCCGCTGGACCGACCGGTGGTGTTTTCGGCGCATGGGGTGCCAAAAGCGGTGCCAGCCGAGGCGGCGCGGCGCGAGATGATTGCGGTGGATGCGACCTGCCCCTTGGTGACAAAGGTGCATAATGAGGCGGCACGGCACAATGAGGCCGGGTTGCAGATGATCATGATCGGCCATGCGGGCCACCCCGAAACCGTGGGGACTATGGGGCAGTTGCCAGAGGGTGAGGTGCTGCTGGTAGAGACGGTGGCGGATGTGGCCAGGCTGGTGGTGCGCGATCCGACCAAGCTGGCCTTTATCACGCAGACCACGCTGTCGGTGGATGACACGGCGGATATTGCGGCGGCGCTGAAGGCGCGGTTTCCGGCCATTGTGGCCCCCGCGCATGACGACATTTGCTATGCCACCACGAACCGCCAGATGGCGGTGAAGGCGATGGCGGGCAAGATCGATGCACTTCTGGTGATCGGGGCGCCGAATTCATCCAATTCCAAGCGGCTGGTGGAAGTGGGGGCGAATGCAGGCTGTGGCTATGCGCAGCTGATCCAGCGTGCCACGGATATTGATTGGCGGGCGCTGGAAGGGATTCGGTCGGTTGGCATCACGGCGGGGGCGAGCGCGCCGGAGGTGTTGGTGAATGAGGTGATCGACGCCTTTCGCGCGCGGTTCGACACGGTGGTGGAACCTGTGGAAACGGCAGTAGAAACGGTGGAGTTCAAGGTGCCGCGCATCCTGCGGGAACCTGCATGAGCGATTGGGTGGCCTTTCAGGCCGCGGTCGAGGCGGTGGATTGGGGCCGCGCGACCTATACCCTGCTGCGTCTGCCCGAAGATGCCGAGTCTGCACTGCTGGCGCGGGGGGCGAAGCGGGTGGAGGGAGAAATCAACGAGCATCCCGTAAACCTTGCCCTGTCGCGTGCGCCGGTTGTGGAGGGGGTGTTCCTGTGGGCGGGGGCATCGCTGCTGGACCGGGTGGGGATTGTGCCGGGGGAAGTGTTGGAGGTGCGGCTGCGCCCGGCACCGGATGACCGGGTGGACACGCCTGAGGATGTAACGCTGGCGTTGCGGCAGGCGGATCTGACGGCGGTTTGGGAGGGGCTGACGGCTGGCAAGCGGCGTGGATTGCTGTATCAGATTGGCACCGCCAAGACGGCACCCACCCGCGCGAAACGTATCGACGCCCTGATCCGAAGCCTGACATGACACCCATTCCCCGTTCCGCATTAATCCTTGGGCTGGCCGGCCTGATCCCGTTCCTCTGGGGGGCGGCGAATGTGCTGTTTCCCGCGACGGTGGGCTGGGGTGGGCAATGGATGAGCCCGCTGTTCATGGGGACTTATGTGAGCCTGACCTATGGGACGGTGATCCTGTCTTTCATGTCGGGTGTGCTGTGGGGATTTGCGACAAAGGCCGAGGGGCAGGCGGCGGCGGTGGGATATGCGCTGTCGGTGATCCCGGCGCTTTGGGCGTTTTTCATGGTGAATGGCGATCCGGGCGATGCGGCGGTGAACCTGTTTGCGGGTTTTGCGGGGCTTTTGATGCTGGACTGGACCTTTGCGCGGCAGGGGTTGACGCCTGCATGGTGGATGCGGCTGCGGGGGATATTGACGGCGGTGGTGCTGTGCTGTCTGGCGGTGCCGATCCTGTTCGAATGAGCCATTTTCGTGCGAAAAATCAGGGGGCATTCTGCCCCCTTGGCGGCCTGCGCCTCATCCATTCAGAGTATTTGGGCCAAGATGAAAGGGCAGTCGCGTTGACGATGGCGGAGGTGCTGCCTAAACGGGGGAAAAGGAGCCGCCATGCCAGAGCTTTTCGCCTATACCGATGGTGCCTGTTCAGGCAATCCCGGCCCCGGAGGATGGGGCGTGCTGCTGCTGGCGCGGGAGGCCGGGGCGGTGGTGAAGGAGCGCACCTTGCAGGGTGGCGAGGCGATGACCACCAACAATCGGATGGAATTGCTGGCGGCGATTTCGGCGCTGGAGGCGCTGGCGCGGCCGTCTGACATCATCATTGTGACGGACAGCGCCTATGTGAAGAACGGCGTGACGGAATGGATTCACAGCTGGAAGCGCAACGGGTGGCGCACGGCGGGGCGATCCCCGGTGAAGAATGCCGATCTGTGGCAGCGGCTGGATGCGGCGCAAGCCCGGCACAAGGTGGATTGGCGCTGGATCAAGGGCCATGCCGGCCATGAGGAGAATGAGCGGGCGGATGAATTGGCGCGGGCCGGGATGGCCCCGTTCAAGGCAAAGAGCGCGTGATGACGCCCGATCTTGCCCTGCCGACAGAGGCGCTTTTGTCGACGCTGGATTATGCGTCTGTGGCGATCTTTGCGTTGACGGGTGCGCTTGTGGCGAGCCGGTCGCAACTGGACATTGTGGGGTTCATCTTTATCGCCTGTCTGACGGCCACCGGGGGCGGGACGTTGCGGGATATGATCCTGGATCGCTCGCCGTTGTGGATTTCCGATCCGTTGATCCTGTTGGTTGGAACGGTGGCGGCGGTATTGGTGTTCTTTGGCGCGCATCGATTGGAAAGCCGGTATCGCGCGCTGGAATGGCTGGATGCCTTTGCGCTGGCCGTGGCGGTGCCTGCCGGGGTGGGCGTGGCCCTGGCCGAGGGGATGGGCTGGCCTGTCCTTCTGGTGATGGGGATGGTGACAGGCTGCATGGGCGGGTTGCTGCGGGATGTGGTGTGCAACGAGGTGCCATTGGTTTTGAAGCAGGGTGAGTTGTACGTCACCTGCGCCTTTTGCGGGGCGGGGGCTGCGGTGCTGCTGGGACTGGCCGGGGTGGAAAGCTGGCTGGCGTTGCTGGCCTGCGGGGGGGTGACGCTGTTCCTGCGGGCGGGAAGTTTGCGGTTTGGTTGGCGTTTGCCGGTCTATAAGACACGGCCGCCGCGACCGGGTTCGCCAAAGCGGTAGCGTCGGGTTGTTTTTGAATTGGTGAATGGGTATTCGTATAATATGGGCAGACCACGCAGCGTTCCGGATGACGAAGTATTTGCAGCCATCCTTGGCCTTTTGGCAGAGGGGGGTGCTGTTGCGGTGTCTTTTGGGGCCGTATCAAAAGCCTGTGGTTTGGCGCCGCCGACATTGGTGCAACGCTATGGTGACAGGGTTGGGATGCTGCGTGCTGCGGCGGGGCATGGCTGGGACCGCGTGGCCGAGGCGGGCGAGCGGCTGGCCGCCGAGGAAGACACCGCACAGGGGTTTCTGAAGGCTTTGGCTGGTGCGGTTCCGCCGGGGTTGGCGCAGGCGAGCCTGACCGATCCGGTTTTGGCGGATCGTGCTGCCTTGTGGCGGTCGGATGTGGAGCGGGTTCTGGCGGCCAAGTTGGGTTGTCGTGCCGATGCGGCGGCGATGCTGTTTGCGGCGTGGCAGGGGCGGTTGATCTGGGAGCCGGCGGGTGGTGCGGGGTTCAAGTTGAAGGATGCGGCGAAGCGGTTCGGGTGACCTATTTCGCCACGTATTTTTGCCAGAGCCAGATCAGCGCCATTGCCCCGAGGATTGCGCCGACAAAGGCCGCGACCCAACCGGTGATGGAGACCAGAAAACGCAGGATGCCCCAGCCGATCAGCGCGCCACCGATACCGATGGCGATGGTGGTGGGCACATCGGTCTGCACCCGCATGAAGCGGGTGGCGAGAAAGCCCGCGGCGGCACCTATGACGATCAGGATGAGGAAGGGCATGGCGGCCTCCGGGCTTACACGGCGATCATGCCGTAGGGGCGCGGATCAGTCCAGCAAATCAGGCCAGTTGGGCAGGCAGGGCGAAACCGCGCAGGAAATCGGTAGGGGATTGGGGTTTCTTGCCCTCGCGCTGGGCAAGGGTGATGTCCACTGCACCTGAGCCGCAGGCGATGGTGAGGCCGTGGAGAACCTGTCCGGCTGTGCCCTGCCCTTCGGCAAGGCGAGAGCGCAGGAGTTTTACCCGTTCGCCCCCGGCCATGCACCATGCGCCGGGAAAGGGAGAGAGGCCACGGATCTGGCGATCAACTTGGTCTGCCGATTCGGCCCAGTCGATGCGGGCCTCGGCCTTGTCGATCTTTGCGGCGTAGGTGACGCCTTCCGCCGTTTGGGGTTCAGGGGTGAGCGTGGGCAGGTTGGCGAGGGCGTCGAGGATGAGGCTTGCGCCCATCTGTGACAGGCGATCGTGCAGATCCTGGGTGGTGTCTTCGGCCCTGATGGGTGTGGATTGGCGCAAGAGCACGGGGCCGGTGTCGAGGCCTGCTTCCATCTGCATGATGCAGATGCCGGTTTCCGCGTCGCCTGCCATGATGGCGCGGTGGATCGGGGCCGCGCCACGCCAGCGCGGCAAGAGCGAGGCGTGGATGTTCAGGCAACCCTGGCGCGGGGCATCAAGGATGGCTTGTGGCAGGATCAGGCCATAGGCGACGACCACGGCCACATCGGCGTTCAGGGCGGCGAAGGCCGCCTGTTCGTCGGGTGATTTCAGGCTGATGGGGTGGCGGACGGGCAGGTTGAGCGCGGTGGCGCGGGCGTGAACGGGGGTTGGGCGAAGGTCTTTGCCCCGGCCTGCGTGGCGGGGGGGTTGGGTGTAGACGGCAACGATGTCGTGCCGTGTGGCGAGGGCGTCCAGGATCGGAACCGAGAAATCGGGGGTGCCCATGAAAACGATTTTCATCCCCGCCTCCGCAGCTTTTCAGCCTTGGCCAGCAGCATCTTGCGTTTGAGGGGCGAGAGGTGATCGAAATACATCTTGCCGGCCAGATGGTCGATCTGGTGCTGCACGGACGTGGCCCAGAGGTGGACGAAATCGCGGTCTTCGATTTCGCCCTGTTCGTTCAGGAAACGGACGGTCACGGCACGGGGGCGGGTGATGACCGCCGAGACGCCGGGAAGGTTTGGCGACGCCTCGTCATGGTCGCGGGGTTGGACGCTGGCGTGGAGGATTTCGGGGTTGGCCATGCGGATGGCCTGCCCGCGTTCGGTGGAGCAATCCACCACCGCAAGGCGCAGGGGGATGCCGATCTGCACGGCGGCGAGGCCATAGCCGGGCATGGCATCCATCGTGTCGATCATGTCGGCCCAGATGGCGCGGATGTCATCGGTGATGGCGGTGACCGGGGCGGCGGGGGATTTCAGCACCGGATGGGGCCAGGCCAGGCAGGGGCGCACGGTCATGCGGTGGCCTGCTGGGCGGAATAGGCATCAAGTGCGATGGCGCGGGCGGCGGGGAGAAGGCGGTCAAAGGTGACGAGGCCATCGAGATGGTCATATTCATGTTGCGCACAAATGGCGGCGAAGCCGGTGAGGGTTTCTTCGCGGGTGTCGCCGTTCAGATCGGTCCAGCGGAGGCGGATTTCGGTGGCGCGGGCGATTTCGGTGGTGATGCCAGGGATGGAGAGGCAGCCCTCAGTCCCGGTGGCGGTGGTGTCGGAGCGCCAGAGGATTTCGGGGTTCAGGCAGATGCGGGGGACGGGGGTGCCTTCTTTCCATGTCACATCCATCACGAAAAGCCGGATCAGGTGGCCGACCTGCGGCGCGGCAAGGCCGCGGCCGGGGGCGGCATACATGGTATCCAGCATGTCCGCGGCGAGGGCGCGGGTGGCGTCGGTGAGGGGCGCAGGTGCGCAGGGTGTGGACAGGCGCGGATCGGGCCAATGCAGGATGGGAAGGATCGTCATTCCCCGAACCTAGCGCGCTCGCGTTTCAGCTTTTCCATCTTTCGGGTGATCATCTGGCGTTTCAGCGGACCCAGATAGTCGATGAACAGCTTGCCATTCAGATGGTCAATCTCGTGCTGCACGCAGGTGGCCCAGAGGCCCGCGAAGTGTTCTTCTTGCGGTTTGCCATCCAGCCCGGTCCAACGCACGCGCACCTCAGCCGGGCGCTGCACTTCGGCATATTGGTCGGGAATGGAGAGGCAGCCTTCGTCATAGGTGGACAGCTCTTCTGACGCCCAGATGATTTCGGGGTTGAACAGGGCGATGGGGCGGGGGGGATCATTTTCGCCCTTGACGCAATCCATGACGATCAGCCGCTTCATCACGCCGATCTGTGGCGCGGCCAGGCCGATGCCGGGGGCGGCATACATGGTTTGCAGCATGTCGTCGGCCAATTGGGCAAGTTCGGGCGTGATCTCGGCGACGGGATCGCAGAGCTTCTTGAGGCGCGGGTCGGGATGGAGCAGGATGGGGCGGATCATGGGGACTGATTTAAGGAAAACCGCCTTGTGGCGCAATGGCGGGACACATGCGGAGCATAGGGCGCCTTGATTGGGTATTTGTTCCGATTTTCTGAATTATTGCGAGAAAATATACCGATTTATTTGTACTTTGAAGAAAATTGTCCATCTTTGAATTTACATATTGGAACAACCGTCCTGCGTTGGTAATGCTGTGTGGGACCAAGGAACAGAGGGCTGACATGAGCTTTGATACCCCGATCGACCGGCGCGGCACACATTGTGTGAAGTGGGACATGATGGAGAAACTCTATGGTGTTCCTGCCGATGGCGGGTTGGCCATGTGGGTGGCCGATATGGAGTTTCGCCCGCCGGCCTGTGTGCAGCAGGCGGTTGAGCGGATGGCCGAACACGGGGTCTATGGTTATTTCGGGGATGACAGCGCCTATCTGGAGGCGATCCAGTGGTGGATGCAGGCGCGGCATGGCTGGTCTGTGGCGCGGGAGGATATTTTCACGACCCACGGGTTGGTGAACGGGACGGGGCTGTGTCTGGATGCATTTACCGCGCCGGGGGATGGGGTGGTGTTGACGACGCCTGTCTATCACGCCTTTGCCCGCACGATCAAAGCGGCCGGGCGTGAGGTGCGGGAATGCCCGCTTGCCTTGGTGGACGGTCGCTATGAGATGGATTTTGACGGCTGGGATGCCCTGATGACAGGGCGGGAGCGGATGTTCCTGCTTTGCTCGCCCCACAATCCGGGTGGACGGGTCTGGACGGCGGCGGAATTGCGCGGCGTGGCGGAGTTCTGTGTGCGGCATGACCTGATCCTGGTGTCGGATGAGATCCACCATGATCTGGTCTATCCGGGGCAGAAACATGTGCCGATGACGCTGGCCGCGCCAGAGATTGCCGACCGGTTGGTGATGATGACGGCGACGACCAAGACCTTTAACATCGCGGGCAGCCATACGGGGAACGTGATCATCGCGGACCCGGTGCTGAAGGCGAAGTTTGCCAGTCGCATGGCGGCGCTGGGCATTTCCGGCAACAGTTTCGGGATGCATATGGCCACGGCGGCCTATTCCGCCGAGGGTGCGGAATGGGTGGATGGGTTGATGGGGTATCTGGACGGCAATCGGCGGGTCTTTGATGACGGGATGGCTGCCATTCCGGGGTTGAAGTCGATGAAGCTGGAGGCGACCTATCTGGCCTGGCTGGATTTTTCCGGCACCGGGATGGCACCGGCCGAGTTCATCGCGCGGGTGGAGAAGGAGGCGCGGATTGCCACCAATCATGGGGTGAGTTTTGGTCTTGGGGGGGAACATTCCCTGCGATTCAACATCGCCGCGCCACGCGCGCAGGTGGCCGAGGCCGTAGCGCGGATGCAGGCGGCGTTCCGCGATCTGCAATAGGGGTTATTGAGCGGAGCCGCATTCGCGGCATTTTTCCTGACCTTCTGCCGGGGACTTCGCCCCGTCAGAAGGGGTGGGGGCGGCCGCCCCCCGCAGGCGCTGCACGCCTGCCCCCCCGCGAGTATTTTTGCCAAGATGAAGGAGGCTTTCCTTTAGATGCGAGAGCCTCCGGTCGCCTCGGTCACCCGGTCGGCTGCGGTGCGGACGAGGGTTCCCAGGCGGGTGGCATCTGAGAGGCCCATGCGGAAGGCGGGGCCGCTGACGGAGAGGCCAGCGATGGGTTCGCCGTGGCTGTTGAAGATGGGCGCGGCGACGCAGCGCATGCCTTCGGCGCGTTCCTGATCATCGATGGCGAAGCCGCGTTCGCGGGTGCGGGCGAGGTCGCGCAGGAGGGCGGTCTCGGACGTGTGGGTTAGGGTGGTGAAGCGTTCGAGGCCCTGACGGGCGAGGATGCCGCGGGTCTTTTCTTCGGGATACCAGGCGAGCAGCGCCTTGCCGATGCCCGAGACATGCATGGGCGCCATCGTGCCGGGGGGGAAGAAGGCGCGGATGGCCTGATGCGTTTCGACCTGTGACAGGAACAGCACCTGATCGCCGACCTCTACCCCCAGATTGGCGGTTTCGCCGCTGTCGCGCATCAACTGATCCATCGGGGCGCGGGCGCGTTCCACCACCTTGGTGCGGCGCAAGAAGGCGGAACCCACGCGAAAGGCGCCGGGGCCAATGTGCCAGATCTGGCCCGGTTCTTCGAGTTCGACCATGCCATGCCCCTGAAGGGTGACAAGGGCGCGGTAGACGGTGGCCACCGCCTGACCGGAGGCTTCGGCCAGTTCTGACAGGGTGAGGCCAGGGGCAGCGGCAAGGGTGGTGATCAGGCCGAGGGCGCGGTCAAGCGCCTGCACGGTGTTCTGATCGGTCTTGTCGTGAAAGGCCTTGGGGCGGCCACGGGGGCGTGGAGTGGTAGGCATTTTGTTGCCTGGTGCGTTTGGGGTTTGGGTGGGTGAAAAAGCGGGAGTGTATGATTTAATTTGAGAATAATCTGTTTTTCCATTTTTGAAAAATGTTTTCGAAAAAATTGTGCAGTGTGGATGCTGCGCCTAGTGTTGCAGGACAGATATCAGAGGATGTGCCGATGTCGTTCCAGAACCCGCTGTTCATTCCCGGCCCCACGAACATTCCCGAAGTGATCCGCAAGGCCTGTGACATGCCGACGATCGACCATCGGTCGCCTGCCTTTGCGCGGCTGTTCAAGCCTGCGGTGGAAGGGGTGCGGCGGGTGTTGCGCATGGCGGGGGGCGAGGTGATCATCTTGCCATCCACTGGGACAGGCGGTTGGGAGGCGGCGATAAGCAACACGCTGTCGCCTGGCGATACGGTGCTGGCGGCGCGGTTCGGGATGTTTTCGCATCGCTGGATTGATTTGTGCCAGCGGCATGGGTTGAACGTTGAGATCATCGAGACGCCCTGGGGCGAAGGCGCGCCTTTGGCGGCCATTGAGGCGGCTTTGCGCGCCGATGGGGCGGGGCGGATCAAGGCGGTGCTGGCGACGCATAATGAGACGGCGACGGGGGTGCGGTCGGACATTGCGGGTATTCGGCGCGCGATGGATGCAGCGGGGCATGGGGCGCTGTTGTTTGTGGATGGCGTATCCTCGATCGGGTCGATGCCGTTTGATATGGCGGGCTGGGGCGTGGATATTGCCGTGGCGGGAAGCCAGAAGGGTTTCATGCTGCCTGCCGGGTTGGCGATCCTTGGGGTGTCGGACAAGGCGCTGGCGGCAATGGAGGGGGCGACGCTGCCGCGCACCTTTTTTGATTTCCGGGACATGCTGAAAAGCTATGCGGCGGGGGGGTATCCCTATACGCCAGCGGTGGGGTTGATCTCCGGTTTGGCCAAAGCCGTGGAGATGCTGGAGGATGAGGGGCTGGAGGCGGTTTATGCGCGCCATGCCCGGCTGGCGGAAGGCGTGCGCCGTGCAGTCGCAGCCTGGGGGATGCGGCCCTGCGCGGCACGGCCGGAGCTGTATTCCGACACGGTGACGGCGGTTGTGGTGCCTGTGGGATGCAACGGGACCGATCTGGTCAAGCTGGCGGCGGATAAATACGGCGTGGCCTTTGGCGTGGGGCTGGGCGAGGTGGCGGGCAAGGTGTTCCGTATCGGGCATCTGGGAATGCTGACGGATGTGATGGTTCTGGCGGGACTGGCCACGGCCGAAATGTGCATGACGGATCTGGGGTGGGATGTGAAGCTGGGATCGGGCGTTGCGGCCGCGCAAGAGTTCTATCGCGGTAGTGCACCGGCGATGGCGCTGGCGGCTGAATAGTTGCGGGTGCGGGATATGTGGACAGGGGGAGAATTGGCAGGATGAAGGATTTTCAGGGTCTGATGGTGCCGACCTTTGACGACGTATTGGAGGCGCATGCGCGGATTGCGCCGCATATCCATCGGACGCCGGTTCTAACGTCGAGCTATCTGAACGCGCTGACCGGGGCGGAGCTGTTCTTCAAGTGCGAGAACTTTCAGAAGGCCGGGGCGTTCAAGGTGCGCGGGGCGACGAATGCCGTCTTTGGCTTGCGTGAGGATCAGTTGGCGCGGGGTGTGGCGACGCATTCCAGCGGGAACCATGCGCTGAGCCTGTCTTATGCGGCGGGGCGGCGCGGGATTCCTTGTACGGTGGTGATGCCGCGCACAGCCCCGGATGCCAAAAAGGATGCGGTGCGGGGCTATGGCGGGGTGATCGTGGAATGCGAGCCGTCAACCAGCAGCCGCGAGGCGGTGTTTGCCGAAGTGCAGGCGCGCACGGGGGCGGATTTCGTGCATCCCTACAATGATCCGCGTGTGATTGCCGGGCAGGGCACATGTTCGCGCGAGTTGATGGAGCAGGTGCCGGGATTGGAGGCGGTGGTGGCCCCGATTGGCGGGGGCGGGATGATTTCGGGCACTTGCCTGACGCTGTCCAGTATTGCGCCGGGGGTGGAGATTTTCGCGGCGGAACCGGTGAATGCCGATGACGCGGCGCGCAGTTTCCGGGCGGGGCATATCATCGCGGATGATGCACCGGACACGGTGGCCGATGGGTTGAAGGTGCCGCTGAAGGAGTTGACCTGGCATTTCGTGAAACACCACGTGACCGATGTGCTGACCGCCACGGAGGATGAGATCGTGGAGGCGATGAAACTGCACTGGAAGCGGATGAAGATCGTGATCGAGGCCAGTTGTTCGGTGCCGCTGGCGGTGATCTTGAAAAACCCGGAGCGGTTTCGTGGCAAGCGGGTGGGGGTGATCCTGACCGGTGGAAATGTGGATCTGGACAAGCTGCCTTGGATGAAAGGGTGACGATGATGGACGGAAGAACGGATTTCGACGGGTTGGAAGTGGGCTATGACATCCCGGCGCTGCCAGGGATGGATGAGGCGGATATTCAGACGCCCTGCCTTGTCCTGGATCTGGATGCGCTGGAGCGCAACATCGCCAAGATGGGCAAGTTTGCGCGGGATATGGGTGTGCGGCACCGGGTGCATGGCAAGATGCACAAGTCGGTGGATGTGGCGCTGTTGCAGGAGCGGCTGGGTGGTTCGGTGGGCGTGTGCTGCCAGAAGGTGAGCGAGGCCGAGGTGTTTGCGCGGGGCGGGATCAAGGATGTGCTGGTGTCCAACCAGGTGCGCGACCCGGTGAAGATTGACCGGCTTGCGGGGATACCGAAGCTGGGCGCGCGGGCGATCTGCTGTGTGGACGATCTGGCCAATGTGGCCGACCTGTCGGCGGCGGCGGTGAAGCATGGCACAGTGATCGAATGTCTGGTGGAGATTGATTGCGGCGCGGGTCGCTGTGGGGTGACGACGACGCCTGCGGTGGTGGCGCTTGCCAAGGCGATCAAGGCTGCGCCGGGGCTGAAGTTCAGCGGCATTCAGGCCTATCAGGGCGCGATGCAGCACATGGACAAGTATGAGGACCGCAAGTCCAAGATCGATATCGCAGTGGCGATGGTGCGGGACGCGGTGGACACGTTGGCCGCCGAAGGGATCGCCTGCGATATCGTTGGTGGGGGCGGGACGGGGTCGTATTACTTTGAGGGTAATTCGGGGGTTTATAACGAATTGCAGTGTGGTTCCTATGCCTTCATGGATGCCGATTACGGCCGTATCCTGGACAAGGATGGCAAGCGGATTGATCAGGGTGAATGGGAGAATGCGCTGTTCATCCTGACGAGCGTGATGAGCCATGCGAAGGCCGAGAAGGCCATTTGCGATGCGGGGTTAAAGGCGCAGTCGGTGGATAGCGGGCTTCCGGTGATCTTTGGCCGGACGGATGTGAAATACGTCAAGTGCAGCGATGAACATGGCGTGATTGACGACCCGCAGGGTGTGCTGAGGGTGAACGAAAAGCTGCGGCTGGTGCCAGGGCATTGCGACCCGACCTGCAATGTCCATGACTGGTATGTCGGCGTGCGCGGCGGCAAGGTCGAGGTGGTCTGGCCCGTTTCGGCGCGTGGTAAGGCGTATTGAAAAAGGGGGGTGCGGGGGGAGCTCGGCTCCCCCCGCCCGCTGGACAGGGGCCGAAGCGCCCGGATTGGAAGACCCATGCTGATTATTCCTGAGGCGTTGATCGCCGAACTGGTTTCACCAGAAGATGCCTTTGCGGCGATGGCCGCGACCTTTGCCGCGATGGCGCGGGGGGAGGCCTATAACTTTCCGGTGGTGCGCGAGGCGCTGGGCGAGGGGCGGCAATACGGGTTCAAGTCCGGGCTGGACCGGGCGGGGGCGATGCTGGGGGTGAAGGCTGGGGGGTATTTTCCCGGTAACGCCGCACGCGGGATCACCAACCATCAGTCCACGGTCTTTTTGTTTGATCCCGAAAGCGGGCGGCCCACGGCGATGGTCGGGGGCAACTTGTTGACCGCGCTGCGGACGGCGGCGGCATCGGCCTTGTCGATTGATCGGCTGGCGCGGGCGGAGGCGCGGGTGCTTGGCATCGTGGGGGCGGGGCATCAGGCGGGGTATCAGTTGCGCGCGGCGGCGCGGGTGCGGACCTGGGACCGGGTGATTGCCTGGAACCTGCATCCGGACATGCTGCCCAAACTGGGGGCGGTGGCGGCGGAGTTGGGCTTGCCCTTTGAGGCGGTGGGATTGGAGCGGATGGTGGAGGCGGATGCGATCATCACCATCACCTCATCCCCCGCAGCATCGCTGATGGCGGCGCATGTGTCGCTTGGCACGCATCTGGCCTGCATGGGGACGGATACCAAGGGCAAGCAGGAGGTGGAGCCTGCATTGGTCGCCAAGGCGCGGCTGTTTACGGATGAGGTGGCGCAGTCGGTTTCCATCGGGGAGGCGCAGCATGCGGTGGCGGCGGGTCTGGTGGCAGAGGGTGACATCACGCCATTGGGCGCGGTGCTGACTGGTGCGCATCCGGGGCGCGGATCGGATGCAGAGATCACGCTGTTTGATGGCACAGGCGTAGGGTTGCAGGATCTGGCCGTTGCGGCAGTGGCTGTGGCGCGGGCGAAGGAACGAGGGATGGGCGTCGAGGTGCAGGTTTAGCGGAATTTGACGTAAATTCCGCGCCGATTTCTGGCACAGAAATCGGTTGGAGCCAGGCCGCTAGTGAAAGACGCGATTTTTGTGCCAAACGTCGCCACCGTGTCATTTGATCATATCTTGTTTCAGGCATTGAACCCCCGCGCGGGGCATGGTCTGACTGTGCGCCAAGAGGCGGGGGGCGTCGGGGATGCGGGTCTTTATCAACGGGTTTGGGCGGATCGGGCGTTCGGTGTTGAGGGCGTTTCTGCAATCGCCCGCGCGCTGGCCAGGGCTGGAGATTGTAGGGATCAACGACATCGCCGCGTCAGAGATGTGCGCCTATCTGTTTGAATATGACAGCGTCTTTGGGCCGTGGCGTGGAACAGTCACGCTAGAGGCGGGGACGCTGATGGTGGATGGGCGGGCAATCCCGCTGCATCGGACGCCCGATATATCGGTGCTTGATCTGCGCGGCGTCGATGTGGTGATGGAATGCACCGGGCGCGCGGACGCGCGTGACGTGGCAGAACGTGGGCTGCGCGCGGGGGCGGGGCGGGTGCTGGTGTCGGGGCCGTCGCAGGCGGCGGATCTGACGGTGGTGCTGGGGGCGAATGACGATCAGTTGACGGATCAGGTGATCGTGTCCAACGCATCCTGCACGACCAATGCGTTGGCGCCGTTGGCGCGGCTTATCCATGATCATTGGGGTGTGGTCACGGGGTCGATGACGACGATCCATTGCTATACCGGCAGCCAGCCAACGGTGGATGCGCCGGCCGCGGATTATCCCCGGTCGCGCGCGGCGGCGTTGTCGATGGTGCCAACGACGACGTCGGCCAGTCGGTTGCTGGACCGGGTGGTGCCGCAGATTGCCGGGCGGATTGAGGGGTCGGCGGTGCGCGTTCCGACGGCTTCGGTATCCTGTGTGGATCTGGCGGTGATGACGGAACGGCGGACGGATGCAGAGGCGGTGAATGCCGTCTTTCGTGCGGCCGGCGGGGTCATCGGGACAACGGACCGGCCGCTGGTTTCGACCGATCTGCGCGCAAGGCCAGAGAGTATTGTGATGGCCTGCCCCGAGACGCGGGTGACCGCAGGGGGGATGCTGCGTGTCTTTGGCTGGTATGACAATGAATGGGGATTTTCCAACCGGATGCTGGATGTGGCCCTGCGGATGGGCTGATATTCAGGCGGTGACGGTCCAAGGTTCCGGGTAGCGAAATTCTTCGATGTTTGGCGTGGTGCCGATCCTGTCCACCACGGCGAAAAGGCCAGGGGCGTGGAGCGGTGTGAGGACGCCATGCCAGGTGCCGCGATGCAGGTTGATGCCTTGCACGCCATTGGTAAGAAATGCGCGGGGGCTTGCGTCCGGGCCTGTGCTGACGATCACCAGGAAGGGATGTTGCGACATCGGAACAAAGGCCTGCGACCCATCCGGGTGGCGTTCGATCAGATCAAAGCTGTAAGGCATCGCGCGCGGTGTGGCCCGGAAAATGGAAATCCCGGCGCGGCCATCGGGGCCAAAGTCGAGTGCGGCGCGGTCATGGTGGCGCTGGCAGAGACCTGCGTTGATCAGGCGAAAATCGCCGGTGGCATCCAGCACATCGCCAAAGGGGGCGAAGGATGTAGCGGTGAGGGGTTCGGTTCGGATGTGTCGCATGGGTGATGCCTGATGAAACGGGGGGCCTGCCCCCCGCAGCCCCCGGAGTATTTTGGCCAAGCTGAAACAAGGGGGGCGGGAAGGGTTTAGCGCGGCGGGCCGAAGGCACCGGGGCCGCGCAATTTGGCGTGGCGGTTGACGTCTTTGTAGAGCAGGTAGCGGAAGGGGCCGGGGCCTGCAGCATAGCACGCCTGCGGGCAGAAGGCGCGCAGCCACATGAAATCGCCGGCCTCGACCTCGACCCAGTCCTTGTTCAGTTTGTAGACGGCCTTGCCTTCCAGCACGTAAAGGCCGTGTTCCATGACATGGGTTTCTTCGAACGGGATGACGCCGCCGGGTTGGAAGGTGACGATGTTGACATGGGCATCATGGCGAATGTCGGCGGGATCGGCAAAGCGGGTGGTGGCCCAACGGCCGCCCGTATCGGGCATGGCAATCGGTTTCAGGTCGCGTTCATTGATCACGATCGGATCAGGATGCGGCAGGCCGGGGGCGGGTTCATAGAGCTTGCGTATCCAGTGAAAGCGGGCGGGTGTTGCGCCTTCGGCGAGGAGGGTCCATTTCACCCCGGCCGGGATGTAGAGATAGCTGCCTTCTTCGACATCGTGACCCTGTCCGCCCACGGTGACGGTTGCCAGACCGCCGGTGAAGAAAAGCCAGTGTTCAACGCCCATGTCCGGATCAGGCGCGTCGGAGCCGCCGCCGGGGGCCACCTCCATCACATATTGGCTGAAGGTTTCCGAAAAGCCGGTCATCGGGCGGGCGATCAGCCAGAGGCGGGTTTTGTCCCAGCCGGGCAGGTAGCTGGTGACGATGTCGGAGAATACGCCTTTGGGCAGGAAAGCGTAGGCGTCGGTGAATACGGCGCGGCCCGTCATCAGGCTGGTTTGCGGGGGCAGGCCGCCGGGGGGAGCGTAGTAACCGGTCATGGCAGGATATCCTTCAGGCGCAGTTCGGCGATGCGTTCGACCTGCGCACAGGCGGTGGTGAATTCGGTTTCCGTGTCATTGGCGATGCGGGCCTGGAAGGCCGCAAGGATCGTGTCTTTGGTGTTGTCGCGCACGGCGATGATTAAGGGAAAGCCGTGTTTGGCCACATAGGCGGTGTTGAGCTTCTGGAACTGCGCGCGTTCGTCATCGGTGAGCGCGTCGAGCGCGGCGCTGGCCTGTTCGGCGGTGGATTCCGGGGTCAGGCGTTTGGCAGCGGCGAGTTTTCCGGCAAGGTCGGGATGGGCGCGCAGGACGGCCATGCGCTGTTCGGGGTCGGAACTGCGGAAGATACGGGTGAGCGCATTGTGCAGGCCCGTGGCGCTGTCATGCGCGGGGCCGAGTTCCAGCGCCCAGGCACCTTCGGCGATCCAGGCGGAATGTTCGAAGATGCCGCCAAAGCATTCGACGAAGCGTTGCTTTGTCATTTGTGAGGGACGTTCGATCCGGCGATGGGGGTGGGTGGTGGCCCAATGGCGGGCGATGTCGATGCGGCGAGCGAACCAGACGCCATCATGGCCCTGTGCGTAATCGAGGAAACGGATCAGGCCCGCGATCTTGCCCGGCCGACCGATCAGGCGGCAGTGCAGGCCGATGGAGAACATCTTGGCCCGACCATCCTGCCCTTCGGCATAGAGCGTGTCGAAGGTGTCGCGCAAGTAAGTGAAGAACTGTTCGCCTTCGATATAGCCCGGCGCGGTGGCAAAGCGCATGTCGTTTGCCTCAAGCGTGTAGGGGATCACCAATTGATCATGGTCGCCAACTTCCAGCCAATAGGGCAGGTCGTCATCATAGGTGTCGGAAATCCAGTCGAGGCGGGCGGTTTCCGCTGTCAGACGCACGGTGTTCATCGAACAGCGACCCGTATACCAGCCGCGCGGGGGTTGGCCTGTCACTTCAGTATGCAGGCGAAAGGATTCGGCGATCTGGGCGCGTTCGACATCTTCGGCCATGTCGCGGTGATCGACCCATTTCAGGCCGTGGGAGGCGATTTCCCAGCCTGCGGATTTCATTGCCGCCACTTGTTCGGGGTTGCGGGCAAGGGCAGATGTCACGCCATAGACGGTGACGGGCAGATCGCGGGTGGTGAACAGGCGATGCAGCCGCCAAAAGCCGGCACGAGCGCCGTAATCGTAAAGCGATTCCATGTTCCAGTGGCGCTGATTGGGCCAAGGGGCGGCACCGGCGATGTCGGAGAGGAATGCCTCAGACTGCGCATCGCCGTGCAGGATGTTGTTTTCGCCGCCTTCTTCGTAGTTCAGGACAAGCGAGATGGCGATTTTTGCACCATTTGGCCATTTGGCATCGGGCGGGTTCGGGCCGTGGCCCCTGAAATCACGCGGATAGCGGTTCACGTCGGTTTTCCCCGATGATCTTGTGTTATGGGCAGCTTAGGCCGCTTTTTCGGCAGGCTTTATCAAAAAATGCCAGAAAGACCTATTCGGGTGCCGTGCCGTCGCTTGTGGGGCGCGGATCGGGTTAGGATGGCGTGGAAATGCAGGAGGCAGGCATGAACGGTGGACGGTTGACGACGCATGTTCTGGATACGGCGCGGGGCAAGCCTGCGGCGGGGGTGAAGATCATGCTGTATCGGGTGAGCGGGGATTCACATCACAAGATTGCCGAGACGGTGACGAATGCCGATGGCCGCACGGATGCGCCGATGCTGACGGGGCAGGATTTCACCGTGGGCAGCTATGAGCTGGTGTTTTGTGCGGGTGATTACCTGCGCGCCACGGGGCAGGCCGAGGGAGAGGTGCTGTTTCTGGACCAGATCCCGATCCGCTTCGGCGTGCCGGATGCTGCGCAGCACTACCATGTGCCGCTGCTGATTTCGCCCTTTGCCTATTCCACCTATCGCGGGTCGTGACGGGTGAAAGGCCCGCTTAGGCGCGATGGTTCAGCTTGGGCAGGCTGACCAAGCGGGCGGCAAATTGCGCGGCGATCAACTGGCGAAGTGCGGGCGTGGGCCGCGGGCTTTTTGTAGTGTGCCGGGCAGGCGACGGTGCCGGGGGTGTCTTGCGATTTGTCAGGGGGGGCATGGCGCTCTCCTTTCTGGTGTGCAGAGAGCTTGGCAAGTTTTGGGCCAGCGATCAGAAACCCATACTTTTGCGGCGTTGAACCCCACCTGTGGATGCCACGATGCGCAGCAGACGGCGGCGGTCGCTGAAAAGCGCGGCATCGATCAGGCCGGCCAGCGCGCCCTTGGCTTTCAGGTGCGGACCAAGGTCTGAATGTAGGATGCCGGGATAAAGGATATGGTCCACATTGGGGGTTTCGGGGAAGCCAAGTGCCTGATCCCGGTCGTCAGCAAGACCGTGGAACAGGACGTGCCAGGTGCCCGCAGCCGGGAAGGACGGGGCGTTATCGGCAAGGCGCGCTGTCCAGCGGGTCCAGCGGGGGTCGTTCAGCGTGGATTGCGGGCCAAAGGCCAGGACTGCTGTCAGCGGCACAAGATGCGCGGCGCGTAGGGCGCAGACGGCACCCATTGACGATCCGATCGTGATGCAGCGTGTTGCCGGCCCAGTGGCGGAAAGCCCGGATTGCAGGGCGGGGGTGAAACCGGGATCGAAGCCCCAGCTTCGGCTGTTATCGGAAATGAACAGTGCGGGACGGCCACCTGCAGTGGCGGATGCAACAAATTCAGGCGATGGGGGGCGGCTGGCATCGTGGCCGACGCTGGAAAAGGCGATGACCAGATCATCGCCTGCGCCGGGGGCAAGGGCGACGTGCCACGGCGGGGTGTCGTAGACTGTTTGCAGGATCATGCGGCAAAGACAGGCAGCCCCGCCATTTTCGCGGCCATGTCGGATTTGATGCGGGTGATGATGTAATCGGTGAACAGCCGGACCTTGGGGTCTTTCAGGCGGCGGTGCTGGGACAATACCGAAAGCTGTGTGGGCAGGGGCGGGGTGGCCTGGGCTACGGGGACAAGGCGGCCATCTTTCAGATGTTCGGCCACTTCGAAGATCGGTTTCATTACGATGCCCCAGCCATCCAGCGCCCAGCCGGTCAGGACATCGCCATCATCCGATTCGAAGGGGCCGGTGATTTCAAACCGGCGCGGGCCTTCGGGTGTGGCAAGGTTCCACTGAAATTCCTTTGCACCGGGAAAGCGCAGGTTCAGGCAATCATGCCGGTCGGAGATCAGGGCCGCGCCATCGGCTGGCAGCCCGCGCCGGGCGATATAGGCCGGGGCGGCGCAGAGGATGCGGGGGCAATCGGCGATGAGGCGGACCTTGAGGGTCGAATCCTCAAGGATCCCGAGGTGAAAGGCGATGTCCAGTCCTTCGCCAGTCACGTCAATCACCCTGTCTGACAGGCGCAGGCGGACGTCGATCTGCGGATACTGATCCTTGAAGGCGGGGACATGGGGGGCGATGAAGCGCCGCCCGATCCCAAGGGGGGCGGCGACAAAGATCGTGCCGCGCGGGTTCTGCGTGACATCCATCACCGCCGCCTCTGCCTCGTCGATCGATTCGAGCACCTTGCGCGCGCCGTCATAGAAGATCCGGCCATTTTCGGTGGGTTGCAGCGACCGGGTGGTGCGGTTGAACAGGCGCACGCCGAGGTGCTTTTCCAGTTCGGATATGCGGGCCGAGGCGACGGCGGGCGAACAGCGCTGATCGCGGGCTGCCGCACTCATGCTGCCCAATTCATAGACACGGACGAACATTCTGATGTTGTTCACATAGGACATGGCGGCGCGGCCCCATTCTTTGCCGTAGTTTGAAAGTGATTGGGCATTTGCAGGATTAACAGGTGAATGCCCCCCGGTATAGCCTTTCGGCAAAAGCAAGGGAGCCGCGCCTATGGAAGGCATCTATGATTGGGCCGTGTTGTGGGAATGGGTCGAGATTGCCGCCCGCTGGACGCATGTGATCACGGCGATCGCCTGGATCGGATCGTCGTTCTATTTCATCGCGCTGGACCTTGGCTTGCGCAAGGCACCCGGCATGCCGGAATTGGCGCATGGCGAGGAATGGCAGGTGCATGGTGGCGGGTTTTATCACATCCAGAAATATCTGGTGGCCCCGGACCGGCTGCCAGAGCATCTGACCTGGTTCAAATGGGAAAGTTATGCGACCTGGCTGTCAGGGTTCGCCATGCTGGTGCTGGTCTATTATCTGGGCGCGGATCTGTATCTGATTGATGCCAACGTGATGGACCTTGCGGTCTGGCAGGCGGTGGCGATTTCGGTGGGGTCGCTGGCGCTGGGCTGGGGGATTTATACCACGCTGTGCCGGGTGTTCGTGAATGCGAACCAGACGGTGCTGATGGTGGCGCTGTTTGCGGTGCTGGTGGTGATGGCCTGGGGCTATACGCAGGTTTTCACGGGCAGGGCGGCGCTGCTGCATCTGGGGGCGTTCACGGCAACCATCATGTCGGCGAATGTGTTCATGGTGATCATCCCGAACCAGAAGATTGTGGTGGCCGATCTGAAGGCAGGGCGCACCCCCGACCCGAAATACGGCAAGATCGCCAAGCAACGCAGCACGCATAACAACTACCTGACATTGCCGGTGCTGTTCCTGATGCTGTCGAACCATTACCCGCTGGTCTTTGCCACGGAATGGAACTGGCTGATCGCGTCGCTGGTGTTTCTGATGGGCGTGACGATCCGGCATTGGTTCAACACGCAGCACGCGCGCAAGGGCAGCCCGCATTGGACATGGGCGGCGACGGTGGTGCTGTTTCTGATCATCGCCTGGCTTTCGACCGCGCCGATGGCCCTGCGGGCGGGGGAGGAGGATCAGGCACAACTGTCGGGTGCGGCGCTGACCTACGCCTCGGCCAGCGGGTTTGAAGATGTGGTGGGCATCGTGCAGGGGCGCTGTTCGATGTGCCATGCAGCGGAACCGGCATGGGAGGGGATGTATTGGCCCCCGAAAGGCGTTGTGCTGGAGACACCTTCGCAGATCGCGCAAGAGGCGCGGAGGATTTATCTGCAATCGGGCATCTCACATGCCATGCCGCCTGCGAACCTGAGCTATATGGAAGCGGATGAACGGGCGGCTATTGTCGACTGGTTTCGCAGCGCCGGGACCGGCGGGGTGGATGGTTAACCGCGGGTAAAGCGCCAGACCGTGTGCTGGCGGTATTCATCCTGAGGCTCCAGCACGATGGACGGAAAGCCTGCATGATTGGGAGCGTCGGGCCAACTCTGCGCCTCGATTGCCAGTCCTTCATAGGGGCCACGACCGGGGCGGATGGCGTTGCGGCCATCATAGACCTGTATCCCCGGTTCGGTGGTGGACACCACCATGCCAATGCCGGATTGGCCATTCAGGCGCAGCACCTCGCGCAAGGGGGCGGGGGCATCGGACAGGCAAAAGCAGTTATCGAACGGGTTCGTGGCGGGGTCTATGCGGCGGGCCTTGCGGAAATCCATCTCGCCCTCTTCGACGGGGCGCATGTCGCCGGTGGGCGTGAAATCGGGGGTGGTGGGCAGGTAATAGGGCGCATCGACCCAAAGCCGGTGACCTGCCCATGTGGGCGAGCCATCAAGGTTCCAGTAACTGTGGTTGGCAAAGTTCACGAAACTGGGTTGATCCGTGGTGACATGCACACGCAGGTGCAGGCTGACGCCGTCCACCTGATAGCTGGCTGATACACGGCGATTGCCGGGAAATCCGCCTTCGCCATCGGGCAAGTCAAGCTCAAGGCGAACCATGTCTTCGGTCGCTTCGGCCAGACGCCATATCTTTAGGTGTGTGCCAGCAGACCCGGAATGCAGGGTATGCTGGTCGTTCTGGTTCGCCTCGAACCGCAGGATGGTGCCATGCAGGGGTGCCCGCGCGCCAGAGAAGCGGTTGACCACAGGGCCGATCAGCGATCCGTGATAGCGCATGCCGCCTTCGTAATCCGACAGCCGGTCCGATCCGAGGGTCAGGTTGCGGCTGGCACCTTCCAGCCGAACGCCCTGCAAGACGGCCCCCCAGGTCAGCACGGACACACACAGACCGTCACGGCCAAGGGTGATGCGTTGCACCGGGTGGCCGTCAGCCGAGACGCCGAAAGGGGTTATCCCAAGCTGCTGATCAGTCATCCACGCCTCTTGCCGCCACAATGTGCCAGTCGTGGCCTCTGTGGCGGCATCGGTCAAGGGTCATGACATGCGCGCGTGATCAGGGTTGGCCCGCGCAATCCGCTATGGATTGCGCAAGGGTGCGAAGAAGCGTGGCATAACCATCAGGTCCGGGATCAAGCGTGGACCCGTTGGGATCAAGCGCCGCACCGATCTTTGCGCCGGTGCCATCGGCCAGTTGGGTGATCAGGCTGGCGTCGTGTTGCGCTTCGGGAAACAGGCACAGCGGTGTGCCGGCATCAATCCCGGCGCGCAGGTCCGAAAGGCGGGCGGCACCGGGGGCGCTGGCATCGCCAAGGGCGACAGAGCCAAAGATCGACAGCCCGTAATGTGCGGCAAAATACCCGTAGGCATCGTGGTAGACGATCAAGGGTTTGCCCTGCGCCGGGGCCAGGGTCTGCGCCACTTCTGCATCCAGCGCGGCGAGACGGGTGATCGCAGCATCGGCATTGGCGGCGTAGATGGCAGCGTTTCCTGCATCCAGTCGTGACAGTTCGGCGGCGATGGCGGAAAGCCAGACCTGTGCATTGGCGGGGTCAAGCCAGGCATGTGGATCGATGCCATCATGGGCGTGATCATGGTCTGAATCCCCGTCGCTTGCGGTTTCGTCATGGCCATGATCGCTATGGCCGTGATCGTCCTGCCCCTGATCGTCGTGCCCGTGATCCTGTGCCGGCTCGTCGGCTCTGTGTTCGCCATCGTGATGCGCGCCGTCTTTTGAATAGGCACGGGTTTCGGTGCCGGGCAGGCCCAACAGTGCAAGCCGGGCGCTGCCTTCGCCGATACCGTCCAGCGCCCGATCCAGCCAGGGTGTCAGTTCTGGGCCAATCCAGACCACAAGATCGGCATTTGCCAGATCGGCGGCTTGTGACGGGCGAAGCTGAAAGTCATGTTCGCTGGCCCCCCGTTCCAGCAGCAGGGTGGGCGAACCCAGATCGCCCATGACCTGTGACACAAGGGCATTCACCGGGTGAATGTCTGTCACCACCTTTGGAATTTCAGCAAGGGCAGGAAAGGAGAGGGTGAGGCTGGCAAGCGCAGAGGATATGATATAACGCATCGGGATGGCCCTTTCGGTTCCGTTTGCATGGGCCTATGTATGTTATAAGATAACATGTCAAGAGGCCCCATGGCGCAGATGCATTCTCACGCCCATTCCGACGATTGCCCCGGCTGCGCCAGCACGCCGGACGTAGCCTTTGCCCGGCATGATCACAGGCATTGCAGCGATGACGTATTGGCGCGGGCCGAGGCGTTGGCGCAGGTGCAAGGTGTCAAGCTGACGCCGGTCCGCCTTCGGGTGTTGCAAATCCTTTTGGAAGAACATCGCGCGCTGGGTGCCTATGACGTGTTGCAGCGGCTTGCCGCCGAAGGGTTCGGGAACCAGCCGCCGGTGGCTTATCGCGCGCTGGATTTTCTGGTGGAGAACGGGCTGGCCCATCGGATCCGCAGATTGAACGCATTTGCCGCCTGCATGCATCCTGGCGAAGCGCATGCCCCCGCCTTTCTGATTTGCCGCAATTGCAATCTTGTGGCCGAGGCCCCGGCTGCACAGGTTCGTGCGGCGTTGGACGCAACGGCAGGTGCCTTGGGCTTTGTGATCGAGCGGTCAAACATCGAAGCGCTGGGCCTGTGCCCGGCTTGTCAGGGGGCGACGGCATGAGTGGTTTGATCAGCGCCGACCACCTGACCATCCGGCTGGAGGGGCAGGCGGTTCTGACGGATGTCAGCCTGTCGATGCAGCCGGGCGAGATCGTCACTATTCTGGGGCCAAACGGATCGGGCAAATCCACCCTGCTGCGGGCGCTGCTTGGGATTTTGCCGGCAAGTGCCGGTAGGGTGACGCGCAGACCGGGGCTGGTGATCGGCTATGTGCCGCAACGGCTGGCTATTGACCGGACGTTGCCAATGACTGTCCGGCGGTTTTTGTCACTGCCGCGTCGGGTAGAGGACGCAGCGGCAAGGGACGCGTTGTTGCGGGTGGGGCTGCCGGATGTCGAAACAAAACAGATGGCCGATCTGTCGGGCGGGCAGTTTCAGCGTGTGCTGCTGGCGCGGGCTTTGCTGGCGAAGCCGGATCTGTTGATTCTGGACGAACCGACACAGGGGTTGGACCAGCCGGGCGAGGCGGCATTTTATCGGTTGATCGAAGAGGTGCGACGTGAAACCGGCGTGGCGATCCTGATGGTCAGCCACGATTTGCATGTCGTCATGGCGGCGTCGGATCGGGTGATCTGTCTGAACGGGCATATCTGTTGCGAAGGCACGCCGCGTGTGGTGTCGACCGCGCCAGAGTATCGTGCGCTGTTCGGTCTGGGCACACAGGGTGCGCTGGCGCTGTATCAGCATGTGCATGACCATAGCCATGATGGTGGCGGGCCTGGCCATGATCATCACCACGATCACACCCATGACCATGATCACACCCATGCTTGATGATTTCCTGATACGCGCGGCCCTTGCGGGGGTTGGTTTGTCGCTGGCGACTGGTCCGCTTGGGTCTTTTGTGGTGTGGCGGCGCATGGCCTATTTTGGCGATGCGACGGCCCATGCGGCGATTTTGGGGGTGGCGCTGGCGCTGGCGACTGACCTGCCGGTGACGTTTGGCACCTTGGCCGTGGCGCTGGCGATGGCGGTGACTGTGTCGACGCTGGCTGCACGGGGGTGGGCGATGGATACCACGTTGGGTGTTTTGGCGCATTCGGCACTGGCCATCGGGTTGGTGGCGGTCAGCTTTGTGCCGGGGGCGCGGACGGATTTGTCGGCCTACCTGTTTGGCGACATTCTGGCCGTGTCACGGGCGGATCTTGGCTTTATCTGGGGCGGTGCGGCGGTGGTGGTGGCGCTTCTGGCCTGGCGCTGGCAGGCGCTTTTGACCGCCACGTTGAACGAGGATCTGGCCCATGCATCGGGCCTGCACCCGGCGCGTGAGAGGCTTGTTCTGACGTTGGCGCTGGCGGTGGTTGTTGCTGTGGCGATCAAGGTGGTGGGGGCGTTGTTGATCGCCGCGCTGCTGATCATACCGGCGGCCGCGGCGCGCGGTCTGGCCCGCACACCCGAGGCGATGGCCTTGATCGCTACGCTGATCGGTGCCGCATCTTCTGTTCTGGGGCTGCAACTGTCGCTTTGGCAGGATACGCCAGCGGGGCCGTCGATCATTGCCGCTGCCGCGGTTCTGTTCACGCTTGCGGCGATCTTTGGTCGGGTGGGCCGGGTTTAGGTTGCCTTCTCATCTGCCCTGACAGCAGACAGGATGTTTTTCCGGCAGCCCTGTTCCCCGTAGGGCGTGGGGGCGAAATGCCCCGCGCCTGCCGCTTGTGTGTAGGTCGCTGATTTTGCATCCATGTCGCTTTTGTCTGCCAAGGGTCGGGTTGACTTGTCCCTTTCCCGCGCGTTCGGGCAGATAGGGGAAAACGCCCTTTGCCCGGAGTTGCCCTCATGAAGACCCATGTCAAAGCCCTTGTTGTCGGTGGTGGTGCCGTCGGCAACGGGATTGCCTACCATCTGGCCAAAGCGGGCTGGGATACGATGCTGGTGGAACGTGATGAGCTGACCGCGGGGTCAACGTGGCACGCGGCGGGGCTGCTGCCGTTGTTCAACATGAGCTATGCCACCACCCACATCCACAAATATAGCGTGGATTTCTACAAGGGGCTGGAGGCGGAGACAGGGTTGAACCCCGGCTTCTATGTTGTGGGCAACCTGCGGATGGCACAACGGCAAGAGCGGATGGATGAATACATGCTGTATTCGTCGGTGGCCGAGACGGCGGGCGTCTATCACGAGTTTCTGTCACCGAAAGAGATGAAGGATCGTTGGCCGCTGTTGCGCACCGATGATCTGGTCGGCGCACTGTATCATCCGCAGGACGGATACATTAACCCCGCCGATGTGACGCAGGCCATGGCCAAGGGCGCGCGGCAGTTGGGCGCGACGATCGAGCGGAAGATTCAGGTCAACGGTTATCGCTGGACCGGATCGGAGTGGATCGTGTCCTGTTCGCGGATGGTGGAAACCGGGGGGAACCTTGTCGCGTCGGACGACACGTTCGAGATCACGGCAGAGCATGTGGTTACCGCCACGGGCAACCATGCGCAGCGCACGGCGCGGCTGTTGGGGATCAAGATCCCGGCAATCCCGGTGGAACATCAGTATATTGTGACGGAACCCGATCCGGCGCTGGTGGAATGGCGCAAGACCAACCCGCAGCACCCTGTTCTGCGCGATGCCGATGCGAAATGGTATGTGCGCGAGGAACGGGGCGGCTGGATCCTTGGCCCGTATGAGCGCAATGCCCCGGCGCGGTTCCTGTATGACGTGCCGCAGTCGTTCCGGGCGGACCTGTTCCCGCTGGATCTGGAACGGATCGAGGCGGAATACATGTCGATGATCCATCGCCTGCCATCGTCGGAAACCGTAGGCCTGAAGGACGATTACAACGGCCCGATCTGCTATACCCCCGATGGCAACCCGCTGGTCGGCCCCGTGCCGGGCCTGCGCAATATGTGGATTGCGGAAGGGTTCAGCTTTGGCATCACGGCGGCGGGTGGGACGGGGTATTATCTGGCCCAAATGATGACGCAAGGCGAGGCCGAGATCGACATGGCGTCGCTGGACCCGCGCCGTTACGGCAACTGGATGACCACCGAATATGCAGCGCGCAAGAATGAAGAATGCTATGAGCATGTCTTTATCCTGCATCACCCGGATGAAGAGCGTGAAGCCTGCCGCCCGCTGCGCACCGCCCCAGTGTATGACAAGCAAAAGGCGCTGGGTGCGCAGTTCGGGCAGGTGAATGGCTGGGAACGGCCGATCTATTTTGGCCCCAAGGACGCGCCTGCGGATTTCGACCATAACAGCCGCAGCTTCCGCCGTGGCGCGTGGTGGCAATATGCGGTGGAGGAGGCAAAGGCCATCCGCGAAACCGCCGGTTTGATCGACGCCACCGCATTCACCAAGCATCTGGTGCGCGGGCCGGGGGCGACGGCGTTCCTGGACTGGTTCACCTGCAACGCGCTGCCCAAGGTGGGGCGGATCAACCTGACCTATGCGCTGACGCCGACGGGGACGACCCGCACGGAATATACCATCGTGCGCAATGGCGAGAATGACTATTACCTCGTCTCGGCGGGCGCTTGGACGGCCTATGATGCCGATTACCTGCGCAAATGCGCCGAGGATTTCATGGTGAATGGCGGGGGTTACATCGACATCCACGATGTCACCACGCAATGGGGCGTCTTTGCCATTGCCGGGCCGAACAGCCGCAAGATCCTTGCCGAACTGATCCGGGATGCGGACCCGGAAACCGCGCTGTCGAACAAGCGGTTCCCTTGGCTTTCGGCGCGTAAGATTGAATTGGGCATGTGCCCAGTGAATGCGATCCGCGTGGCCTATACCGGCGAGTTGGGTTGGGAACTGCACCACCCGATCGAGATGCAGCGTTACCTGTTCGACCAACTGCTGGCAGCGGGCGAAAAGCACGGGATGAAGCTGGTGGGTGCGCGGGCGCAGAACTGGCTGCGGCAGGAAAAATCCTATCGCGCCTTTGGCAACGAGTTGGGCCGCGACGCGACCCCGCTGGAAGCTGGGCTGGATCGCTTTGTCGATCTGTCAAAGGAGTTTCAGGGCAAGCAGGCGATGCTGGATACCGGCATCCGGTCGATGTGCGTGACCGTGCTGATCGACGGGCCGGATGACACCGATCCCTGGGGCAAAGAGGCGCTGTTGCTGGATGGCGAAAAGATTGGTCGTCTGACATCGGGCGGCTATTCGGTGGCCTTTGGCAAGCAGATCGGAATGGGTTATGTGCGCACCGATCTGGCGACTGTGGGCACCAAGCTGAAGGTGCGGATGAACCGGGAATTGTGGGATGTGACTGTGGTCGAAGACAGCCCGTTCGACCCCAAGAATGCCCGTATCCGCATCGACGGCTGAGGTTTGGGATGTTGGGAAAGGCACCGGGCGCAGGTCCGGTGCCTTTTGCTTTAGGGGTGGCGGTTGGACGCCAGCCACGCCGCCCATTCCGACGCGCTGCCATCGAAGACGTTGATATCCACCTCGCCCGCGATGCCGGGGATCAGGCCGGTGCTGGTGTATTGCCAAAAGGTCCAGTGACGCCCGCCATAAACCTCATCCGGGTGGGCGGCGACGGCGCGCAGCCAGAAGGGATAGTTCCCGACGCGCCACATCTGGTTTTCCTGATAGAAATCGACGGTAGAGTAGATGATCGGGCGCTGCCCGTAATGCCGTTCGACGATGTCGAGAAAGATCTTCGCCTCGGCCCGCAGCACATCCGGCGCGCGGCGGATGGTGCAGGTGGGGGAAAACGGCGTCCATTCCATGTCCAGCACGGGCGGCAGGGCGCCGGGGCTGCGCGGCACATTGCGGATGAAGAAGGCGGCCTGTTCGGCGGCGGGGCGGCAGTGATAGAAGAAGTGATAGGCCCCACGCGGCACCCCGGCCCGCGCCGCGCCATGCCAGTTTTCACGGAACATCGGATCGACCAGATCGCCGCCTTCGGTGGCCTTGATGAAGGCAAAGTTCACGCCATTGGCGCGGGCCTGTTGCCAGTCGATGGATGTCTGGAAACGGGCCACGTCGATGCCGTGGACCTGATGATCCAGCGGGCTGCGGCGGCCAAAGCTGGCGGGATCGGCATCGCTGAAATTCGGGGGGACGACGCGGAACTGCGCCGGGTTGGCGACCACGCCTGCGGTTGTGGACAGGGTTGGGCCGGGCGTTGGCGCGCCACCACAGGCGGCAAGGGTCAGGGCAATGGTGGCGATCAGGGCGCGTATCATCATGGCTTGGATGCTGAACGATCTGCGGGCCGCTGTCACGCCTCTTTCCCCAAAGGGGCGGTTGTTGGCCTGTCAGCCAAAACGCGCAGGATCAAGTGCTGCGACAAGGCCAGAAGAAAGCCCCGTGGCGCGCCCAGCGATCAGATCGGCAGCAAGCTGGCTGGCGGCAGGGCAGGTCTGGAAGCCATAGCCGCCTTGACCGGCCAGCCAGAAGAAATCGGTCACGCGCGGGTCACGCCCGATAACCAGCACCCGGTCGGGCGAGAAGGTGCGCAGCCCTGCCCAGTTGGAAATGAGGCGGGTCACGGGTTCTGTCACCATTTCCTCATACCGCGCCAAGCCTTCGGCCAGGACCATGTCATCGGCCCAGGCATCGTGGGGGGATTGGGGGTCTTCCTCGGCGGGCGACACGATCAGGGCGCCGGCATCGGGCTTGGCATACCACGCTTCGCCCGCGCCAAAGAGCATGGGCCAGCGGCTTATGTCATGCCCGCCGGGGGCAGGGATACGCGCCATCGAGCGGCGGTTTGGGGTAAAGCCCAAGCGGCGGATACCGGCCAGGCGGGCGATTTCATCGACCCACGCCCCGGCGGCATTGATCAGGATTCTTCCAGTGAACTCGCCTGCCGGGGTGGAGACGGTCCAGCCTTCGCCGCCACGGGCGATTGTGGTGGCGCGGGCGCCGGTGATGATCTGTGCGCCGCGTGACTTTGCCTCACGCGCGAAGCCTTGCAGCAAAAGATCGGTGTCGATGTCCCAGGCGTGGTCGGCATAGGCGGCCATAGCGACGGTGTCAGGGTTCAAGATCGGCACGATGGCGCGGGCCTCATTCACTGAGCAGCGGTTCATCTGCATGTCGCGCACTTCGGCCGAAAAAAGATCGGTCTGATCGGCCTTTGCCACGATCATCAAGCCGCGCGGAGACAGAACGTTTTCAGCCGCACGGAAATGGTCTTCGGATGCCAGCGACAGTTCCACCACCGCAGGCGCGCCGTATCGCGGTTCATAAAGCGCGGCAGAGCGGCCAGAGGCGTGGTGGGCGAGGGCGGGTTCCGCCTCTAGCAGCGTGACGGAGCCAAGTTCTGACAGGCGGGCTGCGGCGGATACCCCGGCGATGCCGCCGCCGATGATCAGGAAATCGGTCATTCTTCTTCCAGTCTGTCAGTTGCCGGGGGGGGCGCAGGGTAAAGCGCCGACAGGCGCGCGCGCAGATCGGCGGTCAAAGGTGTGGTCAGTGCGGCAAGCGACGGCGCAAGCTGCGCCGTGTTGCGGGCTGAAATCAGCGGGATGACGGGCGTGATGGGGCAGGACATCACCCATGCGACGGCCAGCGTTGCGGGGTGGGTGCCTGCCTTGGCGGCCAATGCGGCAAGGCCAGCCGCGGCCTTGTGCATCGCCTCGGGCGCGTAACGGGCGGCATAGCGGCTGTCCTCGGACAGGCGGCCTGCACCACCCGCGGCGTATTTCCCGGTGAGCAACCCGCCGCCAAGGGGGGAATAGGCGTGGACGGCAATACCCTGATCGGCGCACATCGGCAGAAGTTCCACCTCGGCCTGCCGTTTCACAAGGTTGTACATCGGCTGGATCACGTCGATCCGGCTGCCGAAACGCGCAGCGACGGCCTGCGCTTTCATCACCTGCCACGCGGCAAAGTTCGACAGGCCGATCCGCGTGATGTAGCCCGCCAATTTCCATTCCACCAAGAGACCAATGGTTTCTTCAAGCGAGGTGACCGGATCAAACCGATGCAGGTAAAGCAGGTCCACCGCATCACGCCCCAGCCGTTTCCGGCTTTCGTCAAATTGCGCGGTCAGGTTGGCACGACCGGCGCCGCCCGTGTAGCCAATCTTGGTTGCAATGGTGACATTCGGATCGTCCAGTGCGAATTCGCCGACAATGCGTTCCGACTGCCCATCCGTATAGATGTTTGCGGTGTCGAAATGCGTGATCCCGGCCGAGCGGGCTGCATCATACATCGCGCGGGCGGCCTGTGCATCGGCGCGGCCGCCGAATTGCATGCAACCAAAGGCAAGGGGGGATGATCTGTTCATGGCGGCGAACCTGCCATGCTGCGCGGCAGTTGAAAAGGGCGGGGGCCGCCGCTTTCGCAGCAACCCCCGACAGGAAGGAGGGGGGACTTCAACCTTCCTGTGTCTCTTTCAGCTTGTCGATGCCAAGGGTCTTGAGCGCCAGGGTTTCGTAGAAGGGTTCCGACACGCCTTTGCGCAGCTTGCGCAGGAAGTATTTCTCGAACCCGATCTTGGCCATGTGGACCCACTTGCCACTGGAGGACCAATTCACGTTGCGTGGTGGTATTTGCGGCTGCGCCACAAAGGCGATGCCCCCATCCCCGAAATCGGCAAGGCAGACGGCGTTCCATGTGCCGATCCGATCCGGTTCCTTGCCACGCAGAAGGTTGCCGATGTTGTGGGCGGTGGCAGTGACCATGGATTCGATCATGAAGCCGGTTTTCGGCACGCCCACCGGCACCGGGGTTGGCCCCATCGGCGGGATGGCCACGCAGACACCGACGGCAAAGATGTTGGGATATTTCGGGTTCTGCTGGTGCTTGTCCACAATGGTAAAGCCGCGCGGGTTTGACAGGCCGTCGATCCCCGCCACCGGTTTGATGCCGCGAAAGGCGGGCAGCATCATGGAAAAGGCGAAGGGCAGTTCCCTTTCGCCCTTGGACGTGCCGTCATCGGCGATTTCCTCAACCGTCATCTTTCCGGCTTCGACCTTTTTCACGCGTGTAGAGGTCATCCATTTGATGTGTTTTGCGCGCATCTCGGATTCCAGCAGCCCCTTTGTGTCGCCCACACCATCAAGGCCCAGATGGCCGATATAGGGTTCGGGCGTGACAAAGGTCATTGGCACACGGTCGCGCACCTTTGCGCGGCGCAGGGCGGTTTCCAGGATGAAAAGGAATTCGTAGGCGGGGCCAAAGCAGCTTGCCCCCTGTGCCGCGCCGATGATGACAGGTCCGGGGTTTTTGACCAGTTCGTCAAACACCTTCTTCGCTTCCAGCGCGTGGTCGATATGGCAGACCGATTGGGTATGGCCACCATGCGGGCCAAAGCCTTCGATTTCGTCGAATGCCAGTTCCGGGCCTGTGGCGATGACCAGATAATCATAGGAAACGGATTGGCCGTTCACCAGTGCAATCCGATTTTCATCCGGGTGCAGCCGTTCGGCGGCAACGGGGATGAAGTCGATCTTCTTTTTCGCCATTGTGGGTGCCAGATCGACCGTGATCTCCTCTCGTTCGCGCCAGCCGACGGCAACCCAAGGGTTGGACGGGACAAAATGGTAAAGCGGATCCTTGGTCACCACGGTGACCTTGTCTTCTGCGCGAAGCTGGTCTTTCAGTTCATAGGCCATGATGGCCCCGCCAAGGCCGGCCCCCAATACCACCACATGCGCCATGTGAAACCTCGCCTGAAAAGATGTATCAGGCGATTATACATTCAAAAAGCATTATGTATTTGATCCAGATCATGCGCGGTCTGCGACAGCATCAATAAAAAAGACCCGCCGAAGCGGGTCTTTCCTTGTCATGCGCGCGCCGGATCAGGACGGAATGTCGCCGGTGATGCCTTCGACGTAGAACATCATGCCCAAAAGGTCGCCATCCGGTGCGGTGGCGCCTTCGGCCAGCCACGCGGTTCCGTCCTGCTTGTTGATCGGGCCGGTGAAGGGGTGATACGTGCCCGCCGCGATGGCATCGCGCATTGCTTCGGCTTCGGCCTTCACGTCAGCGGGAACGGCGTCGGTGATTTCACCAATTTCCACCTCGCCACCGGAAATCCCTTCCCAGGCATCGGCCTGCGCGTAGGTGCCGTCCAGCAATGCCCCGACACGCTTGATGTAATAGGGTGCCCAATTGTCGATGATCGACGAAACACGCGGGCTGGGCTTGTAATCGGCCATGTCCGAGGCTTGGCCAAAGCCGATCACGGCACCGTTGGTCTTGGCCGCTTCGGCCAATGGCGCGGTCGAATCGGTGTGCGATGCGATGACATCCACGCCCTGATCAATCAGCGCCTTGGCGGAGTCGGCCTCTTTTGCCGGGTCGAACCAGGTAAAGGCCCAGACGATGGACAGTTCCACATCCGGGTTCACCTTCTTTGCATGGAGGTAGTAGCTGTTGATGCCCATGATCACTTCGGGGATCGGGAAAGACGCGATATAGCCGATCTTGTTCGACTTGGTCATCTTGCCCGCGATATGGCCCTGGATTGCGCGGCCCTCATAGAAGCGCGCGTTGTAGGTGGATACGTTTGCATGGTCACGCTTGTAGCCGGTGGCGTGTTCAAACTTGATGTCCGGGAATTTGGCCGCCACGGCATTGGTCGGGTCCATGAAACCGAATGAAGTGGTGAAGATGATGTTGCAGCCCGAAAGTGCCATCTGTGTCAGCACGCGTTCGGCATCTGCGCCTTCGGGAACGTTTTCCTGCCAGACGATTTCAACCTTGTCGCCGAATTCCTGTTGCACGGCCAGCGCGCCTTCGTGGTGCTGGAATGTCCAGCCGCCATCGCCGATCGGCCCGACATAGACGAAGCCGACCTTGGCCTTTTCCAAACCCTGCGCGAAAGCGGCCTTGCCGCCCACCATGCTGGCAAAACCCAGTGCCGCCGTGCCCTTGAGGATCGTTCTTCTTTGCATTTCATGCTCCCTGTTGCGGGGGTTTCGGCCCCGGTGTTTCAATCAGCCTCAGCGTGAGGCGTGGAAGTTCTGTCCCAGCGCGGCAGGCGCGTTCAGTGCTGCCTTGCCCTTGCCCGAAGACATGATGACCAGCACGAGGATGGTTATCAGATACGGACTCATCGACAAGTATTCGACCGGGATTCGCGCCCCCGCCGCCTGCAGGTTAAGCTGCAACACAGTGATTCCGCCAAAAAGATAGGCACCAAGCAGGATGCGCCAGGGTTTCCAGCTTGCAAAGACCACAATGGCCAGTGCGATCCAGCCTGCCCCGGCGGTGATGCCGTCGGTCCATTGTGGCACCCGCACAAGGCTTATGTAGGCGCCGCCCAATCCCGCTAGTGCGCCGCCGAACAGGATTGCCAGCACCCGTATGCGCACCACTTTGTAGCCAAGCGCATGGGCGGCGTCATGGCTTTCGCCAACCGCGCGCAGGACCAGGCCCATGCGTGTGTATTTCAAGACGGCCCAGACGGCCCCGCAGGCGATGATCGATACATAGACCATCCAGTCATGGTCAAACAGGATCGGGCCAAGGAACGGAATTTCCGCCAGCGGGCCAAGCGGGACAGTCCCGGTCAGGGGGGGCTTGATGCCCACATAGCTTTGCCCGATCAGGCTGGACAAACCCAAGCCGAACAACGTGAGCGCAAGCCCCGTCGCCACCTGATTGGCCAGAAAGACCTGCGTCAGAACTGCAAAGACAAGGCTGAGGCATGCCGCGCCCGCGGCCCCGCCCAGAAAGCCCAGATAGGGGTTCTGCGTTGCCACGGCCGTGGCAAAACCGCAGATCGCCCCCATGATCATCATCCCTTCGACCCCAAGGTTCAGGACACCCGCCTTTTCCACCACCAACTCGCCCAGCGCGGCAAGAATGATCGGGACCGATGCCACCATCAGCGACGCGATCAGGATTGCCGGATTGATGCCACCCATATCCATCACAAAGCCTCTTTTCTGGTGCCAAAGCGGATGCGGAAGTTTGTCAGAAGATCGACCGCCAACAGGAAGAACAACAGCATCCCCTGAAAGGCCTGAATTGCGGCGGAAGGCAGACCCAGCATGAAGCTGGCCAGTTCACCGCCAATATAGGTGAGCGCCATAAGAAGGCCTGCCAGCAGGATGCCGATGGGATTCAAGCGCCCAAGGAAGGCGACGATGATCGCGGTAAAGCCATAGCCCACGTTGAAATCGATGCTGATCTGGCCGGACGGGCCTGTCACCTCGAACAAGCCTGCCATTCCGGCCAAAGCACCGGACAGGCCCATGCACAACACAACAAGGCGGTTCGGGCTGACCCCGGCAAAGCGCGCGGCGCGGGGGGCCTGACCGGCCAGCTTGATGTGATAGCCAAGGATGTGGCGTTGCAGCAGGATATAGGCCGCGATCACCACGACGAAGGCCATGATCACACCCCAATGCAGGCCGGTGCCGGGGATCAGTTCCGGGTTGGCCATGGCGGGGATCTGGCTCATGTTCCGGCTGCCGGGGAAGCCGCCACCTTCGGGGTTGCGCAGCAGACCGATGGACATGGACGCAAGGATGTTCTGCGCCACATAAACCAGAAGCAGGGAGACGAGGATTTCATTGGTGTTGAAGCGCGTCTTCAGGATGGCCGGGATCATTGCCCAAAGCCAGCCGCCAAAAATGCCTGCCGCCACCATCAACGGAAAGACCCAACGGGTTTCTAGGGGATACAGCGCCAGCCCCACCGCCGCGCCACAGATGGCACCCATGATATACTGCCCTTCGGCCCCGATGTTCCAGATGCCCGCCCGGAACCCCAGCGACAGACCGACCGCGATCAGGATCAGTGGCCCGGCCTTGACCAGAAGTTGCGGGCGGGAATAGGCGGCGAATTGTTCGTTGAACAGCGGATCCCAGAATATGGTGCGGATCGCCTCGACCGGGTTCTTTCCCAGGATGGCGAACATGATGCCGCCTGCGATCATCGTCAGGATCACGGCCAGAACAGGGGTCGCCCATTGCCAGAAGGCACTGGGCGATGGACGTTTTTCAAGTCTTACCATGACACTCTCCCGGTAACAGTCTGGCCGTGGCGGTTTGCCCGCTGCGCGCAGCAACAGCCGGCCTTGCGGTGGGTAGCGATGCGATCAGTGGCCGACATGCGCCACCTCCATCCCATGCGCGCCACCCATCATCAGGCCAATTTCATCAATCGTCAGACCCTCGACCGGGCGGGGTTTTGTCAACCGTCCGGTGTTCAGAGCAGCAAACATGTCTGCGATTTCCAACAGTTCATCCAGATCCTGACTGATCACCACCACGGCGGCCCCTTCGGCCGCGCGGTCCAGAATGGCCTGCCGGATGGACGCCGCCGCTGCGGCATCGACCCCCCAAGTCGGTTGATTGATCACGATGACGGACGGGGTCTGCGAAAGCTCGCGCCCCACCACGAATTTTTGCAGGTTCCCGCCCGACAGCGCCCGCGCTGCCACATGGGTGCCGGGGGTGCGGACATCGAAATCCTTCACGATCTCGGCCGCAAAGCGCCCGGTCGCGGCCCAGTCGATGAAGCCGTTCTTCACCAGAGATTTGCGCACAACGCCCGACAGCAGGGCATTTTCGACAAGGGTCATGTCCGGTGCAGCGGCATGGCCCAGCCGTTCTTCGGGCGCCGCGACAAGCCCCGCCGCGCGGCGCGCATTGGGGCCGGTGGCCCCCATCGGCTTGCCGTTGATCTTTACCGCACCCGGTTCCGTGCGCAATTCGCCTGACAGGGCCAGCAGCAATTCATCCTGCCCGTTCCCGGCCACGCCTGCGATGCCCAGCACCTCGCCCCGCGCGACGCGGAAATTCACGTCCTTGAGGCTCATGCCAAACGGGATGGGCGAGTTGACGGAAAGCCCCGTCACCTCCAGCGCGGTATCGCCCTTGGGCAGGGCTGCGCGGGCGGGCGGCGTCAGCGTGGCACCCACCATCAGTTCGGCCATCTCGCGGGCGGATCGGTCGCGCGGGGTGCAGGTGGCCACCACCTTGCCGCGCCTTAGGATCGTGGCTTCATCACAAAGCGCGCGGATCTCTTCCAGCTTGTGGCTGATGTAAAGGATGGCCGTGCCTTCGGACGCCAGCTTGCGCAGGGTGGTGAACAGGATGTCCACCTCTTGCGGGGTCAGCACGCTGGTGGGTTCGTCCATGATCAGAAGTTTGGGGTTCTGCAACAGGCAACGGATGATTTCCACCCGCTGGCGTTCGCCCGCCGACAGATCGCCCACCATGCGGCCGGGATCAAGTGGCAGGCCGTATGCCTCGCTTACCGATTTGATGCGACCCGACAGTTCCCGCATGGGGGGGGGATTTTCCATCCCCAGCGCCACATTTTCGGCCACGCTCAGCGCCTCGAACAGGCTGAAATGCTGAAATACCATCGCAACGCCGCTGGCGCGGGCGGCCTTGGGTTCAGAGGGTTGGTAAGGTTGGCCCCGAAAGCGCATCTGGCCGCTATCGGGTTTGACCAGACCATAGATCATCTTGACCAGCGTGGATTTTCCCGCGCCGTTTTCACCCAGCAGGGCATGAACCTCGCCTTCGGCAATGCTGAACGACACGTCGCTGTTGGCGACCACGCCGGGATAGGCCTTGGTGACGCCCTGCACGGCCAAAAGCTCTGGCCGGGGGGCGGTTGTGGTGGGTGTCCCTGTCATCCCGCGTTCTCCTGTCGTGACGCGTTTGATTTCCTGTCGTGCAGAAAGGCGGCGGCGACGCCTACCGCAATGGCTTGCGGATGTTTTCCAAAACTTGGGTCACCGATGGGGCAGTCGATCCGGGCGATGCTGGCTGCGCTATGGCCCAACGCGCCCAACCGCGAGCGAAAGCGCGCCCATTTGGTTGCGGAACCGATCAAACCGCAGCGGGCAAAGCCGTGGCCAAGAAGGCGGTGACAAAGTTCAAGGTCGAGCGCATGTGAAAAGGTCAGGATCAGGTGTTCTGCCTGCGCCGGTGCCAAAGCCACAAGGGGTGCCGGATCGGGGGCAAACTGGCAGGTGACGTTGGGTGGCACTGTGTTGGGATAGCGGTTTTCGGCCATATCGACCCAGGTGATCGCAAGGCCCGGCAAGGGAGCCATCACCGACACAAGCGCCCGCCCGACATGCCCGGCGCCCCAGATCCACAGATGCCGATCCGGGCGGGCGATGGGTTCCACCATCCAGCCTTGAACCAGTGCAGCACGCGGCGCCAACCCTTCGGACCGCGCCCGCGCCAGAAGGCGCTTGACGGCAAGTGGCATAGGGCGGCCATCAGTGCTGCGGGCGATCACGCCTGCTTCTGAAAGGGGCAGTGTGGCCAGATCGAACACCTCGGTCAGCACCGTCACCGCTCCGCCGCAGCATTGGCCCAGCCTTGGCCCAAGCGCGGTTCGGTCGATCCGCGTGCCGCCCGCACTCAGCATGGCGCGGGCTGTGAGGGTGGCCTCATGTTCCAGTGCGCCCCCGCCGATGGTGCCGGATTGGCCGCCAGCCCAGACAAGCATTGCTGCCCCCACCTCGCGCGGGCTGCTGCCATCATGTGCGGCAATGACGACGCGGGCGACGGGGCCGTGCTTGGCAATGGCCTGTTGCAGCGCGACAAGGTCAAACATGCCCGCGCACCCGCTTCACCGCCGTCAGCACCCGTTCCGCCGTGGCGGGCGCGTCCAACCCCGGATAGATCGACCCATCCCCGCAGGCTGCCACGGCATCCGACAGCGCATGGAACGCCGAAATGCCAAGCATGAAGGGCGGCTCGCCCACCGCTTTCGATTTGCCGACGGAGTTTTCGGGATTGGGGCGGTTCCACAGCCCCACGTTGAAGATGCGCGGGCGGTCAGAGCAGGCGGGTATCTTGTAGGTGCTGGGGGCGTGGGTCGATAGCCGACCTTTTCTGTCCCAGACCAGTTCTTCGGTCGTCAGCCAGCCTGCGCCTTGCACATAGGCCCCTTCGACCTGCCCGATATCGAGCGCGGGGTTCAGGCTGCTTCCGGTATCGTGCAAAAGGTCGGCGCGCAGGATGCGGTTTTCACCCGTCAGCGTGTCGATGACCACTTCGGTCACGGCAGCGCCATAGGCAAAGTAGAAAAACGGGCGACCCGTGCCACGGACCCTGTCCCATGTGATCTTCGGCGTGGCGTAAAATCCTGTGGCCGACAGAGATACCCGCGCCTGATAGGCCCACATCACGACGCGGGCGAAATCATAGCTTTCCCCCGCAACATGAACCGCGCCATCGGCAAATCGCACCTTGGCGGGATCTGACTGATGCTTTTCGGCGATGAATTCGGCCAGTCTTGCCCGGATGGTTTCGGCCGCCGCCTGTGCCGCCATTCCGTTCAAGTCAGACCCGGAAGAGGCGGCTGTGGCCGAGGTGTTGGGCACCTTGGCCGTGTCGGTGGCGGTGATCTTGACCCGTGCCGTATCAACGCCGAAAACCTGCGCCACAACCTGCGCGACCTTCTGGAACAGGCCCTGCCCCATTTCCGTGCCGCCGTGGTTCAAGTGGATCGAGCCGTCCTGATAGACATGGACCAATGCGCCCGCCTGATTGAGGTGGGTCAGCGTGAAGGAAATGCCGAATTTAACGGGTGTCAGCGCCAATCCGCGTTTCAGGATCGGGTTGGCGGCGTTCCAGGCGGCAATCTCGGCCCGGCGTGTGTGGTAATCGCTGCTGCGCTCCAGTTCGGCAACAAGATCGTGGGCGATGAAATCCTCGACGGGCATGTGATAGGGGGTGGTTTGCTGCGGCCCCGGTTTCCCCATCGGGCGGTAGAAATTTGCCTGCCGCACCGCCAGTGGATCGCGCCCTAATGCATGGGCGATGTGATCCATCACCCGTTCGATGCCCACCATGCCCTGTGGCCCACCAAAGCCACGAAAGGCGGTGGCGCTTTGGGTGTTGGTCTTCAGGCGGTGGCTTTCGATGTGGATATCGGGAAGGTGATAGCAGTTGTCGGCGTGCAACATGGCGCGGTCGGCCACCGGCAGCGACAGATCCTGCGCCCAGCCGCACCGGAACAGGTGGGTGAATTCGATCCCCGTCACCCGCCCCTGATCATCAAAGCCTGCGCGATAAAGGATGCGCAGATCGTGCCGCTTGCCGGTGATCATCATATCATCGTCACGGTCATAGCGCATCTTCGCCGGACGATTAAGGCGTGTGGCGGCTATGGCACAGGCGATGGCCAGTGCATTGCCCTGACTTTCCTTGCCGCCGAACCCGCCGCCCATGCGACGCACCTCGACCCGGACCGCGTTCATCGGGATGTGCAGGGCGTGGGCGACCTTATGCTGAATCTCGGTCGGGTGCTGGGTGGACGAATGTATCAGGACATCGCCGCCTTCCAACGGCAGGCAGGCGGCGACTTGGCCTTCAAGGTAGAAATGTTCCTGACCACCCACTTCGAACTGGCCTTCAACCCTATGGGGTGCCGTGGCAAGGGCGGCGGCAGGATCGCCCTTGGACCAGACCACCGGGCCTTGTTCGAACCGGCTGTTCGCGGCAAGCGCGTCATCGACGGTCAGCAGGGCGGGCAGTTCATCATAGGTCACGCGGGCCAGGCGGGCGGCCTTGCGGGCGGCAAGGTGGCTTTCTGCGACGACCATGAAAATCGGCTGGCCCAAGTAATGGACCCGACCGGTGGCGAGCAGGGGTTCGTCATGGACCGACGGGCTGCAATCCGGCATTGCGTCGAAATCGGCGGCCGACCAGACCGCGACGACACCCGGCGCGGCACGGACAGGATCAAGGTCGATGGCCGTGATGTCGCCATGCGCGATGGTGGATAGGCCAAAGGCGATGTGCAGGGTGTTTGCCGGAAGCGGGATGTCATCGACATAGCGTGCCTGGCCGGTCACATGCAGGGGCGCCGCGTCATGTGGCAGGGGTTTGCCCATGGTCATGGCGTGATCTCCAACACCGAAACGGGTGCGCCGCTCAGATCGTGGAAATAGCGCACCAAAAGGTTCGTGGCTGTTTCCAACCGATAGGCGGCGCTGGCGCGCATATCGGACAGGGGGGTGAAATCCTGCGCAAAGGCAGGCAGGGCGGCGGTGATGGTGGTCTGATCCCAAGATTTGCCGATCAGGGCTGCTTCGACCGTTGCCGCGCGTTTTGGAATGCCCGCCATGCCGCCATAGGCGATGCGGGCGGTGGTGATGCGGCCGTCGTGTACCGTGATGTTGAAACAACCGCAGACCGTCGAGATGTCCTGATCGAAGCGCTTGGAAATCTTGTAGCAGCGCAGTTCGGGTGCTTGTTCAGGAAAGCTGATCCCCGCCACAAATTCGCCCGGCCGCCGGTCCTGTTTGCGGTAGTCGAGGAAGAACGACTCCAGCGGCATTGACCGCATCTCATCGCCGCGCCGCAGGTGCAGGGTGGCGCCAAGGGCAATCAGCGCAGGCGGGCCATCGCCGATGGGCGATCCGTTGGCGATGTTGCCGCCGATGGTGGCGGCGTTGCGGACCTGTTCGCTGGCGTAGCGGCGCAAAAGCTCGGCGAAAGAGGGCAGGTTTGCGGCCACCGCCGCGCGCAATGCGGCAATGGTCACGCCTGCGCCCACATGCAGAAGGCCACCCTGACGTTCGATGTGCTGAAGGTCGGTCACCCGGTTCAGGAATGCCACGGGCGACAGGTCGCGCAGGTTTTTGGTGACCCAAAGACCCACATCCGTGGCCCCGGCGATAAGTGTGGCATCGGGATGGGCCAAATACCATTCGGCCAGTTCATCCGATGATGTCGGGCAGAAGGCCGGGGGGACATCCGCGCCCCCGGACCCCACGGCGTGATCAGTTGCGGTTGCGCCGGCTGCGGGTGGGGATGCGAGAATTTGGGCCGAGATGCAGCTGCGGTCGTTTTGCATCCAGTCAGGAACCGGCGCATCGGCCGCTGCCTCTGCCGCGCGGATGATCGGGGCATAGCCGGTGCAACGGCAGAGATTGCCTGCCAGCGCATCATCATGGTCGCGCTGGCCATTCAGATGGGCCACCGCCATCGACACCACAAACCCCGGTGTGCAAAAGCCGCATTGTGCGCCGTGATGGGCGACCATCGCCTCTTGCACCGGGTGCATCTTGCCGGTCGGAGAGGTGACACCCTCGACAGTGCGGATGGCTTTGCCGTCAAGCTGGGGCAGGAACAGGATGCAGGCATTCAGGGCGCGGCTGCCGCCTTCATCCGTGACCATCACAGTGCAGGCCCCGCAATCGCCTTCGTTGCATCCTTCCTTGGTTCCGCACAGGCCGCGCGTTTCGCGCAGCCAATCAAGCAGGGTCCGCGTCGGGGACTCGCCCGTGACGCGAACCGGCGTTCCGTTCAACAGAAACGCGATACCGGTCATGTCTCAACCCGCCGCCTTCTCCCCGTTCGAGGCGTCTTGCGTGGCCGCCCGATGCGGCGTAAAGCGGGCCACGCGCCCCATGCCCCCCGTTTGCCGGTTCGGGCTTATGTCCTTCCTAGCAGTGAAGCCCGCCGACTTGCTACATGGCAAGAAGAACCTTTTTGGTTTGCCGGGAAGCAGTTTCTTCTTTTGCCGAAAGAAGGGGCACCCTTCCCCCCGCGCTGACGCTTCGCTAGGCTGCATTCCATGGCGAATATTCCCCGATTCATTCATCTGCGCACCCATACCGAGCATTCTCTTCTGGAAGGTGCGATCCCGGTCAAGAAACTGGTGAAGCTGTGCGCAGCGGCGGATATGCCTGCCGTCGCCGTGACAGACACGAACAACATGTTCTGCGCGCTGGAGTTTTCGGTTCTGGCGAAAGATGCCGGGGTGCAACCCATCGTTGGCTGCCAGATTGCCTTGGCGCATGACCCGGCGCAGGCGGGCGAAAAGCTGCGGATGCCTGCGCCGGTGGTTTTGCTGGCGCAATCCGAAGCGGGATACATGAACCTGATGAAGCTGAATTCCTGCCTGTATCTGGACAAGGCGGGACAATTGAACCAGGTCACGCTGGACGAATTGGAGCAGTATTCAGACGGTTTGATCTGCCTGACAGGTGGGGCGGATGGGCCTGTGGGCCGGTTCATTCAGCAAGGGCAGGGCGCCAAGGCGCAGGCTTTGATGGACCGGTTGCATGACGCCTTTGGCGACCGGCTTTATGTGGAACTACAACGCCACCCCGGTGAAGGTGGGCGGCTGACTGCGGCAGAAGCGGCAACCGAACGCGGGTTTGTCGAGATGGCCTATGGGATGGGCCTGCCGCTGGTGGCGACCAATGATGTTTATTTCCCGAAGGCCGCCATGTATGAGGCGCATGACGCACTGATCTGCATTGCCGAAGGGGCTTATGTCGACCAGCAACAGCCACGCCGCCGCCTAACCCCGCAGCACTACCTCAAGACCGAGGCAGAGATGTGCGCCCTGTTCGCCGATCTGCCGGAGGCGTTGGAAAACACAGTCGAAATCGCGCGCCGCTGTGCCTTTATGGTGGCGAAACGTCCGCCGATCCTGCCGCGCTTTGCGGATGACGAGGTGCAGGAATTGCGCCGTCAGGCCAATGCCGGGCTTCAGGCGCGGCTGGCCGTCATCCCGCATGCAGTGTCGGTCGAGGATTACCAGGCGCGGCTGGATTTCGAACTGGGCATCATCGAAAAGATGGGCTTTCCCGGCTATTTCCTGATCGTGGCCGATTTCATCAAATGGGCCAAAGACCACGATATCCCCGTGGGGCCGGGGCGGGGGTCGGGCGCTGGGTCGCTGGTGGCCTATGCGCTGACGATCACCGATCTGGACCCGCTGCGTTATGCGTTGCTGTTTGAACGCTTCCTGAACCCGGAACGGGTGTCCATGCCCGACTTCGACATCGACTTCTGCATGGATCGCCGGGAAGAGGTGATCAGTTACGTGCAGGTCCGATATGGCCGCGACAAGGTGGGGCAGATCATCACCTTCGGGGCGCTGTTGTCCAAGGCTGCGGTGCGCGACGTGGGTCGCGTGCTGCAACTGCCCTATGGGCAGGTGGACCGCCTGTCGAAGATGATCCCGCTGGAAGGGGTGAAGCCCGTCTCCATCACCAAGGCGCTGGCCGATGAACCGCGCCTGCGCGAGGCCGCGAAGGAAGAAGTGGTGGGTCGCCTGCTGACCTATGCCGAACAGATCGAGGGGCTGTATCGCAACGCATCGACCCATGCTGCGGGTGTGGTGATCGGGGACAGGCCGCTGGATGCGCTGGTGCCGCTGTATCAAGATCCGCGATCCGACATGCCGGCCACCCAATTCAACATGAAGTGGGTTGAAGCCGCAGGCTTGGTAAAGTTCGACTTTCTGGGGTTGAAGACGCTGACTGTCATCCAGAACGCGCTGGACCTGTTGAAACTGCGGGGCGTGACGCTGGACATCAGCCTGATCCCGCTGGACGACAAGCCGACCTATGAGCTTTACGCTGCTGCCAAGACAGTGGCGGTGTTTCAGGTGGAAAGCAGCGGCATGATGGATGCGCTGCGCCGGATGAAGCCCACCTGCATCGAGGATATCGTGGCGCTGGTGGCGCTGTATCGCCCCGGCCCGATGGAAAACATCCCGGTCTACTGCGAGGTGAAGAACGGGCTGCGCGACCTGGAATCGATCCATCCGACCATCGACCATATCCTTGCCGAAACGCAGGGCATCATCGTTTATCAGGAACAGGTGATGCAGATCGCGCAGGTCATGGCGGGTTACAGCCTTGGTGGGGCCGATCTGCTGCGCCGGGCGATGGGCAAGAAGATCGCCGAAGAAATGGCGAAGGAACGGCCCAAGTTCATCGAAGGTGCCAAGGCCACGCACAACATCGACGCCAAGAAGGCTGGCGAAGTGTTCGACCTGCTGGAGAAATTCGCCAATTACGGCTTCAACAAATCCCACGCTGCCGCCTATGCGGTGGTCAGCTATCAGACCGCCTATCTGAAGGCGAACTATCCGGTGGAATTCATGGCCGCGGTCATGAACTGCGACATCCACCTGACAGAAAAGCTGGCCGTCTATAAGCGCGAGGTGGACAAGCTGGGCATTACCACGGTGCCGCCTTGCGTGAACCGGTCGCTGGCGACATTTACCGTGGTGGATGGCCAGATCGTCTATGCGTTGGGCGCTTTGAAGAATGTGGGCGTCGAAGCGATGAAGATGATCGTAGAGGCACGGCGCACCGATACGGGAGAGCGGCCCTTTGCCACCCTGTTTGATTTCGCGCGGCGTGTGGATCTGAAACGGGTGGGCAAGCGGCCGCTGGAAATGCTGGCGCGGGCCGGGGCTTTTGATGCGCTGGATGCCAACCGCGCGCGGGTGTTCGAGGCGCTGGATGCGCTGGTTGCCTATTCGGCGGCGATCCATGAGGCAAAGGGATCATCACAGGTGTCGCTGTTCGGTGAAGCGGGGGCCGATATACCGGAACCGCGTCTGGCCGGTCGGGGTGACTGGCTGGTGACGGAACGGCTGGCGCAGGAACATCAGGCAATCGGCTTTTATCTGTCGGGTCATCCGCTGGACGATTACATGGGCGCGCTTCGGCGCAAGGATGTAAAGACGCTTGCCGAGGTGACGCGCATGGCCGAACAGCGCGGCACCTGTGTGGTCAAAATGGCTGGTTCGGTTTCCGCGCGGCAGGAACGGAAATCCGCCAAGGGCAACCGCTTTGCCTTTGTCGCGCTGTCCGATCCGACGGGGCTGTATGAGGTGACGGTGTTTTCCGACGTGCTGGAGGCATCGCGCGATCATCTGGAACCGGGGCGGAACATCGTGCTGACGGTGCGGGCGGACCCGGATGGGGATTCGGTTAAACTTTTGGCAAATGCCGTGCAGCCGATTGATGCCGTGGCCGCAGAAGCGGGTTCGGCTGACCTGCGCATCCATCTGAACCGGGCCGAAGCGGCGAGGTCGGTGGCGGCGCTGCTTTCCACGCTTGAAGGGCGGTCCAAGGCGCAGGTCACCATTTGCGTGCCGGATGAAACCGGCAACGAAATCGACGTGATCCTGCCGCAAGCCTATCCTGTGACCCCGCAGATCAAGGGGGCAATCAAGGCTATGCCCGGTGTCTTGATGGTCGAGGAAATCTGATCAGGCGTAAATATAGCCGCCCGATACGATGATGTTCTCGCCCGTCATATAGGTGTTGCGCGGCCCGCCCGCCATCAGCACCCATTCCGCCATCTCGCGCGGGTCGCCGCCCCGGCCCAAGGGGCTGGCCTTGGCGAGTTCGGTCAGAAAACCCGCCTCGCGTGCCTTTTCAGTGGCCATGCCGGCGGGGGCTACAGAGTTCACCAGAATGCCGTCGTGTGCCACTTCCTGTGCCATGCTGCGGGTCAGGCTGACGACGGCGGCCTTGGTCGCGGCGTAATGGGCGTTCTGCGGATGCGCCTTGAAGGCATCGACCGACGTGATGTTGACGATCCGGCCCCGCACCATGCCGCGCAAATCTTGCCCGCGCATCTGGCGAATGGCGGTGACCATCATATGGTAGGTGCCTTTCACGTTGATGGCGTTCGAGGCATCCCAATCGGCATCGGTGATGTCAAGGATCGGTTTGCGGGGGTAGATCGCGGCGGAATTGATCAGCGTGTCGACACGTCCCAGTTGCGCTGCCACTTCGGCAAAGGCGGCATGGGCGGCGGGGGCGGTGCGGATGTCGCAAGCGGCATGGGCCGTGGCGATGTCAGCCGCGCGGGCGGGGGCAAGAGCGGCCTGTGCTGCATCGCCGTTCAGGTCGATGATGCCGATACCCGCCGCGCCCTCTGTCACGGCCATTTCGGCAAGCAGCGCGCCAAGACCCGCGCCGCCGCCGACGATGACAACCATCAGGTCTTTCATCTTAGCCGTCCTTTGATTTGGCCCCGGTTGCGGTGGCCTGATGGGTGGGCAGGATGTCAAAGCGGGCAACATCCACATGGGGTGGCAGGGCGAGGACCGCCACGACCATAGCCGCCACATCCTGTGGCTGCACGGCGTTGCCTGCTGCATACATCGCGGCGCGCTGATCGGCGGAAAGGATGCCGCGGTAAAGACCGGTTTCCACGCGGCCTGCGACAATTTCGGTCACCCGAACGCCATACGGGGCCATGTCCAGACGCAGCGATTGGGCAAAGCCGCCGATGGCGGCCTTGGTGGCGGCATAGACCGCCAGATTGGCAAAGGGCGCATGTCCGGCGGTTGATCCGGTAAAGAACACATGCCCCCGGCCCCGGTCGCGCATACCCGGCGTGATCAGGCGGGTCAGCGCCAGGGTGGCCGTCAGGTTGGTGGCAATGGTCCGGTCAAGATCGGTTTCTTCCATATCCGGAAACGGCACCAGCGGTGGCATCATCCCGGCATTGTTGATCAGCACATCCGGGGCCAGACCCTGCACCGCAGCGCGCAGGGCCGCGCGGTCTGTGATATTCAACGGGTGCCCGGTGATGCCGTCCTGTTCGGCCAGTTCTGCCAGCGCCTGCCGATCACGGCCAAAGGCCGCCACCTGATAACCCGCATCCCGCAGGGCAAGGGCGATGGCCCGTCCGATACCGCCCGATGCGCCGGTGACTAGCGCCTGTTTCATGGAATTGCGCCCTCTATGTCTGCGTGGGGGGTGTTCCAATCCTCTGCCTCGACCCAGTCGCAAAAGGTGGCAATCTGCTTCACGCGGCGGTGCGATTTCGGCACCACCAGATAAAAGCCCGGCACCTGTTCGGGGGGCATGTCAGACATGACATCGCGCCCAAAGGGCGCAACAAGGCGGCCAGAGGCAAGGTCTTCGCCGGCATCAATGCTGGAAAGCAGGCCAACGCCAAGGCCGGCCAACGTGGCGCGGCGCATGGTGGCCGCATCCTGAAAGCGGATCGCGCGGGTCCGATCCGGCAAGGTTGTGCCCAGATGGGACAGCACATCGAACCACAATCTTTCATGCAGGATCGGATGCAGCAGCGTTTCCGCCAGCAGATCGATTGGTTGGTGCAGCCGGGCGGCAATGGCGGGCGCGCAGCAGATCACCTTGAGATCGCGCAGAAGAAGGCAACTGTCGTTTTGCCCCCACTCACCAAACCCCCATTGAATGGCCACATCCACATCATCGCGCGCGAAATCCGGCAGGTCGACCATTGTGGTCAGCCGCAAATCGGCATCGGGCAGGATGTCTCGGAACCGGGCCAAACGGTCCAGCAGGTGGCGGGTGGCGAAATAGGGGCTGGCATTGACGTTGATCCGGTTGCGCGGGCTGGACCGTGTGACCCGGCGGACACCTTCCGCGATTTCATCGAACCCGGCTGTTACAAAATGCGCCAGCAGGATCGCCTGTTCGCTGGGCGCGATGCCGCGCCCCTTGCGTTCAAAAAGGACCACGCCAAGCGCGTCTTCCAGCCCCTTGATCTGTAGGCTGACCGCTTGGGGCGATACCAGCAGTTCATCCGCCGCCTCACGAAAGCTGCGATGCTGCATCACCGCCTGAAAGACGCGCAACGCGTTGAGAGAGGGCAGGCGAAGCGGTCGGTCGGTCATGGCGGGTTCAAATGACAGCCTTTTCAAGGAAGGGTCGGCCTTCGACGATCCGGTCATATCCAACCTCGGACAGGTCCAACGTGCGATAGGCGTTGTGGATGATCAGTTCCGATACACCCCGACCGGCGGCAGGCGATTGCTGCAAACCGTGGCCGGAATAGCCGTTGGCAAAGATGAAATTCGTCACCTCGGGGTGGCGCCCCACGATCAGGTTGTGATCAAGGCTGTTGAAATCGTAATGCCCCGCCCACTGGTTGACGACCTTGATCGCCTCGAACGCCGGGGATCGGGCGGCAAGGGCGGGCCAGATGACATCGTCGAATTCGTGGTAGCGGGGTTCGAAATCATCCCAATCCACGGCGGGATCATCAACAGGGGATGCGCCTGACAGAAAGAACCGGCCTTCGGGGCGGCAGAAAACCCCGGTCGGGTCGATCATCAGGGGCAGGCGCCCGTGGTTGACTGTGGCGCTGCCTTCGGGTGATTGCGCGCAGGCAAAGACAAAAGAGGTGCGCTTGCGCGGTTCCACTGGCACATCCAGCCCGGCCATTCGTGCCGTCAGCGCCGCGCGGGGGCCGGATGCATTGACGACGGTGTCCGCGCCGATGGTTGCGCCGGATTTCAGGCGGATGCCGCTGACGCGGTTGGCGGCGCGGTCGATCCCCACAACCTCATCGGTGACATACTCTGCGCCCTGCGCGCGGGCCTTGGCCTTGAAGCCGTTCATCAGGCCGGTGTTGGAAAACCACCCCTCGCCCGACCGGCCATAAGACGCAAGGCGGATGTCATCGACGTTCAGATGCGGAAAGGCGCGGTTTAATTCTTCCTGATCCCACAGCACGACATCGGCCCCGCAGGCCACCTGCACCGCATGGCTTTCGCGCAGGGTCTGTTCCTGCGTCGGGGTTGCGGCAAGGAACAGATAGCCGCCCTGGTGAAAGTTGAGGTCGGGTGGCGCTTCGCCCGCAACCTGCATCACTTGCGCAAAATCGCGGATGAAGGCGGAACCGAATTGGCTGATCCTGACATTGATCGGGTTGGAAAACTGCGTGCGGATCGAGGAGGAGGACAGCGAGGTCGACGCAAAGCGATACGTCGGGTCGCGTTCCACCACCAGAACGGACCCTGTGAAATCGGGGTTCGCCGTCAGGAAATAGGCAACCGACGATCCGATGACCGCGCCACCGATGATCACCACATCGTAATGCGCCTTCATTTGGCGGGCTCGTCATCGGGATGGCCCATGTCCACAAACCAGCCGCCCAGACATTGGACCGCCGGGGCCTTTGGATCAGGCGTCGGGGTGCGCGCCTCAACCTCGGCACGGTAGAGTTCGGTGTTGTCCTGCGGGTGATAGCCCAGATGGTTGGCCAGCCGGTTGTCGACGGCCTTTACGGTGTTGTCCGACATGCCGAAAGATACGGTGAACCCTACACGTGGGGCGGTCAGGGCGGCCGTCACCAAACGGATGCAATCGTCGAACGAAAGCCAGGACCACAGCATCCGCCGATCTGCCGGTTCGGGAAAGGACGAAAAGATGCGCAAGGCGGCGGTCTCAACCCCGAACTTGTCCCAGTAGAGGCGGCCCAGATCTTCGACGAAGCATTTGGACAGACCATAAAGTCCGTCGGGGCGGTGTGGGCTGTGGGCGTCAATCTGATCTTCCAGCCGGTGATAGCCGATGGCGTGAACAGAGCTGGCATAGACCACCCGCTTCACCCCGTGTTTCCGCGCGCCTTCATAGATGTGATAGCTGCCCCGGATGCTGGAATTCAGCACCTCTTCCCAAGGGCGTTCCATCGGCGCGCCGCCAAAATGGACGATGGCATCGACGCCTTCGCACAGCTTCAGGATCGCGGCTTCATCAGCGAGTTCCGCGATATGCGCGGATTCGTTGGCTTGCAGATCGGCGATGGCGACCCGGTCGGTCAGGCGCAGATGCCGCGCCAAAGGGGCAAGGCCACGGCGCAACTGGGTTCCAAGGCGGCCAGCCGCCCCGGTGATCAGGATCGTGTCAAAGCGCGGGGTGGTCATGCGGTATCTCCCTTTGCGGGTGTGGTGACATAGCCTTTGGTCAGGTCGGCCTGACGGTCGGCCAGCGCGCGATTGGCCGGGTCGCCAAAGCCGCCGCCACCCGGAAGGTGAAGGATCAGGCGGCGGCCTGCCGGGACGTGTTGCCAGCCCTTGGGTTTCAGCTTTGTGCCATCATCCAGAGCCACGCCGCCCGCCGCACCCGGCCCACCGCCATCGCGGCCTTTGGCAGGGTGATTGACCCGGTCGAACATGGCGGAAAAGTCAAACTCATGCCCCGGCAGCGGTTCAATCTCGATCACCTGGCCCAACCCGCCGCGATATTCGCCATCGCCCCCGGAATCGGGGCGCAACTCCTTGCGCCAGACAACGATGGGGCCGGTATGTTCGGTGGCTTCGATCGGCATGGTCATCACGCCAGAGGGGAAGGCGGTGGCCGACAGGCCATCCAGCCCCGGCCGCGCGCCCATGCCGCCTGAGTTGAACATCAGGATCTCGGCCCTGCGGCCACCCTGCCCCGCGACTGGGCGCACCGACATATGGATGTTCCACAGCGATGCCGCGCCTTCGGCCAGCACCTGCCCCGGCAGCGCCTTGGCCAGCGCGCCTAGCACCAGATCAGGCACCAGATGGCCGATGACATGGCGCACGGAAACCGGCGCGGGCCGCGGCGCGTTCAGGATGTTTTCCGGGGATGAAATGGTGAAGGCCTGAAGCGAGGCCCAGTTGTTGGGAATATCCGGCGCGATCACGCATTTCAGCGCGTAAGAGGCATAAGCCTTGGTATAGATTACCGGCACGTTGATGCCCCAGCGGCTTATGGGGGCGCTGCCGGTGAAATCGCAATGCACCACATCGCCCGCAATTTCCACCCGTGCGGCCAGACGGACGGGGTCATCATACCCGTCAGTATCCAGCACGTTGTCCCATGCACCCTGTGGCAGGGCGCGGATACGGTCCAACGTGGCGCTGCGGGTGCGGGAAAAGATGAATTCCCCCAGCGCATCCAGCGACGCCAGCCCGATTTCGCCCATCATCCCGATCAGGCGGCGGTGGCCGACATCGTTGCAGGCCGCCAGTGAATAGAAATCCCCCACCACCTGATTGGGTTCGCGCACATTGGCGCGGATCAGGCGGACCAGATCGGCATTCACCCGGCCCTTTTCGGCGAATTTCATGATGGGGATCTGGATGCCTTCCTCGTAAACCGACTTGCCATCTGCCCCAAATCCGCGCCCGCCCACATCCACCACATGCGCGGTGCAGGCAAAGAAACCGACCAGCGTTTCCCCAAGGAATGAGGGGGATACCATCGTGATGTCATGCAGGTGGCCGGTGCCCAGCCACGGGTCGTTGGTCACATAGGTATCGCCGGGGAACATGTTGTCGCGGCCGATCGCTTCGATGAAGTGACCCACCGCCTCAGCCATGGTGTTCACATGCCCGGGCGTGCCGGTTACAGCCTGCGCCAGCATCCGCCCCTGCGGATCAAACACCCCCGCCGACAGATCGCCCGCTTCGCGCACGGAGGTGGAAAAGGCGGTGCGCAAAAGCGTCATGGCCTGTTCCTCGACCACCGAAATCAGGCGGTTCCACATCACCTGCATACGGATTTCCATGGTGGCATCGGTCATGGCGTAGGTTCCTTGCGGAGGAGGAGGAGGGATCCGTCCGATTGCATCACCGCATCAAAGGGCGCGGTGACAACGGTGGCAGTTTCGCGCTCGACGATCACGGCAGGGCCGCTGATGCGGGCGCCGGGTGGCAGGCTTGCACGGTCGTGGATGGCCGAAGGCAGGGCCTTGGCGGCGGTGGGGTCAAAGATGGGGCGGGTCTGCGACGGGGCGATGCTGCCTTGCCCGGTGGTCAGGTGGTGGCGGGGTGGGGCGGGGCGTTCGTCCTGTGCCTTGACCGACCAGGTGACCACCTCAATTTCCAGCCCGTCCAACCCGTCGATGGCGCGGCCGAAGAAGCGGGCATAATTGTCCTGAAAGGCGCGGCGCAGGGCGGGGATGTCTGCTGCGGTGAAGGGATGATCGGGCAGGGTGACCGGTATTTCCCAGCCTTGCCCGACATAGCGCATGAAGGCGGTAGTTTCGCGGCGGATCGTGCCCGCGCTGCCCGCGCGGACAAAGCCTTCGGCGGTGGCACGCAAATCGGCCAGCAGGGCGTTGATGGCGGCGGGGTCAAAGGCCGACAGGCGCGTGACCTTGGACATCAGCGCCTCATACCCGAAAGGCGCGCGCAGAAAGCCGATGGCCGACCCGACACCCGCGCCGGGGGGCACAAGGCACCGGTCTATGCCCAGCTTTTCGCACAGCCGTGCGGCGTGCAACGGGGCCGCGCCGCCGAAGGCGATCATCATGTTGTCGGCAATGTTCTTGCCGTTTTCCACGGCATGAACGCGGGCGGCGTTGGCCATGTTTTCATCGACCACCTCGCAGATGCCAAAGGCGGCGGCTTCGGTGGCGAGTGACAGGCGGTTGCCCACTTCCTGCGCGATGGCGGTCTCGGCGGCGGGGCGTGACAGGCGGATTGCGCCGCCGGCGAAATTGTCGGGGTCGATCTTGCCCAACACCAGATCGGCATCCGTAATGGCGGGCCGCGCGCCACCGCGTTGATAGCAGGCGGGGCCGGGTTCCGATGCGGCGGATTCCGGGCCGGTCTGGATGCGGCCCATGCTGTCGACCCAGGCGATAGAGCCACCGCCTGCACCGATTTCGATCATCTCGATCACAGGGATCGAAATGGGCATGCCGGACCCTTTGGCGAAACGGGTGGTGCGCGCGACCTCGAAACTGCGGGCGGTCTTTGGGGCGAAATCCTCGATCAGGCAGATCTTGGCGGTGGTGCCGCCCATGTCATAGCTGACCACGCGGTCCAGCCTGAACCGGCGTGCGATATCGGCGGCGAAAATGGCACCGCCCGCGGGGCCGCTTTCCACCAGGCGCACGGGGAATTCGGCGGCAGTGTCTACGTCGATCAGCCCGCCACCGGAATGGATCATGTAAACCGGACAGGTGGCCCCGGTTTCGGCCAGCCGGATTTGCAGGCGTTTCAGGTAATCAGCCATCTGCGGGCGGACATAGGCATTGGCGCAGACGGTGTTGAAGCGTTCAAATTCCCGCATCTGCGGCGAGACTTCGGCAGAGATGGAGATGGGAAGATCAACCCGCGCCGCGATGATATCGCGCGCGCGGCGTTCATGGGCGGGATTCATGTAGGAATGGATGAACCCGATGGCGACAGCGCCATAATCGCCCTTGGCGATATGGTCGGCCAGCGCCTCAAGCGCGGCCTCGTCCAACGGGGCCAGTTCCTGCCCTTCGGCCCCGATGCGACCTGCGACGGGAAAGCGATCTTCGCGCGGGACAAGGGGCAGGGGAAGGCGTAGGTTCAGATCGTATTGATCAAAGCGGTTTTCGGTCCGCATCTCGACCACATCACGGAAGCCTTCGGTGGTGACAAAGGCGGTGCGCGCGCCGCGCCGTTCTATCAGGGCATTGGTGGCCAGCGTGGTGCCGTGGATGACGATATCCAGATCGGCGGGGGACAGGCCCGCCTCAGCCAGCAACAGGGTGATGCCGTCAAGAATGGGTTGTTCGGGGGCGGTGTAATCGGTCAGGATCTTGGTGGAATAGAGCCTGTCGCCCACCTCAAGAACAATATCGGTAAAGGTGCCGCCAATATCGGCGCCAAGGCGAACCGGGGGGCGTGCGGGATCAGCGGGCATTACGGTTTTTCCTTTGCCGCAAGGGCGTTGGCGCGCATCTGCGACAGGGTCAGACGTGGGGTGATCGCCTCGGCCGAAATGTTCAGATCCAGCACCGCCCCGGTTTTCGACGCCAGCGCGCGGGCAAAAGCGGCGGGGAAGTCGGCGGTGGTATCCACCCGTTCGGCGTGAAAGCCATAGGCACGGGCAAGCGCGCTGAAATCCGGGTTGACCAGATCAGTGGCCGACACGCGGGCGGGGTAGTTGCGTTCCTGATGCGCGCGGATGGTGCCATAGGTGCCGTTGTTCAGGATCAACACGATGGGCTGCGCGCCCGCCTGCATGGCCGTGCCAAGTTCCGGGCAATTCATCTGAAAATCGCCGTCACCCGCAAAGCAAACCACTGTGCGATCCGGGTGCGCCACCTTGGCCGCGATGGCGGCGGGCAGGCCATAGCCCATTGCGCCCGATTGCGGCGCCAGAAGGCGCGCCTTGGGGCCGAACTTGAAGAACTTGTTGGGCCAGACGGTGAAATTGCCCGCGCCATTTGTCAGGATCACGTCATCCGGCAGCACTTCGCGCAGATGCGCGGTGACGGCGACCATATCAACGGGCGAGGGTTGGGCGGGGGCATCAAAGCTGGCCTCATAACCCGCACGGGCGTTTTCGCGCCATGTGCCCCAAGGCCCGGAGATGGGTCGCAGCGCCGCGGCAAAAGCATTCGGCCCCGCCTGAATGCCAAGCGTGGGTTGATAGATCTTGCCAATCTCGCGGTCCGACGGGTGGATGTGGATCAGCCGTTGCTTGGGAACCGGCACGTCTAGCAGGGTATAGGCATCTGTCGTCATCTCGCCAAAGCGGATGTTCAGGGCAAGGATCGTATCCGCCTCAAGGATCAGTTTTCGCACATGGGGTGGCATGCCGACCCCGGCTTCGCCTGCATAGACAGGGGAGTGGTTGTCGAACCGGTCTTGAAACCGGAAGGCGGCCAGCACGGGAATATCCGACGCCTCGGCAAAGGCCTGCATCGCCTGCCGTCCGGCATCGGTCCAGTTGCAGCCGCCCAGCAGGATCAGGGGGCGCTGCGCGGCCCGCAGCAGGGCCAGCGTATCCGTCATGGTGGCGGCATCAGGGCTAGGTTCGCGGATCGTGGCGGCATGGGTCAGCGGCGGCGTGGCGGTGAGGGTGGTCAGCATATCTTCGGGCAATGCGATGACCACGGGGCCGGGACGACCAGACAGCGCGGTCATCCATGCCCTTGAAAGGATTTCGGGAATCCGGTCGACATGGGTAATTTCCACGGCCCATTTCGCCATGGTGCCAAAGACGGCGCGGTAGTCGATTTCCTGAAACGCCTCGCGCCCCTGAAGGTCGGTTCCGACTTGGCCCACGAAGATGATCATGGGCGCGGAATCCTGCATCGCGGTGTGGATACCGATGGACGCATTCGTCACCCCGGGCCCACGCGTGACCATGCAGATGCCGGGGCTGCCGGTCAGCTTGCCCCAGGCGGCGGCCATGAAGGCGGCGCCGCCTTCGTTGCGGCAAAGGGTGAAATCAAGCTGTCCGCCCGTGTCATGCAGGGCATCCAGAACGGCAAGGTAGCTTTCCCCCGGCACGCCAAAGGCGCGGGTTGCGCCAAGGGCTACAAGCGATTGCACCAGAAGCTGGCCGCCATTCTGCATCGGGCATTCCTTTCACGACGCGTGAGTCTGTCGTGACAAGCATGCCCGCAATAGGGGCCAAGGAAAACCAAGTTCGGCGGGCAATCGGCAAGTTTACCTTGCCGATCAGTCCGTCATCCGCATTTGGAGTAGCCACAAGAAGCGCAGGTCATGCAGCCTTCGACCATCCGCATTTCAAAACTGCCGCAGGACGAACAGGATTTTCCGCGCGGGGTGCCGAGGGCCACCACCTGTGCCTGCGGGTCGGATTTCAGGCCCAGGCCTTCTCCTTCGATAAAGCCGATGTCGATCAGGTGGCGTTCGATCACGCCGCCGATGGCGGCGAGGATGGAGGGGATATAGCGTCCCTCCATCCAGGCACCGCCGCGCGGGTCGAAGACGGCTTTCAGTTCCTCGACCACGAAAGAGATGTCGCCGCCGCGCCGGAAGACGGCGCTGATCATGCGGGTCAGGGCGACGGTCCAGGCGAAGTGTTCCATGTTCTTGGAGTTGATGAACACTTCGAACGGGCGGCGGTGGCCGGCGATGATGATGTCGTTGATGGTGATGTAGAGAGCGTGTTCGCTGCCCGGCCATTTCAGTTTGTAGGTCGCGCCTTCCAGCGCGGCGGGGCGGTCGAGCGGTTCGGAGAGATAGACCACTTCGGCCCCGTCTTGGGCGGCATGTGCGGTGGCGGGGGCCTCGGACGGGGTTTTCTCAGACGACTCGGAAACCGTCAGGACAGAGCCTGTCACGTCATTGGGGCGGTAGGTGGTGCAGCCTTTGCAGCCTTGGTCCCAGGCGGCCATGTAGACATCCTGAAAATCCTGAAAGCTGATATCTTCCGGGCAGTTGATGGTCTTCGAGATAGACGAATCCACCCATTTCTGCGCCGCCGCCTGCATGCGGACGTGGTCCAGAGGCGGCAGGGTTTGGGCGTTGACAAAGTAGTCGGGCAGGGGGGCGTCGCCATGCATATCGCGCCAGAGGCGGACGGCGTAATCGACGACCTCTTCTTCCGTGCGCGAGCCGTCTTTTTGCAGCACCTTGCGGGTGTAGGCATAGGCGAAAACGGGTTCGATGCCCGAAGAAACGTTGCCCGCATAAAGGCTTATGGTGCCGGTTGGGGCGATGGAGGTGAGGAGCGCGTTGCGGATGCCCTTGGCGCGGATGGCGGTTTTCACGTCATCCGGCATATGGGCCAGCGCGCCGGAGGCGAGGAATTTGTCGGCGTCGAACAAGGGGAATGCGCCCTTTTCCGCCGCCAGATCGGCAGAGGCCAGATAGGCGGCGCGGGCGATGGCCTGCATCCAGGCATCGGTGATTTCCGCCGCCTTTTCAGAGCCATAGCGCAACCCAACCATCAGAAGCGCATCCGCCAGCCCGGTGACGCCAAGGCCGATGCGGCGCTTTGCCTGCGCCTCGGCGGCCTGTTGCGGCAGGGGGAAGCGGCTGGCATCTACGACGTTATCCATCATCCGCACGGCGGTGCGGACGAGGTGATCGAGCGCGGGCAGGTCGAGGGCGGCGTCTTTGGTAAACGCGCCGTTAACCAGTTTGGCGAGGTTGATCGAGCCAAGGAGGCACGCGCCATAGGGCGGCAGGGGCTGTTCACCACACGGGTTGGTGGCGGCGATGGTTTCGCAATAGGCGAGGTTGTTCATCGCATTGATGCGGTCGATGAAGATGACGCCGGGTTCGGCGAAATCGAAGGTATTGCGCATGATCCGGTTCCACAGATCGCGCGCCTGAAGGGTTTTGTAGACCTTGCCGTCGAACACGAGTTCCCATGGACCATCGGCCTTGACCGCCGCCATGAAGGGATCGGTGATTAGCACGGAAAGGTTGAACATGCGTAAACGGGCGGGGTCTTTCTTCGCCTCGATGAATTGTTCGATATCGGGGTGGTCGCAGCGCATGGTGGCCATCATCGCGCCCCGGCGGCTGCCGGCCGACATGATGGTGCGGCACATCGCATCCCAGACATCCATGAAGGACAGCGGGCCGGAGGCATCGGCGGCGACGCCCTTCACCTCGGCCCCGCGGGGGCGGATGGTGCTGAAATCATAGCCGATTCCGCCGCCTTGCTGCATGGTGAGGGCCGCTTCTTTCAGCCCGTCAAAGATGCCGCCCATGTTGTCGGGGATGGTGCCCATGACAAAGCAGTTGAACAGGGTGACGCTGCGCCCGGTGCCCGCGCCTGCGGTGATGCGGCCTGCGGGGAGGAATTTGAAATCCTCCAACGCTTTGTAAAATTCGCCTTCCCAATGGGCGGGATCGGCTTCCACCTCGGCCAAGGCGCGGGCGATGCGGCGCCATGTGTCTTCGATCGAGCCGTCGATCGGGGTGCCGTCCGCTTCCTTAAGGCGATACTTCATGTCCCAGATCTGCTCGGCGATGGGGGCAGCGAATCGGGACATGCGATTTTCCTTGGTTTTGCGGTCATTTTTGCGGAAAGCACAAGATAGGCGCATTGGGCTGTGCGGTCAAACTCTTGCGGAGGCTTTCTATCGGCCTACTGTTGGCACGGGTTGGTTCGGGGGAATCGTGGCGCACATTAACATTCTGAAGCTTTGCGTTGGCGCGGACAGTGTCGAGGATCTGACCGATTGGCAGGAAAGCCAGCGGCATCGCTGGCCTGCGGGGCGGGCGGTGCATGTGACGCGGATGTGGCCCAAGCGCGAGGCAGAGGTGCTGGCGGGCGGGTCGCTCTATTGGGTGATCAAGGGCGTCATTCTGGCGCGGCAACGTATTGTGGCGCTTGAGAAAGTGGAAGGCGCAGACGGGATTTTACGCTGTGCGCTGGTGCTGGATGCCGAGGTGATCCGCACCGAGGCGGCGCAAAGGCGACCCTTTCAGGGATGGCGCTATCTGGACCCGGCGGAGAGCCCGCGCGACCTGCCCAAGGGGCGGGCACGGGAAGAGGCGCTGCCGCCCGAACTGGCGCAGGCGCTGGCGGAGATCGGGCTGCGTTAAGGTTAACGCCCGCGCGTTAAGGATACCGGAAAACGGCGTTAACCATCGCCCTATCGGTGGCAGCAACCTGTGCAGCACGGCAGTGCAGCAAAGTGTCTGCACGCAGCGAACGGTGGTGTTCGGGCCGATTAACCATCCGCTGCGCGCGTTAACCATGACTGTTCTGATGCGATTGATCAGAAAATCTTGGCTTTGATCGGGGGTCAGTAGTTGTTGACGTTGCCGGGGATCAGGGTTCCGGTGCCGTCATCCTTGCCGTCTTTCACCCAGGTGACGGTTTCCCCATCCAGACGGACGGACCAGCAGTTCGCCCCTTCGCCATAGTTGAAGCACATCTGATCCGCCTCGACCGCCCAGGTGCCGGTATAGCCGTCACCCCGGATGGTGCCGTCGGCGGCATAGAATTCGGTGTAGGCGCCGGATTCGACCATCGAGCCTTGGACCGTCTTGTCGGCGATGGCGGCCTTGATGGCGTCGCCAGTGGCGAGATCCTGGGCAAAGGCGAAGGCGGGGACGGCGAGGAAGAGGGAGGCGAGGCTGGCGCGAAGATACATGTGGGGTTTCCCTTTTGTTAACCGAAAAGGGAGGTAGCGCCGGGGATGGGGCGTCAAGGTGTCGCGTCAGGGCGTAGGGGCGGGCAATCCGAGGCGGGTGGTCAGGGCGGCCAGCGTGTCGCGGGTTTGTTGTGACCAGTCGGCGCTGCGGGCGAGGTAGAGCATCGCCTGTGATTGGTGGATCAGCGCGTCGGACAGCACCTTGAGGTGGTTCGCGCGCAGGGTTTCACCGGTCGAGGTGATGTCGGCAATCGCCTCGGCCGTGAGGTTCTTGACGGTGCCTTCGGTGGCGCCCTGACTGTCGACAAGCTGGTAATCCGCCACGCCGTGACGGGTGAGGAAATCGCGCACGAGGCGGTGATATTTGGTGGCGATGCGCAGGCGGTGGCCATGCGCGGCGCGGAAGGCGGCGGCGGCGGCGTCCAGGTCATCCAGCGTGTCGACGTCGATCCAGGTGACGGGGACGGCGATGATCAGGTCGGCATGACCAAAGCCCAGGGGGGACAGTTCGGTCACCTGCGCGGGCCAATCGGCCAGCTTGTCGCGCACAAGGTCGGACCCGGTGACGCCGAGGTGGATGCGGCCTGCGGAAAGCTCGCGCGGGATTTCACCGGCGGAGAGGAGGACGAGTTCGATGCCGTCGATGCCTTCGACCGCGCCGGAATATTCGCGGTCATTCCCGGTCTGGCGCATGGTGATGCCACGGCTGCCGAACCAGTCAAAGGTTTTCTCCATCAGCCGGCCTTTGGAGGGGACGCCGATCTTCAGCATCAGATCACCCCTTTCAGACGGGCGACGAGGCCGGGGCGGATGACGCCGCCCACGGCGGGGATGGACCGGCCCTGGCCCAGCACGGCGGTCAGCGCGTCGTAGCGGCCACCGGAGGCGACGGGGGGAAGGGCGGGGTCGGCGGCGTGGAACGAAAAGACGAAGCCGTCGTAATATTCAAGGGAGGTGCGGCCATGACTGGCCTCGAACGGCAGGGTGGCCGTGTCGATTCCCAGCGCGTCCAGCGCGTCAAGCCGGGTGGCGAAACGGTTCACCGCCGGGGCGATGGCGGGCAGCATGGGGGTGATGCCGCGCAGGTGGCCCAGTGCGGCGCGGGCGGGGGCCTGAAGCGACAGGAGGTCGTAGAGAAGGGCGGCTTCCGGTGCCGCGATGGGGGCGGTGGCGGCGTCGTCGATCAGGGCGCGGGCGCGGGCGGCGATGTCGGCGGGGCTGCGCAGGCCGACATGGGTGCCTGCGGCGGTGATCAGCGCCTCGGGCGTGTCTTGTTGCAGGTGTTCCAGCAGGGCGGCGCGGGCAGCGGGCAGGGGCGCGCGGCCGGAGAAGCGGTCGAGCAGGGCGCGAAAGCGGTTGGGGCGCCAGATGTGGCGCAGGAGCGCCGCCTTGCGCCGGTCAGAGGTAGAGAGGCCGCGCACGGCGGCCATCAGGATGCCGATGTCACCTGTGGCGGCGCGCAAGGAGAGTGGTGCAAGCAGGCGGGAGAACAGCGCAAAGACCTGCGCATCGGCCTGTTCGGGCGCGGCGCGGTCAAAGAGTTCAAAGCCCACTTGCAGGTATTCGCTGGCGCGGGGGCCGGGGGTATCCTGTTTGCGGAACACCTCGCCCATATAGCAGTAGCGGGCGGGGTCTGCGCCGTGGGCCATATGGGCCTGCACCACGGGCAGGGTGAAATCGGGGCGCAGCATCATTTCGCCGCGCAGGGGATCGGCGGTCACATAGGCGCGGGCGCGGATGTCTTCGCCGTAAAGGTCCAGCAGCGTTTCCGATGGTTGCAGGATGTCCGCCTCGACCGGTTGCGCGCCCGCATGGCGGAAGGCGGCGAACAGGGTTTCGGCCTCTTGGCGGATGGCGGCCTTATTGGTCATGGGGCCAGCATCTTGCGGACCTGCGCCACCAGATCGGCGCGGGGGATTTCGACCTGGGCGGGGCGATCCTTCCATTCCTCCAACGTCGCATTCTGGGCGATCTGTGCGCCGAGGATGAGGTCTTTGAGGATGACGGTGCCTTTGTCGGCCTCATTCCCGCCCTGGATCACGGCGATGGGGGATTGGCGTTTGTCGGCGTATTTGAGTTGGTTGCCGAAGTTTTTTGGGTTGCCGAGGTATACCTCGGCCCGGATGCCCGCGTTGCGCAGGTCGGCCACCATCGCCATGTAATCGGCCATGCGGTCGCGGTCCATCACGGTGACGACGACGGGGCCGGTGGTGTTGGCGGTGCTGCGGCCCTTGGCTTGCAAGGCGGCAAGGAGGCGGTCCACGCCGATGGAGACGCCGGTGGCGGGGACGGATTGGCCGGTGAAGCGTTTCACAAGGTCATCATAGCGCCCGCCGCCCGCGACAGAGCCAAAGCTGCGCTTGCGGCCTTTTTCGTCGAGGATTTCAAAGGTCAGTTCGGCCTCGAATACGGGGCCGGTGTAATAGCCAAGGCCGCGCACGACGCCGGGGTCGATGAGGATGCGGTCGGGGCCGTAGCCTTGGCGATCGAGCAGGTCGGCGATGGTTTCCAACTCGTCCACGCCTTCGGTGCCGATGGTTGAGGGGCCGACGAGTTCGCGCAGGCGGGCGGTGGTTTCCGCCCCTGTGGCGCGGCGGGCGGCCATGAAGGCCATGACAACCTCGGCCTGTTCGGCGCCTAGCCCCGCGCCTTTGGTGAAATCGCCAGACTCGTCCTTGCGGCCTTCGCCCAGCAGGGCGCGGACGCCTGCGTCACCCAGACGGTCGATCTTGTCGATGGCACGCAGGACGATGCCGCGTTCGGGGCTGAAGCGGTCGGGATCGGACGGGTCGAGGACGCCCGCCACCTCCATCACGCCGTTCAGAACCTTGCGGTTGTTCACGCGCACCACATAGTCGCCGCGCGGGATGCCGACGGTTTCAAGGGCGTCCGACAGCATGGCGCAAATTTCGGCATCTGCCGCCACAGAGGGTGCGCCCACGGTATCGGCATCGCATTGGTAGAATTGGCGAAAGCGGCCCGGCCCCGGCTTTTCGTTGCGCCAGACCGGACCCATTGCATAGCGGCGATAGGGCGAGGGCAGGTCATTGCGGTATTGGGCGGCGACGCGGGCCAAGGGGGCGGTCAGGTCATAACGCAGGGCGAGCCAGTCCTGATCATCCTCTTGCCAGGCGAACACACCTTCATTCGGGCGATCGACATCGGGCAGGAATTTTCCCAAAGCCTCGACCGTTTCAACCGCGCTGGTTTCCAGCGGGTCAAAGCCGTAGCGATGATAGACCTCGGCCACCTTGTCGAGCATCGCCTTGCGTTCGGTAACCTCGGCACCGAAATAGTCGCGGAACCCTTTGGGGGTTTCGGCGCGGGGGCGGTGGGTTTTCGGCGCGGTGGATTTGTCCTGTGGCATGGTCGGACCTTCGCTTTTTGTCGGGGTCCGTGTATCGGAAGGGCGCAGGGGCGGCAAGCGGCGGAGGGCGGAATGGCGGGGCATGAGGCGCTGGAAGAAAAGGTGGCGCATCTGATGCGGACGGTGGATGACCTGTCCGACATCGTGGCGGCGCAGGCGACCGAGATTGACCGGCTGACGCGGCTGGTGCGGATGCTGGTGGAGCGCGAGGCCGAGCGTGAGGCGATGGCCGGCGACGGGCCGGCCGCGAATGTGCCGCCGCCGCATTGGTAGGCTGCCTGCGCTGACAGGGTTGCATCCCGGCGCGACGCACGGCAGGAACGGCGGGCGATGCGCGAATACATTTCCAGACTGAAAGCCGTGGATTATCCGGCGCTGCTGATGACGCTGACCCTTGGGGCGGCGGGCGGGATGGCGGCGCTGTGGATCGGGTTGCCGCTGGCGCTGCTGTTGGGGTCACTCGTGGTGACGGCGGTGGTCGCGGCGGCGGGGTGGCGGCCTTTGGGGCGCAGGGTGATGTTGCCGATGACGCTGCGGTCGGCCTTTGTGCCGGTGATCGGCGTGTCGATCGGTGGTGCCTTTACGCCCGAAGTGGTGGCCGAGGCGGCGGTCTGGTGGCCGTCGCTTCTGGCGCTGCTGATCTTTTTGCCGGTGACCCATGCGACGGCCTATTTCATCTATACGCGCGGCGGCCTGCCCCGGTTGGAGAGTTTCTTCGGCGCAGTGCCCGGCGGGCTGATTGAAACGGTGCAGATGGGGGAAGAGGCCGGGGGCGATGTCCGGCTGATGACGGTGCTGCAATTCCTGCGGCTGATCCTGACCATCGTGTCGGTGCCGTTGATCTTTGGTTTTCTGACGGGGGTATCGGTGGGATCGGCCAGCGGGGCCGAGCTGCCTGCGGCGGCGGTGGTTCTGACGGCCTATGAGGTGGCGGTGCTGCTGGCGGCGGGGGTGTTGGGCGTTTGGGTGGGCAAGATGCTGCGCCTGCCTGCGGCCATCATGACGGGGCCGGTGCTGTTTTCCGCCGTCGCCCATGCGGCGGGGCTGGTGCATGGGGTGCCGCCTGCCTGGCTGGTGGGGGCCACGCAGGTGGTGGTGGGCTGCGGTCTGGGGGCGCGGTTTGCGGGGATCGAGCGGGCGATGCTGATCCGGGCGGCGCGACTGTCGGTGGTGAATGCGGTGGTGGCGCTGACGATTGCCTTTGGCTTTGCCTGGGCGTTGGGGCCGCAGGTGGGGCAGCCGATCACGGCGGCGTTCCTGGCCTTTGCGCCCGGCGGGCTGGCGGAAATGAGTCTGATCGCGCTGAGCCTGCAAATGAGCGTGGTCTATGTAACGGTGCATCATGTGGTGCGCATCGTTCTAAGCGTGCTGATGGCCAAGGGGGCGCGGCGATGGTTCGTCTGATGGCGATGCGGCAGTCGGATTGGGCGTGGGTGTTCGGGATTGCCTGCATGGGGGTGGGGATTGGACTGTCGGTCCGGGCCTATCCGGGGGCGGATTGGGATGCGCTGATCCTGATGCTGGGGGCGCTGATGCTGTTGCGGGGCGCGGTGGAGGGACCATCGCCCAGCCGGGTGGCGGGGTTGGTGCGGGCGCTGCGGGTGATTTTGTTCATGTTCGCCTTCGCGGCGGTCAATCGGGCGCAAGTCGGGGCTGGAGGTGCGGTGGCGGGCGCGCTGGGCAATTGGATTCTGTGGGCGGTGGCGGCCTTGCTGGTGGCGCTGCCGATGTTGCGGCGCGGGCTGCCCTGGGGGGAGGGGCGGAAGGGGCTGCACGGGGTGGCGCTGATTATTGGAACGGGAATAGCCTTTGCGCTGGTGTTTCGCTGGCTGGACCCGGCGGCGGCGGATTTGCGCACGCTCGTGGCGCTGGCCGCGGTGGTGAACGCGGTGCCGATCCTGTGGGGAAATGCGCGGGCGGTGGTGGCCGGGATGGCGTTTGCCGCGATGGTGATCTGCGTGGTGATCGCGCCTGGCGCGGCAATCTGGCCTGTGGCAATGGTCGTGGCACCAGTTGCAGCGGGCTTTGCGCTGCTGCGGAAAAAGGCGAAGGGTGGGAATTGATCACCGCCAGCGAACATAACCGTCATGTGCTGCAGGCACATCAGGATACATACTTAGGTCACCAACTACACGTGCTGGCGGCGATCGACGGACATCTACCAAGATTTTTTAGCCCGAAAAGCCGACAGGTGACGAAAGCTGTCGCAAACTGATGAACGGGACAGGTTTGTCATTTTGACATGACGAATTCATCAAGCCGATTTTGAAAACTGCGCGTTTCGTCAGGCAGACTTTTTGTTTTCATGGGGAAATCCCGTGTCGGGAACGGCGTTTCGCGCCATGGCGGCAATTTTTCATTGTGGCGGGAAGTGTTGCCGTCCGGCACTAGAATTTCAGATTTAGAAAAGTTAACCTCTGCCATGGCCTGGGGGGGCTGATGATTGGAACAAGATTATGCACAGGCCCCCATTGGCGGTTTCCGCTTTTGTTTTTGTCCTTGCCGCGCTGGTCGCTGCCCCGGTTGCCGCGCAGGAGCGTGTGACCCTGGGCTGGGGCCGGTTGCTGACGAATGACGCCATCGGCGATGGCAAGGATCGCTGGCGGACGGGGTCTTATGTCCTGAGCCGGGTGCGGGGGCCAAGCTGGACTGGCGAATTGCCGGGGCGGCCCGGAGAGATTCTGGAATTCCGGCTGCGGCTGGAAACCATCTCTCCCGCCGATCTGGTGGCGGCAAATCCGTTGGACCGCCGCTATGTCGGCGCGCTGTCGTTGGGGATGCATACCCATTTTGAAAATGCAGGCGTGGAAACGAGCCTTGGTCTGGACGCGGTGATTGTGGGGCCGCAGACCGGGATAAGTTCACTGCATGGTGATCTGCATGACCTGCTGGGATTGCCGACGCCCACGATCTTTGGCGGGCAGATCGCCGATGAGGTGTTTCTGACGGCAACGGTGGAATTCGGCCGGACATTGAAGCTGGGCGGTGCCGGGCATTTCAGACCGTTTGTCGAGGCGCAGGCCGGGGTTGAAACCCTGTTGCGGGTGGGGGGCGATTTCACCTTTGGCAGTTTTGCCAGCGACGCGCTGATGCTGCGCGACGGCGCGACCGGCCAACGCTATCGCGCCGTGCGGGGCGATCAGGTGCAGGGGATCAGCGTGATGTTGGGTGGCGATATCGCCGAGGTGTATGATAGCGAATATTTTGTGGCATCCGATGCGATTACCCCCAGCGATACACGCAAGCGGTTGCGCGCCGGGATGCATTGGCAGGGCGCGCAGAGCGAGGTGTTCTATGGCGTGACCTGGCTGGGCAAGGAGTTTGAGGAACAGCCCGATGATCAGGTGCTGGGGTCCATCAATCTGCGGTTGCAGTTCTGAGCTATGCGAATTTGCTGATGTTGCGCAGATGCCATAGCCACGGCATCGGCCAAGTGTTAGCTTTGACTTAGAAAAAGAAAAAACGAGCAGGCAGACAGGCAATGATAACGGGCTTTCGTGGCACGTTCGTCATATCTTGGGCGCAGACAGAAGTTGACGGGGTGAAAGAGGCGTCGCTGGACCTTCTTTCGGTTGGTGCCACATGGCGCTGGACCGGGGATGTGGTGCGGGTTGACGGCACTTCGGACACGCTGCTTCTGGAACAGGCCCAGGGTCAGGCGGAAATGCGGAAACGTGCGGCGCGCATGGTGCGCCGTTTGATTGGTTCGGCGGTAAGCAAGGCGGATGTGCCGGAGACAGATACGGCAGAGGCCGAGGATGACCTGCCGGATCAGGGGTTCATCGTTACCGACGGGGTGCAGAGCTTTGCGCTGACGTTGATCCCGGTGCCAGATAGCGGCGCGCGGCTGGTGATGATGCTGGGCGAGGTGCCGCCCGCCAATCGTGACCTGTGGGTGGTGCGCACATCCATCGACCGGGCGCGTGTGGCGGCAGGCGGGCGTGAAGGTGGCGGGGTGATCTGTTTCACCCCCGGCACGCGGATCGCAACGCCCGATGGGCCAAAGCTGATACAGACGCTGCGGCAGGGCGACCGGGTTCTGACAAAGGATGACGGCCCGCAAGAGGTGCTGTGGACCGGAAGCCGCCGCATGTCGGGCGCGCGGCTGTATGCCATGCCGCATCTGCGGCCGATCCGGTTTCGTGCCGGGGCGTTTGGCGATGATCGGCCAGAGCCGGATCTGATCGTATCGCCGGCGCATCGGATGCTGGTGAAAGGTCCGTCGGCGCAGGCGCTGTTTGGCATGAACGAGGTGTTGGTGCGGGCCGAGGATCTGCTGAACGATTTCAGCATCACGGTCGATCTGGCGCTGCGCGAGGTGACCTATATTCACATCCTGCTGGAGCGGCACAACATCGTCTTTGCCAATGGCGTGGAGACGGAGAGTTTTCATCCGTCAAACACCGCATTGGAGATGATCGATCCGGGGCAACGCGAGGTGTTGATGGCGGTGATGCCGGAGGTGGCGGTGAACCCCGACAGCTATGGCGATTACGCGCGCCGCAATCTTTCGGCCAGCGAGGCGGCCCTGCTGCGGCATGATATGGCCGCGTGACGGGTGGTGTGACGGGCTGTTGACGGGCTGTTGACTCTGGGAAGTCTGGCTGTATAAGCCCGCATCTTGACCGAAAGGTCGGCCCGGCTGAAAGGCCGGGGTTTTCATTGGTGTTGGTGGCCCCCGCAAGGGGATGCCTGTCGGGTCGCAAGACCAAAGGACAACGCCCTTCATGTCTAAAGAAGGAGATCAGCGGTGACCAAACGCACCTCTGCCAAGTATAAAATTGACCGCCGGATGGGCGAAAACATCTGGGGCCGTCCGAAATCCCCGGTGAACAAGCGTGAATATGGCCCCGGCCAGCACGGCCAGCGCCGCAAGAACAAGCTGTCGGACTTTGGCACGCAGCTGCGCGCCAAGCAAAAGCTGAAGGGTTACTATGGTGACCTGACCGAAAAGCAGTTCCGTAAGATCTATGGCGAAGCGGAGCGCGTGAAGGGTGACACCGGCGAAATGCTGATCGGCCTGCTGGAGCGCCGTCTGGATGCGGTGGTTTATCGCGGCAAACTGGTGCCGACGATTTTCGCAGCGCGCCAGTTCGTGAACCACGGCCACGTGACCGTGAACGGCCAGCGTGTGAACATTGCGTCCTATCGCGTGAAGGAAGGCGACCTGATCGAAGTTCGCCAGAAGTCCAAGCAGATGGCGCTGGTTCTGGAAGCTGTCGCACTGACCGAGCGGGACGTGCCGGATTACCTGGAAGTCGACCATTCCAAGATGACGGTGAAGTTCGTCCGCACACCGGGCCTGGGCGATGTGCCCTATCCGGTGCAGATGGAACCGAACCTGGTTGTCGAATACTACGCCAAGAACTGATTTCCGCATCAGATGCTGGAATTCCGGGGCCCGCAGCGATGCGGGCCTCTTGCTTTTGTATAGGGATGTTGCAGTTTGCCGGGCATGGAAAAGAAACAGCACGTTGAAGATCTGTTTGAACGCGGACTTTTTGCGTCGCGCTGGTTGCTGGCGCCGATGTATGCGGGGCTGGTGATTGCGCTGCTGATGCTGGTGGTGATCTTTTTCCGCGAGCTGGCCTATTACGTGCCGCAAATGATGACGCTGTCGGCGGAATCGGTGATCCTTGTGGCGCTGACCTTGATTGATCTGACACTGGCGGCGAACCTGCTGCTGATCGTGATGTTTTCGGGGTATGAGAGTTTCGTGTCGAAGTTCGATTTCGATGCCGGGGCCGACCGTCCGGGTTGGATGGGCAAGGTGGATTTCGGCGGCCTGAAGATGAAGCTGATCGCGTCCATCGTGGCGATATCGGGCATTCATCTGCTGAAGCGGTTCATGGAAATCGGTGATCCGGCGACGCCCGCGATGGATGACCGCACATTGCTGTGGTTGACGGTGATTCATATGACCTTTGTATTGTCAGGGGTGCTGCTGGCCCTGATGGACTGGTTGCAGGCGCGATCTGCAAAGTGACGGCTGCAAAGTGACGGCTGCGGGTGTGGGCCGCGGCAATTATCCGGCTGGCAATGCCGCGCGGCGGTCGCTAGAACCCCGCAGCACGAGGGGAACATTGCAGACATGACCGACGCCATCCGCCCACAGCCCGGCATCCTTGACATCGCCCTGTATGAGGGCGGCAAGGCGAATGTTGCGGGCATGACCAATGTGGTCAAGCTGTCGTCGAACGAAAATCCGTTCGGCCCGTCTGACCGGGCGAAAGAGGCGTTTCAGCGGTCGGTCCATACGTTGCACCGCTATCCTTCGACCGATCATGCGAGTTTGCGTGAGGCGATTGCAGATGTGCATGGGCTGGATGCCAGCCGTGTGATCTGTGGCGTGGGATCGGATGAGATCATCACCTTTTTGTGCCAGGCCTATGCCGGCCCGAAGGATGAGGTGGTTTTCACGGAACACGGGTTCCTGATGTATCGCATCAGCACTTTGGCCGTGGGGGCGACGCCGGTTGAGGTGGCAGAGCGTGAGCGGACGACGGATGTCGACGCGATTCTGGCCGCCTGCAATCGGCGGACAAAGCTGGTGTTCATCGCCAACCCGAACAACCCGACAGGCACGATGATTTCGCTGGCCGAGATCGAGCGGCTGGCCGATGCGATACCGCAGCAGGCCATTCTGGTGCTGGACGGGGCGTATGCGGAATATGTCGAAGGCTATGATGGCGGGCTGGCGATTCTTGAGGCGCGCAGCAACGTCGTGATGACGCGGACCTTTTCCAAGATTTACGGTCTGGGTGGGCTGCGGATCGGTTGGGGCTATGGGCCGAAGGCGATTATTGATGTGCTGAACCGGGTGCGCGGGCCGTTCAACCTGTCGTCCACCCAGTTGGAGGCCGCCGAAGCGGCGGTGCGGGATCAGGACTTCGTCAACCGGTGCCGGGCGGAAAATGCACGGATGCGGCATTGGCTGTCAGAGGCGCTGGCCGAGCTGGGCGTGCCTTCTGATACGTCGATGGCGAATTTCGTGCTGGCGCGGTTCGCGTCCGAGGATGAGGCGATTGCCTGTGATGCCTTCTTGCAGCAGCAGGGGCTGATCGTGCGGCGGGTGGCGGGATACAAGCTGCCGCATTGCCTGCGGATCACGGTGGGCGATGAATCGTCGTGCCGCCGGGTTGCCCATGCCGTGGCGCAATTCAAGGGGATGCGGTGATGACGGCGGCGCCGACCTATGACCGGGTGGCGTTGATCGGGCTGGGGCTGATCGCGTCGTCGATGGCGCATGCGATGAAGGCAAAGGGGCTGGCGGGCGAGATTGTGGGATATGCGCGCAGTGCGGAAACCCGCGCGGCGGCGCTGGAGATCGGGTTTTGCGACCGGGTGACGGAAACGGCGGCCGAGGCCGTGGTGGGGGCCGATCTGGTGGTGCTGGCGGTGCCGGTGGGCGCGATGGGCGCGATTGCCGCCGAGATCGGGCCGCATCTGGCACCCGGCGCCACGGTGACGGATGTGGGGTCTGTGAAGCAGGCGGTGATTGCCGCCGTGGCCCCGCATATGCCAGAGGGCGTGCATTTCATCGCGGGCCATCCGATTGCCGGGACGGAACATTCCGGGCCACGGTCAGGATTTGCCACGTTGTTTGAAAACCGCTGGTGGCTGTTGACGCCGGAAGGTGCCGATGCAGGCGCGGTGGCGCGGTTGCGCGCGCTGTGCGAGGGGATGGGGGCAAAGGTTGATGAGATGGATGCCGCCCATCACGACCTTGTGCTGGCAGTAACCTCTCACACCCCGCACCTGATTGCCTATACGATGGTGGGCGTGGCTGATGATTTGCGGCGGGTGACGGATAGTGAAGTGATCAACTATTCGGCGGCAGGGTTTCGGGATTTCACCCGGATTGCAGCGTCGGACCCGACGATGTGGCGTGACGTGTTTCTGACCAACAAGGAAGCGACGTTGGATATTCTGGGCCGGTTCACGGAAGAATTGTTTGCCCTGCAACGGGCAATCCGCCTGGGGGATGGCGACCATCTGCATGCCTATTTCACCCGGACACGTGCCATCCGGCGCGGGATCATCGAAGCGGGGCAGGATACGGCGGCCCCGGATTTTGGACGTGCGGCGCAGGTTGCGCCAAAGGGTGGCTGAATGCGTGTGGGTGTTGGTGCGGTTTTGTGTGCATGGTCTTTCCTGATGGCTGGGGGGGCGATTGCACAGGAGATGACGACCTCACCCCGACCCCTGCCACGCCCCGGTGAAGCGGCACCTGTGACGGTTGCCCCAACCGCGACAACGATTGGCACATTTACTGGACCGGCGGCTGGAACAGCGACGGCCATGACGACTGTGCGGCCCCGTCCGCGGCCTTTTCTTGCAGAGGCGGTGGCGGTGCCTGTTCAGGTTGCCACAGCGGCCCCGATGTTGCGGCCACGGCCACGCCCCGACGGGTTGAACCGGGCGGCCCCGGTGACAGAGGCGGCGGCGGCGAACCCGCCCCCGGTGGTCGAGCGTGAACGACGTGGCGGCCTGTTTGGCGGTTTGTTCCAGCGGCGGGAACGAGCCGAGCAGAATGCGCCAGCGGATGGATTCGTCTGCGGCGACCGTGCGATCCGGGGCGAGGAACTGGCGCGGATCACGTCACAGGTGCAGGGCTGCGGGATCGAAGAACCGGTGCGGGTGACGCAGGTGGATGGCATCCGCCTGACCACGCCCGCAACGATTGACTGCACCACAGCGGCTGCCCTGAAGACCTGGATCAATGACGGGCTGCGCCCCGCCTTTGGCCGGCAAGAGGTGGTGGAGTTGCGGGTAGCCGCCAGTTACATCTGCCGCCCCCGAAACAACGTGCGTGGCGCAAAGATCAGCGAACACGGCCGCGGCAAGGCAATCGACATTTCAGGGTTCATCCTGTCGGATGGCAAGGAATTGTCGGTCGAGGGGAACTATAACCGCCAGATGCGGCGGGCCTATCGCGCGGCCTGCGGGATTTTCGGCACCACGTTGGGGCCGGGGTCGGACGGGTATCACGAAGACCACCTGCATTTCGATACGGCAAGCCACCGCAACGGGGCCTATTGCCGCTAAAAGATTTGTGGGGCGGGGCCAAGCGGCAGGGGGCCAAGGTTCATCCAGCCCTGCTGAAAGCTGAGCGGAACGGTCAGAACCGTGGGATCGCTGCCTTGCTGTGCGTAAAGTTCCAGCGCGCGGGTCAGGGTTTGCGCGGATTGTTGCGTCACCAGCCCCGATGCGATCAGCACCGGAACAAGCTGCCGCCAGTTTTCAACGCGGATGTCGATGCGGCCCTGTGTCGTGCCATCGGCGGCGGGGGTCAGGGTGCCCGTGGCGGACAGCACCAGATCCCCCCAACGCAGCAGGCCTTCGCGCAGGGTGATGTCGGTCAATTGCGGGCGGGTGGTGGCAGAGTGGCGGTCCAGCGGGGCCGACAGGCCAAGAACGGTATCAAGGCGGATCAGGTCGATCTGTTCGGGCAGGTCGGACGCTTGTGCCAGCGCCATGCGAAAGCGGGCATCGGGGGTGAGGGTGGTCAGGTCCAGCGCCACCTCATGCGCAAGGGCGCGGTCGGGGGCGCGGCGGCTGCCGAAACGGGCCGAGGTGGCCGAAACCTCCCACCCGGAGGAGGAGGACAGCGCAAGGCCATCACCCGCGATGGCGGTGCGGTCCAGCGTCAGGTCGGTGCCGGGGATGACGATGACGCTGCCCTGGATGAGGGTGGAGGTGAGGGTTACGTCTTGGCCGGGCAGGGTAACGGTCTGTTCCTGAGGCAGGGTGGCGATGATGTGCCAGGGTTTCCAGGACATCATGAAAACCTGGGCAAAGGGCGCGGCCCAGGTGGTGCCGGTCTGGGTGTCTGTCAGGCGGGGTTCCGTCACCGTCAGGTCAAAGCGGTTGGGAAAACCCGCCACGTCGATGCCCTGATGTGTGGCCAGCAACGGGCGGCCCTGCTGCGCGGCGAACCAGGCGTTTGCGCCCTGTTCCATCGCGCGCGACCCCACGAACCAATACCCACCCCAAAGACCGGCCAGAACCAGAACCACGACCAGAATAGCCCGCATCTTCAACCCTTTCCTTCACCTGTGGCCTGCTGTTTACAGGGGGGGTGAAGGGAGGGCCAGCGGATGACAGAAGCGTTATGGGTCTTCGGCTATGGGTCGCTGATCTGGCATCCGGGGTTTGCGGTGGCAGAGCGCGCGGTGGCGCGGTTGGGGGGGTGGCATCGGTCCTTTTGCATGCGGTCGATCCATCATCGCGGCACGGTGGATGTGCCGGGTCTGGTGCTGGCGCTGGACCGGGCGGATGGCGCGCATTGCGATGGCGTGGCGTTTCGGGTGGAGGCGGGGGCGGAAGACGCCACCATCGCCACGCTGCGCGAGCGGGAGTTGATTTCATCGGCCTATGTCGAGGAATGGCTGACCCTGCGGCTGGCCGATGGGCGGGATGTGCGCGCGTTGGCCTATGTGATCGACCCGGATCATGTGCAGTATTGCGGCGGGTTGGCGCCGGAGGAACAGGCGCAGATCATCGCCCATGCGACGGGCGGACGGGGGCCGAACCGGGATTACCTGTGGTCCACCGCCGCGCATCTGGCGGAACTGGGGATTGCGGATGCCGATCTGGATTGGCTGGCCGCACGGGTGCGGATGATCGTCGAGATGACAGAACGCTGATCTGCGCTGGCTTGGCAGGGGCTTCCGGCCTGTTATGGTAAGCGGAAGGCAAGAAACAGGCATGGCACGGGCAGGGCGGATGGAAAAGCAACGCGTTGAGGCGTCCCCAACCTTTAGCCAGCCGATCCGGCAGATCGTGTTGATGCTGCTGGTTACGGTTCTGGTGGGCAGCGGGGCGTGGTTGATCCACAATGAGGTGGCGGGGATTTTCCGCGCCAACATCCTGCTGAACGGCTTTATCGCCGGGGTGTTCGTGCTTGGGGTGCTGACCTGTTTCTGGCAGGTGCTGATCCTGATCCAGTCGGTGAGTTGGATCGAGGATTTCGTCCGCCACGTTCCCGGCCATGACGCGACCAAACCACCGCGCCTTTTGGCACCGCTGGCATCCCTGTTGCGGTCGCGCGGGGCAAAGATGCAAATCTCGGCCTCGTCGTCGCGGTCGATTTTGGAATCGGTGTCCACCCGGATCGATGAGGCGCGGGACATCACCCGATATATAGGCAACCTGCTGGTTTTCCTTGGTCTTTTGGGCACGTTTTATGGATTGGCGACCACGGTTCCGGCGGTGGTGGAAACCATCCGGTCGCTTGCGCCACAGGACGGCGAAACCGGGCTGGAGGTGTTTGAAAAGCTGATGTCGGGGCTGGAAAGCCAGTTGGGCGGCATGGGGACGGCGTTTTCATCCTCGCTTCTGGGGTTGGCCGGGTCGTTGGTGATTGGCCTTTTGGAACTGTTTGCCGGGCATGGGCAGAACCGGTTCTTCCGTGAGTTGGAGGAATGGCTGTCGTCGATCACGCGCGTCAGCCTGTCATCTGGGGATGGCGATGGCGGCGATACGGCGGCGATGGCGGCGGTGCTGGATCAGGTGCAGGCGCAGATGGATGCGTTGCAATCGCTTTATACCCAATCCGACATCACACGGGTGATGGTCGAGGACAAGATCGACGATCTGGCCCGCGCAATCACCAAACTGGCCGAGCGGCGGGATGAAGGCGGCGGCAGTGGGGCGACAGCGGCTGCGTTGGCGCGGATCGCCGAAGGGCAAGAGCGGTTGATTGCGGCGGTATCGGGGGATGGCGAAGGCGCGATGGGCGCGGATGCCGAAAGCCGGATGCGCCTGCGGTCGATTGACGTGCAACTTTTGAAGATCCTTGAGGAAATGTCGGCCGGGCGGCAGGAATCGCTGGCTGATCTGCGGGGTGACATTGCCTCGCTGACCGCCGCCATCCGGCAATTGTCACGCGGCACAGTCGGGCGGGGGTAGGGCATGGCGCTGCGATCCCGTCGCGATTCATCCATCATCTGGCCGGGGTTTGTGGATGCGGTGACCACGCTGTTGATGGTGATGATGTTCGTGCTGACCATCTTTACCGTGATGCAGGTGGTGCTGCGCGACACGATCACCACGCAATCGAACGAGCTGGACAGTTTGACCGACCAGATCGCGCAACTGGCCGATCAACTGGGGCTGGAGCGGCAGCGGGCGGCGGGGCTGGAGACGCAGGTGGGGGAGTTGACCGCATCGCTGACGGCGGCACAGGCCGAAGGAGAGCGGCAATCCGCGATGATCGCCACGCTGACGGGGCAGTTGTCCACGGCGCAAGGGGCGCTGAGCGATGCGCAGGGCCGGATCGCCAGTTTCGAGGCGCAGGTGGCATCGCTTCTGGCCGAACGGGATGCCGCGCGCGGGCAGGTGACGGAGTTGACGGCATCGGTGCAAGAGCTTGAGGATGCGCAACAAAGGCTGATCACCGAGCAAGAGGCGATGCAGTTGGCGCTGGCCAAGGCGCGCGATGAGGTGGATGCCAATGCCGAAGCGGCGCGCCTGATGGCGGCGCGGCGGGCGGCGGTGGAGGCGTTGATTGCCGACCTGCGCGGGCGGGCCGAAGGGGCCGAGACCCGGCTGTCTGAGGCCGAAGCGGCGCGGTTGGTGGATGCCGAGGCGCTGGAGGCGTTGCGGGACCGGCTGAAGGGCGCGGATGACGAATTGGCGGCGATGACGCTGGCTTTGGAGGAACAAAGACGACGCGCGGAGGAGACTTTGACCCTGCTGGCGGCGGCGCAGACGGATGCGGCGCGGGCGGTGGAGGGGCAGGATACAAAGGATGCGGCGCTGGCGGCAGCCGAGCGGGCGCTGACGGCGGAACAGTCCAAGTCGTTGGAAGCAGAGCGAAAAGTGGCGCTGCTGAACGAACAGATCGGGGCGCTTCGGTCGCAATTGGCGCAGTTGCAATCCATTCTGGACGAGTCGGCATCGCGGGATGAGGCGGCGCAGGTGCAGATGGAGGCGCTGGGCAGCCAGTTGAACGCCGCCTTGGCGCAGGTGGCGGCGGAACAGCGGCGGCGGGCGGAACTGGAGGCGGCAGAGGCGGCGCGGCTGGCGGCCGAGAATGCCGATCTGGCGCGGTATCGGTCAGAGTTTTTTGGTAAGTTGTCGGAACTGCTGGAAGGGCGGGAAGGCGTGCGAATCGTAGGGGACCGGTTCCTGTTTTCCAGTGAGGTGCTGTTCCAGCCGGGGGCGGCGGAGCTGGCGCCCGAGGGACAGGCACAGATTGCCGGGGTTGTGGAAATTCTGAATGAAATCAGGGGGGATATTCCGCCCGAGATTGATTGGATCATTCGGGTGGACGGCCATACCGATGATGTGCCTTTGTCCGGCACGGGCGAATTCAGCGACAATTGGGAATTGTCGCAGGGGCGGGCGCTGTCTGTTGTGCGGTTCATGCAGGACAGTCTGGGCTTTCCGCCCGACCGGTTGGCGGCGACGGGGTTTGGTGAGTATCGCCCAGTGGCGGCGGGGTCCGACGCGGCGGCGCGGGCGCAGAACCGGCGGATCGAATTGAAGCTGACCGAGCGTTAGTTCTGCTTTTTGTCAACAGGTTGCGGCGTGGCGGCTGTGCCGCTGCTGGTGCAGACGGCCAGTGCAGACGGCTGTGCATACAAATTTGGGCAGGGTGCGCGGCGGGATCGTGGTTAAGGGTGCGCTTGTGCAGGGTAGGGCCAAAATCCTTGGTAGAATTTTGTGGCCTGTGGTCAGGGCGTGATCGACAGCGTGACCGTCTCGCGGCCCAGTTCCGTGGCTCCACGGGTCATCACCACATCGGCGCGGTAGTCGCCTGCGGGCCAGCCATTTGCCGGGGTGCGCTTGCCCACGGCGCGGAAGGCGATGGCCTGTGTCCTGTCGATGGGGATGGATTGGCGGATCACCTCGCCCTGCGGGCCGGTGATCGACAGGGTGAGTTGGTCGCCTGCGCGGGGGCCGAAATAGGCGGCCCAGATCACCAGAGCGGGGGTATCCGCTGGCAGGGTGGCCGGTGAAGGAAGGCCCGCCTTGATGGCGGCGAATTCCGGGACGGCGGTGGCAAAGCCTGTAGCGGTGAAGCCGAAGGGATCGTAGGCGATGGGGTCTGCCCAAAGCTGTTCCACGGCAGATGCGCCACAAGTGGTGGCAGGATCAATGGCGAAGGGGTCCAGTTCGACCCCGTCCTTGCGGATGGCCAGATGGATATGGGGAAATTCGGTGTTGCCGGATAGGCCGACAAGGCCCAGTTCCTGCCCTGCCGTCACCTGATCGCCGGGGCGGACGGCGATGCTGCCCTGTTTCATGTGGCAATATTGGGTTTCCCAGCCATCGCCGTGGTCGATGGCGACGCCGTTGCCGCAATCGCGCCCGTCCAGAGGCGGGGCGGCAGGATCGGATATGACGATGTCGGGCATCCCGTCGCGGATGCCGCGGACGGTGCCGGAGGCAGCGGCAAGGACGGCCACGCCGGATTGCATGGCGGACAGGGTGGCCAGGGCAAAATCGGTGCCGTCATGGCCGTCATAGGTAAGGGTGTTGCAGGCCACATCGGATGTGCCGGGGCCGGGATCACGGTCAAAATAGTTCTGGATATGGCAATCATCGCCAAGGGTGCAGGCGATGGGTTGTTGGAAGGTGGGTTCGGAAAATTCAAAGGCCCCCGCCGGAAAGGCGAGGGCCAGTGTCAGAAGTGCCGATTGCCGGATCATTCCGCCGTGAGAAGGGGCGGTTTCTGCCCGGTGAGGCGGGGCTTTTGCGGTTCCTGAACCTGAAGTTCGATGGCGTCATCCTTGATGACAACACGCACGACGCCACCTTTGGTGAGTTTGCCGAACAGCAATTCTTCGGCCAGCGGCTTTTTGATGTGTTCCTGGATCACACGGCCCAGGGGACGCGCGCCCATCTTGTCATCATAGCCCTTGTCACCCAGCCAAAGCGCGGCTTCGGGCGACAGTTCGATGTGAACGCCACGATCCAGAAGCTGTGCCTCGAGTTGCAGGACGAATTTTTCGACCACCTGAAGGATGACTTCCTTGCCCAGCGGGGCAAAGCTGATCACCGCATCCAGACGGTTGCGGAATTCGGGGGTGAAGATCCGCTCGATGGCGGCGGTGTCTTCGCCCGTGCGGCGTTCGCGGCCAAAGCCGATGGCGGCCTTTGCCATATCTGACGCGCCTGCATTGGAGGTCATGATCAGGATGACGTTTCGGAAATCGACGGTGCGGCCGTTGTGATCGGTCAGTTTGCCGTGATCCATCACTTGCAGCAGGATGTTGTAGACATCCGGGTGCGCCTTTTCCATTTCGTCCAGCAGAAGCACGCAATGGGGGTGCTGGTCGACACCATCCGTCAGCATGCCGCCCTGATCAAAGCCGACATAGCCGGGGGGCGCGCCGATCAAGCGGGAAACGGCGTGCTTTTCCATGTATTCCGACATGTCGAAGCGCAGCAGTTCCACGCCCAGCGAACTTGCCAGTTGCTTGGCCACTTCGGTTTTGCCCACGCCTGTCGGTCCGGCAAACAGGTAGTTGCCGATGGGCTTTTCCGGTTCGCGCAGGCCCGCACGGGCCAGTTTGATGGAGGAACATAGCGCCTCGACTGCCTTGTCCTGACCAAAGACCACGCGTTTCAGGGTTTTTTCCAGATCGCGCAGGGTTTCGGCGTCATCCTTGGAGACGTTCTTGGGTGGGATGCGGGCGATCTTGGCCACCACAGCCTCAATCTCTTTCGTGCCCAGCGTCTTGCGCTTTTTGTTTTCCGGCAGCAGGTGCTGTGCCGCCCCCGCCTCATCGATCACGTCGATGGCCGAGTCGGGAAGTTTGCGATCGTTGATGTAGCGCGCGGCCAGTTCCACCGCCGCCTTGATGGCGTCGGCGGTGTAGCGCAGGTCGTGATGTTCTTCGAAATGCGGCTTCAGACCCATCAGGATCTTGATGGCATCCGGGACTGAGGGTTCGTTCACATCGATCTTCTGGAAGCGGCGGGAAAGCGCCCGGTCTTTTTCGAAGTGCTGACGGAATTCCTTGTAAGTGGTGGAACCCATTGTGCGCAGTTTGCCGCCTTGAAGCGCGGGCTTCAGCAGGTTGGAGGCATCCATCGCGCCGCCGGAGGTGGCACCCGCACCGATCACGGTGTGAATTTCGTCGATGAACAGGATACCGTCGGGGTGATCCTCCATCTCTTTGACCACGGCCTTGAGGCGTTCTTCAAAGTCACCCCGGTAGCGGGTGCCCGCCAGAAGCGCGCCCATATCAAGGCTGTAGATCGTGGCATGGGCCAGAACCTCTGGCACCTCTTTTTTAACGATCTTCCAGGCCAAGCCTTCGGCGATGGCGGTCTTGCCCACGCCGGGATCGCCCACCAGAAGCGGGTTGTTCTTGCGGCGGCGGCACAGCACCTGAATGGCGCGCTCCACCTCGGCCTCGCGGCCGATGAGGGGGTCGACGTCGCCTTTGAGGGCTTTGACGTTCAGGTCGACGCAATATTTGGACAGGGCGGATTCCTTGGCTTCGCCCGCCTCGGCCTTGGGGGTTTCGTGGCGTTCTTCTTCGGCGCCGGAAACCGGGCGGCTTTCGCCATAAGAGGGGTCTTTCGCCACGCCATGCGCGATGAAGTTGACCGCGTCATACCGCGTCATGTCCTGTTCTTGCAGGAAGTAGGCGGCGTTGCTTTCGCGTTCGGCGAAGATGGCGACCAGCACATTCGCGCCGGTGACTTCGGTCCGGCCCGAGGATTGGACGTGGATCGCCGCACGCTGAATGACGCGCTGGAAGGCGGCGGTTGGCACCGCCTCAGAGCCTTCGACATCAGTGACGAGGGTGGAGAGGTCATCGTCGATGAAATCGACCAGCGTCTTGCGCAGATCATCGAGGTTGACCGAACACGCCTTCATCACGCGGGCGGCATCGGGTTCGTCGATCAGGGCCAGCAGGAGATGTTCCAGCGTGGCGAGTTCATGGCGGCGTGCATTGGCGAGGGCCAGGGCGCCGTGGATGGCCTGCTCGAGAGTCGTGGAAAACGATGGCACGTTCTGGTGCTCCTGTTCATCAGTGTTCGCGGGGGGAAGACCCGTCGAACCGCGGCCTCATGCCTTTTAGACTTCGGCTTATTTCGCCGCACTTCAAGGGTTTTCTGGGGCCAGTTGCGGTTTGCTGCAGGCTTGCCGCAAAAAGTGACCGGCAAGATGCAAAGTTTGGTCAGAACCTGTCCTTGCGGGCGCGGATTTCTGTGAAAGCGGCAAGGTCGCTGGCGTCGGGCTGGCCGATGGCGGCTTTCAGGCTGGGCAGGTGCGCGCGCAGGAAAGGGTTGGTTTCCAGTTCGAGGGAAAGAGCGACAGGGACAGTGGGACGGTCTTCTCCGCGCGCCACAGACACCTGATTGCTTCTGGAGATAAGTATTGGGTTGGCGGGTTCAAGGGTCAGGGCAAAGCGGATGTTGGAGGCGGTGTATTCGTGGCCCGAACAGATCAGGGTCTGGGGCGGCAGGGCGGCAAGGCGCTGGAGCGTGGCGTGCATCTGGGCGGGGGTGCCTTCGAACAGGCGGCCGCAGCCGGCGGACATCAGGCTGTCGCCGGTGAAGGCAAGGCCGGCGGAGGGGATGTGAAAGGCGATGTGGCCGAGGGTGTGGCCGGGGACGTCGATCACATCGACGTGGTGACCGGCGAAGGAGAAGGATGCGCCGGGCGTGAGGGCGGCATCCAGTGGGGGCAGGCGGTGGGCATCTGCGGCGGCGCCTGTAACCTGCGCACCCGTGGCGGCGCGCAGGGCGGGGACGCCCTGGATATGATCGTCATGGTGGTGGGTGAGCCAGATGTCGGTGAGCTGCCAGCCGCGTTCGGCCAGCACGGATTGAATTGGCGCGGCATCGGGGACATCGACCACGGCGGTGGCCCCGGTATCGGGGTCATGGATCAGATAGGTGTAGTTGTCGGACAGGCAGGGAATGGTGACGAGTTCGAGCGGCATGGTCTTTGATCCGGGTTTCGTTATGCTGCGCCCAGAGTGGACCGGTGGGGAAGCCAAGCGCAATGCACCTTGATGTGCTCGATCTGCGGAACTTTTATTATCGCACGCAGCTTGGCCGCGTGGCGCAGCGGGCGATCCGGGATCAGGTGGTGCGGCTGTGGCCGGTGCAGCAGGGGCAGACGGTGGCGGGGTTCGGCTTTGCGGTGCCCTTGCTGCGGCCCTATCTGGCCGACAGCCGCCGGGTGATCGGGTTGATGCCCGGCCCGCAGGGGGTGATGCCCTGGCCTGCGGGAATGGAGAATGTGAGCGTCTTGTGCGAGGAAACCTATTGGCCGGTGCCGACGGGGATGGTGGACCGGCTGGTTCTGATGCACGGGCTGGAGACATCGGAACATCCGAGCGCCGTTCTGGAAGAGGCGCATCGTGTGCTGGGTCCGGGGGGGCGGGCGTTGATCGTGGTGCCGAACCGGTCAGGGCTGTGGTCGCGGCGGGATATAACGCCGTTCGGGTTTGGGCGGCCCTATTCGATGACGCAACTTGAGGCGCAGTTGAAGCGGCACGGGTTCACGCCCGAGCGGACCTGCGCGGCGCTGTTCACGCCGCCATCGCAGGGGCGGTTCTGGCTGCGCACGGCGGATTTCTGGGAAGGCATCGGGCGGCGGTTCGGGCCGTGGCTGGCGGGTGGTGTGCTGATGGTGGAGGCGACGAAGCAGGTCTATGCGCCCACGCGCGGCGGCCTTGGCGCGCTGGCGCGGCGGCCGTTGAAGGTGCTGGAAGGCGTTGGCAAGGTTGTGCCGGAGCCTGCGATGAATTTTAGTGAAGAGTGATCTTGTGGAATGTCGCCCCCGCAAGCGGGGGTGACATGAGCCTTTTTCCCCGCATCGCGCGTGCCGCGCGCTGCGGGCGTGAGGGGGGCCAGCCCCCCCGGCGCATTTCGCCCCCCCGGACGAATTGGCCAGAGCATTTACGGCCAAGATGAAGGGGCAGGTGGCGCCGGATCAGATCACGCGGACCTGTGTGCCGATGGGGCAGAGGGCATAGAGTTCGGTGCTGTTTCCATTGAACGGGCCAATTCAGACATCCGAGGGCCGCCGCCCGATCTTGCGCGTGATATGGGTGCGGTGGACGATGCAGGCGGGCCAGCCCAGAGACATCGCACGGGTGCCCAGCGGGTTTTCGGGACCGAGGAGAATTGGATTTCAAACTGGGAAGTGTTCCACCTGCGACGGGGCGGGCGTCCCGGAGGGGTTTTTCTTCTTCGCACGAATGCCGTGCCGCCGCGCTTGGTCAGGTCGTCCGAGATCGGGACCGAGGGTGGGTCGGCGCGGTAGTCGCGGCCATCGGCATTTGACGGGTTGCGCGCGAGCGGGGCGGCGCGCGCGATTTGACGCAGGGGGATGCGTGGGGCGGCGCGGCGGATGCGGGGGGGGAATCGGGCCGGGGATGATGGCGGGACAAAAGGGTGATCTGGCGTGGTATTCGGGGTGGCGGGGGCCGGATGTGCGGCATCTGCAACGTCAATTTCGCTGTTGCGGCAAAGGGGCGTCTTAAACGCTTCCTTCACGGTTGCGGCACTCCGATCCCTCTGCTACAGACGCCCCGAAATCGAGACGCGGACCACCCCGGTTCGCGCCAACGGTAGCCTCTGACCCGAGCCGCGGTTGCGGTGGGACAAGGCCCAAGATACGGAAGGGTTGACGTGTCCGAACCAGCTTCGATCTCCTCCGGCATTGCCGCACGCTACGCCACTGCGCTTTTTGAGCTGGCGAAGGAAGACAAGGCACTTAAGGCGCTTGAGGCGGATGCCGATGCGCTGGCGGCGGCCCTTGCGGTAAGCCCGGACCTGAGTGCGATGATTGCCTCGCCCGTGGTATCGCGTGAGGAGCAGGCCGCGGCGATGGCCGCGATTGCCAAGAAGATGAAACTGTCGGCGCTGACCGCCAATACGCTGGCGCTGATGGCGCAAAAGCGGCGGCTGTTCGTGCTGCCGCAGATGGTGACCGATGTGCTGGCGCGGATCGCCGCGGACCGGGGCGAGGTGACCGCCGAGGTGACGTCGGCCGCCGCGCTGTCGGATGCGCAGACCAAGCAACTGGCCGCGACGCTGAAGGCGCGTGTCGGCAAGGATGTGAAACTGAAAGTTGCCGTTGATGAAAGCCTCATCGGCGGACTTGTCGTCAAGCTGGGCTCGACCATGATCGACACATCGGTCAAGGCGAAGCTCGCGGCTCTCCAGAATGCAATGAAAGAGGTTGGGTGATGGGAATTCAGGCTGCTGAGATCTCTGCGATCCTGAAAGAGCAGATCAAGAATTTCGGCAAGGATGCCGAAGTGGCCGAAGTGGGCCGCGTTCTTTCCGTAGGTGACGGGATTGCCCGTGTCCACGGGCTGGACAATGTCCAGGCCGGTGAGATGGTGGAATTCCCCGGTGGTATCCGTGGGATGGCACTGAACCTGGAAGTCGACAACGTCGGTATCGTGATCTTCGGGTCCGACCAGGACATCAAGGAAGGCGATGTCGTCAAGCGGACCAAGTCCATCGTGGACGTGCCCGCCGGTGACGCGCTGCTGGGCCGGGTCGTGGACGGCCTGGGCAACCCGATTGACGGCAAAGGCCCGATCAAGGCGACCGAGCGTCGTGTGGCCGATGTGAAGGCGCCGGGCATCATCCCGCGCAAATCGGTGCATGAGCCGATGGCGACCGGCCTGAAGGCCGTGGACGCGATGATCCCGGTTGGCCGTGGCCAGCGCGAATTGATCATCGGCGACCGCCAGACCGGCAAGACCGCCGTGGCGCTGGACACGATCCTGAACCAGAAGGTCTATAACGAGGCCGCTGGCGACGACGAGTCGAAGAAGCTGTATTGCATCTATGTGGCCATCGGGCAGAAGCGTTCGACCGTGGCGCAGTTGGTGAAGAAACTGGAGGAAACCGGGGCGATCGATTACACGATCGTCGTGGCGGCCACCGCGTCGGACCCGGCACCAATGCAGTTCCTGGCGCCCTATTCGGCAACGGCGATGGCGGAATATTTCCGCGACAACGGGCGTCACGCGCTGATCATCTATGATGACCTGTCGAAGCAGGCCGTGGCTTACCGCCAGATGTCGCTGTTGCTGCGCCGTCCGCCGGGGCGTGAAGCCTATCCGGGCGACGTGTTCTATCTGCACTCGCGCCTGCTGGAGCGTTCGGCCAAGTTGAACGAGGATTTCGGGGCTGGCTCGCTCACCGCGCTGCCGATCATCGAAACGCAGGGCGGCGACGTGTCGGCCTTTATTCCGACGAACGTGATTTCGATCACCGACGGCCAGATCTTCTTGGAAACCGAACTGTTCTATCAGGGCATCCGCCCGGCGGTGAACACCGGTCTGTCGGTTTCGCGGGTGGGGTCTTCGGCGCAAACCAATGCGATGAAGTCGGTCGCTGGCAAGGTGAAGCTGGAACTGGCGCAGTACCGTGAAATGGCGGCCTTTGCGCAGTTCGGGTCTGATCTGGATGCCTCGACCCAGCAGTTGCTGAACCGGGGCGCGCGCCTGACCGAATTGATGAAGCAGCCGCAATATGCGCCGCTGACCAATGCGGAAATCGTTTGCGTGATCTTTGCGGGCACCAACGGGTATCTGGACAAGATCGGCGTCAAGGATGTTGGCCGGTTCGAGGCGGGTCTTTTGAAGCATCTGCGCACCAAGGGTGCGGCGCTGCTGGAAGACATCACCAAGAACGACCGCAAGGTGGCGGGCGATCTGGAAAAGGCGATCCGTGCGGAGCTTGATGCATTCGCCAAAGACTTCGCTTGATCTTGGCCCTGAGGGAGTAGGCAGATGCCCAGCCTTAAGGACCTGAAAAACCGGATTGGAAGCGTCAAGAACACGCGGAAGATCACGAAGGCGATGCAGATGGTCGCGGCGGCGAAACTTCGCCGCGCCCAAGAGGCTGCCGAAGCCGCGCGCCCCTATGCCGAACGGATGAATGCCGTTGTGGCGGGGCTGGCGGCATCAGTCGGCGGTTCACCCAGCGCGCCCCGGCTGTTGTCGGGGACGGGGGCGGACAAGGTGCATCTGTTGGTGGTGATGACCGCCGAGCGTGGCCTGTGCGGCGGCTTCAACTCGTCCATCGCGCGTCTGGCGCGGGTGCGGGCGAATGAGTTGTTGGCGCAGGGCAAGACGGTGAAGATCCTGACCGTCGGCAAGAAGGGCCGCGAGCAGTTGAAGCGCGACCTTTCGGCGCATTTCGTGGGTCATGTTGACCTGACCGATGTGAAGCGTGTGGGATATGTGAACGCGCAGGCCATCGCGCGCGACGTTCTGGCACGGTTCGAAGCGGGCGAGTTCGACGTGGCGACGCTGTTCTACAACCGGTTCCAGTCGGTGATCAGCCAGATCCCGACCGCGCAGCAGGTGATCCCGGCCCAGTTTGAAGGCGGGGCGACATCGTCGCTGTATGACTATGAGCCGAGCGAAGAAGCCATCCTTGCGGACCTGCTTCCGCGCGGCGTTGCGACGCAGGTCTTTACGGCGCTGCTGGAGAACGGGGCATCCGAACAGGGTGCGCGGATGTCGGCGATGGACAACGCCACGCGCAATGCGGGCGACATGATCAACAAGCTGACGATCCAGTTCAACCGGTCACGTCAGGCGGCGATCACCAAAGAGCTTATCGAAATCATTTCGGGCGCCGAGGCGCTCTGAGTTAGCGGAGAGACAACATGGCACAAGGCAAAGTCACGCAGGTGATCGGCGCCGTGGTGGACGTTCAGTTCGACGGCGATCTGCCGGCGATTTTGAACGCACTCGAAACCGACAACAACGGCAAGCGGCTGGTTCTGGAAGTGGCGCAGCACCTGGGCGAAAGCACCGTGCGCACCATTGCGATGGACGCGACCGAAGGGTTGGTTCGCGGGGCGGTGGTCAAGGATCTGGGCGCGCCGATTTCGGTGCCGGTGGGCGATGCCACGCTGGGCCGCATCCTGAACGTGATCGGGGAACCGATTGACGAAAAAGGCCCGATTGCATCGACCACGATGCGCGCGATCCACCAGCCTGCGCCGTCGTTTGCGGAACAGGCGACTTCGTCCAACATCCTGGTGACGGGGATCAAGGTCATTGACCTGCTGGCCCCCTATTCCAAGGGCGGCAAGATCGGCCTGTTCGGTGGTGCTGGTGTGGGCAAGACGGTTCTGATCATGGAACTGATCAACAACATCGCCAAGGTGCATTCGGGCTATTCGGTGTTCGCCGGTGTGGGTGAACGGACCCGTGAAGGCAACGACCTGTATCACGAGATGATGGAATCGGGCGTTATCAAGGTGGACAACCTTGCCGAATCCAAGGTGGCCCTTGTCTATGGCCAGATGAACGAACCGCCGGGCGCGCGTGCGCGTGTGGCGCTGACTGGCCTGACGCTGGCCGAACAGTTCCGCGACCAGTCGGGCACGGACGTTCTGTTCTTTGTGGACAACATCTTCCGCTTTACCCAAGCAGGTTCGGAAGTGTCGGCACTGCTGGGCCGTATCCCATCGGCCGTGGGTTATCAGCCGACGCTGGCCACCGACATGGGTGCGCTGCAGGAACGCATCACCTCGACCAAGGCGGGTTCGATCACGTCGGTTCAGGCGATCTATGTTCCGGCCGACGACCTGACCGACCCGGCACCTGCGACATCGTTCGCGCACCTTGACGCCACCACGGTGTTGTCGCGTGCGATTTCCGAACTGGGTATTTACCCGGCTGTGGACCCGCTGGACAGCACCTCGCGTCTGATGGACCCGACGGTTCTGGGCGAAGAGCATTACGGTGTGGCCCGTGCGGTGCAGGGCATTCTGCAACGCTACAAATCGTTGCAGGACATCATCGCCATTCTGGGGATGGACGAACTGAGCGAAGACGACAAGCTGACCGTGGCACGGGCGCGCAAGATCCAGCGTTTCCTGTCGCAGCCGTTTGACGTGGCGAAGGTGTTCACCGGTTCGGATGGCGTGCAGGTTCCGCTGGAAAAGACCATCGCATCGTTCAAGGCCGTTGTGGCGGGTGAATATGACCACCTGCCGGAAGCCGCCTTCTACATGGTGGGCGACATCGACGAGGCCGTGGCCAAAGCCCAGCGTCTTGCTGCGGCAGCGGCATAAGGGGGCAAGCCAATGGCAGGCACGCTGCAATTCGACCTTGTCTCGCCGGAGCGGAGGCTTGCCTCTGTTGCCGCGAGCGAGGTTCAGATCCCTGGGGCCGATGGCGACCTGACGGCGATGGAGGGGCATTCGCCCACCATCACCACGCTGCGCCCTGGCATTCTGAAGGCGATCTCGGCCGAAGGGACGAAGTCCTATGTCGTGACCGGCGGCTTTGCCGACATCACCGCAACAGGCGTGTCGGTTCTGGCCGAACGCGCAGTGCCGGTGGAAGAGGCGAATGCCGCGCTGTTTGACAGTCTGCTGGCCGAGGCACGCGACGCGGCGGCCACGGCTGCCGACAAGGACACGGCGGACAAGCTGGTGGCCGATATTCTGGCCATGCGGGCGGCGGCCGGTCAGTAAGCGGCGATCATATACGTTAGAATAGCAAAAGGCCCCGTCGCAATGGCGGGGCTTTTTGCTATGATGTGGCTTGTTTTTGCGTGACGATGTAAGGGGTAGCCGGGTTTTTGATGAGACAGCCAAAGATGAAGCGCCTGTCGGCCAGCACTGTGGGCATCCTGCAAGGGTCACGTGTCCTGTTTTCGGATTTCGCGTCGGATGGCGTGATGTGGACAGGGAGCGGCGACCGGGAAAGCCGGTTTCATGTGAACTTTGGTGAGCCGTTTCGCAGCCCCCCTGCGGTGATGGTGGGCATTTCGCTTTGGGATGCGGACCACAAGACAAACCTGCGGGCGGATCTGACGGCAGAGAATGTCACGGAAAAGGGGTTCCATCTGGTGTTTCGCACCTGGGGCGATACGCGCATCGCCCGCATCCGCGCAGATTGGACAGCGATCGGCCCGGTGCGGGATGAGGATGACTGGGATATTGCCTGACCGGCTTAGCGGGTTTCGTGGCTGTTGGTCAGCACATCCGTGATCTGGCCCCCGGCGCGCAGGTGATCATCCCAAATCCAGACCATCCGGTCCACGAACCAGGTCTTTGCCCCGCTGATCAGCAGGGCGCCGGCGATGGCCCAGCCCAGATCAAGCTGCCACAGGCCCCATGCCAGGGGCAGCAGGCCAAGGGCGCTGATGGCGGTCAATAGGCGGGCGGCCTGCCGGTGATGCGCCGGTATCGTGGCGCGGTGGCGCAGGAACAGCCGTTCACCCAGCACCCCGCGCGCGGCCCAACTGTCGAAGTGGGCAGGAGCCGGGAAAAGACGGGGGTTAAGCCAGACCCACAGCGCGACGATGCCCACGGCGGCCCAAGCCCCGTGCCCGATCCAGACCCGTGACCAGACGGCCAGGATCAGCAGGGGCAGCGGCGTAAGGATGCGGGTCCAGACTGAAAACGGATTGGCATGGCGTGCCCAGCTTTGGTCATCCATGCCCATCAGGCGTTCGGCGGTGGCGTAGATGTCGGTCATCCCATGCTCCGTTCCCGCGGTCAGGCCGGGCGGGACAGGCCCGGATCAGCCGCGCACATACATGCCTTCATAAATGGGAACGAGCGTGTCGGTTTCAAACAGCGACGATACGCTGGTGCCGTTCCAGATGTTCAGGATGGCCTGGGCAAAGATCGGGGCCGTCGGGACGATACGGATATTCGGCGCGGCCTTGACCTTGTCGCCCTGTTCGATGCTGTCGGTGATGACCAACGATTTCATCACGGAATTGGCCACCCGTTCGATGGCCGGGCCGGAAAGGACGCCGTGGGTGATGTAGGAATGCACTTCGGTTGCGCCATTTTCCATCAGCACTTCGGCCGCCTTGCACAGTGTTCCGGCGGTATCGCAGATGTCATCGACGATGATGCATTTCTTGCCTTTCACATCGCCGATCACGGTCATTCCCGCAATTTCGCCCGCCTTTTCACGGCGCTTGTCCACGATGGCCAGGGGGGCGTTGATCCGTTTGGCCAGTTCGCGGGCGCGGGCCACGCCGCCGACATCGGGCGAGACGATCATCAGATCTTCCATCTGGCCCTTGAAGTGGTGTTCGATATCCAGCGCAAAGACCGGGCTGGCGTAAAGGTTGTCCACCGGGATGTCGAAAAAGCCCTGAATCTGCGCGGCGTGCAGGTCCAGCGTCAGGACACGGTCCACACCCGCGCGGGTGATCAGGTTGGCGACCAGCTTGGCGCTGATGGGGGTGCGCGCCTTGGCGCGGCGGTCTTGGCGGGCATAGCCGAAATAGGGGATCACGGCGGTGATGCGCGCGGCCGAGGATCGGCGCAGCGCATCGGTCATGATCAAGAGTTCCATCAGGTTGTCATTCGCCGGGTTCGAGGTGGACTGGATGATATACATATCCTCGCCCCGGACGTTTTCGAACACCTCGACGAAAATCTCTTGATCGTTGAAGCGTTCGATCCGGGCATCGACAAGGTTCACCGACATGCCGCGATGCATCGACATGCGGCGGGCGATGGATTTGGCGAGCGACAGGTTGGCGTTGCCGGAGATCAGCTTTGGTTCGGTGATGGCGGGCATTGGGAACTCCGGGGCCTTCGGATTCTGTGGGGGAAACAGGGGCGGATACTAGACGGATTCGGTGCTGGACACGCCTTATCACTGCGTTACGGTCTTGCAAACCAAGGCTGATCCGGGGGCGTGCAAATGGTGCAGATCGACTACTTTTTCACCGTGGTTTCGCCATGGGTTTATCTGGCGGGGGACCGGCTGGAACAGATCGCGGCGCGGCAGGGGGCGAAGGTGCGCTATGTGCCGCTGGATGCGGCGGCGCTGTTTCCGCGCACGGGTGGGCAGGTGCTGGCCGAGCGACACGAAAGCCGCAAAGCCTATCGGTTGCAGGAATTGGCGCGGTGGTCGAAGCGGCTGGGGGCCAAGCTGGACCTGCATCCGGCGTATTTTCCGGTGAACCCGGCACCAGCGTCCTATGCCATCATCGCGGCAGAGGCCGCGGGTGGTGGCGATCTGGCGGGGCTGGTGCAGGCGTTTCCGCGCGCGGTCTGGGCCGAGGGGCGCAACATCGCGGATGACGCGGTAGTGAAGGCGATCATGGCGGAGAACGGATTTGATCCGGCCATTGCGGATCGGGGGATGTTCATGGCCGCCGATGTTTACGTGCGCAATCTGGATGAGGCAGTGGCGCGCGGCGTGTTTGGCACGCCGTTTTATGTGGTGGGGGAAGAACGGTTCTGGGGCCAGGACCGGCTGGAGATGCTGGAAGAGCATCTGGCGGCGGGTTGAGGGGTGGTTGGGTTGGATTTGGGTATTTGGACCAAGGTGAATGGGCAGGATCACCCCATGAGAGCGGCGAGGAAGCGGTCGACGTGATCGTCGGTCGTGTTCCATGAGGCGACCATGCGGGCGGTTTCGCGGCCATCGGGCAGGGGGCGCAGATCATAATAGATCGCGCCTGCGGCTTGCAGGCGGGCATGTCCACCCGGTTCCCAATTGGCAAAGACCATGTTGGCCTGTGACGGATGGGTCAGCGCCGCATGGTTCAGACCCGCGATGCCCTGTGCCAGACGTTGCCCCATAGCATTGGCGTGGCCTGCAAGGCGGAGCCAGAGGCCGTCTTGCAGATAGGCCTCTATCTGCGCAGAGAGGAAGCGGTGTTTTGAGAAGAGATGACCGCCGCGTTTGCGCCGAAGCTCCAGTTCCCAGGATTTGGCGGGATCGAACAGCACCACCGCCTCAACCCCCAGCAGCCCGTTCTTGGTGCCGCCAAAGGACAGCGCGTCGATGCCGGATTTCCATGTCATTTCCGCCGGGGTCGCGCCTGTAGCCACAAGGGCGTTGGCGAAGCGCGCACCATCAAGATGGCAGGGCAGGCCGTGGGATTTGGCGATTGCGGTCAGGGCTGCGATTTCGGCGGGTGTGTAAGTGGTGCCTGCCTCTGTCACATTGGTCAACGACAGCGCACCACGTTGCACGCCATGCACGCCGGAGGCCCCGGTGGTGGCCAGCACTTCGGTCAATGCAGCCGGGGTGATGCGGCCATGCGGGCCGTCGATCAGGGCGAGCTTTGCGCCGCCGGTGAAGAATTCCGGTGCGCCACATTCATCTTCGGCGATGTGGGCGTGGCGGTGGCAGAAGATGGCGCCCCAGGGATCGGTCAAGGTGGCCAGCGCCAGCGCATTGGCGGCGGTGCCGGTGGCCACCAGATGCACGGCCGCCTCTGGCGCATCAAAGAGGGTGCGAATTTGTGCGGTGACGCGGGCCATGATGTCATCGGCACCATAGCTGCGGGCATAGCCTTCGTTCGCGCGGGTCAGGGCGGCCATGATTTCGGTCGGGACGCCGGAGGTGTTGTCAGAGGCGAAGAACATGTCAGGCTTTCTTGTCGATCAGGGCTTTTCGTCGATGATGTATTCGTCCCAATCTTCTTCGGGGACGTCGAATTCCGGGATGGTCATGCCCCGCACGGATTGACCTGCGGCATGGGTGCTGTCCGGATCGCCGGTCAAAAGCGGGTGCCAGTCGTGCAGGGTTTTGCCTTCGTGAAGGAGACGATAGGCGCAGGTGCGGGGCATCCAGTAGGCGACCTTGGGCAGGGTCTTGGGGGTCAGACGCACGCAATCGGGCACGAATTGGTGGCGGATCGGGTATTGGCTGCACTTGCAGGTTTCATCATCCAGCAGGCGGCAGGCGATGCGGGTGTAATCCACCTCGCCGGTGTCTTCATATTCGATCTTGTTCAGGCAGCATTTGCCGCAGCCGTCACACAGCGCCTCCCATTCCGGGGCGGTCATTTTGTTCAGGGGGACGGTTTCCCAGAAACGGGGGCGGAGTTTGCCTGTCATGGCGGCGAACCTGCGCTTTTGGCCGGGGAAAGGGAAGCGGGGGACGCCAAAATTTTGCGGTCAAAGTTTTGGCGCGGCGTTACAGCAGCGACAGGATCGTGCGGGCCTTGGTGCAATCGGCGTTCATTTGGGTGATCAGGGCATCCAGCCCGTCGAACTTCAATTCCGGGCGCAGGAAATCGACAAAGGCGATGGACAGGTGATGACCGTAAAGATCGCCGGTGAAATCGAACAGGAAGGTTTCCAGGTTTGGCCGGTTTTCCCCGAACATCGGCCGCACGCCAAGGCTGGCCGCGCCAATATAGCTTCCGGCTTGCGGGCCGGTCAGGACGTCGGCCTTGACGGCATAAACGCCGAAGCGGGGCAGGTGCAGGCCATCAACCGACATGTTGGCCGTGGGATAGCCCAGTTCGCGGCCACGCTTTTCGCCGTGGATCACCGCGCCGTCGATGCGGTGCCAATGGCCCAGCATGGCGGCGGCGTCACGGGGGCGGCCATCGCTCAGGGCGGTGCGGATGGCGGTTGACGACACCTCGATCCCGTTAAGGGCGATGAGCGGGGCGATGGTCACGTCAAAGCCATGCGCGGCGCCCAGGCGTTGCAGATCGGCGGCGGTGCCGGTGCGGCCCTTGCCAAAGCAGAAATCCGACCCGACGACGACTTGCGAAATGCCGAGGCCGCCTGCCAGCACGTCGCGGGCAAAAATGTCTGGTGTCAGGCTGGCAAGGGTGCGGTCAAAGGGCAGTTCATAAAGTTGATCCACCCCTAGCCGGGCAAGGCGGTTGGCGCGGGCTTCGGCGTTCATCAGCCGGAAGGGCGGGGCGTCGGGGGCGAAAACCTGCCGCGGATGGGGTTCGAAGGTGACAATGCCAAGCGGGGCGTCGGGGCGACGGGCAAGGTTAATCACCGATTGGTGGCCCAGATGCAGGCCGTCGAAGTTGCCCATTGCGACAGAGGCACCGCGCGCTGCCGGGTCAATGTCCTGCCAGTGATGGTGAACGCGCATCTTCCCCCGAGGCGGGGGCTGGCCCCGTCGTCTGTGCCGTCAGTCGAACTTGCGGCTGGGCGCCAGAACCAGCGCTTCGCCCTTCAGGACGACCGTATTACCCACTGCGCAATGGGTTTCAAGGGTGACGCGGCGCTTGGCATGGTCGATGGCGCTGACCTTGACCTCGGCCCTGACGGTATCGCCGGGGCGGACGGGGGCCATGAACTTGAGGCTTTGGCCAAGATACACGGTGCCATGACCGGGAAGTTGTTCACCGATCACGGCAGAGATCAGGCCCGCCGTCAGCATGCCATGCGCGATGCGGCCCTGAAAGATGGTGTCCTGGGCATAGGATTCGTCCAGATGCACGGGGTTTCGGTCGGTAGATACCTCGGCGAACATTTCGATGTCGCGGTCGGTGATGGTTTTCAGCAGATAGCGCACCATCCCGATTTCGAGATCCTCGATGCAGATCGTCCCGCGCGGCTGGTTGTCGATGGCTCTGGCGAACATGACCGAATCCCCTTTGAATTGGGGGGACAATAGCGGGTGCCGCAGCGCAGCGCAATTCGGCAGGGTAACTTTTTATCCAAACTGCGACTTTTGGCGCAACATTGTTGCGATCTGCGTCGCGGAGTCAGCCAAGGAAAGGGATGGCATAGGTGGGCGACAGGCGCTGTTCGGCCAGCCATGCGGTCAGCAGGGACGGGTCGGGCTGGGCGGGGTTGGGACCGAAGGCCTGCGCCGCGATGCCACCGGTGACAAAGAGCGTGTCGATGCCTTCGCCGATGCCGCCCTGGACATCGGTGTTGATACCGTCACCGATGGCGAGGATGGCGGGGTCATCCTTGCCCATGCGTTCTGACAGGCAGCGGCGGGCCAGGTCATAGATCGGCGGGTGGGGTTTGCCGTAATACAGCGCGGTGCCGCCCATCTGTTCATAGGCCTGAGCCAGCGCACCGGCGCAGTAGAGGCGTTTGTCGCCAAGATCAACGATCAGGTCAGGGTTGGCGCAGAGCATGGGCAAGCCCTGCGCCTTCATCATCAGCAGGGTGGCGCGGTAGTCGTCGGGGGTTTCCGTCGTGTCGTCGCGCAGGCCGGTGACGACGACGCCTGTCGCGTCGGACAGGGGGACGCGGGTGATCTGAAGCGGGTCATGGGCATCGGCGGGCAGATCGGTGAAGAACACCTCGTCCTTGGGGGCGCCAATGTGGTGGACGCGCATGCCGACGGCCCCGGACAGAAGGGCGTATTGCGAGGCGTCGCCCGATGAGACGATGTCATCCCAGGCATCATCCGGCACACCGATGGCGGCGATCTGGTCTTGCACGCTGGACCGGGGGCGCGGGGAATTGGTTAGAAGCGTAACGCTGCCCCCTTTGGCGCGGAAGGCGCGCAGGGCGGAGACGGCGGCAGGAAAGGGGGTCTGGCCATTGTGCAGGCAACCCCAGAGGTCGCAGAACAGCGCGTCATAGCGGCCAGAGACAGAGGCGAGGCTGGGGATGAGGTTGGTCATGCTTTGGCCTTTCCGGCTGTGCTTTTTGGGGGCGAAGCCCCCTGTATCAGACCCTCCCCCGCCCGCTGGGGGGGGGGAGGCGGCTGTTGGTTCCGGCGGATCATTGCCCCTGCATGGGGGCAGGCCGGGACGCTGTGCTGTCAGAGTTTGAGGGCAGGGATGATCTGCTTCTTGCGCGACATCACGCCGGGCAGCACGACCGTATCACCGGTCACGGTGCAGCCGAAGGAGGCTTCGGCCAGTTGCTTAACCAGATCGTTCGGCACCAGCAGCGTCGCCTCTTCCTTCAGGATGTCGACCACGAACAAAAGCACCTGATCGGCGCCATCCTCTTTCGCCACGCCAACCATTGATGCCATCAGGCTGTCCTTACGGTCCAGCACGATCTTGGGCGCGGTGGTTTCCAGCACCGAGACGCGCAGTTCCTTGCCCGCGACGGTGTATTCCTTGGAATCCATGCGCAGCAATTCGGCGTCCGAGAAGGCGGAGACGTCGGATTTCGCCTCGAACATCCGGGTTGCCAGATCGGCCATGTCGACGCCCAGATCAGCGGCGAGCTGTTCGGCGATGGCGCGGTCATGCGGGGTGGTGGTGGGCGAACGGAATTCCAGCGTGTCGGACAGGATGCAAGACAGCATCGCGCCCTTGATCGCCTTAGGGGCCTGCGCCACCGCATCGCCCATCAGGTCGTGCATGATGGTGGCGGTGCAGGCCAGCGGGCGGATGGTGATGTCGATGGGGTTTTTGGTCTTGATGCCGCCAACCAGCAGGTGATGGTCGATGATGCCCTTGATCTGCGCGTCATTGATCGACGGGGGCAGTTCGGCGGGATTGTTGGTGTCGACGATCACGACCTTGTCGTCGGCCGTCACGTCCGAGATGATTTCCGGCTTGTCGAGGCCCCAGTGACGCAGCACGAAGGCCGCTTCGGTATTGGGTTCGCCCAGCAAGACGGGCTTGGCGGGGGTGCCCTGCACCTGCGACAGATACCAGGCCCAGATGATGGGTGAACCGGTGGAATCGGTGTCGGGGGATTTGTGGCCGAATACGAGGGTTGTCATGGCGTCTGCCCTTGGCTGCTGTGCGGTTTGGCGCGGCTTATAGGGGGTGGGGCGGTGGTTGTCACGCTGGGGTGGGTGGCGTGTTTCGGTGCAGGTTCGGCGATGCTGCGTTGCAGCAACAGGCGGGCTACATCGGCAGTCGTTCCAGCGTGAAGCCCGCCTGTTCCATCAGGCGCAAGACGCCGGTTTCGCCGGGCAGGTGCAGCGCGCCAAAGGCGGCGACGACAGGGCCATCCTGTGCCGCCGCCTCGATCACCGGAATCCAGGTGCGGTTGCGGTCCGTCATCAGAACCAGTTCCATCTGGGCAAAGTCCTGTTCGATCTGTGCGGTGTTCTGGCCAGGCATCCGCAGCGTCATCTGGCGGGTCAGTTCCCAGATCAGTCGGGATTCCCCCGCGAAATAGGCATCGGCCAACGTCACCGCATAATCGGCGGCATAGGGTTCCAGCGCCAGCGAGGAGCGGATCATGGCAAGCTGGTCTTCCATCGGCATGCTTTCGAACAGCCGGAACACCGTGTCGTGCGATTCAAGCGCCTGAAGCGGTTTGCCATTGGTCTGGGCGTGGTCGATCACCATGCCGTCCAGCCCGCCCTTGCCCTGCGCCAGCCCATCAAGATTGCAGGCGGGCAGGGCCAGCAGCATCGACACATACCAGGGGCGGAATTTCGAAACCATGAAGGGCGGCATGCCGCGGGCGCGCATCGCGTTGGCCAGCAATTCCCATTCGGGATCGGTCAGCGCCTCGCGCAGGGTGGGGCCATCGGTATTGACCATCAGCGACGGGTTGCGGGCCAGATCGGCCATCAGCGCGGCCTCTTCCAGTGGGCCAGCCTCGACCAGCACGGTGGTTGCGCCGTCAAGCAGGGGGGTGATGCGGGCCATGGTTTGGGCGTGGCGGGGATCATCAAGGTGGTAGGTCCCGACAAGGTGGACGATCTGGTCATCCCGCGTTGCGCGCCACAGATGACCGCGTGGATACGGCACGGCGTCGGTGGCGGCGATCAGGGCGCGCCGGTCATCATCGGCCATGTTGTCCAGCAGATTGATGCCGTTGCAATCGGCCTGCGGTCCTTGTGCGTCCTGCGCCGCCGCGCTGCTGATCAGGCAGACCGACAGCAGCGCAGCGGAAAGGGTGGCAAGGATTGGACGGGGCATCGGGAAAACCGCTGTTGAAGGTCAGGGTCCAAAGGTGGCACCGGCAGGCCCCCATGCCAAGGCCGATGGCGGCCGGAGCGGGCGATTGTCATCAAATTTTCATCAGCGCGGCGGCCGGGCGGGTGTTGACACCGGGGCGTGGGTTGCCTACCTGTCCATCCGTTAGCACTCATCCACGACGAGTGCTAATCCCATTCAACCTGGAACCTAGGGAGTGTTCTCAGATGGCATTCAAACCGCTGCATGACCGTGTACTGGTCCGCCGCATCGAAGGCGAAGACAAGACCAAGGGCGGCCTGATCATCCCCGACTCGGCCAAGGAAAAGCCCGCTGAAGGCGAAATCGTCTCGGTCGGTGAAGGCGCACGCAAGGATTCGGGCGAGCTGATCGCGCCGTCGGTCAAGGCCGGCGACCGCATCCTGTTCGGCAAATGGTCGGGCACCGAAGTAAAGCTGGACGGCGAAGACCTGCTGATCATGAAGGAAAGCGACATCCTCGGCATTATCGCCTGATGGATGTGGCGGGGTGATACCCGCCGCGCGCTTTCCCCAACCCATTCAAAGGAGCTAACACAATGGCTGCTAAAGACGTACGTTTTGATACCGATGCCCGCGACCGTATGCTGCGCGGCGTCAACATCCTTGCCGATGCGGTGAAGGTGACGCTTGGCCCGAAAGGCCGCAACGTGGTGATCGAAAAGAGCTTTGGCTCTCCCCGCATCACCAAGGATGGCGTGACCGTTGCCAAGGAAATCGAACTGTCCGACCGGTTCGAAAACATGGGCGCACAGATGGTGAAGGAAGTCGCTTCCCGCACCAATGACGAGGCGGGCGACGGCACCACCACCGCGACCGTTCTGGCGCAGGCGATCATCAAGGAAGGCATGAAGGCGGTTGCTGCCGGCATGAACCCGATGGACCTGAAGCGCGGGATCGACCTGGCCACCGCCAAGGTTGTGGAGGCCATCAAGGCCGCATCGCGCCCGGTGAAGGATTCCGACGAAGTCGCGCAGGTTGGCACGATTTCCGCCAACGGTGAGGCCCAGATCGGCCGTTTCATCGCGGATGCGATGCAGCGCGTCGGCAATGAGGGTGTGATCACCGTCGAAGAAAACAAGGGGATGGAGACGGAAGTCGAAGTCGTCGAAGGCATGCAGTTCGACCGTGGCTACCTGTCGCCCTATTTCGTGACCAATGCCGACAAGATGGTTGCGGAACTGGAAGACGCCTACATCCTGCTGCACGAAAAGAAGCTGTCGTCGCTGCAGCCGATGGTTCCGCTGCTGGAAGCCGTGATCCAGTCGCAGCGCCCGCTGTTGATCATCGCCGAAGACGTCGAGGGCGAAGCCCTTGCCACGCTGGTGGTGAACAAGCTGCGCGGTGGCCTGAAGATCGCTGCCGTCAAGGCACCGGGCTTTGGTGACCGTCGCAAGGCCATGTTGCAGGACATCGCCATCCTGACCGGTGGTCAGGTGATCAGCGACGATCTGGGCATGAAGCTGGAATCGGTCACGATCGACATGCTGGGCCGTGCCAAGAAGATCTCGATCAACAAGGACAACACCACCGTCGTCGACGGCGCCGGTGACAAGGCCGAGATCGAAGCCCGCGTTGGCCAGATCCGCAACCAGATCGAGGAAACCACCTCGGATTACGACCGTGAGAAGCTGCAGGAGCGTGTGGCGAAACTGGCGGGCGGCGTTGCGGTGATCCGCGTTGGCGGCATGACCGAAGTCGAAGTGAAAGAGCGCAAGGACCGCGTGGATGACGCCCTGAACGCGACCCGTGCGGCCGTGCAGGAAGGCGTGATCGTCGGTGGTGGCGTGGCGCTGGTGCAGGCGGGCAAGGGTCTGGCCGGGCTGAAAGGCGCGAACAGCGACCAGGATGCCGGTATCCAGATCGTCAAGCGCGCGCTGGAAGCACCGCTGCGCCAGATCGCCGAAAACGCCGGTGTGGACGGCGCTGTGGTTGCGGGCAAGATCCGCGAATCCAGCGACAAGAACTTTGGCTTTAACGCGCAGACCGAAGAATATGGTGACATGTTCGCCTTCGGCGTGATCGACCCGGCCAAGGTGACCCGGACTGCGCTTGAAGACGCCGCTTCGGTCGCGTCGCTGCTGATCACCACGGAAGCCATGATTGCGGACAAGCCCGCAGACAAGGCCGCAGCCGGCGGTGGCGGCATGGGCGGCATGGGCGGCATGGACGGGATGATGTAATCATCCCTGCCACGTCTGGCAGAAAATGGGGGGCGCACCGCAGGGTGCGCCCCTTTTCATTTGCGCCGGGGATTGTTGCAGCGGGGCTGTGCAGCTATGGTCCCGATGTCGGCAAAGTCCGACCTATGGAGTGTTTATGTCCGAGACTGCGGGTCACTGACCCAGATTGCTGGGTCGCCTGAGGGCAACAGATCGTCCGTGCGGGATGCCGGTCGACCTGTTCGTGTGACCAAATCGGACAAGACCAATGAATATTTCCAGATACGAACAGCGCGTGTTGCACGTGCTGGCGCAGGGTGGGGCAATCCACTTTGAGCGCGCACCCAATGGCAAGGTGCGCGAGATCACCTGTTTTTCCCGCGACGGCCTGATTCTGGCCGATTGCACGCGCGCGGTTTTCGACCGCCTGCGCAAACGGGGACTGATCAGATCGCAGGACGGCGCGCCCTACCGCATCACGCGGGCGGGGAATGCGGCCGTCCGCGCCCAAACCGATAACCGCACAGGAGGTGCCTATGTCTGACCCTGAAATCCGTCCGCTGCGGTGGGACGATCTTGATACACTGCGGCAGGTGCTGGAGGCGACCGAACTGTTCCCGCCCGAGATGCTGGCCGATATGGCAGAGCCGTGGTTCACCGACCCTGCGCAGGCGTTGTGGTTTGTGGCGGAGGCCGCGGGGGGCGTTGCGGGCTTTTGCCATGCACGGCCCGAACCGCTGACCGAAGGGACGTGGAACATGCTGGCGCTGGCGGTGCATCCGGCGGCGCAGGGGCGCGGTGTAGCGGCGGCGCTTTTGGCCGCAGGCGAGGCGGCGCTGCGCGCCTTGGGGGCAAGGCTGTGCCTTGTGGACACGGCGGATACGGCGGAGTTTGCCACAGCGCGGCGGTTGTATGAACGGGCGGGGTATGATCCAGAGGCCCGCATCGGTGACTACTGGGCGCAGGATGTGGCCAAGGTGACGTATGTGAAGCGGCTTTGACCGCCGCGCCCAACTGTGCGCCCGACCGTGCGCCCGACCTTGCAACTGGCCCGGCGCGGCCATGAAATTGCGCGCCTGCGGCGCAAGCCTTTCAAGTCGCCTGCGCGGCTTGCGCCGCTTGGCTTCGGTTTCATTTGGGTATTTGGGCCAAGATGAAGGGGCTTTCGGAGGTTTGGCGGCGCGGTTAGGGTGCGGGCATGAGCCGGAATTTCATGATCGCGGCGGCGCTGGCCGCCCTTGCTTCGCTGTGTTGGGCGGGGAATTGGGTGTTGGGGCGGGCCATCCGGGCGGATGTGCCGCCCTTTGGCCTGACGTTCTGGCGGTGGGCGCTGGCGGCGGTGATCCTGTTGCCCTTTGGCTGGGCGCGGTTGCGGGGGGATTGGGCGGTGGTGCGGGCGCATCTGCCGCTGGTGGCGGGCATGGCGTTGCTGTCGGCGGCGATGTTCCAGTCGATGACCTATATCGGGCTGCATTCGACCGAGGCGGTGAATGCGTTGCTGGTCAGCGCGACGATGCCCGTCTTCATGGTGATCATCGCCTGGATCGTGCTGCGCGAGCGGTTGACGGCGCGGCAGGCGGCGGGGATCGGCGTCAGCTTTTGCGGCGTGGCCTATATCATCGCGCGGGGCGATCCGGGGCGGATTCTGGAGTTGCAGTTGAACGTGGGGGATGCCTGGATCCTGGCGGCGCTGGTGGTTTGGGGGCTTTATTCCGTGCTGCTGAAGTTCAAGCCTGCAGGGCTGTCGGCGGTGGGGTTGACGTTTTTCATCGCGGTAATGGGGGCGGGGTTCATCCTGCCTTTGCATCTGTGGGAGCTGTCACGCGGGCAGTCGGTGCCGCTGACACCGGCGGGGATCGGGTCGGTGGTTTATACCGGGGTGTTTGCGTCGGTGGTGGCGCTGCTTGCTTATAACGCGGCGGTGGCGCGGATCGGGCCGTCACGTTCGGTGATGTTTCTGCATCTGATGCCGGTCTTTGGCGCGGGGCTGGCGATGATTTTCCTGGATGAGCGGCTGGAGGTGTTTCACCTGATCGGGTTTCCGGTGGCGCTGGGGGGCGTGCTGTTTGCTACGTCGTCGCCGCCTGCCGTGGCGCGGGGATGAGGCTGGCGGCGTTGACGGCGCTGGTGATGCTGGCCTTTGCGGCCAATTCCGTGCTGAACCGGATGGCCGTGGCGGCGGGGGATATCGGGGCGGTGGAGTTTGCCATTGTGCGGCTGGCGGCGGGGGCTTTGGTGCTGGCGGCCCTGGTGGTGCTGCGCGGGCGGGAATGGCCCAGGAAGCTGGTTCACGGGGCGACGGTGGCGGGGGTGGCCGGGCTGCTGGTCTATCTGTTTGGCTTTTCGCTGGCTTACGGTCGGCTGGATGCGGGGACCGGGGCGCTGGTGCTGTTTGGGATGGTGCAGGTGACGATGTTTGCAGGTGCCTTGCTGTTGGGCGAGGTGGTGCCAGGGCGGCGCTGGGCGGGCGCGGCATTGGCGTTCTGCGGTCTTTTGGTGCTGGTGGCCCCTGCTGGGGGCGGCTGGGCGGGATTTGCCGCAATGGCGGCGGCGGGGGTTGGTTGGGGCATCTATTCGCTGGCGGGCCGGGGTGCGCGGGATGCGCTGGCGGCGACGGCGGGGAATTTCGTGCTGGCGCTGGGGCCGGGGGTGATGATTGCGCTGGTCGTCGGGGTGGATCTGGCCGGGGCCACGGCGCGGGGGGTCGGGCTGGCGGTGGTGTCGGGTGCGGTCACATCGGGGCTGGGCTATGCGCTGTGGTATGCGGTTTTGCCTGCGCTTGGGGCCGGGCGGGCGGCGGTGGCGCAACTGACGGTGCCGCTGATCGCGGCATTGGGCGGGGCGGCGCTGATCGGCGAGGCGGTGGGGGTGCGGTTTGCGATTGCGTCTGCGCTGGTGCTGGGGGGTGTCGCCTGGGCCAGTTTGCCTAAAGCGGCTTCACAAGGCGATGGGTGATGTGCCGCCCGTCATCGCGGCTGATCCCGGTAGGGGCAAAGCCGTTGCGGTCCCAGAAGGCGCGGCCACGGGTGTTGGCCTGTAGGACGCCAAGATAAAGGCGGGGCGCGCCGGTCCTGCGGGCGAGGGTTTCGACATGGGCAAGCAGGACGGGGCCAAGGCCGTGGCCGCGCAGGCGGGGGGCCAGAATCATCAGGCCCAGATAGGCATCGCCCGGTTCGGGAAAGCCGAAGCTCAGTTCGGCAAGGCCGGAGAGGCGTTCGTCACGGAACAGTCCAAGGTGGTGGCTGTCGGCGGGATTGCAGCCGGGCGGAGTGTCGGCAAAGAAGTCACGCGCCGCATCGGGGCCGGGGGCGGCGCCTTCGGCCATGATCCAGTAATCCGCAGCCTCGGCCAGAAAATCGGTGACGGCGGGCAGGTCCGTTTCAGGGTGCAGGGCGCGGATCATGGGTGGTTTATCGCCAGGATTTCAAGGTCCGCACTGCCGTTGGGTTTGTGCCAGCGCACCACATCACCGGGTTGCGCGCCCATCAGGGCGCGGGCCAGGGGGGATTGCGGGGTGATCTTGCCCAAACTGGCATCTGCCTCATCCTCGCCCGTGATCTGGAAGCGGTGTTCGGTGCCATCGTCATCCGCCACGGTGACGATCAGGCCAAAGGCCACCTCGGTCAGTGGCAGGGTGGCGGGGTTGATGGGGATGGCGCTGCGCAACCGCGATTCCAGATAGCGGATGTCGCGTTCGGCGGCGGCTTCGGGCAGCTTGTCCAACCGGTCGGGGCGGGATTTGAGCGCGGCGAGGCGGGATTGGGTGTCGCGCAGGCGCTGTTGCAGGGCGGCCAGCCCTGCGGGCGTGACGTGATTGGGGTGGGGCGAGATGGGAAGGTCGGGCAGCGGGTCCAGCGCGCCATCGCCTTCCTTCACGAAGGCGCGGCTCATCGCACGATCCTTTCCAGCGGGTCGTAAAGCATCTGATCACCCCAGGCCGCGGCGGGCAGGCTGTCGGGTTTGAAGCGGATGCGGCCAAGGTTCAGATCATCGCGGGAAAAGAAGCGGCGGTTGGTGACCACGCCTTCGGGATCAATCCAGCGGGGATCAAGCGCGCCGTCGGTGATGGTGCAGCGAAAGAAGATATCGACCTGGTGAAAGCCCCGGTCGGGATCGTGGAATTCGTTGATCAGGGCCGGGGGGCCGACGGCGACGGTCAGCCCCGTTTCTTCGATCACCTCGCGGATCAGGGCGGCGGGCAGGGATTGGCCGGGATCGGCCCCGCCGCCAGGGGCGCACCACAGATCAGACATGTCACCCGGATAGGCGTTGACCAGCAAAAGCCGGTCGTCATGCAGGATCAGCGCGCGGGCGGCAATGCGGTGGGGGCGGTATTTCATGCACATTATCGTGGCGCGGGTGATGCGGTTTGTCCATCTGCCGCAGATCGGGCTATGGTGGCCGCATGAAACGGTTTTTGATCCCCTTCCTTTTTCTGGCGGCGCCTGTGCAGGCAACCTTTGCGCAGGCCGATTGCGTGGTCTTGCTGCACGGGTTGGCGCGCAGTGAGGTGTCGCTGGTGCCGATGGCGGCGGCGCTGGAGGGCAAGGGTTACAAGGTCATCAACGAAGGCTATCCATCGACCAAGTTTCCGATTTCCGAACTGGTGCCGCGCGTGGGGGCGGCGGTGGCGGAATGCGGGGCGGCCCGTGTGCATTTCGTGACGCATTCGATGGGTGGCATTCTGGCGCGGGCCTGGCTGGCGCGGAACCGGCCCGCAGACATGGGGCGGGTGGTGATGCTGGCCCCGCCGAACCGCGGGTCAGAGCTGGTGGATGCCTTTGGCGAGATCGGGGCGTTTGAATGGATGAACGGGCCTGCGGGCCTGCAACTGGGCACGGGGGCAGGGTCAGTGCCGATTGCGCTGCCGCTGCCGGATTACGAATTGGGCGTGATTGCGGGGGACAGGTCGTTGAACCCGATCTATTCCACCGTGATCCCCGGACCGGATGACGGCAAGGTGTCGGTCGCGCGCACGCGGGTGGCGGGGATGACGGATCATATCGTGCTGCCGGTGACGCACACCTTCATGATGATGAACCCGGTGGTGATCGCCGAGGTGATGACCTTTCTGGACACAGGCCGGTTCGACCCCGACCTTGGCTTTGGCGCGGCGGTGGAAGAGACGCTGGGGATGGAATGATGGGCAGTTTCTATGGCGAATGGTCCAAACGGGTGGCGCGGTTTGCCGGGCGTCCGGTGACCTTTGCGCTGGCCTTTGGTGTGATCCTTTTTTGGATCGTGACAGGGCCGATCTTTGGGTTTTCCGATACATGGCAGTTGGTGATCAACACCGGCACCACCATTGTGACCTTTCTGATGGTGTTCCTGATCCAGAATACCCAGAACCGCGACACGGCGGCGATCCAGTTGAAGTTGGACGAATTGATCCGGGTGACGCAGGGCGCGCATAACGCGCTGATGGACCTTGAAGAGCTGGAAGAAAAGCAGATCGAGGCGTTTCGCACCCGGTATGAGGGGTTGGCGGCTGATGCGCGGGCGCGGTTGCAACGGGGCGAGACGGATACGGATACGCCAGAGGCATAGGGCGGGGGGCAGGCGATGATCGGAAGTCTGGCCGTCATTCTGGGCTGTCAACTGCTGGGCGAGGTGCTGGCGCGGGGGCTTGGCCTGCCGGTGCCGGGACCGGTGATCGGCATGGCGGCGATGGTGGGGGTGCTGTGGCTGCGTGAGCGGTTCGCGCCGCCCGTGCTGGCGGGGGTGGAGCCTGCGGGGCGCTTTCTTCTGGCGCATCTGTCGCTGCTGTTTGTGCCGGCGGGCGTGGGTGTGGTGGGCAATCTGGAGGTTCTGGCGGCGGAATGGCTGGCGTTGGCGGCGGCGCTGATGGTGTCAACCGTGCTGACGCTGGTGGTGTCGGTTGTCAGCTTTCGGGTGGTGGCGCGCATGTTGGGGCAGGCGTGATGGCGAGGGATGCATCGCTTGATTTTGCGCTGTGGGTCTATCTGACCGAAGGGCCGCTGTTATGGCTGACGGTGACGCTGGCCGCCTATGCGGTGGCGGACTGGCTTTCGGCGCGGGCGGGGCGGCATCCGCTGGTGAACCCGGTGCTGATTTCCGTGGTGCTGGTGGGCGGGCTGTTGCTGGCATCCGGCACCGATTACGCGACCTATTTCGAAGGCGCGCAGTTCATCCATTTCCTGCTGGGGCCGGCAACAGTGGCGCTGGCTTTGCCGCTGTGGGAGCATCGTGCGCTGGTCCTGCGGTCGGCCTTGCCGATGCTGGCGGCGCTGGTGGCAGGCAGCGTGACGGCGGCGGTGTCGGCGCTGGCCGTGGCTTGGGCCTTTGGCGCGTCGGATGCGGTTCTGGTGGCGATTGCGCCGAAATCGGTGACGGCGGGGGTGGCCATGTCGATCACCGAGGGGCTGGGTGGCAATCCCGCGCTGACGGCGGTGCTGGTGATCCTGACGGGGATGATCGGCGCGCTGGTGGTGACGCCCCTGATGAACGGACTGGGTATCCGGGATTACCGGGCGCGGGGCTTTGCGGTGGGGTTGGCGTCGCACGGCATCGGCACGGCGCGGGCGTTTCAGGTGGACCCGGTGGCGGGGACGTTTGCAGGCATCGCCATCGGGCTTAACGCGGTGATGACGGCGGTGATCGTGCCGTGGCTTTTGCGGATATGGCTTAGCTGACGATCCGGTTCACATGGCCCATCTTGCGGCCTGGCCGCGCCTCGGCCTTGCCATAGAGGTGGAGCGCGGCGTTCTTTTCCCGCGCGATGGCGGGCACGCGCAGGATGTCATCCCCGATCAGGTTTTCCATTACCACATCGGAATGGCGCGATCCGTCGCCCAACGGCCAGCCTGCCACGGCGCGAATGTGCTGTTCAAACTGATCCACGGCGCAGCCATTCTGTGTCCAATGCCCGGAATTATGCACGCGGGGGGCGATTTCGTTCACGATCAGGCCCGCACGGGTGACAAACAGTTCAACCCCCATGACGCCGACATAATCGAGCGCGTTCAGGATGCGGGCGGCCAGCAGGATGGCATCGGTGCGCTGTGACGGGGTCAGGCGGGCGGGGATGGTGGTGGTGGAAAGGATGCCGTCCTTATGAACATTCTCGCCCGGATCATAGCAGGCGACCGAACCGTCCAGGCCGCGGGCGGCGATGACGCTAACCTCATGGCTGAAGTCGATAAAGCCTTCCAGCACGGCGGGGGAGCCGTTCATCTGGGCCAGCGCGGCGTCGGCATCCGTGGCGCTGCGCAAACGCGCCTGCCCCTTGCCGTCATAGCCGAGGCGGGTGGTTTTCAGGATGGCGGGGGTGCCCACCTTGGCAATTGCGTGGTGCAGGTCATCCAGTGTCTGCACCGCCGCATAGGGCGCGGTGGTCAGGCCCAGCGCGGTAAGGAAATCCTTTTCCGCGATCCGATCCTGCGACACGGCCAGCGCGCGGCGGTTGGGGCGGATCGGGTGGCTGCGGTCCAGCACATCCAGCGCGGCGGTGGGGATGTTTTCAAATTCATAGGTGATGACATCGACGGACGCGGCAAAGGCGGCCAGCGCGGCAAGGTCATCATAAGCGGCGGTGGTCACGCGGTCGGCGACATGGCCTGCGGGCGGGTTCGGGCTGGGTTCATAGACATGGGTCTTGAAACCAAGCCGCGAGGCCGCAACCGACAGCATGCGCCCCAACTGCCCACCGCCAAGGATGCCGATTGTCGCGCCTGTGACGAGGGGATCAGTCATCGGTCGGCTCCTCGGGGATGGACGCCGACAGGGCATCGCGCCAGGCATCCAGCCGCGCCGCCAGCGCGGGGTCTTGTAACGCGAGGATGCCCGCCGCCATCAGGCCGGCATTCGCCGCACCCGCCGCGCCGATCGCCATAGTGGCCACTGGAAAACCGCGCGGCATCTGGACGATGGAATAAAGGCTGTCGACCCCCGACAGCGCCCGTGTCTGCACCGGCACGCCGATCACTGGGATGCGCGTCTTGGACGCCATCATCCCCGGCAGATGTGCTGCGCCACCCGCGCCCGCGATAATCACCTTCAGCCCGCGTTCGGCAGCGGTCTTGCCATAGGACCAAAGCCGGTCTGGCGTGCGGTGGGCCGAGACGATCTTTGCCTCATGGGTGATGCCCAGTTCATCGAGGATAAGCGCGGCCTCTTTCATCGTGGCCCAGTCGGACTGCGACCCCATGATGATTCCAACGTCAATGGCCATGCGCGCCCCCATCACCTGATGCGGGCGGGTATAGTGGATTGGGGGCCGGGGGCAAGCGCAGCCGCGCGGATCAGGCGATGATGTCGGGGATAAGCTGATCTTCCAGCTTTACGATCTGGTCCTTCAGCGCCAGCTTCTGCTTTTTCAGCCGCCGCAGGGTAAGCTGATCCGGCCGGCCTGCGGTTTCCAGCGCATGAATCGCCTCGTCCAGATCACGATGCTCACGGCGCAGCACCTCAAGGCGGATGCGGAGCATGTCTTCGAAGTTCATTTCGCTGGGCGCGTTCATGGCCTTGCCTTGGACAAGAGGGCTCTTATTCCTTGTGGACAGTATAGTGATTCTATGGCCTTGCGGGAAGGATTCTGTCTGAAAATTGCGGAATTCCGCAGGGAGACGGTGGTGGCGGGGTGGCGGCGGGGCGCGGATCGGGTGGGTCTTGCGGTGCCGGGTCGGGCGCACCATATTTCAGGGGTGTAGGGTCGCCGTGACGGGGCCTTGCCGATATGTCGCTTTGCACCAAGGGCATGACCGATGACGAAACTGAGCTTTGGCACCCACCCCTTTCTGTTGGGGTTCGAACAGTTGGAACGGCTGGTGGAGCGCACCGCCAAATCCACCGAAGGTTATCCCCCGTTCAATATCGAGGCGACGTCGGAAAACGCCTATCGCATCACGCTGGCGGTGGCCGGTTTTCGTGAAGAGGATATGGCGATCACGGTCGAGGATCGGCAACTGGTGATCCGGGGCCGTCAGGCCGAAGAACCGGTGGATCGTGTGTTCCTGCACCGTGGCATCGCCAGCCGCGCCTTTCAGCGCAGCTTCGTGCTGGCCGACGGGGTCGAGGTGGCGGGTGCCAATATGGAACATGGCCTGCTGCATATCGATCTGAAACGGGCGATCCCGGAAACGGTGGTGCAGACCATTGCCATCACGTCACGCAACGGTCGGAAATGAGGTGTTGAGATGGATACGAAATTCGCAGCCGTTCCCGAAGGCAATATCCGCCTTGTCTATGTCCGCCCCGTGCGGGTTGAGGATTTGCCAGCCGAGGTGCAGGCCCATGCGGGCGGGCTGACCACGATCTATGCCCTGCATGATGCCACAGGCGACCGGATTGCCTTGGTGGCAGACCGCGAAATGGCCTTTGCGTTGGCACGTCAGAATGACATGGCCCCGGTGAACGTGCATTGATCCCTGTTGCCGGGGATGGATGCCGGGCGCGGCCCGGCATCCGACGCGGTTTCAGCCCTTGGCGATGTCGATCTTCTTTTCCTTGGCCGATGCGGCCGCCGATTTCGGGATCGTGACAGTCAGAACGCCATGTGCCGTGCGGGCGCTGATTGCGGCCGCATCGGCATCGGGGGGCAGGCGCAGGCTGCGCTGAAAACTGCCAAAGCGGCGTTCGCTGACATGGCGGTCCTTGTCCTTTGTCTCGTTCTCTTCGCGCTTTTCGCCTTTCAGGATCAGGATATCGCCTGACACCTTCAGTTCAACATCTTCGGGGTTCATCCCGGGCAGTTCGGCGCTGACTTCGTAGCCGGTTTCGGTTTCGACAAGGTCCATCGCCGGAACGGGCGGGATGTTCGCCATCAGCCGCATCGCGCCGCGCGACGGCCAGCCTGGTGCGCCAAAATCATCCAGCAGGCGATCCATTTCGCGCCGAAATGCATCCAGAGCGCCCCATCCGCCCGGCAAGGACACAGCCGCAGCGGTGGCCTGATTGGAAGCTGGGGGCTGATCGGTCTGCTGTGTGACCTTTACAGGATCGGGTTGTGCCATTTTCCAACACCTTCTTGCATCAAGGGGTTCAATGCCCGGCGCAGTGGCCCTGAGGGCAAGGGGGCCATCTGCGCCGGGGCCGCCTGACCGAGTCGGTCCGGCAGTGCGTGTAATTTACCATCCGGGTGGCGTGGCAGATTTGACATGGCGCAAACCCATGTCTGTGGGCCGCGGCGCGCGGCCAAGGCCGCAATGGGAAAGGCCCGGTCTTGCGACCGGGCCTTCTTGTTTTCAGCCAAGGGCAGCGTGAAACCCGCGCCCTGCATCACGCCTTGATCAGGCCCATGCTTTCCAGCTTCAGGATCACCTGTTGTGCGCAGTAATCCACATCTGCGCCCTCCGTATTGACCACCAGTTCGGCATGCGTGGGTGCCTCATAGGGATCGGAGATACCGGTGAATTCCTTGATCTTGCCTTCGCGGGCCAGTTTATAAAGCCCCTTGCGGTCGCGGCGTTCGCATTCTTCGATGCTGGTCGCAACATGCACTTCGATGAAGGCGCCAAAGGCTTCGATCATCTCGCGCACAGACCGCCGGGTGGCGGTATAGGGGGCGATGGGGGCGCAGATGGCGATGCCGCCGTTCTTGGTGATTTCACTGGCCACATAGCCGATGCGGCGAATGTTGATGTCGCGGTGTTCCTTGGAGAACCCAAGTTCCGATGACAGATGCTTGCGCACCACGTCGCCATCCAGAAGCGTGACGGGGCGGCCGCCCATTTCCATCAGCTTGACCATAAGCGCATTGGCGATGGTGGATTTGCCGGAACCCGACAGGCCGGTGAAGAACACGGTAAAGCCCTGCTTGGCGCGCGGAGGCGAGGTGCGGCGCAGTTCCTGCACCACCTGCGGGAAACTGAACCAGTCGGGAATTTCCAGCCCTTCGCGCAGGCGGCGGCGCAGTTCGGTGCCGGAAATATCCAGCACGGTCGATCCTTCCGGCACCTCGTCCACGGGGTAATACTGGGCCTTTTCCTGCACATAGACCATCTGTTTGAAATCGACCATCTCGATGCCGATTTCCTTTTGATGTTCTGCCACCAGCGTCTGTGCGGCATAGGGGTCATAGAAATCCTTGCCGGCGCTGTTCTTGCCGGGGCCGGCGTGATCGCGGCCCACGATGAAATGGGTCAGGCCGTGGTTCTTGCGGATGATGGCATGCCACAGCGCCTCGCGCGGGCCACCCATGCGCATGGCAAGGTTCAACAGCGACAGGTGGGTGGTGGAGGCGGGGTATTGGTCCAGCACCGCCTCATAGCAGCGGACGCGGGTGAAATGGTCCACATCGCCCGGCTTCGTCATGCCGACGACGGGATGGATCAGCAGGTTCGCCTCGGCCTCTTTGGCGGCGCGGAAGGTCAGTTCCTGGTGCGCGCGGTGCAGCGGGTTGCGCGTCTGGAAGGCGACGATGCGGCGCCAGCCCATCTTGCGGAAAAACGCGCGCAATTCATTCGGCGTGTCGCGGCGGGCGCGGAAATCGTAATGCACGGGCTGCTGGATGCCGGTGATCGGGCCGCCCAGGTAAACCGGGCCTGCGGTGTTGTGCAGGTAGTTCACGGCAGGATGGGCCAGATCATCGGCACCAAACACATGTTCGGCTTCCTTGGCCTTGTTCGGCACCCATTTGTCGGACACCGACATGATGGCCAGGATCACGCCTTCCTGATCGCGCAGGGCGATGTCCTGCCCCGGCTGGACCGTTTCGGCAAATTTCTCGGACACGTCCAGCGTTACCGGGATCGGCCACAGCGTGCCATCGGCGGTGCGCATGTGTTCCACGGTGCCGTTGTAATCGGCTTCGGACTGGAACCCTTTCAGCGGATAGAACCCGCCATTCATAAGCAGTTCCAAGTCGCAGACTTGACGCGCGGTCAGATCCCATGACAGCAGATTTCCCGCCTCATGCTTCAGCTTCTGGGCGGACTCGTGGGAAACATAAAGCTCTGGGATCGGGGCGTGGGGGGACAGCGTCATCTGAAACTTGCCTCTGGGCTGATTACCTGCGGGCGGGACCAACCCCGCCTGTCGCGGCGCGATTTACGCCCTTGGCGAATGAATTTCCAGCAAACAAGGGTTAATGCGGGCGAATAGGGCAGAAATGCCGCGCTATGGGTGCGGCATGGAACGATGTTCCGGGCCACTGGGCCGCAAGCGAAGGGCGTTTGTCCGAGCGTGACTTTGCCCGAACAGAAGGGGTGGAGCGGACAAAAGTTTTTGAAAACTTCTGCAAATTTCTTTCAAGAAATTTGGTCTGGCGCGGTCAGTGCCCCGCCAGGAATCGCTCCGCATCCAGCGCGGCCATGCAACCCATTCCGGCGCTGGTGACCGCCTGGCGATAGACGTGATCGGTCAGGTCGCCCGCCGCAAAGACACCGGGAATGGAGGTGCGGGTGGTGCCGGGTTCGACCACGACATAGCCGCCATTGTGCAATTCCAACTGGTCCTTCACCAGTTCTGACGCGGGCGCATGGCCGATGGCCACGAAGAACCCGGCGCAGGGGATATCCGTCGTCTCGCCCGTCTGCACGTTCTGTGCGCGGACGGCGGTCACGCCGCGCGGGGTATCGTCGCCCAGCACCTCTGTCACGGTGTGGTTCCACAGCACCTCGACCTTGGGGTTCTTGAACAGCCGGTCCTGCATGATCTTTTCGGCGCGGAATGAATCGCGGCGGTGGATCAGCGTGACCTTGGTGGCGAAGTTGGTCAAAAACAGCGCCTCTTCCACCGCGGTATTGCCGCCGCCGATCACCACCACCTCTTTGCCGCGATAGAAGAAACCGTCGCAGGTGGCGCAGGCCGACACGCCAAAGCCTTTGAAATGTTCTTCGGACGGCAGGCCCAGCCATTTGGCCTGTGCCCCGGTGGCCAGAATCACGGCCTCGGCGGTGTAGGTGGTGCCGCTGTCGGATTGCGCGGTGAAGGGGCGGTTTTGCAGGTCAAGCGAGGTGATGTAATCGCTGATGATCTCGGCCCCCATGGCGCGGGCGTGATCTTCCATCCGCACCATCAGATCTGGGCCTTGGACATGGCTGTCACCCGGCCAGTTTTCCACCTCGGTCGTGATGGTCAACTGCCCGCCGGGTTGCAGGCCCTGCACCAGAATGGGTTCCAGCATCGCGCGTGACGCATAGACGGCGGCGGTATAACCCGCCGGGCCAGAGCCAATGATCAGAACCTTGGTATGCCGCGTCGTGCCCATCTTTGCCCCCGGTCGATGTCAGGGGACAGGATATAGGCAATGCCGTGGGCCGGGGAAAGGGGGGCTGCGGGGCGACAGCCAAGGTCTGTTTTTTGATCGCTTGGTTGAAAGGTGTGCGATTTTTCTTGCGCGTTAACGAAAGAATATTGCGCGCGTTCCTGCTGCGCCCTATCTAAGCGCCTATCCGGTCTGCTGAAGAAACTGGAACAAGGGGAACCAAATTCATGGCCGGATCGAAGCTTGACCCGATCGACCGTCATATCCTTGCCGAGTTGCAGGCCGATGGCCGGATGACCAATGTGGAACTGGCCAAACGGGTGGGAATATCCGCGCCGCCCTGTCTGCGCCGGGTTCGGACGTTGGAAGAGGCGGGGTATATCAAGGGCTATCACGCCGATATCGACGCGCGCGAACTGGGGTTCGAGGTGCAGGTCTTTGCAATGGTGCGGCTGCAAAGCCAGGCCGAGGCGGATCTGGTTACCTTTGAAGATCGCTGCCGCAACTGGCCGCTGGTCCGCGAATGCCACATGCTGAACGGCGAGATTGATTTCATCCTGAAATGCGTGGCCCCCGACTTGTCGACCTTTCAGGGCTTTTTGACCGGAGAATTGCTGAAGGCGGAGAACGTGGCGACGGTAAAGACATCGTTGGTGATCCGCTGCGCCAAGGACCAACCTGGCGTGCCGTTCGATGTGCTGGAGGCGCGGTTGGCGCGCAGCGCCTGATACGTGCCGGCGGGCGCTGTGCAAAAAGGCCGGGCCTATGCGCCCGGCCTTTTTGGTGTGAACTGTGTCGGATCAGCGAGCGGCCATTGCGCGGGGCTTGGTCGGGGCTGCGGCCTTCATCGCCTCTGGCCGGCGACGGGTGCTGCGCTGCCACGGCAGGGCGGGCTGCGCCTCCAGGCTGGCGGCGATGACCGATTTGATCCAGCGGCGTTCCTTTTTCATCTTCCGTCTCCGACTTTCGATCCCTTGGGCTGTGCTGCCCTGTTGAGATGAAATCTGACGGCGCTTTGCGGCAGGGATTTGGCTGAAGGGCGGGAAAAATGCCGATAACTGGGGCGGGTGTGGGATGGATTGTGGCGCAGGGCCAGGAGCGGAATCCTTCGGATAAGGTGTTGATTTTATTGACACGTTTCTAATTCGTGATCAATCGATCGGAATTGTTTCCGAAAATGCGACAATCCCGTGGCGAAACCCTGCCAGACTCTTGCCGCAATCAAAGCCGGATGGTGGAAATCAAACGCCCATAATCCGCCTCACCGGCATGGGTGGTGCGGCGGAAGGAAAAGAATCGCTCCGAATCGCGATAGGTGCAGTGGCGCGTCCATTCGGCATGGCCCACGCCCGCTGCACGCAGGCGGGCAAGGCCCATTGCGGGCAGGTCGAACATATAGCGCCCGTCTTGCCCGGCGATGAAGAAGCGCGCGGTTTCGGGATCGTCGTCGGTGAAGGATTCAAAGAATTCGGGACCAACCTCATAGGCGGTCTGGCTGATGGTGGGGCCGATCACGGCGGCCATGTTTTCACGCTTTGCGCCCAACGCCTCCATCGCGGCCACGGTCGCCTCCAGCACGCCGTCGCGGGTGCCGCGCCATCCGGCATGGGCCGCGCCGATCACCCGCGCTTGCGGATCGGCAAACAGGACAGGCTGGCAATCCGCTGTCAGGATCCCCAGCGCCACGCCCGGTGTCGCCGTCACCATGCCGTCGGCGCGCGGGCGTTCGGCCAGCGGGCCGCTGACCGTGACGACATCGGCGGAATGCACCTGATGGATCGACAGAAGGTGATCCGGGGCCACCCCCATCGCATCGGCAACGCGGGCGCGGTTGATGGCCACCACCTCGGCCTGGTCTGTTGATCCGGGTCCGCAGTTCAGCCCGGCAAAGATGCCCGAAGACGCCCCACCCTTGCGGGTAAAGAACCCGTGCGGGACGGGCAGCGCGTCAGAGGTGATCTTTTCCAGCATGTCAGGCGTCAAATCCGGGCGGCGGTGGCAGGTGGGGGGGATAGATGGCCAGCGCCTTGAACAACGAACCCATTTCGTGGCCATCGGTCAAGCGTCGATGCGCTGCAAGATGCGATGCGCGCGCCGCCCCGGTCAGCGATTGGGCCAGCCGTGCCGCGCGCTGGTCAATTCCAAGGCGGTGCAGCAGGGTGCCTTGTTCGATCATCTGGCTGGCGCGGGCGGGGGGCGCGGCGGCGGCAAGGGCCGCGAAATCCACATGCGCGGTCAGGTCGGCATGGCCGGGGGCGGCAAGGGGGTCAACCGGATGGTGGTCTTGCACGGCCTGAAACGTGTCGCCCCGCGATTGCCAGCCGCCATAGTCGATGATCAGCGCCGCCCCGCCCTGTCGGGCGATACAGGCACCGATGCGGCCCATGATCGGCGCGGCGGCAGGGCAGATTTCAACGATGTCACCGGGGATGGTGTCTGCAAGGCGGTGGTCCAGCAGCGCCAGCGGGGCAGGAGGCGTGCGGCCAAGGCTCAGGCGTCCATCCGTCACGCCGATCATGGTTTCCGCCCATCCCGCCGCGTGGCGGGTGAATTGGCGGATCGGCAGGGCGTCGAAGAATTCGTTGGCGATCAGGAACAGGGGCGCATCAGGCAGCGCCCCGACCGTATCTGCCCATGTGACCGGATGGTCCCCCAGCGTCCGGCGCTGGATGCCGCGCAGGGTGGCCGATGCCTCGACCAAGGTCACTTGTGCGGCGGCGTGAAAGCCCGGCACGGCACGGGTGGCACGCAACAGATCGGCCATCAGCGTGCCACGGCCGGGGCCAAGTTCGGCAAGTGTAAAGGGCGTTGGCGCGCCCTGATCCAGCCAGGTCTGGGCAAGGCACAGGCCCAGGAGTTCGCCGAACATCTGGCTGATTTCGGGCGCCGTGGTGAAATCGCCGCCCGCGCCGAACGGGTCGCGGGTGGCGTAATAGCCGTGGTCGGGGTGCAGCAGGCAATCGGCCATGTAATCGGCCACCGTCAGCGGCCCGGTTGCCGCGATGCGGCGGATCAGCAGGTCCGCCAAGGGTGTCATGGCCGCGCCGTCATGCCGGCGTGCGTCTGGCACGTGCGATGAACCACAGCCCCGCCGCGATCATCGGCAGCGACAGGATCTGCCCCATGGTCAGGCCATAGCCGCCCATCTGCCACGAAAGGCCCAGCGGATTGCCGGGGCTGACGAATTGCGCATCCGGTTGGCGGACGAATTCCACAAGAAACCGCCCCAGCCCATAGCCCGCAAAGAACAGCCCCGCCGTGCGCCCCGGCCATGCCAGCCAGCCGCGCCGATAGACGAACCAAAGCAGCACCGCAAACAGCAGGAACCCTTCCAGCGCCGCCTCATAAAGTTGTGATGGGTGGCGGGCGCAGATGCCCACAACGCCGGGGCAGGCTTGCGCCGCCTCTCCCGGAAAGGCGACGCCCCAGGGCAGGGTGGTAGGGCGGCCCCACAATTCGGCATTGATGAAATTGGCCAACCGCCCAAGGCCGATGCCGATGGGGGCGACAACCGCCATCAGGTCGGCCGCGGACAGCATCGGGATGCGCTCTTTGCGGCAGAACAGGATGCCCGCCACGACAACGCCAAGAAAGCCGCCGTGAAAGGACATGCCGCCTTCCCAGACGCGCAGGATCTGACCGGGGTTTTGCAGGTAATAGCCTGGCTGGTAGAACAGCACAAAGCCAAGCCGCCCGCCAAGGACGACGCCGATGATCACCCAGGTCAGCAACCGCTCCACCTGTTCGGCGGTCATCGGTGCAGTGCCGGGCCAGAGCCGGGGGGTAGAGACCAGCCGCGCGATCAGCTTCCACCCCGCGACCAGCCCCACGATATAGGCCAGCGCATACCAGCGCAGGGCAAAGGAAAAGCCGCCAAGATCGATCCGAAAGATCTCGGGCGAGAGGTCGGGGAACGGGATATAGGACATGGGGCCTCTTGCACGCGGACGGGGTGGTTTTCCGGGCTGCGGCGCGGGAAGTCAACCGCCCCGCCCCTTGACCGGCGCACACCGGCACCCGCCTTCGGCTTGACCAAGGAGGAGGTAGGCAAAATGGGCTGAAGGTGACGCAGTAGGGTGGGTTGGCCAAGATGGGTATTTGGGCCAAGATGAAGCGGGGCAGAAGGGTTGTGTCCGCACGGTTCAGGGCCATATAGAGAGGAAAGCGAAAAGGAGTGCGGCCATGCAGACGCGCAGCAAGTTCTTTGACGACATGTCGCAACTGATGACCAACGCCATGGGCGTGGCGCAGGGTGCCAAGACCGAGGCCGAAACGGCCATGAAAGGCATGATCGACCGCTGGATGGCCGACCGCGATTTCGTAACGCGTGAGGAATTTGACGCCGCCCGCGCGATGGCCGTGAAGGCGCGCGAGGAGAATGCCGCGTTGGAGGCCCGTTTGGCCGCGCTGGAGGCGAAGCTGGCCGGAGATACGCCGGAAGCGGCGAAGAAAAAGCCGGAATAAGGGCTGCCTTTCAGGGTAAATTGGATAGGGCGGCCTGCGGGCCGCCTTTTGTTTGCGCGGGGTGTGGCGGCCCCCTCCGCTAACCGCCCTGAACGTCTTCCAGACCCAACACTGGACGCGTAAACGCGGCTGCCACACGCGAATGTTGCGTTTTCGTGTGAAGTTAGGCAAGCGAAGTTGTTCTACAGCCTTTAGCGGCTTGCGGAGCCTCACGCCCGGTTAGGCAACCAGCAATTTATTCTGCTGAAACGGAGATTGTCGCGCCGAAATGTGATCGAAACTCCATGCCTGCATCTGTTTCTTGTCTAATTCGCGCAAGATGGCGGTTCCGCTTTTCATCCGCGCTGCCTTAGCGACCATGGCAATTGCACCCGGCCCACCGGTCTGTGACGCCGACAGTTCCATCTGCGCCAAATTTTTCGATGATAGTTTCTTTAGGCACTGCGCGTAGGCCTTATCAATCATCGCGCCAACCGACGGCACTCGATCGCTCAGGTTGGCCGTGGCCAGCGTCTAAGGGTAGGGTCTGCTTTGACAGAGGCTAGTCTGGCACCAATCGCTTCGCGCGATGCTTTAAGTATCCGATCCAGCATTGTGGGATCAAGGCGGCTGCCGAGGCGGGTAAAGGTCTAGGGCCACGTCAGGAACCGGACGGTGCAACCCTGATAAGTGAACTGCGGAGGTGCGGGCGTTTCCTCATTCGAAGCACCCGAAGGTGACGTGACGGATCCCGGCTTTCCGTCGTCGCAGCGCGATCGTTGTTTTCCTCACACTCGCACATTTTGTCCACAGAAGATTTCGCCAGAATTCGCTTTACAGACTTCCCCTCTTGTCACACCATATCTAGTAAGGGTTAAGTCCGGCAAACGCTGATCCTTGCCAGATGCCCAGCTTCTTGTGGGTCAACCCCAGCAAGAAGCCTTATGATGAGGCCAGGTGATGTCGCTTGCTGAAGATTTTCTGTCCACCGACGACCTGCACCCGATCGACATTGTCGAAACGCTGGCCGAACATCACGATTGGGAATTTGACCGGGTCACCGATGACCAGATCGCCATGGCTGTCGAAGGGCAGTGGCGCACCTACAGCCTGACGCTGGCCTGGTCGGCGCAGGATGAAACACTGCGGTTGATCTGCACCTTTGAACTGGAACCTCCGGCCGCACGCATGGGCGCGCTGTTTGACGTCCTGAACCGTTGCAATGATATGGTCTGGACCGGGGCCTTTACCTATTGGGAAGACCAGAAGCTGATGGTCTGGCGCTATGGGTTGCTGTTGTCTGGCGGGCAATATGTGACGGCGGATCAGGTGGATGGCTTGATTGCCGCCGCCGTGGGTGCGGCAGAACGCTTTTACCCGGCATTCCAGCTTGTCTCCTGGGGCGATCAATCCCCGGCCGAGGCGATGAAGGTCGCCATTGCCGAGGCTTACGGTCGCGCCTAACCTGCACCGCGGAATGCGGGGGGCAGTTATGGCGTTGGATCGGTTGGCCCAGGATGGGCTGGTTCTTCTGGGATGCGGCAAGATGGGAACGGCCCTGCTGACGGGCTGGCTGGGGGCGGGTGTGCCTGCGGCGTCGGTCTGGGTGATCGAACCCAACCCGTCAGATTGGCTGCGGGGCAGCGGCGTGCATCTGAATGACGGCGTGCCTGCGGCCCCGGCCGTGGCGCTGCTGGCGGTCAAACCGCAGATGATGGGGGCGGCGCTTCCGGTTCTTCAGGCGCTGGGCAATGGTGGCACGCTGTTTCTGTCCATCGCGGCGGGCACGACCATCGCCGCCTTCGAGGCAGCCCTGGGCGATCACACACCCATCGTGCGCACCATGCCCAACACCCCCGCGATGGTGAACCGTGGCATCACCGCGCTGTGTCGCAATCCCCATGTCACCGATGACGGCATGGCGCTGGCCGTGGCGCTGATGGCGGCGGTTGGGGAAACCGTGATCCTGGACGGCGAGCATCAGATTGATGCCGTGACGGCCCTGTCCGGCTCTGGCCCCGCCTATGTGTTCCACCTAATCGAGGCGATGGCCGCCGCAGGTGTGACAGAGGGGCTGTCACCCGCCGTCGCCATGCAACTGGCCCGCGCCACCGTCTGCGGGGCGGGCGAGTTGGCGCACCGCTCGGGGGACAGCGCGGAACAGTTGCGCGTCAATGTCACCTCGCCCGGTGGCACCACGGCGGCGGCGCTGGCGGTGTTGATGCCCGAACTTTCGGGGCTGATGACCCGCGCGGTCAAGGCGGCGGCGGATCGCGGGCGGGAGTTGGGGAAATGACGATCACCTATGACGATTTCCAAAAGGTCGATATCCGCGTCGGCCGCATCACCCGCGCCGAACCCTTCCCCGAGGCGCGGAAGCCCGCCATCAAGCTGTGGGTCGATTTCGGGGGCGAGATTGGCGAGAAACGGTCTTCGGCCCAGATCACGCGGCATTACACGCCAGAGGCGCTGGTCGGTCGGCAGGTGCTGGCAGTGGTGAACTTTCCGCCGCGCCAGATCGGCAAGGTGATGTCCGAGGTGCTGGTGCTGGGCGTGCCGGATGCGGAGGGCGAGGTTGTGCTGATCGGGCCGGGGCATGACGTTCCGCTGGGGGGGAGGCTTTTCTGAATGAAACTGTTGATCACACGCACCATGCCCGACCGGGTGCTGGCTGCCGCGCAGGCGCGGTTCGACGTGACGGTGCGGCAGTCGGAATCTGGGGTGCTGTCGCCTGCGGAACTGCGCGCATCCCTGCGGGATTATGACGTTGTCATGCCCACATTGGGGGATCGGTATCAGGCCGATGTCTTTGCCGATGTCCCCGCGCCACGGGCAAAGCTGCTGGCCAATTTCGGGGTGGGTTACAACCATATTGACGTGGACGCGGCAGGCAAGGCAGGCGTCACTGTCACCAATACCCCCGGTGCGGTGACGGATGCTACGGCGGATATTGCGCTGTCGCTGATCTTGATGACGGCGCGGCGGCTGGGCGAGGGCGAGCGTATCCTGCGCGCCGGGAACTGGCAGGGCTGGGGGCCGACGCAGATGCTGGGCACCCATGTCAGCGGAAAATCGGTGGGCATCATCGGCATGGGCCGCATCGGCAAGGCCATCGCGCGGCGCTGTCAGGCGGGGTTCGGGATGGAGGTGGTATTCCACAACCGATCCCCCGTGACCGACACCGGGGTGCCTGCGCGGCAGCTGGGGATGTCCGAGGCGATGGCCCAGGATTTCGTCGTCGTCGCCGTGCCGGGGGGCAAGGCCACCCATCACCTGATCAACGCCACGGCCTTTGCCGCGATGAAACCCTCGGGCATCTTCATTAACATCGCGCGCGGTGATGTGGTGAATGAAGGCGCGCTGATCGCCGCCTTGCAGGCCGGACAAATCGCTGGGGCGGGGCTGGATGTCTATGAGTTTGAGCCGCAGGTTCCCCCCGCCCTGATGGCGATGGAAAACGTGACGCTGCTGCCGCATCTGGGCACCGCGGCGCTGGAGGTGCGCGAGAATATGGGGATGATGGCGGTGGACAACCTGATCGCCCATCTGGAGGGGCGCAATCTGCCCAACCGCGTGGGGTGAGCATGGCCGCAGGCCACAAAATTCTTCGAAGAATTTTGCCAAGAATTTTCGAAAATTCTTGTGCCGCCAAAGGCGGCAGACCGTGATCCTGTCACGCGGGCGGCGCTATGTCTTTGTCCATATCCCCAAGACGGGCGGCACGGCGCTGACGCTGGCGCTAGAGGCGCGCGCCATGAAGGATGACATCCTGATTGGCGACACGCCCAAAGCCCGTGCGCGGCGGGGGCGGTTGGCGGGTCTGGCGGCCAAGGGGCGGCTGTGGAAACATTCCACGCTGGCCGATCTGGATGGGTTGCTGGCGCCTGCTGACCTGGCCGATTTCTTCATCCTGACGCTGGTGCGCAACCCGTGGGACCGCATGGTCAGCTATTATCACTGGCTGCGCGGCCAATCCTTTGCCCATCCGGCGGTGGCACTGTCCAAGGCCACCGATTTCAGTGGCTTTCTGAACCACCCCGACACACAGGCCGCCTTTGCCGCCTGGCCCTTTCCTGCCTATCTGCGCGATGCACAGGGGGTGGACCGCGCCACGCTTTATGCACGGCTGGAACATCTGGACGAAGACCTGATCCCGTTCGAGTCGCATCTGGGTTTTCGCCTGACACCGCTGCCGCGTGCCAATGACAGTGCCCGTGCCCGCGATTGGCGGCCCTATTACACGCCCGAAGATGCCGCGCTGGTGGCCCGCCTTTGCGCATCCGACATCGCCCGTTTCGGATACCGCTTCGATCCCGCCTGACTGTTCGCCTTTTCGACACAATACACCGCAGCAATGCCCGCCTTTTGCCCTTTGGCTGCCCAATCTCTGCTTCAGGTTGCATTTGTCGACCCTTGAACGAAGGCAGGTCAGGTGCAGGTATCAGTATCACACGGTGGGGCGGCAGTTCCGGCCATTCTGGTGGACGGACTGCCCGCTTCGCAGCTTTTGGCCACGCCGGATGGCTGGGTCGAGGTGGGCGATCTGGAACCCGGTGATCCTGTGCTGACATTTGAACAGGGCGAAATGCCGGTGGCCGCTGTCTATCGGTCGGCCCAGGCGGCCTGGGTTCCCCCTGGTTTCTGGCCGCTTTTGCTGCCTCAAGGCGTGATGGACAATGACCATCCCGTCGAACTTCTTCCCGCCCAGATGGTCATGCTTGAGGCTGAACTGGCCGAAGAGATGTATGGCGAGCCTTTCGTCATGGTGCCTGCGCTGGCGCTTTTGGGTTGGAACGGCATCACCCGCCGCGCCCCGCGCGAGGTGGAAATCGTTCATCTGCAATTTGAAACGCCGCAGGTCGTGTTCGCCGGGACATGCCTTTTGCTGGGATGTTTCGGCACCGGGCAGGCAGCGGCGAACCTGTTTCGCGCCGATGGCATGACGACCCTTGGGTTGAAAGAGGCCCGCCACCTGGTGGCGGGCCTGATCACCGAAGGCGAACGTGCGCGTTTTCTGCCGCCTGCTCAGGCGGCCTTTGCCCCCGCGCCCTTGCTGTAGAACGCGGCCCCCTTTGCGGCCATGTCGCGCAGCAGGGCGGGTGCGGTGAACCGCGCGCCCTGTGTTTCGGTCAGTGTCTCGCAAATCTCCACTGCGCGCGCCGCGCCGATGATGTCCAGCCAGCCGAACGGCCCGCCCGACCAGGGCGCAAAGCCCCAGCCGAGGATCGCGCCAACATCGCCTTCGCGGATGTCCGTCAGCACCCCATCCTCCAACGCGCGCACGGCCTCCAGCACCTGCGCCATCAGCAGGCGGTGCTGGACGGTGGTCAGGTCGGGCTGTTCCTCGGCCACCGGGTATTGCGCGGCCAGCCCGTCCCACAGCCCCTCACGCTTGCCCGCCGCGTCATAGGCGTAGAAACCCGCATTGGCCTTTTTGCCCATGCGCCCCTGATCGGCCATCCAGAACAGCACCGCATCCACTGCGCCATCGGGATAGGCATCGCCCATCGCCGCACGGGTGGCCTTGGCGATCTTCACGCCCAAATCAATGGAGGTTTCATCCACCAGTTGCAGCGGGCCCAGCGGCATCCCCACCAGTTTGGCGGCATTTTCCACCAGCGCCGGTTCCACGCCTTCGGCCACCATGCGGATGCCTTCGTTGATATAGGGGATGATGCAGCGGTTGGCATAGAAGAACCGCGCATCGTTCACCACGATGGGTGTCTTGCGAATCTGCCGCACGAAATCCAGCGCCTTGGCCACCGCCACATCGCCCGTTTCTTTTCCCCGGATGATTTCCACCAGCATCATCTTGTCGACCGGCGAAAAGAAATGGATGCCGATGAAATGCGCAGGCCGCGCGCTGGCCTTCGCCAGCGATGAGATCGGCAGTGTCGAGGTATTGGTGGCAAAGACGCAATCCGTCCCCACTACAGCCTCAACCTTTGCCGTTACCTCGGCCTTCACCTTCGGGTCTTCGAACACCGCCTCGACGATCAGGTCACACCCTGCCAGCGCGGCATAATCGGTGGTGGCATGAATGCGGGCCAGCACTTCGGCCTTCTTTTCAACCGTTACCTTGCGGCGCTGGATGCCTTTGTCCAGCAAGCCTTCAGAATAGGCTTTGCCCTTGTCGGCGGCCTCTTGTGCGGCGTCGATCAGCACCACCTCGATCCCCGCATTGGCGCTGACATAGGCGATGCCCGCCCCCATCATGCCTGCGCCGATGACACCCACTTTCCGCACCGTCTGATCCGCCACCGATGGCCGGTTCGCGCCCTTTTCCAGCGCCTCCTTGTTGATGAACAAGGACCGGATCATCGCGGTGGAAGACGGGTTCATCAGCACGGATGTGAAATGCCGTGCCTCGATCTTCAACGCGGTATCAAACGGCACCAACGCGCCTTCATAGACTGCCGATAGCAGCGCGCGGGCAGCCGGATAGACCCCCATCGTCTTGCCCATCACCATGGCGCTTGCGCCGACAAAGGTCATAAACCCAGCCGGATGATAGGGCGCGCCGCCCGGCATCTTGTAGCCCTTGTCATCCCAGGGCTTCACCAGATCGGACTCTTTCGCCGTCAGAACCCATTCCTTCGCACGCGCCAGCAACTCCTCGGCCGGGACAACCTCATCAATCAGCCCGGCCGCCTTGGCGGATTTCGGATCGCTCAACTTGCCTTCCAGCAGGAAAGGCGCGGCCATCATCGCCCCCATCTTGCGCACAAGGCGGGTGGTGCCACCCGCGCCGGGAAAGATGCCGACCATAATCTCCGGCAGGCCGATCTTGGCGCGTCCGTTGTCGGCCGCGATGATCCGGTGGCAGGCCAGCGGCAGTTCCAGCCCGATCCCCAGCGCCGTGCCGGGCAGGGCGGCGACAATCGGCTTGCCACCCTTTTTCGTCTTTGGGTCCATCCCCGCGCGTTCGATCTTGCGCAGCACGGCATGCATCTGCATCACGCCCGCGAAAATCGCCTCGGCGCCGCCTGCCCGCATCTGGGCGATCACGTTCAGGTCCATCCCCCCCGCGAAATCCTTCTTTCCGCTTGTCAGGATGATCCCCTTCACCGCCGCATCGGACAGCGCGTTGTCGATCAGGCTGTCCAGCAGGGCAAAAGCCTCGGTCGACATCACGTTCATCGACTTGGCCTGCACGTCCCAGGTGATGGTGGCGACGCCATCGGCATCAAGGGTCATGGTGAAATCGGTCATCTGCTCTCTCCAGTCGGATAGGGGGTGCCGTCGCGGTGTAGGTAGCGGCGCGCAGCACCGTCCTTTTCCGTGATCAGGTCATGGTCGGTGTAATGAATGCGGTCACGCCGGGCGCGTGTGCCGATGACAAGGTATCGGGCCGCCGCGTCGGACCTGTTGTCCAGCCGATGCCCCACGGTCTGCCCTGCGGGCCAGCAGGCCACGTCGCCCCGAACAAGCGGCGTCTCGGTATTCTCTACCAGCATGACGGTGCCCGACAGCATCAGGATCATCTCATCCTCGGCTTCATGCCAATGGCGATGGCCGGATCGGGAACCGGGCGGCAGCTCTTCGATGAAACAGCCGAATTGGGTGATCCCGCCCGGATCGGACAGAAGCTGAAAGCGATAATATCCGGGTCCGGGGCCAAGGATCGGATGGGTGGGGTTTTCCTCTTGCCAGTCGAGCAGGGTGATCAGGCCGCGCGGGCGGCCAGCGCCGGGCAGGGGGGGAAGCGTGCCGTCCTGCACCGCCCCGGCATAGGGCGTGCCATCCTTGCGGGTAAAGGTTGCCGCGGCCCCGTCAATGGTGCAGACCAGATCGACATCCGAATAGGTGGCCACCTCATGCGTGGCCTTGCTGCCGATCACCAAAAAGGAGGCGGGGGCATCCGACCGGTTGATGAAATGATGCCCGTCCGCCACGCCCGCCGGAAAGGCCGCCGCCATCCCGGCCCGCATCACCGCCTGCGCGCCATCCTGCACCAGCGTGCATGCGCCCGTCATCACCATGACGACCTCATCCTCGGCCATGTGCCAATGCCGCAGCGATGACAGCGCGCCGGGTTCCAGCGTCACAAGGTTCACCCCGATCTGCGTCAATCCGCCCGCCTGCCCCAACCGCAGCGATGACCGCCCCGCCATCATCGCCGCATAGGGCGCGGGATAGATCGACCCGGTCTTGACCGGCACAGCGGCAAGGTCCAGCTTCGGCATTCGTCAGACCCGTTCGATGATCGTGGCCGCGCCCATGCCCGATGCAATGCACAACGTGGCCAGACCCACGCCTTTGCCCGTGCGCTCCAATTCGTCCAGCAACGTGCCGATGATGATGGCCCCGGTTGCACCCAGCGGATGGCCCATAGCGATCGACCCGCCGTTTGGGTTCACCTTTGCAGGGTCCACATCAAAAGCCTGCATGAAGCGCAACACGACGCTGGCAAAGGCCTCATTCACCTCGAACAGATCAATGTCCGAAATCGCCATGCCGCTGTCGCGCAGGATCTTTTCCGTCACCGGCACAGGGCCTGTCAGCATGATCGTCGGATCGGTGCCGATCTTCGCCGTCGAAAGGATGCGCGCCCGCGCCTTCAACCCATGTGCGCGGCCAAATTCGGCATTGCCGATCAGCACGGCGGCGGCCCCGTCCACAATGCCAGATGAGTTGCCCGCATGGTGGATATGGTTGATCCGCTCCAGATGCGGATATTTCATCAGGGCGATCTTGTCGAAGCCGGGCATCACCTCGCCCATTTCCTTGAAGCTGGCCTTCAGCGCGCCCAGGCTTTGCATATCCGTGCCGGGGCGCATGTATTCATCATGGGACAGGATCGGCAGGCCGTTCTGATCATGGATGGTGATGACGGATTTGGAAAACCGCCCGTCCGCCCAGGCCGCCGCCGCCCGGCGCTGCGATTCCACGGCCAAGGCATCGGCCTGATCACGGCTAAAGCCATACTCTGTGGCGATGATGTCGGCCGAAATCCCCTGCGGCACGAAATAGGTTTTCATTGCCAACGAAGGGTCCACCGCAATGGCCGCGCCGTCGCTGCCCATCGCCACACGCCCCATCATTTCCACCCCGCCGGCGATATAGGCCGACCCCGCGCCGCCCCGCACCTGATTGGCGGCCAGGTTCACAGCCTCCATCCCGCTTGCGCAGAACCGATTGATCGCCAGACCGGGGATCGACTGGTCAAGGTCCGATGCCAGCACCGCCGACCGGGCCAGACAGCCACCCTGCTCACCCACTTGCGTGACGTTGCCCCAGATCACATCCTCGACGGCGTGACCCTCCAGCCCATTGCGTTCCTTCACCGCGTTCAGAACCTTGGCCGACAGCGCGACCGAGGTCAGCTCATGCAATGCCCCATCCGGGCGGCCCTTGCCACGGGGGGAACGGACGGTGTCATAGATAAAGGCGTCAAGCATGGTCGTCTCCTTATGCCCGATCCGAAGGGTTTCCGGGCATCATGTCATAGGGGTGTTTCCAGCCGGGAAGGGCGGCGATGCCATCCAGCCAGCGGTCGATATGCGGCCAGTCCGCGCGGTCAAAGCCGTAAGGTTCCGGGTAATAAAGATACCCGCAGCAGGACAGATCGGCGATCGTGGGCGCATCGCCCACCATCCAGGCCCGCGCGGCCAGATGATCGTTCAGCACCGTATAGGCCGCCTTCAGCCGCCCCTGCAAAAACGGGATCACGCCTTCGGGCCGCTTGTCGGGGGCCAAGAAATTCGACAGGAACCGCGTGGTGCCGATCTGGGTCGACAGCTTGTGATTGTCCCAGAACAGCCAGCGCAACACCTCGCGCCGCTCTGCCGCCGACCGCCCCCCCAACTGTCCGGTCTTGGAGCTGATATAGTCCAGGATCACCCCCGATTGCGACAGGGTTACCGGGCCATCCACCAGCACCGGCACCTCGCCCATCGGGTTGATGGCGCGAAACGCTTCGCTCCGCGCCTCACCCTTGAAGAAATCGACAAAGACCGGCTCCCAGTCCAGCTTGGTGAAGGTCAGCGCCAAAGCGCATTTATAGGCGTTGCCGCTTTCGCCAAAACAATAAAGCTTCATAACCGTCCGTTCCTCCCTGCCCCGGCACCCGGGGGCTTCACCCCCGGACCCCCAGGGTATTTTCGCCAAGATGAAACAACTTTTCCTTAATCTTTAAGTGTCAGAGTCGACCCCGCGGTACAGGCTGGGGAGCCGATGACCGCCCAAGGTGAAGCGCCGCATTCCGCCCAAAGGTTAACCAAACCCCAGGCTCGGGATGCGGCGTGACCCTGCCATTTCATCTTGGCCCAAATACCCAAATCCTCCCCCTCCACCCGCGCTACCGCTTGCGGTCTTCCAGTTCCGAATTGAACAACCGCAGACGATGCGTCAGGTTTTCGCTGTTCATCACACTGTCAAAATTCTCGAACAGGAACGACAGCGCCTCTCCCTCATCCAGCCCGGCCTCGGTGGCAAAGCGTTTCAGCTTGCGATAGCCATCCTCGGTCATGGCAACTGGAAAGCGGCGGGTCAGGCGAAATCGTTTTGGCATCGGGATTCTCTCCAGAAAGGGATCGGGGGTTGAATTTTCGCGGGAAATTCGTAGCCCCCGACATGCACCCCGAAACCTTAGAACGCCTCTGCCGTCAGCGCCATCACCGGTTCCGCGCCGGATTCGATCCGCGCCAGATGCATCGCGCAGGCGGGTAGTTGGCGGGCCATGTAATAGCGGCCTGTGGCGATCTTGGCTTCATAGAAGTCACGATCTGCGGCCCCGGCATCCAGCGCGGCATAGGCGGCCTTGGTCATCTTGGCCCACATCAGGCCAAGGCAGACATGGCCCATCAGATGCATGAAGTCATAGCTGCCCGACAGCGCCGCATTGGGGTTCTTCATGCCGTTCTGCATGAAATACATCCCCGCCCCCTGCATCGCCTTGGACGCCTGTTTCAGCGGGTCAAGGAAGCCCGCCTTCAGCCGTGCATCGCCTTCGTTTTCCTTCAGGAAATCCTTTACCAGATCAAAGAACGCCATCACATGCGCCCCGCCATCCGCGGCCAGCTTGCGCGCCACCAGATCCAGCGCCTGAATCCCGTTCGCGCCTTCATAGATCATGGCGATCCGGGCATCACGGGCGAATTGGGACATGCCCCATTCCTCGATATAGCCATGCCCGCCGTAAACCTGCTGCGCGGCGACAGCGACATCGAACCCCTTGTCGGTCTGGAAACCCTTGATCACCGGCGTCAGCAGCGAAATCAGCCCCTCGGCCTTGGCATCGCCCGTCCGTGCCGCGCGGTCGATCAGCGACGCGCCCCAGAAGGTGAAGGCCCGCGCGCCTTCGACAAAACTTTTCTGATCCATCAGGTTGCGGCGGATGTCGGGATGCACGATCAGCGGATCGGCAGGCCCGGTGGGGTTCTTCACCCCGGTCACATCGCGGCCTTGCAAGCGGTCCTTGGCATAGGCCACCGCGTTCTGATAGGCGGCCTCGGCCACGGCATAGCCCTGCACGCCGACACCGATCCGCGCCTCGTTCATCATGGTGAACATGGCGCGCATGCCCTTGTGCAGATCGCCCAGCAGCCAGCCGGTCGCCCCGTCGTAATTCATCACGCAGGTCGAATTGCCGTGGATGCCCATCTTGTGTTCGATCTTGCCCACCGACAGCGCATTGCGCTGCCCCAGCGACCCGTCCGGGTTCACCAGGAATTTCGGCACGATGAACAAGGAAATCCCCTTGGTCCCTTCACCCCCGCCCGGCGCCTTGGCCAGCACCAGGTGGATGATGTTTTCGGCCATGTCATGTTCACCTGCCGAGATGAAGATCTTCTGCCCGGTGATCTTGTAGCTGCCATCCGCCTGCGGTTCCGCCTTGGTCCGCATCAGCCCCAGATCGGTGCCGCAATGCGGTTCGGTCAGGTTCATCGTGCCGGTCCATTGGCAGGATACCATCTTGGGCAGATATGTCGCCTTCTGGTCGGCCGTGCCATGGGCATGGATCGCGGAATAGGCACCATGCGTCAGGCCCTGATACATGTTCAGCGCCATGTTGGCCGCCACGAAAATCTCGCCCACCGCGGTGCCCATCAGATAGGGCAGGCCCTGTCCGCCGTAATCCGGGTCGCAATCCAGCGCGGTCCAGCCGCCTTCCTTCAACTGCTCGAACGCCGACTTGAAACCTGAGGGTGTCCGCACCACGCCGTTTTCCAGCACACAGCCTTCGCGGTCGCCCACCGCGTTCAGGGGTGCCAGGACATCACTGGCCAGCTTACCCGCCTCTTCCAGCACGGCGGCGGTGAAGCCCGCATCCAGATCGGCATAGCCGGGAATATCCGAGGTGGTGATCTGCAACAGGTCATGCAGGACGAATTGCATATCCTTTACGGGGGCGGTGTAGCTGGGCATCTCTCGGTCTCCTCCGGTCGAAATCTTGGCGGTCGAAATCTTGGCAGTCGTGTTCTGTCGCGGGCTTGGGTCGCGGCCCCTATTCGGCGGCCTTCTGGAAGGCGGCGATCATGCCCTCTCCCCAGGCGATCTGGTCCTGCAATTCGGCAATCGCCTCATCCAGTTCGGCACGCTGGCGCATCATCTGGGCCAGACGTTCCTGTGCCACCTCAAAGGTGCGGCGAAGCTGCGCCTCTTGCTGGCGGCCGTCACGGTCATACATGTCCAGAAGCTGGCGAATGTCCTCTAGCGAAAAGCCGAACCGCTTGCCGCGCAGGATCAGCTTCAGTCGCGCGCGGTCACGATAGGTGTAGAATCGCGCCGTGCCGCGCCGGATGGGCGACAGCAGTTCCTTCGCCTCATAGAACCGCAGGGTACGCGGCGTCACATCAAAGGACACGCACATGTCGCGGATCGTCAGCAGGTCATCTTTGGTGGCTGTCTGGGTCGTCATTGGGGCGGTCATGGTCCAACTCGTCTGGCATTGGATGATGCACAGAATCTGGTGAAGTTACCGAACCTTACCAGACAAGTTGACGTGAACGTAAACGTAACGTGGCGTCACGGCCCGTGGTGACGTGATGTCCCGGCCTGTCAGATCACTCGTCCGGCAGTTTTGACAATTCATCCACCGCGGTGTCGCGCAGCGTGCGCAGATCTGCAATCGAGGCCTGCATCTCCTCTACCTGCGCGGCCAGCGCGGCCAATTGCCTGTCGGCCAGCGACAGCCACGCCTCAAGCTGCGGGCGCGTGCCTTTCTGGCGATAGATCAACAGCCATTGGCGGATTTCCTCAAGGCTGAAGCCGAACCGCCGCCCGCGCAGGATCAGCGTCATGCGCGCCACTTCCCGCGGGCCATAGAACCGCGCGCGGCCTTCCTTTTCGGGCTGCAACAGTTCGATATATTCGTAATAGCGCAGGGTGCGCGGCGTCACATCGAACTTCGCGCACATCTCTTTGAAGTTGAGGCGGGTCTCGGACATCGGCGCTCTCCTCACCTTTCCAGCATAGGCCCAAGGGGGGCCGTCGCGCAATCAATGCCTGATGGCAGGGGTTGCAAATGGTGGCATCCGGTCCGACTAATGTGGCCAAAAGGGGTTTGGCAATGACTGACGTTACGCCCAATGTGGTGGCCATCGCGCGCCAGTTCATCGAGGCGATCCCCCATTCCCGCGCGCTGGGGATGCGGCTGGAAACGCTGGGCGAAGGCTGCGTGGTGATGACCATGCCTTATGACGCGCGCTTTGTGGGCGACCCGGCGACTGGCGTGCTGCATGGCGGGGCGGTGTCGGCGCTGATGGATACGGCCAGCGGGGCCGCGGTGATGTGCCACCCTTCGGCCCCGGTCTCCACCGCCACGCTGGACCTGCGGATCGACTATTTCCGCCCCGCCACACCGGGCCAGACCATTACTGCGCGGGCGGAATGCTATCACGTCACCCGCTCTGTCGCCTTTGTCCGTGTCACCGCCACCGATGATGATGACACCCGCCCCGTCGCCGCCGCCACCGGGGCCTTCACGCTGGACCGGCCAAGGGGGGCAAAATGACCCGCGTCAAACCCGAACCCGTGCAGGTGATCAAACACCGCCGCGACGGCGCGCTCAGGGCGCTGCTGTCGGGTGTGCCCTATATCCAATACCTTGGTATCCAGTTCGACAGGCGCGGCGACGAGCTGACCGCCATCCTGCCCTTTGATGAAAAGCTGATCGGAAACCCGTCGCTGCCAGCCCTGCATGGCGGTGTTACAGCCGCCTTTCTTGAGGTGGCGGCGATCATCGAATTGTCCTGGTCGATCCTGTGGGAAGAGATGGAGGCCGGCAAGCTCGACCCTGCCGCCATCGCCGAAATGCCTTTGCGCCTGCCCAAGACGATTGATTTCACCGTGGATTATCTGCGCACCGGCCTTCCGCGCGATGCCTATGCCCGTGCCCGCGTCAACCGTTCGGGCCGCCGCTATGCATCTGTGCATGTCGAAGCGTGGCAAGACAATCGCGCGCGGCTGTTTGCCCAGGGCACCGGGCATTTCCTGATGCCGGACGCGGGGGAATAACCGGCCGCTACCCGTGTTTCTGCACGGTATCCCGCGTCGGCCACACCTCCAGCAGCCCGCACAGGATCACCAGCGCGCCACCGATCATCTCGTTGGACGACAGGCTTTCGCCCGCGAAAATGGCCGCCGTCACCGCGCCAAAGATCACTTCGGTCATCAACAGAATGCCGACCCGCGCCGGGTCCAGCCGCACGGTGGCCCACATCAGCGCGGCGATGGACACGCCCCACCACAGCCCCCCCGTCAGCACCACCTGCCCCATCATCCAAGGCAGATCACCGCGGACAAGCGATGGCAGGGGTTCCAGAAATGGCGCGAAAGCCAACGACATCACCGCCGCGCCCAGCGCAAAGATAAAGGCCGCGGGAACCGGCGGCAAATCGGATTTCAACCGCATCCCCGCCGTGGCAAAGGCCCAGATCAGCCCGCCCGCAAAGGCCATCCATTCCCCCAGGTTGCCCGGCACCGGAAGGCCGCCATCGCCCCCCAGCATGATGAACAACCCCACCAGCCCCACGGCAATCGCCACCAGCCGCAGCCGTGGCACCTGCCATCCCAGCAGGTATTTGGCGATCAACACGCTCCAGACCGGGCTGAAGAACCACAGCAGCACCACCAGCGCGACCTTGCCATACAGAAACCCGATGGAATACAGCGCGAAAGCCGCGCCCCCCAGCGCGATCGACGCAATGCCGATCCGGTTCGCATCCCTAAAGGACGTCTTGCCGGCCAGCACGAAGGGCAACAAAAACAGCATGGCCGCCAGCGTGATCGCCGCCGTTCCCCATGCCCCGTCCAGCCCCATATCGGCAATCGCCCGCACCGGAAGCCAATATACCCCCCAGAAGATGCCGGTGATCAGAACGATGGCCGATGCAAGAAAGGTCGTGTTCAAGTGTGTTTGCCCCCCGCTCCGCCTTGCCCCGCTCCGCTTGGCCCAGCCATTCCCGAACACCCGCATGACCGCCCGCAGGACCGAAGGTAGGCGCCAATACCCCGCCGCAGCCTGAACCCCCCCGACATCCCTGCATGAAATTGCGACATGCACCGGGAATAGGCACCGGGAATAGGCACCGGGAATAGGAACCGGGAATACGCACCGGGAAAGCCCAAAGGGAATACCCGAACGAAACCCCCGAACGAAACCCCCGAACGAAACCCTTGTCGTGCCACAACCAATCACCATCCCAGATCACCCCTTCCCCCCGCTGCCACCTTCCGCCATCTTCGCCCCACCATGACTGCGATCACCCAGACTGCGATCACCCACACCCGCCTGTTGAAAATCGCCGCACCCATCGTGCTGTCGAATGCGACGATCCCGCTTTTGGGCGCGGTGGATACGGGGGTGGTCGGGCAAATGGGGCAGGCGGCGCCCATCGGGGCGGTGGGGGTCGGTTCGGTGATCCTGATCTCGCTTTACTGGGTGTTCGGCTTCTTGCGCATGGGCACGTCGGGGCTGGCGGCGCAGGCGCATGGCGCGGGGGATAGGGCCGAACGCGGGGCCATCCTCTTGCGCGCCCTGCTGATCGGCGCGGTGGCGGGGCTGGCCTTCATTGCGGCGCAGGGGGTGCTGTTCCATGCGGCCCTCGCCCTTGCCCCGGCGGGGGACGAGGTGGAAACCCTAGCCCGCCAATACCTTGCCATCCGTATCTGGGGCGCGCCCGCCACCATCGCCGCCTATGCCGTAACCGGCTGGCTGATCGCGGTGGAACGCACCCGCGCGGTGCTGGTGATGCAGCTTTGGATCAACGGGGTGAACGTGATCCTTGATCTATGGTTTGTCCTTGGCCTTGGCTGGGGCGTGGCCGGGGTGGCGGGGGCTACGCTGATCGCGGAATGGACGGGCCTTGCCCTTGGCCTTTGGCTGTGCCGTGACGGGCTGGTCCCGGTCTGGCGCGCGGCAATTGCGCGGGTGCCGGACCGGGCCGCGTTGCGGATCATGGTGGCGGTCAACCGTGACATCATGATCCGGTCGGTGCTGCTGCAACTCAGCTTCACCAGCTTTGTCTTTCTGGGCGCGCGACAGGGCGATGTCACGCTGGCCGCCAATCAGGTGCTGCTGCAATTCCTGTCTATCACCGCCTATGCGCTGGACGGCTTTGCCTTTGCGGCTGAAACCCTGGTGGGGCAGGCGGTCGGTGCGCGGGCGCGCGAAACCTTTCGCCGCGCGGCGCGGTTGGCGATGCAATGGGGCGTGGCGGGGGCTGTTGCGCTGGCCGCTACCTTTGCGTTGACCGGGCCGCTGATCATCGACCTGATGACCACCGCCCCCGATGTCCGGGCCGAGGCGCGCGCCTTCCTGCCCTGGTTGGTGGCCGCCCCGCTGATCGGTGTCGCATCATGGATCTATGACGGCATCTTCATCGGTGCGACCCTGACCGCCGAAATGCGGCGCACCATGATGATCTCTGTCGCCATCTACGTCGCCGCACTTGCCCTCCTGCCACCCGTCTTTGGCAACCACGGCCTGTGGGCCGCGCTGATGGTGCTGAACACCGCCCGCGGCATCACCATGGCGCGGGTCGCAAGCCGGGCCGAGGCGAAGGCCGCCGCTTGACAGGCCGGGCAGGGCCGGGCAAAGGCGCCGCCCTCACCCTCTTTTGCCTTGGCATGCGCTTTGGCTGCCACAAGGGGCAGGGGCAATTTTCTGCGACGGACCTTTTCGATGACCACTCATTCCCTTCCTGCGCGCTCCTTTTCTGCCCGCACCTGCGCTGCCGTCCTGATCGGCCTGCCTGGTGTGCTGGCCTTACCTTTCCTCGCCACCCTTCCGCCCGGAATTCCGCCGCTGGCAGCATTGGCCAATCCGGCGATTCTGCTTGTGCTGATGGCGCTGGCGGGGGCTTGGGCCGGGCCAAAACTGGGGCTGACCTCAGCCCTGATCCTTGGGTCGCGGCTGCATGGGCAAAGTTTGGCAGGCTGGGCGCTGGCGGGGCTTTCTGCGGGGGTCGCGGTGGCCTTTGCCGATCATGCGACCGCGCCTTTCTGGGCGGTTGATGGCGCTGCAACGCTGCGCACGGCGCGTGCGGCGGGTGATGTCGTGCTGGGCGTCCTGTATGGCGGGATGACCGAAGAGGTCATCTTTCGCTGGGGTCTTCTGTCGCTGCTCGCGCTGGGGCTGATCCGGGTGCTTCGGCCCACCAATGCACTATGGGCCGCCGTGTTGATCGCGGCGCTGGCCTTTGCGCTGGCCCATCTGCCCGCACTGTCCATGCAGGCAGAGGCATTGACGATGCCGCTGCTGGGCCGCACGGTTCTGTGGAATGCGCTGCTGGGCCTGCTCTATGGCTGGGCCTTGATCCGGCACGGATTGGAAGCGGCTATTCTGGCCCATATGGCCACGCATCTTGGCTTTGCGCTGTCCGCGCTGTGACAGGGCGTCAACTGCGCAGGATGCGGAACCCGGCCGAGGCCGCCCAGCCCGCCCCTGCCGCCATTAACAGCGACAGAAGACCATAGATCAGCGGCTGTTCCCGCGACATGTTGAACAACAGCCGTTCCAGCCCCTCTTTGCGCACGCCCACCACCCGATCCTGCGCATCCACCACGCGGCCCCCCCGCGTCAGGAAGATGCGCACCCGGTATTCGCCTTCCGTCAGGTTCGAAGGCAGCACGATATCGGCGCGAAACAGCGTCTGCTCGGTCAACTCCACCGCGCCCTGCAACACCTTGTAGCGGCTCTCGGACAGCCGGATACGCTGCATCGCGTCGATGAATTCATCCGGCCCGCCATCCTCGGTCGCCGCACCCACGGCGCGGATCACGCGGGGCAGGGTGATGCGGTGGCGCAGGTCTTCTGTCTCGGTCAGGATCTGGCGCAGCGGCCCGGTCGTCGCCACAGCATAGAAACTGGGCGCGGCATCCACCTCGACCGCTTCGGTGTTGATCCAGATACCCGCCCGCCGGTCCTTCTTTCGGATCGTCACCGGCGTTGCCGGTCCCTCGACCGTGATGATCACCTCGATCGGGTCGTCCGGCGCGGGCGCGTTCCGTTTCACCGCGCCATAGACAAGGATTTCAGACCCGTCGAAATCCGCCGTGATCGACACCCGGTTCTGGCTTAACCCCGCCACGATGCTTTCCACCGCCAGCGCAGGCAAGGGCAGCAGCGCAAGGATGGCGGCACAGGTCACGCCGTGAAGGTGGGCCAGCCACTTCATGGCAATATCCCCGGCACCACGGAATACAACTCGCTTGGCCGCAACAGCAGATCCAGCGCGATCTTCACCGACACCGCCAATACCAGCAGCGCCAGCAGGATGCGCAACTGTTCCGCCTTCAGCCGCACCCCGATGGTGGTGCCGATCTGCGCCCCGATCACCCCGCCCACAATCAGCAGGAACGCCAGCAGAATATCCACCGTCTGGCTGGTGACCGCATGCATCAACGTGGTGAAGGCGGTGACGAAAATGATCTGAAACAGCGACGTGCCGACCACCACCTTGGTGGGCATCCCCAAAAGGTAGATCATCGCAGGCACCATCACGAACCCGCCGCCCACCCCCATGATCGCCGCCAGAAACCCCACCAGCGCCCCCACCGCCAAGGGCGGCAGGACGCTGATATACAGCCCCGACGCGCGGAACTTCATCTTCAGCGGCAGGCCATGCACCCAGGTATGCACATGCGACCGCCGCACCGGCCCACCCTTTTGCGACCGGAACCATGACCGCAGGCTTTCCTGCAACATCATCGCCCCGATCAGGCCCAGAAACAGCACATAGGACAGTTGCACGAACAGATCGACCTGCCCCAGCCGAGTCATCCACTGGAATACCCAGATGCCGACACCCGACCCGGCCATCCCGCCGATCAGCAGCACCGTGCCCATGTGGAAATCCACCGCCTTGCGTCTGACCTGCGCCAAAACCCCGGAAATCGACGACGCCACCACCTGATTGGCACCCGTGGCCACCGCCACCGCAGGCGGCACCCCGATAAAGAACAACAGGGGCGTGATCAGAAACCCGCCGCCCACGCCGAACATCCCCGAAAGAAAGCCCACAATTCCGCCCAACCCCAAAAGGAGAAAGGCATTCACCGATACCTCGGCAATCGGAAGGTAAAGCTGCATGTGCAAGGCCGGGGCAAGAAGCGGCGGTAAGAAAGGCGGCAATCGGTAACGGAACAGACGGTAAGGCTACAGACGGTAAGGCTACTGTCAGGCCAAAGGGTTGCGCGCCTTTGCCTGCGTTGTCAAACGTCGGTCTGCCCTATGGCAGATGCCGCAGGAAATGCCGCAGCACCCGTTCCAGTTTTGCCGCACCCAAGGGGGCCATCGCCTTGGTATGCTCATGGCTGATCTTTTCATCCGACAGGCCCGCCGCCATGTTGGTGACCGTGGAAATCGCCGCCACCCGCAGCTCCAGAAACCGTGCCAAAATCACCTCGGGCACCGTCGACATCCCCACCGCATCCCCGCCCAGCGTGCGGATGGCGCGAATTTCGGCAGGCGTCTCGAACGACGGGCCGGAATACCAGGCATAAACTCCTTCGGGCAGCGCCACGCCCACCGCCTCGGCGCTTGCCCGCAGGGCGGCGCGCATCGCCGGATCATGGGCATCCCCCATCGGCACGAACCGCGCATCCGTGCGTTCGCCAATCAGTGGATTCAGCCCGGAAAAATTGATGTGATCCGACAACAGCATCAGATCGCCGGGCTGAATATCCGCTCGCAGACTGCCCGCCGCATTGGTGGCAATCAGGCGGTCCGCCCCAAGCGCCTGCAACAGTTCCAGCGCAGGCCGCATTGCCGCCGGATTGCCGTTTTCATAGTAATGCTCTCGCGCGCCGAACACCGCCACGCGCACCCCTTCCAGATCACCGATCACCAGGTTCGGGTTATGTCCCGAAACCCCAGCATGGGGAAATCCTGGCAGGTCGGCGTAAGGGATCGCCACGCCATCCACCGCCCCCGCCAGATGCCCCAGCCCGGACCCAAGGATCATCCCGATCCGCACCGGTGCCGCGCCCGCGCGGGCATGGACCAGCCCCGCCAGTTCCTCAGCGTTCCTTGACATACGGCTCCCCCCCCGCGCGCGGCGGTATCGCCTTGCCCACAAACCCCGCCAGCACCAGCACCGTCAGCACATAGGGCAGCGCGTCCAGGAACGGCACCGGCACCTTCACCTGCACCACCGCCTCCACCACGTCCGGCCGCAGGGCCAGCGCCTGAAAGAACCCGAACAGCAGGCACGCCCACAGCGCCGCCACCGGCCGCCACTTGGCAAAGATCAACGCCGCCAGCGCGATATAGCCGCGCCCTGCCGTCATCTCGCGCCCGAAACCCGCCTGCAACGCGGTCGCCATATAGGCCCCCGCCAGCCCGCACAGGATGCCGGTGATCGCCACGGCGGCAAAGCGCAGGCCCACCACGGAAATCCCCGCCGTATCCACCGCCGCCGGGTTTTCCCCCACCGCCCGCAGCCGCAACCCGAACCGCGTGCGATACAGAACCCACCACGTCAGCGGCACCATCAAAAGCGCCACGTAAACCAGCAGCGGATGGCCGGAAATCACCTCGGCATACAGCGGCCCCAGCACAGGAACGCCGCGCAACTCCTCGGCAAAGGGCAGGGTGATCGCCGAAAACCGCGCATCCCCGGCCAAAGGCGGCGTCCGCCCGCCCTGCCCGAACAGGCGCTGCGCAATCAGCACCGTCACCCCCGATGCCACAAAGTTCAGCGCCACGCCGGAAATAAGCTGGTTCCCCCGGAACGTGATCGACGCCAACCCATGTATCCCCGCCAACACCAGCGACGCCGCCATCCCGGCCAAAAGCCCGGCCCAGACCGACCCCGTCAGAAACGCGACCGACGCCGACGCCATCGCCGCCATCAGCATCTTGCCTTCCAGCCCGATGTCGAAAATCCCCGCCCGTTCGGAATACAGCCCCGCCAGACAGGCAAACAGCAACGGCGTCGCCAGCCGCAATGTGGTGTCCAGCAATTGCAAAAGCGTTGCGTAATCCATCACGCGGCCCCCTTCGCAACCCGGCCACCCCGGAACAGGTTGAAGCCCCAGGTCAGCAGCATCCGCACCATCACATCCAGCGCCCCGGTGAACAGGATCACCAATCCCTGCACCACCGTCCGCATTTCAATCGGGATCTTGGTCCACAGCCCCAGTTCGGCCCCACCCTGGAACAGGAACCCAAAGAGCAGCGCCGCCAGCACCACCCCCACCGGATGGTTGCGCCCCATCAGCGCCACTGCAATCCCGATGAACCCGGCCCCCGATGCGGAATTCTGCAACAGCCGCTCCGCCTCGCCCATCACGTTGTTGATGGCCATCATCCCGGCCAGCCCGCCGGAAATCAGCATGGCGATCATGATGATGGCAAAGGGGCTTATGCCCGCATATTTCGCCGCCGCCTCGGATTTGCCAAAGGCGCGAATGGCATAGCCCAGCCGCGTGCGCCACAACAGCAGCCACACCACCACCGCCATGCCCAGCGCGATCAACAGCGTCACATTCGCAGGCACATTCGACGTGAAGATCAGGTTGAAACCGGGGATCTGGTTCAGTGTGGGCAGTTGCGCCGCCTCGGGGAACCGCGCCGTCGCCGGGTCCATCTGCCCATCCGGGCGCAGCACATCGACCAGCAGAAAGATCAGCACCGCCGCCGCGATGTAATTGAACATGATCGTGGTAATCACGATATGGCTGCCGCGTTTCGCCTGCAAATAGGCCGGTATCGCCGCCCAGGCCGCCCCGAACAGCGCCGCCCCCGTCGCCGCCCCCAACAGGGCCAGCGTCCAATGCGGCCAGGGGATGAACAGGCAGGCCAGCGCCACGCCAAGCCCGCCCAATTGCGCCTGCCCCTCGCCCCCGATGTTGAACAGGCTGGCATGAAAGGCCACCGTCACCGCAAGCCCGGTGAACATGAACGACGTCGCGTAATACAGCGTATAGCCCCAGCCATAGCTGTCCATCACCGACCCCTTGACCATCACCGTGATCGCCTCCCACGGGTCTTGCCCAATGGCCAGGATCACAAGGGCCGCAATCAGCGCCGCCAACAGCAGGCTGACCAAAGGCACCAGCACGACATCCGCCCAGCGCGGCAAACGTTCCATCACGCGGCCTCCCCTTTGCTGTCGCTGGCAATGCCCGCCATCAACAGCCCCAGATCGCGTTCATCTGCCGTTTCCGGGTCGCGGAACCCCATGATATTGCCGTCGAACATCACCGCGATCCGGTCAGACAGGCTCCGGATCTCGTCCAGTTCCACACTCACCAGCAGAATCGCCTTGCCCTGATCGCGCAGCGCCACGATCTGCTTGTGGATGAATTCGATGGCCCCAATATCCACCCCCCGCGTCGGCTGCCCGATCAGCAGCAGGTCGGGGTTCCGCTCGATCTCGCGCGCCACGACGATCTTTTGCTGGTTCCCGCCGGAAAAGCTCTTGGCCGCCAGCGTCGGGATCGGCGGGCGCACGTCGAACCGTGCCATCTTGCGTTCCGTATCGGCCCGCAGCGCATCGTTATCCATGAACACCGCGTTCTTCTGATATTCCGGCGCGTGGTGATAGCCAAAGGCCACGTTTTCCCAGGCCGTGAAATCCATGATCAACCCCAGCGCCTGCCGATCCTCTGGCACATGGGCGATACCCGCGCCCCGCCGCGCGCGGGCATCCGCGCCCTTGCCCGCCAGCGGCAGATCCGCCCCGTTCAACGTGATCCGCCCAGTCGCCGGGGCAATACCGCCCAGCGCCTCCAGCAATTCCGACTGGCCATTCCCGGCCACCCCGGCAATCCCCAGAATCTCGCCCGCCCGTATCTCGAAACTCACGCCTTTCAGGCGTTCTACGCCATGCTCATCCTTCACCCGCAGGTCTTCGACCTTCAGCACCGTCTTGCCCAGAAGGGGCGGGTTCTTTTCCACCTCCAGCAAAACCTTGCGGCCCACCATCAATTCGGCCAGCTCCTCGGGGCTGCTGTCGGCGGTTTTGACCGTGCCCACCATCGTGCCGCGCCGCATCACGCTTGTGTTGTCGGTCGTCTCCATGATTTCGCGCAGCTTGTGGGTGATCAGGATCACCGTCTTGCCTTGATCGCGCAGCCCTTTCAGGATGCGGAACAGGTGGTCCGCCTCTGCGGGGGTCAGCACGCCGGTCGGTTCGTCCAGGATCAGGATATCCGCCTGCCGATAGAGCGCCTTCAAAATCTCTACCCGCTGCTGATGGCCGACCGAAAGATCCTCGATCACGGCATCCGGGTCCACGTCCAGTTCATATTCGCGGGACAGATCGGTCAGCACCTTGCGCGCCTTGGACAGCGACCCCGCCAGCAATGCGCCTTCTTCCGCGCCCAGAACCACGTTTTCCAGCACGGTGAAATTCTGCACCAGCTTGAAATGCTGGAACACCATCCCGATGCCGGCACGGATGGCGCTCTGGCTGTCGGGGATGGGGGTCAGTTTGCCGTTGATGTAAATCTCGCCCGAATCGGCGCGATAGAACCCATACAGGATCGACATCAGCGTGGATTTCCCCGCGCCGTTTTCGCCGATGATCCCGTGGATCGTGCCCTTCGGCACGGCGATATGGATGTCCTTGTTGGCCTGCACCGGACCAAAGGCCTTGGAAATGCCCTTCAGCTCGATGGCATAGCGCGCATCCGACCCGCCTGTCGCCATTTGGTTCCCCCTGTGGCCGCGCCCGTCTTGCCGCGGGATCGGTTCCATCCTAGCAAAGATGCCGCGCCAAACCCTTGGCGCGGCATCCGTCAGTGTCACATCACCCGATCAGAAGGTCGCCGCGGGGCAGGTGTCGTCGGACATATAGTCATGCACGACAATCTCGCCCGACTTGATCTTCTCGGCCGCGGCATCCACGGCGGCCTGCATTTCGGCGGTCACAAGGGATGCGTTGTTCTCATCCATCGCATAGCCCACGCCACCGGCGGCAAGGTCCATCACCGTCACGCCCGGCTCCAGCGCGGTTCCCTTGGTGAACGCGTCATAGACGGCGTTATCGACACGCTTCAGCATCGATGTCAGCACCGAACCGGGATGCATGCCGTTCTGGTTGCTGTCCACGCCGATCGACAGGATGCCTTCGTCCGCTGCCGCCTGCAACACGCCCACGCCCGTGCCGCCAGCCGCCGCATAGATCACGTCGGCGCCCTGCGATTTCTGACCCTTGGCCAGTTCGGCACCCTTCACCGGGTCATTCCATGCCGCCGGGGTGGTGCCCGTCATGTTCAGCACGATCTTCGCATCCGGGTTTGCCGCAACAACGCCCTGCGCATAGCCACAGCCAAAGCGACGGATCAGCGGAATGTCCATGCCACCGATGAACCCGACAGTCCCGGTCTTGGAGGCCAGACCTGCCATCATGCCAACCAGATAGCTGCCCTCATGTTCCGTAAAGGCGATCTGGGTGATGTTCGGTTGGTCCAGCCAATCCACATCGATGATCGCAAACTTGGTGTCCGGGAAATCCGGCGCCACCTTGGCCAGCACGTCGCCAAAGGCAAAGCCCGTCATCACAACCGGGTTCGATCCCGCTTCGGCCAGACGCCGCAGCGCCTGTTCGCGCTGGGCCTCGTCCTGCATCTCCAATTCCTTGTAGGTGCCGCCCGTCTCTTGCGCCCAACGCTCGGCACCATTGAAGGCGGCCTCGTTGAAGGATTTGTCGAACTTGCCGCCAAGGTCAAAGATGATCGCAGGCTCTGCCGTGGCAACGCCCGCCGTCAGCGCCAGCGTTGCCGCGGTGCCAAGGACTTTTTTCATCAGGGTCATCGTATTCTCCCAGTTATCGTTAAGGATCGTTTCTTGTCGCTACATGTGACAGGGCGGGGTAAACCCGCCACCACACCAACAGCGCCTTGTGCCAGTTTAGGGCGGATTCCCCAAAGCGGGTCAACACCTCTTTGCGAGGCGGCGCCGCCCGATTTGATCTTCTGATCAAATTTCTGGCGGCTGACGCAACGGAATGCGGCGATCACAGCTTGCGCACCATCACCATCGCATCGGTCCGGCGGCCATCGGGGGCGTAGTAATACCCTTTCCTCCGCCCGGATTCGCCAAACCCTGCAATGCGATACAGGTGGCGCGCGGCGGCATTGTCCTCTGCCACCTCCAGAAACGCCGACTCGGCGGCCCGCAACCGCGCCTGATAGATGAACCGCGCCAACAACTTGCGCCCCAATCCCCGGCCCCGCGCCTCTGGCGCGACAGCGATGGTCAGCAATTCCGCCTCGCCTGCCGCCACCCGGCCCAGCAGGAACCCGGCATCCCCTTCGACCAGCAAAAAACACAAGGGATCGGCCAGAAAATCCGTGAATTCTGCCGCATCCCAAGGGCGCGGCGTCACAAAACAGCGCCCATGCAGCGCGGCCAGCGCCTCAGGCGTCATGTCAGGATTACGGTCATGGCAAGATCACGGGCGGCGGGTCCGACGGTGGGGCCGCATCCGCGCCGCGCAGATAGAACGGGGCAGGGCGCGGCTGCACCCCCACCCGCCCCGCCGCGATGAAGGCCATCGCCTGCGTCATGGGCAGGGGCTGGTCCACCACGCGCCCGCCCGTCGCCTCGGCGGCGGGTCCGGCCGCCGACCCCACGAAATCGCGCACTGTGGTCTCCAGCGCGCCCATCGTGGTCAACTGCGCCTCGCCCGGCGCAGCCCCGAACGCCTGCGCATAAACCTCACCCCGCCGCGCATCCTCGACCACCATCACCGGACGCGGCAGCCCATAGGCCACCGCTTCCAATCGCGTCACCCCCAGCGCCGGAATACCCAGCGACAGCGCCAGCCCCCGCGCCGCCGCCACCGCAATCCGCACCCCGGTGAAATTCCCCGGCCCGGTCCCTACGGCAATCGCCGTCAGGTCACGCCAGCCCAATCCCGCCGCCCCCAGCAAATCCTCACACAGCGGGATCAACCGCTCGGCCTGCCCCTTTTCCATAGGCTCGAAACTCGATGCCGCGATCCGGTCACCGATCAGCAAAGCGGCCGCGCAATGCGCGGCCGATGTGTCAAAGGCAAGGATAATGGCCATCACGAAAGGTCAGGCCGCGACGGGGCGCACTTCCAGAACTTCGGGAATGTAATGCCGCAGCAGGTTCTCGATCCCCATCTTCAGCGTCAATGTGCTGGACGGGCAGCCCGCGCAAGCGCCCTGCATATGCAGGTAAACCACGCCCCGATCAAAGCCGTGAAAGGTGATGTCGCCGCCATCCTGCGCCACGGCAGGCCGCACGCGGGTATCCAGCAATTCCTTGATCTGGCGCACGATGTCGCCATCTTCGCCGGTATGTTCGGCATGGCCGCCCGCCGCGCCCTCACCCTCGATCGTGGCCGCGCCCGATTGGTAATGTTCCATGATCGCGCCCAGGATAGCGGGCTTCACGTGATCCCATTCCACGGCGTCCGCCTTTGTGACGGTCACGAAATCGGTGCCAAAAAACACCCCCGTAACGCCGCCTGTGGCAAAGATGCGCCGCGCCAGCGGCGATTTCTGCGCCGCTTCCGCGTTCGGAAAATCGGCTGTCCCCAGCTCCAGCACAGTCTGGCCGGGCAGGAACTTCAACGTCGCCGGGTTCGGCGTGGATTCGGTCTGGATGAACATATCGCCACCTCCGGGGGGCTTGTCCGACAATTCCTATCGGATATGCGCCTTGCCCCCGGCGCTGTCAAGTTTGGAACCGTTCTAATGTTCTGATCACGGTTCCCAATAGGCATACATCTGCGCCAGAACTGCCCGGCATTTCAACGGATGCGTGGCCCGCCGCATCAACAGCCGCAATGGTGCGGGCAGCACGATGGGCGTGGGCGGCTTTCGGAACGGGCGCGACGGAAAAGGCGACACAGGGCGCATGGCACGGCTCCTTGTTCAGTCCTCCCCTGCGCATCATCGCAAAGATGCCTGCAAAAGTCACCGATTCTTGCTGCACCGCAGCATTTCGTCAGGTGATGGCCTCCAGCCGTTCTTTCGACATGTCGCCCGGAACGATGGTAATGGGGATCGGCAGGTTGCCGGAATTCCGCGTCATCTGCGTGACCAGCGGCCCCGGCCCCGATTTCTCACTCCCCGCGCCCAGCACCAGAATCCCGATCTCCGGGTCTTCGGTCACCTGGGCCAGAATTTCCTGCACCGGATCACCTTCGCGGATCACCAGTTCCGGGTTGATCCCTTGCCGGTCGCGCATCCATTTGGCGAATACCTCGAAATGCGCCTCGATCCGTTCCCGCGCCTCGGCCCGCATCAGATCGGCCACGCCCATCCAGTGCTGAAACTCTTCGGGTGGGATGATCGAAAGGATCGTCACCCCCCCGCCGGTATGGGCCGCGCGCAGGGCGGCAAAGCGCATCGCGTTCAGGCATTCGCGCGTGTCATCGAGGATGACGAGGAATTTCCGCATGACTTACTCCTTGAGCGACCCGATCATAGGCCCCGCCAAGCGCCGCGCAAGAGAGCGGTTTTTGACGCAAATTCCGGGCGCTTCGCAGCCTGAAAACTGCGCCAGTTTCCTGCGCGAAATCTGCGTCAGATTTCGCCCCCCGGCTCACACCGGCTGCGACGCCGCCCAATCCATATACATCCCCCGCATCCGATCCGTCACCGCGCGACTACGATACTCTGTCCCGTCAAAGGCGCGTACCGATGTGACCTTGGCGAAATTGCCCGACAGGAACACCTCATCCGCCGCATGAACATCATCGAAGGTCAGCACCGTCTCATGCACCTCGATCCCCGCCGCCCGCGCATTGGCAATGTGCCGCGCCCGCGTGATCCCGGCCAGAAAGGTGCCGTTCGGAATCGGCGTGAACAGGGCGCCATCCTTCACCAGAAACACATTCGCCGTCGCGCTTTCCGCCAGATTGCCCATCGCGTCCGCCGCCAGCGCATTGCCAAACCCTTTGGCCTTGGCCTCCACCAACATCCGCGCGTTGTTGGGATACAGACACCCCGCCTTGGCGTTGCAGACATTGTCCTCCAGCACCGGGCGGCGGAACCGCGTCCGCGTCACCGTGGTCTGGAACTCTGCCGCGGGCATCGCCACCTGTTCCAGCGAAATGGCAAACCCCGTCGCCCCCTCGGCCGGGGCTACCCCCAGATCAGACCCGTCCAGCGCCCAATACATCGGCCGCACGTAAACCGCAGCACCCCGCCCATAGGCGCGCAGCCCGTCGCGGATGATCGCCTCCATCTCGCCCGCCTCCATCGTGGGCGTGATCATCAAGGCCCGCGCGCTGTCATTCACCCGCGCGCAATGCCGCGCCAGATCCGGCACCAGCCCGTCAAACATCCGCGCCCCGTCAAAAACCGAAGACCCCTGCCAGATGCCATGATCCGCGGCCTTCATCACCGCGACATCGCCCTCGTGCCAGCGCCCCTGCCACCAGGTGCGGATATTGGTGCCGAATGTCATGCCTGCCTCCTTGCGTCGCGGCGCAATTAATCACCGCCCGCAGGCAGATACCAGCCCGTCACGCCCCATGTTCAGGCGGCGTCCAGCAGCCCGCGCCCCTTGAGCAACGCCTCCACCCCCGGCATCCGACCCCGGAACCGGGTATACAGCACTTCGGCCTCCTCCGATCCGCCCGCGCTCAGGATATGCCGCTCCAACCGCGCTGCCGTCTCTGGGTGGAACGGATCGCCTGCCTCCTCAAAGGCCGCAAAGGCATCGGCATCCATCACCTCGGACCACATATAGGAATAATACCCCGCCGAATAACCGTCGCCCGAAAACACATGCGCGAAATGCGGCGTCGCGTGGCGCATGCGGATCGCGCGCGGCATCCCCAGCGTCTCCAGCACCTCGGCCTGCCGCGCCATCGGATCGGCGGGCGCCGCCCCTTCATGGAACGCCAGATCGACCAGCGCCGATGACACGAACTCCACCGTAGCAAAGCCCTGGTCATAAGTCCCCGCCGCCAACAGCCGCGCCAGCATGTCGGCAGGCATCACCGCGCCCGTCTGCCAATGCCGCGCATGCTGTTCCAGCACCGCAGGCACCTCCAGCCAGTGTTCATACAACTGGCTCGGCAATTCCACGAAATCGCGTGCGACGCTCGTCCCCGAGATAAACCCATGCGTCACATCCGACAGCATCTGATGCAGCGCATGGCCAAACTCATGGAACAACGTCCGCGCATCATCATAAGACAGCAGGCTCGGCTCGCCCTTGGCGAAGTTGCACACATTCACCACGATGGGCCGCTGATCGCCCCCCAGCTTGCGCTGTGACCGCATCGCCGAACACCATGCGCCCGACCGTTTCGACGATCGCGCAAAATAATCCCCTAGAAACACCGCCACATGCGCGCCCTTGCGCGTCACCTCCCACCCCCGCACATCCGGGTGATAGAACGGCCCCGCCATTTCCCGGAACTCCAACCCGAACAGCCGGTTCGCACAATCGAACTGCGCCCCCAGCATGGCATCCAGGCTCAGATACGGCTTCAACGCCGCCTCATCCAGATCATGCTCGGCCTTGCGCCGCCGCTCCGAATAGAACCGCCAGTCCCACGGCTCCAACGGTCCCGCCGCGCCATCGGCCACCAGCATCGCCTCCAGCACCGCCGCATCCGCCAGCGCCTTGCGCTTGGCTGGCTCCCACACCCGCACCAGCAGATCGCGCACCGCATCCGGGGTCTTCGCCATCTCGGGTTCCAACTTGAAGGCCGCGAAACTGTCATAGCCCAACAGCTTCGCCCGCTCCTCCCGCAGCGCCAGTATCTCTGCCGCAATCGCCCGGTTGTCATGGGCATTGCCATTCGCCCCCCGTGCGACCCAGGCCTCATAGGCCACCCGCCGCAAATCCCGCCGGGGGGAAAATTGCAGGAACGGCACGATCAGCGATCGGTTCAGCGTCACCACCGGCCCGTTCTGCCCCCGCTCCTTGCCCGCCGCCCGTGCGGTATCCACCACGAAATCCGGCAACCCCTCAAGGTCGTCCTCGGCCAGCACCATGAACCACTCCCGTTCATCCGCTAGCAGGTTCTGCGAAAACCGCGTGCCCAGCACCGCCAGCCGCGCCTTTACCTCGGTCAACCGCTCTGCCGCCGCCCCCTCCAATTCCGCGCCAGACCGCACGAACATCCGCCGATACAGCGTCAACACCCGCATCTGCTCCGGCTCCAGCCCCAACCCGTCGCGCCGCGCCCACAGATCATCAATCCGCGCGAAAAGCCGCTTGTTGTTGGTCACTTCCGATGCAAAGGCGCTCATCTTCGGGGCCAGATCGCGCATCAACGCCTCGCGCGCCTCTGTGCTGTCGGCGCCCGCCAGATTGTAGAACACCCCCGACACCCGGTCCAACGCCCCTTCCGCCAATTCCAGCGCCGCGATGGTATTGGCAAATGTCGGCACCGCCTCCTGATCCGCGATCGCCCCCACCGCCGCCCGCGCCTCGGCCAGCGCCGCGTCGAAAGCGGGGCCGAAATCGGCATCCGTGATGGCAGCAAAAGGCGGCAGGCCAAATTCGGCAGTCCAGGGGGCAAGCAGCGGATTGGTCATGGGATGATGTCTCCTTTGCACGCAAAGCTAGGCAGGGCAGGGGGGAACGTCCACCCCCAACACCCAAACCGCGCCTTGCCGCTTCATCTTGGCAAAAATACCCAAAAAACGCCGCCGCCGCCCCGCGCCGCCGCCTATCGTTCCTCGCGCGATTTCAACCGCCGCTCCAGACGCCGCATCAACAGGCTCAACCCGATGGTCATGGTCAGATAGATCAGCGCCGCCACATTATAGGTCTCGAAATACTTGAAATTCCCCGCCGCCGTCACCTTGGCCAGTTGCGTGATGTCCCCCACGCCCAGCACCGATACCAGCGACGAATCCTTCACCATCGCCACGAAATCATTGCCCAAGGGCGGCAGGATCATCCGAAACGCCTGCGGGAATGTGATGTGCCGAAACCGCTGCCACCCGTTCAGGCCCAGCGCCTTGGCCGCCTCCACCTGCCCCTCATCCACCGCCTGCAATCCGGCGCGGAAAATCTCTGCCAGAAACGCCGCATAGGCCAGAACCAAGGCCAGCACCGCCCGCCATAGCAGCGGAAAATCCCGCGTGCGGATCGGGTCCAAACCGATGGGTTCCGCCACCGCATTCCACCCCGCCACCACCAAGGGCGACAGCACAAAGGCCACATACAGCAGCAGCACGATGATCGGAACGCCGCGCATCACCTCGATGTAGAAACGGCACACCTGCCGCAGCACCAGATACCGCGACAAACACCCCACCGCCAGCAATAGGCCAAGGATGCAGGCCCCGGCATAGCCCACCACCGACACCATGATCGTGATCCAGATGCCGCGCGAAAGCGTGGCCATCACCGCGGCATAATCCGCATTGGCCCACACCTCATAGAACAGCCAAATCCCAAGGCCGGCCACGATCAGCAGCCACCACGGGAAATCCTTTTCAGGCTTTGGATTGGGGGTCATGCGAAAGGCCCCGGCATTGCCACCGGGGCCTCCTCTTCAGGAAGGATCTCGCTCACTCGCCCAACTTGTATTCCAGGAACCATTTGGTGTTCAGCGCATCCATCGTGCCATCCGCCTTCATGCTGGCAATCGCCGCATTCATCGGGGCCACTAGGTCCGAACCCTTTGGGAAGATGAACCCGAAATCCTCGGCCCCCAGCGGTTCACCGATGATCTTCAGCGCGCCATCCGACCCGGCCACATAACCATTCGCCGCCGTGGAATCCGACAACACCAGATCGACATCCCCCGCCTTCAACGCCTCAAGCCCCGCGCCAAAGGTTTCAAACTTCACAATCCGGGCGTTTTCCTCGTTCCCGTCCAGCACCTCATAGACGCCCACATAAAACGGCGTCGTGCCGGGTTGGGCCGCCATCAGCAATTCGGGATCGGCGGCAAAACCCGCCGCATCATTGAACCGCGCCTCATCGCCGCGCACCATCATAAGCATTTCAGACCGCATATAGGCGTCCGAGAAATCCACCGCATCCTTGCGGTCATCGCGGATGGTGATCCCGGTCATCCCCATGTCGAACTGGCCTTCCGACACGGCGGGGATCATCGCATCCCAGGAGATGTTTTCATAGGTCACCGTGATGTTCAGCCGCTTCGCAATCTCGGCCATAGCGTCATATTCCCAACCCACAGCCGCGCCCGTGGCATCCAGAAACTGCAACGGCGGATAGGCGTTCTCGGTCACCACCACCACCTCACGGCCCGCCAGATCGGGCAGGTCCTGGGCAAAGGTCGCGGTGGCGGTCAGCCCAAGGGCAAGCGACAGGCGTAAGGCCCATACAGGTAATGTCATTGGTCGTTCTCCGGGTTGGATGGCCAGTTTTCTGGCACAGGACTATGCGGCGCTGCCCGGTCGCTGTCCAGTGCGGGGCCGGCCCCTTTTTCGCCGCGGAAACAGGGTTAATGGCGGGTTTCCCCACCGCGCGTCTGCACAGCCGTCTGCACTGCGCGTCTGCACCGCCTGCTGCACCGCCCTTTTCGCCCGGCCCGGATCGTAAACCCAGCGTTCTCAACCCTTTGTGCCGCAAACCGGACAATCCGCCCGCCGCGTCACCCCGATCACCCGCGTCTCGGCATAAAGCGCATCATGGATCATCAACCGCCCCCGCAACCCCTCGCCCGCGTGGGTGATGTGCTTGACCGCTTCCATCGCCATCATTGCGCCGATCACACCGGGCAGGGGGGCCGCAACCCCCGCCTCGGCGCAGGTTGGCACCATTCCCGGCGCCGGTCGGGTGGGAAAGACGCATTCATAACACGGCCCGCCTTGCCCCGGATCGAACAGCGACAACTGCCCCTCCCATTGCGTGATTGCACCGGAAATCAACGGCTTGCCCAGTTCTACGGCTACCCTGTTCACCATATAGCGCGTGTCGAAATTATCCGTCCCATCCAGGATCAGGTCATAATCCGCAAACAGCGCCCGTGCGGTATCTTCGTCCAGCCGTCGGTTGTAGGGCCGCACCTCGATGAACGGGTTCAACGCCCGCAGCGCGATTTCGGCGGAAAACACCTTGGGCATCCCGATCCGCTGATCGGCATGGATGATCTGACGTTGCAGGTTGGACCCATCCACCGCGTCATCATCGACAAAACCCAAAAGGCCCACCCCCGCCCCCGCCAGATACAGCAGCGCAGGCGAACCCAACCCCCCGGCGCCAATCACCAAAACCTTGGAATCCTTCAGCTTTTTCTGCCCCGGCCCGCCGATCTCGCGCAGCATGATGTGCCGCGCATAGCGATCAAGCTCCGCCGCGCGAAAGGCCCCCGATTGCCCCCCAATCGGCGCTTGCGCCGCCGCAGGGGCCGCCCGCGCCCGCAACCGCCGCAGACCCGCCCGATAGACCATCGCCAACCCTGCCAGCAACCCCAGCGCGACCCAACCCTGCGGCGCGCCCCCCGTCGCCATCCGCAGCGGATGCCCATCCGGCAAGGCCACATGCAGCCCCACCACCGCCGCCCAAAGCAGCGCCAGCATCGCAAAGCGCATTGCGGCAGGCACCTTCATCAGCGCCCCGATCCCCCAAAGCGCCCCGGCCATTGCAAGGACAAGGATCATCGCGTCCCCGTAGAGCCGAACCCGCCGTCGCCCCGCGCCGTATCCGACAGGCTGTCAACCACTTGAAATCCCACCTGAATAACGGGGGCCACAATCATTTGCGCCACCCTGTCGCCATGGGCGATGACATAGGGCGCATCCCCAAGGTTGACCAGCGCCACCCCCAAAGGACCACGATAATCGCTGTCAATGGTGCCGGGCGTGTTGGGTAGGGTGATACCATGTTTCAACGCCAACCCCGACCGTGGCCGGATCTGCATCTCGAACCCGAACGGGATTTCCACCCGCAACCCCGTCGGCACAATCGCCCGTTGCATCGGGACCAGCGTGAACCCCGCCGCCCGCTGTTCCGGCGGCAGATTGGCCCGCAGATCGGCCCCCGCCGCGCCGGGTGTTTCATAGGCGGGCAGGCCCAGGCTACGATCCGCCCAATCTTCCCACAGCACCTTAAGAACTGGTGTCATTCACCCCTCCCGCACCCAAGAATTTTCGAAAATTCTTGGCAAAATTCTTCGAAGAATTTTGGTCTCACCCCAAGGCCCCGGCAATCCGCAACGCCAGCCTGCGGGCCACCTCATCCTTGGGAAGGCGCGGCCAAGCCTCTGATCCGGCTGCCGAAATCAGTGTCACCGCATTTTCGGCCCCGCCCATGATGCCGGTTTCCGGCGATACGTCATTGGCCACGATCCAGTCACACCCCTTGCGCGCCAGCTTGGCCTGCGCGTGGGCCAGCACATCATCGGTTTCCGCCGCAAACCCCACCACCAATTTGGGCCGCTGGGTCAGGGATTGCGCCACCGTTTTCAGGATATCGGGGTTCTCGGCAAAGCTCAGGACCGGCAACGCCGCCCCCGCTACCTTCTTGATCTTGCTGTGGGATTCCTCGGACACCCGCCAATCCGCCACCGCCGCTGCCATCACGGCGGCATCCACAGGCAAGGCCGCCTCTACCGCCGCCAGCATCTGTCGCGCCGTTTCCACCCGCACCACCTCCACGCCCTCCGGCGGCGGCACCGTGGCAGGCCCGGTCACAAACGTGACCCTTGCCCCCAGATCGCGCAGCGCGGTGGCAATCGCCGTGCCCTGCGCGCCCGAAGATCGGTTGGCGATATAGCGCACCGGATCAATCGGTTCATGCGTCGGCCCCGATGTCACCAGCACATGCCGCCCGGTCAGAGGACCAACCGCCAGCGCCCCCCGGATCGCCGCCAGTATGGCCGCAGGTTCCGCCATCCGGCCCGGCCCGAACTCCCCACAGGCCATCTCGCCTTCGTCCGGCCCAACAAACTGCACGCCATCCCCTTGCAAAACCGCGATATTCCGCTGTGTCGCCGGGTGCTGCCACATCCGCACATTCATCGCCGGCGCCACCATGACCGGCGTATCGGTGGCCAAAAGCAAGGTCGAGGCCAGATCATCCGCCCGACCCTGCGCCATTTTTGCCATCAGGTCCGCCGTCGCCGGGGCCACCACCAGCAGGTCCGCCACGCGTGACAGTTGGATATGGCCCATCTCGGCCTCATCCGTCAGGTCGAACAACTGCGTGTAAACCTTTTCCCCCGCCAGCGCGGAAACCGAAAGCGGCGTCACAAACTCCGCACCCGCCTTGGTCAGCACCGGCGTCACCGCCGCGCCGTCCTTGCGCAAAAGCCGGATCAACTCCAACGCCTTATAGGCGGCGATACCGCCCCCGATGATCAATAGGATGCGCTTGTCGGCCAGCATCGGAAGGCTCCGCTTGTCCCGTCAGCCCTTGGTGTAGGGGCGCGCGGGCGCAAACTCAACCGCGCATTGCCAAAGCAATCACCCCTCGGTCGATCCAAAGGAGGCACAGGGATCGCCCCTGTCGGCCACGCCATCGGTGACAATCCACAGATGATGCGGCGGCCGTCCCGTCGGAACCTGTTCCACCTGCCCGATCGACAGCACCGTCACCCCCGGTTGCGCCCCGCGGATCAGCGCGGGCACCCCAATATCCGTGCGCGCATGTTCCACTCCCGTGATCACCGCCACCGGCCCGCCAGTTTCCGCCAGCGCGGTCAGGGCGGCCTGTGCCAGAACCGCGTCGCGCAACCTCTGCGCCTCGACCATGCTGCCCATCGCCTCGGCAGGCATGGCAAAGCAATGGGCGGCCAGCAGATGCTGTTCCCGCTCTGCCTGCACGTCGGGCGGGTAGGGGGTGGTCAGGCCAAACCGTGCCGCCTCGGCCCCGAAGGCCGCCGCCGCGCCATCCTGCATGCTTTGCATCACAACTGCGCGTGGCACATCGCCCGCGTAGATGCGGGCCTCTGGCGCGGCGGTAAAAAGCGGATGATACATGGAAAAATCCGGCCACCCCCGTGCTTCCCATTCCGTCGCCGCCTCTACCGCCGCGCGATCCGTCAGGTCATCGGGCAGCGCCTCTACATGCTGGGGCTGCAACATTTCATAGACCACCGCGCTGGGCGCTATTGCGCGCAATGCCCGCGCCTGATTGCGGTGATGGGCTGGGTTGTCATGCACCTCGCCCAACACGAACACGTCCACCACAGGCAGATTGTCCAACGTTTCCGGCGCGATCTCACGCGCTTGCGCCACACCCCCAAGGTGCAGCGCAAGCAAAGCGGGGATCAAGGCACGGATCATGCCAGCAACGCTACAACCTCACGCGACTGCTGTTCAAGGCTGCGGCGCATCTTGGCGAAGGCAGCGGCTTCCAATTGCCGAACCCGCTCTTTCGACAGGCCGAGTTCCTCGCCCAGGCTCTCCAAAGTCCGCGGCTCATCCTTCAACTTGCGCTCGGCCACGATATACCGCTCACGCGCATTCAGCGCGGCCATCGCTGTTACCAGCCAGCGGCGCAGCCGTTCGGCATCATGCGCCACTTCCACCGACTCGGCCGCCTGCGGGCCATCATCTTCCAGCGCGTCAATCCATTCGCGCCCATCCTCATCCGACGATTGCGCCGCGTTCAGCGAAAAGTCAGACCCCGACAACCGGCCTTCCATCATTTCTACATCCGCCAGCGACACGCCCACTTCGGTTGCCACCAGTTGCCGCAACTGGAACTGATCCAGCGTCTCGCCGCGTTGTGATGCCTCACGCTCCAGCTTGGCCTGCACGCGGCGCAGGTTGAAGAACAGTGCCTTCTGGCTGCTGGTCGATCCGGTCCGCACCATCGACCAGTTGCGCATCACGTAATCCTGGATCGATGCCTTTATCCACCACACGGCATAGGTAGAAAACCGCACCCCCCGGTCAGGATCAAACTTTTCCGCCGCCTTCATCAGGCCAAGGCTGGCTTCTTGGATCAGGTCATTCATCGGCGCGCCATAACGGCGGAATTTCGCGGCCATGCTGATCGCCAGCCGCATATAGGCCGTCACCAACCGATGCAGCGCCTGTTCATCGCGCTGATCGCGCCAGGCATAGGCCAGCCGCAACTCGGTTTCCGCATCCAGAAGTTCCGCCCGCATCGCTTGGCGGGACATTGTTTGGTCGTTATATCCGTCGAGCGCCATGATGAACCCCCAGTCAGACAACGCGCATAGGCATTTTTTGCCGTTTTCAAGGGGATATACGGGGCGCAAACGTGACTGGATCAATCGGCGGCGAAACTTTCTTGCTTTCCAGACTCAGCTTTGTGATCGGCGGCGCGCGGTCCGGCAAATCCGGGCTGGCAGAGCGGCTTGCCACTGGCAGCGCCCGCCCGCGACGCTATATCGCCACCGCCGAGGCGTGGGATGATGAAATGCACGCCCGCATCGCCCGCCACCGCGCCGACCGTGGCGCTGGCTGGGAAACGGTCGAGGCACCGCTTGATCTGCCCACCGCGCTTGCCGGGGCAGGGCAGGGCGAGGTGGTGCTGGTCGATTGCGCCACCCTCTGGCTGACCAACCACCTGCTTGCCGATCATGACCTTGAAGCGGAAACCGCGTCGCTGCTGGCCGCGCTGGCAGCCTGTCCCGCCCCGGTGATCATGGTCTCGAACGAGGTGGGCTGGGGCATCGTGCCCGACAATGCCCTGGCCCGCACCTTCCGCGATGCGCAGGGGCGGCTGAACCAACGCCTTGCTGCGCAGGCCGATCTGGTGGTTGGCGTGATGGCGGGCCTTCCGATGGTTCTAAAGGGGCAGATGCCACCATGGATGTGACCCGCCTCTGGTGGGTGCGTCACGGCCCCACGCATGAAAAGACGTTTGTCGGCTGGCGTGACGTTCCAGCAGACCTGTCCGATCACGCCCGCATCGCGCGGTTGGATGCGCATCTGCCACGGGATGCGCTGCTCGTCTCCTCTGACCTGATCCGCGCCACCGCCACCGCCGACGCCTTGGCGCAGGGTCGCCACCGCCTGCCGCATGACCCAGCCCTGCGCGAGATGCATTTCGGCATCTGGGATGGTCAGCCGTGGGACGTAATCGCCCGCGATCACCCCGAACTGTCCCGCGCCTATTGGGAAGACCCCGGTGATCACGCCCCGCCCGGTGGCGAAAGCTGGAATGCCGCCCGCGCCCGCGTCAGAACCGCCGTGGCACGGCTTCTGGCCGCACATAGCGGCCGCGATCTGGTGATCGTCGCGCATTTCGGCGCAATCCTTACACAGGTGCAGCACGCCCGCGCCTGCACGGCAGTTGAAGTGTTCGCCCAAGGCATCGACAACCTGTCCGTCACCCGCATCGACCACGGCGTGAACGGCCCCGCGCTGATCACGGTCAACCATTGTCCCTGACCTGCGGCGCCGGGACCGGATCACAACGGGTGATATGACACATCATCAAAGGCCATTTCCCGTCAGGCCCACATCCGGTTAGGGTCGACCCTGACAAAGGAAGCAATGATGACCTATGACCTTGTGATCGGTGACCGCGCCTATTCTTCATGGAGCTTGCGGGGCTGGCTTTTCTTCGATGCCTTCGGCATTCCGGTGAACCTGCACCGCGCGCGGCTCTATACCGACGAACTGCCCACTTTGTTGCGGCAATTCCATCCCGCCCGCACCGCCCCCACGATGCGCACCCCCGAAGGCACGGTCGTGCCAGAGACGATCGCCATTGCCGAGGAACTGGCCTCCCGCCACCCCGATGCGGGGCTTTGGCCCACAGACCTAAAGGCCCGCGCCATCGCCCGTGTTCTAGCCGCCGAAATGCATGCAGGCTTTACCGCCCTGCGCAGCCATTGCCCGATGAACCTTCGCGTCAGCTATACCGATTGTGCGCCCACGCCCGCGGTGCTGGCTGATCTGGACAGGTTGCAGGTGATCTGGTCCTGGGCGCGGGAACAGACGGGCAGCACCGGGCCGTGGCTTTGCGGGGCCTATTCGGCGGCGGATGCCTTCTTCGCCCCGGTCGCCACCCGCATCGCCACCTACAACCTGCCGATGGAAGCCGCCGGAATGGACTATGTCGCCGCCCACCTTTCCCACCTCTCATTCCGCCGTTGGCGCGCGATGGGCATGGTCGATGGCGCGGATCAGGAATTTTACCGCCGCGACTATCCCACCCGCCAATGGCCCGGACCCAAACCACTATCGGCCAAGGCAACCGATGATCTGAACACCGAAAACACCGCCTGCCCCTATTCCGGCAAACCCGTCACCCACGCACTGGAACTGGATGGCCGCCGCTTTGGGTTCTGCAATGCCTTCTGCCGCGACAAGACCGTGGCCGACGTGGCGGCCTGGCCTGCCTTCATGGCAATTTACCATTCGTAAACCATTTCCCGGCTACCCCTGACACAAAGGGGTGGCGATCATGCTGGCACGGGCCTTCACAGTGGCCTTCGAAGGGGTCGAGGCGCGCATGGTCGAGGTGCAATGCGCCATTGCCCCCGGCATGCCCTATTTCGGCGTGGTTGGCCTGCCCGACAAAGCCGTATCCGAGGCGAAGGAACGCGTCCGCGCCGCCCTATCCGCCATGTCCATCGCGCTGCCCTCGCGCCGGATCATCGTCAACCTCTCCCCCGCCGACCTGCCCAAGGAAGGCTCGCATTTCGACCTACCCATCGCGCTGGCGCTTCTGGCCGCGCTGGACATCATCCCCAAGGACGCGGTGGAGGCGACGGTGGCGCTGGGCGAGCTTTCCCTCGACGGTCGCTTGATCGCCGTCGCCGGTGCGCTGCCCGCCGCCATGGCCGCGGCCGAAGAAGACCGCGCCCTCCTTTGCCCCCGCGCTTCGGGGCCAGAGGCGGCATGGGTCGGCGCGGTGCAGGTGCTTGCCGCCAATTCGTTGGATGAGGTGGTCCGCCATTTCACGGGCCAGATGGCCCTGACCCCGTCTGAGGCGGGCGAGGTGACCACCGGCCCCGCCCCCCGCGACCTGCGCGAGGTAAAGGGCCAGGAACGCGCCAAACGCGCCCTTGAAATCGCCGCCGCAGGGCGCCACCACATGCTGATGATCGGCACCCCCGGTTCGGGCAAATCCATGCTCGCCGCCCGCCTGCCGGGCATCCTGCCGCTGCTGTCGGCGGCCGAGGCGCTGGAAACCTCGATGGTCCACTCCCTCGCCGGCCTGATCAGCGAAGGCGGCATCTCGCGCCAGCGCCCGTTCCGCGAACCCCACCACACCGCGTCGATGGCCGCCATCGTCGGCGGCGGCAAAGGCGCGAAACCAGGTGAAATCAGCCTTGCGCATAACGGCGTCCTGTTCCTGGCTGAATTCCCCGAATTCGCGCGCCCCGTACTCGAAACCCTCCGCCAGCCGATCGAGACGGGCGAAGTCGTGGTCGCCCGCGCCAATGCCCACATCCGCTATCCCTGTCGTTTCCTGCTGATCGCTGCCGCCAATCCCTGCAAATGCGGTTACCTCACCGATCCGGCCCGCGCCTGCACAAAGGCCCCGATCTGCGGCGAGGATTACATGGGCCGCATCTCCGGCCCCCTGATGGACCGCTTCGACCTGCGCGTCGAAGCCCCACCTGTCGCCTGGCAAGATCTTGACCTGCCGCCAACGGGTGAAACCTCCGCCACTGTCGCCGCGCGCGTTGCCACCGCCCGCGCCCGCCAGACCGCACGCTTTGCAGACCACCCCAGCCTGCGGGTCAACGCTGATATGGAAGGCCGCATGCTGGAAGACACCGCCAGCCCCGATCCTGAGGGACGCGATTTCCTCGCCCGCGCGGCGGAACGGTTTGGCCTGACGGCGCGCGGCTATCACCGCATCCTGCGCGTCGCCCGTACCATTGCCGATCTCGATGGCAGCGAGACGGTCCGCCGCCCGCATATCGCCGAGGCTGTGGGATACCGTCTGGTCATCGGCACAAAAGGCTGACGCAACGAATTTTCTGCGAAAATTCAGCGTCAGCCCCCAAGGTGGTCAGAATTTTCGCAGAAAATTCGTCCCTTATCCTGCCCGCTTCGCCTCGATCACTTCCCATATCCGCGCGGCCCCGTTGGTGCCGTCGAACCGCTCCAACTCCTGCAAACCGGTGGGCGAGGTGACGTTGATCTCGGTCAGCCAATCACCAATGACGTCGATGCCCACAAAGACTTGCCCCTTTGCGCGCAAGACCGGCCCGATCCTCGCGCAAATCTCCAGATCGCGCGGCGTCAGCCCAATCTTTTCGGGCCGCCCACCCGCATGCATGTTCGACCGTGTCTCACCCTCCTGCGGCACCCGGTTGATCGCACCGATCGGCTCACCATCCACCAGGATCACCCGCTTGTCGCCCTTGGACACGTCCGGCAGGAACTTCTGCACGATCAGCGGTTCGCGGTTCATGCCGGTGAACATCTCATGCAGCGACGCCAGATTGCGGTCATTCGGGTCCAGCCGGAACACCCCCGCGCCGCCATTGCCGTAAAGCGGCTTCAGGATGATGTCGCCATGCCGCGCCTTGAAGGCGCGGATCGTGGCCAGATCGCGGGCGATCGCGGTGGGTGGCGTCAGGTCCGGGAACCCAAGAACCAGCAGTTTCTCTGGATAATTCCGCACCCAGAACGGATCGTTCACCACCAGCGTGGCAGGGTGGATCATGTCCAGAATATGGGTTGTCGTTATGTATCCCATGTCGAAAGGCGGGTCTTGCCGCAGCCAGACCACATCAAAATCGGCAAGGTCGACCTCTGTCTCTTCGCCATAGGTCACATGATTTCCAACTTCGCGGCGCAACTCGATGGGCCAGCCCCGCGCCATCACCCGTCCTTCAACAAAGGCCAGCCGATCCGGCGGGTAATAGAACAAGGAATGCCCCCGCGCCTGCGCCTCCAACGCGATCCGAAAAGTGGAATCGGCATGGATGTTCACCGATCCGATCGGGTCCATCTGAAGGGCGACCTTAAGAGGCATCTTTCACTCCGGGCTGTCTGTCACCCCTTGATGACGCAACAGCGCACCGGATGCAAACCGGTCCCGGTCCCGGTCCCGGTCGCGCATGCGCCAAGAATGCTGGTCCGAACCCCGCAATCTCCGCGCTGTGGGTATCCTATCACGTCGGCATGCCGAAACAGACGGTCATCGCCCTGTCTGACGCCCGCTGCCGACAGAATCAGGCAGCATAGGCATTCTTCAAGATCTCAATACGCCCCATCGCATCGACCAAGGCCACATCAATGCGCACATCGGTCAATGCGCCCCTTGGTTCATTCGCCAGAAATTCTGACCCTGCATCCCAGATGCGTTGCATCTGCCGGGGCGAAAGATGCGAGGCCGCCTCATCATGTGTCCGGCTTTTCTTGACCTCGATAAAGATCACACGGTCCTTGTCGCGGGCGACGATATCAATCTCTCCGCCCCGTCCGCGCCACCGTCGGGCGCAAACTGCCATGCCATCCCCGGCATAAAGGCGTGCCACCTGATCCTCTGCCGCCAGTCCGGCAAGGTGTGATCGCTTTCCCCGAACAATCCGCGCATCTGTCCGCGGATCTGTCCACGTCTGCCCCTGTCCGAAAGGATCGGACCCAACACAATCCAACATCAACAACCCTACCTTGCACAGCCTGCGTCACTTCCGGGTCCAACCCGCCAAATCCAACTCATCCAGTCGAATCCGCCCAGTCCAATCCGCCCAGTCCAACCCATCCAGTCGAACCCACCCAGTCCAACCCGAATGTGCCAAACTTCTTTCAGCTTGCAACAAACAAAAGAAGATTTGCCTAACGCCCTTTCCCCCGCGCCAGTGCCACCTGATACACATCCCGGCGGGGCAGGTCGAAGGCTTCGGCCACCATCGCGGCAGCATCCTTCACCGAAAGCGTCTGCATGGCTTGGTCCAGCGCCTCTTCCCATGAGGTGGAATCCGCGCGGGAAGGGTCGGCGCGGTCGATCAGGACGACGATTTCGCCCTTCACCTCGCGCCCGGCAAACACAGTTGCCAACTCGCCCAAGGGCGCACGGGTCACTTCCTCGAATCGCTTGGTCAATTCCCGGCAGACTGCGCCCTGACGGTCCGCTCCCAGCGCGGTCACCGCATCGGCAAGCAGTGCCGCCACCCTTTTTGGCGATTCGTACAGCACCAGCGTGGCCTGCACATCGCGCAATTCCTCCAGGAACCTCAGCCTTGCGCTGCGCGTGGCAGGCGGGAACCCGGCAAAATGAAACCTGTCGGCAGGCAGGCCTGCCACCGCCAACGCGCACAGCACCGCCGATGCACCGGGGGCCGCGATCACGGGCAGGCCCTCGGCAACTGCCGCACGGGCGATGACGAAACCGGGGTCCGACACCAGCGGGGTGCCTGCCTCTGATGCATAGGCCACCGATTTGCCCTCGGCCACCGCGCGCAACAGGCGCGGGGCGGCGGCGGCTTCATTATGGTCATGGCAGGGGATCACCTGCCGCCCGTTCAGCGGGATGCCGTGGATCTCCATCAGGTGCCGCAGCGTGCGCGTGTCCTCGGCGGCCAGCACATCGGCCGATGCCAGAATGTCCAGCGCCCGCAAAGTGATGTCGCGCGCCGCCCCGATCGGCGTTGCCACCAGATACAGACCGGCGGCCAGCGGCTTTATCTCCCAGGCGTGGGTGGGCGAAGGCATGCGCGGGGCTCCCCTGACAAGTTTACTTCCCCGGTGGAACCCCTTAGGTTGAAGCGCAATTGAAGAGTGGTCCGCGTCGCCGCGACCAAGGAGTGAGGAAACCGCATGTTCTCTGTTTTGCGCACCGCCCGCAAGTCGATGGGTAAGGCTGTGGGCCAGGCTGTTCTGGCGCTGTCTGCGGTCGTCCTCGCCGCCTGTCAGCCCAGTGTCGGCACCACGGTTCCGCCCGGCACCGCCGTACCGGTCGCGCTTCTTGTGCCGTCGGGGTCCGGTCAGGCCAGCGACCAACTTCTTGCCCGGTCCATCGAAAACGCCGCACGACTGGCGATCACCGATCTGGGCGGCGTGCAGATTGACCTGCGGGTGTATTCCACCGGGGGGCAGCCCGCGCAGGCCAATGCCGTCGCACAGCGCGCGGTGGCCGAAGGCGCGACCGTCATCCTTGGCCCGGTCTTCGCCGAAGAGGCGAACGCCGCCGGTGTTGCCGTCGCCGCTTCTGGCGTGAACGTTCTCAGCTTCTCGAACAACCCGGCTATCGCGGGGGGCAATGTCTTTGTCCTTGGCCCGACCTTCGACAACACCGCCCGCCGGCTGGCCACCTATGCCGTGCGGACCGGCAAATCCAAGGTCATGATCGTGCATGACCGCAATGCCCAGGGCGAGGCCGGGCGCACCGCCATCCAGCGTGGCGTCGCGGCGGCCGGCGGCAGCATCGTGGCGACCGGGTCTTATGAGTTTTCGCAGAGTGGCATTGTGCAGGCCGTTCCCGCCCTTGCCGCGCAGGCCAAATCCTCGGGCGCGCAGGCGGTGTTCCTGACCGCCGATACCGCAGGCGCGCTGCCGCTGGTCACGCAACTTTTGTCGGAAAACGGCGTCAGCCCGGCCACCACGCAATATGTGGGCCTGACGCGGTGGGATATTCCCGCCGCCACGCTGTCGCTGCCGGGTGTGCAGGGTGGCATCTTTGCCATGCCCGATCCTGCGCTTTATGCGCAATATCAGGCGCGCTACCAGGCCGCCTTTGGCGAAGTTCCACACCCGGTTTCGGCCATCGCCTATGACGGTATTGCCGCCATCGGCGCGCTGGCCAAGCAGGGCCGTGGCATGGACCGCGCCTCGCTGACGCAGGGTGCGGGCTTTGTCGGCGTCAATGGCGTGTTCCGCCTGTTGAACGATGGCACCAACGAACGCGGCCTGGCCATCGCCCGCATCCAGAACAACGCCGTCACGCTGATCGACCCGGCCCCGCGCAGCTTTGGCGGCGCCGGGTTCTGACGTCACAGCAGGGCCGCCCGCCATGACCAAGGCCGCGCTGGCCCCCCCCGATCGCGCACTTCCCCCCGAACCCCCCGGCATGATCCTGCCGGGGGCGCAGATCTTCAACGCGCCCGCCGTCCACGCCGCGATCCTGGCCGACCTTGGCACCGCCGCCGACCCCCGCGCTGCCCGTGCCATCGCCGTCCGCCACCTGGCCGACGCGCGGGCCACCGGCAATGCCGCGCTGCAAGCCGCCTTTGCCGCCCGCCCGCATGATGCCCGCGCCCTTGTCCGCGCACAGGCGCATCTGACCGATGGCCTTGTCGCCACCGCCTTCGACATCGCCCGCAACAGCCTGCACCCGCTGTCCAACCCGACGGAATCCGAACGCATCGCCGTGCTGGCCGTGGGCGGCTATGGCCGTGCGGAAATGGCCCCGCATTCCGATGTCGATCTGCTGTTCCTGACCCCGTGGAAAATCACCCCCTGGGCGGAATCGGTGATCGAATCCATGCTTTACATGCTGTGGGATCTGAAGCTGAAGGTCGGCCACTCCTCGCGCACGGTAAAAGACTGTCTCCGCCTGGGGCGCGAGGATATCACCATCCGCACCGCCCTGCTGGAACACCGCTTCATCGCCGGATACGAACCGCTTGCCGCCGAACTGGGCGACCGGCTTTGGGGCGATCTGTTCCGCAATACCGGCCCCGAATTCATCGACGCTAAACTGCGCGAAAGGGCCGATCGGCACAAACGCCAGGGCGGCCAACGCTATGTGCTTGAACCCAACGTGAAAGAGGGCAAGGGCGGCCTGCGCGACCTGCAAACCCTGTATTGGATCGGCAAATACCTAAACCGTGTCGCCAATGCCGAAGGTCTGGTCGCAGCGGGCCTGCTGACCCGCGATGAATATGATGTCTTCGCCCGCGCCGAAGATTTCCTCTGGGCCGCGCGCTGCCACCTGCATTACGTGACGGGCCGCGCGATGGACCAGTTGACCTTCGACCTTCAGGTCGAGGTGGCCGCCCGCATGGGTTACAGCGACCGGGGCGGCAGGCGTGGCGTCGAACATTTCATGCAGGACTATTTCCGCCACGCCACCCGTGTGGGCGAATTGACCCGCGTTTTCCTGACCCAGCTTGAGGCCCGCCACGCCAAGGCCGAGGCCAGCCTCATGGGCATCTTCCGCCGCACCAAACGGGTAAAGCCCGGCTACAAACTGGTGCAGGGCCGCCTTGACCTGACCGATCCGCACCGCTTTTTTGATGACAAGCTGAACATCCTGCGCGCCTTCGAAGAGGCGCTCAGGACGGGGTATCTGCTGCACCCCAACGTGATGCGCCAGATTGCCGCCAATCTTGATCTGATCGACGATGACATGCGCGCCAACCCCGAAGCCGCGCAGATTTTCCTCGACCTGCTTTTGAAACACGGCAACCCGGAACGCGCCCTGCGCCGGATGAACGAATTGGGCGTGCTGGGGGCGTTCATCCCCGAATTTGAACCGGTCGTTGCGATGATGCAGTTCAATTTCTACCACCACTACACGGTGGATGAACACATCATCCAATGCATCTCGATCCTCGCGCAGATCGAACGCCGCGAACTGGTCGAAGAACTTCCCGTCGCCTCGCGCATCCTTGAATCCGGGGTGAACCGCAAGGTGATCTACCTTGCCCTTTTCCTGCACGATATCGGCAAGGGCCGGCCCGAAGATCATTCGATCCTTGGCGCACAGATCGCCCGCCGCGTCTGCCCCCGGCTTGGCCTGACGGTCGAAGAAACCGAAACCGTCGAATGGCTGGTCCGCACGCATCTCTTGATGTCCGACACTGCGCAAAAACGCGATATCGGTGATCCCCGCACCGTGCGGGATTTTGCCAAGGCGGTGAAATCCCGCAAACGGCTGGACCTGCTGACCGTCCTGACAGTCTGCGATATTCGCGGCGTCGGCCCCGGCACATGGAACAACTGGAAGGCCATGCTGCTGCGTCAGCTTTATGGCCAGACCGCTACCGCGCTGGAGGCCGGGATCGAATCCCTCAACCGCGAAAACCGCGAGGATGAGGCAAAGCGCGCCCTGCGGGACAGGCTGTCCGACTGGCCCACTGCGGACTTGCGCCACGAAACCACGCGCCACTATGCGCCCTATTGGCAGGGCCTGCCCACGGATACGCATCTGGTGTTTGCGACCCTTCTCAAGGGTCTTTCCGATACTGATATCCGCATCGACCTGCACCCCGACCCCGACCGCGATGCCACCCGTGCGTGTTTTGCGCTGGCTGATCACCCCGGCATCTTTTCGCGGCTTGCGGGGGCATTGGCACTGGTGGGGGCAAACGTCGTGGACGCGCGGACCTACACGTCAAAGGATGGCTATGCCACGGCGGTGTTCTGGGTGCAGGATGCCGATGGCCGCCCCTTTGAGGTGTCGCGCCTGCCGCGTCTGCGCACCATGATCGACAAGACGCTGCGCGGCGAGGTGGTCCCGCGCGAGGCGCTGAAAGACCGCGACAAGGTGAAAAAGCGCGACCGCGAGTTTCGCTTTCCCACCCATATCACCTTCGATAACGAAGGCTCGGACATCTACACCATCATCGAGGTGGATACCCGCGACCGTCCCGGCCTGCTCTATGATCTGACCCGCACGCTGGCCGCCAACAACATCTACATCGCCAGCGCCGTGATTGCGACGTTTGGCGCGCAGGTGGTGGACAGCTTTTATGTGAAAGACATGTTCGGCCTGAAACTCCACGCCAAAAGCAAGCAAGAGGCGCTGGAGAAAAAGCTGCGTCAGGCCATTGCCGAAGGCGCGGAACGGGCGCAGGGCTAGGACAAGATGCAACCGATCCGCCTCATCCGGTCGATCCTCACTGTTGGGGGCTGGACGCTGCTGTCACGCGGCGCAGGCTTTGCCCGCGATGTGATGATGGCCGCCTATCTGGGCGCAGGCCCGGTGGCCGAGGCGTTCCTGATCGCCTTTTCCCTGCCCAATATGTTCCGCCGCTTCTTCGCCGAAGGCGCGTTCAACATGGCCTTCGTGCCGATGTTCGCCAAGAAACTTGAGGCGGGCGAAGATGCGCAGGGTTTTGCCCGCGACGCATTTAACGGCTTGGCCGGGGTGCTGGTGGTGTTCTCGATCCTCGGCACATTCGCCATGCCCTGGCTGGTCTGGCTCATGGCCTCCGGTTTCGCGGGCGACGAACGCTTCGACCTTGCGGTGATGTTCGGCCGCATTTCATTCGTCTACATCCTTTTCATCTCGCTGGTGGCGCTGCTGTCGGGCGTGCTGAACGCCTTTGGCCGGTTCACCGAGGCGAGCTTCGTCCCCGTCCTGATGAACCTCATGTTCATCGCCGCCAT
>OY288156.1:0-157500 GCA_958439195.1 uncultured Paracoccaceae bacterium
GGCCGAAAAAACCGCCGCCTTTGGCCCAGATACGATGCGCAACATCGAAAAACAGGTGCTGCTGCAAGCCATCGACGGCAAATGGCGCGAACATCTGTTGAAACTGGAACATCTCCGGTCTGTGGTGGGCTTCCGTGGTTATGCCCAGCGTGATCCGCTTTCGGAATACAAGACCGAAGGCTTCACGTTGTTTGAAACCATGCTCAATTCGCTGCGCCAGGATGTGACGCAGAAACTGTCGCTCATCCGCCCGATGACCAAGGATGAGCAGGACGCCATGATGCAGCAACTGCTGGATCAGCAGCGCGCCGCTCAACCCGTCGCTGCTGCACCCGCCGCCGCGCCTGTTGCCGCCGCGACAGCGGGCGGTGCTGGCGTCGCGCTGGCCGAAGCATCCACCGCACGTCCTGGATTCGATGCGGCGGATCGCGCAACTTGGGGCAACCCGTCGCGCAACGACGATTGTCCCTGTGGGTCCGGCCTGCGGTTCAAGCACTGCCACGGCGCGAACGACTGATCTGGCGACTGTATCGACAATTGCCATGATCCTGCCGCGCGCAGGACATCATCCCCTGACATGCCACATCCTGTAATGGTGCGTCAGGGGCTGACATGAATCGCAAGCGTAGTTTTGTCATGGCGGGCGGCACAGTGCTTTTGGCACTCGGGGCTGGTCAATACATGCAGTCAGGCACGGCGCAATCGTCCGCAGCGATGATTCCCGTTCCACGGGCCGAGGTGACGGCTGTCTTGCGCCCTGCTGCACCTACGCCGCTTTCTGCCCAGGATGTTTCACCGCAAGCGCGGATCACCCCGGTGGCGCTGACCGAAGACCAACCTGCGCCGGTGCCGCAGGCCCAACCGGCACCTACGCCGCAGGCCGATCTTTGCGCGGTCACATTGGATGTTTTTGCCGCCGCCGATGCCATGCTCTCGCTGAGCCTTAGCGCACCGTGCCACCCCAATCAGACAGTGGTCGTCCGGCATGCTGGATTGGCGGTCACATATCTGACAACGGCAACCGGGGCGCTGTTCGCCGATATTCCGGCCCTTGATGCGTCAGGCGCACTGACGATCCGCCTGCCGGATGGCATCGAGGCCCATGCCGCGGCCCCGGTGCCTGAAGTTGCGGCCATGCGACGGCTGGTCGTGCAAGGTATGGCCGAGGATCGATTCATCCTGTCCGGTGAAGGTGCGCAAATCACACTTGGCACAATGTCCGGTCCCGTCCCTATGGTGGCCCAGGTTATGACACTGCCCGCCGAATTGGCCGCACCCCTGGCCATCGAGGCTGAAATCACCAGTGACACATGTGGCCGGGAACTGCTGGGTGATGTGCTTTACAGTGAAGGCGGTCGCGTTACCCGCGCCGATCTTTCGCTTGCCATGCCCGATTGCGATGGGATGGGCGGTTTTGTGGCCTTGAATAATCCTGTCCCGGACATGAAACTCGCCGCCACAGACTAAGGGCTTGGCGGGTTTGAATGCAGGGTGTTTCGTGCTGGTTGGCAGCTTTTGCCGCCTGTGTATTGGCGGGCATGGCAGTGGCACAGGATGTGACGCTGACTGCGCGTGACGGTGGCTTGTCGCTGACGGGAACGCTGCAAGGGTGGGATGGTGAATTCTACCGCATCGAAACGGAATATGGCCCCCTGACGGTGGATGGTCAGGGGGTTATCTGTGATGGCCCCGGTTGCCCTGATCTGATGGCCCCGCGCATTCCCGTGCGGATCGTGGGCGAAGGCGACCCTGGTCGCAGCCTGATCCCCCCGCTTGTTGCCGCCTTTGCCGATGCGCGCGGTCTGGATCACAGCCTTACCGAAGGCATCGCCACTCTGACCGACCCCGCCACCGGGCAGACCCTTGCTGAATTCAGCTTTCAACCGATGGATCAGGATGCCGCCCGTGCCGCCTTGATCGTGGGCCGGGCTGAAATGATCCTTTCTGCGGGAACAGAGCCTGATTTCGGCTCTCGCCCGCTGGCACTGGATGCGCTGGTGCCTGTGGTTGCAGCCGACAATCCGGTCGCACAAATCTCATCCGCCGATCTTGCCCGTGCCCTGTCGGGCGAGGTTGCGAACTGGTCTGAAATTGGCGGCCCGAATATGCCGCTGGTTCTGCATGGTCTGCCTGTCAACAACGGCCTGCAACGTGCCCTTTCTGGCCGTCTGGGGCGTGATGTGGCCGCCACCGAAATTCACCCCGACTTTGCCACCCTTGCGGATGCCGTCGCCCGCGACCCTTGGGCGCTTGCCGTTACCGCCCGCGCCGTGGCGGGCAAGGCGCGCGTGATCACCTTGACCGACAGTTGCGGCTTTCCGCTTCTGCCAGGCACGCTTGCCGTCAAGGCCGAGGATTACCCCCTTTCCTTGCCGTTGCATCTGCTTACCCCTCGCCGACGCCTTCCCTTGATGGCGCGCGAATTCCTAGAATTTCTGACCCTGCCGCAAGCGCAACAGGTGATCGCGGCACAGGGTTACGTTGACCGGGATCCCGAACGCCAACCGATGACAACAGATGGCCTGCGCCTGATCAACGCCATCCAGGGTGCGGGCGAAGAAACCACGCTGGCCGATCTGAAACGACTGGTCGATGTGATGGACGGTGCGGATCGCCTGTCACTTACCTTTCGGTTCGAGGATGGATCCAGCACGCTGGACGCCCATTCACGCGGCAACGTCGAAGATCTTGCCCGGCTACTGGAATCGGGTGGGTTTCGCGGCGAAGCTATGATCCTTGCCGGGTTTTCCGATGGTTCTGGCGCTGCCAGCGCCAACCTTGCCCTGTCGCAGACGCGGGCCGAGGCCGTTCTGGCCGCCCTTGTCGCTGCTGCGCCGGGTCTTTCCCCGGATCGTCTGCCGCAGGTCATGCCCTTTGGCGAGGCTTTGCCAATGGCCTGCGATGAAACAGGCGCGGGTCGCCGATTGAACCGGCGGGTGGAGCTTTGGCTGCGTCCTGATTTCATCAAATCAAACGCTCTGCCCGCAGACTGACCTCACGGCTTTTGCCGATGATCAGATGGTCATGCAGCGTGATGCCCAGAACGGAACAGGCCTGCGCAATCTGCCGGGTCATATCAATATCGGCGGTTGATGGTGTCGGGTCGCCTGACGGGTGATTATGCACAAGGATCAGCGCCGATGCCCCCAATTCCAGCGCCCGCTTCACCACTTCGCGCGGATAGACGGGCACATGATCAACCGTGCCCTTTGCCTGTTCTTCATCCGCGATCAGCACGTTCTTGCGGTCAAGAAACAGAATGCGGAAATGTTCCTGTTCGGCATGGGCCATGACTGTGTGGCAGTAATCCAGCAACGTATTCCATGATGACAGGACAGGCCTCTGAATCACCCGTGACCGCGCCATTCGTTGCGCCACAGCCTCCATCAGCTTCAATTCCATCACCACCGCATCGCCCACACCATGCACCTGCAAAAGCCGGGCAGGGGGGGCCGACACGACCCTTGCAAGATCACCGAACGTATCCAGCAAACGCCGTACCAGAGGTTTTACATCCTGTCTCCCGATGGCACGGAACAGGATCAGTTCCAGCAGTTCATATTCTGCAACGCCTTGCCCGCCGCTTTCCTTGAATCGGTCGCGCAACCGTTTGCGGTGATCGGTGATGTAGCTGGGTAACCGCCCGGTCAGCGGTGCGGCGCAAACGGCCTCATCTTCATCCCCGGCGGGAAAAAGCGGCAAGGTTCCTTCGTTGAAGTGATGTGCCTGTTTCATACCCTCATTTTGAATCGAACAGGTGAACAGGCCCTTAATGTCCAACAAAAAGGCCACCGGTTTCCCGGTGGCCTTTTGGAAAGGTGCGAATTCCCAAGGGATCAGCTTTTCATGCCGTCCCAAAACCCCTTCACCTTGGAAAAGAAGCTTTTTCCTTCGGGGTTGTTTTCCTCGCTCAGCTTTTCAAACTCTTGCAACAGCTCTTTCTGACGTGCGGTCAGGTTTACCGGGGTTTCCACCGCCAGTTCCAGAACCATGTCGCCAAGGCCACCTCCGCGCAGCGCCGGCATTCCCTTGGCGCGCAGCCGCATCTGTTTGCCCGTCTGGGCACCTGCGGGCACCTTTACACGACTGCGGCCACCATCGATGGTGGGCACTTCGACCTCTCCGCCCAAAGCGGCGGCCGTGATGCTGATCGGCACACGGCAAAAAAGGTGAACCCCGTCGCGTTGAAAGATGGGGTGCTCCCGCAGTTCGATAAAAATATACAGGTCACCCGCAGGCCCACCCCGCAGGCCCGCCTCGCCCTCACCGGCCAGCCGGATGCGCGTGCCCGTCTCTACCCCGGCGGGGATATTGACCGAAAGGGAACGTTCCTTTTCGATCCTTCCTGCGCCGCCGCATGACCGGCAGGGGTTCTTTACGATCTGACCCATGCCGTTGCAGGTCGGGCAGGTTCTTTCCACGGTGAAAAAGCCCTGCTGCGCCCGGACTTTGCCCATCCCTGAACAGGTGGGGCAGGTCACAGGTTCTGCACCACCCTCGGCCCCGGTGCCGCGACATGTGTCGCACGCCACAGATGTGGGAACGTTGATCGTTTTCTGAACGCCCTGATAGGCTTCTTCCAGCGAAACCCGCAGGTTATAGCGCAGGTCGGACCCGCGCTGCGCGCGCGACCGCCCGCCACCGCCCCGCGTGCCGCCCATGAAATCGCCGAACAGATCCTCGAACACATCGGAAAAGGCGCTGGCGAAATCACCATTTCCTCCGCCGCCAAAGCCCTGCGCCCCACGCCCCGCGCCACCACCGCCTTCAAAGGCCGCGTGGCCAAAACGGTCATAGGCTGCCTTTCGATCGGCATCCTTCAACACGTCATAGGCTTCGTTCACTTCCTTGAACTGCGCCTCGGCATTCGGGTTATCCGAATTCCGGTCAGGATGCAGTTCCTTGGCCTTCTGCCGATAGGCTTTCTTCAACTCGTCGGCAGATGCACCACGAGCGACCCCCAGCACATCGTAATAATCTCGTTTTGCCATGTTGGACAAAACCCCCTCTCAGAACCGGGCAGGGGCGGTTCGTTTCCGAACCGCCCCCTTTTCCGATTCACGCGGTGTTACTTCCGCTTGTTTTCGCCCAGATCTTCGAAGTCGGCATCGACGATGTCATCGTCCACCGGCCGTGGACCATCTTCGTCGGACCCGCTGGCCTCAGATTGGCTGGCCTTATAGATCGCCTCGCCCAGCTTCATCGCCGCTTCGGTCAGGTTCTGGATGCCGCCTTTGATCTTGCCGACATCTTCGCCCTTCAGCGCCTCTTCCAGGGGCTGCATCGCCAGTTCGATCGCTTCCACGGTCGAGGCATCTACCTTGTCGCCATGTTCGGTCAGCGACTTCTTGGTCGAATGCAGCAGGCTTTCGCCCTGGTTCTTCGACTCTACCAGCTCGCGCCGTGCCTTGTCCGCGTCGGCATTCGCCTCGGCGTCCTTGACCATCTTTTCGATGTCCTCATCGCTTAGGCCACCTGACGCCTGAATGGTGATCTGTTGCGTCTTGCCCGTGCCTTTGTCTTTGGCGCCGACGGACACGATCCCGTTGGCGTCGATGTCAAAGGTCACTTCGATCTGCGGCATGCCACGTGGGGCCGGCGGGATGTTTTCCAGGTTGAACTGGCCCAGCATCTTGTTGTCGGCCGCCATTTCACGCTCGCCTTGGAACACCCGGATTGTCACGGCGTTCTGGTTGTCTTCGGCGGTCGAAAAGATCTGGCTCTTCTTCGTCGGAATCGTGGTGTTGCGGTCGATCAACCGGGTGAACACGCCACCCAACGTTTCAATCCCCAGCGACAGCGGCGTCACGTCCAGCAGGACCACGTCTTTCACGTCGCCCTGCAAAACGCCTGCCTGAATCGCGGCACCCGCGGCCACAACCTCATCGGGGTTCACACCCTTGTGGGGTTCCTTGCCAAAGAACTTGGTGACCTCTTCGATCACGCGCGGCATCCGGGTCATCCCGCCGACCAGAACCACCTCATCAATGTCGGATGTCGTAAGACCGGCATCCTTCAACGCAGCAGCGCAGGGCTTCATCGACTTTTTGATCAGGTCGTCTACCAGCGATTCCAGCTTGGCCCGCGTCAGCTTTACCACCAGGTGAAGCGGCTGCCCGGTGTTCTTGTCCATGCTGATGAAGGGCTGGTTGATTTCCGTCTGCTGGCTGGACGAAAGCTCGATCTTTGCCTTTTCGGCGGCTTCCTTCAGGCGCTGAAGCGCCATCTTGTCCAGCGTCAGGTCGACGCCATGCTCTTTCTTGAATTCGTCCGCCAGGTAGGTGACGATCCGCATGTCAAAGTCTTCGCCACCCAGGAATGTATCCCCGTTGGTCGATTTCACCTCGAACAGGCCGTCGTCGATCTCCAGGATCGTGATGTCGAACGTGCCGCCGCCAAGGTCATAGACCGCGATGGTGCGCGTTTCCTTCTTGTCCAGACCATAGGCCAGCGCGGCCGCGGTCGGTTCGTTGATGATGCGCAGCACTTCCAGACCGGCAATCTTGCCCGCATCCTTGGTGGCCTGACGCTGGGCGTCGTTGAAATAGGCGGGAACGGTGATCACGGCCTGCGTGACGGTTTCGCCCAGATACGATTCGGCGGTTTCCTTCATCTTTTGCAGGATGAAAGCCGAGATCTGCGACGGCGAATATTTCTCACCCCGCACTTCGACCCAGGCGTCGCCATTGCCGCCGTTGATCACCTTGAAGGGGATGTTCTTCTGATCTTTCAACACCGCCGGGTCGTCATGGCGGCGCCCGATCAGGCGCTTGACGGCAAAAACGGTGTTGGCGGCGTTCGTGACCGCCTGCCGCTTGGCGGGCTGGCCCACCAGACGTTCGCTTTCCGTGAACGCAACAATAGACGGCGTCGTGCGCGCGCCTTCAGAGTTTTCGATGATGCGGGGCTGCGAACCATCCATGATGGCAACGCAAGAGTTCGTGGTCCCGAGGTCAATCCCGATGACTTTGGCCATGATATGCTACCTTCTCTTTTCGGCGATGTTTTGGAACTGGACCCTTGCTAGGCATCCAGCCCCGATCCCAAGTGCATCCGGGGCAGGCGGCCCGCCCGTATCCCGGCTTCGTGGTGTATATAAGTGGGGCATCGGGGGGCTGCAAGCGGCTGGCCGATGGGAAAATATCGTCAATGCACAGGAATGCGTCATGGCAGCACCGATCGAAATTCGCGGCTTTCGCTATTGGCCCGGTCACATCGACGCAACGGCACAATCCGCCTTGGTGGCCGATTTGCGCGCCGTCGTCGCAAAAGCCCCGCTCTACAGCCCTGTCACCCCCGGCGGTCGCCCGATGAGTGTGCGGATGACATCGGCAGGCAGGCTTGGCTGGGTTACGGATCAGCGCGGCTATCGCTATGAGCCACACCATCCGACAGGCCAGCCCTGGCCGCCTATTCCGCCTGTGATCCTGTCCATCTGGCACAATCTGACCGGCCTTTCCCGCGCCCCTGATTGTTGCCTGATCAACTTCTACGACGAAGGCGCCAAGATGGGCCTTCATCAGGACAAGGACGAAGGTGACTTTTCCTTTCCTGTCCTGTCCATCAGCCTGGGGGATGAAGCTTTGTTTCGTTTGGGCGGTCCCGACCGAAAAGACCCAACCGAAAGTATCTGGCTTAAATCCGGGGATGTGATGCTGATGGGGGGCGCGGCGCGGCTGGCTTGGCACGGGATCGACCGGCTTCGCTTTCGATCATCACGCCTGTTGCCGGGCGGTGGGCGCATCAATCTGACCCTGCGGGTGGTGGCGCCGGTTACTTCCCCATCGTCCAGCTGATCGACGCGCGTTTGCCCGTGTAATATTCGCCGATCAGGCCCAACGTCACGCAGACCAGCATCACATAGACGGGATACTCCAGATTCGTATAGCGCGGGGCATAGTTCAAAAAGATGTAGCCGCGCCCCTGGTCAATCGTGTGGAACAGCGGGTTCCAGTCAAAGAATGCCAGCACAGCCGTCGGCATTGCGTTGGCCACGAACATCTTGCCTGATGCGATCATGTTGATCCGGGTATAGAACGACGCCACAATCCCGAAAAACCGGGGCTGCCAGGGCGATGCCGCCCGGAACAACATACCGACCGAAATCCCCGTCGCCCAGGCCAATAGCAGCATCGCCACCATGCCGACCGGGTCATCAAAGGTCAGCGGCGTGATCACCGCATGATAGATGTAAAGGATGATCGAGGCTGAAAAGACCTGAAGATACATTGTTCCGACTGCGGCAGATGATATTGCGATGATCGTGTTCATCGGCGCGTGCTTCATCATGGCCGAGGTCGGCCCGTCTGCCTTCATCACCGCATTCATCGTCTTGACGTGGGTCATGTATAGAAACACGCCCGACATCAGGAAAAGGATGTAATCCCCCCGTATGGCGTTCGGCCGCGCCCCGGCAAAGGTGAACATCACATAAAAACCAATGATCATCAGCGAAGATTGGATCACGTTCAGAACCAGCCCCATCACTGCGCTGGTATGGGTCTTTCGCACATTGTGGACAGCGCCGTGGAACACAAGCTCCAGCATCCCAAGGGCTGTTCTCGTCCGTGTTCGCCTGACATCCGCCTGAAACCGCACGCCGAGATCCTTGTAATCCTGCCCGCAGCCCGCCCTTTGGCCTGCGCATCCACTGGGAAACCTTGCCCTTATTCTTGTGTCGGATGATAAGGCGGCGTTGTGTTCAGTTCAACTGCGGCGGCCACGCTGTCGCACCTATGCGAGGTATTCTATGCAGTTTGATCACCTGATCCCCGTTATCCGTCGCCTCGCTCTTGAAGCCGGGGATGTGATCCTTGCCATCTATGAAAGCCCGGATTTCGAAGTGAAGGCAAAATCCGATGCCTCACCGGTGACCGAGGCGGACGAAGCGGCCGATGCCCTGATTTCTGCCGGTCTGCGGGCGGCCTTCCCTGATCTGCCCCTGATCACCGAAGAACAGGCCGACAGCCACGCGCTGTCCGCCCGCACCTTCCTGATTGTGGACCCGCTGGATGGCACCAAGGAATTCGTGCAGCGCCGTGGTGATTTCACCGTCAACATCGCCTATGTGCAAGACGGTATTCCCCTGCATGGCGTGGTCTATGCCCCTGCCAAAGGGCGGCTGTTCTATACGCTTCCCGATGGCACGGCGGTTGAAGAAACCGGTGATTTTGACAAATCCACCCCCGGCCCTGTTCAGCCGATCCGCGTCTCTGACCCTGACAATTCTGCGCTGATGGTCGTTGCATCCAAATCCCACCGCGATCAGGCGACGGATGACTATATCTCGCGCTATGCCGTGCGTGACATGACTTCTGCCGGGTCCAGCCTGAAATTCTGCCTGGTTGCGACGGGCGAGGCTGATCTTTACCCCCGCCTTGGCCGCACGATGGAATGGGACACGGCGGCTGGTGATGCGGTCCTGCGCGGCGCGGGCGGTCAGGTGGTGCGTTTTGACACCCATACCCCGCTGGAATATGGCAAACCGGGCTGGGACAACCCGTTCTTCATCGCTTTCGCCCCGGGTGTGGAGCTGAAAAGGTGATTACGCACCGCGCTGTGGCGCCAATTGTGGCAATCCTTCTGGCCCTGCCCGCCCACGCCGATTTCATCGAAACCACCTGGACGGTAACGGGCTTTTCCGGCGAGGCATGGTTCATTGATCCTGATGCCACGCAGGGTGCCTCCCAGTATTTCGAAGGCGGCTTTGCCGAGGGCGCCTTCTACGCCTGCGATTTCGCAGGGCAGTCCATGTCTTACACGACCTATGCGCCGGACGAATTTCTTGCCAACCCTGAATTTGCGACCTTCGCTGAACTGGGCGACCCGCGCCTGACTGACGCCGGCGAAATTTTCGTCCATCGCATCACGTGTGAAGGAAAAGGCGATCCCGCCGCGCGGCGTATCCTTTACCCTTTCGTCACAACCGATGGCCGTGATGCTGCCTTTTTGCCGTTTGAAGGCGGCATCTTCACGTTGGAGCCTTCCGAATGACCGTCCTGATCGCCATTCCCGCCCGCTATGCCTCGACCCGTTATCCCGGCAAGCCGCTGGTTGAACTGAACGGTCCTGATGGGCGCAAGACGCTGATCCGCCGGTCTTGGGAAGCGGCGATGGCGGTTCGGGGCGTGGACCGCGTGGTCGTGGCCACCGATGATGACCGGATCGCCGACCATGCAGCCGCCTTCGGGGCCGAAGTCGTGATGACCTCGGCCACCTGCCAGAACGGCACCGAACGCTGTGCCGAAGTGGCGGCAAAATTGCCGGGCTTTGACATTGTGGTGAACCTGCAAGGCGACGCACCCCTTACCCCGGCCTGGTTTATCGAAGATCTGATCGCCGGCCTTCGCGCCGATCCGCAGGCCGAAATTGCCACCCCCGTGTTGCGCTGTGAAGGGGCGATGCGCGCCAAGCTCCTGGAAGACCGCCGTCATGGCCGCGTGGGTGGCACCACCGCCGTCTTTGGTGCGGGTGGGCGCGGTCTTTACTTCTCGAAGGAAGTCATCCCTTTCACAGGGCGCGATTATGCCGATGACGAACCGACCCCCGTCTTTCATCATGTCGGCGTCTATGCCTATCGCCCGGCGGCCCTTGCCGCCTATCCCGGCTGGCCGGTTGGTCCGCTGGAAACGCTGGAAGGCCTGGAACAACTTCGCTTCCTTGAAAACGGCCGCGCCGTGCTGTGCGTCGAGGTAGATGCCCAGGGTCGCCAGTTTTGGGAGTTGAACAATCCATCCGATGTCCCCGTGATCGAATCGATGATGGCCGCGATGCTCTAAGGCCCGATGTCCGGGTGCCGCCGCCTGATGTGCCAAAGCCGATCAAAAGCAACATAATCCCGCAAGTCACGGGCCAGGTTCATTCCATCTGCAAGGAATCGCTGCTATTCTGCCGCAATGGTGTATTAGGCCACGAGGCATAGGATGCCGTGCTTTGTGTGAAAATTGTCCCGATTGTTCCGGGATCAGAATTGGGTGCGAAAATGAAGATCAAGAAGGTTACAAAGGCCGTCTTTCCCGTTGCAGGTCTTGGAACACGCTTCTTGCCAGCCACAAAGTCGATCCCGAAAGAGATCATGACTTTGGTCGACCGCCCGCTTATTCAATACGCGATCGATGAGGCGCGCGCCGCGGGCATCAAGGAATTCATCTTCGTAACCTCGCGCGGAAAATCCGCGCTGGAGGACTACTTTGACAGCGCCCCCGAACTGGAAAGCGCGCTGCGCAAATCCGGTAAGGATGACCTGCTGGAGGTGCTGAAAGAAACCAATATGGATTCCGGCGCCATCGCCTATATCCGCCAGAATCGCCCGCTCGGCCTGGGCCATGCCGTCTGGTGCGCGCGCCGCCTGATTGGCAACGAACCTTTTGCCGTCCTGCTGCCCGATGACGTGATCGCGGCGGAAAAGCCCTGCCTGCAACAAATGGTCGAGGCGTATGAACAGACCGGTGGCAATATGGTCGCCGCGATGGAGGTGGCCCCCGAGCGCACAAAATCCTACGGTGTCCTGGACATCGCCGAAGACATGGGCGCCATCGTCAAGGCGCGTGGCATGGTGGAAAAGCCGCCGCTGGGCACCGCGCCATCGAACCTTGCCGTGATTGGGCGCTATATCCTTTCGCCCAAGGTTCTGGTGAACCTTAACCGCATGAAACAAGGCGCGGGCGGCGAAATCCAATTGACCGACGCCATCGCCGAAGAAACCGCCGATGGAAACGTCTATGGCTATCGCTTCCGTGGCCAGCGGTATGATTGCGGCTCAAAGGCCGGGTTCCTTCAGGCCACCGTGGCCTTTGGCCTGTCCCGCCCCGATCTGCGCGATGAATTTTCGGCCTATCTGCATGAGATGATGGCCCTGCAAAAAGCGGCGCAATAATCCTCTGGGTGGCCGGTGGCCATCGCGCCCGAACACCTGATCACCGCCTATCGCCTGCGCTGGAAACGGCGCAGGCTTCTTGCCCGCGCGTTCGCCCGCCGCCGCGATCTGACCAGTCGCATTGACCGCACCGCCGTTATCCGACCGGGCGACATACTTGGCTTTTCCACGGTCAGGAACGAAGCCATCCGCCTGCCGTGGTTTCTGGATCATCACCGCGGCCTTGGCGTGTCCCATTTCCTGATGGTCGACAATGGCAGCGATGACGGCACCACCGAATATCTGGCCGGCCAGAAAGACGTGTCACTTTGGGTGACCCGCGCCTCTTACAAGGCGTCCCGCTTTGGCATGGACTGGCTGACCTGGCTTCAGATGCGGCATGGTCATGGCCATTGGTGCCTGACCGTGGATGCCGATGAACTGCTGATCTACCCCTATTGGGACAGCCGCGATCTGCGCGCGCTGACGCATTGGCTCGACAGTCAGAACAGGCCGATGTTTGGCGCGATGATGCTGGACCTATACCCAAAAGGCCCCGTCGCCGACCACCCCTATGCTGCGGGCGACGATCCGCTTGCGTCGCTGCACTGGTTCGACCCGGCGGGCTATGGCATCCGCATTCAGCAACCCATGGGCAATCTCTGGATTCAGGGTGGCCCGCGCGCCCGGCTGTTCTTTGGCGCTGAACCTCGCCGCGCGCCCACGCTGAACAAGGTGCCGCTGGTGAAATGGCATTGGCGTTATGCCTATGTGAACTCGACCCATTCGCTGCTGCCACCCGCCCTGAACCGCATCTACGCCACCGACGGATCCGAGGCACCTTCCGGTCTGCTGCTGCACACCAAATTCCTGCACACCGTGGTTGACCGCGCCCGCGTGGAACAGACGCGCAGAGAACACTTTTCGAACTCTGCGCAATATGACCGCTACTATGATGCCCTGACGGAAAACCCTGATCTATGGTGCCGTCAATCCCGCCGCCTGACCACATGGCGCGCGCTGGAATCCCTTGGTCTCATGTCGCGTGGGGGTTGGGTGTGATGGGTGCAATTTGCATCAATCCGGCAGGTTTGAATTATACCACTGTCCAGCAATTGTTTACTTGTGCGGGTGCAAACACTAATCTTGTCGGAAATTGCCCGTTCCGCCAGCGCTGGGGCAACGGCAGGACGCAAGAAGAACCGCGCAGGACATTGGGCAAGGGTGGTCATACGCACATGCAGCGTCGGGCCAAGGTAGGAAACGGGCACGTTCGGTGGGATTGATCGGGGCATATCGACTGCGGCTGCGCCGAAGAAGGCTGCATCTGCGTGGCTGGCTCAAACGCCGCGAAATGACCAATGTGGTGAACCGCACCGGGGCGATCCGGGGCGATTCCATCATCCTGCTTTGCACCTTGCGCAACGAACGCATCCGACTGCCGTATTTTCTGCGCTATTACCGCGACCTTGGCGTGAACCATTTCATGATGGTGGATAACGGGTCGGATGACGGGTCGCGGGAATTCCTGCAACAGCAACCGGATGTGTCGCTATGGGTTACGCCCGGCAGCTATCGCAAATCCCGGTTCGGGATGGACTGGATCACGGCGCTTCAGCGCAAATACTGCCACGGACATTGGACGCTGGTCGTTGATCCCGACGAATTCCTTGTCTACCCGTTCTGCGAAACCCGGCCCTTGCGCGCCCTGACAGACTGGCTGGATACATCCGGCATCCGGTCCTTTTCGGCCATGCTGCTGGATATGTATCCCAAGGGTCCGATTGACGCGCAGCCCTATCGTGAAGGGCAGGATCCGTTTGAAATCGCGCAATGGTTCGACAGCGCCAACTATTCCGTGAAACGCAACCCCGGCAATGGCAACCTGTGGATACAGGGTGGCCCGCGCGCCCGCGTCTTTTTTCCCGAAGAACCGATTGCCGCCCCCGCCTTGAACAAGATCCCGCTGGTGAAATGGAACCGCGCTTACGCTTATGCCAGCTCGACGCACATGCTCATGCCGCGGGGTCTGAACCTCGTCTATGATGAATGGGGGGGTGAAAAGGCGTCGGGCTGCCTGTTGCACGCCAAATTCCTGGATACCTTCGCCGCCAAGGCCGAAGAGGAACTGTCGCGCGGCCAGCATTACGCCAACAGCGCCGAATATCGCGCCTATCGGGACGGGCTGAAAACCCAGCCCGATCTTTGGTGCAAATGGTCGGAAAAATACATCAACTGGCGCCAGCTTGAAATTCTGGGCCTCATGTCCAAGGGGAATTGGGCATGACAGGCGCTTCCGTCCCCGCAACCCATCAGGCGGCAAACGGCACGCTTGGTTTTGTCATGCTGTGCCACACGGCGCTGCACCGCGCCGCCGAAACGGCCCGCCATTGGGCGGAACGGGGCTGCCCCGTCGTCATCCACGTTGACAAGCGCGTCCAGAAATGGAGCGTTGAGAAACTTCAATCCGACCTTGCCGATCTGACCAACATCCGCTTTTCGGAACGCTTTGCCTGCGAATGGGGCACCTGGGGCATCGTCGCCGCCACCCAAGCCGCGGCCGAGGTGATGCTGGCCGATTTCCCTTCGGTCCGGCACGTCTACCTGTCATCCGGTTCCTGTCTGCCGCTGCGCCCTGTCAAGGAACTGATCGCCTACCTGGACGAACGCCCGCGCACCGATTTCATCGAATCCGTCACCACCGAAGAAGTGGGATGGACAATCGGTGGCCTGAACATGGAACGCTTCACCCTGCGTTTCCCGTTCTCGTGGCGCACCCAGCGTTGGCTGTTCGACCGCTATGTAAAACTGCAACGCCGGATCGGGTTCAAACGCACCATTCCCAATGGCATCGTTCCGCATCTGGGCAGCCAGTGGTGGTGTCTGACACGGCAGACCCTGTCCACCATCCTGCAAGGCCCAGACCGCGCGCTGTATGACCGATACTTCCGCCGCGTCTGGATCCCCGATGAAAGTTATTTTCAGACGCTGGTCCGTCAGGTTTCCGCCAATGTGGAAAGCCGGTCACTGACCCTGTCCAAGTTCGACTTTCAGGGCAAACCCCACATCTTCTATGATGACCACCTGCAACTCTTGCGTCGGTCCGATTGCTTTGTCGCGCGCAAGATCTGGCCCCATGCCAACAAACTTTACGCCACCTTCCTGTCGGACGATGCCGAAGGGCAGGCCGGGGGTGAACCCAATCCGGGCAAGATTGACCGTTTGTTTTCAAAGGCCGTCGAACGCCGCGTAAAGGGTCGACCGGGCCTTTATATGCAAAGCCGGTTTCCCCATGAACATTGGGAAAATGGCCGTACCGCCGCGCCCTATTCTGTGTTTCAGGGCTTTTCCGATGTCTTTGAAAACTTCGAAGGTTGGTTGGGAAAGGTGACCGGAACCCGTGTTCATGGCCACCTCTTTGCGCCAGACCGCGTTGAATTTGCCGGGGGCGAGGCGGTTTTCAACGGCGCCCTGTCTGACAGTGCGGCCCTGCGCGATTACAACACGAAATCCTTCCTCGCCAACCTGATCTGGGCCACTCGCGGCGAACGGCAGTGCTTTCAATTCGGCCCCGGCGATAATCAAGAACTCAACTGGTTCATGGCGCTGGATTCCAACGCCCAGATATCGGTCATCTCGGGCGCATGGGCGGTGCCGCTGTTCAAGTCCAACCTTAACTTCACCGACATCCGCCGCGAAGCTGCGCGCCTGCAAAAAATCGAACTCGATCACCTTTCGGTGCTGCGCAACGGTGCCGCCAAGGCCCGCATCCGCATCTGGAACCTTGCCGAATTCATCGAAAACCCGATGGAGCCGCTGCAAACCATCGTCGATGAAATCAGCCCCCGGTCGCTGCGCCGCCTGACCGAAGCGCCGCGCCTGACCGATCTCACTGGCTTTGGCCAGTTCCTGCAAAACCTTAGAAATCAGGGAATGCAACCTGTCCTGATGGGCGATTTCCCCACCACGAACGACCCCCGCCCCTCCGATTCCCGCCGGGGCCGCCCTTACCTAGTGAAGTGATCCAGTGACCCGCCCGTTTGACAGTTTCGTGATGTTCGCCGAAATGCGGACAGGTTCCAATTTCCTAGAAGCCAATCTCAACGCCCTTTCCGGCGTCACCTGTCATGGCGAGGCGTTCAATCCATTCTTCATAGGCAAGAAGGATCAGACCGAATTCCTTGGCGTGACGCTTGCCCAGCGCGAAGAAGACCCCAGCCTATTGCTGCGCCGGATGCGCGAGCGCACGCCCGGCCTGTCGGGCTTTCGCTATTTCCACGATCACGATCCCCGCATCTTTGATCTGGTCATGGATGATCCCCGCTGCGCCAAGATCGTGCTGACGCGCAACCCGGTGGAAAGCTATGTCAGCCTGAAGATCGCAAAGGCGACGGGGCAATGGAAACTGACCAACCCAAAGAACCTGAAACAGGCCAAGGCCCGTTTTGACCCGGTGGAATTCACCGACCACCTGGATGAGGTGCAGCAATTCCAGATCCGGCTTCTGCGCGCGCTTCAGGCGCGGGGGCAGACGGCTTTCTACATCGACTATGACGACATCCCCGATCTGGCCGTGCTGAATGGACTGGCGGCCTTCCTTGGCGTCGATGCCCGGCCAGAGGCGATCGACACCTCCCTTACCGTGCAAAACCCTGAACCTCTGGCGGACAAGGTTTCCAACCCCGCCGCGATGGAACAGGCGCTGGCGCGTCTTGACCGTTTCAACCTGTCCCGCACGCCGAACTTTGAACCCCGCCGAAACGCGTCCATTCCGGGCTATGTCGCGGCGCAGGACTTGCCGCTGCTGTTCATGCCCATCAAGGGAAATCAGATCGATCCGGTGACCGATTGGTTGTCAACCTTTGGTGGCTTGGAACGTGATTTTACGCACAAATCGCTGCGCCAATGGAAACGCGCCCATCCCGGCCATCGCAGTTTCACCATCCTGCGTCACCCGCTTGACCGCGCCCATCGCGCCTTCTGTGCGCTGGAACAGGGTGGCATGCAGGGCGAACAGCGCAACATCCTTGCCCGCGTCCACGGCGTGCATCTGCCACGCCCCGGACAGGCATTTGCCGAACCGGCCGAACGCCGTGCCGCCTTTCTTGCCTTTCTGAAATTCCTGAAACGCAACCTGGCCGGACAGACGGGCTTTCGCACCGATGCCGGATGGGCCAGCCAGACCACCACGCTGCAAGGCTTTGGCCAATTCCAGACGCCCGATCTTTTGCTCCGCGAAGAAACCCTGTCCGAAGGGCTGGCCTTCCTGTGTGCAGAGCTGGGCCAACCTGCCCCGCAGATCGCCTTTCCGCGTGACGAATGCGATGCCGCGCTGGATGTCATCCGGGATGCTGAACTGGAAGAGGCGGCCCGTGATACCTATCAGCGCGACTATCTGGGCTTTGGCTTCTTTCCCAAACGCTAAGGCTTAGGCGGCCTGCGTCGACCGTGCCTCTGTCAGGATCGCATAAATCTTGGCCGGGTCGCTGTTGGCGCGCAGCTTTGCCACCACCGCCTGATCCCGCATCGTCCGGCTGACCAGCGCCAGCGCCTTCAGGTGATCAACGCCCGAATCCTTGGGCGCAAACAACCCGAAAACCAGGTCAACGGGCTGGCGGTCCACGCTGTCATAATCCAGCGGCTTTTCCAGCCGGATGAACACGCCCCTGATCTGTTTCAGGTCTTCCAGCCGTGCATGGGGCAGGGCGATGCCATGCCCCACGCCGGTTGGCCCCAGACTTTCGCGTTCCTGCAACCCGTCAATCGCCGTGGCCCCGCTCATGCCATAGGCTTGCGCGGCAAGCTCTCCCAATTCCTGGAAAAGCCGCTTCTTGCTCGTCAACTGACCGACAACCCGAACGGCCCCCGGTATCAATAGTTTGGAAAGGTCCATCAGCGGCCGTTGTTCCTGTCACGCGCGCAAGCGCGCGTCATTTTGCGTTGCGCGGGTCGATCCAGCCGATGTTCCCGTCATCACGACGGTAAACGACATTCACGCCGCCATGTCCTTCATTACGGAACACAAGCATCTTCTGACCACCCAGTTCCAACTGCATGACCGCTTCGCCGACAGTGACAGACGGTATCTTCGTCTCCATCTCGGCAATCACGATCGGCTGCGCCAGATCAGAATGGTCGTCGTCCTCAGGCTCCTCAGTTGGCGCGAGGATATATGCCGACCCTTCGGCGAATTCAACAGGTGCTGTCCGGGCGCTGTGATGGTTCCGCAACCGACGCTTGTAGCGGCGCAGTTGCTTGTCCATCTTTTCCCGGCAGGATTCAAAAGCCGCATAGATTTCAGTGGCATGCCCCTTCGCCTGCGCCGTCAGGCCGGTCGAAAGGTGAATCGTCGCTTCACACACATGCTCATGCGCCGCACGGGAAAAGATCACCACGGCATCCGTCGGGCGCTGGGCGTATTTTTCCACCACCTCGCCCAGTTCGGCCTTAACATGCGTTTGCAGCGCCTCGCCGATGTCTATCTGTCTGCCGCTGATCTGGTATCGCATGGTGCTTCCTCCGCGTGAAATCGGTCCGGCGGCGCCGGTATGGCGACGGGCGAACCTTCGTTATACTGACTTGGTGTCGGGGCTGCGATCCTGCAAGGCAACGATCCGTCTTGGCGGCGGCATTTGCAGATCGGGACAGGGCGAATAGCGCACTCATCACAGCTATTTGGCATCCGCCCATGCCATCTTGTCAACAGCGGCGTTGGTGTGGGTCCAACCACCCGCCCAGCGCGCCAACCAGCATGGCAGGGATCAGCCGATCCTGAAATTCTGGCCCAGATACACCCGACGCACGGTTTCGTCGCGTACCACCTCATCTGTGGTGCCGCTCATCAATACCTTGCCATCGTGCAAAATATACGCGCGATCCACGATCTCCAGCGTTTCGCGCACGTTGTGATCGGTGATCAGCACCCCGATCCCGCGGCTTTTCAGATCCTGCACCAGATGCCGAATTTCACCCACGGCAATCGGGTCCACCCCCGCAAACGGTTCGTCCAGAAGCAGATATTTCGGATCGGCCGCCAGACAGCGCGCAATTTCCACCCGCCGCCGCTCCCCACCCGAAAGCGCAAGCGCGGGTGCGCGGCGCAGGTGGGTAATGGAAAATTCGGACAGCAGTTCCTCCAGCCGTTCGCGCCGCTTGTGGCGGTCGGCATGGGTAATCTCCAGCACGGCAAGGATGTTTTCCTCGACCGACAGGCCACGAAAGATCGACACTTCCTGCGGCAGATAGCCAATGCCCAACCGCGCCCGGCGGTACATCGGCAACGCCGTCACATCCCGCCCGTCAATCAGCACTTCGCCGCCTTCCGGCGTGACCAACCCTGCGATGGCATAGAAACAGGTCGTCTTGCCCGATCCGTTCGGCCCCAGCAGCGCCACCACCTCACCACGGTTCAACTGCATGGAAACATCACGGATGACTGGCCGCCGCTTATAGCTTTTGCGCAGGTTCCGTATGGACAGCCCCGCCGAACCGGCAGTCACGGTCAGATCGGGGCCAGCCTTCACGGGTTGGCCTTTCCAGGCACGAACACAGTCTGCACCCGTCCCTCCATGGTGCCGGTCCCTGCATCCAGATTATAGATCAGTTTGTTGCCGGAAATCGTGTTCTGGCCTTGTGTCAACAGAACATCCCCCGTCATCACCACCTCACCCGTTGCGATGGTATAGACCGCCTCATCCGACTCGGCGGCATCGGTCGGGCTGACGAAAGTCACGCGACCATCGAAAAACACCTTGGAAATTCCCTGCCCATCCTGAAGGTATTCGATGCGTCCCGTCGCCGCCGTGATCGTCATCTCACCCTGCACAACCTGCACATTGCCCGTAAACGTCGCCACACCGGTGCTTTGGTCCACGGCCAGACTGTCTGACGTCACCTCTACAGGCAGCGACGTATCCTGCTGCAATCCCGTCAGGGTGATGCTGGTCTGGGCAATCGCCAATCCGCCCATTACCGGCAAAAGCGCGACTGTCATGATAAAGGCGCGCAGGGCGGCGAACATTGGACCCTCGGTTCAAAATTATTTTGCTGGTTGATATAACAGCTTCACTGATCCGTTGAAAACCAGAAGATAGTTGTCTGCGCCATCACCGCTTTGCGTCAACCGCATCGATTGCGCGGTGATCCGCCCGGCAGGGCCATCTACCGTCACCGGCGTGTTGGATTGCACGTCCATGACATCCAGCCGCGCCGTCATGGTGTCGGATGTCACCTCATAGCCTGAACTGTGGTCCAGATGCACATCCCCGAAAAAGCTGATCTCTTCGCCATTCGGGGTCATCTGTGCCGAAATGGATTCCAGCGTCGCCAGCTTTCCATCCGGGGTCGTCAGCCGCGCCCGAACATCCGTTGCACTTGCGCCGCTTGTATCAGAAGCGGCTGGCCGTGCCTCGGCGGCTGTCACCTCAATTGCTGCGCCGTCGCGCGTGGTGCCGGTATAGGTTGGCGCAGTCATGCGCGGCTCTCTCAGCCGTTCTTCCACATCAACCTCGGCATAGGGCAGGGCGTCCTCCGGGTTGATGCGGTTGGAGATCAGAAACAGCATCGACAGAAGGGCCAGCGCCGTCAGCGGCAGCAGAACCTTCAACGCCGCCACCAGCCGTGACCAGCCATCCAGCCCCGCCCGCCGCACCATCACGCGATCCCGGCCCGCAGGCAATCGTGGATATGCAGCAGGCCGATCACCGATTGGCTGCCTTCCGGGTCCACGACAAACAGGCAGGTGATCTTTTTCTCGTTCATGATCCGCACGGCCTTTTCCGCCAAAGCCCCCGGCCCGATGGTCCGCGGCGCGGCGGTCATCACATCCCCCGCCGACAGGTCCAGCAGGCCCGCCATATGCCGCCGCAGGTCGCCATCGGTTATGATCCCCTGAAGATAGCCATCCCCATCCGTCACGCCAACCACGCCAAAGCCCTTGGCCGACATCATCAGCAGCGCATCGCTCATCGGCGCATCATGCGGCACCAGCGGCGCATCCCTGTTCATCAGATCAGCCACCCGTGACAGCCGCGCCCCCAGCTTGCCGCCGGGGTGAAACACGCGAAACTGGTCTGGCGTGAACTGGCGATGTTCCATCAACGCCACAGCCAGCGCATCCCCCAGCGCCAGCGTCATCGTCGTCGATGTTGTCGGCACGATCCCGGTTTCACAGGCTTCGGGCGCGGGCGGCAACAGCAACGCCACATCCGATTGCCGCAGCAGCGTCGACTCCGCCCGCCCCGCCACGCCGATCAGCGGAATGTCGAACCGGCGCGTATGCGCCACGATATCCGCCAGCTCCGGCGTCTCGCCGCTGTTGGACAACACCAGCGCCACGTCGCCCCGCATCACCATGCCCAGATCGCCATGGCTGGCCTCGGCCGGATGCACGAACTGCGCGGGTGTGCCCGTGCTGGCAAAGGTCGCCGCGATCTTGCGCGCCACATGCCCCGATTTGCCCATGCCCGACACGATTACCCGCCCCGATGCATTCAGGATCAGGTCCACCGCTGCGGCAAACCCGTCATCCAGCCCCTCGGCCAGCATTTCCAGCGCCTCCGCCTCGCGGCGGATGACACGTCGGCCGGTGGCTAGAAAATCAGTGGTGGAAGATGTCATTGGGCTCGTCCCATCCCATCAGGTCCAGTTCCGCCCGTGTCGGCAGGAAATCGAAACACCGCTGCGCCAGATCCATCCGCCCCTCGCGCACCAGACGCGCCTCAAGCTCGGCCTTCAACTTGTGCAGATACAGCACATCCGACGCCGCATATTCCTTTTGCGCATCGGTCAGGTCCACAGACCCCCAGTCGCTGGTCTGCTGCTGTTTCGATACATCCACGCCCACCAGTTCCAGCAGCAGGTATTTCAACCCGTGCCGATCCGTGAAGGTGCGGATCATCCTTGACGCAATCTTCGTGCACCAGACCGGCGCTGTCGTCACCCCGAAGGCATTCTTCAACGCCGCAATGTCGAACCGCCCGAAATGGAACAGCTTCACCACCGCCGGGTCCGTCAGCAACCGTTCCAGGTTCGGCGCCGTCTTTTGCCCCCGCGCAATCTGCACCAGATGGGCATTTCCATCCCCTGAGGAAAGCTGCACCACGCACAGCCTGTCCCGCCGCGGGTCCAGCCCCATCGTCTCGGTATCAATGGCCACCACGGGGCCAAGGTCCAGACCATCGGGCAGGTCGTTCTGATGCAGGAAAATGGCCAAGGTCGCATCCTTTCGGCAGGTATTCGGGCTGCAATATCGACGTGCGGCTCAGGGGTCAACGGACAGAGGAAAACGCAAAGGGCGCGGGAATGAACCCGCGCCCTTTCGTCAGATCGACATGGTGCCCAGAAGAGGACTCGAACCTCCACGCCTTGCAGCGCTGGTACCTGAAACCAGTGCGTCTACCAATTCCGCCATCTGGGCCCAAGTCGATGTTGGGCTACGTAAAGAAGCCCGCAGGTGGTGTCAACGGGCGGCGCAAAGAATCTTCACCCCGCCCCCAGATAGGCCGCCAATGCGGGCGGCGGGTTGGCGAACAGCGCCTCTGTCGCCACGGGCGCCTCCACCCGCCCCTCCGCCACCAGCATCGTCACATCGGCAAAGCGCCGCGCATCTTGCGGATCATGCGTCACCATGACCACGGTGGCCCCCGTCTCCTCCGCCACCTCCCGCACCAGCGCCAGCATCTCGGCCTTCAATGCCGGGCCAAGGGCGGCAAAGGGTTCATCCAGCAACAACAGAGGTCGCGCCCGCAAAAGCGCCCGCGCCAGTGCCGCCCGCCCCTGCTGCCCACCCGACAATTGCCCCGGCCTGCGCGCACCCAACCCCTCCAGCCCGGTCCGCGCTAGGGCGTCTGCAATCCGCGCCCGCGCCGCGCCGTCCATCCGCCCCTCCGGCGACAGGCCCAGCGCAAGGTTGCGCTCCACCGTCAGATGCGGAAACAGGTTCTGATCCTGAAACAGGATCGTCACAGGCCGCTGCCCCGGTGGCAAATCGGTGATGTCCTGACCCTGCCACAAAATCCGCCCCGCCTGCGGCACCACAAACCCCGCAATCGCGTTCAGCAGCGTCGATTTCCCCGCCCCCGAAGGCCCCAGAACCGCACAGCGCGCGCCCTTGGGCAGGGTCACATCAGCCTCCAGCCGGAATCCCGGCTCTGCCAGCACCAGATGATCAAGCTGCAACATGGCGTCCAATCCTGTCAAACAGCGCAAACAGCGCGAAGGATGTTCCCATCAGGATCAATGACGCCGCCGCCGCCGCCTCCATCCGGTAACTGCCCATCAATCCATGAATGAACAGTGGCAAGGTGGCGTTATTTTCTGCCGCGAACAGCGTGATTACCCCCAGATCGCCCATCGACAGCGCCGCCGTTATCCCGGCACCAAAGCCCAGTGGCCGCGCCAGACAGGGCAGGGTCACCAACCGAAACCGCGCCCATCGCGTCATCCCCAACGCTTGCGCCAACCGGTCCTGCCCCTGATGCAGCGCCCGCGCCTCTGGCAGCAGCAGGCGATAGGAATAGGGCAAGGCCAGCGTGGCATTCACCGCAACCGTCACTGGCAGCGCCATGTCTGACGGCGTGGCCACCCCCCGCAGCGCAAGGAAAAGCCCCGTTCCGATCACCAGCGACGATGCCGCCAGCGGCAAGGTCGCCGCCACATCAAACACCCGATGCCCCGCCACCCGCCGCCCCGCCGCCAGCGCCAGAAGCAGCGCCGCCCCCGTGGTCAGCACCGTTGTCACCAGCGCCACTGAAACGGATCGCAAGGTCGCCGTCCACATCCCTCCCGGCAGATCGCCCAGTCCACCGATCCCCCGCACCACCAGGGCCAGCAAGGGCAGCATCAGAAACCCCGCCGCCAGCATGATCGCGGCCCCATCCGCCGCCCGCCGCCACCCCTTTGGCGCAGGCATCTCTACCCGTCGGCCCAATCCGGTGCCAAACCCCGCATCCCGCACCAGCGACCAACCCACCGCCACCGCGGTCAGGCACAGCGCGAATTGCAGCACGGCCAGCGTGGCCGCCCGATCCGGCGCGAAATCAAACCGCAACGCCTGATAAATCGCCAGCTCCACTGTCGTCGCCGCAGGCCCGCCACCCAACGTCAAAGCCACCGCAAAACTCGCAAGGCAGATGGTGAACACCGTCAGCACCGCCCCCGGCAGCGTCGCCCGCAACATTGACCATTCCAGATGCCGGAACTGCGCCCCCGGCGTCAGATCCAAGGATCGCGCCAACCGGAACCGTTCCGCCGGGATCGCCTGCCACCCCAAAAGCAGCATCCGCGTCGCCAGCGGCAGGTTCAAAAACACATGCGCCAACACCACGCCATGCAGCCCATAGATCGACACGCGCGGCAGGCCCAACACCGCCAGCCCGTCATTCATCACCCCTGCCCGCCCAAAGATTGCCAGCAATCCCAGTACTGCCACGATCACAGGCAACAGGAACGGCGCGCCCATCAGCGTGATCAAGGCACCCCGCCCCGCAAACCGCCGCCGCGCCAGCGCGCGGGCAACAGGCACGGCCAGCAGACCCGACAGGGCCGCCGACAGCGCCGCTTGTGTGACGGTGAACCGAACCGCCGCCCAATCTGACGCGCCCGGCAGGGATGCCCCGGAAAAGGCGGCCACAACGGCCACCGTTCCCAGCGTCATCCCCACCAGCAGGGCGGCGACCAACGCCGCCCCGACAGGTGGCCTCAGCGCGCCAGCGCGGCTTGCCATTCGGCCAGCGCCCCCTCGCGCGCCGCCAATGCCTCATCCGCCGACAGCAGAAGCGAGGTTTCGGGCGTGATCAGCGTCTCAAACCCCGCAGGCAGGCCCGCCGCAGGCGTTACCGCCGGATACATCCAGTTCGTCGTCGGGATCACGGCTTGGAACGCCTCGGTCCCCATGAAGGCCAGAAAGGCATCCGCCAATTCCGGCTGATCCGTCGCCGCCAGTTTCCCGGCGACCTCGACCTGCAGATAGTGCCCCTCGGTGAAAGGTGCCGCTGCCTTGCTGGCATCCTCCTCGGCAATCAGGTGATAGGCCGGGGATGTGGTGTAGGACAGCACCATGTCCGCCTCCCCCTCCAGAAACAGGCCATAAGCCTCGGACCAACCGGGGGTGACCGTCACGATGTTGTCGGCCAACCCTTCCCAGATCGCCCCCGCCTTGTCACCATAGGCGGCCTTCACCCACATCAGAAGGCCCAGACCGGGGGTCGATGAACGGGGGTCTTGAATGATGATCTTCACATCTGACGCCGCCAGTTCCTCAAAACTCTTGGGCGGCGTGGGCAGCTTTGCGGTGTCATGGACAAAGGCAAACCAGCCCCAGTCATAGGGCAGGAAAACCGGGTCATCAAACACCACCGGCAGGGTGTTCGCCCATCCCTGCCCATGCGGCGCGAACAGGCCGGTGGCCGTGGCGGCAGCGGTCAGGTTGGTATCCAGCCCCAGCACGACATCCGCATCCGACGCCGCCCCTTCGATCTGGATGCGCGCCAGCAACGCCGCCCCATCGCCCGCCGCCACGAATTGCAGGTCGCAGGCACAACCCGCCTCGAACGCCTTTTCCACAGCCGGGCCGGGGCCCCATTCGGCGGTGAAACTGTCATAGGTCAGAACAGTCAGCACGGGCTTGTCCTGCGCCGCCGCCATGCTGGCAACGGTGGCAAAACCCAGCGCAAGGATCGAAGTTTTCATGTCTTCCTCCATGTGCGACGGGACAGGTCGGGGATGGAGAATTCCATGCACCTTCCCTCCGCCGGTATGATCCGGTTCAGGTTCAACGGGTCCGCTTTCGCATCTCAGCCTGTCGCCAGGCACCCCGAGGTGATGCGGAAGATACGACAAGCCCCGGCAGGTTCAAGGGCAAATCGGGGGGGCCGATTCCGGCCCCCCCACCCCCCCCGGTGACCCGGATTTCGGATGTGGCACTGCGCGGCACTGTTGATTTGGGTATTTTTGCCAAGATGAAAGGGCTTTGCGCCTTTCTCTTGATTGGCCTATGGACAGGACCGGATCAGACGGAGCAGGCAGGCATGTCCTTCAACACCTTTGGCCATATCTTTCGCGTCACCACCTGGGGCGAAAGCCACGGCCCCGCGCTGGGCTGCACGGTTGATGGTGTGCCGCCCGGCGTGGCGTTGACCGAGGCCGACATCCAGCCCTGGATGGACAAGCGAAAGCCGGGCCAGAACAAGTTCACCACCCAACGGAAAGAACCTGATGAGGTGCGGATCCTGTCGGGTGTGTTCGATGGCGGCACAACCGGCACCCCGATCCAGTTGATGATCGAAAACACCGACCAGCGGTCCAAGGATTATGGCGACATCGCGCAGGCCTTTCGCCCCGGCCATGCCGACATCACCTATCACCAGAAATACGGGGTTCGGGATTATCGTGGTGGTGGCCGGTCCAGCGCGCGCGAAACCGCGGCGCGGGTGGCCGCAGGGGCGGTGGCCCGCGCAGTGCTGGCACAGCTTGCCCCCGGCCTGCGGATCATTGGTTACATGGTCCAGATGGGCCCGCGCGGCATCGACCGCGCCCGCCTTGACCTTACCGAGGTAGAGCGCAACCCCTTCTGGTGCCCCGATCCCGTCGCCGCGGCCGATTGGGCCGACTATCTGGATGACCTGCGCAAATCGCATAATTCCGTCGGCGCCGTGATCGAGGTGCTGGCGGACGGGGTCCCCCCCGGCCTTGGCGCCCCGTTGTATGGCAAGCTGGACAGCGACCTCGCCGCAGCGATGATGTCGATCAACGCGGTAAAAGGGGTGGAAATCGGCGATGGCATGGCCGCCGCCGCCTTGACCGGTGTGGACAACGCCGATGAAATTCGCATGGGGCCAGACGGCCCGGAATTCCTGTCTAACCACGCAGGCGGCATCCTTGGCGGCATCTCCACCGGGCAGCCGGTGATCTGCCGTTTTGCCGTGAAACCGACCTCATCGATCCTGACCCCGCGCCGTACGATCAACGCCAAGGGCGAAGAGATCGATCTGATCACAAAAGGCCGCCACGACCCCTGCGTCGGCATCCGCGCCGTCCCGGTGGGCGAGGCGATGATGGCCTGCGTGATCCTGGATCACCTGCTGTTGGATCGTGGGCAAACCGGTGGTCTGCGCGGCCAGATCGGCTAAGTTGGTGGTGGGTCAGGTGGGGCGGCGGCTGATCTGCACCGCCAGGATGCCGCCGGCCACCACCGCCACCCCGATCCCGTCCAGCAGACCCAGACTTTCGCCCAGCAACAGCGCCGCAATCAGCGTGCCGAAGAACGGGTTCAGGAAATGGAACGTCGCTGCCCGCGTCGCCCCGATGCGCCGCACCAGCGCGAACCAGATCAGCGTGGCGGCAAGGCCGGGAATGAACAGTTGGTAAACAAAGGCCAACGCCAATTTGGGTGTCGGATTCACCTGCCACGTCTCCAGCGGCCATGACAGCGCGGTCAACGCAACCGACCCCGCCAGCATCTGCAACCCCACCACCATCAACAGCCCCGCCAACCCCCCCTGGCTTCCCGACGCCGCGCGCAGCGTCATCGTCGCCACCGCCAGCGCCAGCGCGCCCAGAATACACAGCGCCACCCCCAACGGATCGGCCCCGCCCGTCAACCGCGTGCCCATGATCAGCGCAACACCCGCAAACCCGGCGGCCAGCCCGGCCAGCCCCAAAGGCGGCAGCCGCTCGCCCCGCAACGCCCAGGACAGCGCCGCCACCATCAACGGCATCGACGCCGCAATGATAACCGCCAGCGACGCCTGAACCCATTGCATGGCCACGAAGTTCAACCCCAGATAGGCCGCGTTCTGCAACAATCCGAACGCCACCACAGATCGCCACTGCGCCCGGTCCAGCCGCCATTGCGCCCCCATCGCCCGTGCCACCGCCACCGCCAGCATCCCGGATATGGCAAAACGCAGCGCCAGCGCGGCCAAAGGCGGCGCATCGGCCACGATGATCCGCGCCGTGGCAAAGGCCGACGACCACATCAGGCTGAACACCAGCCCCATGAAAACTGCGCGCAGATCCATCATTTCCGTTCCAAAAACGAAAGGCCGCCCGTTGCGGGGCGGCCCATTGCCTTGGCCTTTAGGCCAAAGGATCAAGCGTTAACGCTGTCCTTCAACGCCTTGGCGATCGAGAATTTCACCTGCTTGTCGGCGGGCTTTGTCACCGTCTCACCGGTGGCCGGGTTGCGCACCTGGCGCTCGGGACGTGCGCGGCAGACGACCTTGCCCAGACCTGGCAGCGTCACGGCACCACCGGCCGCCACTTCGGTTGCCACAACAGCGGCAATCGCATCCAGCGCAGCGCCGGCAGTTTTCTTGTCCGATCCCATCTGCTCGGCCAGGGCGGCAACAAGCTGGGTTTTTGTCATCGGTTTATTCATATGATGTTCCTTCGTTTACTGGTCCCGCATTCAGGCGGGGCTGTCCCTGTCCTTGAAGTGACTTGCGTCGCTAAAATCTGTTTTACCGAACAAATCAAGCGCATTCTGCCCGTTCCCGCCGCTTTACGCCGGGGGAAATGGCGGAAACATGCCGTGTCGGTCAGAGAAACGCCGTTTCGTCAAAGCTGCGCAGCTTGCGGCTGTGAATGCGTTCGATCGGCATGGCGCGCAGCATTTCCATCGCCCGAACCCCGATCTGCAAATGCCGCGCGACCTGTGTCTTGTAGAATTCCGATGCCATTCCCGGCAGCTTCAACTCGCCATGCAGCGGCTTGTCCGACACGCACAGCAGCGTGCCATAAGGCACCCGGAACCGGAAACCGTTGGCCGCAATAGTGGCGCTTTCCATGTCCAGCGCGATAGCGCGTGACTGCGACAGGCGCTGCACCGGCCCAGATTGATCCCGCAACTCCCAGTTGCGGTTGTCGATCGTGGCCACTGTTCCCGTGCGCATGATCCGCTTCAGCTCATAGCCTTCCAGTTGGGTCACTTCCTCAACCGCGTCTTCCAGCGCGATCTGAATCTCTGCCAGCGCCGGGATCGGCACCCAGATCGGCAGGTCATCATCCAGCACGTGATCCTCGCGCAGATAGGCATGTGCCAGCACGAAATCCCCCATCGACTGGGAATTCCGCAACCCCGCGCAATGGCCCACCATCAGCCAGGCATGCGGGCGCAGCACGGCGATATGGTCGGTCGCGGTCTTGGCATTCGATGGGCCTACCCCGATGTTCACCAGCGTGATGCCCTGCCCATCCGCCCGCTTCAGGTGATAGGTCGGCATCTGCGGCATCTTTGTGGGGTGGTGCAGCAGGCCATCGGGCGTTTCGATCACCTGATTGCCGGGTGCGACAAAGGCCGTATAGCCCGATGCCGCATCGGCCAGCACGGCCCTCGCATAGGCCTCGAACTCATCGACATAGAACTGATAGTTGGTAAACAGCACATGGTTCTGGAAATGCGCTGCATCGGTGGCTGTGTAATGCACCAGCCGGGCCAGTGAATAATCCACCCGCTGCGCCGTGAACGGGGCCAGGGGCCGCGATCCATCAGCATGCACCTGCCGCGTGCCATTGACGATGTCATCATTCGTCGTCGCCAGATCGGGAACGTCGAACACATCCCGCAGCGAAAACTCCAGCACGCCTTCCTGTGGCACCGAAACCTTGGGGTTTCCCGCCACCGCGAAATGCACCGGGATCGGCGTTTCCGACAGGCCGATCAGCACCGGCTGCCCGTGATGGCGCACCAGCAATTCGATTTGCTGGATAAGGTAATTGCGAAACAGGTCCGGTCGCGTGACCGTGGTGGAATAGGTGCCGGGTTCCGCCACATGCCCGAATGACAGGCGCGAGTCGGTCTTTACATGGCTCGTCGTGGTCAGCCGGATTTCCGGGTAAAACGCCCGGATACGCGATGTGGGCTTGTTGCCGGTCACGGCCATTGTGAAATGCTGCGACAGAAAGGCGGTCGCCGCGAAATACAATTCTTCCAGCCGGTCAACGGCGGCAACCGGGTCCATGAACGCGTGATGTTCCATGGCGTCGGGGGTCAAAATCGGATGGGAGTCTTCGGTCATTTCTTTGTTCTTGTTCTTTCACTACTCGTAATTTGATCACGCATCTAATCCGAAACGGGGTGCCTTGCGCAAGTGAAGCCTTTGCAACAGCTTGCGCAGGGCCGTTTGCCGGGAAATAGTCGCGCCATGAAAACGCTTCTTTCCATCGGCCACGGCTATTCCGCACAGGCGCTTGCCCGCCTTCTTCTTCCGCAGGGCTGGGTGGTGATCGGCACCACGCGCAGCCCCGATCGCGCCCGCGCGTTCGCGGATCAGGGGGTGGAGCCCCTGCTTTTGCCCGGCCCCTTGGCCCCGGCACTGGCCCGCGCCAGCCATATCCTCACCTCCGTATCCCCCGATGCGGCTGGCGATCCCATCTTGCGCGATCATGCCTCCGAACTCAGCACCGCCCGCCCGGACTGGGTGGGTTATCTGTCCACCACGGCCGTCTACGGCGATCATCACGGCGGCTGGGTGAGCGAGGATACCCCCCTCACCCCCGCCACCCCGCGCGGCCAGGCCCGCGTGGCAGCGGAATCCGCATGGGGCGAACTCGGCCTGCCGCTCCACATCTTCCGCCTTGCGGGTATCTACGGCCCCGGTCGCGGCCCGTTTGAAAAGGTCCGCGACGGCACCGCCCGCCGCATCATCAAACCCGGTCAGGTGTTCAGCCGCATTCATGTCGATGACATCGCGCGGACCCTGGCCGCCTCGATGAACCACCCGCAGCCGGGGGCGGTCTACAACCTCTGCGACGATGACCCCGCCCCGCCCGAAGATGTCATCGCCCATACCGCCGAACTCCTCGGCCTGCCATTGCCGCCTGCGATCCCCTATGATCAGGCCGATCTTACCCCGATGGCGCGCAGCTTTTATGCCGAAAGCAAGCGGGTCAGGAACGACCGCATCAAGCAGGATCTTGGCATCACCCTGCTTTACCCCACCTATCGCCAGGGTCTCTCCGCCCTTCTCTCTGCTGAAAGCGGACCGTCAGATTTGTCGTCCCCCGACCTCCGTCCCGCGTAAGTGGGAAGGGGATGGGAACACCTTCAACAGAAAATCACGCCTCCGTTACTTTTTTCCCGTGGCAGGGTTGAATTGATGCATCCCATACCCACCTAATCCACGCGGACCGGGCCCCTCTGACGCGAAAGCGCCATGTCGGACCGCATCGAGTGCGTCTCGATGTCATGCCCGGACCTGTGATCGGCTGACCTCCAGACGCGTTTCATTTGCGTCGCAAAAAGGGTCAGCACGTATGGAATTCCTGTTTCTTTTATTTCTGGGCAAGCCGCTGTGGATGTGGCTTCTTTTCATCACACTGGTTGTGGCGCTTCTGGCCTTCGACCTTGGCGTTCTGCACAAGGACGGCGATCATGAAATCGGCGTCGCAGAAAGCCTGAAGCTGTCTGCCATGTATATCACCCTCGGCATTGCCTTTTCGGGCTTTGTCTACTGGCAGATGGGGTGGGAACCGACGGCCCAGTATCTGACCGCCTTCGTCGTGGAAAAGACGCTGGCAATGGACAACGTCTTTGTCATCGCGCTGATCTTTTCCTTCTTTGCCGTGCCGCGCGCCTATCAACACCGCGTGCTGTTCTGGGGCATTCTTGGCGTGATCGTGCTGCGCGGCATCATGATCGGGCTGGGGGCAACCATCGTCGCTTCCTATTCCTGGGTGCTGTATATCTTTGCGGTGTTCCTGATCTTTACCGGGATAAAGATGATGTTCGCGGGCGAATCCGACCACAACATCGCCAACAACCCGCTGCTGAAATTCATCAAGCGCCGCTTCCGCGTGACCGAAGACCTGCACGGCAACAACTTCTTTGTCCAAAAGCCTGATGCCGGGGGCAAGATGGTCCGCTGGGCCACGCCGCTGTTCATCGCGCTGATCCTGATCGAAATTGCCGATCTGGTTTTCGCGGTCGACTCGGTGCCTGCGGTATTCACCATCACCACCGACCCCTACATCGTCTACACCTCCAACATCTTCGCCATACTTGGCCTGCGCGCCCTTTACTTCGCGCTGGCCGCCATCCTGCACCGCTTCGCCTATCTGAAATACGCGCTGTCGCTGCTACTGGTGTTTATCGGGTCCAAGATCTTTATCGCCGACGCGATGGGATGGGAAAAGTTCCCGCCCAGCTGGTCACTTGGCATCACCTTCGCCATCCTTGCGGCGGGCGTTATCTTCTCGCTGTGGAAAACCAAGGACGAACCAAAGCTCGAACTGGCGAAACCCGCCGAGTGAGGCTAGACGCACAGGCGCCCGGACCGACAGGTTCGGGCGCTTCAATTCCAAACTGGTAGGCCCCCGATGACCGCCCTGCGTTCCCAAGTTGCCGCATTCCTTGACCGTCCCGCTGTCACCCGCTTCATCCTCGCGGTTATCATCTTCAACGCCGTCATCCTCGGGCTGGAAACATCCAAACCCGCCATGGCCGCGGCGGGTGACACGATCCTGTTCCTCGACCGGCTCTGCCTCGCCATCTTCATCATCGAACTGGCGCTGAAACTCTTTGCCCATGGGGGGCGCTTCTTCCGCTCTGGCTGGAACCTGTTCGACCTCGCCGTCGTGGGCGTGGCCCTTCTGCCTGCCAGCGGTGGCCTCTCGGTCCTGCGGGCGCTGCGGGTGCTGCGGGTGCTGCGCGTCATCTCCATCGCGCCCAGCCTGCGCCGCGTGGTCGAAGGCTTCCTTCGCGCCCTGCCGGGGATGGGGTCGGTCGCACTTCTGATCGGACTGATTTATTACATCAGCGCCGTCATGGCGACGAAACTCTTTGCCGCCAGCTTCCCCGACTGGTTCGGCGACCTTGGCCTTTCTGCCTATTCCCTGTTTCAGATCATGACGCTGGAAAGCTGGTCGATGGGCATCGTCCGCCCGGTAATGGAAGTCTACCCCTACGCATGGGCCTTCTTCGTGCCTTTCATCCTGGCCACCACCTTCGCCGTGATGAACCTGCTGGTCGGCCTTATTGTGAACTCCATGCAAGAGGCCGCCTCCGTCGAACAGGCCGAGGCCGAACGGGACAAGCACGCCGAACTCATGGCAAGGCTGGACGCCATCGAACGCCGCCTGACGGAAAAGGGCTAAGCCCCCGTCAGGCCCGCTTTCCCACCACCGCAACCCCCAGCGTGGCCAGCACCTTCGCCTCAATCTGCGCAGCGTCCATTCCGGCCACCTGATACATCCGTTCCGGGCTGGCCTGGTCGATGAATATATCCGGCAATACCATGCTGCGATACTTCAACCCACGGTCAAACACGCCCTCATCGGCCAGCAGTTGCGCCACATGGCTGCCAAAGCCGCCCACCGCGCCTTCCTCTACCGTGATCAACGCCTCATGGTGGCGTGCCGCATTCAGGATCAGGTCACGGTCCAGCGGCTTGGCGAACCGCGCATCAATCACCGTCGGCGCAATCCCACGCTGGGCCAGCGCCTCGGCGGCCTTCAACACTTCGGCCAGCCGCGTGCCGAATGAAAGGATCGCCACCCGCGCACCCTCACGAACAACACGCCCCTCCCCGATCTTCAGCGGCACGCCCCGCACAGGCATTTCGCACCCCACGCCATCCCCGCGCGGAAAGCGGAACGCAATCGGCCCGTCATCATGTGCCACGGCGGTGGCCACCATATGCACCAACTCGGCCTCATCCGCCGCGGCCATCACCACGATACCGGGCAGGTTCGCCAGAAACGCCACATCGAAACTGCCCGCATGGGTCGCACCATCCGCGCCCACCAATCCCGCCCGATCAATGGCAAATCGCACGGGCAACCGCTGGATTGCCACGTCATGCACCACCTGATCATAGCCGCGCTGCAAGAAGGTGGAATAAATCGCACAGAACGGCTTCATCCCGCCCGCCGCCAGCCCCGCGCTGAACGTCACCGCATGTTGCTCGGCAATCCCGACGTCGAAACAGCGCCTTGGAAAGCGGTCGGCAAACAGGTTCAACCCCGTGCCATCCGGCATGGCGGCCGTCACCGCCACGATCTTCTCATCCCGCTCGGCCTCGGCAATCAACGATTGCGCGAACACCTTGGTATAGCTTGGCGCATTCGACACCGCCTTCGCCTGCACCCCGGTCAGCACGTCGAACTTGCCCGTTGCATGGCCCCGGTCCCGTGCGGCTTCCGCAGGGGCATAGCCCTTGCCCTTTTTCGTCAGCACATGAATCAGCATCGGCCCCGTGGCCCGCGCCTTCACCGTGCGCAGCACCGCCAACATTTGTTCCAGATCATGCCCGTCGATGGGGCCGATATAGGAAAACCCCAATTCCTCAAACAGCGTCCCGCCCACGGCCATGCCTTTCAGCATTTCCTTGGCACGCCGCGCGCCTTCCTGAAACGGTCCGGGCAACAGGCCCACCGCGCTTTTTGCCGCTGCCTTCAAATCCTGAAACGGGGCCTCGGCATACATCCGCGACAAATAGGATGACAACGCCCCCACCGGCGGCGCGATCGACATTTCGTTGTCGTTCAGGATAACGAACAGTCGCTTCTTCAGGTGGCCTGCGTTGTTCATCGCCTCAAAGGCCATGCCCGCGCTCATCGACCCGTCACCGATCACCGCGATCGCATCACCCGGATCACCGCCCAGATCGCGCGCCGCCGCAAACCCCAGCGCAGCGGAAATCGACGTCGACGAATGTGCCGCGCCAAACGGATCAAAGGCAGACTCGCTGCGCTTGGTGAACCCCGACAGCCCCCCTTCGGTCCGCAAGGTGCGGATACGGTCCCGCCGCCCGGTCAAGATCTTGTGCGGATAGCACTGATGCCCCACGTCCCAGATCAGCTTGTCCCGCGGCGTGTCGAAAACAGCGTGAACAGCCACGGTCAACTCGACCACACCAAGACCTGCCCCCAGATGCCCGCCCGTCTGTGAAACCGCGCTGATCGTTTCGGCACGCAGCTCATCCGCCACCTGCCGCAACTCACGGTCACTCAGCCCTTTCAGGTCGGATGGAAAACTCACCCGGTCCAGCAGCGGTGTCTTGGGTCGATCGGTCATACTGCCCTCCAGCGGGCCAAGCGCCGCGTCACATCTCGCGGCTGATAACGAACCGCGCGCAGGCGATCAAGTTCGCAGCCCGGTCGCCATAGGGGCCAAGATGGCTCGCCGCCGCCTCGATCAAAGCCCCCGCGCGCGTTTTTGCCGCGTCCAACCCCAGCAGCGACACAAACGTCGCCTTGCCCGCATCGGCATCCTTGTGCAGCCGCTTTCCGGTCTTGGCCACGTCTCCCTCGACATCCAGCACATCATCCCAGATCTGGAACGCCAGCCCAAGGTTCTCGGCATAGGCGCGCAGGGGCGCAGGGTCAGCCCCCGCCAGCACCGCCCCGGCTTCCGCCGACCAACGGATCAGCGCCCCGGTCTTGCCCGCCTGCAATTCGGTGATCTGCGCCAAAGTCAGCGGCGCGGTCGCGGTCTCGGCGGCAATGTCCAGCGCCTGGCCCAACACCATGCCCTCGGCCCCGCTGGCCCGCGCCAACCCCGCCACCAGCGCGATCCGCACCTCGCCCGATCCCAGCGCTGGATCAGCCAGCAGCTCAAAGGCCAGCGTCTGCAACGCATCGCCCGCCAGAACCGCCGTCGCTTCATCCCATTTCACATGCACCGTCGGCTGCCCGCGCCGCAGGTCATCATCATCCATGCAGGGCAGGTCATCATGCACCAGCGAATAGGCATGCAGCGCCTCGACCGCCGCCGCCGCCGCCATCGCCTGCGCATCCGTCAACCCGTGCATCCGCGCGCCTTCCAGCACCAGAAAACCACGCAGCCGTTTCCCGCCGCGTAGCGCATAGCGCATCGCCTGCACCACGGGCACCTCGGCCTTGCCTTCCAGCGCCGCCATCAGCCGCGCCTCTATGGCCGCCGCGTCCCGCGTCAGAACGTCCTGAAAACTCACATCCCCTCCGCCGGGGTCGTGCCGATGGCCCGGCCCTCCTGCGCGCGTATCAGCTCTACCTTCGCCTCTGCCGCAGCCAGCTTGTCGGCACAGTGCTTCTTCAGCGCCGCACCTTTTTCATACAGGGCGATGCTCTCTTCCAGCGCCACATCGCCCCGCTCAAGCTGGTTCACCACCTGCTCCAGCGCGGCCATCGCCTCTTCAAAACTCATCTCGGACACAGCCTTCGCCGTCATCTGCTCCGCTCCTCCAAAACGCCCACATGCGCGACGACCGATGCCGCCAGCGCCTCAAGATCATATCCACCTTCCAGTGTCGATACGACCCTCCCCTCCGCATGCCGCGCCGCCACATCGCACAGCCGCCCGGTCAACCAGGCAAAATCCTCTGTCTGCCACTCCAGATTGGCCAATGGATCGGCGGCATGGGCATCGAATCCGGCTGAAATCAACACGAACTCCGGCGCAAGCGCCTCCAAGGCGGGCAGGATCACTCCCTCATAGGCAGCCCGCATCGCCGCCCCGCCCGATCCCGCGTGCAGCGGATGGTTCACGATCTGCCCATGCGATCCCCGCTCCTGCGGGCTGCCCGTGCCAGGATACAGCGGCATCTCATGGGTCGACGCAAACAGAACCCGCGCCTCGTCCCACAGCAAATCCTGCGTGCCATTGCCGTGATGCACGTCGAAATCCACCACGGCCACGCGGGCCAACCCGTGATGATCCAGCAACCGCTTCGCCGCAATCGCCACCGTCCCGAACAGGCAAAACCCCATCGCGGTGGCGGTCTCTGCATGGTGCCCCGGCGGCCGCCCCGCCACAAAGGCCGCCTGTGCCTCGCCTGCCATCACCGCATCCACCGCCGCGCAAACACCCCCCACCGCGTGCAGCGCGGCATCCAGAGATCCCGGCGACAGGATGGTATCCCCGTCCAGCGCCACAAATCCCGCCGCCGGAACCGCCTGCCGCACCTTTTCCAGATAGGCCGCCGGATGGCAGCGCAGCACCTCTGCCGCCTCGGCCTTCGGACAATTCCGTCGCTCAACTGACAGCTTGGCCAGCCCCCGCTCCACCGCCACCAACCGTTCAACGCATTCCGGATGCCCCGGTGGGGTGACATGGCCACTGCACGCGGCATGCGAATAAACGATCACCGCCATGTCACGGCCCTTTCATCTTGGCACAAATACCCTTGGGGTCCGGGGGCAACGCCCCCGGCGCTTGCCACCCTCAATCCGGTTGCAGCAAATATCCCTCGCCCCGCACGGTCTGCAAATAGCGCGGCACCTTTGGGTCATCCTCGATCTTGCGCCGCAACCGTGTGATCTGCACATCCACCGCCCGTTCCTGCGTGCCGCCCTCATCCCGCTCCATGTCCCCGGCCAGCCGTTCCCGGCTGATCGCTTGTCCGGGTTGCGCCGCGAACAACCGCATCAGTGCGGCTTCGGTCGCCGTCAACCGCACCGGATCGGTCCCGCGCCACAACTCGCCCCGGTCCATGTCATACCGCACCGCCCCCAGATGCAGCACCTTGGGCGCGGGCGGGGCAACCTGCACTTGCGGCACGCGCCGTAGTATCGCGTTGATCCGCAACAGCAATTCCTTCGGCTCGAACGGCTTGACCAGATAGTCATCCGCCCCCGCCTCCAGCCCCTCGATGCGGTTCGACGTTTCGCCCTTGGCGGTCAAAAGCAGGATCGGCACCGCCATCTTGGCGCGCAGTTCCCGCGTCAGCGTGATGCCGTCATCGCCCGGCATCATCACGTCCAGCACGATCATGTCGAACTCCAGCCCTGCCAACAGCCGCCGCGCCTGTGCGGCGTCGCGTGCGACCGTGACCAGATAACCGTTTCGCATCAGGAACTTCTGCAAAAGCCCCCGGATGCGTTCATCGTCATCAACGACCAGTAGATGTGGCTGTGGTTCATTCATTTCTCACCCTCACGCAGGGATTGATACTGTCGCCGCATCTCGGGGTCCATCATTGCCTCAAGCACGGTCCGAAATCCCTGCACGGCAGCAGGCCCCGCCGCGCGATAGGCCGCCCGCATCCGCGCCCGTTGCGCATCCGACAGTTGCCGTTCCAGATCCTGCCCCTTTGCCGTCAGATGCAGGTTCCGCTCACGCTTGTCGGCTTTGCCGACCCGCGCCTCCACCAACCCATCTTCGATCAACGTCCGCAGCACCCGGTTCAAACTCTGTTTCGTCACCCCCAATATGCCCAGCAAATTGGAAACGGTCGTTCCGGGCGATCGGTGGATGAAATGGATCGCCCGATGGTGCGCCCGTCCGTAATCCATCCCTTCCAGAATGCGATCCGGGTCGTCGGTGAACCCGCGATAGGCAAAGAACATCGCTTCGATCCCCTTGCGCAACTGCTCATCGGTCAGAAACAGCAGGCTTTCCCCGCCCGTATTGCCTTCGGCCATCCTCATCCCTCCCGCGTCACCCCGAATTTACGTCAGCCTTGTTGACTTTCCAAGAACCGAATGCTAGCTCCGGCCCCGGTTTGACGCAACTTTATGTCCGATGCGGACCTAAGTGGCGCAACTTTCGCAAATATTGCCTGTGGGAGTGGGACATGGCTGGCTATGACGATCGGGACGGGTTCATCTGGATGGATGGAAAACTGGTGGATTGGCGTGGGGCCAATGTCCATATCCTGACCCATGCGCTGCATTACGCCAGCGCGGTTTTCGAAGGCGAACGCTGCTACAACGGCAAGATCTTCAAATCCACCGAACATTCCGAACGCCTGCGCATGTCCGGTGAACTGCTGGACATGCCGCTGCCCTTCACGGTCGAAGAAATCAACGCCGCCAAGGAAGCCGTGCTCAAGGCCAACAACCTGACCGATGCCTATGTCCGCGCCATCGCCTGGCGTGGGGCGGGCGAAGATATGGGCGTGGCCAGCAAGCGCAACCCAATCCGCCTCGCCGTCGCCTGCTGGTCCTGGGGAAACTATTACGGCGACGCCAAGATGAAGGGCGCGAAACTCGACATAGCGAAATGGAAACGTCCGTCCCCTGAAACCATCCCCCACGCGGCCAAGGCGGCAGGTCTTTACATGATCTGCACCATGTCCAAACACGCGGCCGAGGCGAAGGGTTGCTCTGACGCCATGATGTTCGATTATCGCGGCTATGTGGCCGAGGCGACCGGGGCAAACATCTTCTTCGTCAAGGATGGCGAAGTTCACACCCCCATCCCCGACGCCATCCTGAACGGCATCACACGGCAGACGGTGATCGGCATGTTGCGCGACATGCAGATCAAGGTCCATGAACGCCGCATCGAAGCCGCCGATCTCGAAGGTTTTGAACAGTGCTTCCTGACCGGCACCGCCGCCGAAGTCACCCCCGTGGGCCAGATCGGCGACTACAACTTCGAAGTCGGTGACCTGACCAAGCGCATCTCCACCGAATACGAAAAACTCGTGCGTGCCTGATCGTAACGACGGCCTGCGGGATCTATTCAACCGCAGGCAGACAACAAGGCAGACCAAGGCGAAGGTGGCGAAAGCGACCTTCGCCTTTTCCATGTGTCGGGACCATTAATTCTGTCCGAGCCGATGATCCTATCTGGGCCATTTATTTTGTTCGGGCTTGTGAATCCGGCCAGACCACCATTCGCCAAATCACGACACACAGTTCGATAGACGGGCCGATACACGGTTCGGCCATTTCCTTCGGCCCCGGTCAGACGGGACGAATTTTCCTCGCCGAAAGGCACATCTTGCGTTGCCCCATCCAAATCGTCTTTCTCCGGTCGCTCCGACGCACCATGTGAAACCCAACGGACCACCAGCACAGGCAACCTTATGCCCGGTGCCAGCCCCAGCAACGCACGTAACTGCCGGCCCAGCGCCAAAACCGCCCCACCGTTCATCCCTTGTGGCCCGCGAAGCCGAACCGTTACCCGCATCCCGGCAGGGTAAAGCGCACATTCCCCGACAACCGCCAAACCCAGCAAATCGCCCGGCGCGAAAACCTGCGCAAAGGCGCGGCGAATCCGTCTGGCAATGCTCTTTCCGTGTTTCGGCATGGCGCACCTCACCCCCAAAGATGCAATCAACCTGCCACCCAACCCTTACGATTCGGTTCACACCGCATCCCGGATCAGCGGCGTGGTCGAACAGTGCAAACCCCCGCCATTCTTTTGCACCTCTGCATAGGGGATCGTAACCCATGTCACCCCCGCCGCCGCCAATCGGTCCAGCGTCCGGTTCGTGGCCCCCTCGGGCATCAAAACCTTCCCCGGCGCGATGGCCAGCGAATTGACGATCCACCCGTCATCCGCCGGATCCGTCTCGATCCAGCGTATCCCACGCGCCTTCAACTCCTCCAGAAAGGAAAACGGCAATCCCATCGGGTTCAGGATCGCCAGATCACGGTCAATCATCAGAAAACTCACATCCAGATGGATGTCATAGCCCACCAGATCGACGATCAGCAGCTCCACCCCCTGCCGCGCCAGCACTTCGCGCACCTGTTCCGCCCCGTCGCGGTTTACCCGCACCCCCACGCCAATGGCGCAGGTCGTGGGATTCAGCCAGGCGAAACTGCCGCCCTCCATCACGCCGCTGCCGTTGATCGTGCGCAAAATCGGGATGCCCAGCCGCCCCAGCGTGCGGGTGATTGCCAATTCCTCACCCCGCCGGATACGCGCGCCCATCCGGCATACAATTGCGCCGCCCTTCACCATAATCAGCGGATCACGTGTATAAACCTGCTTCAACCGGTTGCCCGCGTCACCATCCACGTGGTGAACCACCACCCCCTCCGCCTCCAGCGCGGCGACAAAGGCCGTATGCTGGGCCTGCATCAGGGGAATGTCGGGCGGCGTGTCGGATTGGTAATACCACCCCACCGCAGGGTCACCGAAAGACCCGATCTCTGCCAACCGCTTTGACGGGTCCACCACTCCCATCTCCGCCCCCGGCCGATGCATCAGAATTTCGCGGATGCGCCCCACGTCATTGTCGACCCCCCAGGCCTTGCCCCAGGTCGCCGCCAATTCGCTTGGGTCTTCAAACCCCGGCTCCGCGCCTGCGGCAAATGTCTTGATGGTCTGGGTATAAATCCAATGCGGATTGGTCATGGCCGGCCCCTGATTGCTGTCAGGGATCAGCCTAAGCCGACACCCCGCAAGGCCGCAATGCGGCTGCGGGGCGTCTATGCGATCGTCGTGTCAGGCGATCACGGTTTCCACGGTGATGTTGCCCTGGGTCGCGTTGGAATACGGGCAGATGAAATGCCCGCGCTCGGCGATCTTTTCCACGACCGCCCGGTCCACACCCGGCATCGCCACCACCAGCTTCACCTGCAACCCGAACCCGCCATCCGACCGCGGCCCAATGCCCACATGCGCATTCACCGTGGCATTGTCCGGCACGGTCCCCAGCTTTTCGCTGCTGGCGGCAAAGCGCATGGCACCCAGATAGCAGGCCGCATACCCGACCGCGAACAGCTCCTCCGGGTTATGCCCCGCACCTGATCCGCCCAATTCCTTGGGGCTGGTCATGGTCACGGTCAGCTTGCCATCCAACAGCTTGGCCACGCCGTTGCGGCCGCCGCCGGTGGCCTGCGCTTCAGTCCAATATTTCGGATCAACACTCATTTCTGGTCTCCTTTAAATCGAAAGCGATTAAATCGCATGCGATACAACTATGCCTCCCACCTGTTCCCTGTCAACACTTGCCGCTTTATCGCGCACGATATAATCTTGTCCGATGAACGAACATGCCCCTCTCCCTCCGTCTCAAATGCTGTGCTTCGCGCTCTATTCTGCCGCACATGCCATGCAGGCCGCCTACAAACCGCTGCTGGAACCGCTGGGTCTGACCTACCCACAATATCTGACGCTCTCGGCGCTCTGGGCCGAAGATGGGCAGACGGTTGGTCAGATCGGCGGCGCATTGCATCTTGACAGCAACACGTTGACCCCGCTGCTGAAACGTATGGAACAGGCCGGCTTCATCACCCGCCAACGCAACACCGGCGACGAACGGCAGGTCCGCCTGACCCTCACCCCCCAGGGACGCGCCCTACAGGCGCAGGCCGCCACAGTGCCACACTGCTTCATAGACAAGACAGAACTCAGCCTGGATCAGGCGACCGATCTCCGCGATGTCCTGGCCATCCTGCGCGACAGGCTCCGCCCATCGCGCTAGGGTGCTGCGCTAAACCTCGCGCCCGCGCGCGATCCGCAGGAACTGCACAAGCCGCTGTGATCCAGCACTGCCGCGCGGGCGGTGCCATGTCTCACGCGGGGTGCGGGACAGCCGCATGAACTGCGCCACCTTGCTGCCAGTCGGGGCTGTCCGTTTGTCGGCAATATGCTTGGTCATGCTACCCTCCCATTCATACCGGGCACCCAGACTATCACCGAATCCCCCAAAGACCAAAGCCCTCACTCCCAAACCGCCGGCGCCTCTCCGCTCACGTCAGGCGGCCTATCGCCCATCGTGCCGCATCATCCACCGCATCATCCGCATCGCCCACCCGCGCCGCCGCCACATCGCGCAATTGGGGCAGGCCGGAATTCCCGATGGCATACAGCACGTTCCGCACAAACCGATCCCGCCCGATCCGCTTTATCGGGCTGCCCGCGAACCGCGCCCGAAACGCCGCATCGTCCAGCCCCGCCAATTCGGCCAATTCCGGCGCCCCCACCCGTGGTTGATAGCCCATCTCCGTCGCCGCTTGCGCAAACTTGTTCCATGGGCAAACCGCCAGACAATCGTCGCAGCCATAGACGCGGTTGCCCATCAACCCGCGCAATTCCTCATCCACCGGCCCGCGATGTTCGATCGTCAAATAAGAAATGCAGCGCCGCGCATCCAGTTGATAGGGCGCCGGAAAGGCCTGGGTCGGGCAGATGTCCAGACAGGCGGTGCATGTCCCGCAATGGCTCACCTCTGCCGCATCCTTGGGCAGGTCCAGCGTGGTAAAGATCGCCCCCAGAAAAAACCAGTTGCCCAACCCCCGCGACAACAGGTTGGTATGCTTGCCCTGCCAGCCAATCCCCGCCGCCTGCGCCAGGGGCTTTTCCATCACCGGCGCGGTATCGACAAACACCTTGATCGCCGCCGCCCCCGGCTCTGCCTGATCCAGCAGCCACCGCCCCAAACGCTTCAGCCGCCGTTTCACCAGATCGTGGTAATCCTTGCCTTGCGCGTACACGCTCACCGCCCCCCTGTCGGGCTGGCCCAGCACGACAAACGGGTCCACCTGGGGCGTATAACATTCTGCCAGCATGATCACCGCCCGCGCCTCAGGCCACAGCGCCGCCGCGCTGCCGCGCCACGCCACCCGCTCGGCCATCCATTCCATCTGCCCCTGCCGCCCCTCGGCGAGATAGGCCGCCAGCCGTTCCGCCGCCTCCGGCACGGCATCCGGCGCGCAAACGCCCATCGCCGCAAACCCCTCGGCCCGCGCCTGACCCTCCAGCCGTTCCCTGAGATCATCGAGGTTCATCTTGGCTCAAATACCCTCTGGGGGTGTGGGGGACGATGCGCCCCCACCCGATTTTTCGCAGAAAAATCGTGATCCGCCGACCTCAGAAATCCAGATCGGCATAATGCTGCGGCGGTGGAAATCCCGGCACCTGATCGGCCAGCAAGGTGCGGAAACAGGGCCGCGACTTCACCTTTGCATACCAATCCTTCACCGCCGCCGACCGGTTCCAATCCACGTCCGAGATATAATCCAGACAAGACAGATGCGCCGCCGCCGTCAGATCGGCCAGCGTCATCACATCCCCCGCCAACCAGCGCCGCTGATCCAGCAACCACCCCATGTAATCCAGATGATACTTGATCCGGCTTGCCCCGGATTTCACGTTCTTGCTGTCCGGGTATCCCTGACCCATCACCTTCTTGTTCACCCGCTCATACAGCAGCTTTGACGTCACTTCCTCGTGGAACTTGTCGTCAAACCAGGCGCACAGCCGCCGCACCTCATAGCGTGCCTCCGGGTCGCGCGGCATCAGTTGCGGGGTGGGAATGGCCTCTTCCAGATATTCGCAGATCGCCTGGCTTTCGGACATCACCCGATTGTCCCAGCGCAGCACAGGCACCTTGCCCGCCGGATTGCGCCGCAGGAAATCGGGCGACGGCTCCCAATACCGCTCTTCCACCAACTCCACCTCCAGCCGCTTTTCGGCCAGCGTCAGGCGAACCTTGCGGCAATAGGGCGATAGCGGAAAGTGATACAGGCGGATCATCTCGAACGGGCATCCCGTGATGTCATGAAACGGTCAAACGTCTTTGCCCCGTCAGGGACGGGAATTCAACGGCTCATTCCTCAAAACAGGCGGCCCGGCCATCCGCCGCTATGGTTTCCGCCCCCGAAATGATGGCCCGCGTCCGCGATCGGACAAAATCACTCGGCTCTGACGCCGACCTCCCCTTTGGATCGGGCAACACTGCGGCCAACCGTCCGGCCTGTGTTGCCGTCAGATCGCGCGCATCCACCCCGAAATGATGCTGCGCTGCCGCCTGCACACCAAACACGCCTTCCCCGAACTCGGCCACGTTCAGATAAACCTCCAGAATGCGCCGCTTGGACCAAAGGCTCTCCACCACCGGTGTCAGCAGCCCCTCCATCGCCTTGCGCAGCCATGATCGGCCATGCCACAGGAACACGTTCTTCACCGTCTGCTGGCTGATCGTCGATGCCCCCCGGTTCGACCCCTGCGCCACCGCCTCGCGGATGGCGGCCATGTCGAACCCCCAATGCAGGCAGAAATTCGCATCCTCCGCCGCCACGGCCGACCGCGCCATCACCGGCGCAATCTCCTCCATCGGCACCCAGTCCTTCTCGATCCCGCCCAACTGCATGGTCTGGCCAAGCTGATAGAAATTGATCGGCGGCGGCACAAAGGAAAACAGCAGGATCAACACCGCATACAGCGCCGCCACCCCCGCCAACCCCCGCCAGAGCCAGCGCAACATCCGCCGCCGCCTCGGTTTCACAGGCGCGGATGCGGCCTTCTCTGCCGCCTTGCGCGGCTTGCGCGCGGGTTTTTCTGGGCTGTCGGTCATGCCGGCGACAATAGCCATGGGCGGGGTGCCGGGGTCAAGGCGCGGCGGCCCCTGAATTTTCGCATGAAAATTCGTTGGGGCCGCCAAGCGGCGCGTTGCCCCCGCAAAAGCAGGGGCAATCTACCCTCACTCTGCCGGAACCTTCGCCGCCTCGTCGCTCAAGGGATGCGCCAGATGCGGCAGCATTTCCTTGGGGCAGATTTGCAGGAAGTTGCGCTTTTCCATCTCCCAATCGCTCAGGATGCGTTCGGCAATGCGCGACCCGGTCTCGGCAAGATGCCGCTCGATCAGGCCCTTAAGCTGCGCCTCCCAATGCGGATGCCCGATGCCGCAGGTCAGGATGGATTCCAGGTTCATGAAATCCTCGGCCACACCCTTGGGATCATAGACATAGGCCATCCCCCCGGTCATGCCCGCGCCAAAGTTCGCGCCAATCCGGCCCAGGATCACAGCCACGCCCCCGGTCATGTATTCACAACCGTTCGACCCGCAGCCTTCGACCACCACCTTCGCACCGGAATTTCGCACCCCGAACCGCTCACCCGCCCGGCCAGAGGCGAACAGATAGCCATCCGTCGCCCCATACAGAACGGTGTTCCCGATGATCGTGTTCTCTTCGGCCGCCAATGGCGAAGACATCATCGGCCGCACGGTGATCATCCCGCCCGACAGGCCCTTGCCGACATAGTCATTGGCATCACCCTGCACCTCGATCTTGATACCCCGCACCGCAAACGCACCCAGCGATTGCCCGCAAGACCCCGACAGCTTCACCGTCAGATGGTCCTGTTGCAGACTGTTCCGCATCCCGAACTTCTTCACGATATGGCTGCTGACCCGCGTCCCGATGGTGCGATGCGTGTTCCGCACCGCATAGGACAACTGCATTTTCTCGCCATCCTCAAAGAACCGCGCGCCATCGCGGATGATTTCCGCATCCAGCGTATCCGGCACCGCATTGCGCGGCTTCGACCGGTCATAGGTGATCTTCGATGCGCCATCGACCGTGATCAACAGCGGATTCAGGTCCAGATCGTCCAGCGCCGCCGATCCGCGCGAAACCTGCGTCAGCAGGTCCGCCCGCCCGATGATCTCATCCATCGACCGCGCGCCAATCTGGGCCAGTATCTCCCGCACCTCCTGCGCGTAGAAGGTGATCAGGTTCACCACCTTGTCGGCATTCCCGGTGAACTTGGCGCGCAGTGCCTCGTTCTGGGTGCAGACCCCCACGGGGCAGGTGTTGCTCTGGCACTGACGCACCATGATGCAGCCCATCGCAATCAACGCCGCCGTGCCGATGCCGTATTCCTCGGCCCCCAGCATCGCGGCCATTACCACATCCCGGCCCGTCCGCAGCCCGCCATCCGTGCGCAGCGTCACCCGCTCGCGCAGGTTGTTCATCGACAACACCTGATGCGCCTCGGTCAGCCCCATTTCCCAGGGCAGGCCCGCATATTTGATGGATGTCGCAGGCGATGCCCCCGTCCCGCCGTTATGACCGGAAATCAGGATCACGTCCGCCTTTGCCTTGGCCACGCCCGCCGCAATCGTTCCCACGCCCGATGATGATACCAACTTCACCGTCACCTTGGCGCGCGGGTTGATCTGCTTCAGGTCATAGATCAGCTGCGCCAGATCCTCGATGGAATAGATGTCGTGGTGCGGCGGCGGTGAAATCAGCGTCACCCCCGGCGTTGAATGGCGCAGCCGCGCAATCAGCGCCGTCACCTTCATCCCCGGCAACTGCCCGCCTTCACCGGGCTTTGCGCCCTGCGCGACCTTGATCTCCAACTCCTCGCAAGCGTTCAGGTATTCCGCTGTCACGCCAAAGCGCCCCGATGCCACCTGCTTGATCTTGGCCGACGGGTTGTCACCATTCGGCTCTGGCACGAAATGCGCCGGATCCTCGCCGCCCTCGCCGCTGTCCGACTTCGCCCCGATCCGGTTCATCGCCACGTTCAGCGTCTTGTGCGCCTCGGGCGACAGCGCGCCAAGGCTCATCCCTGGCGTGACAAACCGCTTGCGGATGGATGTGATCGACTCCACCTCCTCAATCGGCACGGGCTTGCCCAGCGTCTTGATGTCCAGCAGATCGCGCAGATGGATCGGTGGGTTCGCCCGCATCGCCGCCGAATACTGCTTCCACAGGTCATAGCTTGCCCGGTCACAGGCCGATTGCAGCATATGCATCGTCTGCGCTTCCCAGGCGTGCTTTTCGCCCGACCGCCGCGCCTTGTAGAACCCGCCGATGGGCAGCACATCCGCCCCCCCCAGCCAGCCCTTGGCATGAACCTCTTCCAGCTTCTGCTCGATCCCCGTCAGACCGATCCCCGAAATACGGCTGTGCATGCCGGGGAAATATTCCGCTACCATCGCACGGCTTAGACCGACCGCCTCAAAGTTAAGCCCCCCGCGATAGCTGGAAATCACGGAAATCCCCATCTTCGACATGATCTTCAACAGACCCGCGTCGATGGCATCCCGATAGCGCCGCATTGCATCGGTCAGGCTGCCGTCCAGCAACCCGCGCGAAATACGATCCGCAATCGAATCCTGCGCCAGATAGGCGTTCACCGTGGTGGCCCCACAGCCGATCAGCACCGCAAAGTAATGCGGATCAATGCATTCCGCCGACCGCACATTCACCGAACAGAAGGTCCGCAGCCCCTTGCGCGTCAGCCAGCTATGCACCGCGCTGGTGGCCAGGATCATCGGCATCGGCACCCGGTCCGGCCCCTGATGCTGATCCGTCAGCACCAGATGCCCGGCCCCCGACCGCACGGCATCCTCGGCCTCGGCCCGGATACGCTCCAGCCCCTGCCGCAAATCGTCCAGCCCCGGTGATACCGGAAAGGTGCAGTCGATGAACGCGACCTGATCGCCGAACTGCTTCACCATCACGTCGAATTCGGCATTGGCAATGAACGGGCTTTCCAGCACCAGAATTTCCGTCTGGCTGGAATTTTCATCCAGAACGTTCCGCAAATTTCCGAACCGCGTTTTCAGGCTCATCACCCGCCCTTCGCGCAGGCTGTCAATCGGCGGGTTCGTCACCTGGCTGAAATTCTGGCGGAAGAAATGGGACAGCGGGCGATAGACCTTGGACAGCACCGCCGCCGGGGTATCATCCCCCATGCTGGCGACCATCTCCTTGCCATCCTCGGCCATCGGGGCCAGCACCTGCTCCAGCTCCTCCACCGTATACCCGGCGGCAATCTGGCGGCGGCGCAGATCGGCGCCCGAAAACAGCGCGCCTTCCGGCACATCGCGCAGCAGGCTGTTCAGATCAACGATCTTGTCGATCCATTCGCCATAGGGCTGGCTCGCGGCCAGTTTGTCCTTCATCTCCGCGTCGTGATACAGCCGCCCCTCGGTCATATCGACCGCGATCATCTGCCCCGGCCCCAGCGCGCCCTTTTCGCGCACCGTGGTTTCATCCACCGGCACCATCCCGGCCTCGGACCCCGCGATCAGCAACCCGTCGCCGGTGATGACATAGCGCATTGGCCGCAGCCCGTTCCGGTCCAACCCGCCACAGACCCAGCGCCCATCCGTCATGGCCAGCGCGGCAGGCCCGTCCCACGGTTCCATCACGCTGTTGCAATAGGCATACATATCCGCCCAGGCCTGCGGCATGTCGGTCGTGGTCTTTGACCACGCTTCCGGCACCAGCATCGTCTTGGCCATCGGCGCAGACCGCCCCGACCGCACCAGCACCTCGAACACCGCATCCAGCGCGCCGCTGTCGCTCGTCCCTGACGGGATGATCGGCTTTATATCCTCGGCCGCCTCGCCAAAGTTGTTGGATGCCATGCGGATCTCATGGCTCCGCATCCAGTTGACGTTGCCCTTCAGCGTATTGATCTCGCCGTTATGGGCCAGCATGCGGAACGGCTGCGCCAGCCACCATTGCGGGAAGGTGTTGGTGGAATAGCGTTGGTGATAAATCGCAAAGGCGGATTCAAACCGCTCATCCATCAGGTCAGGATAGAACACCGCCACCTGCTCGGCCAACATCATGCCCTTGTAGATGATGCTGCGGCATGACAGCGAACACAGATACAGCCCCTGAATCTGCGCCGCCAATGCCGCCTTCTCGATCCGGCGGCGGATGATATACAGCTCGCGCTCGAACTGTTCGTTATCAATGTCCTTCTCACAGCGGATCAGGATCTGCTCGATCTCGGGCCGCGTCGCATTGGCCTTTTCACCCAGCACTTCGGTATTCACCGGCACATGCCGCCAGCCATAAATGTAATGGCCCATCCGCAGCACTTCGGTTTCCACGATGGTCCGGCACCGCTCTTGCGCGCCAAAATCCGTGCGCGGCAGGAATACCTGCCCCACGGCGATCAGCTTGTTCTGGTCCGGCTCATGCCCGGTCCGCCGCACCACATCATAGAAAAACTTCACCGGGATCTGCACATGGATGCCTGCGCCATCGCCGGTCTTGCCATCCGCATCCACCGCCCCCCGGTGCCAGATCGCCTTCAGCGCGTCGATCCCCGCCTGCACCACCTTGCGCGACGGCTTGCCGCTGACCGCGACCACCAGCCCCACGCCGCAGGACGAATGTTCGTCATCGGCCTTGTACAGCCCGTTCGCATCCAGCCAGGCGCGCTTGGCTTCTTCGGCCTTCACCCAGGCATCATCATAGATCGTCATGGCTCGGGCCTCCTTACAGCTTGGGCAAAGTCTGCAACGACGACATCACGGCGTCGCAGTCGAACAGGGGTTGGGTGCTGGCAAATCCAGGCTCGCCCGGAAAGATGAACTGAACCGGGCTGCCATCCAGCGGCAGATAAGTCCCGTCGCCGCCATCCCATTGGGATGGGCCGGAAAAGAACAGCCGCCATTCCGGGTGAATGTATTCGTTCCCGCGCGACCGGCGCAGCACTGTGCCGCCCATGTCGGTTTCGCTGAAATTGAACTCGGTTTCCTGCAAGGTGATCCCGTCAATCACCACCTGCCGCCCGGTCAGCCGGTCGCCCCCGCGCACCTTTGTGCGCTCGCCCGTGTCATCCGACAGGCCAAAGATGTAATTGTCATTCCCCGTCGCCAGCAATTCGGAAAACGATGCCGGATCGGCGGGGTTCGGGTCCAGCGTCTGCCGCACCGGCGGGTCGATCTCAAAGCTCTCCACCCACTGCGCCTCGCTGTCGATGCGCGACATGAAGAACGGCCCTTCCTGGTCGAAATCCGCCCGCCATTGATCACCGGGCGCATCGGCGGTGCATTTGTAATGGTTCGACACCCGGCATCCCTTGGCCTGCACCGTCATGAAGGTTGTGCAACCCTCCGGCGCAACAAACGACGACGCCATTACCGGCGAGGCAAGGCCCAGAAGGACGGGCAACAGCGGCAGAACAACACGGATCATGCGGCAAATCCTTTGCTGCGGGCATTCAATCTTTGCGACAACAAGGCACCAAGCGCCCCGCTCCGCCGTGAAAAGGCATGGTCCAGCACATCGGGCAACAGCCCCGCCATCTTGATCCGGGGGGCCGTGTCATGCTGCGTCCCCGGCAGAAAATGGGTGGCGACATTGGCCGTCCGCGGCAACAGCCGCACCTGCGGTTTTTCCAGCCGGGATGATCCCATGATGATGGTATGCTCTGTCTCCGCAGACATATGGTCGGTCGCACAGCGGATACGCAGCGCCCCGATCCGGCGGCGATAGCGTTTCCACCGCCCCTCATCCGGCACCAGCGCCGGGTCGATCGACATTTGTGGCGAAAAGGCCAGCGCCACATGAACCGGCACAAATCCCCCGATCACCAGCGCCGCAAACCCGCCCATCGAATAGCCCAGCGTCACGGTCTCGGTCGCGCCAATTTCATCCCGCGCAGCCTCGATCACCTCGACGATTTCTTCAATCAACTGCGGCGCGTTCAACCATGTCCGCTGCGGATCGCCGATAAACACTGCCGAATCGCGCCCCCCGGCCGTCGCGCTCTGCGCGAATTCCAACACCGGCGGCGTCTCCGGCCCGTGACCGACCGATGAAAACACCACCACCAGCCGCCGACTTGTGCCCTTGTGCCACCACACCCACAGCCGCCGATCCTTGCGCAGCAACGGAATGTCCAGCCGCGGCAGGGCAGGGGCCTCTGCCCCGCCCGCCAAACTGACCAAATCGTCGCTGCCCGCCACCATCACAGCATCACTCCGCGGCAACCTGCGCAGGCTGTTCCAGGTATTCCAGAATGGCCTCTGCCGCCTCGCGCCCGTCGCGGATCGCCCAAACCACCAGCGAAGCCCCGCGCACGATGTCGCCCACGCCGTAAACCCCTGGCAGGCTTGTCTCATGCGTGCGGAAATCGGCCTTGATCGTGCCCCACCGCGTGACAGCCAGTTCCGGCACCCCCCAAAGCGCCGGAATCTCCTCCGGCTCGAACCCCAGCGCCTGCACCACAAGATCGGCAGGCTCCACGTAATCCCCGCCCTCGATGATCTCCGGCGATTGCCGCCCCGTCGCATCGGGCGCGCCCAGACGCATGCGCTGCACGATCACGCCTTCCACCGCCGCGCCGCCGGTAAACCCTTTCGGCGCGGTCAGCCAGACAAACTCCACGCCCTCTTCCTCGGCATTCTGCACCTCGCGCTGCGACCCCGGCATGTTCGCCCGGTCGCGCCGATACAGGCATTTAACCGATGTCGCGCCTTGCCGGATTGCCGTCCGCACACAGTCCATCGCCGTATCACCGCCGCCGATCACCACCACGCGCTTGCCCTCGGCGTTCAACTCGCCGCTGTCAAATTCCGGCACATCATCGCCAAAACTCTTGCGGTTCGACGCCGTCAGATAATCCAGCGCCTTCACGATCCCCGCCGCGCCCACGCCGGGGGCGGAAATGTCGCGCGCCTTATAAACCCCCGTGGCGATCAGCACCGCATCATGCTGCCCCCGGATGGCGTCAAAGCTGATATCCACGCCCACCGCGCAATTCAGCACGAACTGAACCCCGGCCTCTTCCAGTTGCGCAATCCGCTGCATCACCACGGGCTTTTCCAGCTTGAACCCCGGGATCCCATAGGTCAGCAAGCCACCCGCCCGGTCATGCCGATCATACACCGTCACCTGCACACCGCGCCGCCGCAGCATATCCGCCGCCGCCAAACCCCCCGGACCCGCGCCGATGATCCCCACCGACTCCGTCCGCTCGGCATGGGGGCGGATCGGCTGCACCCAGCCATTCTCCCATGCCGTATCCGTGATGTATTTCTCGACCGATCCGATCGTCACCGTCCCGTGGCCGGATTGTTCGATCACGCAATTGCCTTCGCACAGCCGGTCCTGCGGGCAGATGCGGCCGCAGATTTCGGGGAAAGTGTTGGTGGCCTGCGAAATTTCATACGCTTCCTGCAAACGCCCCTCGGCGGTTAGGCGCAGCCAGTCAGGAATGTTGTTGTGCAACGGGCAATGCGATTGGCAATAGGGTACGCCGCATTGGCTGCACCGGCCTGCCTGTTCGGCGGCCTTTTCGGCGGCATATTCCCGGTAAATTTCGTGGAAATCATGCGCCCGCAGATTGGCTGGCCGCTTTTCGGGCGTCTCCTTGCCCACGGTCACGAACTGAAGCATGCGGTTCTTTGCCATGAGGCGCCCTCTCATCCGGCTTATCTCGGGTGCGCCTTCTTACTTTGCCTGCGGGGCGAATAAAAGTCAGCATACGTGACCTATTATGCGCTTTTCCCAAAGCTAGGTCAAAAATACTGCCCAATTTTCACAAAATTAGGTCAGCACACGTTCCGATCTTGCCTAGAACCCCAACCAAAGCAGGATCAACGCCCCCGAACCCACAATGATTCGCCACCAGCCGAACACCGCAAACCCGTTCCGGCTTACAAAATCCAGCGTCCAGCGCACCACAAGCACCGCCGACAGAAACGCCAGCGCAAAGCCCACGCCAATATCCACCACCGCCGAAAAATCCAGCATATCCCGGCTTTTCCACAGGTCATAGGCAAAGGCCCCGGCCATCGTCGGCATCGACAGAAAGAACGAAAACTCGGCCGATGCCCGCTTTCCCACCCCCAACATCCGCGCGCCAACGATTGTCGCCCCCGACCGGCTTACCCCCGGCACCATCGCCAGACATTGGATCACCCCGATGATCAGCGCCTTCCCCAAAGGCAGCGCCATCGCCTCTTGATGCACCGGCTCTGGCGCCACCCGGTCAATCATCAGCAGCACGAACCCGCCCAGAATCAACATCACCGCAATCAGCACGGGCGTCTCGAACAGCACCGTCTTGATCACGTCATGCGCCAGAACCCCGATCACCACGGCCGGGAAAAACGCCAGCAGAACCGACGCGACAAACCGCGCCGCCGCCGGATCGCTGTGCATGGTCGACGCCACCTTCCACAGCTTGCCCGCATAAACCGTCAGGATCGCCAGCACAGCGCCAAGTTGGATCACCACCTCGAAGGTCCGTCCGGGGCTGTCAAACCCCATGAAATGCCCCGCCAGCAGCAGATGCCCGGTCGACGATACGGGAATGAACTCGGTCAGCCCTTCGATCAGGCCCAAAAGGGCGGCCACCAGCGTATTGTCCATGTGATCTTTTCCTTACCGGTCGCGCAGCCGTGTTGCGCGCACGCTGCCATCGGCCTGCACTTCTCCGCGCATCTCGGCCTCATCCCCGATGCGCGGCGGATCGTCGACCCGCGTGCCGCCATCCACGATGAACCCCGCGCCGTCAATCTCGTTCTCGCCGGTCAACACGCCGCGCAACCGCACCCGCGCCCCCACCGGGACCGCCGCCGCCACGCCATCCGCATCCCGCGCACCCTGCGCGATCCAGTCCCGGATCAGCCGAATATCCTCCTCCGGCACCCAGGGCGGCCCGTCGAACGGCATCCGCGGATCGGCCAGCCCCGTAATCCGCCGCCAGATCTCTGACATTTCCGGGTTGCCCGGCACCACCGCCACCCGCTCATCCGACGCCAGAACATGCGCCAGCGTATCCAGCCGCAGCCCCTCAGGCGGGCCACCAACCTTGGAATTGTCCGAATGGCATTTCACACAGGTCTTTAGAAAGATCGGCTCCACATCCGGCCAAAGGACATCCTCACCGGGGGCCGGGCGCACCCGAGCGGGCAGGGGGGCCACCGTCGCCGCCCCCTCTGGCATTCCTGCGGCCACCCAATCCGATACCAGCCGGATCTCATCATCGGACAAAAACGGCGGCCCATCCAATGGCATCTGCGGCTCGGCCTCGCCGCGCAGACGTTGCAAAAGCGGGCTGCCCGCATTCCCGGCAATCACCACAGGCCCGTTCTCGCTGCCGGCCATCACCCCGGCATGGCTGTCCAGCCGCAGGCCCAGCGGCGCATCATCGCCCGAATGGCACATCACGCAGCGATCGGCAAACAACGCCCCGACAGCCGCGAAATCCGGCCCGTCCTGCGCCATCGCCTGCGTCCCCGCGGCCCCGGCCATCACCATCAGGGCCAGCACCGCACGCATCGGATCACACCTTCCGCAGGTTCTTGGCCGATTCCTTGATCGCCGCATACTGCCCGGATGGGCGATAGCGCCACAGGTATTCCGGCAGCACCGGCGCCATCGCCGTCGGCGTGATGCCCAGCGCCTCAAAACCCTGCGCGCCGGGGGCCACCACATTGTCGGCCTTCAGATTGCGCACCTGATCGCGCGTAATCATCCCGTTGGAAATCAACCCCAATGACAGCGTCTGCACCAGATCCAGCCCCCAACCCATGATGGATGCGGCAAAGAACGGGATGTTCACAATCAGCCGCCGCCGACGGATCACCGCAAGCATGGTCTGCATCAATTCCCGGAACGTCGCCACGTCCGGCCCGCCCAGTTCATAAATCCCCGGCGCTGCCGCCCCGGTGATCCCCTTCACCGCGGCCTGTGCCACATCATCCACATAAACCGGCTGAAACCGCGTATCAGCCCCCACCACCGGCAACACCGGCCCGAACCGCGTCATCGCGGCGAACCGGTTAAAGAACCCGTCCTCATTGCCAAAGATGATCGACGGGCGCAGGATCATCGCCCCCGGAAACGCCGCCAGAACCGCGGCTTCACCTGCGGCCTTCGTCTGCTGATAAACGGACGCGCTTTCCGCATCCGCCCCGATGGAGGACAGGTGAACCATCCGGCCCACCCCCTCTTGGGCCGCGATCCGCGCAATACGCGCGGCGCCATCAGCCTGCACCGCGTCAAAGGTATTCTTGCCCGACCGGTTCAGGATGCCCACGCAGTTCACCACCGCATCTGCCCCCCGCATCGCCGCACGAACCGACGCATCGTCACGGATGTTGCAGACGACCGGTTCAACCTGACCCACCACACCATAGGGTTTCACGAACAGCGCTTCGTTCGGGCGGCGCACGGCCACGCGGACCCGCCACCCCTCTTTGGCCATGCGGCGTGCAATATACCGCCCAACGAACCCCGACCCGCCATAAATGGTGACAAGTTTGTTCATGTCCGGCTCTCCAATCCACTTTGCCCCGTGATTACACACTTGCGCCGCCAAGGCCAAGCATCCGCAGCGCCGCAGGCCCACGGTCACGATTTTTCTGCGAAAAATCCGATGGCGGTTTCACGCAAGCCCCCAATGCGCAGTTGCCCACATTACCCAAAGTCGCATCTTCGCAGAAAATTCGCGCCGCATCCGCGCTGCAAAAGGAAAACCCCGCCAGTGGCGGGGTTTCCAGAACATCAGACCCGTCAGAAAGATCAGGCCGATTTGCCCTTTACGCCTGCCCAGATCCGCTTGTTGGTCAGGTAAAGCAGCGACGCAAGGATCGTCAGGAAGATCACCGCCTTGAAGCCCGCCTCGCGGCGATCCATCAATTTCGGCTCCGCCGCCCACATCAGGAACGACGACACATCCTCGGCCATCTGGCTGGTGGTCGCGGCCGTGCCATCGGCATAGGTCACCAGATCATCTGCCAGCGGCTCTGGCATTGCGATCCAGCTTCCCGGAACGGTCGACACGCCGTGGTCATCCTTGCAGCTATCGGGCACGCCGCCATTCGGGAAGGCGGTGTTGTAGTAGAACCCGTCAATCCCGTCGGGCGCGCATTCCGGGTTTTCCTCGTAATGCGTCAGGATGGAATACATGTATTCCGCCCCGCCCATGCCGTTGAAAAGCTGGCTCATCCCCGTGCCGTAAGGCCCGTGGAACCCCGCCCGCGCCTTCGTCATCAGCGAAAGGTCCGGCGCTCCTTCCAGCCCCGACATCGGGAAATGATCGGTCGGCACGCCTTCGCGGTCCTCGCCGGTTTCGGCGTCCGTCACGGTGAACTGTGCGGCATAGGCCCGCACCTGATCTTCCGGCAGTTGCGGTCCACCTTCATCGGCCAATGTGCGGATCGGCACATAGCGCAGCCCGTGGCAGGCGGAACACACCTCGGTATAGACCTGCAACCCGCGCTGAAGCTGGAATTGGTCGAACCGACCGAACGGCCCTTCATGGGCAAAGTTCACATCGGTGATTTCGCTGTGACCGCCAGCCGCCAGCGCCGCCCCAGAGGACAACGCCAGAACGGCAGCGGTGCTGAGTGCGATTTTCCTGATCATCTTCTCAGTTCCCTTCTCACTCGGCCGGCTGCGCGATGGCGTTGCCGCCCGAACCGCCGCCATGCTTGCCGTAGTGCGCGTTGAAATCATCCTCGATCGTGGCCGGCTGCGGCAGCGGCTTCTCGATCACGCCCATCAGCGGCAGGATCACCAGAAAATAGGCGAACCAATAGGCCGACGCGATCAGCGAAATCGTTGCATAGGGTTCTTCTGCGGGCATGGCACCCACCCACATCAGCACCATGAAGTCCACGGCCAGCAGCGCAAACCACCACTTGAACATCGGGCGATAGCGGCCCGACCGCACCGAAGATGTGTCCAGCCACGGCGCCAGCGCCATAACCGCAATCGCCCCGAACATCGCAATCACGCCAAAGAACTTGGCATCCACGATCCCGAAGGTGATCCATTCCGCCGCGATAACCACCCACACATCCGCCGTAAAGGCGCGCAGGATGGCGTAGAACGGCAGGAAGTACCATTCCGGCACGATATGCGCAGGCGTCGCCAGCGCGTTCGCCTCGATATAGTTGTCGGGGTGGCCAAGGTAGTTGGGCATGAAGCCCACGACCGCAAAGAACACCGCCAGGATGATCGCCAGCGCGAACAGATCCTTGATCACGTAATACGGCCAGAACGGCACGGTATCCTTGGCCGCTTCTTCCTTGGACGTGCGGCGCACCTCAACCCCGGTCGGGTTGTTGTTGCCGGTGGTGTGGAAGGCCCAGATATGCACGGCCACCAGACCGGCAATCACGAAAGGCAGCAGGTAATGTAGGCTGAAGAAGCGGTTCAGCGTGGCATTGTCCACCGCAGGCCCGCCCAGCAGCCAGGTCTGGATCGCCGTCCCCACGCCGGGGATCGCGCCGAACAGACCGGTGATCACCGTAGCGCCCCAGAACGACATCTGCCCCCAAGGCAACACATAGCCCATAAAGGCCGTGCCCATCATAAGCAGGTAAATCAGCATCCCGATGATCCACGTCACCTCACGCGGGGCCTTGTAAGACCCGTAATAAAGGCCGCGGAAGATGTGCAGATACACGGCAACAAAGAACAGCGACGCGCCGTTCTGATGCAGATAGCGGATCATGTAGCCGCCATTCACGTTGCGCATGATGTGTTCGACCGACGCAAAGGCATAGTCCACATGCGGCGTGTAATGCATCACCAGAACGATCCCGGTGATGATCTGCAACGCCAGACAGAAGGTCAGGACAATGCCCCAGATCCACATCCAGTTCAGGTTCTTTGGCGTCGGCAGCATCAAGGTGTCATACATCAGCCCGACAATGGGCAGACGCTTGTGCAGCCACTTCTCGCCGCCCGTCTTGGGCTCGTAATGGTCGTGCGGAATTCCAGCCATCTGTCTGTTCCTTACCCAAGCTTGATCGTGGATTCGTCAACAAAGGATGCAATCGGGATGTCCAGATTGCGCGGCGCCGGGCCACGGCGAATACGTCCGGCGCTGTCATAGTGCGACCCGTGGCAGGGGCAGAACCACCCGCCGAAATCGCCCGACCCGTCGCCGATCGGCACACAGCCCAGATGGGTGCAAACGCCAACCATCACCAGCCACTCGCCCGCCTCATCCAGCGTGCGGTTCTCGTCGCTGGCATCGCTGTCCGGCTTGTTCGGGTTCTCCGACATCGCGTCCGGCAATTCGGACAGCGCAACCGCACGCGCCGCCTCGATCTCTTCCGGTGAACGGCGGCGAATGAATACCGGTTTGCCCAGATATTTCACCGTCAATTGCGTGCCAACCTCAACACCCGACACATCGACGAAAATCGACGCAAGGGCCTGCACGTCGGCCGAGGGGTTCATCTGGTTGACCAGCGGCCAGACAGCGGCGCCCGTGGCAACCGCACCGGCCCCTGCCGTGGCATAATACAGGAAATCCCGCCGGGTACCTGCGGTGTCGTCAGCGTGGGACACGAGATCTTCTCCCTTCCAGAGGCGCGGGGAAGTCCCGCGACCCGTAATTCAATAGGGGCCGCGGTCACCCGCAGCCTTGCCCGGCGGCTTTTAGACCGGTCGCACCAGATCGTCCAGCGGACAAACGGGCGCATCCTTGCCGAAAGGCCAAGGAAATCACGCGCTGTGGCACGCCGGGCGCGGTTTCCACTTCCGGAGTCTGGGTCGCATCCGACCCGGCTCAAGCCCCTGCGACAAGTCGTAGCGCAAAAACCGTGAACAGAACCGCCGCCGCCGCCTGCAACAACCAACCCACCCGCAGATAAATCCGCAAGGCCGGGGCAGTAGAAAAGAGAATCACGTAAATTCCGTGAATCGCAAAAGACAGGGCACAGGCACCCGCACAAAGCAGCACCACATCCCCCGCCTGGGCCTGTGCCACCGGAAACATCGCCAGCACAGCCAGCCAACTGGTCAGCGCCTTGGGGTTCACCGCATTCACCGCCAGCGCCCGCCGAAACCCGGTGCCAAACCCCGCCCCGTCCTGCCCCTGTGGCGCAGCCATGCCCCGCGCCTGATACCCGCGCAGCGCGGCCCGGCCATAGCGGAACGCAAACCACAAAAGCAAACCCACCGCCGCCCATGTCATTGCCCGCGCCGCCCCCGGCACCACCGTCAGCAGCGCCGCCACCCCCAGCACCATGCCCAGACACCACAGCCCTATGCCCAGCCCTACGCCAGTGGCCGACCCGAACCCCGCCGCCCGCCCCGACCCCAGCGCCAGCGCCACGGTGTTCAACACATTCGGTCCAGGGGATGCGACATTCGCCGCCAGAAACAGCCAGACAGCGGCGAACTCACCCCAAGGCAGGGTCACGCTCGCCTACTCCGGCACGGTCGCCTGCATGGATGGGCGCGCCGCAAAGGCCGCGAACCACGCCGCCAGATGCGGCCGCCCGTTGCGCCAGCCCCGCGCCTCATGGCGGAAATCCAGATAGGCAAGCGCACAGCCCACGGCGATCTGCCCAGCGTCCAGCGGCCCGTCCAGATGCGCCATCCACCGCGTCTCCAGCGCATCCAGCGCCCGGTCCACCTTGGCCCATTGCCCCTCGACCCAGGGCGCATAGCGCAGCGGTTCTGGCCGGATGCGCCCCTCGTAAACCATCAACAGCGCGGCATCCAGAATGCCGTCTCCCGTCGCCTCCACGGTCAACGTGTCCCACTGGCGGGCGCCGTGCGGATACAGCCCCGCACCCGCGCCGCCATTGGCCCGCGCATCCAGATAGGCACAGATCACCCGGCTGTCATACAGCGCAGGCCCATCCGGCCTTTCCAGCGCCGGCACCTTGCCCAAGGGGTTGGCGTCCAGCGGGGCCGTGCCGGGATCAACCGGGTTGCCCGATCCGGTGATCAGCTCCACATCCCCAATCTGCCCCGTTTCATGCAGCAGGACCATCACCTTGCGCACATAGGGCGAGGTGGGCGAAAAATAGAGACGCATGGCAGAACCCTCCGCAGAACAGTTGCCGCGACCCTAGCCACGCCATCAACTGCCCCGCAAGGTGGTTTCTGACGCAGAAACCGCACCGGAATTTGCGTCAAATTCCGCCCTCACCCTAGCCGCCGCATCAAACCCGCGATCTCGGCCGCCATCCCGCCCTGCGCCTCCAGCGCGGCAATCACCCCGGCCCGCGCTTCGGGCGTCTTGTTCTGGTTCAACTTCCATGTCCCGTCGACCGCCGTCACTTCCAGCCGGAATGGCAGGATGCCCCGCATCATCCGCGCCATCACCCCTTCGCCCATCTTGGCCTTGGTCCAGGGCCGCTTGCCCGCCAGCCGCCCCTCGAATTCTTCGGTCAGCGCATCCACCTGCGGCTCCAGTCCCGCATCAGGCATCGGATGCAGCACCCCGCGCAGATGCACGGCCACGTAATTCCACGTCGGCACCTGATCCGGCACCCCATACCAATCGGGAGAGATATAGGCATCCGGTCCCTGCACCGCGAGCAATGCAGCCGCAGGCAGCGCCGCCCGCGCAATGGCATTCGACCGGGCCAGATGCACCTCGACCGCGCCATCCGGCAAAATCACAAACGGCACATGCGCCGCCACCGGGCCATCCGCGCCATTGATGCACAGCATCCCAAAGCCACGCGCCTGTGCAAAGGCCAGGTTTTCGTCACGGCCGGTGCCGCGAAAGGCGGAATTGGGATGCATGGGGCAACCTCCAAGCGATTCGATGCGTCGTGGTTAACGCCCTATCACCGCGCGCCGCGTGCATACAGTTTGCTGCACTGGCCGTCTGCACCGTCAGCGGCACCACCAATCCGTCCATTCTTGCAGAATTTACACGGCGTTCTCAATGGCTTGACGGTCAAACCGCCGCTTCATCCCAGATCCCGCAGCCACGCCATCCGCGCCCCCAGATCTTCGGCCCCAAAAGCCAGCGACCCCAGCACCACCGTTTCCGCGCCCGCCGCCCGCAACAAGGGAACGGTCGTGTCCCGAATTCCGCCATCCGCCGCCAAAACCACCCGCCGCCCGGCGGCTGCAATCAACCCCGCCGCCGTTTGCAGCCTATCGGTCGCGGCAGGGTTCAACCCTTGTCCCTTCACCCCGATGGCGGTTCCAAGAAGCGTCAGCATATCAATGCGTTGCAGCCAGGGCGCGGCCTGTCCTACCGGGGTTTCCACCCGCAGAACCATCCCCGCCCTGATCCCATGCGCGGCGATCCGGTCCAACGCCGCCCCTGCTACCGCGGCATTTTCCACGTGCAGGCTGATCAGATCACTGCCCGCCTCGGCAAACTGGTCGATCTGTGACAGCAGCACCGCATCATCCACCATCAGATGCACATGGATCGGCAGGTCCGATACGGCCCGGATTCGCGCCACAAGGTCTGGAAAGAAAAGGAAACTTGGCGCAAACACCCCATCCGCCACATCAATATGCAGAATGTCGGCGTGAGGCCGGATCCGCGCCATATCATCCGCCAGTCGCACCAGATCGGCAGACCAGACAGAGAATTCGGCAATCAAACGGTCGGTCGGCAGGTGGTTCATCCAGTCGGCGGCAGGGCGGTTCATGTTGGTCAAGTCCTTGTAAGAAAAGCAGTTATTTTGGTGTGAAGCGTGGCGATATGGGCCGCTTTGTCCCGGCCCTTGGGCGGCAGATGGCACAATTCCGCCTCCGGGATGCGCGCAGCCAACCCTTCGGCCAACGCCGCCGGATGGATCGCATCTTCGCCCGTGGCGCAAACCAGCACCGGCATACGCACCGCCGCAAGATCGCCATCCGTCACGCCAAGCGGCTCATTCCCCAGCGCGGTCAGCAGGATCGCCGTCTGTGAAATCGGCTCACGGGCAAAAAATCCCATCAGAGACAACAGGTTATCTGGCGACATCTCGCGCAGAATCGCGGCCGTGGGCGACGCAAGAAACGCCTCCCGCGCCTCTGCCACAGGCAGGCGCTGCAACACCGCACCCACCTCGGCATTCGGGGCAAGGTTGGCCGGTGCCTCCGCCCCGGTATCCCAGGCGGGCCGCACCAGGATCAACCCCGCCACCAGATCCGGCCGCCTGACCGCAAGGCGCAGCGCAATCGCCGCTCCCATCGAAATCCCACCCACCACGACAGGCCGCCCCATCGTTTCGGCCAAAGCCTCGATATCCTTGGTAAATTTGGCCAACGAAGGGCTGTCGTCAAACGTCGAACCCCCATGCCCCCGGCATTCCAGCGTGATGAGGCGAAAGCGCGGGTCGGGCGGAAAGGCCTCTCTCGTCTGGCGCGCATCGCCGCACAGACCATGCTGAAAGATCACCGGAACCCCATCCCCCCCCGCGTCATGCAAGGCCAGCGTCAGGCCATTGGTCGTGGTCCAGGGGGTCGGGCTGGTCATGCCCCGCAAGCCCGCAAATGGGCGGCAACGCCGGGTGCTTCCCCGGCCAAAAGGCCGTGTGTGACCAGATCGCCATCAAAACCAGCGGCCTGCAAGTGTCTGACGAATCGGGTAAAATCGACCACGCCCTGACCCGCCGTAGCAAAACGGCCATCGGCATGGCGGTCCTTCGCATGGGCCATCACAATACGATCCGCCAGCAGGTCTATGGCCAACTCAATAATCCGATTGCGGTCGGTGGCCTGTTCAAACAGGTTCGCCGGGTCCAGCACAATGGCCAGCGCCGGGCTTTGCAGGCTGTCCAGCAAACGGCGCGCACTTGCCGCGCTGTCCACCACATTGGCCAGTTCCGGCTCAATCCCCAGCCGCACCCCCCGCGCCTCGGCCAACGTGCAAGCCTTTGCCATCTCATCCAAAAGATCACGCCACGCCTCGGGCGTCTGGTTGTCGGGATGATGCCGCCACTGATCGGTCGCATCCCGGCTTCCGGTGCAAAGGGTGACCATCCCGGTTCCCATCGCCGCTGCACGATCAAGCAACACCCCCAGACGCCGCAAACCAGTTGCCCGGACGGCGGGATCTGGGTGGATCATGTTGTAAGTCCCTGAAACAGCGGCCACTTTCACGCCCGTCGCCACGGATGCCGCCGCGATATCCGCGATGATCTGATCCGGAATGGCATCCGGCATGGCAGGCAGGCCGGAACAAGCCATGTTGTATTGCACCGCATCAAAGCCCGCCGCGCGGGCCGCCGTCATGACCGTTGCCGGATCACTGCCCGGAAATGTCTTTGCGAATATCCCCAGCCGCATCACACCGGACCCTGTGCCTGATCCAGCCGCACGGGCCGCCCGCTGCGCGCGGATTGCGCAATCGCCACCATTGCACGGACCGACGCGATGCCATCCTCCAGCCCCGCTCCCTCCATCGCCGCGCCGTTCAGCACGACATCGGCAAAGCCTTCCAACTGACGGCGATAGAAATGCCCGTCCGCGCCCAGCACCCGGCGGGTGGTGCCATCGGATTCGTGAAAGATGTCGACCTCGGATGATTTGTAATACCACGGGTTGTAGGTTTTCCCGATGATGGACCCGTTTTCACCATAAATCTGGAACCCCTCATGCCAATCCATCCGCACGGCAACCGTCAGGTCCAGATGGCCAAGGGTGCCATTCTCAAACTCCACATCCACAAACCAGCAGCGTATCCCCGCCCGGTTTGACAGCCGCGCATCCACGGCACGGACGGGGCCAGCAAAATGCCGCGCCGTATCAACCAGATGGCTGCCATGGGCCAGCATGTAATACCGGTCCAGATCGGCCTTGGGGTTGTCCGCAGGTTTGCGTGCCGCCTTGCTGGTGATCATCAAGGGCTGCACGGCATCGGTCATCGGATAGCGATGGGTGCTGTCGCAATACCATGCCTTCAGCGCCACCATCTGGCCCATGCCCTTGTCGATAAAGGCTTTCGCCGCCTGCAAACCGGGATCGAACCGCTTCATATGCCCAACCTGCAACACCTTGCCACTACTGGCGGCAATGTCGCGCAGGCTTTCCGCCTCTTCCACCGATGTGGCCAACGGCTTTTCGCACAGCACATGCTTGCCCGCCTCCAGCGCGCGGCGTGCGGCGGGCACGTGGAACGGATCGGATGTCGCAATGATCACCGCCTCCAGATCAGGGTCGGCCAGCATCGCGTCATAATCGTTGAACTGGCGGTCTGGGGCATGGGTGGCCGCCATCCGTTCACGCAGATCATCGGCAACATCGCAGATGGCATAAAGGCTGGCATTCCGTGCCTTTGTGCAGCTTTCGAAATGCGCGGCCTGGGCAATCGGCCCACATCCCAGAACACCCACGCGCAGCAGACGATTTTCCTTAGGCGGCATAGGCTTCTCCTGTCGCGGTGCGGTAGCGGGCGACGACGGCCCCCACCATGGATTGAATGATGGTTTCGGGCAGGGTGGCCGTGTCGGTCACGCAGGCAAGGCCGCCCGTCACCTGTGCCACAAGACCGGGCGGCGGGTTTGCCGCACGCAGGCTGGCGAACAAAGCCTGTTGCGCCGCCTGCACCGCAGGCTTGGGCCAGTAATACCGCACACGGTCTGACAGCCCCCAGATCATCATCTGTGCCTCGTCCGGGCCTGCATCAACATAGGCACGCCAGTCGCGCGGGTTCTCGGTCATGGCGGCACGCAGCGCGTCCTCTACCCCGGAGGGCAGACCCATCAGATGCGCCAACCGTTCCAGTGCAAGGATCGCCTGCCGGAAGGCAAAAGTCAGTTCCGGGCCAACCTTCAGGATGGCGAAATGACCCTGCACCAGTGCATGCAAGGCGTTGGCGGATTGGTAATCTGTCGAATGTGCTTCAAACACCGGGCCGTTCAGCGCCGGAACCAGTGCCGACAGGTCTGCCGCAGCGGGCGGGTCAAAAGGGATGATCTGGCTGTTGCCGAAATCTACACCGGGTTGCACCACCACAGCGGCGACCCGGTCCATCACCGATGCAAGGCCGCGCTTGGCAAAGGCATGGCGGTGCAGATCAACCGTTGCCCGCGCCGCCAAGGGCGTGGTCACTTGCACGCCGGCAACCAAACCAGTCTCTCCCCCCGGTATCGGCACCTCTGTTCCGATGACATAGGCCAGCGGGCGACGCTCGGCGACGGCCTCGGCGACAGTGGCCAGATCGGCGGCACGCTCTGCCATCTGCGCCTCAGACAGGGTTTCCCCCCCGCAAGGCATTGATGCATCGATATGAATCTTGTCAAACCCCGCATGAACATAGGCCGCCACCATAGCGCGGGCCTGATCCATCGCCTGATCGGCGGGCAGATGGCGCCAAGGGTTCGGCCCCAGATGATCGCCCCCAAGGATCAGCCGCGTGGGATCAACACCCTGCGCAATCGCCAGCCCATGAATGAACCGCCGAAACGCGGCAGGGGTCATTCCGGTATAGCCGCCCTGCTGGTTCACCTGATTGCAGGTGGCTTCTATCAGGATCGGCGCAATGTCATTCCGATAAGTGGCCAGAACCGCCGACAGCGTTTCAGGGTGGGCCGTGCACCAGGCGGCAATTCCTATCCCCACACCGGCCCGGTTGCGCGCCAGAATGTCGGTCAAAGCGGTCATGTCAGCCGTGCCTCGATCTGCGACAGCGGGGTGTTACCCTCCATCGGGCCAAGCGCGGTGACGGCCAGCCCCCCCGCGATCACGGCACGGGCCAGCGCATCGGGCACCGGCATTCCGCCCGCCAAAAGCGTGACGAAGGTGCCGCAAAAGCAATCGCCCGCCCCGGTCGGGTCTACCAACTGCACTTGATAGGCGGGCAGATCGGTCAGCACACCACCCGCCAGCGCCACGGCCCCCTTGTCGCCCCGCTTCAACGCCACCACCCGTGCCGACAATGTCTGCGCCCAGTCTTGAAAGGCCATTTCGGGCCATAACAGAGCCGCATCAGCATCAGATGGCAGGACAAACGCAGCCAACCCGATCAGATGCCGCACCGTCTCCAGATAGCCTGCATCCGCCATCAATTCCGTGCGGATGTTCGGGTCGATGGACAGCGCCACGCCAGATTGATGCAGGGCAATGGCCACCTCGGCAATCGCGCCCCGCATGTCCGGGTCACCCAAGGCAGAGCCGGAGATATGCAGAACCTTTGTCCCGGCTTTCAGGAACCTGTCAATCGCCTCGCGCCCCTTGGGGAAATGCGCGGCGGCCGAGGTTGCCATGTTGAACACGAAATCCCGGCTGCCATCGCTGTTATAGCTGACATGGGCGGTGCCGGTGGGCAGGCCGGGGATGCGCCGGATAAGGCCGTCTGACACGCCATCCGCGACCAGCCGATCCATTACCACCTGGCCAAAGGCATCCATCCCCACCGCCCCGGCAAAGATGGCCCGCGCACCTGTGCGGGCGGCCTGATCAATGAAAATGCCCGGCGCACCGCTGGGAAATGGGCCGCGATAGGCGGATGGGCGCAGATTGTGCCCATCCGGTTCGGTGCAGACAAATTCCACCAGCAATTCGCCCAGCGATCCGATGACCGGACCTGTGGACATGACCCTAGCCCCCGATCATCAGCTTGACCACTTCGTCATGGGTGGTGTCTGCGATGCGGCGTTCCCCTGCCATCACCCCCCGGCGCAGCACGACAATCCGATCCGACACGGCAAAGATGTCCTGCAAGTTGTGCGAAATGAACACCACCCCGCGCCCCTGTGCCTTAAGCTGGTGGATCAGGCTAATTACCTTGCGCTGTTCGGGCACACCCAGTGCAGCCGTCGGTTCATCCATGATCAGGATGCGCGCGTTCCAATACACCGCCCGTCCGATGGCAACCGCTTGCCGCTGCCCGCCGGAAAAGTTGGAAACGGGCGCCTCCATCCGGTTGACGTGAAAATCCAGCAGCGCCATCGTTTCCTTGGCCGCCTGCGCCATTTTCTTTCGGTCCAGCACGGGCAAGAACCCGAACCGCTTTGTCATCGGCTCTCGGCCCAGAAAGATGTTCGCCCCGATCGACAGGTTATCGGCCAACGCCAGATCCTGATAGATCGTCTCGATCCCGCGCTCTCGCGCCTCTTGCGGCGATGAAAAGCTGACCTCTTCACCGCCAAGGCGAATGCTGCCGGAGGATGGGCGATAGACGCCTGAAATCGCCTTGATCAGCGTGGTCTTGCCCGCGCCATTATCACCGGCCAGCGCGACCACCTCGCCCGCGGCGACATGCATCGTCAGGTCGTTCAACGCCTGCACCGGGCCAAAATTCTTGGACAGGTTCCGCACTTCCAGAAGGGGGGTCATGTCATTCACTTTGCCGCCCCCCGCTGATGCGCCGCTGGGCCTGATCAATCAGGACCGAAATGATGATGACCACGCCAACAGAGATGAACTGCCAGAACGGTTCGACGTTGATGAACACAAGCCCATATTGGATCACGGCAATCACAAAGGCCCCGGCAACTGTGCCCAGGATGGTGCCGGACCCGCCAAACAGGCTGGCCCCGCCGATCACCACGGCGGCGACGGAATCCAGCAGCAAGGGTTCCCCCGCCTGCGCCGCGCCCGCGCTGAACCGTGCGGCATAAAGCACGCCCGCCAGACCGGCACAGATGCCCGAAAGGATATACAGCCGCAAAAGATGCGACCGGATGTCGATCCCCGCCCGCCGCGCCGCCTGCGCATTCGCGCCGATGGCATAGTTATGCTGCCCGAACCGTGTCTGGCTGAGCAGATAGTGCATCACCAGCACAAAGATGGCCGTCACGATGATGATCCACGGAATGCCAAGGATGCGGCCATTTCCCAGCGCCGAAAAAAAGGAATTCTGCACCGGCACGGTCGTGCCATTGGCCAGCAGGAACGCCACGCCCCGCGCCACGCCGAACATGCCCAACGTCCCGATAAAGGGCGGCACATTCAGGCGCGAAACCAGCAATCCGTTCACGCAGCCGGGGATCATCGCCACGAGTATCGCCACCGATCCGCCGAACAGCACCGCCATCGGCATCCCCATCGTTGGCGTAGCCCAGTTGATCACATGGGCGGCCACGACAGCGGCCAACCCCATGATGAACCCCATCGAAAGGTCGATCCCGCCCGAAATGATGACAAAGGTCTGACCCGTGGCCAATAACAGCGGTGCCACTGCAAAAATGGCGATCGACGTGATGTTGTAGGGGTTCACGATGAAGCTGCCGCCAAAGGATACACGGCTCCAAACCTCGAACCCGATGATCAGGGCGGCAAGAAACAGCCAGGCCCGCAGGTCGGCAATGCGCTGCACAACGGTGCGGCTTTTTTCGGCATGGTCAGCGGGTGGGGATATGTGCCCCCCCGCCTGTCCCGGCGCTTCGGTGGTCATGTCATGGTCCTGTGGTCTGGATCGGGATGCCGTGGCGACAGCAGCCCCAAAGCCTGCATGAAGGGTTCAAACCCGATGGTGGCCCCCGCTCCCAACCGGGCGCGGGGGCCAAGGTCGATCACTCGGAATAGACGTATTTCGCAATTTCCGGGTCTGCGACGTTGTCCTTGGTGATGATGGTAAAGCCCGTCCCGATGCTGACCGGGATCGAATTCCCTGTCAGATGTGCAAAGGCCGACACCACACCGTAATACCCGATCTCGGCCGGGTGCTGGGCAATTGCCACGTCCACCAGACCGGTCGACAGGTTGTCCACGATCGAACCGGGCGCATCAAATGCGACAACCCGGATCACGCCTGACTGACCCGCCTGCTGCACGCCGTTTGCCGCACCAAGTGCCGAAAACAGGTTCGCGCCGAACACGCCTTTCAGATCGGTTTCCCGTGCAAGAACACCCTGCAATTGCGATGCGGCCTTGTTGGCGTCGTTGTCGTTGAACTGGGTTTCCAGAACCGTAATGTTTGGGAATTCCTCGGCCATGGCCTGCTTGAACCCGGCTTCACGCTGGTCTGTGGTGGAAATGCCCGGCTTTACGTTGGACACATAAACCTTGCCCTCACCGCCGATGGATGCCGCCAGCGCACGTGCGGCGATCTTGCCGCCCAACACGTTGTCGGACGCGATATAGGCCAGCGGGAAATCGGCATCGCCGGCGCCAGTCTGATACTGGCCTGTGCCGATGAATGTATCGACGGTGATCACCGGAATGCCCGCGTCATGCGCCTTGCGCAGCGGCTCGATAAGCTGCGTCGTGTCGGTGGGCGCAATCAGGATGGCATCGGGTTGCCGCGCAATGACGGCGTCCAGAACCGGCACCTGGGTGACCGGGTTGAAATCGGGTGCGCCCTGGAACACCAGTTCCACACCCAAGGCATCGGCTGCGGCCTGCGCGCCCTTTTGCATGGTGATGTAGAAGGCGTCCGTGGTCAGACCGGGGATCAGTGCAATGGTGAATTTCTTGTCCTGCGCCTGCGCGCTGCCCATGCCCATCGTCAGGGCAACGGATGCAACGGCGGCGGCGCTCAGAATGGAACGACGTTTCATGTTTTCTCCTCCCGATGAGGCCGACATGACTGCCTCCCAGCAGGTCCATCGTCCTCGTTTCCAGTGGCACAACTGAAAGCCTGCAATGGCAAATCGTCAAGAGCAATTTTTTGCAGCAATTCGTTTCTGCACTTGCAAAGCGGTTCAGGCGGCCCCGGAAAGCAGCCGCAGAACCGCCTGCGCCGTGTTGGAATCGGTGACCAGCGCATTGATCAGGTTGGCACGCGCTGCACCGATGATGGACGGTGCCTTCGCCTCGCCCGCCGCCACACCAATACACAGGCGGGCCTTTTGAAGTTGGCTTTGCGACACCGCAATCAACCTGTCCGCACCATCCCAATCGATCGGGTTTCCCTGCGCGTCGAAATAATGCCGCACGACATCCCCGGCACAGTTCAACATCTTCTGTTCGTCGGGTGTGGCGACGCTGGCCTCTGGCGGGTTCAGCGAATGGGGCAGGCCCACGCCCACCACGGCCACATCAATCCTGTCCCACAGGGCCACCGTTTGCAGGATGGTCGGGTCCGAAAGGAACATCGCCCGCGATTCGGCGCTAGGCAGAACCGGCGCATGCAGGAAATTCGCGGTTCCGCCCATTTGCTCGGCTGCGATTCGGGCAAATTCGTTGATCTGGAAATGCGCCTGATGCTGTGACATTCCGCCGGTCGCCGGCACCACCATCACGCCGGGTATCTGCGGCAAACCCGCCTCCAGCACCGCGCGAATCGTGCGGCCCCACCCCAATGCCAGCACCGATCCCGGTGCCATATTCGCCGTTTTCAACATCGTTCCCAGCGGCCCGGCCAGCGCCATTGCCACCCCGCTTGGCGCAGATTCGCTGACCGCCACACGCCGCAGGCCCAATTGCCGTTCAAGCTGCGCGCCCAACGCATCCGGCACCACCAGATCGCGGACCTCGATCCGCACAATCCCTTCGCTGCGCGCCCGTTGCAACAGGCGCGAGATGGTCGCCGTGGAAACGCCAAGCTGCTTTGCAATCTGGACCTGCGGCAGGTCAGATTCGTAATGCATCTTGGCCACCATATGCATCAGCGCGCGGGTTTCACCCGCATCGGGGGAGGCGATCTGAGACAGATTGCAATTCCTTTCTGCAACGTGTTACATGCGATTGTCACCATATCATCTTCGCGTTCCGTGGCAATCTCGATGATCATGGGCTTGCGGTGGCAAGGCAATATTCCGGCACCCTTCCGGGCGCAACGATTCAGAAAAGGCAATGGCATGACTGCGATGACGACAGCCGAACGGCGCGGGTATCAGATGATCTGTGGCGATGATGGCGCGATGATGGTGGTGGCCTGCGACCAGCGCGGCGGTATGCGCACGGTGCTTGCTGCGACGCCGGAAGAACAGGCAAAGATCGGTATCGATGTGTTGGGTGATACCAAGATCGACATTGGAACCTATCTTGCCCGCCACGCCACCGCGATTTTGGTTGATCCGGTTTGCGCCCTGCCTGCGATGATCGACCAAGGCCATCTGCATCGGTCGACGGCGCTGTTGATCGGGCTGGACGATTCGGGTTTCGCCACCACGCCAGAAGGGTATCGCATCTCCAAACTGGTCCCCGGCATCACCGCGCGGCGGGTGCGCGAACTGGGCGGCACCGGCGGCAAGATCATGGTCTACCTCCGGTCGGACATTCCCGCCGCCAATGTGGAAAACATCGCGTTGTTGGAACAGGTCATCGCGGATTTCGCCGCCGAAGACCTGCTTCTGGTCGTCGAATTCCTGACCTATGCCCTGCCGGGCGAAGACAAGGCCACCCATGCCGCTGCGGTTCCATCGTTGATCGAAGGCGGGTCGCGCATCTGTCTGGACCTCGGGTCCAAGGTGCTGAAAATCCCGTTCCCCGGCACCGCTGATGCCTGCGCCAACATCACCCGCATGGCCGGTGATGTGCCTTGGGCCGTGTTGTCGGCGGGCGTCGATCATGGCACCTTTCTGGGGCAGGTGGAGACGGCAATGGCAAATGGCGCATCTGGGGTGATTGCAGGGCGGTCCTTGTGGAAGGACTGCATTTCGCTTGACCGTGCGGTGACGCGCGACCGACTGACCAACATCGCGCTGCCGCGCCTGCGCGAATTGCAGGCCGTCATCGGGCGGCATATGCCGCGCGGCTGATCATGCAGGGAAATGCCATTGGCATCGACATCGGCGGCACCAACATCCGCGCAGCGCGGATCGCCGCCGATGGCACGATCCTGGATCGCCGCGCCGTGCCGACAGACCGCAACCCCGAAGGATGCCTGCAAACCTGTATCGACCTGATCGCCGCACTGCGCGACAGCGACACCGTCGCAATCGGCGCGGGTGTGCCGGGGCAGGTGGATTTTGACCGGCAGGTTGCCTTGTCAGGCGGCTATGTCGATCTGTCGCGCATTCCCTTTGCCGCCCGCCTTGCCAAAGCGACCGGTCTGCCCGTCACCATCGACAATGACGCCAGCATGGCCCTGCTGGGCGAGTCCCGCGCAGGTGCCGCGCGTGGTTATGGCAATGTTGTGCTGTTCACCATCGGCACCGGCATCGGCGGTGCGATCCTTGATCATGGCCGCATCCTGCGGGGGCGCAGCGCAGCAGGGCAGCTTGGCCATCTGACTGTCGTTCCGGGCGGGCGGGCCTGCGTCTGCGGGCGGCGCGGCTGTGTCGAAACCGAAAGCTCCGGCACCGCCTTTGCCACGCATCTGACTGAGGCCGGTCTGCCCCCACATCTCAAGGCGCAAGACCTGCTTGGCATGGCCCCATCCGATTCACGTGCGCAGCAGGTGCTCACGCGCTGGGCCGGCCCACTGCGCGCGGCGATCGACACGATGATCACCGCCACCGCGCCCGATGTCGTGCTGATCGGTGGCGGGGCAGGGGCGGCGGCGCTGGCCGCGCTGAACACGGTTCCGGCCCTGAAATCCTGGTTTGACGCACCCGTCCTTTCCGCCGCGCTGCAAGATGATGCAGGCGTGACTGGGGCCGCCTTGGCCAGCCTGCCACGCGGCCGCCGTCTGGTTCTGGTCAACGGCGTCCCGGCCTCCGGCAAATCCCGCATTGCCGATGCCCTCGCCAAGGCAGGGGGCTGGCCCGTCCTGTCGCTCGACACGGTCAAGGCGCCCTTCCTCGCTGAATTTGCCCCGGTCGATCGCCCGACGAACCGCCGCTATGGCATTGCCGCTTATCGTGCGATTTTTGACGTGATCGCCCAATCCCCCCCCGATGCGACCGTGGTGATCGACGCATGGTTCGGCTTTCAACCGCGCAGCTTGCTGGAGGAAGGTCTGCTTCGCGCAGGTGCCGTGCAGATTGTCGAGGTTTGGTGCCACGCCCGCCCCGACACCATCGCCGACCGCTATGCAACGCGCGCTAATAGCCGCCCTGCGGGGCATCCGGGGTTGGAATATGTCCCCGAACTGCGCGCACTGGCCGCGCGCGCTGCGCCGCTTGGGGGGTTTCCACGGGTGGAGGTGGATACCGAAGCCACTGTCGACACCGTTGAACTCAAGCGCCGGATCACCGCCCTGCTGCGGCCGTGATCCGGCCCGCAAATGGCGGATTGCCGATGCCAGACCATTGCCTGTTCGCAGATCACCGCCTGCCGGGCTATGGCATCAAAGCAGGGCGCATCCGGCAAAGATAACTGAATGCAACGGCCGCATGAATTTTAGGTAACGCCGCGCTTTCGTTACACTTGGTAAACAGAACCTTCATCCAGCTGTCATCCTCGCGCCCTACCCCCCGGATCAACGCAATCGCATCCGATGGGGGACATCATGAATCGTATTCTGAAAGCCGGTATCCTGGGCCTTGCAACCCTTGCAGGCGCCAGCCTCGCCTCGGCGCAAGAGGTCATCCGCTTTGCTGTGACCGATATTGACGGTGCCGAAGCGGTGCAGCGCGAAATGGGGCCGTTCAAGGACGCGTTCGAAAAGATCTCGGGCCTGAAGGTCGAATTCTTCCCCGTTTCCGGTCGCACCGTAGCGGTCGAGGCGATGGCCGCCGATCAGGTCGATTTCGTCCTCACTGGCCCTGCCGAATATGTGGTGTTCAACGCCCGTCTGGATGCACAGCCCGTGGTGACGTGGAACCGCCCCGACTATTATTCCAACATCGTCGTCCTTGACAGTTCGCCCATCCAGTCTGCCGAAGACCTGAAGGGTCAGATGATTTCCTTTGGTGAAATCGGGTCCACGTCGCAGCACCTTTCGCCCGCCACCATCCTGGCCGAAGCCGGGCTGGAATATGCCCGCGACTACGAACCCGTATTCCTGAAGCGCAACATTGCGATGGAAGCTCTGATCAAGGGCGAAATCGCCGCCATCGGCCTGAACCTGACGCATATCAACCAGATGACCGAGGCATTCCCCGATCAAAAGCTGCGCGTCCTGCTTAAAGGCCCCGAACTGCCGAACGACATTCTCCTCGCCTCTGCCAAAGTCCCGGCCGAGGTGGTCGATACCGTGCGCCGCACCTTTGCGGAACATGGCGAAGAGCTGATCGCCGCCGTCACCACGACCGAAGAGAATGAAAAATACCTTGGTGGCAGCTTCACCGCACAGGTCACCGATGCGGACTATGACAATGTCCGCAAGATGTTTGAAAACGTCGGCGTGACCGAATTCACCCAATTCGTGGGCGAGTGATCCGCGCATGAACGCGCCACTTCGCGCAGCCGATACCAAGGCAGATCCCGCTGGTGCGGGGTCTGTCCTTTCCGTGTCGCAACTGGCCAAATCCTTTGACGGGCGGGCGGTGTTGACCGGACTGGATTTCACCGTCAAGGCGGGCGTGGCAACGGCCCTGATCGGGGCCAACGGGTCCGGCAAATCCACCCTGATGAAATGCCTGATCCGCCTGATCGAACCGTCGGCGGGGCGGGTGCAGATGCTGGGCCAGGATGTCCTGTCGCTGTCGCCGCGCGGCTTGCGGGCGTTTCGGGCGCAGGTGGGTGTGGTCTGGCAAAAGCATAACCTTGTGCCCCGTCTTTCCGCGTTGTCCAATGTTGTCCACGGCGTGCAGGCCCGCATGTCCGGCCCCCGCGCCTGGTTTCAATCCATCGCCCCGGATGCTGTCCGCGCCGAGGCTTTGCACAGCCTTGACCGCGTCGGGCTGGCCGATCGCGCCTTGCAACGCGTCGACAGCCTGTCTGGCGGCCAACAACAGCGCGTGGCCATCGCCCGCATGCTGATGCAGCGCCCGCGCATCATCCTGGCCGATGAACCCGATGCCAGCCTTGATCCGCAATCCGGCGAAGAAGTCATGCGCCTGCTGTCTGGGCTGGCCCGGCAGGACGGGCTGACCCTGATCGTGATTTCGCACCGCATGGAACACACACTGGAATTCTCGGACCACATTCTTGGCTTGCAACAGGGCAAGATCGTCATGGACCGCCCGACGCAGGGCACCGATGCCGCGCTGTTGCGGCGTTTCTTCGAACATCAGGAATAGCCCGATGGCAAACGGAACGGTCAGACTTCCCCGGTTCGAACACCGCAGCATTGGTGAATATATCGGCATTGTCGTGGTGCTGGCGCTGGTCGTCTCCAGCATCGCGGCGACCGCCCCGCAACTGGATGCGCTGGGCCGGGGGATCGAACGGCTGTTCGCGCCTTCGGGCCTGTTGGCGCAGATGTTCCCGCCTGACATCAGCCGGATCGACCGGATCACGCTGAAAATGCTGGAAACCCTGCAAATGGCCGTGGCGGGGGCTGCGCTTGGCCTGCTGTTCGCCGTGCCTTTCGCCATTCTGGCTACCGATCGGCTATCGCCCCATCCGCTTGTCCGCATCGCGGCGCGCGGGGTGATCGCGCTGTTCCGCACCATCCCGGATCTGGTCTGGGCCATCTTCTTCATTATCATGGTGGGCCTTGGCCCCGCTGCGGGCGTGCTGGCCATCATGGTCGACAAGATCGGCTTTGCCGGCCGCTTCTTTGCCGAAGCGATGGAAGAGGCCGACACCGGCCCGCAAGACGCGCTGCGTGCCATCGGGGCCAGCCGCATGGGGATCATCTTTTCGGCTGTCTTTCCGGCCTGCTTGCCGTCCTTCACCGCCACCTCGCTTTTTGCGCTGGAAAAGGCGGTGCGCGGATCAGCGGCGCTTGGCCTGGTGGGTGCGGGCGGGATCGGGGTCGACCTGAAGGTCGCCTTCGATCTGTTCAACTACGACGAGGCGTTGACCATCATCCTGATGCTCCTGGCGCTCGTCATGCTGGTCGAACAAGGGTCCAGCTGGATCCGGTCGAAACTGATTTAGAAACGGAGGCTGCCATGACAACCGACACCGCGCATCGCTACTGGAACGAAGAATGGCGCAAGGCCGATGACAGTTCGAAATGGGCGCAGGCCGAGGCAGAGGTGCTGGCCCACGCCGCCACCCTGCCCAAAGGCGCGCGGGTGCTGGATCTGGGGGCTGGGATCGGACGGCACGCATTGGCACTGGCCCGACTGGGGTTCCGGGTTCAGGCACTGGATGCCGCCCAGGAATCCACGCGGGTGATCGGGCTGGCCGCCCGCGCCGAAGGATTGGATATTGGCGTCGATCAGGGGTCGATGACGGAACTGCCCTATCCCGATGGCAGCTTTGACCATGTCCTGTCCTGGAACGTCATCTATCACGGCGATGAAACCGTGTTGCGCGCAACGCTGGCCGAGGTGGCCCGTATCCTGCGCCCCGGCGGCACCTTCATGGCGACCATGCTATCGGCCCGCCGCATCCCGGTTGAACAGGCCAAGGCACCGGGGCGCGAAATTTCGCGCAATACCTGGGTGTTCGATGGCGAAGGTGACAAGGTTCACCCGCATTACTTCTGCGATGCCCGCGATCTTCTCGATCTTTTCGCGGGGTTCGAGCCGCTTTCCCTGATCGACCGGGAACACGAAACGCCCGGATCATGGCATTGGCACATCCTGGCGGAGCGTGTCTGATGGATGCCATCGTCATCGAAGGCGCGCGGGTCATCCTTGAAGACCGCATCGAACGCGCCGCCGTCCGTATCGAAGGTGGTCGCATCACCGGGCTGGATGTTGCGCGCGATGGTGCGGCGCGGATCGACGCACGGGGAAAGACCCTTGCCCCCGCCTTTGTCGACATCCACGGCGATGCCTTTGAACGGCAGATCATGCCACGCCCCGGCGTGACGGTGCCGATTGACGCGGCGATCCTGGAAACCGACCGCCACCTTGCCGTCAACGGCATCGCCACCGCCTATCATGCGCTTACGCTTAGTTGGGAACCCGGTCTCCGGTCGGTGGAAACCGGGTGGGACATGCTGCGCTCCCTGACCCGCCTGCGCCCCCGCCTGACGGTGGAAAACCGCCTGCAACTGCGCTGGGAAACCTTCTGCCCCGACGCGATCCCCCTGATGGCCGAGGCGCTGGCCGCCAAGGATGTGCCAGCCGTCGCCTTTAACGACCACACCTCATCGGCGCTTCTGCACCCCTCTGTCGCCCTGCATGATCGCCCCTTCGATCTGGTTCCCGACTATCCGGTGACCGACATCAATGCCCCCGCCTTCCGGGCCAAGATGGATGGCCGCGCCAAGCGGTCGCTGATGGATCAGGACGCCTATATCGCGCTGATGCTGTCGGTCTGGAACCGCCGCCCGCGTGTGGCCGATGACATTGCCGTGGTCGCGGCAATGGCGGCAGAACGTGGCGCGCCGATGCTGTCGCATGACGACAGCCAGACGGAAACCCGCGATTTCTATCGTGCGCATGGCGCCCGCATTGCCGAATTTCCCATGCATGAACGGGTCTTCCTGTCGGCGCGGGAACGGGGCGACTGGATCGTTCTGGGTGCGCCCAATGCCATGCGCGGTGGTTCGCATCTCGGCTCTCCGGGCGCGGCTGACATGATCACGCGCGGCCTGTGCGATATTCTGGCCTCTGACTACTTCTATCCCGCCATGCTGGGCGCGGTCGTGCGCCTTTTGGCCGATGGCGTGGCCAGCCTGCCCACACTGTGGAAACTCGTTTCCGCCAACCCGGCTGCGGCGATGGGCCTTGTTGACCGTGGCCGCATCGCGCCGGGCCAACGCGCCGATCTGCTGCTGCTTGACTGGCCCGATCAGGGCATCCCCGCACCCATCCGCACTTGGGTGGCCGGGCGTGGTGGCTATTCCGCCCTGCCGGATGGGGCGCTGCAACAGGCCCAGATGGCCTGACACACAAGGGGGGAAGACATGACCGACAGTTTCGCCGCCGACGGACCTGACACCGATTTCACCTATTCCCATCCTGGGCAGACCCGATTTCGCCGCGCGCTGATCCGTGCTGTCGAACGCGCCAGCGGACAGCCCATGCTGCGCGGCCTGTACCGCGATTGGCAGGCCGGTCCGCGGCGGGACGAAACGGTGTTCGATGCCGCCCTGCGCCTTTTGCGCGTCGCCCCCCACACCACCTGGCACGCCCCGCTCTCCAGCATCCCGCAAAACGGCGGGCTTCTTCTGGTGGCCAATCACCCCTACGGCATCATCGACGGGCTGGCGCTGGGCCATTTGGGCATGCGCCTGCGCGGTAATGTGCAAATCCTCACCAACAGCGTCCTCTGCCAACCGCCTGAAATCACCCCCCACCTCTTGCCGATTGATTTCAGCGGCACCGCCGAAGGGCGCAAGACATCAGGCCAAAGCCGCCGCCTGGCGGTAGACCTGCTGACGGCGGGCAAGGTCGTGGCCATCTTCCCCGGCGGCGGCATCGCCACGGCAAACTCCCCTTGGCGTGGCCGCGCCCATGATGCCGAATGGCATGGCTTTCTGGGTCGCCTCGCCACCATTCCGGGCGTCACCACCCTTCCGGTGCATTTCGGTGGCCAGAATTCGCGCCTGTTCCAGATGGCCAGCCACCTGTCCTATCCGCTGCGTATCGCGCTGATCTTTCACGAAACCCGTCGCCTGATGGGCCGCCCGCTGGACATGACCATCGGCAACCCGATCAATGCCCATAACCTGTCCGGCATCCCGCGCACAGAAATCGCCGCCGAACTGCGCCGCCGCACGATGGCGCTGGGCGGGCAGGGGGATGAGGTGTTTGTCTGGCCGTCCCATGTGAAATGGTAGGGCCGGGTTAACTCAGCCCCCACTTATCCCACGCGCCGCCCCGCAACCCACGTCCCGCGCAGCATCCCGGCATCGCCAAAGCGATGCACCCGGATCACATCCGCACGCTTGGCCACCGCAATCTCGCCCCGGTCATCCAGCCCCGCCGCCCGCGCGGGTGCCCGCGTGACCGTGGCCACCGCCCGCGCCATATCCCCCCACAAATCGCCCAGCATCTGGGCAGCCGACAACAGCGATGACGGCACATAATCCGATGACAGGATGTCCAGCAGCCCATCCTCGGCCAACGCCTTCGCAGCCACATTCCCGGAATGTGACCCGCCTCTGATCAGGTTCGGCGCCCCCATCATCACGGCAATCCCATGCGTCCGGCAGGCCCGCGCCGCCTCGGTCGTGGTGGGGAATTCCGCGAAATGCACCCCATGCCGCGCCGATTGCGCGACATGCCCCTCGGTCGTGTCGTCATGGCTGGCCAGCACCGCGCCATAGCGCCGCGCGGCCTCTACCGCCGCCGCCTCATGCGCCGCGCCCATCATCGCCGACAGCGCCTTCTGCCCCTCGACATGATCGACGAACTCCGCATCGGAAAACCCATGCTTGCCGCAGACATAATTCTTTAACTGCGTCAGATCACGAAACTGCCGCTGCCCCGGCGTGTGATCCATCAGGCTGACGATCCCCACCCCATCCTGCGGCCCGAACTTGCCCAATTCCGCAATCAGTGTTTCGGAACACACCTCGGCCCGAAGATGCAGCAGATGGTTGATGCGCAGCGCCCCTGCCTCGCGCAGTGCGATGATCTCATCGGCCAAGGCGCGGGCGTACTCGCCATAGTTGGACTTCGATTTCGACACCACGGAACCTACGCGCAACGCGTCAAATACCGTGGTGATCCCCACGCTGGCCAATTCCGCATCATGCGCGATGATCGCCGCCGCATGCGGCCAGGCCACCTTGGGCCGGGGTTCGATATGCCGTTCCAGATTGTCGGTATGCAGCTCGATAAGACCCGGCATCAGCAGATCGCCGCCCATATCCTCGGCACCCGCAGGCACGCCCGCGCCCTCGCCGATCTCGGCAATCATCCCATCGCGCAGCACCAGCGCACCGGGGCGCGTCTCGCTGCCCAGAACAAGGGTGGCATTGGCAAGAATCGTCTCGGTCATGTCATCTGTCCGGAAATTGCTGGCAGCCCGCGCCGCCGTTGTGTCGTAAGAACGTGTTCCAATGGTGTCTGTCCGTCACATCCATGTGACAGAGCGGCGCTAGACGGGGAAAAATGACCCAATACACACGCTTTGCGATCTATTACGCCCCGCCGCCCGGTGATTTTGCCACCCGCGCCAATCTCTGGCTGTCGGAGGCTGCGCCCCATCTGCCGGGTCTGCCGCGCCCGCCCGCCGACCTGACCGCCGCCCCCCGGCGCTACGGCTTTCACGGCACGATCAAGGCGCCGTTCCGCCTTGCCGAAGGCGTGACACCACAGATGCTGCAAGCCGACATCACCGCCCTTGCCGCCCATCTCGCCCCGGTGCGAATGGCGGGCCTTCGCCTTGAAATCCTCAAAGGCTTTCTCGCCCTGATCCCCGAAGGCGACGATACCGAACTCCTCGCCCTCGGGGCCGAGGTGGTCAGCCGCCTCGATCCCCTTCGCGCCCCGCTGACCGAGGCCGACATCGCCCGCCGCCGCCCCGATCGCCTGACCGCACGCCAGCGCGAACTCCTCGCACGCTGGGGCTATCCTTATGTGATGGAGGAATTCCGCTTTCACCTCACCCTCAGCGACGACCTGCCAACCGAAGTGGCGCAGGCCACTGCCGCCACCCTTGGCCCCTGGTTCGCCGAGGTGCTGCCGCAACCGTTCGAGATCGCCGATCTCTGCCTCTTTGGCGAAGACAGCACAGGCCGTTTCCATCTGTTGCACCGCTACCCTCTCACGGGCTGAAGCGCGGCAAGAAACTGCGCCACCCCGGCCTCCAGCGGCCCATCATTGCTGATGTCGATCACCTTCAGCCCGGCAGGCACCTCATAGCTTGCCCGTTGCACCCGTGCGGCAATCTCTTCCCGCGTCTCGCGCCCACGTGCCAACAACCGATCCATCAACACCGCCGACGGTGCCGTCACCCGGATCACCACCAGATCGGGAAAGATCACCGCCGCCGCCTCCAGCGCCGCGCGCGACCCGTTGAACAGCACATCCCGCCCCGCCAGACGTTCCGCCAGTTGCAAGGCAGGCAACCCATAGCGCAGCCCGTGCGCCCGCCAGTCCAGCGCGAATTCCCCCCGCGCCTTGCGCTTGGCAAATTCCGCCTCGGTCACGCCTTGGAAATCCTCACCGCCCATCGCCTCGGGGCGGGTGATCACCCGTCGCACGATCAGCAGGTCAGGCCGCGCCGTGCGCGCCGCTTCGATCAGCGTGTCCTTCCCCGCGCCGGATGGCCCGACTACGGCAAACAACTGCCCCGTCATGCCGCCGCCTTTGGCGTAAAGGCTTTCACATCGACAAACCGATCACAAACCCGCGCCCGCGCCGCCTCGTCATGGAAAATCCCCAGGATCGCCGCCCCCCGCGCCTTGGCGGCTTCGATCAACCCCAGCACCACCTCACGGTTCGCCGCATCCAGACTGGCCGTCGGCTCATCCAGCAACAGCGCCGGATAGGGGTGGATGAAGCCACGCGCGATGTTCACCCGCTGCTGCTCGCCGCCCGAAAACGTGGTGGGCGACAATGTCCACAACCGTTCCGGTATGTTCACCTGCCGCAACAAGGCCGCCGCCCGCGCCTCGGCCAACGGATGGCCCAGCGTCAAAAGTGGCTCGGCCACCACATCCAGCGTCGGCACACGCGGCACCACCCGCAGGAACTGGCTTACATAGCCCAGCGTTGCGCGGCGCAGCGCGATGATCTCGCGCGGGGTCGCCTTGGTGATATCCGTCCCGGCGATTACGATGCTGCCTGCGGCGGCAAGGTAATTGCCATAAACCATCCGCATCAGCGTGGATTTCCCCGCCCCCGACGCGCCGATCAGCCCTACGCATTCACCGGGGGCCACCGACAGATTGGCATCCGCCATCACCCGGATCACCGCGCTGCCCTGATTGTGCAGGGTGAATGTCTTGGAAAGCCCTGAAATCTCGATCATGTCACACCTGCAAAACGGAAGAGACGAGGAGTTGGGTATACGCATGTTGCGGATCGTCCAGCACCTGATCCGTCAAGCCCTGCTCCACCACATGGCCCGATTTCATCACCATCAACCGATCTGCCAACAGTCGCACCACCGCCAGATCATGCGTCACGATGATGGCCGAAAGCCCCATCTCGCGGACCAGACCGCGCAGCAGGTCCAGCAACCGTGCCTGCACGCTCACATCCAGGCCCCCGGTGGGTTCATCCATGAACACCAGCCGCGGCCCCGTCACCAGATTGCGTGCGATCTGCAACCGCTGCTGCATCCCGCCGGAAAACGCGCTGGGCCGATCGTCGATCCGCTCGGCGGCAATCTCCACCCGCCCCAGCCAATCGGTCGCCCGTTCGCGGATCGCGCCATAATTCCGCGCGCCCACCGCCATTAGCCGTTCGCCCACATTTCCGCCCGCCGTTACGCCCATGCGCAACCCGTCACGCGGGTTCTGGTGAACAAAGGCCCAATCCGTGCGCGACAGCCGCCGCCGCTCTGGTTCCGTCATCGCCAGCACGTCACGCGGCCCGTCACTGGTGGCAAAAACCACCTCGCCCGTATCCGGGGCCAGATGCCCGGCAAGACAGGACAACAGCGTCGATTTGCCCGACCCGCTCTCCCCCACAATCCCCAGCACCTCACCCGGCCACAGATCGAACCCCACATCCGCGCAGCCGATCCGCGCGCCGTAGCGTTTGGTCAACCCCCGCACCGCCAAAAGCGGCCCCTGCGGCTTCACCTTGGCGGAAATACCCAATTCCACGGCCCCCATCAGGCAACCCCCTCAATCATGGGCGTGCCCAGCCGCCCAACATGCCCCGCCTCACGGCGGCAGCGGCAATGATCCGTGTCGGAACAGACAAACATCCGCCCGCCCTGATCATCGGTGATGACCTCGTCCAGATAGCTGTCCGCCGCACCGCACAGGTCGCAGTCATGCGGCGCTTTCGACGCCTCAAACGGATGATCCTCAAAATCCAGGCTCACGGCCTGCGTAAAGGGCGGCAGCGCATAGATGCGCTGCTCCCGCCCCGCGCCAAACAATTGCAGCGCCGGGGAACCCGACAGTTTCGGATTGTCGAACCGCGGGATGGGTGACGGGTCCATCACATACCGCCCCTCCACCTTCACCGGATAGGCATAGGCCGTGGCGATATGGCCGTGCCGTGCAATATCCTCATACAGCTTCACATGCATCAGCCCGTATTCCTCAAGACTGTGCATCTTCCGCGTCTCCGTCTCGCGCGGTTCCAGAAACCGCAGGGGTTCCGGGATTGGCACCTGATAAACCAATATCTGCCCCTCGGTCAGCGGTGCCTCCGGGATGCGGTGGCGCGTCTGGATCAGCGTCGCTTCTGCCGTCGCCTCGGTCGTGGCCACCCCGGCGGTGCGCTGAAAGAACTTGCGGATCGACACCGCATTCGTGGTGTCATCGGCCCCCTGGTCGATCACCTTCAGCACATCTTCCGGCGTCAGACAGGCCGCCGTCACCTGCACCCCGCCCGTGCCCCACCCATAGGGCATCGGCATCTCGCGGCTGGCGAAAGGCACCTGATAGCCGGGCACCGCCACCCCCTTCAGGATCGCACGCCGGATCATCCGCTTGGTCTGTTCGTCCAGATAAGCAAAGTTATAGGCTTGGTCGGTCATTGCCCGATCTCCTGGGCAAGGCGGTGCAGAATAGCGGGCAGGTCGGCCAGCACATCCGATGGGCGCAGATACACACAGCGATAGCCCAGGATGGCCAGGCCCGCGGCCGGGGCCCTGTCCACTGCGCGGTCATGGGTCTCGTCCAGCAACTCGATGACAAAGCGCCGGGAGGGTATGACGAAATCCACGATCCACGGCCCCAATGGGGCCTGCCTGCGGACCGACAATCCCATAAACCGATGCGCCCGCAACACCTGCCAAAGTGCCGCTTCTGCCGGCGTCATCGATGCCCGCAACACGCCGGCATGCACCCTTTGTCCATCGTTGCGATAAACTGGCATCCGGCGCACCCCCTCCCCAAACCTCCCTCGTGCCGGGGGTGGGAGTTTCAGGTGCCACCCTGCCGCATCCGGCGTTAAGGCAGGCTTAACCGTCACCAAAGACGCCACCGCAACCCTTCTCCCTCCCCCGGCACGGGGGAGGGTCGGGGAGGGGGTCGCCCAGCAGTTCAGCGATTGGGTCGCGGCCCTCATTCCGCCGCCTCCCGCATCGTGCTGGCCTCCACCTCGGCCCGCAGCTTGCGCACCAGTTCCAGCTCGCTCTGGAAATCCACGTAATGCGGCAGCTTGATATGTTCCAGAAACCCGGTCGCCTGCACGTTGTCGGCATGCATCAGCACGAATTCCTCGTCCTGCGCGGGCGCTCCGCTGTAATCTTCGCCCAGTTCCTTCCAGCGCAGCGCCCTGTCCACCAGGCTCATGGCAATCGACTTGCGCTCATTCTGGCCAAAGGTCAGGCCATAGCCGCGCGTGAATTGCGGCGGCTCGGTGCGCGACCCCTTGAACTGGTTCACCGTCTCGCATTCCGTCACTTCAATCTCGCCGATGCATATAGCGAACCCCAGTTCGGGAACCTCCATTTCCACCGCCACAGTGCCAATCCGCAACTCGCCCACAAAGGCGTGGGTCCGCCCGTAGCCACGCTGCGTCGAATAGGCCAGCGACAGGATGAACCCCTCATCCCCGCGCGCAATCGCCTGCAACCGCAGTGCGCGGTCGGCGGGCAATTCCATCGGCTCGCGCGTCAGGTCGGGTGGCGGCGTGTCGTCATGCGGCGCTTCCTCGATCATCCCGTCGCGGTTCAAAAACGATGTGATATGCGGCACAACGGCCGCCATCGCAGGCGCGCGCGGGGCCACCGGGGCCTCGCCATTCGCCTCCAGCGTGAAATCCAGCAGTCGGTGGGTATAGTCGAATGTCGGCCCCAACACCTGCCCGCCGGGTGCGTCCTTGAAGGTCGCGCTGATCCGCCGCGTCACCGCCATCTGCGCCGTATTCACGGGGCGTGATACGCCATGCCGGGGCAGGGTGGTGCGATAGGCGCGGATCAAGAACACCGCCTCGATCAGATCGCCGCGCGCCTGCTTGATCGCCAGCGCCGCCAGATCCGGGTCGTACAAAGACCCTTCCGCCATCACCCGGTTCACCGCCAATCGCAACTGTTCACGGATCTGCGTGGTGGACAGTTCCGCAACCGAAGGATCGCCCCGCCGCTCTTCCGCCAGATAGGCATGGGCATTGTCGATGGCGCGCTCACCACCCTTGACGGCCACATACATCAGACATCCTCCACGATGGTTGACCGGGGCAATCCGGCCACGCGGTTGCCCGCAGTCAGAAACGCATCGAAGCCCAGCGGAAACAGCGCCCGATTGGCGCGAAAGGCCGCCGTCTGGGGCAGCGACAGAAAGGCGTGATCCTTGATCCCCGGCCCCGTCAGCCGCGCCCCCTGCGGCTCCAGCGCCGCACATTCCACGATCAGCGTGCAGGCCCGATCCGGATATTCCGGCGTCCCGATGGCAAATCGCGTGACTGGCAGCAGCGCCTCCCATGTGCCGACGGCAAAAATCGCATCCTCGGCCCCGGCAAAAGGCGCACCGGTGTGAAAGGTGATCCACTCCCGCACAGCAGCCACGTCATGCCCGCCCGCCAGATGAACCGGCGTCGTCCCATCCAGCAGCGTCAGGATCACCACCCCCGCCGCAACTGACAGCGGCGCAGGCGGCAAAGCCCCGGACAGGTCGGCAATCCGCCCCGGCCGCGCCATCACATCCAGACAGGCGCGAAAGGCCCGCGCCGCATCAATCGGCGGATCGGCAAACCCACCCGAAAGCGCATCCACTGCTGTCATTTGTCCTCTCCCCGCACCATGGTGAAGAACTCCACTTTCGTCGCCGCCGCCTTCTCGGCGCGGTCCCGCCGCGCGGTCTCTTCCGCTTCGGCCAAAGGGGCCAGCACTTGCTCCCGGATCGCTGCCGCCGTATCGGACTGCATCAGCGCATCCACCACAGCGGCCCGCCGTGCATGGTCCCGGTCCCGCCCCTGCACCACGGCATGGCCGACCTGCCCAGTCGCCAGCCGCAGGCTGCACCGCGTCACCGTCATCTCGCCCAGATTGAACGGTGCGCCCGTCGCGCCCGCCCGTCCCTGCACCATCACCGCCCCAATCTCTGGCGCGCGCAACAGGCTGTGGTCGGGCAGCGCCTCGGGCATCCGCGCCGCCAGCAGCGCCGGCTTTGCACGGGCCAACAACCCCATCCAGCCCTGCCGGTCGGTGGTCGCGTCGATCCTGTCGATTGTGTGACTAGACATCTTTTTCCGCTTGTCGATTATTCTATACAACTATACAAATTCATAACGCCGCTGTCGACACAGTGGTGCGAAGCTTTGGTGAAACTTGCGTGACACTCTGGGGGTGAAGCATGGCCCGTTCCGCGATCTGGCGCGAAATCGCCGCCACCTTGCAGGCCGAAATTGCACGCGGCCATGTCCCCCCCGGTGGCCGCCTCCCGACCGAGGCGGAATTGGCCGCCCGCTTTGGCGTAAACCGCCATACCGTGCGCCATGCCCTTGCCGCGCTTGCCGCCGATGGTCTGGTCCATTCCCGGCGCGGGGCAGGGGTCTTTGTCACAGGACGTGCCGCCGACTACCCCCTTGGTCGCCGCGTGCGCTTTCATCAGGCCGTCACCGCCGCTGGCATGACCCCGTCCCGCCGCCTGACCCGTTCCGACACCCGCCCCGCCGACGCGACCGAGGCGGATCAGCTTGCCTTGCCCGAAGGCGCGCCCGTGCATGTGTTCGAAGGTGTCTCTCTGGCGGACGGCCATCCGATAGCGATGTTCCGTTCGGTCTTTCCCGCCGCCCGCCTGCCCGACCTTCCCCAAGCGATGGCGCAAACCAATTCTGTCACCGCCGCCCTCGCCGCCTGCGGGGTGGAGGATTACACCCGCGCCTCTACCCGCCTCACCGCCAAGGCCGCCAAGCCGATGCTGGCCCTCGCCCTTCAGATCAAGGAAGGCGCGCCCGTCCTGCGATCGGTTGCCATCAATGTTGATGCCGCCGGTGTCCCGGTAGAATACGGCACCACATGGTTCGCCGGTGATCGCGTCACCTTGACCGTCGATCCGCCGAACCTGTCATAACCCCGTTGCAGGCCAAGGTTATCCACAGGGCGATTCCAACGTGAGATCAGCCATGCCCGCATTTCTTCCCCCGTTGCGCCTGATTGGCGCGGATGTCCTGTCGGGCGATGGCTTTGCCGAACGCCCGGTCGGCCTTGCGAACGGGCAGATCGTCGATGTGGCAGGCATGGTGCCAGAGGTGAACCTGTCGGGCTTCTGGCTTCTGCCCGGCATCATCGACCTGCACGGTGATGGCTTTGAACGCCAGCTTTTCCCCCGCCCGTCCGCCCCTTTCCCGATCATGGATGGCCTCGCCTCCACCGCGCGCGAGGCGGCCTCGCATGGCGTGACCACAGCCTTCCTCGCCCAAAGCTGGAGCTGGGAAGGCGGCTTCCGCGGCCCCGACCATGCCGAAGCGGTGATGGCCGCCGTGCAGGATTACCGCGCCAGCGCGCCGGTCGATCTGCGCGTGCAGGTCCGTGCCGAAACCCATCTCGTCGACCACGTCCCCCGCCTGATTGCAGCGGTGGAACAGTTCCGCGTCGGCTATGTCGTGTTCAACGACCATCTGGAGGAAGGCTTTCAGATGCATCGCCGCAATCCCGATGGCTTTGGTCATTGGGCGCGCAAGGCGGGCTTGACCGAAGTTCAGTTGCTTACCCGGATGGAATCCGCCCGGTCCAAGGCCCGCGATGTGCCGCGCGCTCTGTGCATGATGGCCGGGGCGTTCGACAGGCTGGGGGTGGTCTATGGCAGCCATGATGACCCCGATGCCGAAACGCGCGAAGTCTATCGCATGATCGGCGCCCGCGTCGCGGAATTCCCCACCACCCGCCGCGCTGCCGCCGCCGCCCGTGCGTCTGGCGATCCGGTGATCATGGGCGCGCCAAATGTGGTGCGTGGCGGGTCACAGGCCGGAAACATTGCCGCCGTCGAACTGATCCGTGATGGCCTGTGCGATGCGCTGGTGTCGGATTACCACATCCCGGCGCTTCCGCTGGCCGTCTGGGCGCTGGTGGATCAGGGGATTCTGCCCCTTCCCGCCGCATGGCGGCTGGTCTCCGAAGGCCCGGCGCAGGTTCTGGGCCTTCTGGACCGTGGCGTTCTGGACTCTGGCCTGCGCGCCGATCTCGTCGCCGTGAACCGCGAAAGCCGTGCCATCGAGATGGTCATTTCCGGCGGTCGCATGGCCCATATGTCAGGCGAAGCCGCCGCCCGCTTCTGCGCCATCGCCAGCACCGCCCGCATGGCCGCCGAATAGGCGCTATCCCGCAAACAGCCGCCGCAACCGCTCTGTATCAATGGCGCGAACCACTTTCCCCGCAGGCTTCACCGTCGCCACATCCTCGCCCGCCACCAGCGCATTGACCACCGCCTCTTCCACGGCCTCGACGCCCGCCAGATAGACCGGGTCCATATGCTCGCCATTGACCTCGTGCCGCGTCACAATCGCGGGCGCGTGCTGCGGCATCGGCCCCGCATCGGCCACCGACAACGCAAGGAAAATATCCCCCGAACTGTTCCCCCCCGGCGTGCCGCCCCGTCCGATGCCCAGGGCCGCCCGCTTTGCCATCTGCCGCAGGTGCAGCGCCGACAAGGGCGCATCCGTCGCCAGCACCACGATGATCGACCCGTCCTCGCGGTCTTTCAAGCGATCTTCGGGGAACGCGTCGCCCACCGGGCGCCCCAAGATCCGCAACCAAGGCCGCAACCCGTGATTGGCCTGCACCAACGCCCCCACGGTAAACACCTCGCCACCAACCTCCACCACACGCGATGATGTTCCCGTCCCTCCCTTGAACTCATAGCAAATCATCCCGTTGCCACCCCCGGTGGACCCTTCCGCCACCGGGCCGCCCATCGCCGCACGCAGCGCCGCCAGCGCGTGATCCGGCGTCACATGCAGCGCGTTGATGTCGTTCAGCACCCCGTCATAGGTTTCCGCCACTACCGGCATCGCCCAGGCATGATCTTCGCTGAAATAGCGGTCATAGGTTTCGATCATCCACCGCACTGCGCCATGATGCACCGCCCCCACCCCATGCGTATTGGTGATGCAGACCGGCCCGATGAAATAGCCCGCATCGTCTATCCAATGCGTCCCCGTCATCTCGCCATTGCCGTTCAGCGCATAGTGCCCCGCCCAAACCGGCACCGGAATGCCCCGATCATCGCGCGGCAATATCGCCGTAACCCCCGTTCGCATCCTCGCGCCCGGATCGGTCAGCGTGCAGAACCCGACGCGCAGCCCCGGCACATCGGTGATGGCGTTCCATAGGCCGGGCGTTCCCGGAAACGGCAGGCCAAGGTCACGGGCGCGGGGTTTGGTCATGTTGGGCCTTCGACTGGGGTTCCTGCCCCAGTGATGATCCATCACGCCGGGGCCGAACACCAGAAAAATGCCCCGCGCTTCCCCTGCCGATCCGGGGGACTGTCCATCACGGCAGGGGGCGGGATCGGGGTTGGCAAAAACCCCGGTCCTGACGGCACCCGGTCAGACGATCAGAAAATCACTGATGGACAAATGCGCTGCACTGCAATCGTCCCGATCCTCGTCAGCGTCACCCAACCGGGCGATGCGAACGTAAGAGCTGCCCTCGCCGTCGCCGTCACTTGCATAAATCAGATACCCCGTCTCCGTGTCGTACAGGATGCGGGTTTCGGCGTTCTGGGCCGTTGCGCCCTGCCAGAACCAACTGCCCGTCTCCAGCGTTTCGTTGGACAGGCCCTGCAAATAGGTGGACCCGGTCAGTGCGATCCTGTCGCCGGGGCGAAAATCGGTGATGATATCGGGCGCGTGGTCGTCGATTTCGTCAAAGTGAAACACGTCGTTGCCATCGCCACCGGTCAACGTGTCCGCCCCCCGGCCTCCGCTGATCCAGTCGTCACCATCGTCGCCATCGATCCGGTCATCCCCGGTTCCACCATGGAGGGCGTCATCGCCATCGCCGCCTTCCACCCGGTCATCACCTGCGCCACTATGGATCAGGTCATCGTTGCGGCCACCTTTCAGCCGGTCACCGCCGCTGCCTCCAAGGATGGCAAACCCTTCGGATTGCGCGTTCATGTCGATGACGGCCTCTATCTCCAGCGCGACGGCTGAAACCGTTTCCACATCGACGATCTGGTCATCTTCCACCGGGGCAAGCGTTGCAGCCCTCTCCGTCAGCAGAACCACATCCTCGCCTGCGCCACCGTCGATGATGATGTCGGGCGCGGTCCCCTCGGCCAATGTGATGATGTCATCCCCACCCATTGCCCTGACATGATCCACGCCTGCGGTGGACAGGTGATCATCACCGTCCGTTCCGGTCAGGATGATCGGCTCGGCGGGCGGCGGTTCCTTGTGCGCTTCCTGTGCATCGGGCATCCCGGCCACGGGCTGAACGTCCGGCAAAGGCGTAAGGGTCGCCGCCACAGGATCAGGCAGCGCGCTCTCTACTGCTGCGATGGGCCGGGCATAGGGCACCCAGATCGCGTTTGCGACCAGTCCGGTTGCCTCTGGCCCATCCGGGGAAGGCGTCAGCATGACCACCGCCACCGGTATGGTCTCCGGTGTCGCCGGATCGCTGTCCGTCACCCTTACCGCAATGCTGCGGGCCTCCGCGGCAGCCGATCCATCATGATCATGGGCCAGCGCGCGCAGCAGTCCCTGATATTCCGCCAGTGTCGCCAGCCCGATCAGGATCAGCGTGCCATTCAGATAACTGCCGGTGATCCGCCCAGAGGCCGATGTGAACGCCTGCCCATTGTCCGACCGCCACTCCCCCAGCGCCAGCCGATCCCCCGGCAAGGCAGGCGTCAGGGCGATGGTCGCGCCCGACAGGTTCGGATCCGGCAAGGACAAGGTCAGATCAGGCATCAACAGAACTGCCGTGCTACTGACCTGCGAAACGGGCATCCCGCTGCCCGTAAAGACCGGACCATCGGGTGAATTGGTCATCGAAAGATGCAACCGCGATTTGATCGCCTGCAAACCCGATGCCGGCAGGGTGATCACCGTTGCATTGGTGTTCGCGGCAGCGTCGGTATCAAAGGGCGTCGTCATGGTGAAACCTCGCGCCTTTCCGGCCTAGCGCCGTGGCGGTTTGTGGCTGGTGGCTGCCGTGCGAATGTCAGGTCTTAAGAATGCGGGTTGCGAACCGGCTGAAGCATGGCTGTCGCAAAGGGTCGGGCACCATCGTCAACCATTAAGCAACAAACAAACCTTACCGCAGCCATTACCTTTGGCGGTAGCAACCATGGTCCGGCTACCATGCGAACAATGGTCCGACTGTGATCAGACCTTGGTCTGATGGGTACGGCGCAGTTTCAAAACCGCTGCCATCATTGCCGGACCGCTCCAAACGGCATCCGCATCATCCGGGGCGGCGCACCTGCGGGCCGCGCTTTTCGATCTGGCGGAACAGGAACACGATCACCCCGGCAAGCGCCATATAGATCAGCGCCAGCAACAAAAGCGGCTCATAAACGATGAAGGTATCCTGCCGAACGCGGCTGGATACGGCATAAATCTCCACCACCGTGATGGTGGCCACCAGCGGTGTCGCCTTCATCTGCAACACCGTCTCACCGCCCAGCGTCGGGAGCACCGCGCGCACCGCCTGCGGCAACCAGATGCGCCACAGGATCATGTGGCGCGGCATCCCCATCGCCCGCGCAGCCTCCAATTGCCCGCGCGGAACGGATTTGAACGCCCCGCGCATCACTTCGCCCTCATATCCCGCATAAGACAGCGTCAGCGCCAGCAACGCATAGGGCCAGGCCTGCCGCAGAATCGGCCACAGGTCGCTTTGCCGTATCCACGGAAATTGCGGAAACAATGACCCCAGCCCGTAATACAGAAGCCAGATCTGCAACAACAGCGGCGTCCCCCGGATTACCGTGCAAAACACCCGCGCAGGAGCCGCCAGATACCACGGCCCCGCCGCCTGCGCCAAACCCAGCGGAATCGCCAATGCCATCCCCATCACAACAGACAGCACCAAAAGCCAGATCGTCCGCCAAATGCCTTCCACCATCAGCGGCGCATATTTCGGCAACCAGTCCCAGCGCATCTGCGTGGCACACCACACAACCAGCACCACGCCCAGCAGGCACAGGAAAATGCGGTGCGGCTGCAACCAATCCCGCATCGCCCTAGCCCCCCGCATTGCGCGGTTCACCGCGCCGCGCCCAGGCCTCGATCCGGGCAAAGACCCAACCCGACAGCAGCGTGATGATCAGATAGATCACCCCAGCGGCCAGAAAGAAGGTAAAGAATGCCTTCGTCGTCGCCGCCGCCTGCCGCGTTGCAAAGGTCAATTCGCCAAAGCCCACCACGGCCAGCAGCGCGGTATCCTTGGTGGCAATCAGCCACAGGTTGGCCAGCCCCGGCATCGCCAGCCCCAGCATCGCCGGAAAGATCACCCGCCGCGCCATCAGCAAGGGCGGCATCCCCATCGCCCGCGCGGCCTCGACCTGCCCCTGCGGCACCGCCAGAAGCGCCCCCCGCAGCACCTCGGTGGCATAGGCGCCCTGCACCACGCCCAGCACCGCGATCCCGGCGGCCACGCCGGAAATCTGTATCCGCTCCTGCCCGAAGGCCATCAAAACCTGGTTCACCAGATCGGTCACCCCGAAATACAGGATCAGGATCAGGATAAGTTCCGGCACCGCCCGCACGATGGTCGTATACATCGCCAACAGGTCACGGGTGATCGGCCCGCCGTGGATTTTGCCCCACGCGCCCAACCCCCCCAGAATCAGCCCCAGCGAATAGGCCCCCACCGCGATCAGCAGCGAATTCCAAAGCCCAGCCAGCAATGTCGCCCCCCAACCGGGGGGTGAGAGGGCCAAAAGGTCCAGCGGTCCCATCCCGCCCTCTCCCTGCCGTCAGCCTCAGTTCCCGTAGATGCTGGACGCGAAATAGCCCGCGGTCACCTTTTCATAGGTGCCATCGGCCAGCACGGCGGCGATGCCCTTGTTGAAGGCCGCCTTCAACTCTTCCTCGCCCTTGCGGAGGCCCACACCCACGCCCAGGCCCAGGATCGCCGGGTCATCCGCCACGGTCCCCTTCACCTCGCAGCAGGCGGTGCCTTCCGGCGTGGCCAGGAATGCGTCCAGCGCGATGCTGTCGGCCTGCGTGGCATCAATCCGTCCCGCGATCAGGTCCTGGTTGGCCTCATCCTGCGTCTGATAGGTTTTCACCTCGGCGGCGGTACCTGCGAAATACTTCTCGACATAGGCCTGATGCACGGTCGACACCTGTACCCCGATGATCTTGCCGGCCAGCCCTTCGGGCGTTGCATCAAACTCCATCCCCTTGGCCCCGACAACGACCGTGGGCGTGTTGTAATACTTGTCGGAAAAGTCGATCGTCTGCATCCGCTCTTCGGTGATCGACATTGACGCCATGATTGCGTCGATCTGCCCCGCGGTCAGCGATGGGATGATGCCATCCCAGGCCACCGGAACAATTTCGCAGGTCAGTTCGGCGGCAGCGCAGATCGCGCCGATCATCTCCACCTCCCAGCCGACCCAGGCGCCGCTGGCATCCTGGCTGGCAAAGGGCGGATAGGCCTCGGCGGCGATGCCCACCTTCACGGCGGTCTGTGCCTGCGCGACCCCGGCCATCAGGCCAAGGCCCAAGGTCAGGCTGCATGCGATTGCGGTGGTCAAGGTCTTTTTCATTGTCAGACTCCCAGTTGGTTTTTTCTTCTTTCCCTCACGATCTGCGGACTTAACCCACAGACCGAAGGAATTGTTGCAGGCGCGGCGATTGTGGCGCGCCAAAAAGCTGATCCGGCGGCCCTTGTTCTTCCACCAGCCCATCGGCCAGGAACACCACATGGCTCGCCACCTCGCGCGCAAACTTCATTTCATGCGTCACAAGAATCATCGTCCGCCCTTCGGCGGCCAGCGCCCGGATCACGGCCAGCACCTCGCCCACCAGTTCCGGGTCCAGCGCCGATGTGGGTTCATCAAACAGCATGGCCTTGGGTTCCATGCACAAGGCCCGCGCAATCGCTGCCCGCTGCTGTTGCCCGCCCGACAGGAACGCCGGATAGGCGCCCGCCTTTTCCGCCAGCCCCACCCGCGCCAGCAGGGCCATCGCCCGATCCGCCGCCTCGGCCTTTGGCACGCCCAACACATGCACCGGAACCTCGGTCAGGTTGTCCAGCACCGTCTTGTGCGTCCACAGGTTGAAACTCTGGAACACCATCCCCAAACTGCGCCGGATGCGTTCGATCTGCCGCCGGTCTGCCGCGCCGCCCTCGGGGCGCTGGCGCACTTCCTCGCCCGCGATCACCACACGCCCGGCGCTGGGTGTCTCCAGGAAATTGATGCAGCGCAGCATGGTGGATTTGCCCGATCCGGACCCGCCGATCACCGCGATCACATCGCCCTCATGCGCCGTCAGGTCGACACCCTTCAGCACGTGATGTGGCCCAAAGGATTTGTGCAAACCTTCGACACGGATCGCCTCACGCAGCGCGTCGGGGGCGGGATCGGCATGGATTTGCGCGGTCGGTGCAGCCAAGAATACGTTCCTATACGGATGTAGAACAATTAGACGCGGCACGGGCCAATCTGGCAAGCGGAATCGCGCAGACGCCCTGTTCTGTTGAACTTGGCGTGAACCTGCACAGCAAAACGGCGCAATCCGCCCACTTTCCGCGGCTTTTGGCCTGCTGCGGCAGGCTGCCGCACTTCCACCCGGCACGGGCATTGCCATTTTGAGATTCGATAACAGGGCAGAAAAGGAAGCGGCAATGTCAAACGGTCAGCAGGAACTTGGTCGGGTGCCCAATCGGGGGCTGTATCGGGGAACCTGGATCGTCGTTGCCTGTTCCGAACAGGCGATGATCCTGGAAAACGCAGGCTGCGTGAAACAACCCGACCTGCGCCTGATCGACCGTATGGATGCCCTGCCACACCGCCCGTTACACGTGAACGAACCCAACGCCGAAGTGTCAGATCGCGGGCGGCTGGCGACATCCGCCTTTGCCGCGCAGGTGGTGGGTCGTCTGGCGCGCGAAGCGGCGCGGGGCAGGGCGCAACGCCTGGTCCTGGCCGCTGAACCGCCGCTCCTGTCCGCGATCAGCGATCGTCTGGATGCAGATCTGCGCGCCCGTGTGGTGCTTTCCCTGCCGCAACGCCTGACCCGGCAACCGCTGGGTGACATTGTCACCGTGGTCAACAACGCCTTGGAAAGCGCGGCCTAGTAACAGCCACCCGAACGGCCCCCGATCAGCCCCCTGAATTGGCGGATAACCGCGCAGCCTGACACAGTCACGTGGAGTTTCCGGCCTTTTGGCGCACAACCATCCTAAAGGACAGGTTCCGGCTGCCGTCCCGCAGGATATGTCTGATCCGCGTCAGGAGATGCCATGCTGTTGAATGCTGCCGTGATCGAAGAAGTGCGCGAAACGCTGGGCGATGCCACCCTGCGCGCCTTCATGTCACGCATGATGACCGAAGTCGAAGAAACCGGCAAAACGATGAACCGCCTGCTGGCAGAGCAGGATTTCGCGGCCTTGGCGGCAACCGCACATCGGGCGTCCGGGTCGGCCGCGTCGGTTGGGGCAACCGGCTTGCACATGGCGCTGAAGGATATCGAAAACGCCAGCCGGGGGCCGGACGTGCAGGCCACGCTGCCCGGCCTGATCGCCATCCTTTCCGATCGCATGACGGAAACAAGGGTCGCCTTGACCATCATCATGGGGCAGGTCTAGCGCGCCGTCGGTGGGTTTCCGCCCGCCCCCAAGCCGGGCAAAGCGGCGAGGCTTGTCCCGTGCCTTGCCATGCGGCACAACGCTGGCATGATCAAAATGCGAAATATCATCTGGCTCATGCTGCCCTTCGTGGTTGCCGCAACACTTACCCTTCCGGCAGGCTCCGCCTTTGCCGGACCAAAAGGCTGCCCACCCGGTCTGGCCAAAAAGGCCGTGCCCTGTGTGCCGCCCGGTCAGGCCAAGAAATGGCAGATCGGCAATCGTATCCCCGGCGGCACCCCGTGGTATGAGGTGCGCGATTGGGATCGCTATGGCCTGCCCGCCCCGCTGGACGGCAGCCGCTATGTCCTGATCGACAACGATCTCGTCCGGGTGGCCATCGCCACAGGCGTGATCCTGGAATTTCTGGGCCGCTACTAAGCCGCCTTCAGGCCAGCGCCCGCGCAAACAGCGCCGCCAGCCGCGCCTGCCCGGCGCGGTAGTCCGGCAATGACCGGGCCGTGGTCTTAAGCCCCTTCACCGCCGACATGATCGCCTGCGCCACCTCTGGCCCGGAGCCAAGCCCCTGCGGAAGGTTCCGCTGCGCCAGCCAGTCGCCCAGCAGGGCCACCATCCGCGCCTCACCCGCCGCCGCAAGATCACCCGTCACGGCGAATCCGGCATCCAACAGCTCTTCGCCATGCGGGGTAGACAGCACCGCTTCCATGAACTTGCCATCCTTGGCCACGAACGCCGCCCGCAGCGCCTGTTCCAGCGTCTGCCCCGGCGCCTCCAGTGCGGCGGTCATGTCGCGCAGTGCATCCTCGAAATACCGCATCGCCAGCGACCGGAAGATGTCCTCCTTGTTGCGGTAATGCAGATACAGCGCCGTCCGCGACAGGCCCGCCCCGCGCGCTATGTCATCCATCGACGTGCGGCGATAGCCATAGCTGGAAAATGCATGAAAGGCCGCATCCAGGATCGTGTCCTGTCGGTCAACCGGGGCGGCATTGGGTGGCAAAGAAGCAGCCATGTGAACAAACTGACAAAACGCTTCCAGAATGTCAATTGACAAACTGACACTTTTCGACCAATTTGTCAAAAAGCAAGGGAGCGATCCATGCCCACCACCTTCATTATCAACGGCCGCACCGAAACGGTCGACCTGCCCCCCGACATGCCGCTTCTCTGGGCGCTGCGTGATGGGTTGAACCTCACCGGAACCAAATTCGGCTGCGGCGTCGCCGCCTGCGGTGCCTGCACCGTGCATGTCAACGGGCAGGCCGTCCGGTCCTGCCAGACCGCGCTGGGCGATGTCGCCGGGGCCACCGTCACCACCATCGAAGGACTGGGCAACCCCGCCGCCCTGCATGCCGTGCAGGCCGCTTGGCTTGCGGCGCAGGTGGCGCAATGCGGCTACTGCCAGTCGGGTCAGATCATGCAAGCCGCCGCCCTGCTGGCGGAAACCCCCAACCCCACCGATGCGCAGATCGATGAGGCGATGTCCGGCAACCTCTGCCGCTGCGGCACCTATCCGCGCATCCGCGCCGCCGTGCAGGATGCCGCCAACCGCTTGAAGGAGGCGTGATCATGGGCCGCGTGATGAAAATTGCCCGCCGTGGCTTTCTGTTTGGCTCTGTTGCCCTCATCGGCGGGGTCGCCTTTGGCTGGTATCGCTACGCCACCCCCCACGGCAACCCGCTGGAATCGGGTCTTGGCGCGGGCGAAGCAACGCTGAACCCCTATGTCCTGATTGATGCCAACGGCGTCACCGTCATCGCCCCGCGCGCCGAAATGGGGCAGGGGATTCACACCACCCTTGCCGCCCTCGTGGCCGAGGAAATGGATCTCGATTGGTCCACCATCCGCGTCATCCACGGCCCCGCCTCCAAAGCCTATTACAACGCTGCCATCCTGGGCGAAGGCGTCCCCTTTGCACCCACCGATGACAGCCGCCTTGCCAATACCGTGCGCGGTGCGATGGACATCCCCGCAAAATTCCTGGGCCTGCAAATCACCGGCGGCTCCTCCTCCATCCCCGATGCCTATGAAAAGATGCGCCTCGCCGGGGCCGCCGCCCGCATGGCATTGGTCGAGGCGGCGGCTGCCCGCCTCAACATCCCCGCCGCGCAACTTTCAACCGAGAATGGCGCAGTCATCGCCCCCGATGGCACCCGCATCCCCTACCCGGACCTTGCCGTCGATGCCGCCCGCATCGACCTGCGCAGCGAACCCGCCTTGAAACCCCGCGAAAGCTGGCGGCTTCTTGGCCGCACCCTGCCGCGCACCGACATGCTGGCCAAGGTCACGGGAACAGAAACCTTCGCCATCGACCTGCGCCTTCCGGGCATGCGTTTCGCTACTGTCCGCACCAACCCGCGTCTTGGCGGGGCGATGCTGTCCTATGATGCCGGCGTCGCCGAATCGATGCCCGGCGTCGAACGCATCGTTCCGCTGGAAAACGGGGTCGCCGTCGTTGCCACCAACACCTGGATTGCGATGCAGGCCGCGGCCACCATCACCTTTGACTGGGGCGCCGCCCCCTATCCCGCCACCAGCGCCGAAATGGCCGACATTCTGCGTGCCAGCTTCACCCCTGACCACCTCGACAGCACCAACCGCGACGATGGCGATGTCGATGCCGCGCTGCCCCCTGATGCCTTCACCGCCGAATACACCGTCCCCCATCTGGCCCACGCCACGATGGAACCCATGTCCACGGCCGCCCTGCTCAAGGATGGCCACCTTACCATCTGGTCAGGCCACCAACTGCCCACCCAAATCCTGAAAGAGGCGCCAGAAATGACCGGCCTCCCGCCCGAGGCGATCACGGTTGAAACCCTGCCTATGGGTGGCGGCTTTGGCCGCCGTGCGGAAATGGACATCGTCCGTCAGGCCATCATCGTGGCGCAGGCCATCGAAGGCACCCCCGTCCTTGTATCCTGGAGCCGGGAAGAGGACATGACCCACGATTTCTATCGCCCCGCCGCCATTGCGCGCGTCCGCGCCTCGGTCGCCGATGGGCGCATCACCGCTTTCGATTTTGCCACCGCCTGCCCCTCTGTCGTCAGCAGCCAGATGGGCCGTATCGGCATCTCGCTGCCCGGACCCGATGGCACCATCGTGCAGGGCGCATGGGAACAACCCTACCGCCTGCCCAATCACCGCGTCACGGGCTACCGCGCCCCGCCAATGGCTCCGCTTGGGTCATGGCGGTCGGTTGGGGCATCGCAAAACGCCTTTTTCCACGAAACCGCGATGGATGAACTGGCCCATCTGGCGGGCGTTGACCCGATCGAATTCCGCCTTTCACAGATCGACCACGCCCCATCCCGCACCGTGCTTGAAACGGTCGCGGAACTCTCTGGCTGGGGCAGCACCACGCCGGGCCGCGCCAAGGGCGTCGCCTTTTGCCTGTCCTTTGGCGTCCCGACCGCCCAGGTGATCGAAGTTGAAGACACCCCAAACGGCCTGCGCATGACGGGCGCATGGATCGCCGCCGATGTCGGCACCGCGCTTGATCCCGGCAATATCGAGGCGCAGCTGCAAGGCGCCATGATCTATGGCCTCTCCGCCGCGATCCGGGGCGAAATCACCTTCGCGGATGGCATGGTGGAACAGACCAATTTCTGGGATTACGAACCCATGCGCCTGTCCCAATGCCCGCCGATCCGGGTGCAGGTTCTGCAAAACCAGACCCATATCCGTGGTATCGGTGAACCCGGCACACCCCCTGCCGCCCCCGCGCTGGGCAATGCCATCTTCGCCCTGACAGGCCAGCGTCTGCGCGACCTTCCCTTCGTCCGTGCGGTAACGTTCGCCTGACGGCATGGGTGTATTAGCCACCGAAACACACATCAGGCGGGTGGCAAAACCCCGCCTGATCTTAGTTTGATCAAAGACTTGCCGTCATTTGCCGCTATGATGCCCGACGGGACGCATTACAGACGAAGGAATATGATCATGGCCAAAGCGCCGCTTAAATCTGTCACCGAATCGCGCGAACAGCTTCAGGATGATGTCGAATCCCGCATTCAGGAACTGCGCGAGGAAATCGCCGCCCTGACCCAATCCCTGCGCGATCTGGGCGCCAAAAGCGCCGAAGAAGCAAAGACCAAGGCCCGTCATATCGCCGATGACGCCACGACCGAGGCGCTTCAGGCCGTCAAGGAACTGCGCGCCCAATTCGGTTCGCTGCAATCCGAAGTGGAAGGCAAGGTGCAAAGCCACCCTTTCGCCTGGCTGGCAGGCGCGGTCGGTCTGGGCGTGATTCTGGGCCTCTTCCTCACGCGCCGCGATTGATGCGCCGCGCAGGCCCCATCGCCCCGGTCATCGGGGCAGTGGCCATCGCCTTGGTGGCGGTGCTTGTCACACTGGCGGCCCTCGGGCTGCTGGTGTCGGCGGGCGTTGCCGCGCTGATCCCCCATGTGGGTCTGCCGGGCGCGCTGGCCATCGCCGGGCTTGTCCTTCTGGCCCTCGTGGGTCTCATGGCGCTCGCCATCCGCGCCAACCTGCGCGCTGCACAACAGCGCGCGCGCAGCACGGCGGCTGTGGCCAACCTGGCCAAGCTCGCCATGGTCCTGATGCCCCGCACCAGCGCATTGCGCATGGCAGGCGGGCTGCAAATGGGCCTTGGCCTTGCGCTTCTGGTCCTGCCCATGCTGCGCCGTAAGGGCTGACCCTTCACAACATCCTCCTGCCCGCCCTATGCTCCGGGCAGGAGGAACCGCCATGACCCGCATCACCGCCATCCGCGCGCTGGATATCCGTTTTCCCACCTCCCGCTCGCTGGATGGGTCGGATGCGATGAACCTCGCCCCCGATTACTCGGCCGCCTATTGCATCATCGAAACCGATGACGGAACCGAAGGCCACGGCCTGACCTTCACCATCGGGCGCGGCAATGAACTGTGCGTCGCCGCCATCCGCGCCCTCGCCCCCCTGATCCAGAACATCTCCGTCGAAGACCTGCTGTCCGACATGGGTGCCACATGGCGACGGATCACCGGCGACAGCCAACTGCGCTGGACTGGCCCCGACAAGGGCGTCATCCACCTTGCCACGGCCGCCCTGGTGAACGCGCTCTGGGATCTCTGGGGCAAACGCGCGGGCAAACCCGTCTGGCGCGTCCTCTGCGACATGACCCCGGCAGAGACGGTTGCGTTGGTCGACTGGCGCTATCTCTCTGACGCGCTCGATCCCGGCCGCGCCCGTGAACGGCTCGAGGAAAACCACCCCACCCGCGCCACCCGCATCGCCGAGATGCGCGCGAACGGCTATCCCGCCTATACCACCTCGGCAGGCTGGCTCGGCTACTCTGACGAAAAGATGCGCCGCCTGTGCCAAGAGGCCATCGCGCAGGGCTGGAACCACTTCAAGATGAAGGTCGGGGGCAATCTGCAAGATGACATCCGCCGCGCCCGCATCATCCGCGAAGAAATCGGCCCCCACCGCCGCCTGATGATGGATGCCAATCAGGTCTGGGGCGTGGATCAGGCCATCTCCCATATGAAACCCCTTGCCCAATTCGACCCCTGGTTCATCGAAGAACCCACCAGCCCCGATGACGTCCTTGGCCACGCCGCCATCGCCCGTGGCGTCGCGCCGATCAAGGTGGCAACGGGCGAGCATTGCCAGAACGCCGTGATGTTCAAACAGTTCCTTCAGGCCGACGCCCTGCAAATCCTGCAACTGGATTCCGCCCGCCTTGGCGGCGTCAACGAAATTGTCGGCGTTTTCCTGATGGCCGATCATTTCGGCGTTCCCGTCTGCCCTCATGCGGGCGGCGTTGGCCTGTGCGAATACGTCCAGCACCTGTCGATCTTTGATTATGTCTGCGTCTCGGCCAGCCTGACAGACCGGGTGCTGGAATACGTCGATCATCTGCATGACCATTTCCTAACACCCGTTCACATGAAGGCGGGTCACTATATGCCGCCCGAAGAACCGGGCTATTCCATCACCATGAAACCCGCCAGCATCGCCGCCCATCTCTGGCCAGATGGCGCGGCATGGCGCACCTGATCCACCCGCCTATTCCACCCGCCGCGCGCTGATCTGCGCCAGATCGCCACCTGCAATGTCCTGCTCGCTCAACATCAGCGCCGCCCCCCGCAATTCTGGCGGGGCCAGCGTCGGGTTGATCTCGCCCGTCCGCGCCCGCTGCGTCACCAACGGCATCAACCGCGCGCGTTCGCCTGCATCCATCCCCATCGCCGCCATCGTCTGCACGACCGATCCGTGCCTGTCACCGGGGGCCAGCCCCGCGATCATGCGGATGCGCCTACTGGCCAGATCCCCCGCCGACACCCCTGGCAGCAAACCCAGAACAGGCATCGGCGCAGCATATAAATCCACCAACCCCTCCACATCCGTCACCCGTATCTCCCAACGCATCCCATCGTGCGTGATCACAACGGGCGTGCCATCGGCCCGGCGGATTGCGGCGGTCGGCTGCCCCCATGCCGCCCGCACCTGTGCGATAACCGACGCTTCGGCCAGCGCCTCACGATGCGTGTCTGCCAGGCGTGCCAGCGCCGCGCTGGTCGCCCCGGCGCGGGCGCGCAGCGTTCCGGCCAGCGCCGCGATCAGCATCACCCCCGCCAGCACCGCCAGCAGAACCACCCCTTGCCGTCTGTTCCGCCCCGGCGGATGATTGCGCGCCATGATGCCGCTTCGCCCCCGCTTCGTGCCTGCCCTCGCCGCCGCCTATGCGGCGACCTATGCCTTGGCGCTTCTCAACACGTCCCCCGACCGGCTCATCCTTGCCGCCATCCTCGCCGCCCCGCTGATCTGGCTTAGCCAGACAGACATCACCCGCCACGAAATCCCCAATACCGCCACTGCGATTATCGCCCTGTCGGGTCTGGTTTTCCAGTGGCATCTGCACGGCCCGACACCGCCCTTCCTTGCCACCCTCGCCACCGCCGCCGCGCTGACCGCCGCCGCATGGCTGGCTGGCGGCTGGTATTTCCGACGCACCGGGGCAGAGGCGCTGGGGATCGGTGATGCCAAACTCATCGGGGCCGGAACGCTCTGCCTCGGCGCGGGGCAGGTCTGGGCGATGATCTTCGTGGCTGCTACCGGCGGCATTGTCGCCGCGCTGCTGGCGCGAAAGCGGGGCAGGGGGGATGACGCCCCTGCACAGACGGGCCTCGCTTTTGGACCCTTCCTGGCTTATGCAATATTCATCTTCGTGACCTTCCCTCTGCCCGGACCCATCGCGCCATGACCCGCCGCACCGTCATCAGAAACCCAAAGGCTGGCGTAACCTTGCTGGAGGTGATGATCGTTCTGGCCGTTATCGCGCTGATCGTGGGCTTTGGCGCGCCCCGGCTGATGGAAAGTTTCGGCCGCGCCAAATCGCAGGCGGCCGAGGTGGCGATGGCCAACCTCAAAGGTGCCGTGCAACTGTTCTACATCGACACCGGCCGCTATCCCACCACGGACGAAGGGTTGTCTGCCCTGATCACCGCGCCGTCCGATGTGGCCGGATGGAAAGGCCCCTATCTTGATGGCGACGCTGATCTGGCCGATCCTTGGGGCCGCGCCTTCACCTATGCCGCCCCAGGCACTTCCGGCCCCTTCTCCCTGTCCACCCTTGGCCGTGATGGTCAACCTGGCGGCACGGGCGAAGACAGTGACATCTCACTCTGACGCGCCTTTCGGGCCGGAATCACCGTCAAGGGCGGCATAACCCGCTGCCCATCCGTATACTCCAGCCGGATAAGATCGGGCGGGGCGGTTGCCGCTTCTGGCCAATCCGCACGCCATTCCACCCGGTCGCCCGGCCCCGGCGCACCGAAATAGCGAAGTCCCGTCACCTCCCCCACAGGGACCAGCACCACCGACAGCGCACCATCCCCAGTCCCGGAACCGGCCTCTGCCCGCACCGCGCCCCCTTCGCCGGACACCCGCACCGCCACAAGTTCCGCAGCCGTCAACGGCGGTGTATCGATCAGCGTGAAAAACGTGACACCCCCCGCATCCCCGATCAGCCGCGCGCCTAAAGGCATCTCCTCCAGCCATCGGCGCAGGGTGACGCGGGCGGATATGCGGTCCACATCCGTGGCCTCCCCCCCCACCCGCGCCAAGGCCCGCCCCATCAACCCCAGCGATGACGACAAGATCAGCGCCGCCGCCGCCATCACCCACAGCGCGATCAGCAGCTCCAGAAGCGTCACCCCGGCCCGGCCGTTGCGCCGCGTCACGGCCCGCCCTCCGCCAGCAGCGCCCGCAGCACCACCCCCCGCGCCCGGTTCCCCGCGCGCCAGACCATCACCGTCGCCTCCTGCAACCCCGCGCCGCCCGATGAAACCGACAGCTCCCACCGCCAATCGGGCGCGGCGCTGCCCGTGGCGAGCGTCGCATCGCGGGTGACGGCATATTCATCCAACACCGACCGCGCCAGTTCCGTGCCCCAGGCTGCATCCGACCGCTGCCCAACCTGCCCAACAGTTCGGCCCACACCCCCAAGAGCCACGCCCAGAACAAGCGCCAGAATGGCCATGGCCAGCATCGCTTCCAGCAGGGAAAACCCCCGCCGCCTGTTGCGCCGCTTAGAAGGCCAGATCATTGATCGACAGCACCGCCCCCATGATGGAATAGACCAGCGCCCCCACAACGCCCCCGATAATCAGGGTCAGGATCGGCGTCAGCAGGCGCAAAAGACGCTGGGTGCTTTGGTCCAACTGCCCCTGCACACTCTGCGACAGGGCCTCCAACACCGGGATCAGCGCATTCGCCTCTTCGCCCACGCGGAACAATTCCCGCACCATCGGCGGCAACCGCCCACCCTTTGCCAGCGCGACATGCGCCCGCTCGCCCCGCTCCAACGCCGCCGTCGCCGCGCGCAGATCGGGGGCAAAGGGGCCAACCGGATCGGCCTCTGCCATCCCGCGCAACGCCTCGGCCAAGGGGCGCCCCGCCTTCAACATCAACGCCAGCGACCGCACCAACGCCAGCAGCGCCGCATCCCGCATCAACGGCCCGAACAGCGGCAGGCGAAACACCACCCGCCCCCATCCCGCCCGCAGCCCCCAGATGACCACGGACACCCCGGACCCCAGCCCCAGCAAAAGCAACACCCACCATCCCCGGATCAGTTCACCCAGCCCGTTGAAAAACGCCAGCGAAGCAGGCATGTCCCGCCCCTCGCCCTGAAACAGCGGGGCCAGCGCCGGGGCCAGCGTCAGCGCCACGATCAGCAGCACCGCCACCGCCGCCACGATCAGGATCGCCGGATACAGCAACGCCGTTGCCACCTGCCCGCGCAACTGATCCTGCAACCGCAACAGCCGCGCCAAATCGGTCAACTGTTCGGGCATCGCATCCGATTGCCCCCCCGCCCGCAACAGCGACAGGAACACCGGTGCCACCTTCGGCCCCGCCTGTTCAAACGCCGCCGCCAGCGGCATGCCTTCTGCCACCACCGCGCCGTCCGCTCCAGCCGGTCGCGCGTATCGGCCCGATCCGTGCCTTGCGCCAATATCCGCAACATCTCCAACGCGGGCAGGCGCACACGCAGCATGGTGGCCATCTGTTCCGCCAGCGCCGCCTGCTCGCCCAAGGCCAGCGCCCCGCCTGACAGGCTGATTTCGCGCTTCCACCACGGCTGCGATGCCGCCACCGCGCCTTCGGTCAACTCGACAACGGTCAGGCCCAGCGCCCGCAGCGTTTCCACCGCCGCCGCCTCGGACGGGCTGTCCAGCGTCCCGGTTTCCACCGTGCCGCGCGCGCCATAGGCCCTGTATCCATAGGTGGGCATGGCCCCGCCCCCCGCCTTGCGCGCTATTCGATCACATCGCTGACGGAATGGCGCGGGCGGCCCAACCCGCTTTCCAGCGTGGAATTCGCCCCCGACAGTTTCGTCCGCCAATAGGCCGTGGCTGAATTGGCATCGTGATCGTTCAGAATCACCCGCGGCCGGATCAGGATCAGCAACTCGGTCCGGCCCCGGCGGCTGTCCTTGCTGCGGAACAGATTGCCCACCACCGGAACGCGGCCCAGCCCCGGCACCTCTGACCGCGTCATCCGGTCGGATTCCTGCACCAACCCACCCAAAGCCAGCGTCTGCCCATCCACCAGCGCAACCGAAGTCTGCACCTTGCGCTGCCGGATGGTCGGCGAATCGATGCCTGATGTTTCTGTCTCCGCCACGTCACTGACTTCCTGGCTGATCTCCAGCGTCACCCGGCCTCCGGCCCCGATGCGCGGACGCACCCGCAGGATGATGCCGGTATCGCGGTATTCCACCTGGCTCAAGATCGGCGCACCCGCCGTCTGGTCCTGCGCTTGCGACGTCACGATCGGCACCTGATCACCGATTTGCAGGATGCCTTCCTTGTTGTCGATCACCATCAGCGTGGGGGCAGAGATGATCTTCACATCCGTCACCGCCGCCAGCGCCGACAGCGCAACATCCGCGCTGCCCGTGCCGAACACGGCGGTAAATCCGGTATCATTCCCCGCCACCGCCCCGGCCTGATTCGAAAAGCGGAAATCGAAATTCCCATTCTCGAAGAACCAGCGCGTGCCGATATCCAGACGGTCATTCAGCGTCACCTCGGCAATCGTCGCCTCCAGCAACACCTGACGTGCCGGGCTGTCCAACTCACGCAAAAGCCCCTCAATCTCGGCATGTTGCGCACGCGGCGCCCGCACGACCAGCGCATTTCGGCTGTCATCGGCGGCCACCCGCGTGCCCGTTGTAGCCCCCAGCGCGGCCTCGCCCTCGCCTTCCACCACATCCCCCGCGCCCAAGAGGTTGGCCAGAATCGGGGCCACCTCCACCGCGCTGCGGTTTTGCAGGTTATAGGTCGCCAGATACTGCCCCGAACCGGGGCCGGGGCGATCAAGTTCCCGGATCCAGCCCACCGCGCGGTCCAGATAGGCCGCGCGCGACGAAATCACCAGAACCGACCCAAGCCGTTCATTCGGCACAAACTCCACCACACCGCGCAGCGCCCCGCCCTCTTCGGTTTCAAACAGAGCCTGCGCCTGTTCCACCACCGCCTCCGGTTCGCCCGATGTCAGCCGCACCAGAGCGACCGATTTGCCCGACAGCACATCAACGTCGAAAATATTCAACGCATCCAGCGCACTTTCCGTCACATCCGCCGGGCCGGACAGCAACAGGATGTTGCGCCGCGAATCCGGCACCACGTTCAAACCCTGATCAATCTGCGGCTTCAGCAGGTTCAGCATCTCGGACGCCGACACATATTGCAGCGGCGCCACGATGATCGACGATCCGCCGCGCCCGCCCTGTCCGGCCAGACGGAAACTGGATGATCCCGAAACCCCGGCCACGATCTGCACCGTGTCGCCCGATTTCTGCATCCGCGCGCCATTGGCCCCCAGCGCCGCATCGAACAGGTCCAGAAGCACCTCACGCGGGACAGGGCTGGTGGTCTGGATCGTGATCCGCCCCTGCACGCCGTCGGCCACCACGTAATCCAGCCCCAAAGTATCGGCCAGCACCGCCTTTGCCGCGGCCTCGATGGACGCATTCACAAGGCTGATTTCCACATTCCCGCCGCCCGCTGTGCGAATCTCGGCCCGCGCGGCACTGTCTCCAAGCGCATCGCTGTCGAACACCACGTCCGATCCGCGCTGCATCGCAACCCTGTCGCCATCAGCGGCCAGCCCGAACCGCGCCCCGCCACTGCCGGATGCCCCGCTGCTGCGCGCCCCATCCGGGCCAAAAGCCCCGGCGCTGCGCCCACGGCTCTGCTCGACGCAAGCGCCCAGCAGCACCGCCACAGCGGCGCAAAATGCGATGACAACTCCCCGTTTACGCATGGCGTGATGACCCCGAACCCTGTTCCGGCTTAGCTACTGCCCGAACATATTAACAGTTATTTCTTTACCTTCATTTCGCAGAACAACCTGATCCCGGCCAATGCGAAGCACTTTAAATCCTTGAAATTCTTCACCTTCTTGCAAGATCACATCTGGTGTGTCCGGGGCAAGCGACAGGATGGCACGGGGGCGGTTGCCATCATTCAAATAGCCCAGCATCCGAACAGGGGGGGGAAGGGGGGTGGATTCAGGGGTGGGGGATTCGGTCTGCACCACCGTCTCAACGGGCTGCCGACCGGGTTGAAAAAGCGGCCGCGCGCTCAGGCTGTCCAAATCAACCGCCGTCACCTGCCCCCCGACGTCGGGCGCATCCGCCCCGCTTTGGGCAGGTCCGGTCGTGCCTGCGCGGCCCTGCCCATCGGGCACAGTTGCCGCCACCTCCAGCGCATCCAACCGCACCAGCGCCAGCACGGCCACCGCCCCGATCAGCGCCAGATGCAACACGGGCGGCCACCAGCGCATCACCCCGCCCCCCCGTTCAGCAATCCCCAAACCGTCAACCGCAGCGACAAACGCAGCGCAACCCGCCCGTCCATATCCTGCGCCACATCCTGCGGCACCAACATCAGCGACGACAGGCCCAACCGGGGGGCCTGCCGTTCCAGCGCATCCAGAAACGCCATCACATCCGGCAGATCGCCCTCGCCCTCCACCGTCAACGCGGCCGCAGGCAGGGTCAACCCGTCTGGCGGCACCCCTGCTGCCAGACTGGACAGCGCCACATCATGCGCCCGCGCCAAACGTGTCAGCCGTTCCTGCATCGCCACCCCGGCCTCGGCCACCCCGGCCTGCGGCAACACCACGTCGGCAGGCAGCGCCGCATCGTCGTCGGCGGCCTGAAATCCCGCAATCCGCGTCTCCAGCGCCGCCACCTCGGCCCGCGCCTCGGCCAAGGCATCCGCCGTCCCCGCCACCCGCGCCTGCAACGGCCCCGTGGCCAGCCAGAACCCGCCCGCTGCAACAACAATCCCCAGCAGCGCAAGGATCAAGCCCATAATCCGGCTCATTCCCCACCCCCATCCGCCACAGCGACATTCAGCAAGAACCGCCGCGCGCCGCTGTCATCCTGCACTGTCACCGCGCCATCCAGATCAACCCGCGCCACCCAGGGCAGGGGGCGGATGGCGGCAATGACCTGCCCTATCTCCACCTCCGCAAACCCCGACAGGCGCAACTGTTCGCCCTCCAGCGCAAAGCTGGAAATCCACACCTCATCGCCCAGCACGCGGGTCAGATCGGCCAGCATCGGCAGGCGGCGGTTGTCACGCGCCAGCCGTGCCAGATCGGCCATCCGCGCCGTGCCGATGGCATTCCTCGCCTCTGCCTCGGCCCGCGCCGCGGCGGCGCTGTCGCGCAGCGTGGCCACGCGGGCGGTTTCCTCGGCCAGCGCAGCATTCAACCCGGCCAAGCGCCAGCCCTGCACCCCGACCACCAACAAAAGCAGCGCCAGCGCCGCCACAGGCGCGGCCCGGTTCCAGAACCGTTCGGGCGCATCGGTCTGCGCCCGCGCGTCGATCAACGGCGGCGCGTCCACGCCATCAATCATCACCCGCCGCACCGTCACCTCGACCTCGCGCAGCAGCTCTGTCAGCCGCGCCTCTTTCAGGATGAACACGTCCGCGCCATCCGCCACGGGAACATGCCGCCAAACCAAGCCCTCCGCCTGCCCCGGCATGGATTGGCGCATCTGAATGGCCACCGCGCCGCCCAGATCGCGCCGCCCCACACCGGGCAGGGCCAACCCCCGCCGCAAGAACAACTCCGGCGCAAGCCGCAGGTCCACCGCCCCGCGCCGTCCCGCCATCAACAGCGCCGCACGGGCCGGGTCTGTCAGGGGCAGCGTATCAATGCGCACCGACCGAACGGCGCGCGGCGGCAACCCGGCCCGCAGCAGAAAGGCCGGGATCACCCCGTCTGTCATCCGTTCCGCCAACCCTTGCCACGGCGCCCCTGCCTGCCCCACCCGATCCCCCGATCGCACCCGCCCGCAACGGACGGGCCAAAAGTTCATTGACGCGATGCCCGCTCCTGCGCTCACCTGCTTTACGATTATTAAACAGACCGGGACGGAGCACGCCAGTGGCAACCTTGAACGCCGATCTTGCCCGCCTGCTGGCTGAACGTGGTGCCATTCTAGCCGCCGATCTGACCCGCGCACAGGATCAGGCGGCGGCGGAAAATGCCCTCCTCCACCGTATCCTCATCGACCGTGGTCTGGCAGACGAGGATGTCGTCCTTCCCGCCCTCGCCGCCGCGCTGGCCATCCCCTTTGCCGCCGATCCATGGTCCTGCGCGCCACCGGATCGCCCAGCGATGGATCGCCTGACCCTGCCGTTCCTGCGCAGCCGCGCCGCTGTGCCGCTCATGGCAGCCACAGGCCCGCAACCCGTTCTGATGGCCGATCCGGCCGATACCGCGCTTGTGGCCGAACTCTCTTTCCATCTCGACCGCCCCGTCACGCCCCAAGGGGCAACCCTGCGCACTATCCGCGCCCTATTGGCCGACAGCGCCCAAGACGCCGCCGCCCCCGCCGCCCCCCTCGCCGATTCTGGCAACGATACTCCGGCCCAAAGCGATGACGGCCCCGTCATCCGCTTTGTCGCCGAAACCCTGGCCGAAGCCGTCGCCGCCGGTGCCTCCGACATCCATTTCGAAGCACTCCCCTCCGGCCTCGCCATCCGCCAGCGCATCAACGGCCTGCTCGGCCCGATGAACACCGATCCGGGCATCCCCGCCGCCACCGTCTTTGCCCGGCTCAAGGTGATGGCCCGCGCCAACGTGGCCGAACGCCGCCTTCCCCAAGACGCGCGCTTCTCGGCCACCTTCTCCGGGCGTCGCATCGATTTTCGCCTCTCCTCCCTGCCCACGCAGAACGGCGAAAGCATTGTCCTGCGCGTCTTGGACCCACAGGCCCTGCGCCTCGGCTGGGATCGGCTTGGCTTTGCCCCCGACATGGTCGCCCGCATCACCACCGCCATCGAACGCCCCAGCGGACTGTTCCTTGTCACCGGCCCCACCGGATCGGGCAAGACCACCACGCTTTACACCGCGCTTCAGCATCTGAATTCCAACCGCCGCAAGATCGTGACAGTCGAAGATCCCGTCGAATACAGCCTTCCGGGCGTGCAACAGGTGCAGGTTCAGGAAGACATCGGCCTGACCTTTGCCCGCGTCCTGCGGTCGATCCTGCGCCACGATCCGAACGTCATCATGGTGGGCGAAATTCGTGATCCCGAAACCGCCGAAATCGCCTGCCGCGCGGCACAGGTGGGGCGGATGGTCCTGTCCACCCTGCACACCCGCGATGCAAGGGGCGCCCGCACCCGCCTGGTCGATCTGGGGGTGCCCGATTACATCGTGGGCGATGTCCTGCGCGGGGTTCTTGCTCAGAACCTCGCCCTGTCGGACTGCCCCGACTGCAACGGCGCCGGTTGCCGCACCTGCGGCTTTACCGGCTCTGCCGCCCGCCGACTCGAAGCAGAGCTGATCACCACAGAATAGGGGCATCCCCCTCCCGTTTTGGGGAAATGCCCAAAAATCAGCCGTTTCCCACAGGTTTTTTCGCTATTTCATAACCTTAGGTTGTGTCATCAGACTTTGGTCTGATGCTGTGCATAGACCTCTGGCAGAGGTTCGCACCCCCCCAAAATGATACCCTCAATCTTGGCAAAACTGTCCCTCGCCATATTCCGGCGGTGTCAGGGCAAATTGGTAATGCCGCAAGGCTGCCCAGACGGGCGCTGCGCGGTGGGGGTCGGGCAAGGGCTCTCGTAGCAGAACGGCAACGCATTCCGGTTGCCAAAGGCAGATGGCGAAAACCGCGCCGGGGGCTGAGCGCGGATCAACCAACGGGGTCACATATGTATCTTTCCAAAGACGCATCGCGCGCGCAAATCCGCGAGGCACAGAATGCCCGCAACAACCGCGCAGAAATTGTCAGGGCGCTGTCCACCGGTCAGGTCACACGGCGCGAGCTTTTCAAATGGGGCATTTTCACCACGGCAGGCACGCTTGCCCTGACCAACGGGCTAAGCCCGTATGCCCACAGCCAGATCCTTCCCTCCATCCCCACCGGCACCCCGCGCAGTCCGCTTTATGGCGTGGCGCCCTTCACCCAACCCATGCCGCGCCTGAACGAACAGTTGCCGCATGATCTGACCCCGGTCACCCAGGGCAATGAGGTGATGCTGCAATGGAACGGACTTCCCGACGAACCCTATTCCAAACGCACGTCCTGGCACACGGAATATTCCGCCACCGGTGGCAACCCGCTCTATGCCAATCCCCTCACCGGGCGCGGCCCGATGGAGGGTCGCCCGCCAGGCGAATATTTCGCCCATCAGCGCTGGCTCGAATACCTGCCCAAAAAGGGCTATCTGATGTCGCTGGGCTGCCCGGATGCGCTGGTATCCTTTCACCCCGGCTTTCCGTTGCAGGTGGATGACAAGATCTGGTCCTTTGGCCCCGGTCGCCTGTCCGGTGGCCTGCTGCCGCCACCGCTTCTGAAGGTGCGCTATGGCGAACCGGTGCTGTTCCGGCATTACAACAACGTGTCGCTGACCCAGGATCAGAATGGCGGCTTTGGCTCCATCAGCCAGACCACGCACAACCACAATGGCCACAACGCCTCGACATCGGACGGCGCGTCGAACGCGCATTTCTACCCCGGCCAGTTCTATGATTATCACTGGTCCACCACATTGGCCCGCGCCGACATGACGAACCCGTTGGCCACGGATCCCCGCGCCTCTGGGCCGGATGGCAATGGCGGTCTGGTCAACGTGCCGGGCGATTACCGCGAATTGCAGGGCACGCTCTGGTTCCACGATCACCGCTTCTTCTACACGGCCGAAAACGTCTACAAGGGCCATGTCGGAATGATGAACTACTATTCGGGAAAGGATCGCGGGAACGAGGCGCTGCAAGATGGCGTCAACCTGCGCCTGCCGTCGGGCATGATGCTGGATTACGGCAACACCGATTTTGACGTGAACATCATGCTGTCCGACGCCGCATCAGACCCGGATGGCCAACTGTTCTTTGACATCTTCGATACCGAAGGTTTCCTGGGCGACCTGCTTCTGGTGAATTTCGCCTACAAGCCATTCTTCGAAGTGATGCCGCGCAAATACCGGTTGCGGCTGCTCTGCGCCTCCATGTCGCGCTGGTATAAACTGGCCTTGGTCAATCAGGCCGGCAAGGTTGTTCCGATGCAGATCATTGCCACCGATGGCAACCTGATCACCAACCCGGTCACCGTCAGCCAGCTTGACCAACTGTCCACCGGCGAACGACTGGATGTGGTGATCGACTTCTCGCAATTCCTGATCGGTGAAAAACTGTATCTGGTGAACCTTCTGGAATTCGAAGACGGGCGCGGGCCAAAGGAAAAACTTTCCCTCCGGGATGCCCTTCAGGGCAAGACGAACGATCCCGGCGTCGGCCGCGTGATGGAATTCCGCATCACCCGCCACATGGCCAGCGTCGACATGCCCGGCTATGTCTATGACATAACCAAAACCAAAGACCGTGACCGCAGCCGCGTTCCGGCCCGCCTGACAGACCCGATCCCCATCGTCGCCCCGGTGCGGGAACGGGTGATCGAATTCAAGCGTGGCGCCGATGATGCCCGTGATGCCACGGTCAACGGTTGCTTCCCGTCATGCCCGCTGGAACGCGAAACCCCTTGGGGCATCCGCATCAACGGCGAAGACACCCATTCCCTCAACGCCAACCGCATATCCATGCTGGTCCCGCGTCCGGGCGAGGTGGAACATTGGACGCTGCTGAACGGTGGTGGCGGCTGGGATCATCCGGCGCATCTGCATTTCGAAGAAGGCGTCACCATCTCGCGTACCGGCTTTGCGATGGGTGCCGCAGAAAAGGGCGCGCGCAAGGATGTCTGGTGGCTGGGCGAAGGTGGGTCCGTCAAGATTCAGGTCCGCTTTGGCGAATATGGCGGGGCTTATGTTACCCATTGCCACAACACCGTTCACGAAGATGCTGCGATGTTGTTGCGCTATGACGTGCTGACCGATCCCAACAACCCGCGCAACTCGCAAACCCACGTGCAGGTCATCCCCACGCCAAACCCAACCCCGGACGGCGTGACCTATGTGATGCCGGAAATCCTGCCCGAAGGGAATCCCTTCCACCGCAGCTTCCGTCCCTTCCCGCGAACCTCGACGTAAAGGGCGGGCAAGATGGAGTGTTGCGATTTTCCGTGGACCCGCGTCCTGCACCTGCTGCGGTGTGCGGTGCTGGCGATTGCCTTGGCCGTGGGCTTGACGGCGGGGCTGGCGGCCCTGCCGGCGCAGGCCGATCCGCGCGATGAGGATTACTTCACCAACCTGCCGCTGATCACCTCCGAAGGCAAAGAGGTCGCCTTCTTCGACGATGTTCTGAAAGACCGCATCGTCGTGGTGAACTTTTTCTACACCGGTTGCACCGATATGTGTTCGCTCACCACCGCACGCCTTGCTCAGGTCTATGACTGGCTGGGCGAACGGATGGGGCGTGATGTGTTCTTTGTCTCTATCACCCTCGACCCGGAAAACGACACGCCGGAAAAGCTCGCCACCTTCAAGGCTGGCTTCAATGCCGATCGTGGCTGGACCTTCCTGACCGGCAGCCGCGAAAACATCGACACCATCCGCGCCAAGCTGGGCGAAAAGGCCCGCACCCTTGCGCTGCACCGCACCGACATGGTGATCGGCAACGCAAAGACCGGCGTCTGGCGGCGATCATCCGTCATGGGCAGCCTGACCATCGCCCTGCAATCCATCCTCGAACTTGATCCCACCTGGCAAAACAGCACCCAGACCAACGCCGAGGCGCTGGAAGCCGCGCTGAAGATCAACACCGTCTACGACCTGTCCGCCCATCCCGGCGAGGCGATCTTTCTGGGGGCCTGCGCATCCTGCCACACCATCGGCCTTGGCGTGCGCTTCGCCCCTGATCTTGCCGCCGTCACCCTGCGGCGCGACGAGGATTGGCTGAAATCCTACATCATGGACCCGGACCTCGTCCTCGCAGCGGGCGATCCCGTCGCCCAGATGCTGGCCGAAGATTTCCCCGGAGTCGTCATGCCCAACCTTGGCCTGAACCCCGTGGATGTCGAAGACCTGATGTCCTACCTCAAGGCCGCCGATGCCCGTCTTGCCGCCGCCGAACAAGAGGCCGCCGACAGCTTCGCCGCATTCGAGGCCGCGCATGGTCTGGCGGAACCCGCCCCCCCGGCCAACTAGGCTGTCACCGTCTCCACGCTCAACACCGTGGGCAGATGGCGCGCAATCTCATCCCAGTGCGCGCCCCGGTCCCGGCTTGCAAAGACCGATCCGCTGTTGGTGCCGAAATACACCCCCGTCGGGCTGGCCCGGTCCACCGCCATCGCCTGCCGCAGCACGGTAAAAAAGCAGTCCTTCACAGGCAGCCCCTCTGTCATCGCGGCCCAGCTTTCCCCACCATCCTCGGTCCGCCACACCGCCGCCGACGCCCCCGGCGGAAACCGCCCCTGCGTGTCGCCGTTCAAGGGAAAGGTCCACACCCGCCGCGCATCCTCAGGGTCCACCGCGATGGGAAAGCCGAACCCCGATGGCAAGCCCGCCGTAATCTCCTGCCAACTGCGCCCGCCATCCTGGCTGCGAAACACCCCGTGGTGGTTCTGCTGATACATCAGGTCGCCACCGCCCGCCGCCCGCACCATGTTATGCACGCAATGGCCCAACTCATGCCCGTCATGCGCCTGCCCGTCATGCGCCTGATCGTGCCCATGATCCACCGCGCCCTCGTTTGATAACCGATTCCGCCGTTCCCAACTTGCCCCGCCATCTTCCGTCGCAAACACCCCCGCCGCCGATACCCCGACCCACAGCTTCGCCGCATCCCCCGGATCGCCTACGATGGTATGCAGCACCAGCCCCGCGCCACCCGGATGCCATTCCTCCCGCGTCGGATGCTCGTTCAACGCCGTGACGCCTGCCCAGCTTTCCCCGCCATCCCGGCTTTCATACAGCGCCGCAGGCTTTGCCCCCACATACAGCACCCCACCCGAAAGCCCCCCCGACAAACCAAGCGACCAGATCGCCTCTACCGCCCCGGTAAACGGCGCAGGTGGCGCAGGCCCGCGCCCCACATATACCGCCATCCCCGGATCAGCCGCCAGAAACGCATCCATCTTGCCGTTGGCCAGCAAGGACAGCGCCCATGTCGCCCCCCCATCCGTCGACCGCCAGACCCCGGCGCCATACCAGTCATTCCCGCCTGCGGCCCACATCCGCCCGGTCGCGGCATCCCCGATCACATGGTTGATGGGCCAGCCGTCGCAATGCGGCCCCGTCAGGGACCATCCCGCGCGCCCCGCATCCGACCGCAACAGAAACGCGCCCTTCGTGGTGCCCACCAGCACCGTCACCGCATCCGCCATCCGCCGCCCCCCCGCTCACCAGATGACCCGCAGCCTAACACCGTTCACTGAGTCGTGAACACTCACCCCCAGGCGCGGCTCACATCACGCCAATATCCGCCTGCGCCACCGATACCGATTTCACGATGGCGAACACCTCCACCCCGTCGCGCAAGTCCAACGCCACCGCCGACCGCCGGGTGATCCGCACCAGAAGCGGGTCGCCCCCCACCGACAGCCGCACCAATGCCCCCGGCCCATCCCCCATCCGCACCGCCGCCACCGTGGCGGGCAACACGTTCAGCGCCGACAACCCCTCAGGCCGCGCCCGTGACAGGATCACATCCTGCGCCGCAATCCGTATGCGCACCACGCTGCCCACCGCTGCCGCCACCTGCGGCAACCACACCGACCCCGCCGCCGTCTCCAACCGCGTCAATCCGTCCGCATCATGCGCCGCCACCCGTGCGGGCAGGATCGACCCCGCCTCGCGCAACCCCAGAACGGGTGCCAGCCCCGGATCGGCCAGAACCTCCGCCACCGGACCCGCCGCCCGGATGCGCCCGCCCTCCATCACCACCAGCGTGGTGGCCAACCGTGCCACTTCGGCCATCGCATGGCTGACATACAGGATCGGAATATCCGTCCCATCCCGCAACCGCTCCAGCCACGGCAGAATCTCGGCCTTCCTCGCCTCGTCCAATGCGGCCAGCGGTTCATCCATCAACAACAGGCGCGGGTTTGACAAAAGCGCCCGCCCAATGGCCACCCTCTGCTTTTCGCCCCCCGACAGCGCCACCGGATACCGCTCCAGCAGCGCGCCAATTCCCAGCATCTCCACCACCGCCTCCAGCGAAACGCCGCCCTTGGGCGCAAACCACCGCCCATAGGTCAGGTTCTGCCGCACGGTCAGATGCGGGAACAACCGTGCATCCTGGAACACATAGCCCAGCCTGCGCCGATGCGGGGGCAGGGCCACCCCTGCGGCGCGATCAAACAGCACCGCGCCCCCGGCGGTGATCTGTCCCCTGTCGGGCATCAACAGCCCTGCCACCGCATTCACCACCGTCGTCTTGCCGGAACCTGACCGCCCGAACAGCGCCGTCACCCCGCGTGGCGCATCAAAGACCACGTCCAGCGCGAACCCCGGAAACCCATGCGCAATCGCCACCGACAGGGTCATCCCAACCCCCCGATCCGCCGCGCCACTCGCCGCCCTATCCATTCGCTTGCGATCAGCGCCCCCATGGCCACCGCGATGGACACGATAACCAACCGGAACGCCTGCCCATCCCCGCCCGGCACCTGCAAAAAGGCATAGATGGCCGAAGGCAGGGTCTGCGTCTCGCCCGGAATGTTGGAAACAAAGGTGATCGTTGCCCCAAACTCGCCCATCGCCTTGGCAAAGGCCAGCACCGCCCCCGCCAAAACACCGGGCAGGATCAACGGCAACGTCACCGTTGCAAACACCCATACGGGCGATGCCCCCAACGTGCCTGCCGCCTGTTCCAGCTTTGGGTCTACCGCCTCAAACGCCAGCCGGATCGCCCGCACCATCAACGGAAACGCCATCACCGCCGCCGCCAGCACCGCGCCGGTCCAGCGAAAGGCCAGCACGATGCCGAACCACTGATCCAGATACTGCCCGACATAGCCCCGCCGCCCGAATGTCAGCAGCAGCAGATACCCGGTGACAACCGGGGGCAGGATCAGCGGCAGATGCACCAGCCCGTTCAACACCTGCTTGCCAGGAAATTCCTTCCGTGCCAGCAGCCACGCCACCCATATGCCCAAGGGCAGGCTGATCACCGTCGCCCAGAACGCCACCCGCAAGGACAACGCAACCGCCTGCCATTCTGTCGGCGACAGCCAATCCGTCATCTATGGGCAATCCCGTCCAGGGTGCATGATGGTCCGGCATCCGCAAAAGGTTCCGCCGAACATATCACCACAGCAGCACAGCGCCACAAGCGGTTCAGCCACCCAGAACGATAAGGTCACGCGCGTGCAGGCTTACTTCGGTCTGGCTTCCAATCGCCGGCGGCGGCGCATCCACGCGGTTGAACGTGTCCAGGGCGACCACCGATCCCCCCGCCCGCGCCCGCACCCGGATGATCGACCCCAGGAATTCGACGCTTTCAATCACCGCAGGCAGCACCACATCCGCGCCATCGACGCGCCCCAACTGCACCGCCTCCGGCCGCAGCGCCAGCGCAAGGCTCGCCCCTTTGCCCTTCTCGATCGGCTCATGCAGCGTCACGGGAACCCCCGCCAGCGTCACCGATTGCGGCCCCGTCACCGCCCCGTCGAATATGTTCAGCGTGCCGACAAACGTCGCCACAAACCGCGTCGACGGGCGGTTATACACCTCGAACGGCGCGCCCACCTGTTCCGCGATCCCGCCATTCATCACCACCACGCGGTCCGACATCGACAGCGCCTCTTCCTGATCATGCGTCACGAAGATGGTGGTGATCCCCAGCTCCCGCTGAATCTCCCGTATCTCATTGCGCAAGCTGACGCGCACCTTGGCATCCAGCGCGCTCAACGGTTCATCCAGCAGCAACACGCGCGGCGACGGTGCCAAGGCCCGCGCCAGCGCCACCCGCTGTTGCTGCCCGCCCGAAAGCTGGAACGGATACCGCCCCGCCATTTCCGACAGTCCGATCAGGCGCAGCATCTCGGTGACCCGCGCATCACGTGCGCCCCGCTCCACACCCTTCACCTTCAACCCAAAGGCCACATTCTCGGCCACCGTCATATTCGGAAACAGCGCATAGGCCTGAAACATCATCCCGATATTGCGCTGATTGGCCTTCAGCCCCGTCACCGTCTGCCCGTCAATCACGATCCCGCCCGATGTCGGCATCTCGAACCCCGCCACCATCCGCAGCACCGTGGTCTTGCCACAGCCTGACGGGCCAAGCAGCGAAATGAACTCCCCCTTCTCGACGTCCAGGGTGAAATCCTTCACCACCCGATTGGTGCCAAAGGTCTTTTCCAGATGGGACAATTGCAAAAAGGACATCAGGCCTTCGCCCTTTCATGTTTGGCAAATCGGGTGGCAAGCTGCATCAGCCCCATGCACCCCCATGTGATCGCAAAGGCAATCACCGCCAGCGCGGGCGGCTCATAGGCGCGGTTCGCGCCCAGCAATTGCATATATGGCCCAAAGGCCGGGCGGTTCAGCAGCGCCGCCATCGTGAATTCGCCCAAGACAATGGCCAGCGTCAGGAACGCCCCCGACAGCACCGCCACCATCACATTGGGCAGGATGATCTTGGTCAGGATCGTATACCATCCCGCGCCCAGGCTCTGTGCCGCTTCGGTCAGCACGCCCACATCAATCGTCCGCAGCCCGGTATCCACCGACCGATACATATAAGGCAGCGCCAGCGTCGCATATCCCATCGTCAGCAGAATATCCGTCCCCAGCGCCGACCCGGTCAGCGGCAGAAAGCTCGACGTGTTATACATCCGGATATAGCCGAACACGATCACGATCGCCGGGATCACCAGCGGCAACAGCGTGACAAACTCCACGAACGGCCGCGCCTGCGGCAGCTTCAGCCGCACCCAATAGGCGGTCGGCACCACCAGAACCACCCCCACCACAATCGTCGCTGCCGACAGCGCCAGCGAATAGCCGAACGTGGCCCAGAAACTCGGGTCCGCAAAAACCACGGCATAGGCGTCAAAGGAATACTCCCCCCGCCGCATCTTCAGGCTGAATTCCGTCATCCCCACCAACGGCAGCAGGAAGAACAGACAGCCGCTCAGCAACGCCCCCCAGGCGACCAGACGCATCATTTCAGCCACCTTTCCGACCGCACGCGCAGCCAGATATACAAAAGGTTCGCCGCCGCCGTGATGACGATCATCCCGAAAGCCAGCGCATAACCCAGGTTCGGATTGCCCAGCACATCCCCCCGGATCTGCGCGAACAGCTTGATCGGCACGATGTTCAACTGCGGCCCGGTCAACGCGAAGGCCGTCGCCACCGCCCCGAATGCATTGGCAAACAGCAGCGCGAATGTCCCCAGGATCGACGGAAACAGGATGGGCAGCGCCACCATGCGCCAATACTGCACCCCCGTCGCGCCCAGCACCGCCGCCGCCTCACGCCATTCCCGCTTCAACCCATCCAGCGCGGGCGTGATGATCAGGATCATCAGCGGGATCTGGAAAAACAGATAGGTGATCACCAACCCCCAGAACGACAACAGGTTGAACCCCATCGCCCGCAGATTGATGCCGAACTCTGTCCGCAGCCAGACCGTGATCAACCCCACCGGCCCCAGCGTGGCGATAAAGGCGAATGCCAGCGGCACACCCGCGAAATTCGACGCCACCCCCGAAAACGTCAGCAGGGGCGACCGCACCCCTTTCGGCAGCCCCCCGAACACCACCGCCGCCGCCATCGCAAATCCCGCGGCACAGCCCAGTATCGCCGTATAGAATGACAGCTTGATCGATGTCCAATAGGCCGCCCGGATCGAATCCGTATTCAGGTCCAGCAGATTTTGAAACGTGAACCCGCCTTCGGGTGTCTGGAACGCACCAATCACGATCCGCATCGTCGGCAGGATCAGGAACAGAAAGGCAAAGATGGCAAAGGGCAGAATGCCCAGCCATTCCAATGGCAACCTGCGCGGCGCGCGCCGGATCGGATCGGTCGGCATCGGTCCCCCTGATGTCTGGCGGCTCTGTTGGCAGCCTTGTCATAAAAAGCCTGCCCCGGAAACCTCCGGGGCAGGCCATCGTAGCATCAGGTCCGATTATTCGGCAACGTTCGCGCCGACGGTCGCATCCCAGCCACCGGTGACGGCCGCCTTGTTCGCGTCCACCTCTTCCAGCGTCGGGAAATAGGCGGCCTCATAGGCTTCTGCCGGGGGCAGGGCATCCAGAAGATCCTGCGGGATCTTGCCCGCGGCGGCCATCGCGTTGAACCGCGCCGGGTGGCAATAGCCCTTCAACCAGCCAAGCTGACCTTCATCGCTGTACAGGTATTCCATCCACAGCTTCGCCGCGTTGGGCTGCGGCGCATAGGCGCTGATCGCCTGCACATAGACACCGGCCAGAACGCCCGACTTCGGCACGACAACCTCAACCGGGGGGTTCCCGGCCAGTGTGTCGCGCGCCGCCAGCGCGTTATAGTCCCACATGATGACGATGGGCGTGGTGCCCTGCGCCAGCGTGCCGGTCTTGCCGATCACCGGCACAAAGTTGCCCGCGTCATTCAACTGCTTGAAGAATTCAAGCCCGGCCTTGCCCGCCGCTTCGCCCGGTGCAGCACCGGTCGACATGCCTGCTGCCAGAACACCCAGAATGGCCTGGTTCGATGCACGCGGATCGCCCGCCAGCGCCACCATGCCCGCATATTCCGGCTTCAACAGATCAGCCCAGTCCTGCGGCACGTTCTCGACCAGATCGGTATTCACCAGGAACGACATCACGCCGTAATAGTCGGCATACCAATGGCCATCTGCGTCCTTGATCTCGGCCGGAATCTCGTCCCAGGTCGCAACCTTGTAGGGCTGGGTCAGGCCTTCGGCCTTCGCCTGCGGGCCGAACGCCAGACCCACGTCCAGAACGTCGGGTGCCTGCGGGCCTTTGTTGTCCTTGTTGGCCTTCACGGCCTCCAGCTCGTCCGCCGAACCCGCATCCGGGTTCAACTCGTTGACGGTGATTTCGGGATACTTCGCCTTGAACCCGGCGATCACGTCGCCATAGCCGCACCAGTCATGCGGCAGGGCGATGGTCGACAGCATCCCTTCGGCCTTGGCAGCGGCTTCCAGCTCTTCCATCGTCTGCGCCTGTGCAATCGGCGCCACCAACATCCCGGCAATGCTTGCCGAGGCAAACAGCATGTTACGAATCTTCATGTGAACGTCTCCCCGTTCGTGATTTCCGTCCTGATCCGGCCCCATGCCCTTGGGCATGCTTCTCCCGCCAAGATCCGGCGCGACGGTTCCAGACCGTGACGACAGGCTAAAGGCGGGATGGCCGACTCAGCAAGCACCGTCGCACCTGAATGTAACAATTTTTTCGTTCTTTCGGGGGCTGAAACGAAATCAACAACTTCCGCGCGCATCCGAATGTGGCAAACGTCGCAAAATCGCGCATTGCGCGGCTATTCCTGCGCGATCGGAACCGGGCGGCCCTGATCGTCCAGCGCCACGAAGGTGAAATTCGCCTCTGTCACCTTCTCGCTCACGTCGCGCTCGCGAGGTCTGCGCCAGGCATCGACATGAATGGTCATCGATGTCCGCCCTTGCCGCACCAGCGTGGCATAAAGCGATACCTCATCCCCCACCTTCACCGGGCGGTGAAAGATCATTGCATCCACCGCCACCGTCGCACTGCGCCCGCCCGATGTTTTGGTGGCGATGCTGCCTGCGGCCAGGTCCATCTGGCTCATCAGCCAGCCGCCAAAAATATCGCCCGACGGGTTGGTGTCCGATGGCATGGCGATGGTGCGGATGGTGGGGCTGTTCTCTGGCGGTTTGTCCTCACGACCCATGCAGTCACCCCTTGCCATTCTCTCCGCAGCAAAAGGGACACCGCGCCGCTTGGCAAGCCGGAAAGCCGCCGTCCACATGCATCCCGTGCCGACAGGCGAATAAGGTTAATCGAAACCCTTCCGCGAAATTGCGGCACCGTGCGTATGCACAGCCGGCTGCACTGCACGTCTGCACCAATGGCTGCACCGCCCCTGCCGCCCCATAGTGTTGAAAAATCACAAAATTAACGCATCGCCCGCAGCCCTGCGCCCTGCGCATGGCAAGGTTGCAGTTCCGCGCCTTTCACATCCCGACGGCGGCACTTACCTCTGTCCGGCAAAGGAGCAAATCATGCCCGAACCCATCCTCCAGATCCCCGCCGCAAACGCCAACACAGAGGCGCGCCTCGCCCTGTCGCAGATGTATGGCTACTACGCTTTTGACTGGCGGCCCTTCTCGCCGCCGCGTCAACCGTTGGTCAAAGACCGCACCTGACCCGCGTCAGCGGCCGCGAAAGGCAACCACGTTATTGCCGCCAAGTTGTTGTTTGTGCGCGATAACATGGCTTTGCAGAACCGGCTTTTCAGCGGTGATGTGGTCCAGAAGCCGCAGCCGAAAGGTCGCTTCCATCAGGTTGGGATGGATCGTCGCGCCTTCGCCACCCACCAGTTGCGCCAAACGCCATGCGCCATCTTCCCGCTCCACTTGCCGCCGCACGGCCGCACGGTCAGCGTCGATATAGGTGGCGCAGAAACTTTCCAGAAAATCCTCATCTTCTGGTTCCAGCACAGGATGCGGCAGCATCTCGTCCATCGGCAACAAGCCCTTGATCGAAAACGTCAGCGGCGCGGCCTTGTGCGCCCCGATGCTTTCCTCGAACAGCACCCCGCGCCCCCCCGCCAGATGCCAGCCCTGGGCCAGATACATCAGGCCTTGCAGGTCAAAGAACCCAAAGCCTTCCCATGCATACTGGAACTGATGGGTCAGATAGATCGCAACGTCCTGTGCCCGGCTTGCCATTCTCGCCACTCCTGCTGTCACCGCCCATCCGGGCTGGTTCAAAACCGATGTCTCTGGCTGGTGTCCGGCAACCACATGAATTTCATGGATAAACTGGAAAACACTGCCACCTGAAACGCTTCACCACCTGGTGCATTTGCCGCCCGAAAGGCATGCAAAATTCCGTGCCCCGGAACCCGGAACACCGAAAATCCCAACCTGTGGAAAGGACCGTTTCCCCGGCCCAACTCCGCCCCGCGCACCCCGCCCGGTCCTGCGGATCATCCGCAGCACAGGGTCGCGCGGGTCACCGTGTCAGGCGTAATAACGCGGCTGACCGTCGGTGGTGCCATTCATGCGCTGCACCTCGAGCACAACTTCCAACCGGTTGCGCGCGTTGAACTTTTGCATGATCTGGGTCATGTAATGTTTGACGGTCTTGTCCGACAGGTTCAGCTTGTTGGCGATCTCTTTGTTCGATGCGCCGTTCAGCAATTCCCGCACGACCTGATCTTCCCGCGAATTCAACGCAACCGAAGCCCGTTCCGCCTTGCGCTGTTCGGCAATCCGCATTTCACGAATAACCTTCGACGCCATGGAAGACGAAATGAACTCCTTGCCCGCCGCAACCTCTTCGATCGCGTAGAACAGATCACCGCCCGAACTTCCCTTCAGGACAAACCCGTTGGCCCCGGCCGACAGGACCTGCATGCAAACCTCCGGACTGGCCGATGCGGTGAAGACAAGGATCTTGACCTCGGGCTGATCCGCCCGGATCTGGCGTATGGTTTCAATCATGTCTCCCGGAAGGTTCAGGTCCGCGACAAGCACGTCGCATTCCCCTTCACGGACGAGGCGGAGAGCAGCTTCCGCCGTCGAACCGGTGCCTACGACACGGTACTGCGCATGCGTGCGCAGAATGTCGACCAGCCCAGCAAGCACAATTGGATGGTCATCAACAAGTACAAGATTCAGCATGTCAGTCCCACTTGCAGGTTCGGGCCGGTAGTCCCGGCCGCTTCCCATAGCCCCCACAATTAACCTACCTTAATTGCCCCAAACGTCTAAACGAAAGTTTATATGTTGTCGGCTTTAGGACATAGTTTCGCCATGATTGGTGGTTCGGACGCTAGATAATTCAATCAGTTGCGTGGGTTTCGTTTCGGCAGGCGCAACAAACAAAGTTTTGGCTCCGCGCGACTTGGTCAGAACTGTGTCGGAACTTGGGCGCATTCCCCGATAGTTTTCTCTCATAGGTTGAGCGTGGGGTTTCCAGGGTAACTGATGGTTACCTGCTCTACGTAAACTGATTCGCATTCTGACAGCGCCTTGCCTCAAGCGGAAAAAGGGTCACCCACTGGCCCTGCTGGGTGAAAGGCGGATTCCCGCGCAACCGCAGGTCTAAACGAAAGGTCGATGCGTGGCTTATCCGGGCGGAAAATCCCGCATCGCCCCCCCGCCGCCCTCGTCGCCATCGCCTCTTACGCTGCCGGGCCAGCCCCGGCATCAGACTTAGGTCGCACAAAGCATCAGACCGCAGACGCACCAATTGTTGGACCCCCGCCGTTTGTCGGAGAGGCAGATCGTTGCGAATGTAAATCATTCCGGTTCGCACCATGCCGCCGGCTTCATCGCATTTCATAAAAGAGGCGTACACCATGGTTACCGTCAATATGAATGACCTCGAATTCATCCTTCAGCAGATCAAGATCGCTGAGGCGGATGCGCGCGGCGAGCCGATCCTGGGAACCTATCTTCCCACGCCAGAGCTTTCTTGGGGCCTGCGCCGCGTCGACGGAAGCAACAACAACCTCTATGCCGACCAAGGCACCTACGGGTCTGCCGGTCAGGAGTTCCCCCGCGCGACGACGCCAACTTGGGTGAACGAAGGCGATGACGGGATGGCCTTCGGCCCGCCGATCGTAATCAATGGCCAGCTCTTCGATTCAGGGGTTCCCGGTATTCCGCTCGGCTACACACCCGCGACCTATCTCTCCAACGATGATTATGCGATCCGCATTGCGAATGACCCCACGCTCAGCTCGCGGGCGATCCAGCCCGGCGATGTCGTCGATGCGGACCCGCGGATCATTTCCAACCTGATCGTCGATCAGACAATGAACAACCCTGCCGTTCTCATCTCGGCTTTCCACGTTGCAGGCAGCGCAAATCCCTATGTGGACGCGGCCGCCGTCCAGGGTATGTTCTCGGCCTACAATGCGGCGGTTCTTGCCAACAACACGGGACTGGCTGCCACGATTGAGACACAGATCCTGACCGCGCTGGACGATGCCGGAGTGACCTATGAGGCCAGCCCCACTGCTGATCTTGCGAAACTGACGATCGTCATTCCGAACGTCGCACCGGATGAGGGGCTGTCGGCCCCCTTCAACTCATGGATGACGATCTTCGGTCAGTTCTTCGACCACGGCCTCGATCTGGTCGAAAAGGGTGGATACGGCACGGTCTATATCCCGCTTCAGACGGATGATCCGCTCTACGTTCCAGGCTCAAACACCAACTTCATGGTGGTGACCCGCGCCACGCTCACCGAAAATGGCGAGGCGGTTAACAAGGTCACACCCTTTGTCGATCAGAACCAGACCTATACCTCGCACCCGTCGCATCAGGTGTTCCTGCGCGAATATGCGCTGGTCGGCGGCGAACTGGTGGACGGCGTCCTAGTGGGTGGCGTGCCGGTTCCAACCGGGCGCCTGCTGAACGGCAACACGGAATCCGGTGGCGGGATGGCGACCTGGGCCGATGTGAAGGCGCAGGCGAAGAACATCCTCGGGATCGAACTGAACGACATGAACGTTCATTCCGTGCCGCTGCTGGCCACCGACCCCTACGGCAACTTCATTCCCGGCGATAACGGCTTCCCGCAGATCGTAAAGATCGTGGATGGTGCGCAAGTCCTGATCGAAGGCAGTCTCGCTACGCCTGTGGATACGATTGGCGCGGTCGCTGCCGGTGTGGCCTTCCTTGACGACATTTCCCACAACGCGAACCCCGGCACAAATGAAGTCGCGGACCCGGACACTCTTATCAGCGTTGCGACAGACCTGCAGCCGACCGGCACCTATGACAACGAACTGCTCGACCGCCACTACATCGCTGGCGATGGCCGCGCGAACGAAAACATCGCCCTTACGGCGGTCCACCATGTGTTCCATTCCGAACATAACCGCCAGATCGACTTGATGAAGGATATCCTTCTCAACAATGCCAAGGCGATCCTGACGGAAACCGGTGACATCCTCGCCGCGACCGAATTCCTGAACGAATGGCTGGCCGCTCCTTTTGACGCGGTCGGGAATCTGGCATCCGCCACGGTCGACGCGCTGGCCTGGAATGGCGCGCGGCTTTTCCAATCCGCCAAGTTCGTGACCGAGATGCAGTATCAGCACCTGGTCTTCGAAGAATTCGCCCGCAAGGTGCAGCCCTTCGTCAACCTGTTCGTCAACTACGACGGCGAGCTTGACCCCGCCATTCTGGGCGAATTTGCCCATACCGTTTACCGTTTTGGTCACTCCATGCTGAATGAAAGCGTGGATCGTTATGACGAAAACTACAATGCTGACCACATCGACCTTATCTCGGCCTTCCTGAACCCGGTCGAATTCGCAATCAGTGGCATTGATGCCGAAGAAGCGGCGGGTGCCTTGGCGCGCGGCATGACGCGCCAGCGCGGCAATGAAATCGACGAATTCGTGACCGAGGCGCTGCGCAACAACCTTGTCGGCCTGCCGCTCGACCTTGCGGCAATCAACATCGCGCGCGGACGCGAAACCGGCGTGCCGTCACTGAACGAGGCGCGGGCACAGTTCTTTGAAGGTTCGGGCGACAGCCAGGTCAAGCCCTATGAAAGCTGGTTTGATTTCGCGCTGAACCTGAAAAACCCGGCGTCCATCATCAACTTCATCGCGGCCTACGGCACGCATGAAACGATCCTTGCCGCGGATACCCTTGTCGAGAAACGGGACGCGGCGGCGCTTCTGGTTCTCGGTGGCGAAGGTGAACCTGGTGACCGCCTCGATTTCCTCAACGCGACGGGCGCTTGGGCCGGGGGCAGCCTTGGTGGTCTCAACAACGTCGATTTCTGGATCGGTGGCCTTGCCGAAAAGAAGATGATCTTCGGCGGCATGCTGGGATCCACCTTCAACTTCGTCTTCGAGGTGCAGCTTGAAGCGCTTCAGGATGCGGATCGGTTCTACTACCTGTCCCGCCTCGCAAACCTGAACCTGACCGCACAACTGGAAAACAACAAGTTTTCCGACATGATCCACAAGAACACCACCGCCACGCACCTGCCGGGTGATGTGTTCTCGACGCCCGATTTCTATATCGAGGCGGATCGGTCGAAGCAGTTCAACGCAGATCTCGGCAACCTTGATCCGACCGAGGGCGGCGACCCCATCCTTGGGGCCATGCAGACCAAGGTCATCCGCCGCGACACGAATAACGATGGCATCAGCGATTATGTCCGGTTCACCGGGGCCGAGCATGTCGTCATGGGCGGCACCGAAGGCAATGACATCCTCGTCGGCGGCAAGGGCGACGATACCTTCTGGGGCGATGGCGGCAATGACACCATCGAAGGCGGCGAAGGCAACGACTTCCACTTTGGCGGTGCGGGCAACGACATCATCACGGATGAATTCGGCGATGATGAAGTCCGCTCCGGCGCTGGCGACGACGTGGTGAATGCCGGTCAAGGCTTCAACCTGATCATCACCGACACGGGCAGCGACTTTGTCTGGGGCGGTCCCGACTTTGACGAAATGCTGCTGGGCCAAGACAACGACTTTGGGCATGGCAGCGTCGGCGGCGGCATGATCATGGGCGGTGAAGGGGACGACTGGCTTGAAGGCGGCGGTTCCAACAACCTGCTCTTGGGCGATAACGGTGACCTGGTTCAGGGTCTTCCCGTCAAGCGCAGCGTGGACAGCACGATTGTCGGCCATGACGTCCTGATCGGCGGCCCCGGCAACGATGACTTCGACGCCGAAACCGGCGACGACATCATGATCAGCGGCAGCGGAACCAACAAATACTTTGGCCAGCTTGGCTTTGACTGGGCCAGCCATGCCAAGACGCCGGACGGCGTGCAGGCCGACATGCTGAACCGTCTGTTCGCCCCGCCCGCCGTAGCGGCTTCGCCGGCGACAATCCTTGATCGCTACTCGCAGACCGAGGCGCTGTCCGGGTCTGCAAATGCCGATCTTCTGCGCGGCGACGATGAGACGGATCTGACCCTCGACCACGGGTTGCTGGATCGCAACCTGGGGCTGGTGAACGGGCTTGGCGACTTCCTCGGTGCGGCGAACGAAGCTGGCGAACTGGCCTTCAGCAGCGGCAACATCATCCTTGGCGGCGCTGGCAGCGATATCATCGAAGGTCGGGGCGGCAATGACCTGATCGACGGTGACAGGTTCATCAACGCCAAGATCATGGTCACTCCGACGACTGGCCCGGTCTTCTATGTATCCGGCATGGCCGAAATCCAGGCACGGATGTTCAGCGGCGAGATCACGCCAAGCATGCTGAGCATCGTGCGGGAAATTGTGGATACCAACGCGGCCGCTGATGTCGACGTGGCCGAATATTCCGGCAACCTCGCCGATTACACGATCGAAGGCTATAACGAGGTTTCGGGCATTGCGACCGACGTTGACGGCGATGGCTGGATTTCGATCACCGACACACGTGCTGACGGCACCGATGGCGTGGACCGCGTAAAGAATATCGAACGCGTCCTCTTTGCCGATGGCACGGCCAAGATCGCCGTGCATGACAACTCCATCGCCGAAGGTAGGGTGACAGTTTTTGCGAACAACGTCGCCACGGTCGATGGTGCCCCCGTCGGGGTTGCAGGGCAGGTTCTGCGCGCTTCGATGGCAGCCGTCACCGATGCCGACAACATCACGGCCACCAATGCAACCGGACAGATCCGCGACGGGATCGACGACTACGAAATCCGTTGGCAGGTCGAAACGGCGGCAGGCAGCGGTGTGTTCACGGATATCCTGCGCATCGTGGCCGACGAATTCACGCCGGTGACCGGGGAAAGCTACACCGTGTCAGCCGATGAAGCAGGCCTTGCCATCCGCGCGGTGGCCCGCTTCAAGGATGAGGACGGGGCCATCGAAACGGTCTATTCCAACGCCGATGAAGGCGGCAACCCGGTGCCGCCGACCCCTGCTACCGGTGCGCCGATCATCAGCGACACGACGCCCACGGAAAACCAGCCGCTCTCGGCCAATCTGGCGTCAATCGTCGATGTAAACGGTTTGGGCGCATTCGCCTTCCAGTGGCAATCCTCTACGGATGGTGTCAACTGGACAGATATCGCCGGTGCAACCGCTGCAACCTTCCTGCCCGCACAGGCACAGGTCGGCAGGCAGCTTCGTCTTGAAGTCAGCTTCACGGATGGCATCGGCACGCTGGAAACTGTCGTATCGGCGGCAACAGCGCCTGTGGGTGACTTGATCAACGGCAACGGTTTTAACAATACGCTCGCCGGAACCCCCGGTGATGATATCATCAACGGCCTTGCCGGAGCGGATAACATCAACGGAAACGGCGGTGCCGACACGATTACGGGTGGCTTGGGCAATGATGTGATCAACGGCGGTGCCGGAGACGACACTATCATCTGGTCTGTCACCAATCCTCCGACGTTCTTGGGCATTCCGATCGGAACAGGAACGCCAGACGGGACCGATACCATAAATGGCGGTACGGAAGGTGCGGCAGGCGACACCTTCGTTCTTAACGGGAATAACTTGTCCGAAACCTTCCGCATCTACACGGCGGCTGCGTGGACCGCGCTTGGTGGCGGTCGCACTGCCGCACCTGGCACGGAAATCGTCATCACCCGCGGCGGCACAGGCCAAGGCAATATCATCGCTCAACTGGCCGAAATCGAAGAGATCGTCATCAACGGCAGCGATCAACTTACCAACAATGATGGCAGTGGCGGCCTGAACGGCGGCGCCATCGGCGGCGACACAGTTCTGATCTCCGGCAACTTCAACGCCACCAGCCTCAACTTCTCCACCATCACCATCAACGGCGATGTCGGCGATGACGTGGTGGATATCTCGGGCCTCGACTCCGCACACCGCATCGTCTTCCGCACCAAAGGCGGCGACGATATGGTGGTTGGCACCCTGCGCGAGCAGGATACCATCGAAATCCCGGCAGGATCGAACCCGGCCAGCTATGTGGCGCAGGCCGGGGCCAATGGCACCGTCACCATGTCGAACGGCACCCATTCCGTCACCTTCACCGGGTCAATGGCGGCACTGCCGACACTGGTTGCCGAAGCACCGTCCTCGGGCGGCGGCGCGGGTGGCACGGGTGGCGGCACGGGTGGCACACCGTCCACCCTGCTTACCGCAAATGACGCGGCGGGTCTGCTGGACCTGGTGCGCGGCATCAACCCCGATGGCAATGACGATGCCGAAAACGCGCTGGGCGTCCGCACCCTGACGGGTCTGGGCAACAACCCCGACAACCCGACATGGGGCGCACATGGCGAACCCTTCATCCGCATCACCCCCAACCGTTCGGGTGAGCGGGAAGAAGGTGGCGTCAACAACGCAATCAACCCGATCTTTGACGGGCTGGATCCGCGCAACATCTCGGACATCATCGGCACGCAAGAGGCCGGAACCCCGCAAAGCGCCGATGCCAACATCTTCTTCATGGCCTTCGCGCAATACTTTGACCACGGTCTCAGCTTCATCCCCAAAGGTGGTGCTGGCACCGTCCAGATCGGCGCACCGGGCACTGGCGCACGGGCGCAAAACCCGGCTGACCTGACCCGCGCCTCGGTGGTGGGCTTCGATGAAGACGGTGCCGCACAGCACCTGAACATCACCTCGCCCTTCGTGGATCAGAACCAGGTCTACGGCTCCACCACGCTGATCGGCCAGTTGCTGCGCGAAAGCGATGGCAACGGCGGTCTGGGGGCCAAGGTGCTGCTGGGTGCGGCGGACCCGTCTGCTGCGGGCTATCAGCTTCTGCCCACCCTGCGTGGAGTGCTGGAGCACCACATCGAGGCTGGCACCGTCTTCATGGGCGGCGGGCTTCCGGCGGGTGGCCAGACGCTTCTGGACTACTACCCCGATCTGCTGAACGCCGATGGCAGCTTCAACGCGGCCGTGGTGGCCCAGCTTGCGGGCAACTTCATGGGCGAAGGCCAGCCGCTTCTGCTGGACGCGAACCCCTATATCAACCTGCTGGATCACATCGTGGCAGGGGATGGCCGGGTGAACGAAAACGTCACCCTCACTTCGATGCACACGATCTTTGCCCGCAACCACAACTATCATGTAGAGCAGCTTGAAACGCTCTACGGTGCCAACGGCACGACCCTGACGCTGGAAGAACTGTTCCAGGCCGCCAAGATCGTGAACGAGGCCGAATATCAGCGCGTGGTGTTCACCGAGTTTGCCGAAAAGCTGCTGGGTGGCGAAGGCATCCGCGGCGATGGCGATCATGGGTTCACCGAATGGAACCCCGATACCGACGCCGCGATCAGCCAGGAATTCGCCTCTGCGGTCTACCGCTTTGGCCATACGATGATCGGGCAGACCATTTCGGTCACCAATCCGGATGGCAGCACGTCGCAAGTGTCGCTGTTTGACGCCTTCCTCAACCCGACCAATGCCGAAGGGGCCTTTACCCAAAGCCTCGCCACCTTGGCACAGTTCGGCTATGTGCCACAGCCTGGCTATACCCAGCTTGGTGCCGGTGCGGTCCTGAACGGGATTGCCGGGCAGGCCGCAGAAGAGGTGGACGTCAACATCGTCGATGGCGTCCGCAACGATCTGGTCCGCGTCAGTGCCGACCTCTTCTCCTTCAACGTGGCCCGTGGCCGCGATGTGGGGATCGGCACGCTGAACCAGGTCAAGGCCGCGCTGCTTGCCTCGCAAAGCCCCTATATCCAAGAGGCGCTCAGCTTCCTGAACGCCTCCACCCTGCAACCCTATTCAAGCTGGGCGGATTTCGGGGCGCGCAACAACCTGTCGGCAGCGGTTCTGGCACAGTTCCAGCAGGCCTATCCCGATCTGATCCTTGCCGATCAGGCGGCGGCAGATGCCTTTGCCGAACTGAACCCGGATATCGCCCTGGTGGCCAATGCCGATGGCACCTTCACCGTCAAGGGGATCGACCGCGTCGATCTGTGGGTCGGTGGTCTGGCCGAGGCAAAGGTCAATGGCGGGATTGTGGGGTCCACTTTCTGGGCGATCATCCACGAACAGCTTGACCGTCTGCAGGAAGGCGACCGCTTCTACTATGTCGACCGTCTGGAAAACTTCGACCTCTATGAGAACTTCGTCGAAGGGCAAAGTTTCTCGGAAATCGTGATGCGCAACACCGGTCTGACCGGTCTGGATGAACGCATCTTCGAAGTCTCGGACGAAGACAACAGCGGCGGCGGCAACGGCGACGATAACGGCGACGGCGACACTGTCGGCGGTGGCGGTGATGACGACAACGCTGGCGGCGGTGATGACGACAACGCTGGCGGCGGCAATGACGACGACGATGAAGATGATGATGATACGGTCGGCGGCGGTGACGACGATACCGCTGGTGGCGATGATGACGACGACGGTGACGACGATACCGCAGGAAACGGCAACGGAAACGGCACCGGCACCGGCACCGGAACTGGCAACGGCACCGGAACTGGCTCCGGCAACGGCACCGGAACTGGCAACGGCAACGGCACTGGGAATGGCAACGGCACGCCAACCCCGACACCTGAGCCAGAGCTGGAGGGCGTGGTGCTGATGCCAGGCTCGACCGCCGGGGTGCAGGTTGGTGGTGCGGGGGATGATGTGCTTGTCGGCGGCGATCAGGGCGATGCCCTGCTGGGCAAGGGCGGCGCGGATATCATCCTGGGCAATGGCGGCAATGACGTGGCCGTCGGCGGATCGGGCGGCGACGTGATCGAAGGTGGTGCCGGGCGCGATGTCCAACTGGGCGGTGCCGGAGATGACATCTTCATCGTGCAGGATGGCGACGGGGCCGACATGATCTTTGGCGGGGCGGGCAGCGATACGCTTGACCTGTCGGCGGTCACGGGCGGCGCGACGATCGACCTGGGGGCCTATACGGCCATCGGGACGGCGCGGTCCGGCGGCATCACCGACCATGTGGTTGGCATCGAGAACGCCATCGGCAGCCAGGGCAACGACGTGATCAAGGCGTCGCTGGCGATCAACGTGATGACCGGCGCGGACGGCGAGGATGTGTTCGTCTTTGTCTCGGCGGGGGCGGCCAATGGCGACGTGATCACCGACTTCCAGCCGGGCGACCGGATCGACCTGTCGGGGATCGACGCGATGGTGGGCACGAACGGCAACCAGGCCTTCACGCTGGCCGGTCAGGGCACCACAGCGGCGGGCAACCTGGTGATCCGCGAGGTGGCCACGACCGACGGTGTGGACACGCTGATCGAAGGCTTCACCGATGCCGATGACGCCGCCGACTTTACCCTGACGCTGCGCGGGGCGCACAACCTCGATGGGTCGTCCTTCAACCTGTAAGCGAAATCCCCCCGGCCGGATTGATCCGGCCGGGGGCGCCTTTCCAGACCCTTTTTCCTTTCAGACCTTTGTCCAACGGATTGCCGGACCCTGTTCCATGACGGAATCATGCCGTGAATTCGTAGCGTTGGACCAGTGGGAGAGGTCCGTTCACACGGCGCCCCTCCGGTAAGGGCCGGTCAGCGGCCCGCTTGCAGGAAGAACGAGGCGAACATGGCCCACCCGATGTCCACCCCCGACCCGCTGGCGCTGCGCAAGGCACGGCAATTGTTGAATGCGGACCTTGCGCGTTACGGTTGGGCGCTCTTCGGCATCTCGGGCCTTATCAGCGTGCTGGCACTGACCGGCTCCTTCTACATGCTGCAAGTTTACGATCGCGCCCTGACATCGGGGTCGGTGCAGACGCTGGCCTTCCTGTCCATCCTGGCCCTCGCGCTGTATCTGGTGCAGGGCGGGTTCGACACCATCCGTAGTCAGGTTCTGGTCCGCATCGGCGCGCGGCTGGATCAGCGACTTGCCCCCTTGTCGCACAAGGTGGCCATAGACATGCCGCGCTACGGCTTTTCCACGACCGAGGCGCTGGAACGTGGCCGCACCGTCGATACGCTGCGCAACTTCCTTGGATCATCCGCACCTGCGGCGATCTTTGATCTGCCCTTCGTGCCGATCTTCCTGATTTTCGTCTACATGCTGCATCCTGTGCTTGGCGCGGTCACGCTGGGCGGCGCGGTGGTGCTGGCGCTGCTGACGATGCTGGCCGAATACAAATCCCGCGATCTGGCCAAATCCGCGCAAAAGGCGCTGGTGGTGCGCAACACCATTTCGGAATCCAACGCCCGCAATTCGGAAACGCTGATCGCCATGGGGGCCACGGGCCGCGCGGTAGACCGCTTTTCGGCCGCCAATCGCCAGCATCTGGATCTGCAAACCCGCGCGTCGGACATCACCGGCACGATGGGGGCCATTTCGCGCGTGCTGCGGATGTTGCTGCAATCCGGGCTTTTGGGCCTTGGTGCCTTCTACACCATCCAGGGCGAATTGTCGGCGGGCGCGATCATCGCGGTATCCGTCGCGGCAGGCCGCGCCTTGGCACCGATCGACCAGGTCATCGCCAACTGGAAAGGCATCGTGGCCGCCCGTCACGCCTGGGGCCAGCTGCGTGACACACTCGTCGCCCTGTCGCAGGAAAGAACGCCCGTCATGCTGCCCACGCCAAAGCAATCGCTGCGCGTGGAAAACCTGACCGTCGCTTCGCCCGCCAATGGCCGTGTGCTTCTGTCGGATGTCACCTTTGAACTGGAAGCCGGTCAGGCGCTGGCCATTGTCGGCCCGTCTGGCGGTGGCAAATCCACCCTGATGCGTGCGCTGGCCGGTGTCTGGCCAGTGCTGCGCGGATCGATCCGTTATGATGATGTCGATCTTGCGCAGTGGGATCCGTCACGGGCAGGGGAAATCATCGGCTTCCTGCCGCAGGAAGTGGGCCTGTTCAACGGCACCGTCCGCGACAACATCAGCCGCTTTGACCCCAACCGCGAAACCGACGCCGTCTACAAGGCAGCGGTGGCCGCGAATGTCCACAAGATGATCGCCCAGCTTCCCGAAGGTTATGACACCGAGGTGGGCGCCCTGGGCACCGCCCTGTCCGCAGGTCAGCGTCAGCGGATCGGTCTTGCCCGCGCGCTGTATCAAGACCCCTTCGTCGTGCTTCTGGATGAACCCAATGCCTCGCTCGATGCGGTTGGTGAACGCGCGCTGAACGACACGATCAAGGCCATTCGCGCCCGCGGCGGCATCGCGGTCATCGTCGCCCATCGGCCCAGTGTTCTGGCGGCGGTCGATATGGTGGCGGCGGTTCATGCCGGGCGTCTGGCGGCCTTTGGCACCAAGGAAGAGGTGCTGGGCAACCGCGACGGCAAGGTGGTGGCCCCCACCCATGTTGCGGGCAGCGACCAGATCAACATCGGCGCATCGGACCGTGAACTCAGCGCCATCGCAAGCGGCATCTGACGGGAGGCTGTCATGGAAATCAAGACCAAGCACCGCAAATCAGCCGAACAGAACCGGCCCAAGGGGCGCGCACTTTTTGCCCTGGCGGAACGCAAGGAAGCCCCTGTCGCGGCGATGATGGCGGCCCTGACGCTCGCGCTGGCTGCCTATGTCAAAACGGCCTTTGGCGCTACTCCACAGGCGCAAGATCCGGGCAACCAGCTCAATGCCAATTCGGGCGCACAGGATGCCGCAATGCCGCGCCAGCCCGGAACAGAAGCGCAAGGCCCGGTTGTCAACCTTGCCGAACCCGAAGAAGACCGTCCCGTGATCACCGGCAAGATGGAAGATGATGGCGATCTGGGCCGCATCGGGCGCGGCCCCGGTATGCTGGACCTGTCACGCTTTTTCGCCGAGGCCGACCCCGAACTTGATATGCCCCACGCCTATCTTGCCGATCAGCCGGACATCGAAACCGCTGCCCTGTCGCCACTGTCGCGCGGAGGGGCCGGCCCGCTGCTTGGCGCCGCGACCGGGGGTGGCGGTGGCAGTGCAGGCGGCAGCATCGGACCTGGAAGTAATTCGGGCGGCAATTCGGGCGGCAACTCCGGGGGCGGCCCGCTGCTTGGCGCCGCGACCGGGGGTGGCGGTGGCAGTGCAGGCGGCAGCATCGGACCTGGAAGTAATTCGGGCGGCAATTCGGGCGGCAACTCCGGGGGCGGTCCGGTTGCGGGCGGCCCTGGCCCTGATGCGGGCGATGACGGGATCGTCGGCGTGAACTTCCACGCGCTTTTTGCCCAGCTTGCTTCGGTCGTTCGTCCCTTCCACCCAACCACCGTGCGCGAAATCAGCGAACTTGCCATCGGTGACTGGGTCAGCCAGCACGAAATGCATCGTCTGCGCGGGGGCGAAACGCGCCCCGATCTGGACGCGGCCTATCTGGCCCGCGAAGACCGCACCTATGACATCGTGTCCAACCCGGACTCGCGCGATGCCTTTATCGAACAGCACTTCCCCACCAGCGGCGCGGTCAATTCTACTTTCCCAGAGGTCAGTCTGGCCGAAGACGTGACCGCCACCGTGATGCAACCCGAACCCCTTCTGTCCACCGATACGAATACCGGCTTGCTGTAAGCAGCCGGGTCACAGCTGCACCGGGCAATACCCGCCCACGGAGATACCCCCATGATGTCGCTCGCCTCCAACTCGCCCTTCCCGCCCGATCCCGCAGCCGCCTTTTCCCTGCGCGGACGGCTGTTCGCAGCGGCAGCACTGACCCTGTTTCTTGTGGGTGGCATGGGTGCTTGGGCCGTAACGGCGCGGCTTGACTCGGCGGTGATCGGGTCCGGGTCGGTTCTGGTCAAGAATGATGTGCAGAACGTCCAGCATGTCGATGGCGGAACGCTGAACCAGATCCTTGTCGGCACAGGCGACCGGGTCAGCGCAGGACAGCCGGTGCTGGTTCTGGATGCCTTCGATCTTGAAGCCCGGATCGGTATGCTTGAAGCACAACTGATGGAGGCCGAGGCCCGCGCAGCCCGGCTTGCCGCCGAACGCGAAGGCACCGAAATGGTGCTGCCCGCCACCTTTGCGCCCGATGATACCGATTACCTGCGCATCGTCGAAGGTGAACGCCGTCTGATGGATGAAAACCGCATCAACCGCGAAGTCGAACTTCTGGCGCTTGGCCTTCAGGCCGACCAGCTCCGCTTCGACACCGAGGCGCTTCAGTCGCGTCAGCTTTCCCTGACCGAAGAACTGGAACTGGTTCAGGCCTCCTATGCCCGCTTTGAAAAGCTGCAAAAGGCCGGATCGGTCGAAAAGACCCGCATTGACGAAATCCTGCGCGACCTGAGCCGTATCCGGGGCGAGATGGGCGAAGTCGCCGCCAATCTCGCGCGCAACGAAACGCGCCAGACGGAAATCGCTCTGGAACGTGACCGGATGCTGTCGATGTCGAAATCCGAAGCACACCGCGAATTGCGCACGCTGGAACCGCAGATCACCGACCTGCGCCAACAACTCAACGCCGCGCGCGAGAAAAAGGAACGCACCATCCTGCGCGCTCCCGCAGCGGGCATCGTGAACGAAGTGAACGTCTCCACGCTGGGCGAGGTGATCGCCCCCGGCAAGACGCTGATCACCATCGTCCCTGAAGAAAGCGACCTGATCATCGAATTCCGCATCTCGACCACCGATATTGATGCCATCGAACCCGGCCAGAAGGCCCGTCTGCGTTTTGCAGCCTTCAACCAGCGCCTGACGCCGGAAATCGACGGCATCGTCGAAACCATCGCCGCCGCGGCCGTTATGGACCCGCAAACCGGGATGCCCTACTACACCGCCCGCGCCAAGGCGACGGGGGATATCTCTGTCCTTGGCGAACGCGGCCTTGTCCCCGGAATGCCGGTCGAGGTCTATATTCCCACCGCTGAACGGGTCGTGATGTCCTATATCCTTCAGCCAGTCCTGGATCAGATGAACCGCGCCATGCGCGAAGAGTAGCCAAGGACAAGCCAAAACCTTTGCCGTCTCCGTCAAAATATGCTGGAACCTAACGGAGGTTAACTGTGAGACACGGCAAAGGCCCCTGGGCCGAAAGACCGGAAACAGAGAGGGGACATGGCACCCGACAGGGCACGCTGTTGCGGTTTATCCAGGCTGATCCGCTCCTTGCTGCGGGCCATGACCAAATGACCAGAATTCTGGCCATCCTGCGCTCGCTCGGGTTGACCGTGCAATTCCTGCTGCTTGCCACGGTGCTTTACACTGTTCTTGTCATCGCCACGGGCCGGATTCAGAACCACCTGATCTCGGAACGGATGATCGAAGGGTCGCTGGAAATCGAACAGGCCCTGGCGCGGGGTGTGCTGCTGTCTGTGCTGGGCGAAGAACCGGTCCGCGATTTTCTGCCTGCCGGTTTGCGGCACAGCCTGCAACAGGCAACGGCCACCCAGATCGACCCCGACTACATCAACAAGATCAAGCTGTGGGGTGTCGACGGCAAACTGGTCTACGACTCTGCCGCCCCGATCCAGCCGTTGCAGGAACTTGAACCCGCCGTCGCCCGCGCCTTGACCGGGGAAACGGTCATTCTGCGGGCATCGGATGACAGCCCGGAAAATGCCCAGGACATCGGTATCGGATCGGTCGTCTACGAAGTCTACATGCCTTTGGTGAACGCCCGAGGCGAGATCATCGCGGTGGGAGAGATTTATTGCAGCGTCGAACTGCTTTTGGCCCGCATCAGCAGCCTGCTTGCAGATACCGATTACATCCGCGTCACCTCGCTTTTGATCGGGATCACCGGATTGGCCATTCTGGTGGCTTTTGCCCAGCGGCGCCTTGCATCGCAGGAACGATCGATCGCTGAAAGCCTGGCCCGGTCTGATGAACTGGCCGCCCGGAACCGTCAGCTTTTCAACGAATCCGAACGACTGCGCATGCAGGCATCCCAGATCACCGAGGCGCTGTTGAACCGGATCGGGTCCGAACTGCACGATGGCCCTATTCAGCTTCTGTCCATATCCGCGCTCTATCGCAGCCGCCTTATCCACGCCGAGGCCGACCAACCCCTTGCCGCCAAGGCCAGCGAATTGCTGGACGCCGCGCTTGTCGACTTGCGGTCAATTTCAACCGGTCTGGTTCTGCCCACGCTGGATGGCCTGCATCTGGATGAAACCCTTCGCCTTGCCGTGCAGAACTTCCGCACCGAATGTGGCACCGATGTCGCGCTGCAAACCGACAAGGTCGATGTCGCCCTGTCGCAAGACGTGCGCATCGCCATCTACCGCATCGTGTATGAGGCGCTGCACAATGCCCGCAAACATGCCGAAGGGCGCGGCGTTGCCGTCGAATCCACGGTGGCCAATAGCGTGCTGACTGTCACCATTTCCGACAAAGGCCCCGGTATCCGTGCCGGCGTGATAGAGGATCGCCCGCAACCGGGGGTGCCACTTGGCCTTGCCGGGATGCGCAACCGCGCCAAAAGCATCGGCGCGCTTCTGGAAATCAACAGCCGTCCGGGCCGTGGCACCCAGATCCGTTTGTCGATCGACTTGCACGACCATGCGGCCTACAGCACCGGCCTTGGCCCTGCTGCCCCTGCCACCGACCGCGCGCCGCTGGTGCCGGAACCGTCACTGGCCGCATTCCGCCGCGACGCCTGAACCCGTGCTACACATCGCCGGATATGTAGTCGGACATGCAAAAGTATGGCCTGATGGCCCCATTCGTTAACAAACACCCCACCCAACTTGGGCCAGTAACCCCGGCATTTCCTGCACAATCCCCAGGAAATTCAGCCGCTTGCATCCCCGACCAGACTGAAAGCCGATCTGTGATCGGTCCGGGACATGGTTCACGACTGCAAACCACTTAAGATACTTGCCAAAAAACGGGGTAAAATCGGCCCGATTTCCGCCGTCATTTCCAGTCATTGAAGGTTCAGCAAGGTCTTTGCCCGAACCAATAGGTGAAGGTGGGCCTGATAGTGGAACGAGTTGGTATGGTAATGTGTGTGGTTGGTGCAAAGCGCATGTTGCGCAATGAACGGGTGGCCCCTGATGGCCGCCTGTCGTCACCCCTCCCCAAGACAGCCACCGATCGATGCCTCCGCACATCACGTGCGGATGGCCCCCTGTCGCGCGCAGTCACCCCGCGTCATGCCAGTTTGCCCGTTTGTGGCGTGTAAGGAGTAAACCCAGATGGCCACCAGTTTCGAAGTCATCTTCCTTGGCACCCTGCCGCTGATCGATACCACGCAGGGCGACGAAGACATGGAAAGCCCCGGTGCCATTTTCGGCACCTATGGCAGCACCACCACCCCGCTCAGCACGCAGATCCGAAACCTCACCGCCGATCGGCTGAGCGAGGATGACAACACCAGCTATGACATCGACAATAGCGGCGGCTACGACTCCTTCCGCATCAACGGTGGCGCGCCGCAGAACTTTGATGGCTGGGCCACTTATAACGCGCTGATCACCTATTCGGACGGGTCCACCGCCACAATCACCGCCGTTGTCATGCAGGATGTCAGCGGCAATACCTATCTGGTTCCCGAACAGACAAACGATGCCGATCAGGCCGCCCTGACGTCACGGCCAATCCAGTCGCTCACCCTGCAAAGCGTGGCAGCCAATGGTGGCGACCTGATCGCCGACCGCATCGCCGGTGATTTCAAGGCCGCTGTCGACGGCACCGCCGGCAATGATCTGATGAATGTCGGCTATACCGACGCGCAGGGCGACCAGGTCACCAACGGCAATGACGACATCATCGCCGGGGCCGGAAATGACACGGTTTTTGCCGGGGACGGCAACGATTTCATCAATGGCGGTGACGGCAATGATGAACTTGATGGCGGCGACGGCAATGACGTCATTCTTGGCGGCACGGGCAATGATGTCATCGAAGACTGGATCGGTGACGACCTCGTCTATGGCGGTGACGGCGACGACATTGCGAATTTCAGCGTTGGCAACGACACCCTGTTCATGGATGCCGGGAACGACACCGTCAACATCTGGGATAACCCCGGTCAGAAAGTTGTTTCCGGCGGGGCCGGGACCGACCTGATTAATTTTGAAAACTGGCAAAGCACAACCGGCGCAACCGCCACTTTCACATCGAACGGTTCTGGCACGTTCAGCCATTTCAACGGCGTCACCACCGGCACCTTTACCGAAATCGAATCCCTCTCGGGCACGGCCAACAACGACACCTTCAACGCCGGCGCCACAACCACCGGCGTCACGCTGAATGGTGAAGGCGGCAACGACACACTCACCGGCGGCTCAGGTGCCGACACACTTCTGGGTGGCGATGGCGCTGATGTCATCACCGCCAATGCTGGGGCCGACACGGTCGATGGCGGGGCTGGCAACGACACGATCCGTGGCGATGCGGGTGATGACAGCCTGTCCGGCGGCAATGACAATGATGTAATTTCGGGCGGTGTCGGCAATGACGCGCTGCAAGGCGATTTCGGAAACGATCTCCTGTTCGGGAATGGCGGCAACGACACCCTGACCGGTGGCTCCGGCACCGATTCCCTTTTTGGCAATGATGGCGCCGACAGTCTGGTCGGCGGCGAAGGCGATGACATCATCTCCGGCGACAGCACCGCGCCTGTCACTGTGGTGAACAGCAACTTTGAAAACGCCAGCGCCGGGTGGACGGTAACCAACCCGTCGGCCACTTTTGTCTACGACAACAGCATGGCCTTTAATGCCAGCGATCAGCCCGTCGGCGGTTCCGTTCAGCAGACCGTGACCACCCAGATCGGCCAGAACTATGTGCTTTCCCTTGATGCCCTGGAATTTGGCGGCGGCGTCGGCAACCACACCCTGCTGATCGAAGTGGTCGACAGCAATGGCGACGTCATTGCCACCCAGACCGCAACCATCCTGGACGGAACCACCCAGGCGCTGTCAATTCCGTTCACCTCCACCACCACAAACGTAACCCTTCGGTTCAGCAACCCCTCTTCGACCGCGACGATCAGCACAGATCTCAAGATCGACAACATTGCCGTCACGCCCGTCACATCCACCGATCCGGGAAATGACACGCTCCGTGGCGAAGCAGGCAATGACATCCTCGATGCGGGCGCAGGCAATGACCTGCTCGAAGGCGGCACGGGCAATGATACGCTGGCGGGTGGCGCAGGCACCGACCGCGCGGTGTTCACCGGTCCCGTCACCGAATACAGCTTTGACTACGGTCCCGGCGGCGAACTGATCGTCACCGATCTGGTTGGGGGCCGTGACGGCACCGACACCCTGTCCGGCATCGAATTTGCCACCTTCAACGGCGTCACCTATCACCTTGTCACCGGCGATGACGGGTCCAACACCACGCTGCAAGGCCCGTCCGACGGGACGCCCACCCTGATCATCGCCCATGACGGCAACGATTGGGGCGGCGGCCATGCCACCAGCGACATCGTCTTTGGCGGCGCAGGCGATGACACGCTGGATGGCGGCGACGGCAACGACACCCTGGTGGGTGAGGCCGACAATGATCTGCTGCGCGGCGATGCGGGCGATGACAGCCTGATCGGCGGCACCGGCAACGACACGCTGCAAGGCGGCACCGGCAATGACATCCTCGATGCGGGCGCTGGTAATGATGCGCTGGATGGTGGGGCGGGCAATGATACGCTGGCGGGTGGCGCAGGCACCGACCGCGCGGTGTTCACTGGTCCCGTCACCGAATACAGCTTTGACTACGGTCCCGGCGGCGAACTGATCGTCACCGATCTGGTTGGGGGCCGTGACGGCACCGACACCCTGTCCGGCATCGAATTTGCCACCTTCAACGGCGTCACCTATCACCTTGTCACCGGCGATGACGGGTCCAACACCACGCTGCAAGGCCCGTCCGACGGGACGCCCACCCTGATCATCGCCCATGACGGCAACGATTGGGGCGGCGGCCATGCCACCAGCGACATCGTCTTTGGCGGCGCAGGCGATGACACGCTGGATGGCGGCGACGGCAACGACACCCTGGTGGGTGAGGCCGACAATGATCTGCTGCGCGGCGATGCGGGCGATGACAGCCTGATCGGCGGCACCGGCAACGACACGCTGCAAGGCGGCACCGGCAATGACATCCTCGATGCGGGCGCTGGTAATGATGCGCTGGATGGTGGGGCGGGCAATGACAGCCTGAATGCAGGCTCTGGCAATGACGTGCTGGAAGCTGGCCTCGGCAACGACACGCTGACCACGGGCGATGGCGCGGATGTCGTCATCCTGACCGTGGATGGCGGTGCCGACCGGATCACCGATTTCAACCTGACTCGCGTCGATGGCCGCGCTGTCGACCAGATCGACGTGTCCGAACTGACCAATGCCGATGGTGACCCGATCCGCTGGCGCGATGTCACGGTGACCGACACCAATGGCGATGGCACCGGCGATGCCGTTCTTACCTTCGCCAATGGTGAAAGCATCATCCTTGAAGGTGTCTCGCAGGCCGAGGCAGAGGGTCGCCAGAACCTTATCGCCATCGGCATCCCCTGTTTCACCAGTGGAACGCCGATCCTGACACCGCGTGGCTGGGTGATGGTCGAATCCCTTGCCCCCGGTGATACCGTTCTCACCAATGAAGGCCCCCAGCGCGTGCTCTGGTCCGGGCACCGGGCGCTGTCGGCGGCCGACCTTATCCGGCAACCTGATTGGAAACCTGTGCATTTCCCGGTCGGGGCCATCGGCAACACCAAACCCCTGCGCCTTTCGCCGCAACATGCCGTCCTGATGCGCGATCTTTTCGGGGCCAAGGTGCTGGTGCGCGCCAAACATCTGGCCGAGATGGGATTTGGCGGGGCACGGGTGGCACAGGGTGTGCGCACCGTCCAGTATCATCACATCCTGATGGAACGGCACGCTGTCCTTTGCGCGGCGGGCGCGCCTGCGGAAAGTTTCTATCCCGGCCCCTTGGCGATGGAGATGCTGGATTGGCCCTCCCGCCTGTCGGTCAGTGCGGCGATCGGTGCCAAATCCTCGTCCCACCTGCTGCTTACGGCGCATGACCTTGCCACCCTATACGGCGACAGGGTGCATCCTTTGGCCAACCGCAAGGCGCTGTCGGGTTTGACGGTTGTCGCCTTTGCAGAAGGTTTGGGGCAAACCGTTCCTGTGTGTGGGGTGTAAGACCCGCTTTCCACCATCCCCGAAGCGATTCGCAGTTTTATGGTTAATGGTCCGCCAAACGCGGTTGACCGTGCGCCGCGTGCATACCGTTTGCTGCACCAACCGTCTGCACCGCGTGCGGCACGGCGTGTTCTGCCGAAAAATCGGAATTAACACAGCGTTCCCAATGGCTTGATGCGAAAAGAAAAGGGCCGCCCAAAAGGCGGCCCTCTTTTCCGAAACATCGGAAGATATCAGCCCTGACGGGCCTTGTATCGCTTCTGCGTCTTGTTGATCACATAGACGCGGCCCTTGCGGCGCACGACCTGGCAATCGCGATGACGCGTCTTGAGCGAGCGGAGCGAATTCGCAACCTTCATCGTTCTTCTCCCATTCGCGGCGCGCAGCGCCTTGAAATCCTTGATGTTTTCCTTTCGGAAAACGGCGAAATGGTGGGCGGTACTGGGATCGAACCAGTGGCCACTACGATGTCAACGTAGTGCTCTACCGCTGAGCTAACCGCCCACGTTCCTTCACTTTTCCGCCCGGCATCAATAAAAATGACGCGGGCGGATCCGCGTCGGTCGCTGGGTCTATAAAAGGAGTCGCCCGCAGGTTCAAGGGGTTTTGGCATCCGGCAAAACACGGCTATATCTGTGACATGACGCACGACGCCTTCACCCTCCATCTGCCCCGCCACCGCACCACCCCGGTGGTGTTTTCATCCCCCCATAGCGGGGCCGATTACCCGCAAAGTTTTGTTTCGCAAAGCCTTTTGGATCGTCATGCCATCCGCTCATCCGAAGATGCCTTTGTCGATCACCTCTTTTCCGCCGCGCCCCAATACGGAGCGCCCCTGATCGCTGCCCGCATCCCCCGTGCCTATATCGACCTGAACCGCGCCGCCGATGAACTTGACCCCGCGGTCATCGAAGGGATCGACCGCGCCCCGCACAATCCCCGCGTCTCTTCCGGGCTTGGTGTTATTCCGCGTGTCGTGGCGGGTGGCCGCGCCATCTATCGCGGCAAACTGCCAAGGGCCGAAGCAGATCAACGCATTGCCCGCTACTGGGTGCCGTATCACGCGACGCTGAAAACTCTTTTGGATGAAAGCCTTGCGCAGTTTGGTGAGGCGGTTCTGATCGACTGCCACTCCATGCCGCATGAGGCGATCGAGGCCCATGCCCGCCCCGGCCACCCGCGCCCTGATGTGGTGCTGGGGGATCGGTTCGGTGCCGCTGCGGGCCGCGATGTGGTGGACCGGATCGAAGCCGCCTTTGCCGCCGCTGGCCTGCGCACTGCCCGAAACGCCCCCTTTGCCGGGGCCTATATTGCCCAGGCCCATGGCCGCCCATCGCGCCGCCAGCATGTCGTGCAAATCGAAATTGACCGCGCTTTGTATATGGATGAGTCGCGGATTGTGCGTCGCCCGGATTTTTTGCAATTTCAAACACTTGTCACTGGGATTATCGCGGAAATCACAGCATCTGCCCGCCCGGATGCCCGCCCGCTTGCCGCTGAATAGCCCTATCGAAGGGCGCGTCCCTTGATGATGGCGTCCTGACCGAACCTGGCGCGAATGGCATCCGCCGCCCGTTCCGCCTTGGCCCGTTTACCGGCGTCGGGGTCCAGCAGATCGCCCGACCGATCTGCCTGACCTGCGTCCACCAGATCGGCAATACCCACCCCGATCAGCCGAAAAGGCCCCTTCGTTCCGGCATGGTCAAACAATTCCCGCGCCGCGCGATAGATGCGGTCGGCCATCTGGGTGGCATCGCCCAGACTGTGTCTTCGGGTAACAGTCTGAAAATCCTTGTGTTTCAACTTCAGCGTCACGGTGCGCCCGGCCAACGCCTTAGCTTTCGCCCGGTCTGCAACCTGTTCGGAAAGCCGCCAAAGATGCCCGTCAAGGATATCGGCATTCTCGGTATCTTCGTTGAATGTGGTCTCTTTGCTGATCGACTTCGCCCTCTCATCCCGGATCACGCGACGCAGGTCTTCGCCACGCGCCAGATGAAACAGCCGTTCCCCCATGCTGCCAAACCGCGCCACCAGATCGACCCGCTCCCACAGCAGCAGATCGGCGATGGTGCGTATCCCGGCCGCGTCCAGCGCCGCCTGTGTGGCGGTGCCCACCCCCCAGATGATCCGCACGGGTTTTGGCGTCAGAAATGCCTGTGTTTCTGCCCGACCGATGACCGAAAATCCCTTGGGCTTATCAAGATCGGACGCGATCTTTGCCAGAAACTTGTTATGGCTCAATCCTATAGACCCGGTCAGCCCCAGTTCCCCTTCCATCCGCCGCACCAATCGCGCCAGCATTACGGCGGGTGGCGCGCCGTGCAGGCGGGCCGTTCCCGACAGATCCATGAACGCCTCGTCAAGCGACAGGGGTTCGATATCCGGCGTCAACTCTTCCATCATCGCGCGGATTTTCCGGCTTTCTGCCACATAAACCCCCATGCGCGGCTTCACCACCACCGCCTGCGGACACAGCTTTCGCGCCTGAAACATCGGCATTGCCGACCGGACGCCAGAAATTCGTGCGATATAACAGCAGGTTGAAACCACCCCCCGCGTGCCGCCCCCAACGATCAGCGGCTTGTCTGCCAGTTCTGGATTGTCGCGCTTTTCCACGCTGGCGTAAAAGGCGTCGCAATCCATGTGCGCAATGGAAAGGTTGAACAGTTCCGGATGCGCCAGAACGCGCGGGCTGCGGCAGGCAGGGCAGCGCGTCGCGGCATCAAACGTGGTCAGGCAATCGCGGCACAGGGCGGGCATGGCGCATTATGCGCCCGCCCCCGCGGCCCGTCCATGCCCAACCTCTTGCGCCAAGGGGGGCAAAGCGCCATGATTCAGGCGCAGTTTTTTCAGGAGGTAGCGGACATGCTGTCCGAATTTCTAGGCGGAAACGCCGTCTTTCTTGCCATCGCCGGTTTCATTATCCTGTGCATTTTCCTTGGGGTGCGCATCGTGCCACAGTCGGAAAAGCATGTTGTGGAACGCTTTGGCCGCCTGCGCGCGGTGCTTGGCCCCGGCATCAATTTCGTGGTCCCGTTTCTGGACCGGGTGGCGCACAAGATCAGCGTGCTGGAACGGCAACTTCCCACCGCCAGCCAAGATGCCATCACCGCCGACAACGTGCTGGTCAAGGTGGAAACATCGGTGTTCTACCGGATCACCGAACCGGAAAAGACTGTCTACCGTATCCGCGATGTCGACGCCGCCATTGCCACCACGGTGGCCGGGATCGTGCGGTCGGAAATCGGCAAGCTGGAACTGGATCAGGTCCAGTCGAACCGCAGCCAGTTGATCGAACGGGTGCGCGAACAGGTGACTGCTATGGTGGACGATTGGGGGGTCGAGGTGACGCGGGCCGAAATCCTGGACGTCAATCTGGACGAAGCGACGCGCGCCGCCATGCTGCAACAGTTGAACGCCGAACGCGCCCGTCGCGCCCAGGTGATGGAGGCCGAGGGAAAGAAGAGGTCGGTCGAGCTGGCCGCCGATGCCGATCTTTATGCCGCCGATCAGGCCGCCAAAGCCCGCCGGATCACCGCTGATGCCGAGGCTTATGCAACAGGCGTGATCGCCGGGGCCATTACAGCCAATGGGCTAGAGGCCGCACAGTTCCAGATCGCCATGAAACAGGTCGAGGCAATTGCACAGGTCGCGCAAGGTGAAGGCAAGCAGACCATCCTGCTGCCAATCAGCGCGATGGATGCCTTTGCCGATGTGTTCAAGCTGCTGCGGGGGAAATCCTGATGTGGTGGTCCGTCTGGTGGGTCTGGATCGTGGCCGGTTTCCTGCTTGGGATGCTGGAGATTGTGATGCCCGGCTACATCTTCCTGGGCTTTGCCATAGGGGCCGTGATCACCGGGATTCTGGTGGGTATCGGCGTCGCATCGGCAAGCCCCGCGCTGCTGGCGCTGATCTTCGCCGTCTGTTCACTGATCGCGTGGCTTGTCTTGCGTCGCACGATGGGCGTGCGCGAAGGCCAGGTAAAGGTCTGGGACCGCGACATCAATGATAACTGAGGCGGGTTTTGTCGGGGCCAAGGCCGCGCTGTTTTGCGGCGATGCCATCCTGACGCAGCTGCGTGATGCGCATCCTGGCCTGCCTTGGCCGGGAATGTGGGATTTGCCGGGTGGTGCGCGCAAAGGGCGCGAGTCGTCACAGACCTGTCTGTTGCGGGAACTGCGCGAAGAATTCGGGCTTTGTCTGCCTGCATCGCGCCTGACATGGCGGATTGTCCTGCCCGCGATGCTGGAACCATCGCGTCCTTCGGTCTTTTTCGCCGGAACGGTGACCGAGGCAGAGGTCGCCTCGATCCGCTTTGGCGACGAAGGTCAGGGATGGGAACTGATGCCTGTGGCGGCATTCCTGACCCATCCAAAGGCCATCCCAGAACTGCAACAGCGGGTGCGCCACGCACTTAACGCGCGGGCAGTTCTGCAATAACCGCCCGCGCGGCGGCTGCCGGATCGTTGGCCTGCCAGATTGGCCGCCCAACCACGATGTGATCCGCCCCATCCGAAATGGCCTGATGCGGCGTTGAAATGCGTTTCTGGTCCCCTGCGGCGGCACCCGCTGGCCGGACGCCCGGCGTTACGATCAGCCGCCCCTTGGCCTGCGGAAGGGCGCGGATCATCGCGGCCTCTTGTGGGCTGGCGATCACGCCATCCGCCCCCGCCTCAAGCGCCCGTGCGGCACGTTCCAGCGTGATGTCGTGGATGTCGCCCGCCTTGATCAGATTGGCGTCAAGATCGGCACGATCCAGTGACGTCAGCACGGTGACCGCCATGATCTTCAACCCCGTCCCGGCCTTGCCCTCGCAGGCCGCGCGCACCACCTGCGGGTCACCATGCACGGTCAGAAAATCAAGGTCATAGCGCGCAATGCCGCGCACTGCCGCCTCTATCGTGGCACCGATATCGAACAGCTTCATGTCCAGAAACACGCGCTTGCCCAATTCACCCTTCAACTCATTCGCCAGCGCCAGCCCACCCCCCGTCAGCATCCCCAGCCCAATCTTGTAGAAGCTGGCGGCATCCCCAATACGCTGCACAAGATCCAGCCCCTGCACCACATTCGGCACATCCAGCGCCACGATCAGCCGGTCGTCAGACATGGGGGTTCCTTTCGCTCTGGGATGGCGGCCAGATGCGCCGCAAGCACGGGGCTGTCAAGCCGCGCTTTCCCCCGCTAACATTGCATCAAGGGCAAACGGGGCGGGCATGATCCTTTGTTTCGACATCGGCGGAAGCCGGATCAAGGCGGCACTGTCGCGCGCAAGCGCATTGGACCCTTTGGGCGACACCCCGACGCCAAAGGATGACTTTACCGCCTTTACCGCCGCGCTGGGCGGGTTCATGCGGGATCATGCCCTGCGCGGCATTGCCATTTCCATCGCCGGGGTGGTGGATCCGGACACCGAGGCGTTGCGGGTGGCCAACATTCCCTGTGCAGATGGCCGCCGTCTTGGCCCGGAATTGCAGGCCGCGCTGGGTGTGCCGGTGCTGGTGCTGAATGATGCCGATTGCTTTGCCCTTGCCGAAGCGCGGCAGGGCGCGGGGCAGGGGCATCGCACAGTGTTCGGGGTGATCCTCGGCACCGGGGTGGGGGGTGGTCTGGTGATCGACGGGCGGCTTGTCACTGGCCCCGGCGGCTATGCGGGCGAATGGGGTCATGGGCCAGTTACGAAAACGCAGGTTGAGGGGTTGACCCTGCCAGAATTCCGCTGCGGCTGCGGTCTTGTCGGCTGTCTGGATGCGGTGGGCGGTGCGCGGGGAATCGAACGGCTGCACCATTCCGTGACTGGAGACACAGCCAGTTCAGAAGAGGTTCTGACCCGATGGCAGGCGGGCGATCCGAAAGCCACAAGGACCGTCCTTGTCTGGCGCGCCTTGTTGGCCCCGCCCTTGGCGATGATCCTGAACACTGTCGGTGCGTCCATCGTTCCGGTGGGGGGTGGGTTGTCCAATGTTCCCGCCCTGATCGCCACCCTGGATAGCGCGGTGCGGGAAATGATCCTGCGACGCACCGATGCACCGCTTGTCGTGCCCGCCCAATGTCGCATCGAACCCGGCCTGATCGGGGCCGCCGCCGCCGGTGAGGCTGCCTTTGGCTGACATATTGCTTGAGGTTTGTGTCGAAGATGCCACCGGTCTGGGGGCCGCCCTGCGTGGCGGGGCGGGGCGGATCGAGTTGTGCTCTGCACTTGCCTTGGGGGGGCTTACGCCATCGCCGGGATTGATGCAGACCGCGCAGAATGCGGGTCGGCCGGTCATGGCGATGATCCGCCCTCGTGCGGGGGATTTCATCTGGTCCAGTGAAGACCTGCGCCAAATGCGCGGTGACATCGCCATTGCCCGTGCTGCGGGTTTGGCGGGCGTGGTCCTTGGCGCATCGCGCCCCGATGGGCGGCTGGATGAATGGCTGCTATCCACCCTGATTGATGAGGCGCAGGGCATGGATCTGACCCTGCACCGCTGCTTTGACCTGACGCCCGACAAATTCGCCGCGCTGGAAACGGCGATTCAGTTGGGTTTTTCGCGTATCCTTACTTCTGGCGGTGCGCTGACGGCACCTCAGGGCACCGAGATTTTGGCGAAGTTGATGCAGCAAGCAGAAGGCCGCATCACCATAATGCCCGGTTCCGGGATTTCCCCTGCGACGCTGCCCGTGCTGGCCCATCTGCCCTTGCGTGAAGTTCATGCCTCCTGTTCGATGTCGGAACCGGTGGCCGAAACCGTCGCCGCATTTGGGTTTGGCCCGGCGGAACGGCGCGTCACGTCGGTTGCGGCGGTGGGCGCCTTGGTCGCGGCCTTGGCCGCCTTGTGATTGATGTAAAGGGAAAGACAGTGCAGATCACCGTAACATATGACCGCCCCGACGACGGCCCCCGCTCTGGTCCTGTGCAGGTGGGCTGGTTCCTAGCTTCCGACAAGGGCGCGGTGCTGTATGATCCGCCAGAACGGCTTGTGTCACGGCAGGTCAGCCGGTCGCATGCCAAAAGTGCCAGCCGCTGCCCGGCGGTGATCCAGATGGAAAGCCGGTATTTCGTTGTGAAATGCCCCTTTGATCTGCAGATCGGATTTACCCGCGATGAAAAGGGCAAGGCAGTTTTGGTAAACCGTGCGGGCACCGCGTCGCCTATTCGCAGCAACAAGTTGAATGAGGTGCTGACGCTGGTCAGCGAAACGGAATGGCGCTACCCTGACCGGCCCACAGTTCAACTGCACCTGCCTTATAGCTTCATCGCGGATGAACCGGTGTGGATGACGCAGGTTGGCACCTTTGCCCATTACCGCAAGGATCCGCTGCCCGGCACCATCTTTGGTGGGCGGTTTCAATTGAACCTCTGGCCACGGCCGCTGATGTGGGCCTTTGAATGGCACGAGCCGGAAAAGGACATCATCCTCAAGCGCGGCGATCCGCTGTTTTATTGCCAGTTTGAACATGAAGGCCCCGATCGCCCTGTGCAGATGATCGAGGCGGAAAAGACGCCCGAACTCATGGCCTATATGGAAAAGATTTCGGGCGTGGTGAATTACGTCAACCAGACCTTCAGCCTGATGAAATCGGCCGAACAGTTGCGGCCTGCACGGCTTTTGAAACCCAGGGACAAGGCTTGAAATCCCATCTTGCCCTTTGGGATGTTGCTGAAGGCCGCGCCCGCACCATCCTGACAGTGGATCACCGGATCGAGGCGCCGAATTGGCATCCGTCTGGACGCTATCTGATGGTCAATGCCGATGGCCGGTTGTTCCGCGTGCCACTGGATGCGCCCCGTTTGGAGCCGTTTGAGACCGGCATCGAAGGGCGTTGCAATAACGACCACGGCTTTAGCCCGGATGGCAAGACACTCGCATTCTCCTGTCATCGCGGGCAGGGGGCCGAGATGTTCGTCATCCCCGTCGATGGCGGCACAGCCCGCCTGATAAGCCCTAAACCGCGCAGTTGGTTTCATGGTTGGTCACCGGACGGGGCGACGCTGGTCTATGCCGCCGCACGGGGTAGCAGTCGCCATGTCGATATCTATACCCACAGCGTCAAGGGCGGCGCTGAATCCCGCCTGACGCAGGGCGAAGGGCATTCCGACGGCCCGGATTACAGCCATGATGGGCGGCGCATCTACTGGAACAGCGACCGCGACGGCCAAGCCCAGATCTGGGTGATGGCAGCGGATGGATCAGACCAGCGCCGGTTATTTGCCGATGACCACGTGAACTGGTTTCCGCATCCTTCGCCCTGTGGAAATCACCTTATCTATCTTGCCTATCCGCCTGGTACCGAAGGCCACCCCGCAGACCTGTCCGTGGCCATCGTCCTGTGCGGAACCGATGGCGCGGAACGCAGGCGGATCGTTGAATTCACGGGTGGGCAAGGCACGATGAATGTCCCGAACTGGGCCGCCGACGGGACCGCTTTTGCCTTTGTGCATTACACACCCTGATCGGTGTTCCAAAGCCGGATAAGGAAAAGTTTACGTAACCCTGCGCGGCAATCTTGCAACAGGGCGCGCCGCCGCCCATCTTGATCCCAAGGCCGGTGCGGGCGTGCCTTTTCAGGGCGTCTGCGGATCGGTGCTATGAAAAGGAGAATGCCCGATGAACCTTGAAAAGTTCACGGAACGCTCGCGCGGGTTCCTTCAAGCCGCGCAAACCATCGCCATTCGGGAAAGCCATCAGCGGCTTGCGCCTGAACATCTGCTCAAGGCCATCATGGATGATGACCAGGGCCTTGCATCAAACCTGATCCGTCGCGCCGGGGGCGAACCTGCCCGCGTAACAGAGGCTGTGGCGCTGGCCCTTGGAAAATTGCCCAAGGTTTCGGGGGACGCCCAGCCCTTTACCGATCCTGGCCTAGTCAAGGTGCTGGATGAGGCGGAAAAGTTAGCCAAGAAGGCGGGGGACAGTTTCGTTCCCGTTGAACGTATCCTGATGGCGCTTGCCATGGTGCCGGGTGCCGCCAAGCAGGCGCTGGATGCCGGGGCGGTTTCTGCGCAAAAGCTGAACGCCGCGATCAACGACATTCGCAAAGGCCGCACGGCGGATTCCGCCAGCGCCGAAGAAGGTTATGACGCTCTGAAGAAGTATGCCCGCGACCTGACCGAAGCGGCAGAGCAGGGCAAGATTGACCCGATCATCGGGCGGGATGAAGAAATTCGCCGCACGATGCAGGTGCTGTCGCGCCGAACAAAGAACAACCCGGTCCTGATCGGTGAGCCCGGTGTGGGTAAAACCGCCATCGCCGAAGGACTTGCCCTGCGCATCGTCAATGGCGACGTGCCGGAAAGCCTGCGGAACAAGAAACTGATGGCGTTGGACATGGGCGCGCTGATCGCAGGGGCAAAGTATCGGGGTGAATTCGAGGAACGGCTGAAAGCTATCCTGAACGAGGTCACCTCAGCCGAGGGCGAGATCATCCTGTTCATTGATGAAATGCACACGCTGGTGGGCGCGGGCAAATCCGATGGTGCGATGGATGCGGCCAACCTGATCAAACCGGCGCTGGCGCGGGGCGAATTGCACTGCGTGGGCGCGACCACGCTGGATGAATATCGCAAATATGTGGAAAAGGACGCGGCCTTGGCCCGCCGGTTCCAGCCGGTGATGGTGTCCGAGCCGACGGTTGAGGATACCATTTCCATCCTGCGCGGGATCAAGGAGAAGTACGAACTTCACCACGGCGTTCGCATTTCCGATTCGGCGCTGGTCGCAGCGGCCACGCTGTCGCATCGCTACATCACCGACCGTTTCCTTCCCGACAAGGCCATCGACCTTGTCGATGAAGCCGCCAGCCGGTTGCGGATGGAGGTGGACAGCAAACCCGAAGAACTGGATCAACTGGACCGACAGATCCTGCAATTGCAGATCGAATCCGAGGCGTTGAAGAAGGAAGACGACGCCGCTTCGCGCGACCGGCTGGAAAAGCTGGAAAAGGAACTGGGCGACCTGCAACAGCAATCGGCGGCCATGACCGCCAAATGGCAGGCGGAGCGTGACAGTCTGGATGCCGCGCGTGATCTGAAGGAACAGTTGGACCGTGCCCGTGCGGAACTGGAACACGCCAAGCGCGAAGGCGATTTCGCCAAGGCGGGCGAATTGCAATACGGGCGGATTCCGGGGCTGGAGAAATCCCTGACCGAGGCCGAGGCGCGCGAAGGCGAGGCGCTGGTGTCCGAGGCGGTGCGCCCCGAACAGATCGCCGAGGTGGTGGAACGCTGGACCGGGATTCCCACGACCAAGATGCTGGAAGGCGAGCGTGACAAGCTGCTGCGTATGGAAGATGAGCTTGGCAAGCGTGTCATTGGCCAGCGTCAGGCGGTGGAAGCCGTATCCAAGGCCGTGCGCCGCGCGCGTGCAGGGCTGAACGATGAGGGGCGGCCGCTGGGATCGTTCCTCTTCCTTGGCCCTACCGGGGTGGGCAAGACCGAACTGACCAAAGCATTGGCGGAATACCTGTTTGACGATGAATCCGCGATGGTGCGTATCGACATGTCGGAATTCATGGAAAAACATGCCGTGTCACGCCTGATCGGTGCGCCGCCCGGCTATGTCGGTTATGATGAAGGCGGGGTGCTGACCGAAGCCGTGCGGCGCAAACCCTATCAGGTGGTGCTGTTCGACGAGGTGGAAAAGGCCCACCCGGATGTGTTCAACGTGCTGCTGCAAGTGCTGGACGATGGCATCCTGACCGATGGTCAGGGCAGAACGGTCGATTTCAAGCAGACGCTGATCGTGCTGACGTCGAACCTTGGGTCACAGGCGCTCAGCCTGCTGCCAGATGGGGCGGATGCGAATGATGCAAAGCGGGATGTGATGGAAGCCGTGCGCGCCCATTTCCGCCCCGAATTCCTGAACCGGCTGGATGAGACGATTATCTTTGATCGTCTGGGTCGGGCCGACATGTCGGGTATTGTGGACATTCAGTTGCGCCGTCTGGAAAAGCGGCTGGAAGGTCGGAAGATCACCCTGTCGCTGGATGCAGACGCCAAGGCATGGCTGGCGGATGAAGGCTATGATCCGGTCTATGGCGCGCGCCCGTTGAAGCGGGTGATCCAGCGCCAGTTGCAGGATCCGCTGGCCGAAATGCTGCTTGCGGGCGACATACTGGACGGCACGACCATCGCGGTTACCGCGGGGGCTGAAGGCCTGATCGTGGGGGGGCGGGTCATCGCATCCCGCCGTGACCGACCGGCACAGGCGGTGGTTCACTGACGGAATTGAAAAAGGGGCGGTTTTCACCGCCCCTTTCGCATTCTGGCTACGGCCAATTACATCGGCGGCAGGATGACCGAGTCGATCACGTGGATCACGCCGTTCGACGCTGCAACGTCCGGGGCCGAGATGACGGCGCCGTTCACCTTCGGTCCGCCTTCCAGCGTGATGGTGATGTCTTTGCCGTTGACGGTGGTGGCGGTCATACCTTCAGACAGGTCGGTCGACATGACGGCACCCGGCACGACGTGATAGGTCAGCACGGCGACGAGCTGGTCCTTGTTTTCCGGCTTCAGCAGGTCTTCCACGGTGCCAGCGGGCAGCGCGGCAAAGGCGGCGTCGGTCGGTGCGAAGACGGTGAACGGACCTTCGCCCTTCAGCGTGTCAACCAGACCGGCTGCCGTCAGCGCGGCGGCCAGCGTGGTGAACGAGCCGTTGGCCACGGCGGTGTCGACAATGTCCATGTCCTGGGCATAGGCGGGCATCGCAAAAGCGGCGGCGGTGGTCAGTGCAAGAAAGGTTCTGCGGATCATAGGTGTCACTCCCGTTTGATCTGGCTGCCGTGATTGGCATGGGCCTTATATGGGGTGCCGCTGCGACCAGATGTCGTTGAAAGAAACGTTAAGCGGGCTTGTCTCAGGGTCGTTCCGCCCTAAGCTACGGTGCATTTCTGCTTCAACTCAAAATGGTGTGACCCAGATTTATCAGTTGTGACTGAAACGAAACGTGTTTCAGCTTCGTATAGCAATTGTGAGGGGCCTTGTTTTGCCTTTTCGCCTCAGCCCGCCAACATTCATGTCGCGGGACAAAGATAGGAGTTGGCAATGAACGCACCAAAGCTGGGCTGGTCTGATGTGACCCCCAAGTCTGTTTTCCTGAACCGTCGTGCGGTGATCGCCGGGGCCGGGGCGATGGCAATCGCCGGAAGTGTCGGCCAGGCGCAGGCGCAGGTTGCGGCATCGACAAGCCGCTTTTCCACCGATGAAGCACCCAACACGCTGGAAGAGATCACCAGCTACAACAATTTCTATGAGTTCGGGACAGGCAAGGAAGACCCGGCCCGCAATGCGGCGGCACTGACGGTTGATCCCTGGTCCATTGTGATTGACGGATTGGTTGATCGGCCCGGCACCTATGATCTGGCTGATGTGATGAAGGACCAACCGCTGGAGGAACGCATCTATCGGTTCCGCTGTGTAGAGGCGTGGTCAATGGTGGTGCCGTGGATCGGCTTTGAACTTGCTGGTCTGCTGAACCGCGTGGGCGTGCAGCCTTCGGCGAAATATGTCGCATTCGAAACGCTTGTCCGCCCCGAGGAAATGCCGGGTCAACGCGCGCCGATCCTGGAATGGCCCTACCGTGAAGGATTGCGCCTGGATGAGGCGATGAACCCACTGACCATCCTTGCCACGGGGCTGTATGGTGAGGAGATGCCAAAGCAGAACGGCGCACCGATCCGCCTGGTCGTGCCGTGGAAGTACGGGTTCAAGTCGATCAAGAGCATCGTGAAGATCAGCGTTGTCGCCGATCAGCCGCAGACAACGTGGAACATGCTGCAACCGTCAGAATACGGGTTCTATTCGAACGTAAACCCGACGGTTGATCACCCCCGCTGGTCGCAAGCGTCAGAGCGGCGTATCGGTGCGGGCCTGTTTGCCGGGCGGCAGGATACCCTGATGTTCAATGGATACGAAGAACAGGTTGCCGCGCTTTATGCCGGCATGGACCTGGCGGCGAACTACTGATGGAAGCTGTAAACTCATTTGCCCGCCGGATTCCTGTGAATGCCGTGTATGTTGCGGGGGTAATGCCTTTTGTCTGGATCGTGTGGCTGGCCTTTACCAACGGGCTGGGCGTTGATCCGGTGAAGGCCATCGAGTTGCGGCTGGGTGAGCTGGGTTTGCAGTTCCTTATCGCCGGTCTGGTCATCTCTCCCTTGCGCTGGGCCGGGGTTAACCTGATCCGCTTTCGCCGGGCCATCGGGCTTTTGGCGTTTTTTTATGTGTCTATGCATTTGATGACCTGGGTGCTGCTGGATATGGGCCTGCGCTGGGAGGAGATGGCGGACGATCTGGTCAAGCGATGGTACATCATCATCGGGA
>OY288156.1:162500-210563 GCA_958439195.1 uncultured Paracoccaceae bacterium
TGAGATACCACCCTTCGCACTCTTGATGTCTAACCGCGGCCCGTTATCCGGGTCCGGGACCCTGCATGGTGGGGAGTTTGACTGGGGCGGTCGCCTCCCAAACAGTAACGGAGGCGCGCGAAGGTTGGCTCAGACCGGTCGGAAATCGGTCGTTGAGTGCAATGGCAGAAGCCAGCCTGACTGCAAGACTGACAAGTCGAGCAGAGACGAAAGTCGGCCATAGTGATCCGGTGGTCCCAAGTGGGAGGGCCATCGCTCAACGGATAAAAGGTACTCTGGGGATAACAGGCTGATGATGCCCAAGAGTCCATATCGACGGCATCGTTTGGCACCTCGATGTCGGCTCATCTCATCCTGGGGCTGGAGCAGGTCCCAAGGGTATGGCTGTTCGCCATTTAAAGAGGTACGTGAGCTGGGTTTAGAACGTCGTGAGACAGTTCGGTCCCTATCTGCCGTGGGTGTAGGAGACTTGAGAAGAGTTGCCCCTAGTACGAGAGGACCGGGGTGAACGAACCACTGGTGGACCAGTTATCGTGCCAACGGTAGTGCTGGGTAGCTATGTTCGGACAGGATAACCGCTGAAGGCATCTAAGCGGGAAGCCCCCTTCAAAACAAGGTCTCCCTTGAGAGCCGTGGAAGACCACCACGTCGATAGGCCAGAGGTGTAAGTGCAGCAATGCATTCAGCTGACTGGTACTAATTGCTCGATAGGCTTGATTTGATCCAGAAACAGCAAGGTCATAGACCAAGCCTGGAAACAGTCAAAAGCAAACACAGACTTGGAACAATACTGATGAAGCGCGTATGATGCAGGTCATCCTTGAACCTCCACCAAACGCGCGTGTTTCTTCCTTGGTTTGGTGGTCATAGCACGAGCAAAACACCCGGTCCCTTCCCGAACCCGGCCGTTAAGTGCCGTCGCGCCAATGGTACTCCGTCTCAAGACGCGGGAGAGTAGGTCACCGCCAAACCTAGAAAGAAACACACAAAAAACTCTCAAAAACGATGACACATTCCCCGATCGCAACACAAAAAGCCCTCGGGATACACAACGGACGCGGGGTGGAGCAGCCCGGTAGCTCGTCAGGCTCATAACCTGAAGGCCGCAGGTTCAAATCCTGCCCCCGCAACCACCTTCACCGAACTGCCAAAAGGCCCAGCTAACGCTGGGCCTTTGGCGTTTTGGGCTAGACCCACAAGGGCGGAGAGCGCCCCATCCAGAACAACCACGGCCTGACCGTCCTCCCACCGCACAGACACACGCTCGATCAGCCCACGGATCACCTCGCGGGCAGGCTGCGCAATGGCCGGATCAGCAAGCGTAATCGCAAGTTCCGTCACCTTGCGCCGGTAGAGTTCAGACAGGTTCGGGTTCAACCGCACCGGTGCCGGGGCAGGGGTGGTGAGCGCTGTGTCGATTGCTTCAACCCTACCCTCAAGTTCCAGGAGCTTCTCTTTGAGCCCCGGTGAGCGCAGGCCTTCAGCAATCGCGTCGTAGAGGCCTTCCAGCTTGCACTTGATTGCCCGCTTCTCCGCTTCCAGCCGAGTGCGGGCTTGGGCAGCCTCTGCCCCATGCGAATTGGACAGCTCTGCATGATCTCTGACAAAACGTGCCACCGCTTCGGGCTGCATGAGCCGGGTCTTCAGAAGGTCCAGAACCACGGCCTCCAAGACAGAGCGGCGGATGCCCTTGCGGGCGCTGCAGGTGTCGAGCTTGCGGGCGGTAGAGCAGGCGAGGTAGTCGCGCCCCACGGCGGCGAAGGGGCCACCACAGCAATCGCAATGGACAAGGCCGGTAAGCAAGTGGTCTGCGCGGCGCCGTTCCCAGAAGCGCGAGGCCTTGATGCCCTGCACAGCGGGTGTGGCGTCGAGGGCTTCCTGTCGTGTCTTCACCTTCTGCCAGAGCGCGTCATCGATGATGCGCAGGTCTGGGACGTCGGTGGTGATCCATTCTGACGCATCGTTCTGACGAGAAACCCGCTTGCCGGTGCTGGGGTCCTTCACATAGCGCAGGCGGTTCCAGATGAGGCGGCCGAGGTAGAGCTCGTTGTTGAGGATACCGGTGCCGCGCTGACGATGGCCCCGGATGGCGGTGTCGCGCCAGAGGATGCCACGGGGGCCGGGGATCTGGTCGCGGTTCAGTTCCTTGGCAATGGCTTTGGGTGACTGGCCAGCCGCAAAGGCCTCATAGATGCGCCGCACGATCCGTGCCTCGTCCTCATTGATCTCTCTCTCGCCGGTCGCCAGTTCGCCATCGCTCTTCAACCGCCGCAGCACCCGATACCCATACGCGTTCCCGCCCCCTGAAAACCCCGCCTCAACACGACCCCGAAGCCCGCGCCGGGTCTTCGCCGCCAAGTCCTTCAGAAAGAGCTGGTTCATCGTGCCCTTGAGGCCCACATGCAGCTCCTCAATCCGGCCCTCGCTCAGCGTGAGGATCGTCACCCCCGCGAAGGTCAGCCGCTTGTAGATGGCGGCGACATCGGCCTGGTCGCGGCTCAACCTGTCCAGCGCCTCCGTAACCACCACTGTGAAGCGACCCGCCAGAGCGTCGGCCATCAGGGCCTGCAGGCCAGGGCGCAGCATCGACGCCCCCGAGATCGCCCGGTCCGCATATGTCTCCACCACCCGGCACCCTTCCCGCTGCGCCCGCTCTTCGCAGAGCCGTGCCTGGTCTTCAATCGAGGCATCGCTCTGGCGGTCCGAGGAATAGCGGGCGTAGATCGCGGCTGTCGTGCTCATGGCGGGGGACTCATCTGTGTGGGGTAGGGGGGATGGCTTGGCCTCACTCTCGCATTGACGAAGCCTTTTGTGTAGAGTGTATTACACAAATGAAGTTTGGTCCCCATATCCGTGAAACCCGTGAAGCCAAGAATATTGGTCTGCGCGAACTCGCCCGCCTCCTCGACATCGAGCCCGCGTACCTCTCCAAGATCGAACGTGAGATATTTGCGCCGCCGTCAGAGGCATTGATCGTTAAGATCGCAGGGCATCTAGGGGAAGATCCGGACAGGCTGTTGGCACTGGCAGGGAAGATACCGTCAGACGTGAAGGACGCGATCATCCAGAGCCAAGGGGAGCTGGCGAAGATCGTCAGAGAATGGGCGACGAATAGAAGCGGAAGCTGAGACGTCGAAAGCGGCCCATAGCTGCCGCTCGGCAAGGTGGCCGGCGCTGCAGTGCAGCTTCACCAGACCGGTCTATTGCATATGCGGCAGCATTTTCGGTGGGTGAGCGTCGGCAGAGTGGGACAAAATGCCGATTCGCTGCGGTTACTCAGCCGCTTTGGCGTGATCTCAATTAAAGCAGCAAAGCGCCCGATGGTTTGCACCGGGCACCTCTTTCTCAAGGCAGCTCAAGATTACTTGGCAGCGAGGATGTCAAAATTACGGACGTTTGCCACCACACCGTCGTTCCATCCGCCAGCGACCAGTTCCGAAGCCCTTTCATTCAGCAGCTTGGCAACTTGTCCGGCAAAGTGCGCTTCGCGGCCAGAGTTGTCGGCAAAGATGTCGAAGATGGCAAAGTTGCTCTCGTCAATTTGCAGCGCCGCCCAGAACAAAGTTTTTGGTTCGGTATCTGCGACGATGGGGCCGGCGGCGGTCAGCAAAGCTGCCAGTTCGGGGCCTTTACCTGGAGCAGCTTCGAGTTTGATGTAAGTTGCGGCCGTTGCCGTGCAGTGATCAACCGGCGCCTTTACCGACAGGACATCGGAGTCGTTGATATTCGCGACAACACCGTCTTCCCATCCACCGTCAACCAGCGCGTCGGCGTTTTGGTTCAAAGCCGCAGCAACCGCTCCAGAGAAGTGAGCGTCGCGTGCTTCTCCATCTGCGAAGATGTCAAAGATTGCGAGCGTATCGTCGGCTTGCAGAGCAAACCAAAGGACAGTGCCCGGCTCTGTATCCCGCACGATTGGTGCCGCACCAGCCAAAAACTCCGCGAAGGCTTCGGTCTGGCCGTCGGCGGCGGGCATCGCGATGTAGCTGGCAGTATGACGTTCCATCGGGTTATCCTATGCAGTTGCAGAAGTTGTGATTAGAGCCAGTGCGGCGAGTGTCTGATGGATTTGGGGGTTCATGGTCGTCCCCCAACTTGAAGTGCGTCGCCTTTAGTTTCGATACACCCTTGTCCCATGCCGGATACGTCGGATTCCAATTCCGAAAATCTATTCTTCGATAGACATGGACTATTGAAGTTGGTTTGATGGCGTGGCCGGAGATGTGACGGAGAATGCGGCAATGGAAATGAACCAGGTCAGGTATTTTCTCGCTGTCTGCCAGCACCGAAACTTCACCCACGCAGCCAGTGCTTCCAATGTCTCCCAGCCTTCCTTAACGACGGCGATCAAGAAACTTGAAGACGAACTTGGAGGTGACCTATTTGTCAGGGACCGTGCGGGCTGCAGGTTGACGGCCCTCGGAAAACTCATGCGGCCAAGGTTGCAGAAAATATTCGACGAGACGCGACAGGCGAAGGCCGAAGCGGTCCGTCATATGCGCTTGGAGCGGGTTCCAATCTCTGTCGGTGTCGGCGAAACGATTGGCCACAGCAGAATTTCTGCAGCTATGGAGCGTATGCGCAATCGAGTGCCGCAAGCCGAAATCGAACTGATCGTCGCGACATCCTCCGAGCTTCTTGCCGGGTTGCGAGATGGTGACTTTGACGTTGTCGTCACCGCGGACAAGGTCAGTGAAGACCTCTATCGTATAGATTATCTCTATGAAGAGGACTACAAGGTTGTGGTATCAAAGTCGCATCCGTTGTCTGAACTAAAGGCGATTTCTCTTTCGACGCTTGCTCAAACTGACATGCTTGACCGACTGAATTGCGAAATGCGGGATACTTTGCATGGAACCTGCGCGGATCATGGTCACGAACTTTACGCCGCCTATCGGTCAAATCGCGTGGATTGGTTGGTCGATCTTGCCCGACAGGGATCGGGTGCGGTGATCCTGCCAGTCACAGCTATTCCTTTAGACATCGGCCTAGTGTCTATACCCATCGATGGCCTTGAAATATCAAGAACTGTTTTGGCCCTTCGATATCGGCACCAAACGACGAGACCAGAGACAAATGATCTGATCCGCGAGATGATGCGAACGCAAGCGTAGTGAGTTTGGCAATCGACAGTGGCCCATCGTGTATCATTCTGCACTTAGGGCTCAGACTAGGCTTTCGTGGCATCAGGCTCGAATTACGAGTGACCCTGAAATCGGGGGGTAGGTCACGTCGTGCTTCGTGCAGCATGGCAGGGCGCTAACGCTGACGCTGACGCTGAGACCATAATTGCCGCTTTCATGTCTCAGACAGTGTGTCTTTTGCACTCGCAGCGAAAGTCGGCAATCCGCCCATCGCGCCATGCATGTCGGACCCGGCCCTTAGCCGAACTCGACGCATCACGAACCGAACGTTGGCCTCGAGCCATTGTTGCCTAATGCTACGGGATGCGCGCATGTCTGCCATCTCGCCGCGCGGGCATAAACTTGAAAGATCAACGGCGGTTTTGCCAAGCGTTTGTGGCGCAAGATTTTTGAACGATTTCGGTGCTTGTGTCATGTGTGACGACAAGGAGCGGTTTTGTTAGAAAAAATGAATAAGAAATATTGTCGCATAATTTTTCTGTTGACTCCGAATAGGTGATGCGGCAATGTTGTGGCATCACCAATGGAGGTTTTCATGCGGATGACGCGACATGCAACCGAACGACAGACATGGCGGAACTTGCCGATAGATATTCTTCAGCTCATCCAGTCTCACGGAGCGCCCGTTCATTCCCGGGGCGCTCTTTCGGTGATGTTGGATGACGGGACACTCGACCTGATTGCAGAAGGCGATATTCGCCGCCGCCAATCTCTCCTCCGCTACCGGGGAGTGTATCTGGTCGAATCCGATAACGGCACCGTCATCACCGCTGCTCGGCGCGCCCGCCGCCAGCGCCGCCGCTAATGCAACCTCTACGGAGTTCCCAAACCTTGGAACAAGATCTTTCCCTCGCCACGACCCATTTCGGCCGCCTCACCGCTGCCCCTGCCGCTAACTTGCTGGACAGCGGAGCCCTGACAATCGCTCAAGATCGTTATCTCAAAATCGCCTATGCGCCCTTCGATCATGTAGCCCGGAAAGCTAGGCTTGTGATCGTAGGTATTACCCCTGGCAGGGTGCAGACGTTAAATGCCCTATCAGCTGCCCAAAATGCCCTCGAAAGTGGCAGCTCTATTCGCGAAGCCCTCGCAGTGGCTAAATTGACTGGCAGCTTCAGCGGGCCGCTCAGAGCAAACCTTGTGGCAATGCTGGATGCAATCGGCGTGGCTGAGCATTTGGGCGTCCAAACCACCGCTGAAATCTTCCGTCCCGGCTCGCAGGACGTGCACTTCACATCGGCTCTGCGGTATCCGGTTTTCGTCAACGGTAAGAACTATAACGGCACTCCAGACATGCTAAAAACACCGATTCTGAGCCGGATGGTCGAGACGTATCTGTCTGAGGAGGCCCGGATGCTGCCGGACGCCCTTTGGCTACCTCTCGGTCCGCAACCTGAGGCAGCGCTAGTACGCCTCGCTCGGCAAGGTCTTCTCGACAGGAAAAAAATATTGGGTGGACTGCCGCATCCGAGTGGAGCGAACGCTGAACGCGTCGCGGTATTCCTTGGGAGGAAGCCGCCTGAACTCGCGTCGCGGCAGACAAACCCAATCAAGCTCCTGAGCGCATTTAGGATGCTCACAAACCAGATAAACGCGCTGAAGGGAGCATCGGCATGAATCAAATAGTGAGCATTCCGCACGACTGGTCCGAGATTGAGGTGCAGGTTCGCGAGGCAATAATCGCCATGGCGTCCATACTTCAGAACTTTGGTCCCCAAGACAATGGCGCGACAGTCACCGCGTTTTTCGGCCTTCCTGTTGAGATTGCCGGTCGGGGATGGATGAGCGTCGAGGAAATTGAGGGCATCGACTTTACTCGGCACGGCCTTTATCGGCATGCCCGCGCAGCTTGGTGCTATGCCTACCAACTAGAAGGCTGGGAAAACTTCACGGTCGAGTATTTTCATGAGATAGCCTGCGGTTTGCTCAGCGGCGGCTATGCGCTCACCGATAGTGAAGGAGAGCCAACCGGCCTCGACTTCAGAAATGATATGCCGCTGCGGCGGGTCTTCGAAACGGCCTATGCTCGCTGGGACTGGACGAAGAATGGTAGTGACTTGACGGTTAGACAACTGTCGCTTCTTTCGAGCATGGCAGAAGCTACGGTACGCTCCTCCCTGAGCAAAGAAGGGTTCAAGTTAGAACCGCCGAAAACGGTAAACCCCGACAATTCGTCCCATACCTTGTCGGCAAATGACGCCGTGCAATGGCTCAGCCGCCGTCGTGGTTTTATACAAAATGCGGCCGGTTCTTCGCCCGAACGATACCGCATGGCAATACGCGAGACGCTTGCTGACCTATCAATCCCATTCCCGACAGTCGTAAAGCGGATCTCTGACCTGGCTGGACTCTCCGAAGTGAATGGACCAAAGGTTGATCGGCAATGGTATGCCGGGCTAGTCGACGGTCGCGCTGTTGCGCCAGACTTGGAAGCCCTAGTGGCGCTTGCTGACGCTTTCGATGTGCCACGTGCTGATTTTGCTGCCAGAGGTGTGCGGCATCTTCTTGAGTTAGAAAGCAGCTAAATCGCCACAGTCCGGCAGTGTTTAGGGGGTGCGGATGTCCTTTTATTGCACCCTGTTTTAATGAGTTTTGTCACATGACCGCGCCAGAACCTAACGTCTTGAGAAATCACATGTTTTCGGTAGCGGACCTAAGCTTCCGTCGACATTACCGTCTTCGAACCTTCTTCGCGATCACATCGGCATAAAGCCTCCCTGTTGATTTCCACTGAGAACTGACCCGGGTTTTCCATCGAGATTTGACCCACCTTTGATTATGGATTTCGTGTCAGTCGTGGGTCAAGGACGGGTTTCACTCCTTCTTTTTTCGGGTTGTTGCGGCTGAACTGGCCTTGAAGCGGAAGCTGTCGTTTCCGGTCTCCAAGATGTGGCAGCGGTGGGTGAGGCGGTCGAGCAAGGCCGTGGTCATCTTGGCGTCGCCAAAAACCGTTGCCCATTCGCTGAAGCTGAGGTTGGTGGTGATGACGACGCTGGTTCGCTCGTAAAGCTTGCTCAGCAAGTGGAACAGCAGCGCCCCGCCTGAGGCGCTGAACGGCAGGTATCCAAGCTCGTCGAGGATGACGAGGTCGAGCTTGGTCAGGCCTTCTGCAATCTGTCCGGCCTTGCCCTTGGCCTTTTCCTGTTCGAGGGCATTGACCAATTCGATGGTGGAGAAGAAGCGGACCTTGCGGCGATGATGCTCGATGGCCTGGATGCCGAGGGCCGTCGCGACATGGGTCTTGCCGGTTCCCGGCCCCCCGATCAGCACGACATTCTGGGCGCCGTCCATGAACTCACTGCGATGGAGGGTCCGGACGGTAGCCTCGTTGATCTCACTGGCGGCGAAGTCAAAGCCCGCGAGGTCCTTGTAGGCCGGGAAGCGCGCTGCCTTCATGTGGTAGGCGATCGAGCGCACTTCGCGTTCGGCCAATTCTGCCTTCAGAAGTTGCGACAGGATCGGGATGGCGGCTTCAAAAGCCGGAGCCCCTTGCTCGATGAGATCCTCGACGGCTTGAGCCATGCCATACATCTTCAGGCTGCGGAGCATGATGACGATGGCCGCGGCGGCGGGGTCATGACGCATGGCGGCCTCCCGCAATTTGGCTGCGCAGGGCGTCATAGCGCTCGACATTGGCCTTGGGCTCACGCCGCAGGGTCAGCGCTTGTGGGGTATCCAGCGGCGGACCATCGATGACCTTGCCGTCGACCAGGCGGTGCAGGAGGTTCAACACGTGGGTCTTGGTGGGCACGCCCTCCGCCAAGGCCAGCTCCACGGCGGTCAGCACGGCTTGCTCATCATGGTGCAAGACAAGCGCAAGGATATCGACCATCTCGCGATCACCACCAGGCTTGCGGAGCATATGGTCCTGCAACTGTCTGAAGGCAGGCGGCAATTCCAGAAAGGGTGCCCCGTTCCTGAGCGCGCCCGGCTTGCGTTGCACGACCGCCAGATAATGCCGCCAGTCGTAGACCGTCTTCGCGGGCTGCTTATGACTGCGCTGAATGATGCGGATATGTTCGCACAGGATATGGCCTTCCGCAGCCACGACCAGCCGGTCGGGGTAGACGCGAAGGCTGACTGGCCGGTTCGCAAATGATGCTGGAACACTGTAGCGGTTGCGTTCAAAGCTGATCAGGCAGGTGGGCGAGACGCGCTTGCTGATCTCGATGAAGCCGTCGAAGGCCACTGGCAGGGGCATCAAGGCTGCCCGTTCCTCAGCCCAGACATCGGCGATTGTTCCAGGCAGCGTGCCATGTGCGGTCTCGTGCCACAGCGCGACGCAACGTTGTTCCAGCCAGTCATTCAGCGCGGCAAGATCGGGAAAGTCCGGCATGCCTTGCAGCATCTGATGACGGGAGTCGCGGACGTTCTTCTCGACCTGCCCTTTCTCCCACCCTGCTGCCGGATTGCAGAAATCTGGCTCGAAGACATAGTGGTTCGCCATGGCCAAAAAGCGGATATTGACCTGCCGCGCCTTACCGCGGCCCACAAGATCCACCGCCGTCTTCATGTTATCGTAGATCCCGCGTTCTGGCACGCCGCCGAACACCCGGAACGCATGCCAGTGCGCGTCGAACAGCATCTCATGGGTCTGCAAGGGATAGGCCCGCAGAAGGAAGGCCCGGCTGTGAGACAGCTTGATATGCGCCATCTGCAGCTTCATCCGCTCGCCGCCGATGACCGCAAAGTCCTCGCTCCAGTCAAACTGGAACGCCTCGCCCGGGCGGAAAGCCAGCGGGACGAAGGTGCCGCGCCCCGTCGTTTGCTCGTCGCGCTGACGATCGGCACGCCACTGCCGTGCAAAGGCCGCCACCCGGTTGTAGGAGCCGGTGAAGCCAAGAGCGACGAGATCGGCATGCATCTTCTTCAGCGTGTGCCGATCTTTGCGTCCCTTCTTCGCATTGGTCTTAAGCCAGCCTGCCAGCGTCTCGGCAAATGGATCAAGCTTGCTCAACCGTTCCGGCGTCGCAAACTTGGGCTCGATCACATCAGCCTTCAGATACTTCTTGATGGTATTGCGCGACACTCCGGTGCGGCGCTCGATCTCCCGGATCGCCAAACCCTGACGTAGGCGCAGCTTCCGGATCACGTTGAGTAGTCCCATGTCGATCACTCCTTTGACCCCCTCGCTCTTCGCTCGGGGGAGGGTCACATGGGTCAAATCTCAATGGAAATTATCCGCCTACCCGGGTCAGTTCTCAGTGGAAATCAACAGTTGCTTCTCAAAGCGCAAGTGCAGACGGACCGAGAAAAGTAGTTGCTGGACACCGCCATAAACCGGTTGCTGATGCGCTTGGTTATATCATGCATTTCTGCAACCGCTGCCAAATGTATTTAAACTATGTTGCCTCCAGTAAAATTAAATTGAAGTACGCGCTGTGGTCGCTTAGTATTGCCGTCGAAACTGGCGCTAGTTCGGACAGGGGGCAAACTTATATCAAGAACCTTTGATTAGGTCTGTATGATGGCATATCCACTCTCGGAACTCTATTTTGAAAGGATTAGGAAAGGTTTTCTGCAAGTCTGTACGATGCCGATAAAGTTCACGAACAGATTTTGGGATTGGAGAGCTGTCACGGAAAGTTCCGTAGTACCACCAGCCGTTCGGGATTGAGCGATCCGTGAAACGCTCGACCTCACGGCGATACCATGCCCAAACTTCATGGACTTCGAAATTTTCCTTGGCATATCGTTCGGTCATAGTGTCCCCAATAGGACCTAATTTTGTGAAATGGAAAAATCGAAGTGGCAAGTCATTGACCATAATCGAACCGCTTGATGGTATTGTAATCTTCCGATTGCTTAAGTTCCAGCTGGCAACGTTGTAGCCCGGATCACGGAGTACCTTGACGTTGTCGAAATAGCAGGGGATCAGGTTACACCATTTTTGATCTACAAAAACCCCTATGTCCAGCCGATCTACACACCAAGTGTATAAACGGGCTGTCCACCAGTCTGCGAAGGCGCGCGCTTCAGAATCATTTCGAACAGCCAAAAAGCCAAGATTGTACGTTCCATAGTGCAACGAAGTGATCTCGTTGTCCCGCACTGCTATTTCTTCAGTTTCAGGCGTGGTTTGGTGAGGGGTCAACACAATGGACCAATCGTTTAGTAGATCAACGACTGGTTGCATTGAGCCAAATACAGCGATGTCAGGATCAAAATATATGATCTTCTCAACATCAGGCTGTTCCATGATGTGCAAAAGAGCGCGTCCTTTCACGGCAGTGCAAGCCTCGACGATATCGTGACAAAAAAGCCAGGGTTCAGTCACGTCACCAAACAGCTCATCTGCAGTAATGACCTCGTCGAAATCTTCCTCAGCAATATCGAGCGAGAAGCCTGGAGGAGGATGATCTGTAATCACTGCCCAAATTACCCAATCAGCGTGTTGCTTGCGCAGAGAACTTGCAAGCACTCTTGCGCGATTTAGGTAGCTGAACGAGAAACTTGTAAATGCGTGGATTTTCATTGCGCAGTCATTCGTTGAAGGGTTGTAAGTGCCATATCGCTGTATCGAGCGTGTAAAGTCTCGACCCGCCGCTGCTGACGGACTCGCAATGCCAGATCACGGCATTCAGGACTTCTCAGCCAGACCGATAAGGCGTCTGAAGATGCCAAGACTTTACCGCGGCCGGTGGTTTGCACCAATGCTGCAACATTACCTGAGCCTTCGTTGGTCAAAACAAAGGCGTGACTCCCCAGCGCTTCCGCGGCGGTCAGAGAAAACGTCTCTGGCCAGCGAGCAAAGTGAACCACGAAGTCAATACTGGCAGCCGCCAGCGCACGAGTCATTGCATCTGGGACTTCGGAAGACACTACAACGTGATGCTTAACAATCTGCGGCTCAACATCATAACACCCAAAGTAGTGGAACTCGATTGCGGTGCTGCCAAGATGATCAGCAACCAACTGTTCGAACTCAAGCCAGCCCTTATGTGCCACTGGCGCTCCAACGAAAGCCACCCGAATTGGTGCAGCATCGCTAGAGTCAAAACTTGGCAACAGCTTCTGACGGTCAACCGGCTCAATGGTAATGTGGGGCTGTACGACGATCTCCTGCAGTTTATAATTACAGGATTTGCTCCATACATCAGCTGCAACTTGGGACGGCGCAAGGAGAGTTACTGCAATCCGGTCGAAGAAGTCTCTGAAACGTTCCATGTGTTGCGAGCGGGATGCACCAAAGACACAGATTTCGCAAGCTGACGACTTGACATCGGGAGCGCCGCAGTATTGTAGGGTGTTTCGCATCAACGTATAGCTGCGACAAGCCGCAAAATAGTCATGCAACCAAAAGCAACAGCTCTCTTTCTTACTTGCTTGAATAAGACGTGCTACCGCTTCTGGAGCATGACCAAGCAGGTGGTGGACAACAAACTGCACGTTTTTTTGCAGTGCGGTCAATTCCTCTATTGCAGCTATCATAACTGCGTATCTTGCCAACCCAATCACTGAGCCGTTCAACGTCAGACGGAATACCGCGGTATCGATTTCACTTTCCGGAAGTAGCGCTGTACAAGTGCGGACCGGATGAACATTCAAATAGGCCATGCCAGCAGCTACAGCCCGAGAGGCCTCGATCTGGATGCAAATTTGCGTGCCGCCTGTAACGTTCAGATAATTGTCGTGTGAAATGCTCACGACAACGTCATCGCTACCTTGCCCCAAGGCGACTTTGATCGCGTCTGCTTCCAGCACTGGTTCGTTAATTTCAGGCATCGGCGACAGAACATTCTGTTCAACCTGTGAAGAAATCGAGCGGAGGACCGCTACGTGCGCATTGCTGGTTTTGGTTGCTGATGTCGGCAACGGTTCGCTGAGCGTGTTCTTGAGTTCGGTCATCTGACCTCGAACTAAGTTCGGTACTTCAGCTGACTGTAATAGACTACGTGTTGCATGGCGGTGTCTCTTATTTAGCTTGAAGTACAAGGAAAACGGAAACTTTTGAACCCGGCGGGCAAGACGCAATGCAGCGGAATGTTGTATGCTCCAATGCTCTTGAAGTTTGCTTAGTTCGTCTAAATGAGCTTGCGCCATTCGAGAGTAGCGTCCAAATTCAACCCTAGCATGTTCAGCAGCTTCCCGACTTCCCATCGCTGCCGCAACAGCTTTTTGAGTAGCCTCCTGATGCTCGAGTGCCTTGGCTTCCGCTCTCGTGGCGGCTTCCCGGAACTCGAGCGACTCCGTTTCAGCTCTTTTGGTAGCCTCTTCGAGTTCGCCACAACGTGCTTCTGTACGCAAGATGTCGCATAATGCTGGTGGCACCTTTAGTTTTCGAGCCGAAATCTGCCGACGAAGGGTATCACGATTGTACTGCGGTTGTTGCATGAGAAGCAGCACAATATCATCTGGCGTTTCAACTAGTGGCAGTTCGAGTGTGTCGATGCGTTCAGAAAACCTTGCCGCACTTTCAGTAGGTAGAAACAGCAGACCACATTCCCTACCATCAGCAAATATGTCATTCGTGGATCCATTGTGATTTGCGGGGTTAAACGCGGGCGTGTTGATACCACAGCAGAAATATCCGAGTCCCTGCATGTAGCGCAAGAGATCGACGCCAGCACTCACGTCTAGCACCTCGCTAAATACTACCGGCCGGTGATTAACTAAAAGCTTCGTGGCTCCCTTGAGGGCGGATAACTCACTACCCTCGACGTCGAGTTTAATGAAGTTCACTACTCCGTCGATTTCGTCATCCAAGCGAACTAGCTCGACCACACCGTCACCAATATCATCTACTAGTCTAGAACCTCCCACATTAGAACCAGACAACTCAACTAGATGACCGCGCCCTGGCAATTCGGCTAGTCCATACGCGCGCACTTCGATGTTACGCATAGCCCCCATGGCAACGTTACGCATCAACACGGCTCTATTCTCTGGTGAAGGTTCGAAACAAATAACCCTTCCGGTCTGACCAACCTTTTCTGCAAACGCCCGCGCATGAGTGCCAATACACGCCCCACCATCGATTACAGTTTCACCATAAGCTATGAAACTTAATATCGTGTTCAATTCTACTTGCGCCCATTCTCCATACTCTCGAAGCGAGTCTCCAATTACGTCAGGACGATCCTGAATGGAAAATCGCCCATAACGAGTGTTGATTTCAACGCTGGAGACATGTTCGTCATCTTGCATCATGGTTGGTCTTTCAGGTTCGAAGGACGGTAGTTTGCCATCCGATTTTAATTAGTAAAGCGAAAAAAATCGTTCAATTTAATCGCACATGGCATCGGACTGATTGACGCTTGAAGCGACGCACTACTTTTCCCTTGTCGGTCATCCCAACATGTCGGCTCTACACGTCATAGTGTTCGATGATGAGATTTATTCATCGCTTGTTAGGGCGTCAAGCAAGTTATCATCTTGCAAAAAGCTGATCGGGTCCCGAACTTAGAGCCGCACAAATTAAGGGTTCTCTGGTGTCGGATCCGCTCCCCAACGTCGGACAGCCCGCAGGCAGGGTTTTCCGGCTGATGATCCGATCCCCAACGTTGGACCGCCCGAAGGCAGAGTTTTCCAGCTTCGCTCAGGGTGACGGGTTGGTGGCGCCCCCCGATTTCGTTAGCATGATCGGGACCTTGTTGCCGATCGCGCCGTGTGGCCGTTCCTCGTTGTAGTATCTGCCCCAAGCCTCCAACTTTTCGGTCGCGTCCGCAAGGGTCAACAACCAGTGCTGGTTAAGGCATTCAGCTCGGAACCTGCCGTTGAATGCCTCGATGAAGGCGTTGTCGGTGGGCTTGCCGGGCCGTGAGAAGTCAAGGACCACCCCGCGCTAGTAAGCCCAGAGGTCCATGTCGCGCGAGACGAACTCGCTGCCTTGGTCGACGCGGATCGTCTTCGGGTAACCCGCCGTGCGGCACACCCGGTCGAGGGTCGCAACGACATCTTCTCCGCGGTAGCTGTAGCGAACGTCCAGCACGGGGGCGTAGCGCGAGAAGGTGTCGACCACGGTCAGAACCCGCAGCTCCTTGCCAGTTGCCAGCTGGTCACGCACGAAGTCCATCGCGCAGACCTCGCTCGGTCCGACGGCTTCGGCACGATCATTCCGCAGCTTGGCCTTCACGCGCCGCTCGGGCGTCTTGTGCCGTAGCTGCTTCCCCAACTGCTTGTAGATGCGATAGACTTTCTTGACGTTGATGCCCCAGCCTTCGCGGTCCAGCAGCACGTGACCGCGTCGGTAGCAATACCGGACCCGTGTTTCACAGATCTCCTTGATCCGCTTAGCCACGGCAGCCTGACCGGTGCGACAGGATTGATAGCGGAACGTCGAGCGGTCAAACCCGGTGGCCCCACAAGCCTGTCAGATCGACACCGCCCAATGCTGCACATCCCGCGAACCAGTTCGCGCATCCGACCAGGGTGAGCCAGTGAGCGCCATCGGTTGAAGCCCGCTGGCGAACGAGCTTTAGCCGGATGACGTCCTGCAACATCTCACGGTCGAGCGTCAGGTCTGCCACGATCTTCTTCAACCGGGCGATCTTGTCCTCGAGTTGCCTGAGCCGTTTCATCTCGCACGGCAGAGGACCGGCATACTTCTTCTTCCAGTTGAAGTAGGTCGCTTGCTTATCCTCGCCTTACGGCAGATCTTCGCAACCGGGGTTGCGTCTTCGCCCTGCTTGATGATGAACGCCTTCTGTGCGTCCGAGAAATTGCTCGTCTTCATCACGATTCCGCTTCGTCGGGCAAACAGCCCTCCGGACTGTTTGCTGACCCTCCGCAGTCGCCCAGCCAGGAAAGCGTAGTGGAAAACTCCAGCTTCAAACGGTCCAGTTTACAGCAAAAAGATTAATCCTTATGCCGTTTTCACGGAAAATAAAGGTGGCAGTTAAAGCAGTTCGAACGGTGACCAATGAAGCGCAACAAAACAGGCCAAGCTTCTCGTGAAAATTCATCCATCACCAATGACCTTATTGCCCTACCGTTGTCAACTGAGTTCCCGAACGCCTCTACTGCAGGGTGGACGGCTTACCCTTGGCTAAAATTCGTCTATTCACATGCCAAAAACCCCTATCTATAGTCCGATCTTCGACTTCACATCAAACCTTTCATATTGCACTACAAAGCGCTCCGCCATTATGTGCAGTACAAGATCTGGATTCTCCGACTTCACAATATCTTCGTAGACCATTCCTTTATGCCAAACAAACAGGCTTTCAGAAAAATGCTCGGCTAAGCATTCGACAAGATACTCTGAAGTTGAGTCCCTAAATATAACTGCTTTTGGCAAACTCTTGTCAGGATGTGAATATCGAAAGGTCTCGCGATCACCCAGAAGTTGAAGTAGCTCCTGTGCTACCGGCAGTCGCTTGGCCTTGCGATGCTCATCGGCCAATGTGTATTTGATTAAGTACTCGATTTTGTTGCCGCCAAGTTGAAGGGGTTCCCAAGCGCCAGAAAAGTGATTCTTAAGCTCTGGATCTAGTTGAACGAATAGGTCGCCAGCGTATGAGGCGAGCTCAACTTTGAAAGCCCATAAGGGGAACGCGGGTTTGCGAGTAACTGGTCGCGAGAACTTGATTTTCGAAAGTAGTGTAACAATCTCTTGATATAGAAAAAATGCTCCAAGCCAGTTTGCATGAGAGTCGCCCCGAAAGTATAAAAACCCGTAGGACTTAGCATCTAAGAGTATATCTTGTGGATAGTGAACAAAGTCACAGCTGTGCGAGAGGAGGATGGCGGGGCGCGATTCAGCTATTCTTTGTGGACTAAAAACTTTTGGCAAGTACTCAGGATAGACAGCGACCTTTTCGGGCACTATAATTTTTATGTAACTGATATTCTGCTCTGTCATCCACTGAGCTCGATCTTTCATAGTTTGTACAGCAGCGTTTAGTGCGCTGGCGCTCCATGACTTTTCCCCAAAAAAATAGTCGAGAAAATCAGAGCCATCGTTGATCAAGTAAACCCATCCGTGTTCCGAGAGAAGCGCCTTGCTGGGGTGTGTAACGTCTTTCACATATTGGAGAGCGTCCGCGGAGTCCTTATTGTAAAGTGCGACACGACCAGACCAAACGGATGGATCATAAGCAGAGCTGCTGTTTTCATGCCCAAATTGTAGATGATCCTTGAGTTCTAGAAATTGAGATAGTAAGGCCCCATTCTTTACATAATCGTCGTCAATGCAAATTTCACAAAATTGAACGTTTTTGCTTTTGGCGAGGGAGCGGATTTCTGAATTTATGCGTATGTGAATATCAGTCAAGGCATCAATATTCAATTCAATATTGAACTTTGAAAAGAAGTTTAACATTGAATTTCGCCAAGTTTCAATATTCTTCCTTGTCGAAAGTATAAAAAGAGCATCAGGGAATTGTTGAAACAATTCCACATAGAACGTCCGAAGGGGATAATCAGAAAAGGCGTCATAGCCAGAGTCTTCAATGAAATCCTTCAGCCTATTCCAATTTTGTGCATGTTCAAGGTGTGGAGGATCAGTTACACCACTCTCTTTAAAGAAATAATGAATTGATCTTAAACCTGCGCGCTTTAAAAAGGCGTGTATTGTGGTTGTTCCTGTGCGAGAGTCGCCTAGCACGAAGATTTTGCGGTGAAGATTTTTCGAATCTGACAACACGACTTTCCATTCTTTTCGCTCGGCTTGGCTTTTACTAGTCGTTGTAACCGAATTTTGCAACCTCCAGCTGAGATAGGCTTTAGTATCATTGATCGTCAAAGTTGGGCGCTGTTGCACAACTCAGACGTTGGAGGGTTAAGATCCTGAATTCACTCAGTTAGATGGTCGCTTTGGCAAGCCAGCACTCGCCCGCTATCGCACCATGATCTTGTCCAGCTGTACTGCGACGTTTCGGAAGCGAAGTCCATTGCTGATCTGGCTGGACACGGAGATGGCCTGGCTCGCGTTGCATGACGGCAGCCCTGGTCGGCCTACGGTGTTCTCCAGTGAGACGATCCAGTTCTGCAAGACGATTAAGATTTTACTCGTTCTGCCGCTGCGGCAAACGACCGTGCTGATGGCCAGCCTGCTAAAGGCGGCGAGGCGAAACTGGTCCGATGCCGACTGTACGACCCTGTGCCGAAGGCACTAGATAGTGATCGTCCAAATCCTGTATCTGCGCGTCGGTGGGCCATTGAACGGCTTTTGGACAGCACCTGCAGCAAATTCCTCGGTGATGGCGAGTGGCAAGCCCGAAGGTGGCCGTTCAGAGTCCAAGCCAACGGCGCTCGGTGCATCCTGCCATGGACATGACCACTTCAGACATCCGCGTCCCAGAATTCATGTCGAGCAGAGATTGTGAAAGCCCGGTATTGTCAAAATTGCTTGGGGAAATTACCGAAGAGAGAAGATCGACATTCTGACGGCGGGCGGTTCCTGTGACGATCGCAGCGGTTACACCGCCATCGTCGACCGCCAAGCCACCGCGATCATCCCGATACGCAAGAATGGGCGGCCGTTGAAAAGGGGCCGTCCGGCTGGAGTAGCCAGAAACGAAACCCAGCGCGCCAACCGCCACTATAGCGGGGCCTTCTAGGATCGCTTGGCTGCGTAGCATACCCGTGCCGTATCGAGGTGCAACTGCGCTGTCTTAAAGCCTACGGCGAACGCATCGTGACGAGACGCTCAGACAGCCAAACCGTAGAAATGCAGATCCGCGTCGCACTCATCAACCGCTTCAACGCAGTCAGCTCCGCCGAGATTGTCCGCGTGGCAAGACGCCAAAAGGGAAAGCTGCTGTCATGCCTCGTTAGTGACTTCCCCGACAGCGCCGGGCTGGCGCCTACTTTTCAATAAAGGGGATTTTGAGCTAGGAGTTCATCAACTCGATCCTCCTCTTCTGCCTGCCTCATGGGGGCGAGTGGCGACCTTAGATTTGAGGTTAAGCCTGACTTAGGGTTCTGATTTGAATTGAGGATTGTCTGAACTTTGAGTTCATCAAAAATAGGGTTAGGATTGCCAGTCAGAAATCGAGCAACTTCAACAAAACGAGATGCATCGGTCAAATCTGCGAGAGACAAACGAAAGCAAGGGCATCCTTTCTTAGGTAGGGTTTCTTCGTAATATGCCTGCCGGCGCTCAATTTCACGAGCATACCAATAACACAACTGATAGTCGCTTAGTTCGTTCCATGCTGGTATTGTCCACACCCCAGGATCAGATGGCCCTAAAAGAACCAGCCGGCCGCTGAGGGATCTCTCTGGAATGCAGTTGATTGAGAATAAACTCTCGGCTATTTGTGTCGCAGGTCTGGTTAGAATAACAAGTTGTATCTTTAGGTCGAGCTCAAGGGTTGGTTCGACGAAACCCTTGCAGAAGAGGTGAGACGTCTCTAAGTATACGGGGTGCTCGAGATCAGATGCGATAGCTGGATACATTTCGCTTTCGAGCCACCATTTAGCGGCTGTAGGATTTCCTTGAATGCTTCGCATAACATAATTCATGCGAGGTGGACTCTCGTGAACAGCCTTGATGTTAGGAATCGTTCTGGCCAATTGTGTCAAAAGCTTGCTTCCACTACGTCCAGATGTGGCCGTGAACACCAGCCGACAATCGCGAAGCTTTCTAAGGGCAGTGAATGTATCCATTAGTTTCACGTCAATGCCGTTGGCTGTCGGGTCGCTGTGTGATGGAGCTTAGAGAGACCTTGCAGTCTGATCAATCTGTTTGATCTTAGTGCCGCCACTATTGATGCTGGTCCACCAAGACTCTATAGCAGTTTCACTTTGGGCAGGTAGGTATTTGAAAGTGATGACGTTGCCCCAAACTTTTATCCAGCGTGAACGAAACTCCGGGTTTGAGTGATCTGACCCCCAACGTTGGACCGCCCGAAGGCAGAGTTTTCCGGCTTCGCTCAGGGTGACGGGCTGGTGACGCCCCCTGATTTCGCCAGCATGATCGGGACCTTGTTGCCGATCGCGCCGTGTGGTCGTTCCTCGTTGTAGTATCTGCCCCAAGCCTCCAACTTTTCGCTTCGCGGACCTTCGGTTCTGCCGCGTCCGCAAGGGTCAGGAACCAGTGCTGGTTCAGACATTCCGCCCGGAAGCGCCCATTAAAGGCTTCGATGAAGGCATTGTCCGTCGGCTTGCCGGGCCGGGAGAAGTCAAGAACCACCCCGCGCTGGTAAGCCCAGAGGTCCATGTCGCGCGAGACGAACTCGCTGCCCTGATCGACGCGGATCGTCTTCGGGTATGAGCAATTAGTCAGACTGGCTAACCAGCCCGTCCTTCCTATAGGTGGGATCCGCTTCGCTGAGCTCCATTTGTGCGTGGATGGAGAACTGCGGAGATCAGGGGTTGGTCCCTTAGATAGCTGTTTTATATTGATATTATGGTGCTTTTGTTACCCTGTATGTTGATTTCCACTGAGAACTGACCCGGGTAGGCGGATAATTTCCATTGAGATTTGACCCATGTGACCCTCCCCCGAGCGAAGAGCGAGGGGGTCAAAGGAGTGATCGACATGGGACTACTCAACGTGATCCGGAAGCTGCGCCTACGTCAGGGTTTGGCGATCCGGGAGATCGAGCGCCGCACCGGAGTGTCGCGCAATACCATCAAGAAGTATCTGAAGGCTGATGTGATCGAGCCCAAGTTTGCGACGCCGGAACGGTCGAGCAAGCTTGATCCATTTGCCGAGACGCTGGCAGGCTGGCTTAAGACCAATGCGAAGAAGGGACGCAAAGATCGGCACACGCTGAAGAAGATGCATGCCGATCTCGTCGCTCTTGGCTTCACCGGCTCCTACAACCGGGTGGCGGCCTTTGCACGGCAGTGGCGTGCCGATCGTCAGCGCGACGAGCAAACGACGGGGCGCGGCACCTTCGTCCCGCTGGCTTTCCGCCCGGGCGAGGCGTTCCAGTTTGACTGGAGCGAGGACTTTGCGGTCATCGGCGGCGAGCGGATGAAGCTGCAGATGGCGCATATCAAGCTGTCTCACAGCCGGGCCTTCCTTCTGCGGGCCTATCCCTTGCAGACCCATGAGATGCTGTTCGACGCGCACTGGCATGCGTTCCGGGTGTTCGGCGGCGTGCCAGAACGCGGGATCTACGATAACATGAAGACGGCGGTGGATCTTGTGGGCCGCGGTAAGGCGCGGCAGGTCAATATCCGCTTTTTGGCCATGGCGAACCACTATGTCTTCGAGCCAGATTTCTGCAATCCGGCAGCAGGGTGGGAGAAAGGGCAGGTCGAGAAGAACGTCCGCGACTCCCGTCATCAGATGCTGCAAGGCATGCCGGACTTTCCCGATCTTGCCGCGCTGAATGACTGGCTGGAACAACGTTGCGTCGCGCTGTGGCACGAGACCGCACATGGCACGCTGCCTGGAACAATCGCCGATGTCTGGGCTGAGGAACGGGCAGCCTTGATGCCCCTGCCAGTGGCCTTCGACGGCTTCATCGAGATCAGCAAGCGCGTCTCGCCCACCTGCCTGATCAGCTTTGAACGCAACCGCTACAGTGTTCCAGCATCATTTGCGAACCGGCCAGTCAGCCTTCGCGTCTACCCCGACCGGCTGGTCGTGGCTGCGGAAGGCCATATCCTGTGCGAACATATCCGCATCATTCAGCGCAGTCATAAGCAGCCCGCGAAGACGGTCTACGACTGGCGGCATTATCTGGCGGTCGTGCAACGCAAGCCGGGCGCGCTCAGGAACGGGGCACCCTTTCTGGAATTGCCGCCTGCCTTCAGACAGTTGCAGGACCATATGCTCCGCAAGCCTGGTGGTGATCGCGAGATGGTCGATATCCTTGCGCTTGTCTTGCACCATGATGAGCAAGCCGTGCTGACCGCCGTGGAGCTGGCCTTGGCGGAGGGCGTGCCCACCAAGACCCACGTGTTGAACCTCCTGCACCGCCTGGTCGACGGCAAGGTCATCGATGGTCCGCCGCTGGATACCCCACAAGCGCTGACCCTGCGGCGTGAGCCCAAGGCCAATGTCGAGCGCTATGACGCCCTGCGCAGCCAAATTGCGGGAGGCCGCCATGCGTCATGACCCCGCCGCCGCGGCCATCGTCATCATGCTCCGCAGCCTGAAGATGTATGGCATGGCTCAAGCCGTCGAGGATCTCATCGAGCAAGGGGCTCCGGCTTTTGAAGCCGCCATCCCGATCCTGTCGCAACTTCTGAAGGCAGAATTGGCCGAACGCGAAGTGCGCTCGATCGCCTACCACATGAAGGCAGCGCGCTTCCCGGCCTACAAGGACCTCGCGGGCTTTGACTTCGCCGCCAGTGAGATCAACGAGGCTACCGTCCGGACCCTCCATCGCAGTGAGTTCATGGACGGCGCCCAGAATGTCGTGCTGATCGGGGGGCCGGGAACCGGCAAGACCCATGTCGCGACGGCCCTCGGCATCCAGGCCATCGAGCATCATCGCCGCAAGGTCCGCTTCTTCTCCACCATCGAATTGGTCAATGCCCTCGAACAGGAAAAGGCCAAGGGCAAGGCCGGACAGATTGCAGAAGGCCTGACCAAGCTCGACCTCGTCATCCTCGACGAGCTTGGATACCTGCCGTTCAGCGCCTCAGGCGGGGCGCTGCCGTTCCACTTGCTGAGCAAGCTTTACGAGCGAACCAGCGTCGTCATCACCACCAACCTCAGCTTCAGCGAATGGGCAACGGTTTTTGGCGACGCCAAGATGACCACGGCCTTGCTCGACCGCCTCACCCACCGCTGCCACATCTTGGAGACCGGAAACGACAGCTTCCGCTTCAAGGCCAGTTCAGCCGCAACAACCCGAAAAAAGAAGGAGTGAAACCCGTCCTTGACCCACGACTGACACGAAATCCATAATCAAAGGTGGGTCAAATCTCGATGGAAAACCCGGGTCAGTTCTCAGTGGAAATCAACAGCAGGACTTCGAGGCGGTCTTGCGCGACTATGATGTGGTCCTGCACAGCCAGGACGCCAAGGCGCTTGAAAAGTCGTTGAATGTCTTGCGGTCCGGCGGCAGGCTGGTGTCGATCACCGGTCCCGCCACCCCTGCCTTTGCCACCGAGGTCAAGGCACCTTGGTTTCTGAAGCCGCTGTTCTGGGCGATCAGCCGGGGCACCTACAAGAAGGCTCGCCAGCGCAACGTGTCTTTCGACTTCCTGTTCATGTCAGCGAATAGGGCGCAGTTGCAGCAGATCGGCGCCCTGATCGACGCAAGCCACATCCGCCCGGTTATCGATCGCGTCTACCCCTTTGCCGAAACGAATGCCGCCATCGCTCATGTTGAAAGCGGTCGCGCGAAGGGCAAGGTCGTCATCAAGATGAGTTAATCTCTCTGCCAAGGCATCGCCGCGACCCAACTTACAGACTATTGCATGGTTCAGGCTGTGATGTCGTTCATGCCCGTGATCTCATTGCGGCCTGGGTCACCGACAACACCGCACGGCCCCACTCGGCCCTCGGCTACCAGCCCCCCCCCGCAGGCTTCGCGCTGCACCTGACCAACGCAATTGCCCGACCCGCTACACGCCACGAGGGTTCGGCGCGCCGGGCGATTGCACAACCCGTGCCGAAAGGGCGAAATCAGCAACAGGCTCTGGTCGCGGCTGGAGGAAAGACCAGTGGCAGGTCACGCCAATTTGGCGCCCCCGCGACGACATCAGAATGATTTAAACCTTTCCAACGCTATTGGTTTGGCAAAGCTGCGCAGTGTGCCCCACTCGTCGCTTGCCCGGAACCCAGCGCAATAGCCGGTGGCGCACGAAACGGATCAAGCGGCGCGCTCGTCGCAAGATCGGCAAGCACAACAGCGGCTATCAGGCCAATGGCGACAAAGGCGGTCAGGCGTCTTGTGGCCATGGCATCACTTCTCAAATCCGAGGATGGGCCGCAGCCTGACTCCGAACATAGATCCCAGGAAGGCCGCTCCGAACCAGACCCAGCCATGCAGACTGCCGGTCGAAATGCCGCTGAAAAACGCTCCGACATTACAACCGAAAGCCAACCGCGACGAATATCCCAGCGCCAGGCCCGCGATTACCGTAGCAATCCATGCCCTTGCCGGAAGCAATTGAAGCGGCTGGTGCAGCCCCCCGCGCCAAGCCGCTACGATGAAAGCTCCTGCGATGATCCCGATATTTGTCAACGAGGTCACATCAGTGAGCAAGCTCTGACGCACACGTTCGGCATTGCTGGCCGCGCCCCAAAAGGCATTTGCGGATAGGTCCGCGCCTGCCAGCGTAACACCCTTCGCCACCCACAGGCCTAGCCCGTAGACCACACCCCAGGGCTGCCCGGATACGACAAGGTTCAAGATCGCCAAGGCCGCCACTGCGACCGCCGCAACGATCAGCCGCCGTGGGAGAACGCGACCGGCAGGCGTGGCGCGCCACCAGACAACGCCCGCAACTGCTGCCAGCGCCAGCAGAGTGCCGAACAAGCCGCTATTGCCTGAAAAGGCCACTGTTGGCAGGGTGCCAAGACCCGTCCACCAGAACAGATGGCTTGCCCCCAAGAAACTGCCAATCGCAAAGAAGGGCAGCGCAACGAGGCTCACCAAGTTTCCCGATCCAGCGTTGACCAGCGTGCCAGACCCGCAACCCAGAACGAGTTGCATGGCGATGCCAAAGACGAAGGCCCCGCCGATCATCGCCACGCCGACCGGCGCATGGGCCCCGGTCAACTCACCTGGGCTGGCCAAAAGCAGGGGGAAGGCCACCATTGCGACCAGAGCGATGGCCAGCAACTGCGCCAGCAATCCGCCGGCCTCGCGCCGCAGGATCATGGCACGCCACGGTCCTGCAAAGCCGAAGCGCAGCCCTTCAAGAACGATCCCGAAGCCAAGACCTATGGCAAGGATAAACCCGTAACGTGCCCCGGCCAGCACGGCCACGGCCAACGAAAGGGAAAGCGCAGCCCCGATCAGGGCCGCGCGCGTTCCGATACCAGCCGAGGTGGCCGGCTGTAAGGCAATGGCCATCAGAAGACGCCCTTGATCTGGTTCCACAGGTTCTGAATCGGACCTGGAACATTCGCCATCTCGCCTCCGGCATTCGACCAGCCGACCATCGACTCGGGGTACAGCTTCACATTTTCCACTCCGGCCAGTTCCGACAGTGCGAACCAGTTCGTTGCCGCCCAATGACCGGTGTTGCAGAAGCTCACGACCTGCTCCTGTCCGGTGAAGCCCTCTGCCTCGGCAAGTTGGCGCACCGCTGCGGCATCGACGATGGCGGGGCCATTGTCGAACCAACCGGAATGTTCAAAGTAGCGCGACTGCGGCAAGGTACCTGGGCGTGCCGCGGCCGGATGCATGGCTTCGCCCGACCAGAAAGCCTCGGGGCGGGCATCCAAAAGCAGGGCCTGCTCGCCGCCGTCAAGCACGGCGCGGATGTCCTCGGCGCTTGCCATCCAGCGGTCAGAGAAGGCGACGGTAATCGTGCTTGGCTGCGGCGGCATTACGGGATCGGTCGAAACCGGCTGGCCCGACTCGGCCCATGCCTTCATGCCTCCGTTCAGGATCGAAAGGTTGGTCAGCCCGCTGGACTTGAGCGTCCAGTAGACCCGTGCAGCTGCGCCGAAGTCGGTCTCGTCCTTGCCCTGATGGACAATCACCACGCGGCTATCAGCCTGTAGCCCCAGTTCGCGCAGCAGCGCGGTCAGATCGGCTTCCAGCGGTGCGGCGCCGGGATTCTCGGCCGGGCCGCGAAAGCGCCCGTAAGGCGCGTTGATCGCTCCGGGGATATGCCCGGCGGCAAAGGTTTCGGCCTCGTCGATCCCCTCTGCTGCTACAGGTGGTCGGATGTCGAGAATGACTGGCGCATCAGTTGCCAGAGTAGTCGCCAGGTCTGACGGGCTGACCAGCGGTCCCAATTCTGCCCAGGCCGAACCTGCCATCAGGAACAGCGCGGCGATGCCAGTTGCAATGCGGTTCATGTCTGCCTCCTATTCGCGGTAACTAAGATTATCGCGCTTATTTCGTGCCCAGCCAAAAAACGCAACTTGCGCACCCACACATCGAAAATAGAGAGTGAGAGTGCGTTCCCGCCGGCTGATGGTCATTGCATGGTAGTGTTCTTTTTCATGGTGAACGCCGGGAAAAATATCCAGCATTTTTGATCCAATCAAACATCTGTTCCTTTTTCACACCTGTCTTCTTTGCCGAACGTGCCAAATTCTCAAGAGGTAAGAAGAGTTGAGTTGCTCTGATAGGCGCGTCGTGTCGCAATCACGGTTCACGGGAGCGAAAATCATCGAAATCCTGAAGGAACAGATGAAAGGGTCGCCAAAGGCTGAGATTTGCCGCAAGCATGGGATCAGCTTGGCGACGTTCAAAAAATGCAAGTGGCGGTTCGGTGGCATGGATGTCTCTGACCACGCAACGATCTAGCCCTGTTAATGCCGCAAGCATAACCCGATAGTAGCACAGGCTGGCGGTGACGATTGTCTGGGGAAGTGATGATGCGTATCGCGCCGTCTTGTGGCGGATTCCGATGCCGCGTTCACGGGGAAAGCCCTCGATGTTCCGCGGTTTGAACGCAAAGTGAACATACAGCATCACAGCCAATCGGACGATCCCAGGCCTTGATGCTGATAGCGGAAGGGTGAGTCCGCAGCCCTTCGGGATGCCCGCAACACGCTCCTGTTACACCGCTCACGCGCACTTATCAGCCCGCAGAAAAAGGATCGGAAACGCCGGGATGGTGACCTGCTTCTTCCAGGGCAGCGCCGGCGGCAAGAAGTATGTCTTCGCGGAACCGCGCGCTTACCAGTTGCACGCCAACCGGGCGGCCATCGGCATAGCCGGTGGCAAGGCTGAGTGCGGGAAGCCCGAGTGCAGGCAGTCCACGTTGGGTCAATTGGGCCTCATATACTTTGGCAAACGACGCTTCCGAGGCGACGTCGAGTTGCTGGTCAAACGGCAGTTCGCCTGACACAGGACAAAGAAGCACGGGGTAGCGGCTTAGGAACAACTCCCACTGGCGCAGTAATGTTGCGCGTGTCTGCAATGCCCGCATCACGCTTTCCAGATCCAGCGGGCCTGCGGCAAGGCTCATCTGCCGATACACGAATTCCGAATCCGGCTCGCCTTCGCGCGTGATCATTTCCTGCATGGCAAACCGGGTGTCGGCCATCCACAGGGTGGCGTTGACAGCGGCGGCCTCTCGCATCGGCGGGCAGGGCACTTCCTCGACCTGCCATCCTGCGACTTCTAGCATCTTTGCCGCGCCGATAAGCGCGGCGCGGACGCGCGCATCGACGGGCATGTCATCGGGTGCCAGTGTCAGGGCCGCGCGCCGGGGGTAGGGGGCACCGTCCAAGGGCGCGGGCACATACCAAGGGTCGCGTGGATCGGCCTTGGCCATTGCGCCCAGCGCCAGCGAAAGATCTTCCACTGTGCGGGCTATCGGGCCAGACACAGCCATCAGTTGCGCCCCGATAAAGCGATCTGGGGCAGACGCGTTGTATGCGGGAACGCGCCCCATGGTTGGCCGCAACCCGTGCAATCCGCAAGCGTAGGCGGGGTAGCGGATGGAGCCTGCGATGTCTGTCCCATGCCCCATCGCACAGATCCCGCTGGCAACAGCGGCCGCAGTGCCGCCAGATGAACCACCGGGAGTAATCAACCGATTGCGAGGGTTCAGGGTCTGCCCGTGCAGATCGTTCTTGGTGAACCAGCGTAAGGAAAACGCAGGCGTGTTCGTGCGACCGATGATAATCGCCCCGGCGCGCCGCAGGTTGGCGACGACCGGGCTGTCGTGCTGTGCAACGGCGTCCTTCGAAATGCGCAAACCGTTCGTGGTGGCCAGCCCTGCCTGATCCACATTGACCTTGATTGTCACCGGAACCCCGGCAAGAGGTCCGGGATATTCGCCTGTAGATATCCGGGCATCAAGCGCGGCTGCGGTGAGGATAGCCTCATCTGCGCAATCCTGCACCACCGCATTGATGGCCGGGTTGACTGCGGCAAGCCGGTCCAGATGGGCCATCGTTACGTCGGACGCTGATACCGTTCGGTCCTGCACGGCGCGGGCAAGTTGCGCTGCTGAAAGGCGCCAGAGATCGGACATGGGGTAGGGCCTTTTGTTTTGGTGATCAGCGGTGATGATACATAGGCTAACCTCCTATCCGGCCGCGATCTACAGTCGGGTGCGTGCCGGATGCACAATCCGATCCTGTGCTTGCCACGAACACGGTCGGACCTCGGATGGCGATAGGCTACCCCCGCGCCCGAAAGGGGTGCGCGATGGGGTAGGGTCACTGATGGATCAAGGCGCAAGACCTGCTGCCCACGGAATGCATGGACGACAAAGCAAGTCCCATTTCCGAAGGGTGAGCCTTGGGTATCTGCGCTATTCGTGCCCGTGGCAGGCACATTGCGGATACCGGGCCTAGACTGGCACCTCATCGCCCTTTTCGATCAAGAAATGTCCACCGACCTGTTTGGCACATAGCGCATACACGTTGTTCGGGGAGACATGCTCGATTTCTGACCGAACCATCTAGATCAGTCGGCGCACTCGCAAAGTGATGAGGGGCCAGACGAAACCAATGTTGATTGGAACCAAGGTTGAGCTAACTCGCACTCAGCAAATGGCGCAAGGTATATCATGAAACCGATCTTCTCCCGTCGCACCGCCCTTTTGGGCGGCGCTTTCGCTCTCGGCGCACCCTTTCTCAACGGGCGTGTCGCCATCGCTCAGGAAGCAGAATCATCCAACCTCGTTTTGCCAACCTTCTATGATCGGATGGTCGGTGATCTGCGGGTGACGGTCCTTTTGGACGGCTTCTTTGATCTTGGGCATCCGTTGATCACCAACGCAACTGCCGAACAGATCGACGCCGGGATGACGAGTGCATACCTCGGCGCTGGCGATCAGATCCGGCTGCCGATCAGCATACATCTTGTCCATGCTGCGGACGGCATCACCATGATCGACGCCGGGTCAGGAAGTGCTTTCGGCCCGACTGCCGGTCGGGTCGCGGCCGCGCTTAACACAATGGGGATCGGCACCGAAGAGATTACGCGGATCGTCTTGACCCATATGCATCCGGATCACATCGGCGGTCTGCTTTCCTCAGACGGGAAAGCGGTCTTCGGCTCCGCTTCCCTGCACGTCCATGAGGCCGATCTGAAATTCTGGACCGACGAGGCAATCGCCGCCTCCGTTCCAGATGACTCGAAACCTTTCTTCGCCTTGGCGCGTAGCGTATCGGCTGCATATAGTGAGCGGCTTAATACATTCGTCGGCTCTGCAGATCTTGGTGGGGGGCTCAGCACTGTTGAAGCCTTTGGACACACCCCGGGTCATTCGGCAGTGCGGGTCTCCGACGGAACAGACCAGCTTTTGATTTTGGGTGACGCGGCAGCCGTGGCAGCCGTCCAATTCCAAAACCCGGACGCCGGCATTGCGTTTGATGCAGACGGTGCACAGGCGGCCGTGACGCGCAAGGCGATCTTCGACATGGTCTCTGCAGATCGGATCGCCGTAGCCGCCACTCATCTTCCTTTCCCTGGTGTCGGGCATGTCGAGAGGACAAACAGCGCCTATGCGTGGGTGCCCGAGCATTGGCAGGTGATGTAAAGCCAGTTTGAAGATCATGTTGGGCAGCACTTGTTGCCCAACTTCCGAAATAGTGGACGCAAGCAATGCCAGGTCTTTCTGCCTCGAACCGCCCGAGGATGGCAGAACCTGAGGCAGACGGAGAGCGGCCATGGCACGTTCATCCAACCAATATCGTCGTCGGTTGCTGATTGCCCCTTAGGGCGCATTGGTCTGGGCTCTCTCTGCGGACCACAGGTTGGTATACTGATACACGACGATGGTTTGCCTTTCCGGCGATCAAAGCAATAAGTGGCCTTGCATGAACATTCATACCGACCTCTGCATCCTAGGTGCCGGGCTTTCTGGGCTTAGTCTGGCTGCCCAACTCCGGGCCGAGGGCCGCGATGTGACCGTGCTGGAGGCCCGGGACAGAAGCGGTGGGCGTGTGCTTTCACGGGGCGGATATGACCTTGGGCCGTCCTGGATCTGGCCGCACAACCAACGCATGTTGGCACTGATTGAAAGTTTGGGCCTGAATATTTTTGCGCAACACGCAACCGGACGGTTGGTGTTTGAAGATGCCTCTGGAATGGTTCGTCGGGATCTTGAATTTGCGACGATGGGCGGCGCTTTGCGCGTCGAGGGTGGGCTGGCGCGGGTCACTGATACCCTCGCCTCGGGGCTTGGCGATCATCTGCGCCTTGCCTGCCGGGTGCATCGGGTGCTGGAAGATGCTGATGGTGTCTGGGTGTTGACGACGGAGGGACGTCTTCGCGCGGGTCGGGTCATCCTTGCCATGCCACCGCGTCTGGTGGCCGGCCTGGGGGTTGCAGTTCCAGATGTGCCGACCTGGATGGCAGGTCATGCAAAGCTGGTGGCAACCTATCCAACGGCCTTTTGGCGGGAAAACGGGCTGAACGGCGATGCAATCTCGCATCGTGGGCCCTTGGCAGAGATACACGACGCTTCGCCTGATGGAGCGAAGGTGGGTGCGCTGTTCGGTTTCGCCCAAGTCGGGGCGGCGCGTCAGCCAGGATTGCGTGGTGCGGCTATCGCCCAATTGGTGCGTCTCTTCGGGAAGGATGCCGCGACGCCCGATGATGTGTTCATAAAGGACTGGAGCACGGACCCCGCCACCGCCACAGAATCCGACCTGACCCCACCTTCAGAGCATCCGACCTACAATGCCCTGCCACCCACACGCCGCCTGATCTTTGCCGGGACTGAGACGTCGCCTGACAATGGCGGCTTTATGGAAGGTGCGCTGGCGGCCGCCGAAGCGGCACATGCCGCCCTCCAGCTTGTGGCGGACTAAGCCGTTCGCGTTTGCGATTTGCATTCTGCAGACTGCACCGCCGTGGTTGCGCGCTTTCTGGGTCACATATCGCGGCTACTTGATCTCCGAATGTTTGGTGAACTACCATGTCGCCAAATCCATAACCGAAAGGACATGGCTAACCTGCTTGGTGGTAAGAACACCGTGCTGGTGCTGGAAGGCATCCCAGCACTTGTCGCAAACCTTGGCCGCCGCGTTGCCACAGTTGCCAAGATGCGCGCATAGTTGGTTCATTCCCACGCAAACCGATAACTGGAGCCCGATTATGAACGCCCGAAAACTTGGAAACACTGGCATTAACATTGCCCCAGTTGTGTTTGGCGGCAACGTGCTGGGCTGGACGGTTGATGAGCCAACCGGCTTTGCCATCCTTGATGCCTTTGTCGATCACGGTTTCAACGCCATCGACACGGCTGATGTCTATTCCAGCTGGGCCCCTGGCAACCGAGGCGGGGAGTCTGAGGCCATGATCGGCCGCTGGTTAAAGGCGCGCCCCGGAATGCGTGACCGCATCACAATCTTTACCAAGGTCGGTTCCGACATGGGCGCGCCCGGACAGAAGGGCCTGTCTGAACGCTGGATAATGCAGGCAGTCGACCACTCACTTCAGCGACTGGGCACGGATGTGATTGATCTCTATTTCTCTCACTGGCCAGATCCGGAAACACCGCAAGAGGAAACTCTGGGCGCGTTTGGCAAGCTGATCGCTGCGGGCAAGGTTCGCGCCATCGGCGCGTCCAACCTTGACGCAGGTCAGTTGCGGGCAGCGTTGGCCTTGGCTGAACAAGACCTGCCCCGTTACGGCGTTCTGCAACCCGAATACAACCTGCATGATCGCTCCGGTTTCGAAGGACCGTTGCAGGATCTTTGTCTTCAGGAAGATCTGGGCGTCGTTACCTATTTCAGCCTGGCCTCCGGCTTTCTGAGCGGCAAGTATCGCAGCGCCGATGATCTGGTCATTTCCGTGCGTGGTGAAGATGTGGGGCGTTACCTCACACCCCGTGGCCTTGCACTGCTGGACATTCTGCACGACGTTGCGAACCGTTCCGCCGCCAAACCGGCCGAAGTCGCGTTGGCCTGGCTGATGGCGCAGCCGGGGGTCACCGCGCCTATCGCCTCGGCCACCCGCGTTGCCCATGTGCAAAGTTTTGCCCGAGCCGCGAGTCTGCGCCTTTCAGCCGAGGATTTGGACCGTTTCGCCGCTCTGCCAACACATTGAACGATCGCCTTCCCTAAGATGCCCACGGCCTCTGGATCAATCCAGACAGCCATCCCTTAGGACAATACCGATCATGAAAATCCGCGATCCAGATCGGATCGCGGCACCCGAATAACTGCCTCTTTGGACGACTGAATCACGGTTGTGCGATTGAACCGCTGATCATGTAACGGCGTCGGTTTGCGTAGCGAACTGGATCTTGGATAGAGAGGAGCATGCCATGATCAAAATGACCGCCTTGGCCATCGCCGTCACCTTCGGGCTGTTCGGCCCAGCATTCTCTGGCGAACAGTATATCGACAAAACCGGATTTGCCGTGTCGGGGTATGATGTTGTGTCCTATTTCGACCTGCCGCAATCGGGCATCGGCGCGCCGCAACAATCCCCCCTTCCTGGAAGTGCAGCGATTACCGCTTCCTACAACGGTGCAACCTTTGCCTTTGCCAATGAAGCGAACCGCGATGCCTTTATTGCCAATCCGTCTGCCTTTGTGCCGCAATATGATGGGCATTGTGCCTATGGTGTCGCCAAGGGTGGAAAGGTTCCCGGCAACCCCACCCTTTGGCGGATCGTGGATGGAAAGCTTTATTTGAACATTACCAAGCAAGTTGTCGACGATTGGGAACAAGATATACCCGGCTACCTCCAGTCATCGGACCAGAACTGGACCGAGCTGGAACCGGATGCCGCATCGACTGCGAAGATCCCAAAATTCACCTCTGCTGCACCACTTCAAAACTGACCGGAAGAAACTGTGGACCCTGTCGAAGCAACCCAAAATGATGCACAGGCCCTGTCTGGCCTGCGTGTGCTGGACCTGTCACGTATTCTTGCAGGGCCGACAGCGACCCAACTGTTGGCTGATCTGGGTGCCGAAGTCATCAAGATCGAACGCCCGGGTGCGGGCGATGACACGCGCGGTTGGGGGCCACCCTTCGTGACCAATACCAAAGGTGAGGAAACTGGGCCTAGCGCCTATTTCCTTTCGGCCAATCGCGGCAAGCATTCGGTTGCTGTAAACATCGCAGATCCACGCGGCCAAGCGGTGGTAAGGGCCTTAGCGGCTGTATCGGATGTGGTGGTGGAAAACTTCAAGCCCGGCGATCTGGCGCGCTACGGTCTTGACTATGCAACGCTTGGTGCGGCCAATCCTCGGCTCATCTATTGTTCGATCACTGGCTTTGGGCAAACCGGGCCGAACGTCCATCGGGCGGGATATGATTTCCTCGTGCAAGGCGAAGGCGGAATGATGAGCCTGACGGGCAATGCCGACGGCCCACCCCTGAAGGCTGGTGTCGGCATCGCAGATTTAATCTGCGGCATGTATGCGGCCGTCGGTATTCTGGCGGCAATTACCGCTCGGCAGGTATCGGGCAAGGGCCAGCATATCGACATAGCATTGATGGACGCCCAGGTGGCGATGCTGGTCAATCAGGGTGTTGCGCACCTGACTGATGGGAAAGTTCCGCCACGGCGCGGCAATGATCACCCCACTATCGTTCCTTATGGTGCCTTTCCTGCCAGTGATGGCACTTTCATTCTGGCGGTCGGAAATGACGGCCAGTTCGCCCGTTTTGCAGCGTTGGCGGGGGCGCCCGGTCTGTCAAACGATCCGCGCTTTGCAACCAACGCGGCCCGTGTGCGCAACCGCGATGTTCTGATCCCACTGATTGCGGCGCTTACTGCGGGGCGCCCTGTTCAGGACTGGTTGGCGTCATGCGCTGCGCACAATATCCCTGCCGGTCCGGTGAATGATCTTGCACAGGTATTTGACAGCCCACAGGTAGCAGCACGGGGGATGCGGATAGATATGCCGCTGGGTGATGGACAGACGGTTGCGCTGATTGGCAACCCGTTGAAGATGTCGGCAACCCCTGTCACCTATGCCAAGGCACCGCCTGCATTGGGGGCCGATACCGATGCGGTTCTGATGCGCACCCTTGGCCTGACATGGGACGAACTTTCTTTGCTGGCGGCAGAGGGCGTGATTGGGGGGGACTGGCACCATGACAAAAACCGGCGCTGACATCATCGGCGACGCGCTGGCCAGGGCCGGGGCGACCCATGCCTTCGGCATTCCAGGGGGCGAGGTTCTGGCCCTGATGCAGGGGCTGGATGCGGCAGGCCTGCGCTTTGTGCTGGTAAAGCATGAAAACGGCGGCGGGTTCATGGCCGAAGGACTGTGGCACATGACGGGCAGCCTGCCGGTTCTGGTGGCAACCCTTGGCCCCGGCGTCGCCAATGCTGTCAATGTCGTGGCCAATGCCATGCAGGACCGGGTGCCACTGATCTTCTTGACTGGTTGTGTCGATGCGGCAGAGGCGGAAACATATACTCATCAGGTCTTTGATCATCAGGCCATGCTGCGCCCGGTGGTCAAAGGCAGCTTTCGCCTTGCCTCCGGGGCTGTTGCTGCGGGCATGGCCAAGGCGATTTCCCTTGCGACGTCAGGTCAACCGGGGCCGGTCCATATCGACGTGCCAATCACGGTGGCCGAGGCTGCCGCGACAGAGCCGTTCCTTGCGGAGCCGTGGGTTGGCCCCCCCGGACTGCCCCCACCCGCCGACATCGCCATTGCGCTGGAGGCGATGAAGAACGCCCACCGCCCGCTGGCGATTGCCGGGGTCGATGCGGTGAACGAAGCGGCCGGGCCGGCGATTGCCGATTTCTGCCATGCGCACAGAATTCCGTTGATCACCACCTACAAAGGCAAAGGCCTGATGCCAGAGTCTGACCCGCTCTGCCTTGGCGGTGCGGGTTTGTCACCAAAGGCCGACCGCATCTTGATGCCGTTGATTGCTCAGGCCGACACGATCCTCTTGCTGGGATATGATCCGATCGAAATGCGCATTGGCTGGCGCAACCCATTTGTCCCGGGGCAGAGGGTGATTGACCTTGCGCCGATCCGCCGAGACCACGGCATGCATCACGCCGACATTCCGATGATCGGTGATATTGCGCTTTCGCTAAAATCGCTATGCCACGATGCGCCCCCGCGCTGGCCGGATGGTCAGCCTGCTACCGCGCGTGCCGCCCTGAACGCGGCTTTCACTGCGCCCGACACATGGGGCCCGCACGCTGTATTTTCCACCCTGCGGTCTGTGATGCCCCCGGACACGGTGATCACCGCAGATTCCGGCGCGCATCGGATACTGGTCAGTCAGATGTGGAAATGCCCGGCACCGCGATTGATGCTTCAATCCTCCGGACTTTGCACAATGGCCTGCGCGGTGCCATTGGCCGCAGGGGCAAAGATGGGGCGTCCAGATGTGCCGGTTCTGGCATTTGTTGGTGATGCGGGGCTGGAGATGGGGGCCGGAGAATTGGCAACCCTTGCCACCCTTAACCTGCCTGTCGTGATCTGCGTTCTGGTAGACCACAGCCTTACCCTGATCGAGATGAAACAACGCGCCAGCCAACGCCCGAACCTTGGGGTGGATTTTGGCGGCCCCGGTGCCGGAACAGATTTCGCCACCCTAGCCCGCGCCTTTGGCGGGCATGGCGTGGATGTGTCCGACAGCACCTCTTTGGCGCGTGAGGCAGAGGCAGCCTTGGCCCGTAAAACCTTTACGTTGATTGCCGCACACATCCCCCGGCGGGCCTATGACGGGGCCTTCTGACCCTGTCCACCTAACGCTTGCGTGAGGTGTCTGTCACAAACCGATTGGCGTGTAACAGACCCTGTCTTAGGTGCGAAACGCACATCAACTGCGCCTGCACGACCAAGTTATGGGCCGTGCAGGCCGTCGCCCTGATGTGAAAGGTCGCCCAATGCCACTGTCTGATGATCTAAGCGGTATCCCCACCTCGCTATCAGGGGAACTGATAGGCCATTGGAACAGGGTCATAACGGGCATCCTGTCCCACGCGGCAAGCACTGGCCCAGACCTTAACCGTGTGCTTGCGGCGGTGCCTGATTTTGCGCTGGGTCAGGCGATCCGGGGGGTTTCCTGCCTTTTGCTGGGGCGGGCCGAGATGGTGGATATCGCCCGGCAGGCATATGCCGCCGCTTTGACCGGGGCACCCGCAACGATGCGCGAAATAGCCTTTGTCCATGCTCTTGGCGATTGGCTGCACGGGCGGCCTTCGCGGGCGGCCGCGCGGATGCAGGTTATCCTTACCCTGAACCCCCGCGATGCCTTGGCAATGAAGATGATCCAGGCCATCCACTTCGTCATGGGACGCCCCGACGCCATGCGTGCATCGGTCGAGGGCGCGCTGCCCGCATGGGATGACCACCCAGCGCGCGGCTATATCCTTGGCTGTCATGCCTTCACGCTGGAGGAAACGGGCGAATTCGACCGCGCCGAACGGATCGGTCGTGAAGGAGTGGCGCTTGCGCATGATGATGCATGGGGACTTCATGCCGTTGCGCACGTGTTCGACAGCACTGGTCGGGCACGCGCCGGCCTGGATTGGTTGACGGGACGTGAAGGTGCCTGGGCGCATTGCAACAACTTTCGCTTCCACGTCTGGTGGCACCGCGCGCTGATGCATCTGGACTTGGGCGAATATGATACGGCGTTGGCATTGTATGACGCCGATATACGCGCCGAAAAAACAGACGATTATCGTGACATCTCAAACGGAGCGTCACTTCTTGCGCGGCTGGAACTTGAAGGTGTTGACGTGGGTGACAGGTGGAACGAACTGGCCGACTTGTCTGAAAACCGGGCTGCGGATGGTTGCCTGGCTTTTGCGGACCTGCATTACATGTTGGCGTTGTGCGGCGGAGAACGGGATCAGGCCGCCGCAGGGCTGATTGCCAGGATGCAGGCCACGCGCCCTGCGGGGCATGAATTGCAGCGGGTAATCACGCATCCCGGCCTGCATGTTGCCCAAGGATTGCAGGCATTTGCGGCCGGGGAATATCCGGTTGCGTGGATGCATCTGCGCGCTGGGCGGGCTGATCTTCAGCAGATTGGCGGCAGCCATGCACAACGGGATGTCTTTGACCGCATCACCATCGAAGCGGCGTTGCGCAGCGGCTATGCCGATGCCGCTGATGCGCTCTTACGTGATCGTATGGCGCGGCGCGGTGGTTCGGTCGACGGCTATACGGCGGCGCGTCTTTCCCTGATTGATGCTGTCCGCATGAAAGCAGTCTGAAATGACGCAGCCGATCGTGACGCCAACACACCCGCCCAAACGGCAACGCGACCTGCGTCTCGATTTTTTCCGGGGCCTCGGCATGTTTATCATCCTGATCGCCCATATCACCGGCAACCCCTGGACCCTGTGGATTCCCGCCCGTTTCGGCTTTTCCGATGCGACCGAGATGTTCGTTTTCTGCTCGGGCATGGCATCGGCGCTGGCGTTCGGCGCGGTCTTTTCGCGGGCAGGTTGGCTGATGGGCACCCTGCGCATCGCGCATCGCATCTGGCAGGTCTACTGGGTTCATCTGGGGGTATTCTTCGTGACCCTTGCGCTGATGCTGGCGCTGAACATGACCGGTGCCTTCCCGCGCGACGAGGTGGGTGCCCTGAACCTGAAGCATTTCATCAACAACACCGGTCCAAACCTGATCGGGCTGATGACGCTGACCTATGTGCCCAACTACTTTGACATCCTGCCGATGTATCTGGTCATCCTTGCGCTGATCCCGCTGATGATGTCGTTGGCACGGCTTGATGTGCGGCTAGCGCTTTTTGCAAGCGTGGCCCTTTGGATTTCTGGCACCGCTGGATTGAATTTCCCGGCCGAGCTTTGGTTTACCAAACCATCTGACAGGATGTGGTTTTTCAACCCGTTCTCCTGGCAGCTGATCTTCTTCACTGGCTTTGCCTTGATGTCGGGGTGGTTGCCCGCCCCACCGGTGCGCCGATCGCTGATTTGGGTCGCGGCTGGCATTGTCATTGCGTCGGTGCCGTTCGCATGGGGCAAGATCATCAGCCAGGTCGATGCCATCCGTGACATAAGGCAGGCTGCGGCGCCGCTGTTCAGCAAAACTGACTTTGGCATCCTGCGCTATGTCCATTTTCTCGCGCTGGCCTATCTGGCATGGGTCGCCGTGGGGCCCAAAGGCGCGCGGTTGCGCAGGACCGGATGGGCCGCCGCGATCATCGACCTGATTTGCCGTGTTGGTCAGCAGTCGCTGGCCGTCTTTGCTGCATCCATGGTGTTGGCGCGTGTTCTGGGTGCAGTGCTGAAACTTGCCGGAAACGGCCCACTGGCCGCTCTGGCTGTGAATCTGGCGGGGTTTGCACTGATCATCGGGGTCGCAAGGTTGACGGCCTACTTCAAAGGACAACCGTGGAAGGCCGACCGATCACCGGATCAAACGCATACGACCGGCCCGCTCGTGCAAACAGAGCTGCGCCCATGATCGCCGTGGCAGCCAAGGGCTGTGTGTCCTGATGCCGGAAGGATTTGCATGACCTTTGCACCCCGCCATCCTGTGTCATCCGACATCACCACACCCCGATTGGCGATGCCAGACCAGAACCTGAATGCACCGTTTCATGACCCGCAAGCGCCAGGCTTGCGCAGCAGTAAAGCGACGCTTTTTGTGCGGGCTTTGGTCATTCTGGTCCCTGTCTTGGTGACAGTCATTCTCGGCGCGCTGTTTTTTGGCTGGTTCGCGCTGGACGGGCGGCTTTCCGTTTCAGAAGGCGCTCTGGTTGTGGTCACCAGCTTTGCATTCTTCTGGGTGGTCATGTCGGCCTGCACCGCGCTGGCAGGGCTGTTTTGGCGCCCCCAGCCCAAGGCACAGCCAACCCGCAACCTGAAGATTGCAATCCTTCTGCCCATGTATGGAGAGCCGGCAGAGCAGACGATCGGCAATGCCGTTCGGTTGCTGGGCGATTTGCACAGACAGGGCATGCACAGCTTTGCGCTGCACATCCTGTCAGACACACCGATGTCCGTGGCAGCGGGGCTTGAACGGCTGGCCGTATCTGTGAACCACAAGCGGCAGCCAAACCTGCAAATCTTCTATCGTCGCCGCGCCAAGAACATTGACTACAAGTCCGGCAACATCCGTGACTGGGTCCAAACGGACGGTCATGCATATGACGCAATGCTTGTCCTCGACGCTGACAGCCTCATGGGGCCTTTGACTGTGTTGCAAATGGCTGACGCGATGGCAGCCGAACCGGGGCTGGGTTTGATCCAGACTGTGCCGCGCGTTTTGCCGGGGCATACGCTTTGGCAAGGGTTGCAAAGTTTCGCATCGGACGTCTATGGCGTGAACATGGGGCGCGGCTTTGCGATGTGGGCGGGGGTCGACGGCAATTTCCTGGGGCACAACGCGCTGGTGCGTGTTCGTGCCTTTGCGGCCGCGGCCGGGTTGCCGCATTTGCCGGGTGCAGCCCCGCGCGGGGGCGTTATCCTGAGCCATGATTTCGTCGAAGCCGCGTTGCTGCGCCGGGCCGGTTGGGGTGTGCGCATGATGCCGGAGGCCGAGGACAGCTTTGAAGACACCCCCGAAACGCTGATGGGATACTTGAAGCGGGACAAGCGTTGGTGTCAGGGGAATCTTCAACATTTGCGGCTTTTGCTTGCCCCTGGATTGCACCCTCTGTCGCGCTTTCATCTTTTGCAGGGGGCGATGGCCTATCTTGCGTCGGTGTGGTGGTTGGTGCTGTTGATCCTGTGGGCCGTGCCGAAAGGCGGAGCAGCGACGCCACCCTTGTTTTCCGCTGCCATACCCACGCCAAATTTGCCGCCACTGACGCAGGCATCCCTTGCGGGGTTTGTGGCGCTGATGCTGGTGACGCCCAAAATAGTGGGATTGATCAGTTACATGCGCCGCCGTGGGGTTTCACTGGTCCGCGTGCCGCGTTTTGCCGGTCTGGTGCTGGCCGAAGTCGTCTTGTCGGCCCTGCTTGCCCCGGCCTTGATGGTGCAACAGGTGCGGGCAGTCTTGCGCACGGCATGGGGCCTTGATGGCGGTTGGATGCCGCACGTCACGGGCAGATCAGACCTGCGCACATTGCTGCGGTTTCACGCCCTTGAAACGGGTCTTGGTGCTGCGCTGCTGATCCTTGCTCTGGTAGGTCACCTAAGCCTGTGGCTTGTTCCGATAGCGATCAGCCTGTGCCTTGCCGTGCCCCTTGCTGCGCTGGTTCAAATGCCCCGATCAATCCTTGATTTCAGACCAATTCGGCAGGGGATCGTATGAAACTGTCGGCATTCTGCGGTTTTCTATCAATAGCGGCAGCCCTCTTTGCCACCGCCGCCGCTGCGGATTGTAACGGCGCAACGGAACCGTGCAGGGTGCCGAACGGCACCTATCACATCGTTCTACCAGAAGGGGCCATCGGGCCGGTTCCCGCTTTCGTTTTCCTGCATGGCTATGGTGGTGAAGGCGTCGGGTTGATCCGCAACAAGGGGATCGTCAATCTGATGCTTGCGCGGGGCTATGCCGTGATCACCCCCGATGGTCAGCCGCGTGAAAATGGCAAGGGTCGAACCTGGGACTTTCATCCAGACCGCCCTGCGACGCGGAACGAAACCGCCTTCCTGATCTCGGTCGCAGAGGATGCTGCATCAAAGTATCAAGTACGGCGGGATCAGATGCTGTTGGCCGGATTTTCCATCGGTGGGTCAATGACAAGCTATGTCGCCTGCCAAGCGCCCGATGCGTTCGCGGCCTATGCCCCACTGGCTGGCAGCTTCTGGCGCCCGCATCCAGACGCTTGCGCAGGCCGGGTGCGATTGCTGCACACTCACGGCAAGGCCGACCGGACTGTTCCCCTGACCGGCCGCAGGATCGGGTTGGGCTTTATACAGGGCAATGTGTTCGAAGCGATGGAAATCTGGCGTGCCACCAATGGCTGTGCCTTGGCCGATGCAGATCAAATGGTCACGCAGGGCATCTTTACGATTAAGAAATGGAATGACTGCCAGCCCGGAGCAGACCTGCAATTCGCAATGCACGAAGGGGCGCACAGCATCCCCAAGGGTTGGGCGCAGTTGGTGTTGGACTGGTTCGAAAACCGATGATGCACATCACAGGTGCAGCATAGGTCCGGGACTGTGGTCCGGGCCAAACCCTGTCGTATTCAGCCAACCTTTTGCGCTTTGGGCCAATACTGCCGTGCTGCCGCCAAGGCAAATTGCAGCGCAAGGCCACCCGCAATGATCAAGGTGTCGGTCACGAAATCATCGCCGGATACATGTTTCACCCCTTGCAGGCCGATGCAAAGCACAGAGCCGAGCGCAAAGACCGGCAAGGCCTGACGACCCAGAAGTTCAAATGGGGCAGCAAGCCAATGGGCGCAGGCGCGGCGGATGAAGGCGAAGGATGAAAGGAAATATGCCAGCGCAAGGATGTGCAAAAGGCGCGGCCCGGTCACATAGGTCTTGTCAAACGCGGTCATGTTCCAGGGCAAGTGAAAGGTTTCTTTGGCCAGCCACAAGGTATGCCCAGTGACCTTGGATACAGCCGGAAACTGAACCGACAGCGCCGCATAGACAAGGAAGATCCCAGTCAAAACCTGTAGCCAGCGGCGGATTGGAACAAAGCGCCGCCCAGCCTTCATGGCGATACCAGTCAGCAGGCCAGTGATGAATATGACCTGCCAGGCCAGCGGGTTGAAGAACCAGACGCCCGAGCTTGGATAGTTGGGCGGGCCAAGGCGCCAAATGCCAGCAATCAGCCAGACCGCGACCGACATGCCCATCAACCACAGCGGAAATCGCCAACCCGCAAACAGAAGCACGGGGGCCACAGCCAATAGCACAAGGTAAAGTGGCAGGATGTTCACATAGCCGAACTGATGGGTCAGGATCACCAGACCGACAAAGGTGTTTAACGGGTCTATCCAGACCCATTTCATCTGGTTTTCAAACAGAAGCTCTGAATTCCCAAGCCACAACGCCACCCCGGCCGCCGCTGCCAGCGCGGCAAAGGTGGTAAGGATATGCACCAGATACAGCGTCCAGACCCTGCGCCAGACACGAGCAAGGCCCGTCCACAGCCGCATCGACCGGTCGCGGAAATCGATGGAATAGGCAAGGCCCGCTGCAATGCCCGACATCAGGACAAACCCTTCGGCCGCGTCCGAAAAGCCGAAGTTCCGCGAGGTGAAATTCTCATACACCGTGCCAGGAACGTGATTGATAAAGATCATCACCAGGCAGATGCCGCGAAAGACATCAAGGCGTGGATCACGGGTCGAAGGGACACGTGTCGGCGTGGCAGGATCGGGCATGGGTCACCGTTGGGCCGGAATTTCCGGGCTGGCGCGGCTCTTGCCTGCTCTGGCGGTGATCTGCAAGGGGCGGTTGTGCAGGGCGGCAGAATGCTGCGCGGGCCGGGATCAGGCGGCGGCTGTCTGATCGGGCAGATCGGCGCTCCACCGGCTTAGGATGCGGTCGTTCAAGGACATGATGGCCGGGAGTTGCTGTTCTGTGGGCGTGGTGAACAACATGGTCCGGCTGGGGCGTGATGACCATGAAATCAGGGCGGGTGCCAGCACCATCGGAAGGGCAACAGGCAGCAGCCAAGGGACGAGCTGGGGGGAAAGCCACTGCGCGAAGGCCAGCACCACGGCACCCGTGGTCACGATCCAATGTGACGCTGCCCAGGAATCACGGAACGAAAGCGTGCCATCGCCCCGCGTCTGGGCAGGCCAACCACCATCGGCCCCGCGTAACACTTGCAGCACGGATCGTGTCTGAAACATCAAAAAGATCGGCGCGGTGATGGATGAAAAAAGCAACTCTGTAAGTGTGGATTGCAGCGCGCGAATGGACCCACCAAAGCCGCGCGTGCGGCGGCGCAACACTGCATCCAGCAGGATCAGCAGCTTTGGCAGAAACAAAAGCCCGCCCACGCCAAGCGCCAGCAGCAACGCTTTTGACACTTGACTGACCGGCAGCACGGGAAATGGCCAGTAGTCGATGGGGAAATAGTCAATCGGGGGCGCGAAAAGCGGGGCCGCGATGGAGGCGGCAAGAAAAGCCAGCCAGAACACTGGCGCGATATAGGCAAGGATGCCTTGTACAAAGACAAAGCGGCTCCAACCCTTTAGGCCGGGGGCAAAGATCAGCCGGGCATGTTGCAGATTGCCTTGGCACCATCGACGGTCACGCTTGGCGTGGTCGATGATGTTTTCGGGCGCTTCTTCATAGCTGCCCGCCAGATCATCATCAACACGGACAGTCCAGCCTGCACGGGCAAGAAGGGCGGCCTCGACATAATCATGGCTTAGGATATGGCCGCCAAAGGGCGGGCGACCCGACAGTTCAGGCAGGCCGCAGCTTTGGGCAAATGCCTTCACCCTGACGATGGCGTTATGGCCCCAGAAAGGGCCGGTGCGGCCCTGCATCATGGCCAGACCGCGCGCGAAAACCGGGGAATAGAAGGCCCCTGCGAATTGCATCGTGCGGCCAAACCTTGATTTTGCACGGATGATATTTGGCAGCGTTTGCAGCAGACCAAGTTCAGGATCCGCTTCCATCCGGCGCACCATTTCCACCATGGTTGCGCCTTCCATCAGGCTGTCGGCGTCAAGGATGATGGCGAATTCATAGGCTGCCCCGGCCCGCTTTATGAAATCTTCGATATTTCCCGCCTTGCGACCTTTGTTCTGGGTGCGGCGGCGATAGAAGATACGGCCTTCGCCATGGGTATCGGCCAACAGCCGCAGAAACCAGATGCGTTCGCGGGCGGCGACCTCGTCGTTGCGGGTGTCGGAAAGGATCGCAAAATGAAAGCGGTCGCCAGCCCCGGTGGCGCGCAGCGAGGCATCCATCGCCGCGATCCGGGCAAAGGTTGCAACCGGGTCTTCGTTGTAAACCGGCACCAGAATGGCGGTCATTGCACGCAACAGGCCGGTGCTGCGTTCACGGACTGGCGGGCGTGACGTCAGGCCAAGCAGGGCGGTGAACGCCCCCCACGCAAGCCAGAAGGTAGACGCAAAAATCAACAAGGCACGGATCAGATCCAGACTATCGAACCCGTCCGATGCACCAAATTGCAAGAAAACGAAAAATCCTAACCCGGCGGCAAGTATCGAGGCCGTCAGGGTTATGGTGCGTGTCAGATGCACACCGCGCTCAGGGGCGGCCTTGGCCCACACAGCCTAGTGCCCGGCCTTCCGCAAGCGGAACAGGCGCGGTCGCAATGCCGCAAGCATGCCACCCAGCGGCGCGTTGTGTTCAAGATCCTGCACTGGCATGGCCAGCGGCGCTTCGGGCAACTTCCCCAATTCCTCGGCCAGATGGTCAAGATCGAATTGGTCTGGATTGATGACTTCCATCATTTCGCGTTGATCCACTGATAGAGCCAGATTTCCGTGAGGCGGCGGTCAAAGCCGGCCAAATGTGCCGAAAGTTCAACGACGGCGTCATCTTCGGCGGCAATGTCGATTACCAAACGCCAGATATCCGTGCCGGCGATCTTTTCCAGTACCTTGCTGGTCACTTCCCCGTTGGCGATCGTGACAACGGAATCCAATTTCGTATCACCGTCCAGCGGGCCAATCATGCCGCCGCGATAATCGACCACAAACTTCCTGGTGCCTTGCTGCGCTTCAACACCGGCAAAGCCGCCATGGCCAGAGCGGGTTTCGAAAACATAGGCAAGCGGCTCGCCAGAGTCATGCGCCAGGTCGCCCCAATGCATCCGATAAGCGAATTCCCGAGCATCGCCTGCTTTGGCGGGCGCTTCTGGCACCCAATAGGCGACGATGTTGTCATTCGCTTCCAGATCGGACGGAATTTCGACAAGCCGAACATTGCCCTTGCCCCAGTCGCCCACCGGTTCGATGTCCAGCGATGGCCGGCGTTCGTAACGGGCGCCCGTGTCCTGATAGCTGTCAAAGCTGCGATCGCGCTGATGCAGGCCGAAACGGCGTGGCGCGACTTCGCTAAAGTAGCTGCCCGTCAGGCGCGGCGGATTGTTCAGCGGGCGCCAGATGACATCGCCATCGGCGCGGACGATGCGCAGACCATCGCTGTCATGCACATTCGGACGGTAATCATCAAACTCTGAACGGTTCTTTTCCGAGAACAGGAACATCGAGGTTAGCGGAGCGATACCAAGTTCTGCGACATCCTGACGGAAGAACAAACGGCAGGTAACATCCATCACCGTCTCTGTGCCCGGTGTGGTGACAAAGCGGTAAGCCCCCGTAACGCTTGGGCTTTCCAGTGCGGCATAGACGGTAATGCTGTCGCTGCCCGCTGTATCGCGTTCCATGTAGAACCGCGAAAAGCGTGGAAATTCCTCTCCCTGCGCCGTTGCGGTGTTCAGGGCCAAACCGCGCGCGGACAGCCCATAGGCGGACCCACGACCCAGCGCCCGGAAATAGGACGCACCCACAAAGGCAACAAGTTCATCCCATTTGTCCGGGCGGTTCAGCGGGTGGTTCAGCCGGAAACCTGCCACGCCAGGGAGTTCGGCATGTTCCGGCACCCGGGTGGCCAAGTCGTTCAGGTATTCAAAATCGTCCGTGGAAAACAACAACTCTGACGCTGTTCCACCCGTCACTTCGAAAAGGCGGACCGGTTCGGGAAACAGCCATCCCATGTGAAATGCTGCCAGACGGAAGCGTGTTTTTTCATCCACCCAACGGGCGCTGGCATCCCTGAAACGGATCAGGCGGTAATCATCGTAATCCAGATCACCAAGAAAACCTTCCGGTGCGGGCGAGGTGACATGGGGTTGCGCGCTGAGAAGGCGCATTTCTTCCGTCAGCAGATCAAAGGAAAATTGCTGCGCTGCCGCAATGGGGGCCGCCTCTGGTGCCGTGGCTGTTTCTTGGGCAAGGGCCATTCCTGGCACCGCAACCAAGGCAACCGGAATGATGGCACCTGCCACAGACAGCAGTTCCCGGCGCGACAGCCTGGCGTTCGTATCACCTGTGATCGTCATAGAGGTCTATAACCCAACGGTTTTTTTCCCGCGCATCAGACCGCGCGACTCAGCGGCGGATATAGGTGAGAGGGGAGGCCAACTGCAAGGCGCGTTCAACTGGGCGTGAAACAGGTGGCGTTAAATTGCCAAGCCGATGGTGCAAGTCTGCACAGAATTTGCACAAAAATCATGCTGCACATGCAAAAAGACGCGGATTTCAAATGGCCCAGCACGCAATTCTGAACCGGATGATTGCGAGTCAATCATGGGCAAAAGACATCTTGATGTCGGAAAATGACCCTTGGGTCGTCAGTTCTTTGGGCGGGTAGCCTCGGACTTGAGGATGGACATCAGCTCAGCAAGACCCTTTCGGTTGCGGTCGTCTGTCAGCAAGCCGTTGTCATCAAACGCTTTTCGTGAGTTTGCAATCATGACTTCCGGCCCGGTGATCAGGCGGGGGCGGAAGGGGGTTAGGCACAGGCGGAGGGAGTATTGCGACCGTTCCCCCCCGGCGCGGCCATCGGCGGCGGACATGATGGCCACCGGTTTGTCACGCCATGCCGCGCCCGGAACGCGGGAGACCCAGTCGAGCGCGTTTTTCAGCACGCCGGGCAGGGCCTTGTTGTATTCCGGTGTGGCGATGACGATGGCATCGGCTGCGGTGATCTGGGCGTGAAGCGCCAGCACAGCAGTGGGGAAACCCTCTGCGATTTCAAGGTCTTCGTCAAAGAGGGGCAGGCGAAGATCGGCCTCGGTGTGGTGGGCTTCGCCAAAGGCGCGGCGTGCTTCGGCCAGCAGGAGGCGGTTTGTTGAAGCAGCGCGGAGCGCGCCGGAAATGCCGAGGAGGGTGAGCATGGAGGGGGCCTTTGCATATGTCCGGGCAAAGGTATCGCCGATGGGCGCTGGTGCAAGGGGCGGTCTGCATCGGGGGCGGTGCGCGGGGGGTTAACCTTCTGGCATGCCGCGCAAATGTGGAAATGGGCTTTGCAGCGCGTGGTGCAGACGCGCAGTGCAGCAAAGTGTATGCACGCGGCGAGCGGGGGGGTGAACCCGGTGTTAAGGTTAACGGCGGACGGTAGAACGTGGCGGTATCCTGAAAACGGGTGGTTTTCGAGCGGTCAGGCTGCAGGTCGGAACGTGGGGTCGTGGGTTGGCGCGGGAGGTGGTTCATAGGAACCTTGGGCCGTGTCTTGGAACATCAGGCCGGGCGTCGGTTCGTCCGGCCATCTTGTGGACGATAAGGCCGCGCGGTGGAAGATCAGGCCATGCGTTGGAACGTCAGGCCATGCGTTGGAACGTCAGGGATGTTGGTCTGTCATAGCCGGGATGGGCGGTGGCTGCGGTTTGGACGAAGCCCATGCGGCGGAAGGCGGCGTGGTTGGCGGTGAGTTCGACGCGGGTCTGAAGTTCCAGCACCGGCAGGCCGAGGGCGCGGGCGCGGGTGGCGGCATGGTCGATGAGCGCGCGGGCGTGGCCACGGCCTTGATGGGCGGGGTCCACGGCGAGTTTGCCGAGATAGAGCGCGTTCGGCTTTTGCGTGAGGAACAGACAGGCAAGGGCGGGCTGGCCGATCACCCAAACTTCGCCCTTGCGGGCCTGTTCGGCGATGCCTTCGGCGGTGAGGCTGTGGAGTGACGAGGGCGGGTCAATGACGCCTTCCATGCTGGCAAAGGCGCGGTGCAGCAGGGCCAGCAGCGCGGGCCAGTCATAGGGATCAGTCGCGCGCTGGGGTGTCATCGCTGCGGTCATGGCGGGGCAGGGTGTCGTGCAGGTTGGCCCACGGCAGGTGTTCGGCGAAATGGACATGGGCGGTGGGGGTGTAGGTGCCAGGGTTATCGAGGGTGCCTGCGTAGAAATGTTGTTCAGCAGGGAAGCGATCGGCGCGGTAGCCCATTGGCGTGCCGCAGGTGCGGCAGAACTGCCGCGTGACGCCGGTGGATGAGGTGAAGATGGCGGGCATGTCGCCTGTCCAGACATAGGTGCCATCGGCCACGCCGAAGAAGGAGGCGAAGGCCGCCCCGGTCGCGCGGCGGCAGCTTTCGCAATGACAGTGTATCTGCCAGAGCGGCGGGGCTTCGCAGCGATAGGTGACGGCACCGCAGAGGCAGCGCCC
>OY288157.1 GCA_958439195.1 uncultured Paracoccaceae bacterium
CCCACGCTGGCCGATGTCAGGCCGGGCAGGATGGCAAAGGACAGGCCCGCCGCTTCCAGCGCGTCCATTTCTTCGTCCAGACGGCCGAAGATGCCGCAATCGCCGCCCTTGAGGCGGACAATTCGCGCGCCAGTCATGGCCTGTGCCACAAGCGTTGCATTGATGGTGGTTTGGGTGGTGGACGGGCCAAAACCTTCCTTGCCCACGTCGATGCGGGTGACGTGGGGCGGGATCAGGGCCATCACCTCATCGCCCACCAGCCGATCATGAATGATCACGTCGGCCTGTTGCAAGGCGCGAAAGGCACCCAGCGTCAGATGCGCGGCGGCACCGGGGCCAGCGCCGACAAAGGTGACGGCGACAGGGGCTGGTGCGAATTGGGGCAGGTCGGTCATGCTGGCGGTCCCGGAATTGATCCGATGAATATAGGATATTTTCCCGGATTTGGGCCAGCCACCCTTGCAGATAAGAACGATTGTTCCGATACTAACAAGGCGTGGAACGTGTTTCCGGGAAATGGGGGATTTGGCGAATGGCGGTCCGGCTGGATGAGATGGACAGGAAAATCCTTGCGGAGTTGCAACTGGATGCCGAGCAATCGCTGGACGAAATTGCCCGCAAGGTGGGCAGTTCCAAGACACCTGTCTGGAACCGCATCCGCCGGATGAAGGAGGCGGGGGTGATCACCCGCCAGACCGCGATTCTGGACCCTGAGGCATTGGGGCTGGAGGCGTGCTTCTTTGTGCTGATCCGCACCAGCGAGCATGAGGCCGACTGGCAGCGCAAATTCCTGAAAGCCCTGCGCGAGCGGCCAGAGGTGCTGGAGGCGCATCGGCTGGCGGGAGATATCGACTATATCCTGAAGGTCCGGGTCAAGAACGCGCGCGCCTATGACACCTTCTACCAGGCGTTGATTTCCGAGGTGCGGATTTACAATGTCACGGCTCTGCTGAGCATGGAAGAGATCAAGGCCACGACGATCTTGCCGGTCTAGGTTTGCTGAACCCCGCCCTAAGGCAACAGGTGCAGCGCCCGCAGGCCGTGGAAGTGGTAGACATCGGCATAGTCCGGGGGCGCAGCAAGCCGCAGGTTGGGCAGGCGCTGGAACAGGATCGGCAGGGCGATTTGCAGTTCCAGCCGGGCCAGGGGGGCGCCCACGCAGAAATGCAGACCAGCCCCGAAGGTGGCATGGGGCTTTACGGGCCTGTCGGGCATGAATTTGGACGGTTGGTCCCATTGGCCGGGGTCGCGGTTGGCGGCGGCCAGCAAAAGACCTACCTGATCGCCGCGCCGGAAGCGGTGGCCCATCACCTCAAGGTCTTCATAAGCCCAGCGGGTGAACAGGTGCAAAGCGGGATCGTGGCGAAGGATTTCTTCGACCGTGGCGTCGATCTTGTCGGGGGCAAGGCTGGTGGCGGGCGTTCTGGTTTCCAGCAGCGTTTTCACACCATTGCCGATGGTGTGAACCGTCGCCTCATGCCCGGCATTCAGCAGCAGGATACAGGTGGTGATCAATTCATCCGTTGTCAGTCGGTCACCTTCGGCCTCGGCCGCGATCAGATGGGTGATCAGGTCATCGCGGGGGTCGCTGCGCCGCGCCTCGACATAGCCGCGCAGAAAGGCGGCGAAATCGGTGGCGGCGGTGGCGGCGCGATCCTCGGCCTCGCGGGTGCGGTTGGCCATATACATGCCGACCATTGCGTTGGACCAGCGCAGCAGATCATCCGACATCGATTCCGGCACGCCAAGCAGGCGTGCGATGATGATGACGGGCAGTTTCTGGGCGAATGCTGGCAGCAGATCAAAGCCGCCGGGGGGAAGGGCGTCGACCAGATCGTGGGAAAGCTGTGTGATTTCAGGACCAAGCGCCGCGATCCGGCGCGAGGTGAATGCCCGCAGGACAAGGCCGCGCAGGCGGGTGTGGCGGGGTGGTTCCAATTCCAGCATGGAATGCGCCTCGACCGCGTAGAAGGGGCGCAGGTGTTCGGGGATGGCGGGGGCACATTCGGGCGGGGCCTCGCGCCCGAAACGTCGGTCGCGCAGGATGGCGTTCACGGCGGCGGCGTTCGGGGTGCAGGTCAGGTTGTAATCGGCCCAGTGGAAAAACGGGCCAAGGGCGCGGGCGCGATCGTAGAACGGGTAGGGGTTCTGCACGAAGGCGGGATCGGTGGCGGATTGGGACAGTGTCTGCATCACGTTGTTCTGGAACGATTTCAGCGGCGCGGCAAGGGGATCAGCCCTTGGGCGACCAGAACGCCGATGGCCACCAATGCAGCCCCCAGCGCCTGAACCCAGCTCCAGGTGCCGCCAAGGGCCAGCATGAACACCATGACGTAGAATGGCGTCAGGTTGATGTGCAGTGACGACATGGCGATGCCAAGTCGGCCCACAGCAACGATCCAGAGGAGCTGGCTGATGGCAAGGCCGCCAACGCCATAGATCGTCAGGGCGGTGAATTCAGTCAGCCCGAAGGCCGAGAAATTGGGGCCTGGCAGGCCCAAGGCGGTGCCGATCAGGGCAAAGGCAGTGCCCGTGATCGCCGCGCCGCAGACCGTAAGGCTGGTGGAGCCAAGGGGGGTCAGGCCGGGCAGGGCAGTGACCGTCCAGCGCGAAGCGAGGGTGAAGGTGATGACCGAGGCGAGGCACAGAAGCGCGCCGATGCCAAAGCTGAGCCCACCGTCAAAATTGCCTGCGGCAAGGATGCCACCAATGATGGACAGGATCAGGCCCGCGATAATGCTGCGCGTAAGTCTGCGCCCGTCAAAGACAATTTCCAGCGTCATGCCAATCAGCGGCATCGCAGAGGATACCACGGCGGCCATCACCGCCGATGTGCGGGTCTGACCAAAGACCAGGAGCAGCGCCCCCAGCGCCAGAAGTGACCCCACCATGATGCCGCGCGCCCAGTTGGCGCGGCGCAGGGTCTGCGTGCCTTCGACCAGCCACCAGATCGGCAAAAGGAAGGCCGCCGCCATGATCATGCGTCCCGCGTTCAGCAGCAGGGGGGGCAGGGGGGCGGGATCGGCGCGGATCAGCACCTCGGCCGCCGGAAGGGCGGCGGCCCAGATCAACATGGAGGCCATGCAGATCAGGTTGGCCGACAAGGGCGAGCGGGCGGGGGAAAGGGCTGTCATGAAACGGTCCGGCTGTGATGCCCGACCATCCCCCGACGGTGCGGCACGGGCTGTTCCATAGGCGACGTGAAAGGGCGCGATCAGGCGGCGGCAAGGGCCGTGATGATGGCGCCGAAATCGGTGGCCTTCAGGCTGGCGCCGCCCACAAGCGCGCCATCGACATGCGGGATTGCGAAGATTTCCGTGGCATTTGAGGGCTTTACCGACCCGCCATACAGCAGCCTTACGTCCGTGGCCTGTGCCCCGATGCGGGCGGTCAGGCGGGTGCGCAGGAAGGCGTGGACCTGGGCGATTTCGTCCAGCGTCGGGGTGCGGCCGGTGCCGATGGCCCAGACCGGTTCATAGGCGATTACCAGATTGGCGGCTGTGGCATCCGCGGGGACGGAACCGTGAAGCTGGGTTCCCACCACATCCAGCGTGCGGCCGGCGTCACGCTCTGCCTCGGTTTCGCCGATGCAGACGATGGCGATGAGGCCGGCGGCGATGGCGGCCTGTGCCTTGGCCAGCACTTGTGCATCGGTTTCAGCATGGTCCGTGCGGCGTTCGGAATGGCCGAGAATGACATAGGAAGCCCCTGAATCCATGAGCATTTCGGCGGATATGTCACCGGTATGCGCGCCTGATGAACTGGCGTGGCAATCCTGACCGCCCACCGCGATGGCGGTGCCTTTGACCACTTCGGCCATGCGGGCGATAAGGGTGGCAGGGGGGCAAAGCAGGACGTCGCAACCGGGGGCAGGGTGGGCCTGGGCGAGGGCGGAAAGCTCGGTCAGGTGGGCGCTGGTGCCGTTCATTTTCCAGTTGCCTGCGGCGAGTTTTCTCATGCTGTCCTCCGGGGTGATGCTGGAGAACAGGGTTACGGGGAAAGGCTGTGTGGGAAAAGGGGGGCTGTGCGTTTTGTGCAGCAGGCCAGTGCAGACGACGGTGCAGACGGGCGTGCATACAAGTTTCGGCAGAGAGGGGTGCAGAATTTAACGCAAGCGTGTTTGAGCGCACAGATGCGTGAAGGGCAAAAATCTTGGAAGATTTTTGCAAATTTCTTCGAAGAAATTTGGGGCGATCAGGCGGCCGGCTGATCCTTGAACTTGATCGACTCGCCGCAGCCGCAAGACTCGGACACGTTGGGATTGTTGAACTGGAACCCCTGTTCCAGAAGCGAGGTCTGGAAATCAATCTCGGTTCCGAAAAGGAACATCTGCGCCATCGGGGCGATCATCACCCGTGCGCCATCCTGTTCGATCACCTCATCCATCGGGTTGATGTCGGTGGCATAGTCCATCGTGTATTCCATGCCCGCGCAGCCGCCCTTTTTCACGCCGATGCGCAGGCCAGTGCTGCCCTGCTTTTCCATCAGGCGGGTGATCTGCCGCACGGCGGCAGGGGTCAGGGTGACGGCTTTTTTTCCGGGGATGCCGAACATGGTGTTCTCCTTGTTGGCTTAACTTAAGGCGGAAAGGCGGGAATTCCAAGTGGGGGCGGCGTTTGCAGAAAGGCAAGCGTGGCGAAGATCGACAGACGCGCCCCGCCGAAGGCGGCAAGGGTTCCGATGGCAACCCATTCCGACAGCAGACATCAAGCCACCGGCGGCGGATAGATCACCTGTGGGGATGGATCGGATAGTGGTTGCGATGGCGAAAGGCCGTCCCCGTCGCAACATTGGGATGCACGGAAAGACCCTGCATCATGGGCCGCTACCAGGAAAAAGTTTCGCGCTTACATGAAGCCGAGTTCAAGGCGCGCTTCGTCAGACATCATTTCCATGCCCCAGGGGGGATCGAAGGTCATCTTGACGTTGACCGATTTCACCCCGGCCACAGGTTCGACCGCATCGGCCACCCAGCCCGGCATTTCGCCCGCAACGGGGCAGCCTGGTGCGGTCAGGGTCATGGTGATTTCGACATCATTTTCAGACGAGATGTCGACGGTGTAGACAAGACCCAGGTCAAAGATGTTGACCGGAATTTCCGGGTCAAAGACCGTTCGACAGGCATCTACCACCTGATCATAGAGCGGGTGGTCGGTGCTGGAGGGTGCGATGAGCGGGGCACCTTCGATCTTTTCCACGTGGGTCATGACGGTTCCGGTCCGGTTAGTTGAGCAATTATATAGGGAATGCGTTGGCCAAGGTCCAGTGCAGGAAAAAGGGCGCGGCCAGTGCTGGCACGCGCCCTTTGAGATTGGGGTTTGATCTGTGGCGCAAGGGCCGGGATCAAAAGGGGATTTCGTCATCCATGTCGCTGCGCCCGCCAGCGGGTGCGCCGCCGCCGCCGCCGCTGCGGCCGCCGGATTGATAGCCGCCGCCGCCACCACCGATGGCACCGCCGCCACCGCCGCCGCCCTGATAATCATCATAGCCGCCGCCATAATCGTTGCCGCCACCACCACCACCGCCGCTGCCACCGCCATCGCGGCCATCCAGCAGGGTCAGTTCGCCGCGATAGGGGCGGATGACGACTTCGGTGGTATAGCGGTCCTGGCCGCTTTGATCCTGCCATTTGCGGGTTTCAAGCTGGCCTTCGACGTAAACTTTTGATCCCTTCTTCAGGTATTGTTCGGCGATCTTCGCAATGTTTTCGTTGAAGATTGCCACGGAATGCCATTCGGTGCGTTCCTTGCGTTCGCCCGACGCCTTGTCACGCCAGGTTTCCGAGGTGGCGATGCGCAGGTTCACCACCTTGCCGCCGTTCTGGAAACTGCGCACCTCTGGGTCGCGGCCCAAGTTGCCGACGATGATCACCTTGTTGACGGACCCTGCCATTGTCTTTCCCCCTGAACTGGATGTCGTCGGGACGTTAGCCCCGGACTGGTTAACAAAATCCTATAGCGACCAAGCCGGGTGGCCGCAATGTTTGCGGGCAGGCGGGTGGGGGCTGCAACTTGGGTCGTAGGGGTGGCTTTGGGGGCAGCAACTGACCCCAAGATGGATGGCACGCGGGTGGATGGCGGGGCAAGTGTCAGGCATCCGGCGGACGTGTTGTTCGACCGGAGCGAAAACCTGGAGCAGAAATGATGATCCGTAAAATGACCGCTGTCGCGTTGATCTTGGGCAGCCTTGTGACCCCTGGCCTTGTTGCTGCGGAAACCGAAGGGGCAGTGGATGCCGGAGTGCAGGAGAAGCTGACCGCGCAGCTTGTGGCCGAAGGCTATGACGTGCGGCAGTTCAAGGCCGAGGATGGGCTGATCGAGGTCTATGTCGTCAAGGACGGCAAGATGGAAGAGCTGTGGTTCGATGCCAGCCTGAAACAGGTGGCGCATGAAGAAGGCGACGAGGGCTGATCGCCTAACGGTAACCCTGCGGGTGGGCGCTGTGCGGGAAGACCCTGCCGCGCCCACCCGGCGACCCCGGATGAAAGGAATTGGGATCATGTCGGTAAAGCTGCGCGTTTGGGACCCGCTGGTCCGGGTGTTTCACTGGGCGCTGGTGGCGGCCTTTGCTGCGAATGTCTTTGTGACGGCGCCGGGGAAGGCGGCGCATCAATGGGTGGGCTATGCCGTGGCGGGATTGATCGCCCTACGGCTGGTTTGGGGGTTTGTCGGCACGCGGCACGCCCGATTTGCCGATTTCATGCCGGGGCCGGATGCGGTGTTGGGGCAGATGACGGATATGGCGACAGGGCGGCGTCGGGTGCATGCTGGGCATTCGCCGCTGGGGGCGATCATGATCTTCAACCTCTTGCTGACGATGGCCGGGCTGGCGGTGTCGGGCTATGCGATGACGACGCTGATGTTCTTTGGCGTCGAATGGGTGGAAGAGGTGCATGAGGCGCTGGTGGTCTGGGCCGAAATCTCGGTGGTGGTCCATGTGCTGGCTGTGGTGGTGGAAAGTCGCAGACTTGGAGTGAACCTTCCGAAATCCATGGTGACAGGTTACAAGACCCTGCCGTGACGTGAAACCTGGGCAGGCCTTTGCATGACAGACCAAGATGATTCGACCCGCGGCATCGCGCGCCCCAAGGCGCGTGGTCCACGGATGCTGATCGCGCTGATTGTGTTCCAGATCCTGTGTTCGGCTTTTTTCGTGGTGGACATCATCGAGGATTTTGCGGCGGGTGATGCCGTGTTCTCGCATATGCTGCCAGAGCTTGGGGCGACGCTGGGGTTGTTTGTGGGGCTGGTGTTCGAGGTGCGGGCGCTGCTGCACCTGTTGCGGCGGCAGGCGGTGATGGAGAAATCGCTGGGCGTGGCGGCGGGCGCGCTGGGGGCACTGATGGAGGATTATTTCCGCCAATGGGGGCTGACACCGTCAGAGGCGGATGTGGCGGCATTCACCATCAAAGGCTTTACCATCGCCGAGATTGCGGCGATGCGCGGATCGGCGGAGGGGACTGTGAAAACCCACCTGAATGCGATCTATCGCAAGGCTGGGGTGCAGGGGCGCGGGCAATTGGTGAGTGTGTTGATCGAGGATTTGCTGAATGCGCCTTTGGTGCCTGCGGGCGGACCTGTGGATGCCGGCACGGCGACCAAGGTCTGAGGTGCGATGAAGGCACTGGTCAAAAGGGGCGGTGATCCTGTATCGTCCGGCGGGTTGCCGATAGATTTATTGTGCAGGATGGATGTATGCGGGTTTTGGCCTTGGGTTCCCTGGTCGCGGTCTGGGCTATGCTGCCGTCTGAGGGCGTGCGGGCAGAAGGACTGACTCTGTCGGGTTCGGGCGTGTCGCGCATGGCGATTTTCGAGAAGCAGAAAGACTTGCTGAGCGGCCGATTGGCCAAGCAGTATTCCGGGTCGGAACGCCTGAAACCCAAATCGGAACGGGACGAGGACGAGGGCCTGCTTCCGGCCTTTCGGGGCAATTACAAGGGCGAGTTTCTGGAGGTCGCCAAGGCGGCGGCGCGCAAGCACAACATCCCCGAAGACCTGTTCCTGCGGCTGGTGCAGCAGGAAAGCGGCTGGAACGCAGGCGCGGTCAGCCCGAAGGGCGCAACGGGGCTGGCGCAGTTGATGCCGGATACGGCGCGGCTTTTGCGAGTGGACATCAACAACCCGGCCGAAAACCTGGATGGCGGGGCGCGTTACTTGCGCATGATGTATGATCGGTTCGGGTCATGGCGGCTGGCACTGGCTGCGTATAATGCGGGGCCGATGGCGGTTGAAACGCATGACGGCATCCCGCCCTATGCCGAAACCGAGAATTACGTGAAGGCAATCCTTGGGTAGCCTGCGTGTCTGACGCGCAGGTAGGGGCAAGAATTTTCGAAAATTCTTGCAAAATTCTTCGAAGAATTTTGGTTCGGTGCGCTGCTCCGCGGGGGCGATTTCTGACGCAGAAATCGCGCCGGAATTTGGCGCAAATTCCGCATCACGGGCGGGGGGCAGGTGCGCGACCTTTGTTCCGGGGGCACCCCTGTTTTCTGCGCCAGAAAACGACGCGGAAATTGCGTCAATTTCCGCCTATTCCGCAGCGATCTTGATGACCGGTTCCATTTCGGCCAGCACGTTGTCGGGCAGGTGGCATTTGATCTGATGGCCGCCTTCCAGCATCCGCACGGGCGGCACCTCGCGGTCGCACAGCCCGTCTGCGACCTGCGATTTCCAGCGGCAGCGGGTCTGGAACGGGCAGCCGGGGGGCGGGTTGACGGCAGAGGGGATGTCGCCATCCAGCACGATGCGTTTCTTCTGCACGCGGGTATCAGCGATGGGAACGGCAGAGAGAAGCGCCTCGGTATACGGATGATAAGGGGGCTGGAACACCTGATCGGTGGTGCCCATTTCGACCACGTGGCCCAGATACATCACCATCACCCTGTCCGACAGGTAGCGCACAATGGACAGGTCATGGCTGATGAACAGCAGCGTCGTCTTGTTCTTGCGCTGGATGTCCATGAGCAAGTCGGTCACGGCGGCCTGCACTGAGACATCGAGTGCAGAGACGGGTTCATCGGCCACCACCACCTTGGCGCCGCCAGCAAAGGCGCGGGCGATGCCGACGCGCTGCTTCTGGCCGCCGGACAATTGCCGCGGCATCCGGTCGGCAAAGGCGCGGGGGAGTTTCACAAGGTCGAGGAGTTCCAGCATCCGGGCCTTGCGTTCGTCGTCCGAGTTGCCGAATTTGAAGATTTCCAGCGCGCGGATGATCTGGCGGCCCACGGTGGATGAGGGGTTGAGCGTGTCGAAGGGATTCTGGAACACCATCTGAAGTTTGGAGATGGTGCCGGTGTCACGCATCTGGATCGGCGTGTTTTGGACGTTTTCATCGAACAGCATGATCTGGCCACTGGTGGCGGTTTCCAGCCCCATCAGCACTTTGGCGAAGGTGGATTTGCCGCAGCCGGATTCCCCCACGATGGCAAGGGTTTCGCCTTCATGCGCCTCGAAGCTGAGGGTTTCGTTGGCCTTGACGACCTTGCCCACGCCGCCGCCGAAGGCGGAGCCGGAGACGGAATAGTATTTCTTGAGATCGTCGAGTTTCAGGACGACGCGGCCGATGGGCGTTTTTTCCACCACCTTGGCGGCGGCGAGGGGGGCGTTCCAATCAATCTCGGTGGAGCGGATGCAGCGGGTTTCGTGCCGGTCATCGCCCGGCACCTGCACCATGGGGATGTCCTGCGCATTGCAGCGGCCATCGGTGAAATAATCGCAACGCGGGCCGAAATTGCACCCCGCGGGGCGTTCATGCGGCAGCGGGAAGTTGCCGGGAATGGCGACCAGCGGACGAGAGTTCTTGTCCGCGCCGGGCAGCGGGATGGAACGGAACAGCGCCTGCGTATAGGGGTGGCGCATCTTGTCGAACACCTGTTCGACATTGCCGGTCTCTACCGCTTCGCCGGAATACATCACGCAGAGCCGGTCGCAGACATCAAGGACAAGGCCGAGGTTGTGGCTGATGAACAGCATGGAGGTGCCGTATTTGGTGCCCAGCTCCTTGACCAGATCGACGATGCCTGCCTCGACCGTCACATCCAGCGCGGTGGTGGGTTCATCAAGGATCAGAAGCGCGGGCTTCGACATCAGTGCCATCGCAATGACGATGCGCTGCTGCTGACCGCCGGACAACTGGTGCGGATAGGCGTTGATGATGCGGTCGGGATCGGGCAGGCGGACATCGGCCACGATCTGGCGGGCGAGTTTCCAGGCGGCTTCCTTGGCCATGCCCTGGTGGATCATCGGCACTTCGGCCAGTTGGGCGCCGATCTTCATCGCCGGGTTCAGCGAGGCCATCGGTTCCTGATAGATCATGGCGATTTCAGAGCCGCGGATCTTGCGCAGCTCTTCATCTTCCATGTTCGTCAGATCGCGGCCCTTGAACCGGATGGAGCCTCCCGTGATGCGGCCGTTCTTGCCAAGATAGCGCATGACGGCGAGGGCCACGGTGGATTTGCCGCAGCCGGATTCGCCGACGAGGCCCATCGCTTCGCCTGCCATCACCGTGCAGGAGAAATCCATCACGGCGGGAATTTCGCGCAGGCGGGTGAAGAAGGAGATCGAGAGGTTCTCGATTTCCAGGATGGGTTTGGACGAATCCCAGGTGGTGTCAGACATGGCGGCCTCGCGCGGGTGGAGGGTGCGGGACCGGGGGTTTCACACCCCCGGACCCCCGTGGGATATTTTGGAACAGATGAAGGGCAGCGGATGCGACATGTTCAGTCCTTCATGCTTTCTTCGCGCAATCCGTCGGCCAGCAGGTTGAGGCCGAGGACAAGCGACATGAGGGCGAAGGCGGGGACGACCGCCGGATGGGGGGCGATGGCCAGCAGGCGGCGGCCATAGTTGATGGTGCTGCCCCAGTCGGGGGATTCGGGCGTAACGCCAAGGCCGAAGAAGCCGAGCGTGCCCAGAAGGATGGTGGTATAGCCGATGCGCAGGCAGAAATCGACGATCAGCGGGCCGCGGGCGTTGGGCAGGATTTCCCACAGCATGATAAACCACGGGCCTTCGCCGCGGGTTTGGCCTGCGGCGACGTAGTCGCGGGTCTTGATGTCCATCACCATGCCGCGAACGATGCGGAACACGCCGGGGGAGTTCACGAAGACGACCGAGACGAAGACGTTGAGCATGTTCGGGTCCATCGACCAGACGCCAAGGGGATCGGCGTTGAAGGCGAGGCCGGAATAGGCCCAGAGGCCGAAGAGGAGGGTGAGGCCGACGTACAGGTTGCGCTTGGGCGGCGAGGTGAAGAAGCGCGCGTTCAACAGAAGGGTCAGGAAGATGACCGGGAAGATGAACAGGATCGCCGCCAGCACGATGGGGATGCCGGTCACGCGAATTTCAGGTGTGACGAGCAGGTAGAACAGCAGGATCACCGGGAAGGCGAGGACGAGGTTGGAGATGAAGCTGATCACCGTGTCCAGCTTGCCGCCCAGATAGCCGGCAGGCAGGCCCAAGGTGATACCCACCATGAAGGCGATGACGGTGGCGGCGGGGGCGATTTTCAGCACCTCACGCGCGCCCATGACCATGCGGCTGAAGACGTCGCGGGCAAGGTGGTCGCCGCCCAGGAGGTAATAGGGATAGGCGCCTTCGACCGCATCCTTGACCGGGCTGCCGGGGATGATGTTCTTCATGCCCGACAGTTGGCCCAGCGGATCATGGGTGATGATCCAGTCGGCGAAGATGGCGGTAAAGACCCAGAACATCACGAGGCCAAAGCCCGTCATCCCGACGGGGCTGTCGAAGATGCGGCCGTATAGGCCAAGGCGGCGCTTGTAGCGCATCGACAGGGCGAAGGTGGCGATCAGGGCCACCCAGACGGGCAGGAGCTGCGCTGCGATGCGCAGAAAGATCGAGCCCCAGGAAAGTGCGTCGTCCATGCTTGGCTTACCTTACGCGAGGCGGATGCGGGGATTGAGGAAGACGTAGCCGATATCTGAAATCAACTGCGTCACGAGGACAACGAAAACCGCAACAACCGAACAGGCAAGCAGGGTGTCGATGTCGTTGTTGCCGGCAGCCTGCACGAGCGTCCAGCCGAAGCCTTTGTAATTGAACAGCGTTTCCACGATGACGACGCCGTTCAGAAGCCACGGAAATTGCAGCATGATCACCGTAAAGGGCGCGATCAGCGCATTGCGGAGTGCGTGGCGCATGACAACCTGGCGGAAGCCCACGCCTTTGAGCCGGGCGGTGCGGATGTATTGCTGGGTCATCACTTCGGTCATCGAGGCGCGGGTCATGCGGGCGATGTAGCCGATGCCATAAAGCGCGATGGTCATCACCGGCAGGAAGAAGTTCCAGAAGGTGATGTCGTCCATTGCCGAGGTGGCGGTGCCGGGGAAGAGCGTCTTGCCGGAAATCCAGCCCGCATCGGCGAGGATGGGCGAGATGCCCGCTGTGGCAGACGCGAGGAGGGCAATGAGGATCACGCCCGAGACATATTCCGGTGTGGCGGTGGTGGTGATGGCCACGGTGGAGAGGATGCGGTCGGTGCGGCTGCCTTCGCGCATGCCCGACAGCACGCCAAGGAGCAGTGAGGCGGGGACCATGACGATCATCACCCACAGCATCAGCCAGCCGGTGGCGCCCAGCGAGCGGGCCAGCACCTCTGTCACCGGTTGCTTGAATACGGTGGAAAAACCCCAGTTGCCTTGCAGGATGCCGCAGAAGCGGGCGGCGGTGGCGGCGTCCTGGCCGTTTGCGATGCAGCGGCCCCGGATGGTGCCATCTTCATCCGTCAGGGTCCAGCCGGGCATGACACCCAGCCATTCGCCATAGCGCACAAAGACCGACCCGCCATAGCCGTTCCGTTCCAGCCAGCTTGCCACGGCGTCATCTGCCATTCGGACCGAGGCTTCGGATTTCGCCAGCTTTTCAAGGTTGGGCGGCAGGTTCGTCATGTAAAAGACGATGAAGGTAAGCGCGATGGCGGTCAGGATCATGACGCCGATACGCCGCAGCACGAAAAGGAGCATGGCTCATCCTTTCCCGGTCATGGGATCACAGGCAGAGGGAATGGGATATTTGGGGTGCAAACCCCCCGTGGCGCGATAAGGGCCGTGCGCGCGGTCGAAGCCGCGCGCACGTCTGACGTCATTGCGTGGATCACGCGGCCGCGATCGACCACTTGTAATGGTGGTGTTCAAAGGTGGCGTGCATGTCGGCGCCTTTCACCTTTGGGTCGAAGTGGCGGTAGATCGAGCGCCAGTAGGGCTGCACCATGACGCCCTGTTCCTGCATGATCTCTTCCAGCCGCTTCATCACCTCGGACCGGGCCTTGGCATCGGCGATGGACAGGGCCTTTGCCAGTTCGCTGTCGAATTCCGCGTTCGAGAAGGCGGCTTCGTTCCAGGCTTCGCCCGAACGGTAGGCGAGGGCGAGGATCTGCACGCCAAGCGGACGCATGTTCCATTCGGTGGCCGAGAACGGGTATTTCAGCCAGTCGTTCCAGAAGGTGGACCCCGGAAGCACCGTGCGCTTGATGTTGATGCCGGCATCGCGGATCTGCGCGGCGACGGCGTCGCAGGTTGCGGCCTGCCAGCTGTCATCGAGCGAGATCAGTTCGAATTCGAAATCGGACATCCCGGCCGCGTCGATCGCTGCCTTGCCGGCGGCCGGATCGGGCGTCAGCGGGGGCAGGGCGTAGTATTCGGGATGGATCGGGCAGACGTGGTGGTTTTCCGCCACGGTGCCGAGGTTGGAGTAACCGAGTTCGAGAACGACATTGTTGTCGACACATTTGATCAGGCCGGTCCGGACATTGACGTCCTTGTATTCCTCGGCCAACTGGTTGAAGCGCACGGCGATTGTCGAGGCGGTGACGGCTTCGGATTTGGTCCAGCCCAGCGAATCGAACTGTTCGATGAATTCGCCGGTCGATTGGTAGGTGGCATCCAATTCGCCCGCCGCAGCGGCGTTGACTTCGGCCGACGGGTCGGTGCCAAGGTCGGTGTATTCGATGCGGTCAAGATACGGGCCACCATAGACGGCGGTGCCCCACCAGGTGTGATCGGCGTTCTTTACCAGATGGGCGCGGACGCCCACTTCGACCGTTTCAGGCAGGAAGGGACCGGTGCCGGGCGAGGTGGTGGGATCACCGTTGTCATAGGATTTGTGGACAACCGCGGCAGGGTAATCCGCCAGACCGGCGATCAGGGTGACATCCGGCGCGCTGAGCGACAGTTTCACCGTCAGCGGATCGACGACGGAGACCGCGCCTTCGCGCAGGGTCTTTGCTTCGGCATCGACCAGATTGGTGATGCGGCCCGGCATGGAGTTGCCTTCGACCGAGGCATCGCCCCAACGCTGGAAGTTGTGCAGCACGTCATCGGCGGTGAAATCGTCGCCGTTGTTCCATTTCACGCCGGGGCGCACCTTGAGGGTGTATTCCGTGGCGTCGGCGTTTGATTCCCACGATTCCAGCAGCATGCCGCGGATCGAGCCGTCATTGTTGTATTCGACAAGGTATTCCAGCCAGCCGCGGGTGACGTTGGCGATCTGCGACCAGTCGGCGGTGCGCGGGTCTTTCAGCGCCTTGATTTCCATCGACATGCGCAGCGTGCCGCCCATTGCGGGCGTGTCCTGTGCCAGTGCCGGGGCATCCATGCCGATCAGAGCATAGGCGGCGGCGGCAGATACACCCAGCGCGGTGGTGCGGGACAGAAATTCGCGGCGGGACAATTGGCCCTGACGCACTTCACTCGCATACATGACGGCCGCCGGATGCAAAGTGGCGGTTTCCAGAGTGTCTTTCATTGTGGTCTCCCTGACGTGGCGTTTGCTTCTTGTTATGTCGGTTTCGCGCCCCGGTTGTTTGGGTTGATCCGCCGCCCCGCCGTGAACGGGAAGGCAAAATCAGGCCGAGGACGCGCCCCTTGGCAAAGCCAATAGCGCATCTTTTTCGACCATACGTCAACGCTTGGATTCGCCGGAACGGAGCCTGTTTACGACAGAAAGGCGGCGTTTTCCACCCTTGGGGCGACACATGGCCGTGGCGGATGGGGCGAAGGGTCAGACAGAGCGGCGGAATTCGGTGGGCGACTTGCCTGTCAGGTGCTGAAACGCGCGGGTGAAATAGGCGGCCGAGGTGAAGCCAAGGCTGGTGCCGATCTGGCCCACCGGCATCCGGGTTTCCGCCAGCAGGCGGCGGGCTTCGAAAATGCGGCGGTCTTGCAGGATGGTGATGGCAGACCGACCGCAGGCCTGACGGCAGCAGCGCGACAGGTGGGTGGGCGTGACGCCAAGCGCGGCGGCAAAGTCGCCAACCCCGGCGCCGCTGCGGAAATCACGTTCGATCAGGGCGGTGTAGCGCGCGACAAGGCGGCGGGCGGCATCGGGTTTGCCCTGTTCCGGCGCGGCCTTAGCGACCTGACGTTCCAGCCAGACACCCAAGAGGCCAAGATAGTGCCGCGTCGCGCGTTCATGGGCGGGGCTGTCGGAATTCATTTCGCGCAGGATCATGTCGAGGATGACATTCGCCTCTTGCTGGGCATGCACCTCGCGGATGCGGAGAAAGTGCGGCGATGCGGGCAGAGGAATGGCGCTGTCCTTGCCGAAGAAGACGGCATTGCCAAAGACCTGCGGCCCCACCTCGAATCCGTGCATCACCCCGGCGGGAATGAACACGGCGGTATGGGCGGTATAGCCGCGGGTGACGCCAGCAAGGGTTATGCGGCCCTGACCTTTGGTGAACCACAGCAACATCGGTTCGGAAATGGCGCGCATCGCTTCGACCCGCCAGCGGCCACCGGCGGCAAGCCGAGGAATCGCGACAAGGCGGGGTTCCCCGCCAGCCACTCCGTTCAGGGCCGCTGTCTGGTTTTGGTCGGGCATGGATGGGCTTCCATCGTGTCGTTGGCGAATCATAGCCCTGTGATTGCAACGAACCCAAGCGAAAAGATGGCAAAACACGGGAGTTATCCACAAGGCATTTGCAGATTGTTGATAACCTTGGGTTGTTGCCGTTTTGCGGCAGGTCGGGTGTGGGCTGATTTCGGCGGGGATCAGGGCGGGGATCAGGGCGGGGATCGGGGCAGGGATCAGGGCAGGGGGATGGCCCGCCAGTCGCCCATGCGGGACCGAAACCAAGTGCGTTGGCGTTTGGCATATTGGCGCGAGGCGGTCTTTGCGGCTGCGATGGCGTCGGGCAAGGACAGGTCGCCTTGCAGATGGGCGATCAATTCGGGTGCGCCGATGGCGCGGGACGAGGGGCGCGTGGGTTGCCAATGGGGGAGTTCGGCACGAACCTCATCCAGCGCGCCCTGGGCGATCATCTGGTCAAAACGGTGGTCGATGCGGGTGTTCAGCCAATCGACATCGGGGCGCAGGACCAAGGATTCCACCTTGGCCAAGGGCAGCAGGGGGGGCGCGGTTTCCGCCTGCCATGCGGCCAGCCCGCGCCCGGTTGTGCGCTGCACCTCCCATGCGCGCTGGATGCGGGCGGGGTTCAGGTGGTCGATCCGGGCCAGGGTGGCGGGGTCAAGTTCGGCCAACAGCGCGGCGGGGCCGTCACTGGCAAGCCGCTGGTCTGCCTCATTGCGGATGTGGCGCGGGGTGGGGGGAATGTCGGCCAGCCCTTCGGTGAGGGCGGAAAAATAAAGACCGGTGCCGCCGACAATGACCACTGGGCGGGACAGATGCGCCGTCAGATCGCGCAGCCAATGGCCGACGGAATAGGCCTCGTCGCGCCCGACATGGCCGTAAAGCGCATGGGGCAGGGCGGATTCGTCCGCGATCGTGGGGCGGGCGGTCAGGATGCGCCAGTTGGCATAGACCTGAAGCGCATCGGCATTCACGATCACCCGCCCGTCGCGGGCGGCAACGTCCATCGCCAGCGCCGATTTGCCGCTGGCTGTGGGGCCTGCGATCAGGATGGGGGCTTCGCGGGACAGGGTCGACAGATCGAAGCCCAAGCGACGTTTCCTTTATGTTTGCGCGCCGTTCTTTGGACGACAGATCTGTGGTCTGCAACGGGGTTGGGACGGTTGCGTGGATTTTGGCAACGGCGGGTGGCGGTTCCCGGCCTTGCCGATATTCCTGCCGTTCCCGGTTGAACCTGCCGTCATTTTCATACATTTTGCGGCGCAGTCCAATTGTCATACTGAAGAACGGGGTTTTCCATGTCCAAACCGGGTCTTGATGCAGCGGTGAAATATAGCCGCGTGATGCTCAAGATTTCCGGTGAGGCGTTGATGGGGGATCAGGGGTTCGGGCTGCATCCGCCGACGGTTCAGCGCATCGCGCAGGAAGTGAAGTCGGTGCATGATCTGGGCGTCGAGATCTGCATGGTGATCGGCGGCGGCAACATCTTTCGCGGGCTGGCCGGGTCGGCGCAGGGGATGGAGCGGACGACGGCCGATTACATGGGGATGCTGGCCACGGTGATGAACGCGCTGGCGATGCAATCGGCGCTGGAACAGATTGGCGTCTTTACCCGCGTGATCAGTGCCATCCCGATGGATCAGGTCTGCGAGCCGTATATCCGCCGCCGCGCGGTGCGGCACCTGGAGAAAAAGCGCGTCTGCATCTTTGCGGCCGGCACCGGAAACCCCTATTTCACCACCGATACGGCGGCGACGCTGCGCGCCAATGAGATGGCCTGTCAGGTGATCTTCAAGGGCACCAAGGTGGACGGCGTCTATGATAAAGATCCCAAGAAGCACGCCGATGCCAAACGGTATGAAACGGTCAGCTATGATGAATGCCTGGCCAAGCATCTGGGGGTGATGGATGCGTCGGCCATTGCGCTTGCGCGTGACAACAATCTGCCGATCATCGTGTTTTCGCTGGATGAACCGGGCGGGTTTCGCGGCATCCTGCGCGGTGAGGGGACGTATACGCGGGTTCAGGACTGACCGGAGGCATGGCATGCGGCCGGGGTTATGCCCCGTTTCCCGGCCATCGACACTGTTCCGTTGCGGTGCGGCTCTGGTATAGAGCAACGAAACGGCCCTGAGACCCTGTCGGGGTGCGGGCTGGAGAATGAAGGAAGACCCTATGTCGGCTGACGACCTTGACATCGACCTTGATGCCATCGAACGGCGGATGGATGGCGCCATGACGGCGTTGAAATCGGAATTCGCATCGCTGCGGACGGGCCGTGCCTCGGCGCAGATCCTGGACCCGATCCAGGTGGATGCCTATGGCCAGATGACGCCGATCAACCAGCTTGGCACGGTGAACGTGCCGGAGCCGCGGATGGTGGTGATCAATGTCTGGGACAAGGGCATGATCAGCAAGGTGGAAAAGGCGATCCGCGAAAGCGGGATCGGGATCAACCCGGTGACGGACGGGCCGCTGATCCGGTTGCCGATCCCGGAGTTGAACGAGCAGCGCCGCAAGGAGCTGGCCAAGGTGGCGGCGCAATATGCCGAAAGCGCCAAGGTGGCCATTCGCAACGTCCGGCGCGATGGGATGGACCAGATCAAGAAGGCCAAGGCGGCCGGTATGTCCGAGGACGACCAGAAGATGTGGTCGGACGAGGTGCAGGAATTGACCGACAAGGCGATTGCCGCCGTTGATCGGCAGTTGGAACAGAAGCAGGCAGAAATCATGCAGGTCTGACATGGCGGCACGGGGCGGTTGCCCCGGTTCGGCTGTGTGAGGGGGAGCAGGGCTTGGGAACAGGCAAGACAACCGATCCAAAGCGCCTGTCCCGCAATGCGGAGCATGTGGCAATCATCATGGATGGCAATGGCCGCTGGGCCACATCGCGGGGCTGGCCCCGCCTTGTGGGGCATCGGCGCGGGGCCGAGCGGGTACGAGAGATTGTGCGCGCCTGCCCCGATCTGGGCATCCGCTGGCTGACGGTCTACGCCTTTTCCACCGAGAACTGGAAGCGGTCCACCGAAGAGGTGCTGGGGCTGATGGCGATTTTCGCCCGCTATATCGAGCGGGAGGCGGATCGGCTGTCGGTCGAGGGGGTGCGGCTGCGGTTCATTGGCGACCGGACGCGGCTGGAGCCGAAATTGCAGAAGATGATGGCCGGGATCGAGGCGCGCACGGCGCATGGCACGCGGCTGAACCTGACGGTTGCGATCAACTATGGCGGCCGGGATGAGATTGCGCGGGCGGTGCGGGACATTGCCCGTGAGGTGGCGGAGGGGAGGTTGCTGCCCGAGGCGGTGACCGAGGCGCTGGTGGCGTCGCGGCTGGACACGGCCGATCTGCCCGACCCCGATCTGGTGATCCGCACCAGCGGCGAGACGCGGACATCGAATTTCCTGCTGTGGCAGGCGGCCTATGCGGAATACGAATTTTCCTCTACGCTCTGGCCGGATTTCGGGGCGCAGGAATTGGCGGCGATCGTGGGCCAGTTCGGCAATCGAGAGCGTCGATTTGGCGGCTTGGCGGGCGAATGACGGTTGATCCCGAAGATAAGGGCGCCGGGGGCGTTTCCGGCCCGGCAGCAGAGGCAACCGGGCTTGGTTCTGCTGTGGGCGCAGATGCGGGCGCAGATCTGGGTGGGGCATCCGATCTGGAAACCGAGGATTACAAGCCGCCAGAGCCGACAATGGCTGCCGTGATCGGGCGGTGGGATGATCTGCGGCCGCGTGTGGTTTCGGCCATTGTGATGATCGCGGTGGGTGCGGCCGAGATATGGCTGGGCGGGGCATCCTTTGCGCTGCTGATCGTGTTGCTGACATCGGGAATGATCTGGGAGCTGGCGACGATTACCGCGCCCGCGCAGAAGAACCGGCCTTTGGTGCTGTGGGGGGTGGCGGCGGCGGCCCTGGCGGGGGCGTTGATCCTGCGGTCGGATCTGGCGGCGGCGTTTCTGATGGTGCCGTCACTGGCGCTGGCGTTGACGCCGCGGCGGGACCGGCAGATTGCCGCGATCTATGCGGCGGCGATCATGGTGGCGGGTTACGGGCTGGTGGAGTTCCGTGAGGAATCGGGGTCGTCTGGCATTCTGTGGCTGGTGATCATCGTGATCACGTCGGATGTCCTGGGCTATTTCGTTGGGCGGTTTGTGGGCGGGCCGAAGTTCTGGCCCAAGGTCAGCCCGAAGAAGACGTGGTCCGGCACGGTGGCGGGCTGGATCGGGGCGGTGATCGTGGGCCTTGGTTTTGTCATGGCCGGGATGGGTGGTTGGGTTCTGCTGGTGCTGTCGCCCCTGGTCGCGCTGGCGGGGCAGATGGGGGATATCGTGGAAAGCTGGCTGAAGCGGCGGGCGGGGGTGAAGGACAGTTCACAACTGATCCCCGGTCATGGCGGGTTGTTGGACCGGTTTGACGCGCTGATCGGGGCAACGGTTCTGGTCATGCTGCTGGGCCTTGTGTTCAAAGACCTTCCGATCGGCTGAGGGAAGATGCGGTCCATTTCCATATTCGGGGCCACCGGGTCCATTGGCGAAAGCACCTTTGATCTGATCCGTCGGGCGGGCGGGGCAGAGGCGTATCGTACGGTTGCGCTGACCGGGGCGCGGAATGTGGCGCGGCTGGCCGAGATGGCGCGGGAATTGCGCGCCGAGGTGGCGGTGACCGCGCATGAGGACGAACTGCCCGCGCTGCGCGAGGCGCTGGCCGGATCGGGCGTTGCGGCGGCGGCGGGCGCGGCGGCGATTGCCGAGGCGGCGGACCGGCCTGCCGATTGGGTGATGAGCGGGATCGTGGGCGCGGCGGGGCTTGTGCCGGGGATGCGGGCGCTGGCGCATGGCGGCTGCCTTGCGCTGGCCAACAAGGAAAGCCTGGTGACCGCGGGGGAGTTGTTGTTGTCGACCGCCCGCGCACACAGCGCGACCATCCTGCCGGTCGACAGCGAACATTCGGCGGTGTTTCAGGCGCTGACCGGGGAAGAGACCGGCGCGGTGGAGCGGGTGATCATCACCGCATCCGGCGGGCCATTCCGCGACTGGCCGCTGGAGCGGCTGGCGGCGGCGACCGTGGCCGAGGCAAAGGCGCATCCGAACTGGTCGATGGGCAGCCGGATCAGCATCGATTCCGCCTCGATGTTCAACAAGGCGCTGGAATTGATAGAAACGCGCGAGTTCTTTGGATTCGCGCCCGACATGATCGAGGTGCTGGTCCATCCGCAAAGCATCGTCCATGCGCTGGTGGGGTTCCGTGATGGGGGGATCATGGCGCATCTGGGGCCAGCGGACATGCGCCATGCCATCGGTTTTGCCCTGCACTGGCCCGCGCGCGAACATCTGCCGGTCGAGCGGCTGGATCTGGCGCGGCTGGGGCAGTTGACGTTCGAGGCGCCGGATGACCAACGCTTTCCAGCGTTGCGCCTTGCGCGCGAGGTGATGGCGCTGCGGGGGCTGTCGGGTGCGGCGTTCAATGCGGCAAAAGAGATCGCGCTGGATCATTTCATGACGGGTGGCCTTGGATTTCTGGACATGGCGGCCGTGGTCGAGGATACGCTGGACCGGCTTTCGGCGGAAACAGGGCTGGGAAATTCGGCGACCTGTCTTGATGATGTGCTTGCGATGAACCATCTGGCACGGGTGCGGGCCACGGAACTGGCTGAAAAACGGATAGAGGGCAGGTAGCGCGTGGAACTGATCAACCTGATCCCAAGCTTTGGCGGCTTGGCCTATACGATTGCGGCCTTTGTGCTGGCGCTGCTGATCATCGTTTTTGTGCATGAATACGGCCACTACATCGTGGGCCGCTGGTCCGGCATCCATGCCGAGGTGTTTTCGTTGGGCTTTGGGCCGGTCATCTGGTCGCGGGTGGACAAGCGGGGGACGCGGTGGCAGATCGCTGCGCTGCCGTTTGGCGGCTATGTAAAATTCTTTGGCGATGCAAATGCCGCGTCTGCAGGGCATGTCGATGATCTGGGTGGCCTGACGCCGGAACAGAGGCGGGCGACGATGCACGGCGCGCCGCTTTGGGCGCGGTCGGCCACGGTGGCAGCGGGGCCGATCTTCAATTTCATCCTGTCCATCATCGTGTTTGCCGGGGTGTTTCTGGCATCGGGTGTGGCGACGGATGCGCCCACGGTGGGGGCGGTAAAGACCGTGCCGGGGATCACGGCCGAATTGCAGCCGGGGGACCGTATCCTTGCGCTGGGTGGGCAGGATACGCCGGATTTTCCGGCCTTCATGACGGCGGCGGCCGCTTTGCCGCCAGTCGCCACGGCGCGCTATCTGGTCGCGCGGGATGGGGGATCGGTTGAGGTGACGGATTCGCACCCGTTGCCGCCCTTGGTGGAAACCGTGCAGCCGGATTCGGCGGCATCGGAGGCTGGTGTCCTGCCGGGTGACGTGGTGACGGCAGTCGACGGCGTTCCGGTGACGACCTTTTCACAACTGCGCGAACTGGTGGGGGGATCGGACGGATCGCCCCTGCGGTTGGGCCTGTTGCGGGATGGACAGGCGATGGAGCTGGACTTGCAGCCGCGCCGCGTTGATCTGCCACTGGCGGAGGGCGGGTTTGAAACCCGCTGGCTGATCGGATTGACCGGGGCGCTGTATTTCGAGCCGGAAACGCGGGTGCCGGGGGTTGTGGAAAGCATCGGGCTGGGCGCGACGCAAAGCTGGGACATTGCGACGACTTCGCTTTCGGGGTTGTGGCACATGATCACCGGGGCGATTTCATCGTGCAACCTGCGCGGACCCATCGGCATTGCGGAAACATCGGGCGCGGCGGCAAGCGCGGGGATCACCAGTTTCATCTGGTTCATTGCCATGCTGTCGACGGCGGTGGGGATGATGAACCTGTTCCCGGTTCCGGTGCTGGATGGCGGGCATCTGGTGTTTTATGCCTATGAGGCGGTGACGGGCAAACCGCCGACGCCAAAGGCGTTGCGGGTGCTGATGTCCATCGGGCTGGCGGCGATCCTGACATTGATGGTGTTTGCGCTGACCAACGATCTGTTCTGTCCGTAAAGCGGTAGGGGTATGCGCCAGCAAGGCGCGTGCCATGTGACCATCGTCGTGAAAGCGCCGATTGTGGGCCAAAGTCGCGCCACATTCCGGGCCTAACCCTGACCTCGCAAAAACGGGGCCGGAGGATAGATCATGCAAGCATTCACAAGGGGCTATCGTGGCCTGTCGGTGATCATGGTGGTGAATTCCGACCGTATCTTCACGGTTGGCACAATGGTGGCGGGTTTGTTGGCGGGGGCCTTTGTCGGGTCGTCACTTATGGGCCACTGAAAATCGTTAAAAAGGCCTCAGCCTTTTGACAAGTCCTGCGCTTCCGAGTAGTCAGAGCACAAGAACTTGTTAACGGCGGGGCCAGGGTATGCGGAACACGACAGAGGCGTTCGAGACGCAGGCGAAGCCAAAGGTGCGTGCGCGTGCCGGGGTGATGCGCCCCGCCTTGATCGCCTTTTTCCTTTCCAGCGCGGCCATTTCCGGGCCGTTTGCGACACAGGCGCAGGCGCAGAGCTACAGCTTTTCCAGCGTTCAGGTCGAAGGCAACCAGACCATTGAAACCGCGACGATCGTTGCCCTTGCCGGAATCGGGCGGGGTGAGACGGTGTCGGCGGCGCGTTTGAACGACGCGTATCAGGGAATCGTGAATTCTGGCCTGTTCCAATCTGTCGATCTGGTGCCGCAGGGTGGCACGCTGCTGATCCGCGTGGTCGAGAACCCGATGATCAACATCGTGAACTTTGAAGGCAATGCGCGCCTGAAGGATGAGGAACTGGCCGAGATTGCAAAATCGAAGGGCCGGTTTGTCTATTCGCCGTCGCAGGCCGAAGAGGATGCGGCAAACATCGCCGAAGCCTATCGCCTGCGCGGCCGGATCGCAGCGACGGTCGAGCCGCGGATCATCCGACGCGATGGCAACCGGGTTGATCTGGTATTCGAAGTGACCGAAGGCAGCGTGGCAGAGATTGAACGCCTGTCCTTTGTCGGGAACCGTGCGTTCAGCGATCGTCGTTTGCGGCAGGTGCTGGAAACCAAGCAGGCGGGGTTGTTGCGCACGATCATCCAGCGCGACACCTTTGTTGCCGAGCGGCTGGAGCTGGACAAGCAGTTGCTGCGTGATTTCTATCTGGCGCGTGGCTATGCCGATGTGCAGGTTCTGGATGCCACGTCGGATGTCGCCCGCGAACGGGATGCATTCTTTGTGACCATCTCGATCCGTGAGGGGCAGCAGTTCCGTATCGGCAAGATTTCCACCGTGTCTGAGATCGAAGGGCTGGACCCGGCCGAGTTCGAAGCGGTGCAGCGTATCCGTCCGGGCGAGGTGTGGTCACCGGCGCTGATCGACAACAACATCGCGCGGATGGAAAACCTGGCGCTGCGCAAAGGGTTGAACTTTGTCCGCGTCGACCCGCGGATCACCCGCGATGAACGTGGCGGTGTGCTGGACGTGGAATTCGCCGTGGTGCGGGGCGAACGCATTTTCGTTGAGCGGATCGACATCGAAGGCAACACCACCACGCTGGATCAGGTTGTGCGCCGCCAGTTCCGCACCGTCGAGGGCGACCCGCTGAACCCGCGCGAGATTCGCCAGTCTGCGGAACGCATCCGGGCCTTGGGGTATTTCGCCGATGCGCAGGTGAATGCCGAACCCGGCAGCAGCGCGGATCAGGTCGTGGTGAATGTGGATGTCGAGGAACAGCCGACCGGGTCGCTGACTTTTGGCGCAAGCTATGGTGTGGCAAGCGGAATCGGCTTTAACGTCGGGCTGAGCGAGCAGAATTTCCTGGGTCGCGGTCAGGCGGTTGGTATTTCGCTGACCACCGGCACTGATTCCACCGAGGGCAGTTTTTCGTTCCGCGAACCGGCGTTCCTGGGGCGTGATGTGGCGTTGAAGTTCGCGGTGTCCTACCGCGAGTCGGACAATGAGAATTCATCGACCTTTGACACGCGGGTGGGGCGTATTTCGCCCGCGCTGGAGTTTCCGGTGGGCGAGTTGAGCCGGCTGGAAGTGCGTTATGCCTATCAGGACAGCAAGATCAGCAATATCCCGGCCACGTCTTCGCAGATCATCCGTCTGGAAGAAGCGCAGGGCGCGGTGGTGACCAGTTCGGTTGGCTATACTTACAGCTATGACAGCCGGATCAGCGGTTTGAACCCCAATGGCGGGATCCTGCTGCGCTTTGGTCAGGATTTTGCCGGTCTGGGTGGCGACAGCCAGTATATCCTGACCAGCGCATTGGCGGTGGCCGAAACAAAGGTCCGGCAGGAAGAGGTCGCGCTGCGCGCGATTTTTGAAGGCGGGATGATCAACAGCCTGGGTGGCACGAACAGCCGGATCACCGAGCGTTTCTTTGGCAACGGCAAGATCCGGGGCTTTGAGCCGGGCGGTCTTGGCCCGCGCGAATTGGCTGCTGGCACGACGAACGAGGCGCTTGGCGGTAACATCTTTGCCGTTGCGCGGTTCGAGGCCGATTTCCCGCTTGGCTTGCCGGAAGAATACGGAATCACGGGCGGCCTGTTCCTGGATGTGGGTTCGGTCTGGAGCCTTGATAACGTGAATGGTGGTCTGGCCGGGGCCAATATTGTGGATGATTCCATGAACTTGCGGTCATCCATCGGCTTTTCGCTGTTCTGGGACACGCCTGTCGGACCGCTGCGTTTGAACTTTGCCAAGCCGTTGGTCAAAGAAGCCTATGACGTCGAGCAGGTGTTTGACCTGACGGTGTCGACACAGTTCTGATGGGGCGCCTGCGCGCAGCTTTCGGGCGGGCAGCAGCGGGTGTTGCGCTGTTGGGTCTTTTTGCGGGGGCTGCGCCGTGGCCCGTCGGGGCGCAGGAAGCAGAGGTGTTGCGGGCGCCGGTTCTTATGCTGGACCGTAACAGGCTGTTTTCGGAATCGGCTTTCGGGCGTGCGACAGAGGCAAGGTTTCAGGCCGATAGTCAGGTTCTGGTTGCCGAAAACCTGCGTCTGGAACAGGCGCTTGAGGCAGAGGAGCGCAATCTGACCGATCAGCGCGCCACGCTGGACGCCGAAGCCTTTCAGGCGCTGGCTGCCGAGTTTGACACAAAGACTGAGGCGATCCGCGCGGCACAGGATGCGAAATCGCGGGCCATCACGGTAAAGCGCGAAGAAGACCGTCAAAGATTTCTTCAGGCGGCCGTGCCGGTTTTGGGCGAATTGATGCGCGACAGCGGGGCGGTTGCGATTTTCGACAAGGATATGGTGATCCTGTCGCTGCGCGGCGTAGACATCACGGATGAAGCGATCCAGTTGATCGACGCGACGCTGGGTGACGGATCGGCGCTGCCTGCTGCGCCCGCGCAGGATGAAGGCCAAGAGGCAGTGCCAGAGCCTGAATCGAATGTAGAACCGAATGCTGCGCCGGATACGGCGGTTGTGCCGGATGGGGCGGCGGATACGGTGCCGGGTGCCGGCGGAACGCCGTAAGCCGGGGATGCTTGTTTCGGCCTTTTCAAGTTGCTAGTCACGACCGGGTGTCCCGGTTTTCGCGTTCCCGCCCGGTTCCGCATTCGTGAAGGAGAATTTGATGTCTGATCCCGCCGTCACCTTTGCCGACCTGGCGCTGATCCAGCGGATCATTCCGCATCGCTATCCTTTCCTGCTGGTCGACAAGGTCCGCGATATCGTGGTTCCCGAAAGCTGTGTGGGCATCAAGAATGTCACCATCAACGAACCGCAGTTCACCGGGCATTTTCCCGGCATGCCGATCTTTCCGGGTGTGATGATCATCGAGGCGATGGCCCAGACCAGCGGGATTCTGGTGGGGTTGTCGATGGATCTGGTCGACAAGAATGCCAATGTGTTCTTCATGGGCGTCGATGGCGTGAAGTTCCGCCGCAAAGTGGTGCCGGGCGATGTGCTTGAATTGCATGTCCGTGCGGTGCGGGGCGGCGGCCGGGTCTGGAAATTCGAAGGGCGCGCGATGGTAGAGGGTGAACTGGCCTGTGAGGCCACCTTCATGGCCATGTTCGACGTGCCGAAGGCGTGATGCAGATGACCATTCACCCTGATGTGCGCATTCACCCGTCATCCGTTGTCGAACCCGGCGCGGTGGTGGGGGCGGGTTGCGAGATCGGGCCATTCTGCGTGATCGGGGCCGATGTCGTGCTGCATGAGCGGGTGGTGGTGAAAAGCCATGCCGTGGTGACGGGCTGCACGGAGATTGGGTCCGACTCGGTCATCTTTCCTTTTGCCACTGTCGGTGAAGTGCCCCAGGACCTGAAATACAAGGGCGAAAAGACGCGGCTGGTGGTCGGCCAGCGGTGCCGCATCCGCGAAGGCGCGACGCTTAATCTGGGGACAGAGGGCGGCGGCGGCGTGACGACGGTGGGTGATGACGTGCTGATCATGACCGGGGCGCATGTCGGCCACGATTCGCATATCGGCGATCGGGTGATCCTGGTTAACAATGTGGCCATCGCCGGGCATTGCGTGCTGGGGGATGATGTGATCGTCGGCGGCCTGTCGGGCGTGCATCAATGGGTGCGGATCGGGCGGGGGGCCATCATCGGCGCGGTGACAATGGTGGCGCAGGACGTGATCCCCTATGGCCTTGTGCAGGCGCCGCGTGGGGAACTGGACGGCTTGAACCTTGTGGGGCTGAAGCGGCGCGGTGTGGAGCGGGGAGAGATCACCGCGCTGCGGGCCGCCTATCAGATGCTGGCGCAGGGGGAAGGCACCTTTCTGGACCGGGCGCGCAGATTGGGCGAGGAAACCGACAGTGTGCATGTGCGCGAGGTGACGGATTTCATTCTGTCCGCCTCGGACCGATCGTTCCTGACGCCGAAATGAGGCGGACTGCGATCATCGCCGGGCGGGGCGCGCTGCCTGCGGCGCTGGTGGCGGCCTTGGCGGAACGCCCCTTTGTGGCGGCGCTGGAAGGGTTTGACCCTGCCGGGCTGATCCCTGATCTGGCCTTTCGCGTAGAGCGGTTGGTGCCGTTTCTGCGGCGGCTGGAGGCAGAGGGCGTGGGTCGGGTGTGCTTTGCCGGGGCGGTGGAGCGGCCAAGGCTGGACCCGGCGCTGTTCGATCCGGATACGGCGACGATGGTGCCACGGCTGCTTACGGCGATGGCACAGGGTGATGATGCCACGTTGCGCGAAGTTCTGACGATCTTTGAAGAGGCCGGGTTCGCGCTGGCCGGGGTCGAGGAGATTGCACCTGATCTGGTGCCGGGACCGGGGGTTCTGGCCGGGACTGTCGGCGACCGCGATCAGGCCGATGCCGCGCGGGCGGCTGCCATCGTGGCGACGCTGGGTGCGGTGGATGTGGGGCAGGGCGCGGTGGTGCAGCAGGGGCTGTGTCTGGCGGTTGAGGCGCTTCCCGGCACCGATGCGATGTTGGCGGGGGTGGCGGGGTTGCCGCCTGCGTTGCGGCCCGCGGGTGCGCGGGGGGTGTTTTACAAGGCGCCGAAGCCGGGGCAGGATCGTCGCATTGACCTGCCCGCCCTGGGGCCGGAAACGCTGCGACGCGCGGCGGCGGCAGGTTTGGGCGGGGTAGCGTTTCAGGCGGGCGGGGTGATCTGCCTGGATCTGCCCGGCATGATCCGCGAGGCCGAGGCGGCGGGCCTGTTCCTGTGGGCACGCGAGGCATGAAGATATTCCTCGTCGCGGGCGAGCCGTCGGGCGACCGTCTGGGCGCGGCGTTGATGGCGGGTCTGCGGGAGCTGTCGCCGGGGGTGGAGTTTGCGGGCGTGGCTGGCCCCCTGATGCAGGCGCAGGGGATGGGATCGCTGTTCCCGATGGAGGAATTGTCGATCATGGGCATCGCAGAGGTGCTGCCCAAATACCGCCATCTGAAACGGCGTATCCGTGAAGTGGCAGAGGCGGTTATTTCCAGTGATGCCGGGGCGCTTGTCACCATCGATTCCCCCGATTTCGGGCTGCGGGTGGCGGCGCTGGTCAAATCCGCCCGTCCGGGGCTGCGGACTATTCATTATGTGGCGCCTTCGGTCTGGGCCTGGCGGCCTGGGCGGGCGGCCAAGATGGCGCGGCATATCGATCATGTGCTGGCGCTGCTGCCGTTCGAGCCGCCCTATATGACGGCGGCGGGGATGACCTGCGATTTCGTCGGGCATCCGGTGGTGGCCGAAGCCTTGGCAACCGATGCGGAACGGGCCGATTTTGCCGGGGATGGTCCGCTGGTTCTGGCCCTGCCCGGATCGCGGAAGGGAGAGGTCGCCCGACTTGCCCCGGTGTTGGGCGATGTTCTGGCGCGGTTGCAGCATCACCATCCCGCGCTGCGGGTGGCGCTGCCGACGGTGCCGGGCGTGGCGGATCTGGTGCGCGAAGTGACAGCGGGGTGGGTGGTGCGCCCCTGGATCATCGAAGATGCAGGGCAGAAGCGTGGGGCATTTGCCACGGCGGATGTGGCGATTGCGGCATCTGGCACCGTGTCGCTGGAACTGGCGGCGAATGCCTGCCCGATGGTGATTGCCTATGACATGAACCCGCTGACCCTTTGGTTGATGCGGCGGGCCGCGTTGGTGGATACGGTGACGCTGGTCAATCTGGTGTCGGACACGCGGGTTGTGCCGGAATTTATCGGGAACCGCTGTCGTGCCGATCTGATTGCCCCGGCGGTCGAGGCGGTGCTGGCCGATCCTTCGGCACAGGATGCCGCGATGCGCCTGACGATGGCGCGGCTGGGCATGGGGGGGGAACCACCCGGTCTGCGCGCCGCGCGGTCGGTGTTGGGGGTTTTGTAGGCGGGCGTCTGTCGCACCAAGATGTCTTTGAAATAATCTTGGTGCAGGTTGCACGGACATTTTCCATGGGAGGATTTCCGTGGGGGCGGCCTGAAATGTTTCGGTGAAAAATTTCAGGCTGTTCGGGTCAGGCTGGTCGGGTCAGGCTGGGCGCCCTTTCCAGATCCAGCCGCCGCCAAACACGCGGGTGCCTTCGGGCGCGTAGAATACGCAGGCCTGGCCGGGGCTGACGCCGTCTTCGGGGGCCAACAGCTCGACCTCGGCCTCGGTGTCCGACAGGGGCCGGATCACCGCCGGGCGGGGTGGGCGGGTCGAGCGGACCTTGACGTTCAGATGCCATTCCGCCCGGCTGGACAGCGGTGCATCGCCCAGCCAGTTTATTTCGCGCAAGGGAATGGTGCGCGTTGACAGCGCCTCTTTCGGCCCGACGATCACGTGGCGGGTTTCAGGATTCAATCGGACCACGTAGAGCGGGTCTTCCAGACCGCCAATGCCCAGCCCCTTGCGTTGACCGATCGTGTAATGGATCACGCCGCGATGTTGGCCCAGAATGTTGCCGGCCAGATCGACGATGTCACCGGGATCGGCCGCGCCGGGGCGCAGTTTTTCGATCACGGCGGCGTAATTGCCGTTGGGCACAAAGCAGATGTCCTGACTGTCGGGCTTGTCGGCCACCGGCAGGCCGTAGCGCGCGGCAAGGGCGCGGGTTTCCGCCTTTGAGGCCAGCTGGCCCAAGGGGAACCGCAGAAAGGAAAGTTGCTCTGCCGTGGTGGAGAACAGGAAATAGCTTTGATCGCGGTTCGGATCGGTGGCCATGTGGAGTTCTGGCCCCAACGCGCCCATCTGGCGTTGGATGTAGTGGCCGGTTGCCATGCAATCGGCATCCAGATCCTTGGCGGTGGCCAGCAGATCCTTGAATTTCACCCGTTCGTTGCAGCGGATGCAGGGCACCGGGGTGGCCCCGGCCAGGTAGGCATCGGCGAATTCTTCGATCACCGCTTCGCGGAAAGTGTTTTCATAATCCAGCACATAATGGGGGAAGCCCATGGTTTCCGCGACGCGGCGGGCATCGTGGATATCGCGCCCGGCGCAGCAGGCGCCCTTTTTGGCCAGCGCCGCGCCATGATCGTATAGCTGAAGGGTGACGCCCACGACATCATAGCCCTGTTCGGCAAGCACCGCCGCCACGACCGAGGAATCGACACCACCCGACATGGCCACGACCACGCGGGTATCGGCAGGGGCCTTGGGCAGACCCAGTGAGTTGAGCGGTTGATCAAGCGGCATGGGGCGGACTTTCGCGGCGGCAAGGGTGTTGCCATACAGGAAAACGGGGCACGGACACAAGAGATGGTGGGGAAACGGGCGTTCAGCAAGGATTAAGGAACTGGCGCGATAGTGGGGGCGAAGTGAAGGAGGCTTGCCATGTATATCAAGCGTGTTTCCGGCCCGCGCCACGTGACCTTGCCGGATGGAACCATTCTGACGCGGGCCGATCTTCCGCCTGCGGACACTTGCCGCTGGGTGGCCCGGCGCAAGGCCGTGGTGGTGCAGGCGGTGACCCACGGGCTTATCGACCGGGAAGAGGCGCTGGAACGCTATGCCCTGACAGATGAGGAATTCGGTCTGTGGGAAGCTGCCATCCGCAGCCACGGTGCGGCCGCGCTGCGTGTGACCAAGATCCAGCATTATCGTCAATTTTAAGTTGTCTTTGCTGCAAATGCTGCCATTATAATCATTGTTTAACGAGTGGTCTGCAAAGTCGTTCCAATGCGACCTTACGGAGTGTAAAGAATGCGAGTACTTCTGGTAGAAGACGATCCCGCGACGTCGCGGAGCATCGAGTTGATGCTGACACATGCCAATCTGAACGTCTATTGCACCGATCTGGGCGAAGACGGGATCGATCTGGCGAAACTTTATGATTACGACCTGATCCTGCTGGACCTGAACCTTCCCGATATGAGCGGGCATGAGGTTTTGCGCCAGCTGCGCCTAGCCCGGATCGAAACGCCGATCCTGATCCTGTCGGGGTCTGATGATACCGATAGCAAGATCCGCGGTTTCGGCTTTGGCGCGGATGACTATATGACCAAACCCTTCCATCGGGAGGAGTTGATTGCGCGGATTCACGCGATCATCCGCAGGTCCAAGGGGCATTCGCAATCCATCATCCGCACCGGACAGGTGAATGTGAATCTGGATGCGAAATCGGTCGATGTGGGTGGCAAGAGCGTGCATCTGACAGGGAAAGAGTACCAGATTCTGGAACTTCTGTCGCTGCGCAAAGGCACGACCCTGACCAAGGAAATGTTCCTGAACCATCTGTATGGGGGCATGGACGAGCCGGAGTTGAAAATCATCGACGTCTTTATCTGCAAGCTGCGCAAGAAGCTGGCCGAGGCGACGGCGGGCGACAATTACATCGAAACGGTCTGGGGCCGGGGCTATGTGATGCGCGATCCGGTGCCGGAAGTGGCGCATCGCCGCGTGGCCATTGCGGCCGCCAGTTGATCGGCTGAGGCTGGACTGTCCTGTGGTCGCCCCCTAAACCTTTGGGGGCGATCATGGGGGGCCGGTGCGATGGCGGAACGGGAAGTCGGGCAGTTGACCGAGGCCGAGGCGCAAGAGGAACTTGCGCGGTTGGCCGTGGCGATTGCTGCGGCGAATGCTGCCTATCATAGATTGGACGCGCCCGAGATTTCGGATGCAGACTATGATGCGCTGAAACGGCGCAACGCCGAGATTGAGGCGCAATTTCCGCATTTGAAGCGCGTGGACAGCCCATCGGAAGCGGTGGGCGCGGCTGTGGCGGACGGGTTTGGCAAGGTCCGCCATGCGGTGCGGATGCTGTCGCTTGAAAACGCATTCGAGCCGGAGGACGTGGCGGAATTCGACACGCGGGTCCGCAGTTTTCTGGGGGCGGGCGCGCGCGGGCCACAGGGAGGCGACGGCGGGGGCATCGCCTATACCGCCGAGCCGAAAATCGACGGCCTATCGCTGAGCCTGCGCTATGAAGGCGGGCGGCTGGCGCAGGCGGCGACGCGGGGCGATGGCGAGGTGGGTGAGAATGTCACCGAAAATGCCCGGACGATTGCCGATATTCCGCAGGTCCTGACCGGTGCGCCCGACGTGCTGGAGGTGCGCGGAGAGGTCTATATGTCCCATGCCGATTTTGCGGCGCTGAACGCGCGGCAGGCGGCGAAGGGGGACAAGGTTTTTGCCAACCCGCGCAACGCGGCGGCGGGGTCATTGCGGCAACTGGACGCCACGATCACGGCAGCGCGGCCCTTGCGGTTCTTTGCCTATGCCTGGGGGGCGCTGTCAGAGCCATTGGCTGGTTCGCAGTTTGCAGCAATTTCCCGGCTCAAGACCTTGGGGTTTCAAACGAATCCGCTGACCGTGCTGTGTTCTGGGCCGGAGGAGATGTTGGCGCATTACCGCGCGATCGAGGCACAGCGTGCGACCTTGGGCTATGACATCGACGGGGTGGTCTACAAGGTCGACGATCTGGCCTTGCAAGGGCGGCTGGGGTTCCGGTCTACCACGCCGCGATGGGCGATTGCGCATAAATTCCCGGCTGAACTGGCCTGGACGCGGCTGGAGGCCATCGACATTCAGGTGGGGCGCACCGGTGCGCTGTCACCCGTGGCGCGGCTGGCACCGGTGACGGTGGGCGGGGTCGTGGTGTCGAACGCCACGTTGCACAATGAGGATTACATCGCCGGGCAGGATTCGCGTGGTGGGGCTATCCGGGGCGGCAAGGATATTCGGGTGGGCGATTGGGTGCAGGTCTACCGCGCGGGGGATGTGATCCCGAAGATCGCGGATGTGGATCTGGGGCGGCGGCCCGATGGGGCGGTGCCCTATGTGTTTCCGCAGATCTGCCCGGATTGCGGATCGCCCGCCGTGCGCGAGGAGGGGGATTCGGTGCGGCGCTGCACCGGCGGGCTGATCTGCCCGGCGCAGGCGGTGGAGCGGTTGGTGCATTTCGTGGGGCGTTCGGCCTTTGACATCGAAGGTTTGGGGCGCAAGCAGATTGAGATGTTTTTTGCCGATGACATCCTGCCCGTGAAAGAGCCTGCGGATATCTTCACGCTTGCGGCAAGAGATGGCGCCAACCCTTTGCAGAAGTTGAAGAATCGGGATGGGTTCGGCGAGCGGTCGGTGACCAACCTTTGGGCTGCGATTGAAGACAAGCGGCGGATCGCCCTGTCGCGGCTGATCTTTGCGCTGGGAATGCGCCATGTGGGCGAGGTGGCGGCGCAGGATCTGGCCCGGCATTACGGCAGTTGGGCGGCGCTGGCGGCGGCGGTTGATCTGGCGCGTCCGGCCGCGCTGGCCCATCGCGCGGCGGATGAGGCGGAAGCGGAGGAGCGGTATACTGCGCTGGCCGAGGGGCGGCGGGTGCGCGCCAAAGAGGTGCGGGATCGGGTGTTTGCGGCGCTTGCCGTGCCACAGGATGCGGCGGCGGCCTGGCAAGAGTTGATCACCGGCGATGGGATCGGGCCGGTTCTGGCGCTGTCGCTGTCGGATACGCTGGCCAACCCGGAGGAGCGGGCGTCGATCGAGCGGTTGGTGGCGCATCTGGAGGTGCTGCCGCCCGAGGCGCGGGCGACGGCGTCGCCTGTTGCCGGGTTGACGGTGGTGTTCACCGGGTCGCTGGAGCGGATGACACGGGCGGAGGCCAAGGCGCGGGCCGAGGCGTTGGGCGCCAAGGTGGCGGGGTCGGTCAGTGCCAAGACCGATCTGCTGGTGGCCGGGCCGGGGGCGGGCTCAAAAGCCAAGGATGCCGAACGGCTGGGCGTGAAGATGATCGACGAGGACGGGTGGCTTGCCCTGATCGCGGGCGCATGAACCGGCCGGTCGAACTTTTCCCGTTGTTTGCCGGGCTGGAAACGCTGGAGGGCGTGGGGGAAAAGACGGCCCGCGCCTTTGACGGGCTGGGGGTGCAGCGGCCAAAGGACCTGCTGTATCTGCTGCCACATTCCGGGGTGGACCGGGCGCGCAAGGCCAGCATCCGTGAGGTGGTGGCCCCCTGCACCGTGACGGTGGAGGTCGAGGTGGGGGCGCATTTTCCGCCGCGGACCAAGGGCAAGCCTTACCGCGTGATGGTGCGCGATGCGGTGATGGAATTCACGCTGGTCTATTTCCATGCGCGGGGGGATTACCTGACCAAGCTGCTGCCGACGGGACAAAGGCGGCTGATTTCCGGCAAGCTGGAGCTGTTCGACGGGATCGCCCAGATGGTGCATCCCGATCATGTCTTGCGGGTCGAGGAAGCCGAGGAGCTGCCAAGCTATGAGCCTGTCTATCCGCTGACGGCGGGGGTGACACAGCGGTTGGTGGCGAAGGCGGTGGCCGGGGCTTTGGCGCGCGCCCCGGACCTGGCGGAGTGGATCGACGGGCCTTTGCTGGAGCGGGAGGGATGGCCCGGCTGGCGGGCGGCGCTGCTGGCGGCGCATGGGCCGCAGGGGGCGGCGGATCTGGCGCCCACGCATCCGGCGCGGCAACGTCTGGCTTATGATGAATTCCTTGCACATCAATTGACGCTGGCCTTGGCGCGGGCGACGCTGCGGCGGCAGAAGGGGCTGCCCACGGTTGGGACCGGTGCGTTGCAGGCGCGGGTTCTGGCCAGCCTGCCTTATGCGCCGACGGGGGCGCAGAGCCGTGCGCTGCGCGAGATCGCGCTTGATATGGAAGCGCCCTTTCGGATGAACCGGCTTTTGCAGGGTGATGTGGGGGCGGGCAAGACCCTGGTCGCGCTGCTGGCGCTGTTGGTGGCGGTCGAGGCCGGGGGGCAGGGCGTGCTGATGGCCCCCACGGAAATCTTGGCGCGGCAGCATCACGAAGGGCTGGCCCCGCTGGCGGCTGCGGCGGGGGTGCGGCTGGAATTGCTGACCGGCCGCGACAAGGGGGCAGAGCGGGCGGCCAAGCTGCGCGATCTGGCCGAGGGGCGGATCGGCATTCTGGTGGGCACCCATGCGGTGTTTCAAAAGGATGTGCATTTCCACGATCTTCGGTTGGCGATCGTGGATGAACAGCACCGTTTTGGTGTGGCGCAGCGGATGGAATTGGGGGCCAAAGGGGCGGCCACGGATACGCTGGTAATGACGGCAACCCCGATCCCCCGGTCGCTCGCGCTGGCCAGTTACGGCGATATGGATGTGTCGGTGCTGGATGAAAAGCCGCCGGGGCGAAAGCCGATCCGCACGGTGCTGGTGTCCACTGCGCGGATGGATGAGGTGGTGGCGCATTTGCGCCAGGCTGTGGCCGAGGGGCGGCAGGCCTATTGGGTGTGCCCGCTGGTCGAGGATTCCGAAGTGCTGGATTATGCCAGCGCCGAGGCGCGGTTTCAGCATCTGCGCGCGGCCTTTGGCGATGTGGTGGGCATGGTGCATGGGCAGATGCCGCCGGCTGACAAGGATGCCGCGATGGCACGATTTGTGGCGGGTAAGACGAAGGTTCTGGTGGCGACCACGGTGATCGAGGTGGGGGTGAACGTGCCCAATGCCAGCATCATGGTGATCGAACGGGCGGAAAGTTTCGGGCTGGCGCAACTGCACCAGTTGCGCGGACGGGTGGGGCGCGGGACGGCCGAGTCGACCTGCCTGTTGATGTATCAGGCGCCGCTGTCCGAAGGGGGCGAGCGGCGATTGAAGGTGCTGCGCGATACCGAGGACGGGTTCCGTATCGCCGAGGAAGATCTGGCGATGCGGGGGGCCGGTGATCTGATTGGCACCGCGCAGTCGGGGTTGCCGCGGTTTCGGGTGGCCGATCTGGAACGGCAGGGCGCGCTGATGGCGATTGCCCAGACCGATGCGCGGCGGTTGCTGGCGGATGACCCGGATCTGAGCAGCCCGCGCGGCAAGGCGGCGCGGATGTTGCTGTGGCTGTTGGATCAGGATCGGGCGATCCGGTTGATTCAGGTGGGATGACGCGCAGTCGGCATCGTCAAAACCGGTATCAGGGGCGAGGCTGTTCCCAACTTTCTATCCTGTGCAGGAACGGATGTTCTTTATATGAACACGAATGTTCTTAAAAAGTTCTTTACAGGCGGTTAGGAATATGAGAACAATTTAGCAACAAAAGCATGGAGGTGATGATGCTGACCGAAATCAAGGACATTCTGGCCCGTTCGCGCGCCACAGTGGTTGAAGACACGATCGGTGTTGTCGCGCTGTTCACCCTGCTTTTTGCCTGCCTGCATCTGTTTGGCACGGCCTGACGTTTCTGCCTGCGCTCCGTTTCCTGGCTGTGCCTGTCCCCAAGTGGCACACGGTTGGCTGTCCTGCCTGTCCGCCCCGGAACGAAACGCCACTGCCGCCGCCGTCGCAAGACGTGCGGCGGTTTTTTCATTCTGGAATGAACAGGGGATAAAGGATCAGCCCGCCGCGCGCGCCTTGGCCGCTTCGTCCATCGCGGCGAGGGTGGCATCCAGCGCCAGCAGGATCGAGGCGTGGCGGTTGGCATAGTCGCGTGCCGGAAGCAGCACTTCGAACCCGTCAAAAGGGGCCTGCGGCACCGGGCCACCCCGTTTGAGCATAGCTTCAAGTTCCGCACGGGCGCGGGCCAGTTCGGGCTGTGTGCGCCCGATCATCACCTGTCCCGATACCGCGGCAGAGGCCTGGCCAAGCGCGCAAGCCTTTACATCCTGGCCATAGGTGGCGATGCGGTCGCCGTCCATCGTCAGGTCCACGGTCACGGTGGAACCGCACAGAGGCGAGCGTTTGCGCGCCGTGCCATGGGGGGCGGGCAGGCGCGTGTGATGCGGGATGTTGGCCGCAAGGTCCAGGATGCGGCCCGAATAGAGCTTGACCAGGTCGCTGTCGCTCATGCCTTTTCCTCCGGCGGTGTGTGGCATAGATAGGCCGCTCTGTTGCCCCTGCCAAGGAGAAGGCGATGTCCTTTGATCCCACAAGCCTGAAATACGATGCCCAGGGCCTGATCCCCTGCGTTGCGCAGGATCGTGCAACGGGCGAGGTGCTGATGATGGCCTGGATGACGGCCGAGGCGGTGGCGCGCACGCTGGAAACGGGGCGCGTGACGTATTGGAGCCGGTCGCGGGCGGCGTTCTGGGTAAAGGGCGAGACGTCGGGCCATGTGCAGCGACTGGTGGAGTTGCGGGTGGATTGCGACCGGGATTGTCTGCTGGCGCTGGTGGATCAGACGGGGCCAGCCTGCCATACCAATCGGCGGTCGTGTTTCTATACGGCGGTGCGGGATGGGGACGAGGTTGTGCTGACCACGCCGATGGAGTGAGCCTGCCCCTTCGGAACAAGGCCGGGGTTCCGGTTCGGGAAGCGGATCAAAGACCGACCATGCGGCGGATGTCGTGCGGGGTTGCGCCTTCGGCCCGGTATTTGGCGATAGCGCGGGCATCGTCACGCTTTGCCAGACGCTTGCCCTGATCATCGCGTATCAGGCGGTGATGGTGATAGGTGGGTGTGGGCAGACCCAGCAGGCGTTGCAGGATCACCTGGATTGGCGTGAATTCAAAAAGATCGTCACCCCGGATGACATGGGTGATCCCGTGATCGGCATCATCCAGCGCCGAGGCGAGGAAATAGGCCACGATATCTTCGCCTTTGCGGGACAGAACGACATCACCGATCTGCGCCAGAGCGGTGGCGGTGTCGATCTGGTGTTGGCCTGCATGGGTGGGGCCGGTTTCGGTAAAGGTCAGGTCGTGGGCGGGGATTTGTTGCAAGGCGGCGGCAAGATCAAGGCGCAAGGCATCACCGGGAAGGCGGCTGTTCATCGGGCGGCCGCGGCAGGTGCCGGGATAGACGTTGAACGCCACGCCTTCCTGTGGGGCCGCAAGTGCGGCGCGGATGTCCGACCGGGTGCAGGAGCAGGGATATATAAGGCCCTGCGTGATGAGGGGGGAAAGGCGGGCGTTGTAGGCAGCGATGTGGCCAGCCTGGCGGTGGATCGGTCCATCCCAGGCAAGGCCAAGCCAGGTCAGATCGTCGATAATCTGCGCTTCCCATTCCGGACGGCAGCGTTCCAAGTCGGTATCTTCCATCCGCAGCAGGAATTGCCCCCCGGCGGTGCGGGCCATGTCATGCGCGAGGATCGCGGAATAGGCGTGGCCCAGATGCAGCGGCCCGGTTGGCGAAGGCGCGAAACGGGTGCGGAACATCATTCGGCGGCGGGTTGTTGTTCCATGGCGGATTGACCTGCAAGCCAGCGGGAAAAGCTGTCCTTGGCGCGGTCGGTATAGGCCTTGTAGCGATCCTTTCGGCCCTTGCGGCCCCCTTTGGCATCAATCGGGGGGAAAAGGCCAAAGTTCACGTTCATCGGTTGAAAGGTTTTCGCATCCGCGCCGCCTGTGATGTGGGTGATCAGCGCCCCCATGGCCGTATCAGGCGGCGGTGGGGGCAGGTGGCGGCCTAGGAGTTCTGCGGCTGCCATACGCCCTGCCAAAAGGCCCATCGCGGCGGATTCGACATAGCCTTCGACGCCGGTAACCTGCCCGGCAAAGCGGATATTGGGGCGGGATTTCAGGCGCATCTGGGCATCCAGCAGGGTGGGCGAATTGATGAACGTGTTGCGGTGGATGCCGCCAAGCCGTGCGAAGGAAGCGTCCTCAAGCCCCGGAATCATTTTGAAAACAGAAGTTTGCGCGCCGTATTTCATCTTGGTCTGGAAGCCCACGATGTTATACAGCGTGCCCAGTTTGTTGTCGCGGCGCAGTTGCACGACGGCATAGGGCTTCACGTCCGGGCGATGCGGGTTTGTCAGCCCCACAGGTTTCATCGGGCCAAAGCGCAGGGTTTCGCGGCCGCGTTCTGCCATCACTTCGATGGGCAGGCAGCCATCGAAGTAACCGGCCGTCTCGCCTTCCTTGAATTCGGTTTTGTCGGCTGCCAGCAGCGCGTCGATGAAGGCGTCATATTGGGCCTTGTCCATCGGGCAGTTCATATAGGCGGTCTGTTCTTCTGCCGTTTCGCCCTTGTCATAGCGCGACTGCATCCAGGCCACCGACATATCCACCGTGTCGGCATAGACGATGGGGGCGATGGCATCGAAGAAGGCCAGGCTGTCGGCCCCGGTGGCGGCGCGGATGCTGTCGGCCAAGGCGGCGGAGGTGAGGGGGCCGGTGGCGATGATCCAATGGCCATCGGCGGGCAGTTCGGTGATCTCGCCCGGTTCGACCGTGATCAGCGGATGGGCACGCAGGCGGGCGGTGACCGCCTCGGCAAAGGGATCGCGGTCCACGGCCAGCGCGCCGCCGGCGGGCAGGCGGTGGGCGCGGGCGGTTTGCATGATGATGCCATCCGCCGCCCCCATTTCCCAATGCAGAAGTCCCACGGCATTGCGTTCGTCATCATCTGACCGGAAGGAATTGGAGCAGACCATTTCCGCAAGACTGCCAGTGCGGTGGGCGAATGTGCCGACTTGCGGGCGCATTTCGTGGATGATGACGCGGACGCCCAACTGGGCGGCCTGCCATGCGGCTTCGGACCCGGCCATGCCGCCGCCGATGATGTGAAGTGGCTTTGTCATGGTAAGGGATTTAGGCGTTTTGTGCCGAATAGGAAAGGGCCGAGGCGATGGCCCCAGCCCCCTTTATTGCGACGCGAAAGGATGACCCGGAAGGATCAGGCCTTGTCGATTGCCGGGCGGCCGGGGCCGTGGACAGCGAACATCAGCAGGCCACCGGCGATTGCGAGGTTCTTGAGGAACATGGCCATCTGCATCTGATCTGCGGGGGCGAAGTGGTAAAGAAAGCCTGCGACAACGCAGAAGGCGGCGGTGGCCAGCGCCACAATCCGGGTCTGGTAGCCGATGATCAGCAGCAGGCCGACCGCGATTTCAAAGATAACCGCAGGCCAGGCAAGAAATGCAGGCAGGCCACCCGAGGCGAGATAGCCCGAAAATCCGGCGACATCGCCAATCTTGCCAAGGCCGGCAACGAGGAAAAGGATGCCGATAAGGATGCGGCCCACCAGCGGGCCGAAGGTGTTCAGTGCTTGCATGAAAATTGGTCCTGTCCGTGGATGCCAGTTGATCCGGTTTGGCGGTCTGTTCTTGTGACGACCGATGCGGTGGTGGTTACCGCAGTCTTGTGTTGCGCCAAAGGCCGATGGCCGCAGTCAGGTTGTGCGATGGCGCACGGATCAGCCGCGCAGGCGGGCGCGGGTTTCCTGCACATAGCGGACGGAATCGTCCGGGGTGATGCCCAGTTCCGACAATTTCAGAAAGAAGCCCTGGGCGGGCAGGCCGTTTGACAGCCGCCCCTCCAGCAAGGCGGCGCGCTGGGGGCGGCCTGTGCGGGCGTCCTGTTCCATAAGCTGTTCCAGGGCGGTGGTCAGATCGGCCATGCGCCAGCCCAGATCGCGGGCCAGCGCGCCATAGGTGATGGTTTCACCGCTGGCCGCCAAAGCGGCCAGCCGATCTTCAAGCCTCGTCATCGCCCTGTTCTGCGACACGGGCAACAGAGACGACTTCTTCATCCGTTGCCACGTTGAACACTTTCACCCCCCCGGCCGAGCGGGAGCGGAAACTGATCTGATCGACCGGCACACGGATCGACTGACCGGTCGAGGTGGCCAGCATGATCTGATCCGACATTTCGACCGGGAAGGACGCGACCAGCGCGCCGCCGCGCATGGCGCCATCCATCGCCTTGACGCCCATGCCGCCGCGTCCGCGCACCGGATAATCGTGGCTGGAGGACAGCTTGCCCGACCCACCCGCCGTGATCGTCAGGATCAAGTCTTCGGCAGCGGACATTTCGGCGTAGCGTTCGGTGGACAACTGGCCTGCTGCGACGGCTTCCTCGTCTTCATCGGCCTCGGCCTCATCTTCAACCGCGCCAGCCATCAGGCGACGTTGTTTCAGATAGGCTTCGCGTTCTTCCGGCGTGGCGTCGAAATGGCGGATGATGGCCATCGAGACCACCGTGTCACCTTCGCCCAGACGGATGCCGCGCACACCTGTTGACCCACGCGATTTGAACACGCGAATATCCGTGGTGGGGAAGCGGATGGCGCGACCACCTGCGGTGACAAGCATGACATCATCGTTTTCATCCGCGATGGCTGCGTTCACCAGAAACACGCCTTCAGGCAGGTTCATGGCGATCTTGCCGTTGCGTTTGACGTTGGTGAAATCGGACAGGTCGTTCTGGCGCACGTCGCCATCCGAGGTGGCAAAGACGATTTGCAGGCTTTCCCATTCCGCCTCTGGCACATCAACGGGCATCAGCGCCGCGATGGAAATGCCGGTGGCTATGGGCAGGATGTTGACGATGGCCTTGCCCTTTGCGGTGCGGCCCGCCAGCGGAAGGCGCCACGTCTTCATCTTGTAGACCATGCCGTCGGTCGTAAAGAACAGAAGCGGCGTATGGGTGTTGGCCACGAACAACGTGGTTACCACATCGTCTTCCTTGGTCTGCATGGAGGCAAGACCCTTGCCGCCACGGTTCTGCGACCGGAATTCCACCAGCGGTGTCCGCTTGATATAGCCGCCCGAGGTGATGGTGACGACCATGTCTTCGCGTTCGATCAGGTCTTCATCATCCATATCGCCCGACCAATCCTGAATCTCGGTCCGGCGGGGAACGGCAAAGAGGGCGCGCACTTCGCGCAGTTCATCCGAAATGATGCCCATGATCCGGTCGCGTGATGACAGGATTTCCAAGTAATCCTTGATCTTTGCGGCCAGTTCTTCAAGTTCGTCAGTCACTTCCTTGACGCCAAGGGCGGTCAGGCGCTGCAGGCGCAGATCCAGGATGGCGCGGGCCTGCACTTCGGACAGGTTGTAGGTGCCATCGTCGTTGATCGTGTGGCTGGGATCGTCGATCAGGCGGATATAGGCGGCGATGTCATGGGCGGGCCAGCGGCGCGTCATCAGCTTTTCACGCGCTTCGGCGGCGTCGGCAGAGGCGCGGATGGTGCGAACCACCTCATCGACGTTGGAAACCGCGACAGCCAGACCGCAGAGGATATGGCTGCGTTCCCGCGCCTTGCGCAGTTCAAAGGCCGTACGGCGGGCCACAACTTCTTCGCGGAAGGTGATGAAATGCGTAAGGAAATCGCGCAAGGTCAGTTGTTCGGGGCGACCGCCGTTCAACGCCAGCATGTTGCAGCCGAACGAGGTTTGCATGGGTGTGAAACGGTAAAGCTGATTCAGAACCACGTCGGGCGTGGCGTCGCGTTTCAGTTCGATGACCACGCGAACGCCGATCCGGTCGGATTCGTCAGCGACGTTGGAGATGCCTTCGATTTTCTTGTCACGCACCATTTCGGCGATGATTTCGATCATCCGCGCCTTGTTCACTTGATAGGGCACTTCGTCGATGATGATGGCGAAACGGTCTTTGCGGACTTCTTCGATCCTTGTTTTTGCACGGATAATCACGCTGCCCCGGCCTTCGAGATAGGCCTTGCGCGCGCCGGACCGGCCCAGGATGACCGCGCCGGTGGGAAAGTCCGGGGCGGGGATGATGTCCATCAACGCCTCAGACGACAGGTCGGGGTTTTCAATCAGGGCAAGGGTGCCGTCGATCACCTCGCCCAGGTTGTGGGGCGGGATGTTGGTGGCCATGCCAACGGCGATACCGCCCGCGCCATTGACCAGCATGTTGGGGAAACGGGCGGGAAGGACGGTGGGTTCACGGTCCTTGCCATCGTAATTGTCCTGAAATTCGACGGTTTCCTTGTCAATATCAGCCAGAAGGAAAGCGGCAGGCTTGTCCATCCGCACTTCGGTATAGCGCATGGCGGCGGCGGCGTCGCCATCCATAGAGCCGAAATTTCCCTGCCCGTCCAACAGCTTGAGCGACATGGAGAAGGGTTGCGCCATGCGAACGAGGGCGTCGTAAATGGCCGAGTCGCCGTGAGGGTGGTATTTCCCCATCGTGTCGCCCACCGGACGGGCGGATTTGCGATAGGATTTGTCGTGGGTGTTGCCGGATTCCTGCATCGCAAACAGGATGCGGCGGTGGACCGGTTTCAGACCGTCGCGCAGATCGGGGATTGCGCGGCTTACGATCACGCTCATGGCGTAGTCGAGATAGGCGGTCTTCATCTCTTCGGTGATGGATCGCTGTTGGCCAGTCCAAGTGGACTTTGGCGCGGAATCGTCTGTGTTTTCAGGGGTTTCGGGCGTGTCGTTCACGTGGACCTGAGCCTTCCTGTGGGGATGCTACATCTTGTTGATGCGGACCTTACACCATCCCGCATATGGGGTGCAATGCAGGAAGGGCCGGGTCTTTGGCAGCCGCGTCAGGAGAGTGACAACACATTGAAATCATTGCCAGAAAAACAGAATCAGTGCAGCCTTTCCGAAGGGGGATAACAAGGAGGTGCGTATGAGCCTGAACCGTGATCGCAGCGAGACGGAACTGATGCTGAAAGGATATGGCCTGACGACGGCGGAATTCTTTTACCGGATGCCGGATTATCGTAATGTTCTCAATACCTTCGTGTGGCAGCAATATGATCTGGCACCAGATTACCCGGAACTGTTCCGGTTCATTGAATTCTGGCAGGAGAAGATCGAAGGGCCACTGCATTCGGTGCGGTTCACGCATCGCAAGCTGATCAGTCCGGGAGAGTGGCGGAACGTGGTGGGCGAGTTCACGCTGCATTGAAATCGGCGGTGCAGATGCCGGTGCAGATGGCCGTGCAGATGGGCGTATGCACGCGGCGGGCGGTTGCTTTGGACTTTTGAAATGCTGCGCGTGCGGGACGCCCCGGGGCTTTGCCCCGGACCCCAGGGTATTTTTGCCAAGATGAAGCGGCTTGGCATCTTTGTGACCAGCGGTCAGGCGGCGCGCAGGAGCATGCCGAACAGGTCGCGCGGATCGTCGGGGTCGGCGATCATGTCGAGGTCTTCGTAGAGGCCCGTCTCCGCCAGTTTGGAGCGGATGTAGTTGAGGGCCGAGAAATCCTCGATCGCAAAGCCGACGCTGTCAAACAGGGTGACCTGATCGGCATGGGTGCGGCCTGCGGTCCGGCCTGCGATGACCTGCCAGAGTTCGGTAACCGGGTGATCAGGGGGGAGTTGCTGAATTTCGCCTTCGACGCGGGTTTGGGGCGGGTATTCGACGAAGGTCGCCGCGCGCAGCAGGATGTCGCGGTGCAGTTCCGTCTTGCCGGGGCAATCGCCACCCACGCCGTTGATGTGGACGCCGGAGCCGACCATGTTGTCGGTCAGGATGGTGGCGTTGGTCTTGTCGGCGGTGACGGTGGTGATGATCTGCGCGCCGAGGATCGCCTCTTGCGGGCTGTGGCAGGCGACGAGGGTCAGGCCGCGCCCGGCCAGGTTGCGGGCGCATTTCAGGGTGGCGGCGGGGTCGATGTCGTAAAGCCGGATTTCGGTGATGCCACAGATGGCGCGGAAGGCCAGCGCCTGAAATTCGGCCTGCGCGCCGTTGCCGATCAGGGCCATTGTGGTGGCACCCTTGGGGGCCAGCCATTTGGCGGCCATCGCGCTGGTGGCGGCGGTGCGCAGGGCGGTGAGGATGGTCATTTCCGACAACAGCACCGGGTAGCCCGTTTCCACATCGGCCAGCAGGCCGAAGGCGGTGACGGTCTGCAAGCCCCGCTTCATGTTGGAGGGGTGGCCATTGACGTATTTGAAGCCATAGGTCTGCCCGTCGGAAGTGGGCATGAGTTCGATCACGCCGACATCGGAATGGGAGGCAATGCGCGGTGTCTTGTCGAATTCGTTCCAGCGCAGGAAATCCGCCTCGATCGCGGTGGCGAGGTCGGTCAGGATGCGGTCGATTCCGATATGGTGGACAAGTTTCATCATCCGATCGACGGATACGAAGGGGACGTGGTTCAGCATTACATGTGGCCTCGTGTCGGGCGGTCGAACACCTTGCGGCCCATGAGGGAGGCGACAAGATCGACCATGAGCCGCGCCGTGCGGCCGCGTTCATCCAGGAAAGGGTTCAGTTCCACCAGATCCAGCGAGGTGACGAGGACGGATTCGTGAAGAAGTTCCATCACCAGATGCGCCTCGCGGAAGGTGGTGCCACCCGGCACGGTGGTGCCGACGGCGGGGGCGATGGAGGGGTCGAGGAAATCCACATCCAGCGACACATGCAGCATGCCGCCCGCCGCACGGACACGGTCGAGGAAGGCGCGCAGGGGGGCGATGATGCCCTGCTCGTCCAGCACGCGCATGTCGTTGATGGCGATGTCATGGGTCAGGAGTGCGGCGTGTTCGGCGGGATCGACCGAGCGAATTCCGAACAGGCAGATGTTCTGAGGAGGCAAGGGCGCGGGAAAGGGGGGGAAGGCATCAAACCCGTCACGTCCGGCGATATAGGCGACGGGGGTGCCATGCAGGTTGCCGGAAGCCGAGGTGAGGGGGGTGTGAAAATCGGAATGTGCATCCAGCCAGAGCAGGAACAGCGGGCGGTCCTGCCGTTTGGCATAGGCAGCGGCCCCGGCGACGGAGCCGAGGGCGAGGGAATGATCGCCGCCAAGGATGATGGGCAGGCCACCCTGTGACAGCGCATCATCGACGCGGTCGGAGAGGATTTCCGTCCAGCCGACGGTTTCGGGCAGGGAATGGACGGCGGGGTTGGGCGAGGTGAGGGGTTTCAGGTCCGGCAGGGCGACATCGCCCCAGTCGTCAACCCCATGACCCAAGGCGCGGAGTGCCTGAGCCATGCCAGCGACGCGATAGGCAGCCGGACCCATCAGACAGCCAGGGTAACGCTGGCCGCTGTCGATGGGGGCGCCGATGAGGATGGTGTTGGGCATTGTGCTCTCCTTAATCGCCAAGGTCTTTCCGGCTTGTGGTATAGTCTAGCGTTGTTATGGTCGAACTGGACAGGGTTTTGATCGAAACGGCGGGGATTTTGGCCATGATGGACGAAACGGATCAGCGACTGGTGGCCGAGCTGCGGCGCGATGGGCGGGCGGCGCTGTCGGATCTGGCGGATCGGCTGGGGTTGAGCCGGGCGACGGTGCGGGCGCGGATGGAGCGGCTGACGGCGCGGGGCGAGATTGCGGGGTTCACCGTGCTGACGCGGGGGGATGTGACGCCGTCGGCGGTTCGGGGGTTGATGATGATCGGGATCGAGGGGCGGGGCGGTGAGAAGATCATGGCGCGGCTGGGCGGGCTGCCGCAGGTGCAGGCGGTGCATTCGACCAACGGGCGGTGGGATGTGATCGTGGAGTTGGGCACGCAGACCTTGCTGGAGCTGGACGAGACGATCCACCGCATCCGCGCGATGGAGGGGGTGACGACGTCAGAGACGAACCTGCTGTTGTCGACGCGCAAGGCGGGGCGGCGATAAGGGGTAAACGGCCCGCCCTGTGCCTGTCTTGTGCCCAACCCCTGACACAGGAGGCGGGCGGATCATCCGGCGACCGAGGCAGGGGTGGTGGGGTTGCGATTTGGGTATTTGGGCCAAGATGAAGCCGTAGGGCGGGAATGCGGGTATCAAACCTGCGTGCGACCTGCGTCAGGGGCGCGCAGCCCCATTGGAGCGGGCGCGGAATGCGCCTATTGTTTGCGGCAATTGATATGGGAGGCGTGCGGGTGATCGTTGAGCTTGGGCATTTCGCGCTGATCCTGGCGCTGGCGGTGGCGGTGATCCAGTCGGTGGTGCCGTTGGTGGGGGCGCATCGGCGCAACGCGGCCTGGATGGCGGTGGGCGATCCGGCGGCGGTGGTGCAGTTCCTGCTGATCGCGTTTTCCTTTGCCGCGCTGACCTATGCCTTTGTTGTATCAGATTTTTCACTGTCCTTGGTGGTTGGGAATTCCCACACGCTGAAGCCGATGCTGTACAAGATTTCCGGCGTGTGGGGGAACCATGAGGGGTCGCTTCTGCTGTGGGTTTTGATCTTGGCGCTGTTCGGGGCCTGCGCGGTGTGGTTCGGGCAGAACCTGCCGCCGCAGTTGAAGGCGCGGGTGCTTGCGGTGCAGGGGATGATCGGGGTGGCGTTCCTGCTGTTCATGCTGCTGACGTCGAACCCGTTCCTGCGGCTGGCTGTGCCGCCGCTGGATGGGCAGGACCTGAACCCGTTGTTGCAGGATCCGGGTTTGGCGTTTCATCCGCCGTTCCTGTATCTGGGTTATGTCGGGCTTTCGATGTCCTTCTCGTTTGCGGTGGCCGCGCTGATCGAGGGGCGGGTGGATGCGGCCTGGGGGCGGTGGGTGCGGCCCTGGACGCTGGCGGCCTGGGTGTTTCTGACCATCGGCATCGCGCTGGGATCGTGGTGGGCCTATTACGAACTGGGCTGGGGCGGGTTCTGGTTCTGGGATCCGGTTGAAAATGCGTCCTTCATGCCCTGGCTGATCGCAGCGGCGCTGCTGCATTCGGCCATCGTCGTGGAAAAACGGGAAAGCCTGAAGGCCTGGACGATCCTGCTGGCGATTCTGGCCTTTGGCTTTTCGCTGATCGGCACGTTCATCGTGCGGTCGGGGGTGATCACATCTGTCCATGCCTTTGCCAATGACCCGGAGCGGGGGGTGTTCATCCTGCTGATCCTGGGGGTGTTCATGGGCGGTGCGCTGACCCTGTTCGCGGCACGGGCGGGGGTGTTGGAGGCGAAGGGCGTGTTCGGCATGGTCAGCCGGGAAAGCGCGTTGGTGGCCAACAATATCCTGTTGGCGGTATCGGCCTTTGTGGTGTTCTTCGGCACGATCTGGCCGCTGGTGGCGGAACTGGTCTTTGACCGCAAGCTGAGTGTGGGGGAGCCGTTCTTTAATGCGGCGTTTTCGCCCTTTGTCGTGGCTTTGGCGATGATCCTGCCCTTTGGCGCGATGATGCCGTGGAAGCGGGGCGATCTGGGGCGGGCGATGCGGCCCTTGTGGCCGGTCTTGCTGCTGTCGGTGTCGCTGGGGGCGTTGGTCTGGGCGATGCAGACCGGGCGGTCGGCGCTGGGTCCGGTGGGTGTGATCCTGGGTCTGTGGGTCGTGGGCGGTGCGCTGGTCGATCTGTGGACGCGCACGGGGCGCGGGGCGCTGGGGGGCCGCGTGGCGCGGCTGGGCCGGTTGCCGCGTGCCGATTGGGGTAAGGCGGTCGCGCATGGTGGGCTGGGCGTGACGATCTTTGCCGTGTCGGCGATGCTGGCCTGGAAGACCGAGGATATCCGCGTGGTGCCGGTCGGGGGCAGCTATGCGCTTGGCCCCTATGAGGTGACGCTGGTTGATGTGCGTGAGGTGGAGGGGCCGAATTACCAATCCACCATGGCCGAGATGCGGGTGATGCGGAACGGGGCCGAGGTGACGACGCTGTTCCCGGAAAAGCGCATATATCCGGTGGCAGGGATGCCCACGACCGAGGCGGCGATCGACTATGGGTTTTTGCGCGACATCTATCTGGTGATCGGTGATCCGCAAGAGAACGGCGGCTGGGCGGTGCGGTCCTATATCGAACCTTTTGCCAATTGGTTGTGGGGCGGGTGTTTGCTGATGGCGTTGGGCGGTGTGTTGAGCCTGACGGATCGGCGTTACCGGGTGGCGGCGGGGGCGCGGCGCGCGCCTACGGTTGGGGTGCCTGCGGAATGACGGGGGTTTGGCAGGGCGGCGGGCTGAAGCCTGCGCTGTTGGCGATTGCGCTTTTGTGTGCGCCGCCGGTGCTGGCGGTGCAACCTGATGAGATGCTGGCCGATCGGGCGCTGGAAGACCGCGCACGGGCGCTTTCCAAAGGGTTGCGCTGTCTGGTTTGCCGCAACGAGAATATCGATGACAGCGATGCCCAACTGGCACGCGATCTGCGCATTCTGCTGCGCGAGCGGTTGGTGGCGGGCGATACGGATGCCGAGGCGGTGGCCTTTCTGGTGGACCGCTACGGCGAATACGTGCTGCTGAATCCGCCTGCAACCGGGGCGAACATCCTGTTGTGGATTGCCGGTCCGGCCATGCTGATTGCCGGGGCGGGGATTGCCTTTGTCACCTTTCGGCGGCGGGGTGGGGACGGGGTTGATGCGTTGAACCCCGATGAGCAGGCGCGGGTTGCAGAGATTTTGAAAGAGTGACGCGCCGTCGCGCTTTTGCAGATGCCCCGCAGGCCATTAGGCTGTGCTTGGGCAGAGGAGGCGCGACATGGACCATCAGACAATCACCGTAGCCGAAGCGGGTGGGGTGGCGACCATCACCCTGAACCGGCCCGAGGTGATGAATGCACTGTCATCGCAGATGCGGGGCGAGATGCTGGCGGCGATCCGCGATGTGCAGGGGCGGGCGCGGTGCATTGTGCTGACCGGGGCGGGGCGGGCTTTTTGTTCCGGGCAGGATTTGCAGGATGCGATGGCCTTGGGGCAAACCGATCTGGGCCGGATATTGGCCGAAGAATATGAACCGCTGTTGAACGCCATCTATGATTGCCCGGTGCCGACGATTGCAGCCGTCAACGGGGCGGCGGCGGGGGCAGGGGCCAATCTGGCGCTGGCCTGCGATGTGGTGATCGCCTGTGACAGCGCCAGCTTCATTCAGGCTTTCACGCGGATCGGGCTGATCCCGGATGCGGGTGGCACGTATTGGCTGCCGCGGCAGGTGGGGATGGCGCGGGCGATGGGGGCGGCGTTGTTTGCCGAAAAGATCACCGCCCGTCAGGCCGCCGATTGGGGGATGATCTGGGAGACGGTGCCGGATGATGCCTTTGCCGCCCATGTGACGGCGCGGGCCGGGGCATTGGCCGCGGGGCCGACGGTGGCCTACCGATTGGTCAAACAGGCGCTGCGGGCCAGCCCAGCCAATGGGCTGGAGGCGCAATTGACCCTGGAGGCGCGGTTGCAGAGCGAGGCCGGGGCGACGGCAGACTTCCGCGAAGGGGTGGCGGCATTCCTGGAAAAGCGCCCGGCGCGGTTCGCCGGGGCGTGAGAGAAGGCGGCACCTGACGCAGATTGGGCGCTATGCCCCGCGTGACAGGGCGGCAACGCCCGTGCGGGCAATTTCGCGCAGGCCAAGGGGGCGCATCAGTTCGGCGAAGGCGTCGATCTTTTCGGGCGTGCCGGTCATTTCAAAGATGAAACTTTCCAGCGTGGAGTCGACCACATTGGCACGAAAAATCTCGGCCAGGCGCAGGGCTTCGATCCGGGCGTCGCCTTTGCCTGCCACTTTGAACAGCGCCAGTTCGCGCTGCACGGCGGGGCCTTCGGCGGTGAGGTCGTGGACTTCGTAGACCGAAACGATGCGGCCCAACTGTGCCTCGATCTGGTCGATCACCGCCGGGGTGCCGGAGGTGACGATGGTGATGCGCGAACGGTGGCCGGTGTGATCCACCTCGGCCACGGTAAGGCTGTCGATGTTGTAGCCACGCCCGGAGAACAGGCCGATCACGCGGGCCAGAACGCCGGGTTCGTTTTCAACGATCACAGCAAGGGTGTGGCTTTCGATGACCGTCGTATTGTGATCGCGCAGGTCATAGGCGGAATGGCTGGTGGAGCCACGTTTGATGTTGAGTGCGGACATTTCGCGGGTGCCTTCTTTTGAATTCGGGAATTTGCGATCAGAAGCCGATCCATGACGGACGGCCCGCCCGACGGATCACAGCATAGATGAGGAGTGGTCCTGCGATGCCCGCCAGCGTGCCTGCCAGCATCTGGATGGAAAGATCGGTCGTGAAAGGGGCCAAGGCGGCACGGGTGGCGGCGGAAAAGATGGTGTGGGACAGGTAGATGCCCATGGACGTGATGCCCAGATAGGCGAGGAACGTCGATGCGCCCCCCGTGCCGGATGCGGCGGCGCGGATCATGGCCAGGGCCGCGAGGGCCAGGAGGATGCCGAACACCTGGTCGAGCAGCAGGGATGCGGGAAGTTGAAATTTTGCCAGTTGCAAGACGATGAAGCCGGTTGCGGCCAGTGCGACACCTGCCTTGCCAAAGCGCAGCGCATGCGGCCCCAGCCACAGACCGATCAGGAACGCGCCTGCATTGGTGAGTGCGCCGAATGTGAATGCGTTCAGCAAGACCGGCGCAAAGGTCGTCGACAGTATCAGTGCAAGGGCAAGGCCAAGCCAGACAGTCGGCGGCAGTGGGCGTCCAACCATGCGGATCAGCCCGATACCCGCGATGTGCAACAGGAACAGTGCCCAGAGGAACCAGAAATGATCCCGCGGCGGAAGGGGCCAGAATGCCAGATCTTGCCAACCGGAAAGCTGGGTATTGGCGCTGTCGCCTGCGAAAATCCTGGCCGCGGTGAAGATGTAGGTCCACAGGATCAGTGGCCAGATCAATCGGGTGACGCGGCTTATCGCGGCCATGCCTGCGGGGCGGCGCAGAACCCATGCCTGAAAGGTCATTCCCGAAAGAATGAAGAAAAGCGGCATATGGAAATTGTAGATCAGCTTGTCGATGGTCTGAAACAGCGTCGGGTTTTCGACCATTCCAGCCGTATTCACCCCACGCCATGCATGCCCGATCACAACCAGAATGATCCCCACACCCTTTGCCACATCCAGTGACAGGTCGCGGGTGGTTGGTGCGTCCGGTACTTTGGCGGCGAGTGTTGCGGATGGGGTCATGGCCATGCCTGCACTGTCACTTTTGGGTCGGCAGGCGGTGTCGGCCATAGGGGTGGGGGGCGCAAGGCGCCGGACCCGGAACTGGCCCCGTATTTGGCCCCCCTATCGACACCTGACCTGCCGGTCCCATCACACCAGCACCGCGCCCTTGGCGCCGATGACGCCCTGGGTGTCGGCCTCGCCCAGCAGCATTTCGTTATGCGGCTTGCCCGAGGGGATCATGGGGAAGCAATTTTCGTGCTTTTCCACAAGGCAATCAAAGATCACCGGGCCATCATAGCGGATCATGTCCATGATCGCATCGTCCAGATCTTTCGGGTCAGAGCATTTGATGCCCTTGCAGCCAAACGCCTCGGCCAGTTTCACGAAATCGGGCAGGGATTCCGACCACGAATGCGAATAGCGTTCGCCGTGCAGAAGTTCTTGCCACTGGCGCACCATGCCAAGGCGTTCGTTGTTGAGGATGAACTGCTTGACGGGCGCGCGGAATTGCATCGCGGTGCCCATTTCCTGCATGTTCATCAACCACGACGCCTCACCCGCCACGTTGATCACCAGCGCGTCGGGATGGGCCACCTGCACGCCGATCGAGGCCGGCAGGCCATAGCCCATAGTGCCAAGGCCGCCTGATGTCATCCAGCGGTTAGGGTCTTCAAACCCAAGGAATTGCGCGGCCCACATCTGGTGCTGGCCCACCTCGGTGGTGATATAGCGATCCATGCCCTTGGTCAGCGCCTCAAGGCGTTGCAGGGCGTGCTGGGGTTTGATGACCTTGTCGCTGTTCTTGAAATCAAGGCAGTTGACCGCCCGCCATTCGTTGATCTGCTTCCACCATTTCGTCAGCCCGGCCTTGTTGACCTTTGATCCGCGCTCTTTCCAGACGCGCAGCACATCGGCCAGCACTTCGCCCACATCGCCCAGGATCGGCACGTCGACGCGGATGACCTTGTTGATCGACGACGGGTCGATGTCGATATGCGCCTTTCGGGAATGGGGCGAGAAATCCTTGACCCGGCCGGTGATGCGGTCATCGAACCGCGCGCCGATGTTGATCATCAGGTCGCAGCCATGCATGGCGAGGTTGGCCTCATAAAGGCCATGCATCCCCAGCATCCCCAGCCAGTTCTTGCCCGATGCCGGATAGGCACCAAGGCCCATCAGGGTGGAGGTGATCGGAAAATCGGTGGCGGCGGTCAGTTCGCGCAGCAAGCGGCTGGCCTGGGGGCCGGCGTTGATCACGCCGCCGCCGGTATAAAGGACGGGGCGTTCGGCGGTTTCCATCATTTCCACAAGGCGCAGGATTGCCTCGGGGTCGCCCTTGGTGCGGGGCTGGTAATGCGCGACCTTGGTCTTTTCGCGCGGCGTGTAATCGGCGGTGGCGAATTGCACATCCTTTGGAATGTCGATCAGCACCGGGCCGGGGCGGCCGGTGGTGGCGACGTGGAAGGCCTGATGGATGGTTTCCGACAGTTTCGCCGTGTCCTTCACCAGCCAGTTGTGTTTGGTGCAGGGGCGGGTGATGCCGACGGTGTCGGCCTCTTGAAAGCCGTCGGTGCCGATCATGAACGTGGGCACCTGACCTGTCAGCACGACAAGCGGGATGGAATCCATCAACGCATCGACCAGACCCGTCACCGCGTTTGTGGCACCAGGGCCAGAGGTGACCAGCACCACGCCGGGTTTGCCGGTGGAACGGGCGTATCCTTCGGCCATGTGGACGGCGCCCTGTTCGTGGCGCACCAGGATGTGGCGAATGTCGTTCTGTTGAAAGATTTCGTCATAAATCGGCAGCACGGCCCCGCCCGGATAGCCGAACACAACCTCGACCCCCTGATCCTTAAGGGCCTGCACCACCATTCTTGCGCCGCTCATCTGTTTGGTCATCGTCATCCATCCTTTGTCGGGCATCCTTGGTCGGGCACCCCGTCATCGCGCAACAAAAAGCCCCCGGTTCAAGGTCCGGGGGCGCATGGGAGCCGTATGGCAAGCGTTACCGCCCCATGCGCCATCGTCTTACATCTACGAGAATGCCGGACATATGCGATCCCACAGTTCTGGCCCCTTGTTCTGGAGGCGGACACTATGGCGGTGGAAATGGGGCGTCAACCGCAAAAGCGGGCCTAAAGTGTCGCAGCGGGGGTAAAAATTGAAACTTCGTTTCGTTTATGGGTGATAATTGGCAACTTATGAAACTCTCTGCGCGAATGCACAGGGCGGTGTGCCGGGTTGAGTCGCGCCGGGGGATGGCGCGGGGCGCGTGGATGGCTATGTAGGGGGCGGAATGGGGCGGCGTGGTGCGGCCCCTGTGACAAAGGGTGTTGCGCATGAAGCTGTATTATTCGCCGGGGGCCTGTTCGCTTGCCTCGCATATCGTGCTGGCCGAGAGCGGCGCTGACTACTCGATCGAGCGGGCCGACATCCGCGCCAAGAAAACCGAAACCGGCGGCGATTTCACCGCGATCAGCGCGCGTGGGGCGGTTCCGGTTCTGGTGCTGGACGATGGCGCGGTGCTGACCGAGGGCGTGGCGATCATGCAATTCGTGGCGGATCGCGTGACGCCGGGCAAACTGCCTGCGGCTGGCACGCTGGCGCGGGCGCGGCTGCAAGAGGCGCTGAACTTTGTGTCGACCGAGGTTCACAAGACCTATTCGCCGTTCTTCCGGGGGATTGAGGGCGCGGCGAAAGAGGCGCAGGTGGCGTTGTTGAACAGCCGTCTGGCGCTGGTCGAGGCGCAGTTGGCGGATGGGCGGGACTATCTGCTGGGGGCGGATTTCATGCCTGCCGATGCCTATCTGTTCACCGTGACCAACTGGTCCAAGGGGATTGGCCATGACCTTTCCGCTTTCCCGAAACTAGAGGCGCTGCGCGCACGGGTTGCGGCGCGGCCTGCGGTGCAGGCGGCGATGAAGGCCGAAGGGCTGTTGAAGTAAGCGGTCGGTCCGATGAAATGAATAAGGCCCGCGCGGTGGCGCGGGCCTTATTCATGGGTGTGCGCAGATCAGATCAGCGCGACATAGCCGGCATAGGCCGCCAGCAACAGCGCGCCTGCGATGCGCGGCAGGCCGCCCAGCACGAAGGCAAGTACGGTCAGGCCGATGGCAGCACCTGCGACCCAAGGCATGTCAACAGAGGCGAAGCGCGGATCGGCCGGGATGGGCGCAATCAGGGCGGTGGTGCCCAAGATGCCGAAGATGTTGAAGATGTTGGAGCCGACGATATTGCCCACGGCAATCTCGGTCTGCTTGCGGATGGCCGCGATGACCGAGGTGGCCAATTCCGGCAGGGAGGTGCCGACAGCAACGATGGTCAGGCCGATGACCGCCTCGGATATGCCGAAGGCGCGGGCGATTTCGGTGGAGCTGTCCACCAGCAGGCGCGCACCGATGACCAGAACGACCAGACCGCCCAGCGTCATGGCCCAGGCCTTCCATTGTGGGATGTCGCCTTCGTTGGCCTCTTCCACCTCGACCTTGCCGGTCAGGAAGGCGGTGGCGAGGAAGATGATCAGACCCGCAACAAGAACAAGGCCATCAAAACGCGTAACCGATCCATCCAGCAGCATCACCCAGATTACCGCTGTCGCCAGCAGCATGAAGCCGAGATCGCGCCAGAGTTTGCGGACCGGGATGATCAGCGGCGCGATTAGGGCCGAAATGCCGAGGATCAGCAGGATATTGGCGATGTTCGATCCCAGCACGTTGCCGATGGCGATGGCGGGTTGGCCGGCCATCGCGGCCTGGACAGACACAAGCATTTCGGGGGCCGAAGTGCCGAAGCCCACGATCGTCAGGCCGATGACCATGGGCGATAGGCGGAAGTGTTTTGCGATGGCCGTAGCCCCGCGCACCAGGTATTCGCCGCCGAAGAACAGGGCGACAAGGCCCAGCACGAAAAGCAGATAAGTCATCAATCACCCCGAGATGGTATCAGTTTGGTTCGCCCCACATCGGGTGTCGATCGGATGTATCAAGGGGGCGGTGGCGGATAACTGATGCAAAGGGCGGAAATGCTGCGCATGCGTGGCGCGATGGTCACGCCTGCGCGGGGTGATGCGGCGGCACAGTCAGATATCGCGCGGGGTGCGGGTTTCCGGCAGCGAGATGCGGGCCACCTGTTCGGCGATGGGATCGACCGACAGGGGGTGCAGTTCGGCCTTGTGCGCGGCGGGATCGCCGATGTCCTGCCAACGGCCGCCCTTGTAGATTTCCAGCGCGGTAAAGCCCGCCTTATAGCCCATCTTGCGTGATCCCGGCACCCAGTAGCCAAGATAGACGTAAGGCAGGCCCGCCTCGCGCGCGATGTCGATGTGATCAAGGATCAGATAGGTGCCCAGCGACAGGTCCGACAGGGTGGGGTCATAAAAGCTGTAGACCATCGACAGCCCGTCATCGAAAACATCGGTCAGGCAGACGGCGGCCAGCGGGCGGCCCATTTCACCGGGTCCGGCGGGGCGCGTGTATTCGATGACGCGGGATTTGATCGGCGTTTCCTCGATCATCGCGGCGAATTCGAAAATGTCCATGTCGGCCATCCCGCCATCGGCGTGGCGGGTGTCGAGATATCGGCGAAACAGCGAGAACTGATCCTCGGTTGCCCAGGGCGAGGTCGCGTTGCGGCGCAGGTCTTCGGCCTTTTTCAACACGCGGCGCTGGGTGCGGCGGGGTTGGAAATCGGCCACCCGGATGCGGGCCGACAGGCAAGCCGAACATTCCGCGCAGGACGGGCGATACAGAACATTCTGGCTGCGCCGGAAGCCCTGTTTCGACAGCGAGTCATTCAGTTTCTGCGCGTGTTCCCCCTGAAGCGCGGTAAAAAGTTTCCGCTCCATCCGGCCATCCAGATAGGGGCAGGGCTGCGGAGCCGTCACATAGAACTGGGGCGCGATGGGAAGGGTGTGGCGCATTCTGGGATTATTGTCGGATGAACCCTGACCGTAGCAAGGGGCAATCCTGTCGCCAAGTCGGGATTTCGGCAGAATTTCGGCCTTTTCCGCGGAATGTCGGCAACGGGAACGGCCCCGCCTTTGGGGAGGGGCCGTGGCGGATCGGGTGTGAAGATGTCTCAGGCGCTGCGGTTGATGGCGACCGAGCCAAGGACCATGTCGGTCAGCCCCTGGCCGCGCCGTGTGACCATCATCAGGGCGACCGAGATGATCTGCGGGAGAACGAAGGCCATCGACATCGAATACCCCAGCGTGTGCAGGAAGGCGGTGCCGGCATCGAAACGCTGGCCGTAGCGGTCAAGAAATTTTATCGACATCAGCCGCATGCCCCAGGTCGCGCTGTCGCCCGAAAGCGTGATCCAGCGGTAAAGAAACCCCACGGCCAGCCAGACCAGCGGCAGGATGAACAGCGCGGTCAGGGCCGTGATCAGGGCGATGACGACCACGATCAGCGTGACAAAGATCGTATCCACGATCCAGGCCAGCCCACGCTTGAACGCCACGCCACTGTAGAATTCGGCATGGCGGTCGGGGTCTGGTTGGGTGTTGATCAGGCTGTCGGACATCATCATCGCTTTGGTTCCTGGCCGGGTGGCAAAAAGGCGGCGGGTGGGAAAGAGGTGGCCCTTGCGGGCCACCGGTTCAAGTGTGGTTCGATCCGGCGTCCCGATCAGGAATTGGCGGACGGGGGACTATCGGCCACCGGACGCGGCGTACGGGCGCGGTCATCCATGAAGGCGTCGAATTCCTGTTTGTCCTTTGCCTCGCGCAGGCGGTTCAGGAAACCTTCGAATGCGGCCTGTTCTTCTTCCAGACGGCGCAGGGTTTCGGTTTTGTAGGCATCAAAGGCCGTGTTGCCCGAGGAGGCATAAACACGGTGTGCGCCCCATTCGGTGCGGCGGGATTTGCGGCAGGATGATCCGAACATGTCTTTGCTCCAGCGGTTGGTGGCGAACATATAGGCCATGATGGCAAGGCCCACGGGCCAGAAGAAGATGAAGCCCAGCACCATCGCGGTGATCCAGGCCTTGCGGCCATGACCGTCAAGCCAGGATTCGGCCCGGCGAGGCCAGGAGAGGAGGCCGCCCTGAATGCTTGACTGCACGCGGGGGGCGGCGGTGGAAGTGGTGTACATCGGCGGTCTCCGGTTTCGGGTTGATGTGAACGTCTTTCACATTGGGAAGATGTGGAGGCGTGGTGTGCGGTTCAAGTGGCTATGTTAAAATAATTCACATAGCGGACGTAGGGTGGGGTGCGGTGATCTTGCGGTGCGCGGGCATGCGCCCGCGCAAGCCATTTACCCGCGCCCGCGCCTTCGGCTTTGGCGCGGGCGCGGGGGGGCGTTCCGCCCCCTCTTGGCGACAAGCGCCAATTCACCCCCTAAGGGTATTTGCCGCCAAGATGAAAGCCGTTGTCAGGCGCGGTGGCGGCGGCGGGGCTGGTCAGGCTGTGAACGGTGCGAGGGTTGCGCCGGTCAGGCGGTGCAGCGTTTCGGGGGCGATGGGGAAGATGTGACGCGGGGTTCCTGCGGCGGCCCAGACCACACGAAAGGCCATGAGGCGGGGATCAACCCAGGTGGGCAGCGGGCTGAGGTGGCCCAGGGGGGCGACGCCGCCGATGGCAAAGCCGGTGATCCGGCGGATGGCCGTGGCATCGGCCCGTTGAAGCGGTTCCCCTGCGAGGGCGGTGGCCAGTGCCGGGTCGACCTGATTGCCGCCGGCGGTCAGAAAAAGAAATAGCCGCCCGCTCTGTTCCCCGGCGAAGAGGATGGATTTCACGATCTGATCCAGCGTGACGCCTGCGGCCGTGGCGGCCTGTTGGGCGGTGCGGGTTTCCTGCGGCATTTCAAGAGGGGCAATGTCCAGCCCGGCAGTATTGAGGGCGGCGATGACGCGGGCGAGGCTTTTGCTCATGTTGCGGGCCTGAATGGGAATGTGTTGGGGGTGGCGGACTGTGAGGCTTTAGCTTGTGGCGGGGTGAGGCCGCAACAGGGGGGGCTTGGGGCGCACGGGGCGCGGAATGGGGCGCAGAATGGGACCCGGAATGGGGCGCGTTGACCGCGCCGATGGGGCGGCGCATTCTGTGGCAATGCGTGATGCTGATCCGATCCTTGCCCCCTTTGCCGCGCGCGTGACCCGTGCGCCGATGGCCTTTGATGTGGGGGCGGGGGCGGATGTCATGCGGGAGTTTGGCGACCTGCCGCCCGACGTGGTTCAGGTGCTGGCCGGCACGGCGGGATGCAGCCCCTATCTGAAGGGATTGATGGCGCGCGAAGGTGGGTGGCTGCGCGGCGCCCTGGCAGAGGCGCCGGAGGTGGCCTTTGGGCGCGTTCTGGCCGCCGCCGAGACCGCGACGGGTGCCGATGCGTTGGGTGAGGCGCTGCGGACAGCCAAGCGGCGGGTGGCGCTGCTGACGGCGCTGTGTGATCTGGGTGGGGTCTGGCCGCTGCAGGCGGTGACAGGGGCGCTGACGCGGCTGGCTGATCTGTCGGTGGACCTGGCGATCCGGGCCTTTGTGGCCGATGAGATCCGGCGCGGCAAGTTGCCCGGTGCGGTGCCCGAGGATGCGGCGACCGGGGCGGGCATGGTGGCGCTGGCGATGGGCAAGATGGGGGCGGGGGAATTGAACTATTCCTCGGATATCGACCTGATCTGTCTGTTTGATGATGCGCGTTATGGGGATGCGGCGCAGGAGGCGCGGGCGGCGTTCATTCGGGTGACGCGCAAGATGGCGGCGCTGCTGTCGGACCTGACGGCGGGGGGCTATGTGTTCCGCACCGACCTACGGCTGCGGCCCGATGCGGCGGTGACGCCCGTCTGCATTTCGATGGCGGCGGCCGAGAGCTACTATGAAAGCGTGGGCCGGACATGGGAGCGGGCGGCCTATATCAAGGCCCGGCCCTGTGGTGGCGATATCGCGGCGGGGGAGCGGTTCCTGAAGGCGCTGGTGCCGTTTGTCTGGCGCAAGCATCTGGATTTTGCCGCGATCCAGGATGCCCATGACATGCGGTTGCGCATCCGCGAGCATCGGCAGTTGAACCGGCCCCTGACGGTCGAGGGGCATAACATGAAGCTGGGTCAGGGCGGGATCCGCGAGATCGAGTTCTTTACCCAGACCCGGCAGTTGATCGCCGGGGGGCGCGACCCGGATTTGCGCGACCGCACGACGGTGGGTGGCCTTGCGGCGCTGGCGCGAAAGGGGTGGCTGCCGGGGGATGTGGCGGAGGAATTGACGGCGCTTTACCGCGCGCATCGGGAGGTGGAGCATCGGTTGCAGATGGTGGGCGATGCCCAGACGCATGTGATGCCGATGACGCCGGAGGGCGTGGCGCGGATTGCGGCCTTTTGCGGAGAAACGGAGGATGCATTCCGCAGCGGGCTTCTGGACCGGCTGGCACGGACCGATGCCTTGACCGAAGGGTTTTTTGCGCCTGCGCCGACCGAAAGCCTGCCTGACCTGTCGGATACGGCGCGCGCGATCGTGGAGGGATGGACACAATATCCGGCGCTGCGGTCCGAGCGGGCGCAGGGGATATTCCGCCGCCTGCGGCCCGTGTTGCTGACGCGGTTGTTGCGGGCGGCGAACCCGGATGAGGCGCTTTTGGCGCTGGACGGGTTTTTGCGGGGCTTGCCTGCGGGGGTGCAGTTGTTTTCGCTGTTCGAGGCGAACCCGGCGCTGATCGATCTGATCATCGATGTGGCCAGCACCTCGCCCGCGCTGGCGCGGTATCTGTCGCGCAATGCGGGGGTGCTGGATGCGGTGATCGGCGGGTCGTTCTTTGCGCCCTGGCCGGGGGCGGCGGCCTTGACCGATCTGCTGGCGCGCGCGATGGGCGACGCCCCGGATTATGAGCGCAAGCTGGATGCTGTGCGGCGCGGGTTGAAGGAATGGCATTTCCGGGTTGGGGTGCATCATCTGCGCGGGCTGGTCGATGCCTTTGAGGCGGCCAAGCAATATGCCGATCTGGCCGATGCTGTGATTGCTGCGCTGTGGCCCGTCGTCTGTGGCGAATTTGCCCGCAAGCATGGGCCTTTGCCGGGGCAGGGGGCGGTGGTTCTGGGCATGGGGTCGCTGGGGGCGGCGCGGTTGAACGCGGCATCCGACCTGGACCTGATCGTGATCTACGACGCCGAAGGAATAGAGGCATCCGATGGGCCGCGCCCGCTTGCCACGCGGGCCTATTATGCGCGGCTGACGCAGGCTTTGGTGACGGCCTTGACGGCGCAGATGGCCGAGGGACGGCTTTATGAGGTGGATATGCGGCTGCGGCCCAGCGGGCGGCAGGGACCGGTGGCCACGGCGATCGGGTCTTTCACCAGCTATCAGGAAACCGAGGCCTGGACCTGGGAACATCTGGCCTTGACCCGCGCGCGGCCTTTGGCCGGGGCGGTGGAGTTGCGCGGAAAGGTTGAGGCGTTTCGCCGGGATCTGCTGCGCGACAAGGGCAAGGGGCCAGCGGTGCGCAAGGATGTGGCCGAGATGCGGGCGCGGTTGCAGGCGTTCAAGCCCGGCCGCGCGGTGTGGGAGGCCAAGGATGGCCCCGGCCGCTTGATGGACATCGAATTGATGGCGCAGATGGCGGCGCTGTTGACGGGATCACCCGTTCGGGGTGTGGAAGGGCAGATCGAGGCGGGGCGAAAGGGTGGCATCCTGTCGGATTCGGACGCGACGACCCTGTTGCAGACCTACAGGTTGATGTGGCGGTTGCAGGCTGGTCGGCGTCTTATCACCGAAGGCACGCTGGATGTGGACAAGCTGGGCGAAGGAGCGCGGGCCTTTCTGCTGCGCGAGACGGAAGAGGCTGAGGTGGCGGCCCTGTCGGCGCGGTTGGAGCGTTTGGCAGACCTGGCAGCGGGGGTGATTTCCAGGCACCTCGCGGCAGGTAACGCCCAGGCTGAGGGAGCAGGGAATGGGGAGACGGGCAGTGCGATTGAATGAGGCGGACCCCAAGGGGTTGGTGCGGGAAAGCTATCGGATCGAGGGGATCACGGCGGGGGAATGCCGGTCGATCTTTGTCGACTGGGCGCTAAGCCTGCCGGTGGATGCACCGATGAAGGATGCGGTCCGGGTGTTGATCGCAGAATATGCGTTGGGCGCACCAGAGCATCCGATGTCGAAGGTGCTGGAGGATGGGTTGATGACGCCGGACACACCCAAGCGGCGGGGGGGGCGCGCGGCGCGTGTTGGTGGGGCTTAGGCGATTTTTGATGTAAGGCCGCCTAACCGCGTGCGGCCGCCTCAAGCGCGGGGCCGTCCAGTTTGATCATGTCCATCATGGCTTCGGTCACGCGGGCGGCCTGTGCGGCGTCGCCGGATTGCAGCAGTCGGATCAGGCTGCGCGGGATGATCTGCCAACTGACGCCAAAACGATCCACCAGCCAGCCGCAGCGTTGGGCGGTGCCACCCTGCAAAAGCGCGTGCCAGAGAAGATCAACCTCGGCCTGGGTGTCCAGATGCACTTCGATCGACGCGGCAGGCGACAGGCGGTAATGCGGACCACCGTTGAGAAAGCTGTAGCGTTGGCCAAGCAGCGACAGATGCACTAGAAAGGCCCCTTCTCCGCCGCGCCGGGGAAAGACCTGAATGATCTTTGATCCCGGCAGCAGCGTGACATAGGTTTGCGCCGCCTCTTCGGCCTGATCATCGAACCAGAGGCAGGTTTGCAAGCTGGGTCCGGTCATAGTGCGTTTCCCCCCAAGAGACGCGACCGATGCAGTCTGCACGGTCATGGGGAGTCGGGCAAGCCTGCGATGGGCACGCCCTTGCCAGACACGCCTTTGCCAGACACGCCCTTGCCAGACACGCCAGTGATGGATCAGCCGCGCAGGGCGCGTGCTTCGGCGGCAAGTCGGGTGATTGCGGCCCAATCGCCAGCGGCCATCGCGTCCTTTGGTGCGACCCAGGAACCGCCGACGCAGAGGATGTTCTTTAACGACAGGTAATCCGGGGCGTTCTTCAGGCTGATGCCGCCTGTCGGGCAAAAGCGCACCTGCGGGATCGGGCTGCCGATGGATTTGAGAAAGGCCGCGCCGCCCGATTGTTCGGCGGGAAAGAATTTTTGCACCGTATAGCCGCGTTCCAGCAAGAGCATGATTTCAGTCGCGGTCACGGCACTGGGCAGAAGGGGAAGTCCCTCATCCTCGCAGGCCTTGATCAGCGCGTCGGTGGCACCGGGGCTTACGCCAAATGTGGCGCCGGCCTTTTTCGCGGCCTTCACATCGGCGGGGGTAAGAAGCGTGCCTGCGCCGACCATCCCGCCTTCGACATCTGCCATGGCGCGGATCGCCTCCAGCGCCACGGGGGTGCGAAGCGTGACTTCCAGCGCAGGCAGACCCCCTGCGACGAGCGCGTGGGCGAGGGGGGCGGCATGGGCCAGATCGTCGATCACCAGGACCGGAACGACAGGGGCAAGCAGGCAAACCTTGAGGGCGGCGGCGGATTGTTCGGTGGGGGTCATCGGGAACCTCTGGCGTTGGGGAGGGGCGGCGATCCCCGAGGGCTTTGCACCGCGTCCGCCGCCGGTTCTTGATCCCGTGGCGAACGCGGTGCCTGACCCCCGCAGGATACTTTCAGGCAGAACACGAGCGAAGCGATGCGTCAGACAACGACGGCGGCACCGGTTTCAGCGGGGCCGACGTTGCGGCGGAAGGCGTCAAACAGATCGCGGCCAATGCCGAAGCGGTTGGCGGAAAGGTCGACGGTGATGGGGGTGCGGCTGTCGAAATCGGGGGCCAGAACGGTCAGCGTGCCGGCATCGGCATCCAGACGGATGATGTCGCCGTCCCGAAGTCTTGCCAGCGGGCCGCCGGTCGCCGCTTCGGGCGAGACGTGGATGGCGGCAGGCACCTTGCCCGATGCGCCCGACATCCGGCCATCGGTGACAAGCGCCACGCGCAGGCCGCGATCCTGCAAGACCGAGAGTGTGGGGGTAAGGGAATGCAGTTCCGGCATCCCGTTGGCCTGCGGGCCTTGAAAGCGGACGACGACCACGGTGTCGGTGGTGAATTCGCCGCGCTTGAAGGCGGCCTTGACGTCATCCTGATCGTGGAAGATGCGGGCGGGCGCTTCGATCACGTGGCGGTCGGCGGCGACGGAAGAAACCTTGATCACGCCGCGCCCCAGATTTCCGGTCAGTTGTTTGAGGCCACCTGACGGCTGAAACGGATTGCTGACCGGGCGCAGGATACGGTCGTTCTGGGTTTCGTTGGCGCCATCCTTCCACGACAGCTTGCCGCCCTGAAGCGTGGGTTCCTGCCGGTAAAGCGACAGGCCGTCACCGGCCACGGTCTTGGCATCGGGGTGCAGGAGGCCCGCATCAAGCAATTGGCCGATCATATAGGACAGCCCGCCGGCCGCGTGGAAATGGTTCACGTCGGCTAACCCGTTGGGATAGACCTTGGCCATCAGCGGCACGGCCTCGGATACATCGGCGAAATCCTGAAGATCGATGATCACGCCAGAGGCGCGGGCCATTGCGGGCAGGTGCAGGACAAGGTTGGTGGACCCGCCCGTCGCCATCAGGCCGACAAGGCCGTTTACATAGGCGCGTTCATCCAGAATCTCGCCCACCGGGCGGAAATCATTGCCAAGCGCGGTGATCTGCGCCGCGCGTTCGACGGCGGCGATGGTCAGCGCCTCGCGCAGGGGGGTGCCGGGGTTGACGAAGCTGGCACCGGGCAGGTGCAGGCCCATGAATTCCATCAGCATCTGGTTGGTATTGGCAGTGCCGTAGAATGTGCAGGTGCCGGGGCCATGATAGGAGGCCATTTCGGCGGCCATCAACTGATCCCGCCCGATTTCACCGGCGGCAAAGGCGTTGCGCACCTTTGACTTTTCTTCGTTCGGAAGGCCCGATGTCATGGGTCCGGCGGGAACAAAGACCGACGGGACATGGCCAAAACTGCCTGCGGCTATGATCAGGCCGGGGACGATCTTGTCACAGACGCCAAGGTAAAGCGCGGCGTCAAAGGTGTTGTGCGACATGGCAACGCCCGCCGCCAGCGCGATGACATCACGGGAAAAAAGCGACAGTTCCATCCCCGGTTGGCCCTGCGTCACGCCATCGCACATCGCAGGCACGCCGCCCGCCACCTGCGCCGTGGCACCGGCCTTGCGGGCGGCATCGCGGATCAGGCCGGGATAGGTTTCAAAGGGCTGATGGGCGGACAGCATGTCGTTATAGGCGGTGACGATGCCGATATTCGGGGCGCGGCCCGCAGCCAGCGCGGCCTTGTCGTCGCCCATTGCGGCATAGGCGTGGGCCTGGTTGCCACAGGCAAGATGGCCACGCGCCGGGCCATCCTTGGCGGCGCGGGCCAGCCGTTCCAGATACGCCCCCCGGCTGTCGGCCGAGCGGGCACGGATACGGTCGGTGACACGGGCAATGGCGGGGTGCAGCGACATGGACGACTCCTTCGGCGGCGGCTTTGGGCAGGATAACAGATTCTGTTAGCGCTAACAACCGCTGCGGGTTGTCGTCATGCCCCTTGCCGGTCGTTGCAGTCTGTCTTTGCGGGCGGTCGATCGGCGGCTTCTTGCCCGGATGTATAGGAAGATCGACATTATTGCCATTGTCGATGCCGATTGTTTCCAAGTCGGGCCTAAAACTTTGAAATGTTCGACCGGTATCCAAATTCGGCCACATTCGATTCGCATACCTCGGTTCAGTGAATTGGGCAGAAGCCCGGAGGTATGGACATGAATAGTATCACAAAATTCGCCGCCCTTGGCCTTGCGCTGGTGCTTTCGGCCTGCGTCAGCAGTGAACCGGCGTCGCGCAGTGTTTCCAATGACGGGCTGACGCTGGCGTCCCGCGGGATGGAGGCGCCGCGCACCGATGGGCCGCGTGTGGTGGCCCCGCTTTACACCGTCGCTGATGTGCAGATCGCCGTCCCACGGTCGTTGAAGGTGTCCGAGAAGAACGGCTATTATCCAATGGCCGACATCGTCTGGCGTGGCGATGCCATGGGTGATCGCCACACGCAGATTGCAGCAATCTTTCAGGCCGCAGCGGCGCAGGCGACCGCCACGATGGCCGGGCCGATGCAGGCGGTGCTGGAACTGGAGATTGTGCGGTTCCACGGCGTGACGGAAAAGACCCGCTATTCGGTGGGTGGCACGCATAACATGGTGTTCAACCTGACGGTGCGCGATGCCGCAACGGGTGCCGTGATCGATGGCCCTCGCCGCGTCGAGGCCAATGCCAAGGCGGCGGGTGGGCAGGCGGCGATTGCCGAAGAACAGGCCGGGCGCACGCAGAAGGTGGTGGTGACCGAAAAGCTGGTGGAAACGCTGCGGCGGGAACTGTCCGGCGCGGTCACCGATCCGAACCTGGTGGCGCGCGCCACGCAAAACCCAGCAGAGCCGACACCGATCGCGCGCTGACACTTTCGCAATCGAGCAGGACGGGGTAAGGGGAGGGCATGATGTCCTCCCCTTCTTCCATTTCCGATGATGCGCCCGGCTCTGATCGTCCTGAGTCCGGGCTTCCTGTGGTGCGGCTGCGGCCCAAGGCAGAGGCGCGGGCCATTCGGCACGGCTTCCCTTGGGTTTACGCTGATGAGCTGGTGATGGACCGGCGCACCGGCAACATCCCGCCCGGCGCGCTGGCCGTGCTGGAGGATGGCGAACGGCGTGTGCTGGGTCTGGTCACGGTCAACGTGAAATCCAAAATCGTGGCGCGGATGCTGGACCGTGATCCGGCGGCCGTGATCGACGAGGTGTGGTTTGCCGCCCGACTGCGCCGTGCGTTGGATTTGCGCGAACGGCTGTTCGATGCGCCCTTCTATCGGTTGGTCCATGCCGAGGCCGATGGTTTGCCCGGCGTGGTGATCGACCGGTTCGGCGATGTGGCGGTGGTGCAGCCCAATGCCGCCTGGGCCGAAGTGCTGATCGCGCCCTTGGTGTCGGCCTTGCGGGCGGTGACAGGGGTATCGACCGTGGTCAAGAATGGCACCGGTCGGTCACGCGGGCTGGAAGGGCTGTTCGAAGAAACTGTGGTTCTGGCAGGGGCGGTGGATGGGCCGGTGGCTGTGCCGATGAACGGGGCCACCTATATGGCCGATGTGACCGGCGGCCAAAAGACCGGGCTGTTCTATGACCAGCGCCCGAACCATGCCTTTGCCGCCCGTCTGGCACAGGGCGCACGGGTGCTGGATGTGTTCACCCATGTGGGGGGATTTGCGCTGGCGGCTTTGGCGGGCGGCGCGGCAAGCGCGCTGGCGGTGGATGCATCAAGCCCGGCCCTGGCGCTGGCCGAACAGGGCGCGCGGGCCACTGGTGTAACTGAGCGTTTCAGCACCCGGCAGGGTGATGCCTTTGCGGTGCTAGAGGCGCTGGGGGGCGAAGGCGCGAAGTTCGATCTGGTGATCTGCGATCCGCCGGCCTTTGCGCCCGCGAAACCGGCGCTGGAGGCGGGCTTGCGCGCGTATGAACGGATTGCGCGGCTGGCGGCCCCGCTGGTGGCGCCGGGGGGGTATCTGGTGCTGTGTTCCTGTTCCCATGCGGTGGATTTGCAGGCGTTCCGCAACGCATCGGCCCGCGGGATCGGGCGCGGGGGGCGGCGGGGGCAATTGTTGCACACAGGCTTTGCCGGGGCGGATCATCCGATGCTGCCGCAACTGGCCGAAAGCGGATACTTGAAATCGTTGTTCTTCCGTCTGGATTGATGCGCGCGGTTCTGGATGCCTGCGTGCTGTTTCCACCCGTCCTGCGGGATCTGCTGCTGGGGATGGCCGAGGCGGGGCTTTATGAACCGCGATGGTCAGAACGCATCCTTGAGGAATGGGCGCGGGCGACGGTCAAGCTGGGTCCGGGGGCCGAGGCACAGTCCCGCGGGACGGCTGCGGTGATGCGCGCGGTCTTTCCGCGTGCCATGCAGGCCGCCGCGCCGGGAATAGAGGCGCGGCTGGTGCTGCCTGATGACAATGACCGGCACGTGCTGGCCGTGGCGGTGGCCAGCCATGCCGATGCCATCGTCACCTTCAACGCGCAGGATTTTCCCCGGCATGTGTTGGCGGCCGAAGGGCTGGCGCGCCGTGACCCGGATGGATTTCTGTGGGAGTTGTGGTCGGGTGATCCGGCGCGTGCGGGTGCGGTGATTGCCCGCGTTCATGCGCGGGCCGAAGAGATGGCGGGCGGGCCTGTATCGCTCAAGGCGCTGTTGAAACGGGCCAGCCTGCCACGATTGGCGAAGGCGGTGACAGCCAATCTGGCCACCCCGGATCAGGCGGGCTGAAGCCAGCGGCGTTCATTCGCCTCGATCTGGGCAATCCGGTCGGCGCTGGACGGGTGCGACAGCAGCCAGGCGGGCATTTCGCCGCGATTGCCCTTTGTCATGGCGTCCAGCTTGCGAAACAGGGTCTTTTGCGGATCGGTGCCGATGCCGGATTTCAGCAGCAGGGCCGTGGCATAGGCATCCGCCTCATATTCATCGCGCTGCGACAGGCGGGCGGCCAGCGCACCGGACAGAAGCTGTGCAATCCAGATACCGATGAAGGGCAGGAAACGGTTCAGCACCGCCGATAGCACGACAAAAACCGCATTCTGCCCGGTGAAGTCGATCATCCGCCGCCGGGTATGGCCAAGGGCGACATGGCCCAGTTCATGTGCGATGACGGCGGCCAGTTCTTCGGCCGTCACCTCACCGCGCATCTTGCGGTTCAGAAATCCGCGCGTCAGGAAGATGCGCCCGTCAGGGGCGGCAAGGCCATTGACCGGCTCTACCTCGAACACGTGAACCGGGATGGAGGGGATATTCAGCGACGCCGCCATTCGGTCCGCAAGGCGGGTGATGGACGGGTCGGTCAGCGGGCGGGATTGCGCGTCCAGCATCTTGGCCGTTCGCCAGACGGAAAAACGATACATCATCAGCGCATAGCCGATGGCGATGAGGGTGGGGATCAGAAGTGCTGCCATAGCCAAGAATATGGGGGGAAATCGGGCCAAGGGAAGGGGGCGTTGAACGAGAGCGATCACAGCTTCAGGGAAGCGGATCGTGCCGATCATCCAGTTTGTCGCCTTCGGATGCGCCGCGTTCGGCGGTGTCCTCTGCGTCATCCTCGGGGCCATGATCACCGTTGCGGCCCAGCAGGTGCCACAGGACGACGGCCACCATCCCCGCTGCGATGGCCGCAACAAGGTTGGCGAGAACCGAACCCAACGCCTCCAGATCGCCGGAAAAGCTGTAGCCAAGGCCGATATAGATCGACACCCAGACACAGGCCCCCGCAGCGGCGGGCAAGGTAAAGCCCAGCCAGTTGATCCGCGCCGCGCCTGCGGCAAAGTTCATGTAGGGCGACAGGGGCGAGGTCAGCCAGCGCGACAGAAAGATCGCGGGCAAGCGGCGCTTGTCCAGCCAGGCCACGGCGCGGCGGACCAGGGCGGCGCTGCGGCGGCGGCGCGACAGACGCACCATAAGACGCGGGCCAAGCCCCCGACCGATCCAGTATCCCGACTGATCACCCAAAAGGGCACCCGCCATCGCCCCGATCCACAACGGCAGCGCATCCAGATCGCCCGCCGCCGCAAAGGCCCCCGCCGCCAGCATCACCAGCGAGGCCGGGACAGGCAGCGCAAGGCAGGCCAGCACATTGACCAGCGCCAGCAGCACCGCGCCCCATTCCGGCACAAGGGCAAGCAGGGTTTCGGTCATTCCCCGACATTCCGCAGGTCGATGGCTTGTTGCACCCCGTCGATCAGGTCAAGCACCGAAACCCCCTGTTCGCGGGCGATGGTGTAAAGCGGCTGGCGCAAGTCATCCCGGTCGGCGGTCGACAGGATCAGCGCCAGATCGTCCCGTTCGATGCCATAGGTTCTGGCGATATAGCGCGGGGTCATCCAGCCCGCGACCGGCAATTCGGCGCGGTAGGACAACGTGACGGCAAACATCACCGCCCGCCCGGCAAAGAACAGCGTCGCCGCCAAGGCCAGCGCGAAGGCAAACGTCAAGACCGGGCTTTTGCGCCAGAGCCGCCGGATCATCTGAGTTCCCTTATCCCACGTGCGATCCCATCCAGTGTCATCGGAACCATGCGGTTTGAAAAGATGTCACGGATCAGGCGGGTGGATTGGGTATAACCCCAATGCGCCTCGGGCATCGGGTTGATCCACAGATGTCGGGGCCATTGCGCGCAGGCGCGTTCCAGCCACAGCTTGCCGGGTTCCGGGTTCCAATGTTCGTTCGCGCCACCCGCGTGCAGGATTTCATAGGGCGACATGCTGGCGTCGCCCACGAAGATGCATTTCCAATCGCTGCCATAGGTCCGCAAAAGATCCATCGTCGGGGTCTGGTCGTCCCACCGGCGGCGGTTGTCGCGCCAGACGCCCTCATACAGGCAGTTGTGAAAATAGAACGGGGCGAGGTGCTTGAATTCCGAACGGGCGGCGGAGAACAGTTCCTCCAGCACCTTCACATAGGGGTCCATCGACCCGCCGATATCCAGAAACAGCAGCACCTTCACCGCATTGCGCCGTTCGGGGCGGGTTTGCACATCCAGCCAGCCATGATCGGCGGTGGCGCGGATGGTGCCTTCCAGATCCAGTTCCTGTTCCGCGCCATCGCGCGCCCAGCGGCGCAGGCGGCGGAGCGCCACCTTGATGTTGCGGGTGCCGAGTTCGACCGAATCGTCAAGATTGCGAAACTCGCGCCGATCCCAGACCTTTACCGCGCGCTGGTGACGGCTTTCGCCTTGCCCGATCCGCACGCCTTCGGGATTATAGCCATAGGCGCCAAAGGGGCTGGTTCCGGCTGTGCCCACCCATTTGGACCCGCCCTGATGACGGCCCTTCTGTTCTGCCAGCCGCTTGCGGAGTGTATCCATCAGCGCCTCGAACCCGCCAAGGGCCGCAACCTGGGCGCGTTCCTCGGCCGTCATGTGGCGTTCGGCCAGCTTTTCCAGCCAGTCGCGGGGCAGGTCGATGGCGTCCAGCACCTGATCGGCTGTAATCGTCTCCAACCCGTTGAAGGCGGCGGCGAAGGCGCGGTCGAAGCGGTCAAGATGGCGTTCATCCTTGACCATCACAACACGGGCCAGATGATAAAAGCCGTCTACGTCATACGTCACCAAACCTGCGGCCATGCCTTCCAGAAAGGCAAGGTATTCGCGCAGCGAAACCGGCACGCCTTCCTGCCGCAGCCTTGCGAAGAAGGGCAGGAACATGCCGACCCCTTACACCATGCGGTCGATGAACAGCGTCAGGAACAGGCCCAGAAGCGCGAAGGCAATGCCATAGCCGGCGCCGTATTGCAGGGCGTCAAGCTGTTTGCCGCCCGATTTAAGCGCCTTGCGCGCGCCATAGGCAGCCCCCAGAACCAACCCTGCGATCACGATCATGCCTGCCTTGCCCCTGTCTTGTCCTTGGCCGGGGCAAGCCATGCCTGCCCGTGTCAGCCGCTGCGGCCGGATGCGGCCAGACCCGCGATGTCGGATTGCCGCGCGCGGATCATCGCATCCGTGCCGAACCCATAGCGCGCCCAGCCCAGACTGTCGAGACGCGCCTCTTTCGCCAGATCGGGGCGGCCGATCGCCTCGTTCGCTTCGGCCCGGATCATCAAAAGCGTGGCGAGGAGGGCGGCATTTTCCGCCCGTCGCACCACCGGGATGGCGCGGTCCGTCAGGGCCAGCGCCTCGGGGTGGCGGCCTTGGGCAAGGGCGAAGGCGGCAAGCTGCATGTCGACATGGGCAGACCGCACCTCGCCGCCCGGCAGGCGTTGCCAGATGCGCTGTGCTTCGCGGAAGGCCGCGGTGGCGGCGGCGATGTCGCTGCCCACCTGGGCGCGGCCCAGGGCAAAGTAGGAAAACGCCAGCCGGTTGTCCTGCCAGCCCTGCGCGCGGGCGATGGACAGCATCCGTTCGGCGGCACGGCGGCGGGCCATATCCGAACCGCGAGGGCCGATGGCCGCCTCGACCGCGTCAATCCAGGCGCGGGGCGCCATGTTGGAGCCACCGGCACTGGCGCGGCCTTCGCCCGCCGGGTTCAGGCGGGCCAGGATGGCGGGCAGACGGGCGGCCACCTCGGCGCGGGACATGCCCGATTGCAGGGCGGCGTCGTGATGCACGCGCAGCACCAGCATGTCAAAGCCGGTCAGAACGGTGTGGAAATTGTCATCGTTGAACACGCTGTCGGGCAGGCGATAGAGATCGTTCAGCGGACCCACGGCCTGTGCCAGTTCTTCGTGCAGGCAATCGCGCACCTCTTGCGGCGAGGTATCCGAAGGCACAATGATGCCCACGGTTTCACGCCGGGTGACGGTGGTCCAATCGGTCAGCCCCGCGCTGCGGGCGGCGCGGTATTCGGCAAAGGACGACACGCGCGGCACCACGAAACAGGCCGCCGATGGCACCAGCCGGCGCATTGCGGCGCGGGGTTGGAAATCTATGGTGATGGCCGCGCGCGTGCCGACAGGGGCGGGGCGAATGTCGATCCCGGCCTCGCCGCGCAGGCGGGCCATGACACGCGCCAGATCGGGATGCGCGGTGGCGGGGGCATCGCCGGTGATGGCCACGGTGATCGGCCCCTCAAATCGGCTTAGGGCGGGCAGGGCGCGCCCGCTTTCCATGAGGAATTCCAGATCAAGGATGTCGCGGGCAATGTCGGCATTGCTGCGCGTGGCCACCGGCGCCGTCTGCACCGCAAAGCCCTGCATCGGTGGCAGCGTCGTGCCGGACATGGCCGGGGCAGGGCGGTTCATGGCCACCTGTGCCACGGGTGCGGGTGCGCAAGCGGATAGGGTCAGGATAAGGGCCGCAAGGGCCTTTGGAATACGCATGAGTGGCAGCTCTGCTTTCATTATGAACCAACGGCCTTTCGGCCAGACCAACACCAGACCCCGGCGGAATAGCCGCAGGTCTGCTACACAAGATCCGACGACGCCCCCGCGCCGTCAGACCGGAACCGCTGTGACAGCGACAGCCGCCCGCATCCCGCAAGTGGCCGGTCAAACCCGCGCAGCGCGGGACGACGGGCAGGCCTTTGCACAAGGACACGGTCAAACTGATCACCATCACAGACAGAAACGGATGCCCGCACTAGGATGTTAGCAAGTGTCGGTATCAGGGCGGCCCGGTGTCAATTCCGGGAAAAGATGGCGACCAATGTCAGACTACGGATCGTGCCGGTTGGGACGGCGCACACCGCATCTGTGCGCGGCGATCACGCCAAATTACCAAATGTGTCATAAATACGCCGATCCGTGATCGCTTTGTGGCATAACTGTGTCCAAGTCATGGCGAAATCTGGCGATTCGGCCCCGGCGGTGGGGCGCGCAAACCTTAACGGGTGGCGCGTCCCATGAAGGCCAGTCTTTCAAAAAGATGAACGTCCTGTTCGTTCTTCAAAAGCGCGCCATGCAGGCGCGGCAGGGCAGGCCCACCCTCACGGCGCAGGTCTTCTGGGGCCAGATCTTCGGCCAGCAGAAGGCGCAGCCAATCCAGAACCTCGGATGTTGACGGCTTTTTCTTCAGGCCCGGCACCTCGCGCAATTCGTAGAACTGGGTCAGGGCGGCGGTCAGCAGGGCGGGTTTGACGCTAGGAAAGTGGACGGCAACGATGGCACGCATCGTATCCATGTCGGGGAATCGGATGTAATGAAAGAAGCAGCGGCGCAGGAAGGCATCTGGCAGCTCTTTTTCATTGTTGGAGGTGATGACCACCACCGGGCGATGTGTGGCCCGGATGGTTTCGCCAGTTTCATAGACGTGGAATTCCATACGGTCGAGTTCCTGCAACAGGTCGTTGGGAAATTCGATGTCGGCCTTGTCCACCTCATCAATCAGCAGCACTACGCGGGACGGGGCGGCAAAGGCCTGCCACAGCTTTCCCTTGCGAATATAGTTGCGTACATCATTCACCCGCGCATCGCCCAACTGGCTGTCGCGCAACCGGCTGACGGCTTCATATTCGTAAAGGCCTTGCTGCGCCTTTGTCGTGCTTTTCACATGCCATTCGATCAGCGGCATATCCAGCGCCTGCGCCACCTGCCGCGCAAGTTCCGTCTTGCCCGTACCCGGTTCGCCCTTGACCAGCAGGGGGCGTTGCAGGGTGACTGCGGCATTGACCGCAAGGGTCAGATCATCGGTCGCCACATAGCCCGCGGTGGAGGTAAACTTCATGTGATCTCGCAGAGGGATAAGGTTTCGCCTGAAACCCTAGCTGCCGTGCATTTCCGTCGCAACTGCTAGTGACAATCGGTCGGCGATGGTCTAGATGCACGGCCAACAGGAGCCCGCCATGCAAGCAGACCCCCTGTCGGCGCGGTCCGACCAGACGGAGACAGCAGTTATGAAGCCTGAGGTGTTTCTTCCAGACGATTACCGGCCAGCCGAAGATGAACCGTTCATGAATGATCGGCAGCTGGAATATTTCCGGCGCAAGCTGATCAACTGGAAGGCCGAGCTGCTGGAACAATCGGCAGAGACGATCGACAACCTGCAAGATTCGGCGCGCAATGTGCCGGATATCGCGGACCGGGCCAGCGAAGAAACCGATCGTGCACTGGAACTGCGCACCCGTGACCGGCAGCGCAAGCTGGTGGCCAAGATCGACTCGGCGTTGCGGCGGATCGACAATGGCGAATACGGTTATTGTGAAATGACCGGCGAACCCATCAGCCTGAAGCGTCTGGATGCACGCCCCATCGCCACGATGACGCTGGAAGCGCAGGAAAAGCACGAGCGCCGGGAAAAGGTGCATCGGGAAGAATGATCGCGGCGGCCCTTGCAGGGCGCGGCCGACACGCAGAAAATGACGCCGGACCCAAGGGTTCGGCGTTTTGCATTGGGAGCATGGGCATGAGCCTGATCGGGCGGCCGGTAACGGTGTTGGGCGCGGGTGTGGCAGGGTTGGCTGTGGCGCGGGCCTTGGCCCTGCGTGGGGCATCCGTGACGGTTCTGGAACAGGCCGATGCCATCCGCGAGGTGGGGGCAGGCTTGCAGGTCAGCCCGAATGGAGCGGCGGTTTTGCGGGCGCTGGGGCTTGGCCCCGCGTTGGAGGCGGTGTCGCTGCGCGCACAGGCGGTGGTGCTGCGGGACGGGCTGGACGGGCGCGCGGTTTTGCGAATGGATCTGGCGCGACTGCGACCGGAACTGGGGTGGCATTTCGTCCACCGGGCCGACCTGATCGCGCTGCTGTTGGACGGGGCGCGGGCGGCGGGGGTAGATCTGCGCCTGTTGCAAAAGGTGGACAGCGTCGATCTTGCGCAGGACCGGCCCATGCTGATGATGGCAGAGGGCGGGATGCAGGAGGCGGGGCTGCTGATCGGGGCGGACGGCCTGCATTCGCCGCTGCGTGCGGCAATCAACGGGGCTGTTGCGCCGTTCTTTACCAACCAGGTTGCCTGGCGGGCGGTTATTCCGAATGATCCCGGTGATGCGGCAGAGGCCGAGGTGCATATGGGCCCCGGACGGCATCTGGTAAGCTATCCGCTGCGGGGCGGGGCATGGCGCAATATCGTGGCGGTCGAAGAACGGCGGCGCTGGGTGCAGGAGGGCTGGTCGCTGCGCGATGACCCGATGGAACTGCGGCTGGCCTTTGCCGGGTTTTCCCCCCGCGTGCGGGCTTGGCTGGACCGGGTCGAGGATGTCTGGCTGTGGGGGCTGTTCCGTCACCCCGTGGCGCGGCGCTGGCACCAGGTGACGGATCGGGGTGCGGCGACCATTCTGGGCGATGCGGCCCATCCGACGCTGCCCTTCCTGGCGCAAGGGGCGAATATGGCGCTGGAGGATGCCTGGGTGTTGGCCGCCTGCCTTGCCGGGCATGACGGCGATGCGGCGGCGCTGGCGGCCTTTCAGACGGCGCGCGCGCCCCGTTGCGCCCGGATCGTGGCGGCGGCCAATGCCAATGCGCGCAATTATCACCTGTCCGGTGTGCGCCGCGCCGTGGGCCATGCGGCGCTGCGCATGGCCGGCAAGATGGCACCCGGCATGGCATTGCGGCGGTTTGACTGGCTTTATGGCCTTGATGTCACCGCGGGATGATCGGTGGTGGAATTGGGTATTTTTGCCAAGATGAAAGGGCTGGTGGCGCCCTTATTCAAGGCTGCCGTCATTCATAGGTGAACGTCCCGATCTCGCAGACATTCACGCCGCCCCGTTCCAGCACGTCGCCATCATTGAACACGGCGCGGAAATCGAACATGCAATAGCCTGTAGCATCGTCGAAGTTGATCACCACCGATGATCCCGATGGCAGGACATCCGGGCCGAGGATGTCTTCTTCCCATGTGCCGGACCCAGTGTTCGATCCGTAGAATTCCACGATGGTAAAGCCGGTGTTGTTCACCAGCGTCACCTGCCGGTCAAGCGCGGCGACGGGCAGGGCGATCAGGGCTGTGAAAACTGCGGAGAGGCCGAAAAGGGGAAGGCGCGGCATGGGGATGGGTTCCATCATATGGGATGCAGGCGGACGATAGACCGCGCGGAACCCGCCGCAACCACCATCTTTGCGTGGCCACGATGTGCCGCCACCCTGTGACTTTGCCGCATCACGTATCCGTGATTGGCGCGGGGCGGAAGGTTCAGGCGTCGAGTTCGACCCAGACCGGCACGTGGTCCGACGGTTTTTCACCGCCGCGCACGCCCTTATCGATCCCGGCGTCCAGCAAAAGGTCGGCACATTGCGGCGACAAGAGCAGATGGTCGATGCGGATGCCGTTGTTCCGCTCCCATGCGCCGGCCTGATAATCCCAAAAGGAATAGTGTCCGGGGCGCGGCTCGCGGGTGCGAAACGCTTCGGTCAGGCCGAGGTTGAGGATGCGGCGATAGGCGGCGCGGGTTTCGGGCAGGAAAAGCGCATCCGTGACCCATGCGTCGGGTTTGGCGGCATCCTCAGCCTGTGGGATCACGTTGTAATCGCCGCAAAAGGCCAGCGGCTGTTCGGTGTCCAGAAGGCTGCGCACCCGCGCCTCCATCCTGGCCATCCAGGCAAGTTTGTAATCGTATTTCGGCCCCGGTGCCGGGTTGCCATTCGGCAGATAGAGGCCGCAGACGCGGATCGCGGCCTTGGGGGCGATCACCGTTGCCTCGATCCAGCGGGCCTGTTCGTCGGCGTCATCGCCGGGAAGGCCGCGCGTGATATCTTCCAGCGGCAGGCGCGACAGGATGGCCACGCCGTTAAAGGATTTCTGGCCGTGGGTTTCGACGCGGTAGCCCATGCCTTCGAACAGGTCGCGGGGAAAGCCTTCATCGACAGATTTGATTTCCTGCAGGCAGACGACATCGGGTTTTGCTTCGGCCAGCCAGGCGGGCAGCGCCTCGATCCGCGCCTTGATGCCGTTGATGTTGAAAGTGGCAAGTTTCATGCGCGTCTCCCTGTCGCCCTTGTTCTAGGACGGGGGGGCGGGGCGCACAAGTCAGGCGGTGGCGGCAAGCCCGGCCCCTGCGGCGGCGAGCCAGAGCACATCTAGGCGATGCAGTTCTGCCGGATCGAAACGATCCGCCTGTTCCCAATAGCGCCCTGATGGCACGTGGTAGCCAAGGGCATCTTCGCGCCGCAGGGCCTGATCGGCCAGACGGATGTCAAAGGGCAGGGGGCGGGCATCGCTGGCGCGGTCATGCGGCACACGCGGAAACACCAGGCGCGAGGGGCCGGTGGAGAGGTTGACCATCGCGCACCCCTCCATCGCGGCCAGGATCATCAGGCGGGCGGATTTCGCCTCAAGGCTTTGCAGGGTGATGTCGGGGCGCAGCGGATCGGCGCTGCCGGTGCCGTAAAAATGCGTCTGGCCGGGGGGATAGTGCATGTCGCAGCCAAAGGCCGCGATCACCCGTGGCGTGAGCGCGTGCAGCGCCCAATAGGCGGCGGTAAAGGCCATCGTGCCGCCAGCATAGACAAAGCCGCCAAAGGCGTTCTGGGCAGGCACGAAATCATCCTGCGTCACCGCACGCTGGCCGGGGCCGGGGGCGGGGCGGCGGTCTTTGGGATAGTCCCAGGGGTAGATGTGATGCGTCCAGTCGGGGCGCACGGCATGGGCGTTGTTGATGGCGACCACATGATCAAAGGGCGCGCGCGGCCAATGGGCCGCCGCCGTCACCATAGGGCCGGAGCCAAGCATGAGCACGCATGTCATTCGGGTCACTCCACATATCGAGACCCGGTTCTAGCGCGATGGCGCGCAGGGACGAGGGGGGCAGGGTCGGATTTCCGCCCAACCCGCGTGGATCACATGGAAAAGGACGTGCCACAGCCACAGGAAGATGTGGCATTCGGGTTCTGGATCACAAACCGCGCACCGATCAGTTCATCGGTAAAGTCGATCACCGCATTTTGCAGAAACGGCAGCGATACCGCATCGACCAACACCTTTGCGCCGTCCTGTTCCAGCACCAGATCATCGGCGGCGGGCAAATCCTCAAGCCGGATGTCGTATTGAAAGCCGGAACAGCCGCCGCCTTCCACCGCGACGCGCAGCGCCTTTTGTTCACCTGTCGCTTCGCAAATCTCGCGCAGGCGGGTGAAGGCACGGTCGGTGACTTTTGGGGGAAGAGTGAGGTCCATGATGGAATCCGGTTCCTTGCAGCGTCAGGCAGATATAGGATGCCCCATAAGGTTCAACAAGAACAGGCAGAACCGCGTGACACTTGCCCCCTATGCCTGCCAACCCGAGGAATCGCGTGGGCGGCTGTATCCTGAACGCATGTCATCCTTCCGCTCGCCGTTTCAGCGCGACCGGGATCGGATCATCCATTCCAGCGCCTTTCGCCGCCTAAAGCACAAGACGCAGGTTTTCGTGGAACACGAGGGCGACTATTACCGCACCCGTCTGACCCATTCGATCGAGGTGGCGCAAGTGGCGCGCACGATTTCCGGGGTCTTGGGTCTGAACACCGATCTGGCCGAGGCCATAGCTTTGGCGCATGACCTGGGCCATACGCCATTCGGCCACACCGGCGAAGATGCGCTGGGGGCGTTGATGGAACCCTTTGGCGGGTTCGACCATAACGCTCAGGCGCTGCGCATCGTGACGCGGCTTGAACGGCATTATGCCGATTTCGATGGGCTGAACCTGACATGGGAATCGCTGGAGGGGATTGCCAAGCATAACGGCCCGGTGCGCGGCCCGAATGCCGACAAGAAACATGACGGCCCCTTGCCCTATGCGCTGGCCGAGGTGAATGCCGCTTGGGATCTGGAATTGCACACCCATGCCAGCGCCGAGGCGCAGGTGGCGGCGATTGCCGATGATGTGGCCTATAGCCATCACGATCTGCATGATGGGCTGCGGTCCGGCCTGTTTTCCGAAGACGACCTGATGGAATTGCCGGTTACGGGGCCAGCCTTTGAAGAGGTGGACCGGCTTTATCCCGGTCTTGACCGGATGCGCCGCCGGCATGAGGCGTTGCGCCGGGTGTTTGGCCGGATGGTTGAAGATGTGATCGCCGTGGCGCAGAACCGCCTGACCGCCGCACAGCCGAAATCGGTGGATGACATCCGGCACATGGGCACCACCGTGATCCGGTTTTCCAAGCCGCTGTATCAGGAACTCAAGGCGATCCGGTCCTTCCTGTTTCACCGCATGTATCGCGCGCCGTCGGTCATGGCCGAACGGGCCAAGGTGACGCGGGTGGTCAACGACCTGTTTCCGCTGTTCATGGCGCAGCCTGATTTGTTGCCTGCGGAATGGGGCGCGGATGTCGCGGCGGCACAGGATGCGGTGACATTGGCGCGGATTGTGGCGGATTACGTGGCTGGAATGACAGATCGCTTCGCCATTCAGGAACATGCCCGCCTGATCGGCGGGGGGGCCTGATCGGGCGTGGCGACTGACAACCAGGTTCAGACGGACCGGCGATAAGCCGCGACCCAGATCATTGCCAGCAAGGCCGACAGGATCACGTTCCAGCCTGCCATCGAAATGCCGAACATCGACCAGGCGATGGCGTCACAACGCACCACAGCCCCCACGGCCACATCGGGGTTCAGCAGATCAGAGGTGGAAAGCCCGCTGATCGACCCTGCGGTGCAAGAGGCAAGCCCTTCCCACCACTTCTGTTCGACGCCCACATGAAAGGCGCCGATGGCGGCGCTGGCCAGGGCAGCAAGCGACCCGACAAGCGGCAGGATGCGACCAAGGATGCCGCGCGTCAGGATCAGCGCAAGGATGCCGATCCCGATGGCCGCCGCATGGGGCCAGCGTTGCCAGATGCAAAGCTGGCAGGGCGCAAGCCCGCCAAGGTATTGAAAGGCAAAGGCCCCCAACAGAATCGCGGCAGACCCGCCTGCGGCAATCAGGATGGCAAAACGGCGGTGGTCGGTCGTCATGATATGCTCCTGCACGCGTGGCCTGAAATGCGGCCAGGGCGGGCTGTGTGTGCTTTGGGCGCAGAATGACCATCGGCAGGGCAAAGGCAAGCCAACCCAACGGGAACGTGACCTTGGTCAGCGGCGTTAGACTGGGCTGCGTCGGCCTTGCGGGCGCGGGCGCATGACGCGGCGGGAAAGTTTGTCCTTTGGCTGCGACGGGTGTGGATGTTAAGCAAGGCGAACAGGGCCGAAGGGGTGCAGATATGGAATGGCGCGGACGCCGGGGCAGCCGGAACATCGAAGATCGCCGCATGTCGGGCGGCGGTGGTGGCGGTGGCCGTGGGGCCGGAATCGGCGGGGCTGGCGTGATCGTCGTGCTGCTGTTGGGCTGGTTCCTGGGCGTCGACGTGACCCCCCTGTTGCAGGGCCAACCCGGCGTGACCGCCGATGCGCCGACCGAGTTGACCGCCGAGGATCAGGCCATGGGCGAGTTCGTCTCTGTCACGCTGGCCGATACCGAAGAGGTCTGGGCTGCCCTGTTCCGCGAACAGTTGGGGCGCGACTATCGGCCTACGACGCTCGTGTTGTTCAAGGGCTATACGCAATCCGGCTGTGGCGGCGCGTCCGAGGCGACAGGGCCGTTCTACTGCCCCACCGATCGCAAGGTCTATCTGGATACCGGGTTCTTTACCGTGCTGGATCAGCGCATGGGGGCCGGTGGTGATTTCGCCGCCGCCTATGTCGTGGCACATGAGGTAGGCCACCACGTGCAGAACGAATTGGGTGTTCTGGAACAGACCACCCGCCTGCGCCAACAGGTCGATCAGGTGCAGGGCAACGAAATTTCTGTCCGGGTCGAGTTGATGGCTGATTGCCTTGCAGGCATCTGGGCGCGCGAGGTGGATGCGCGGTTCGGGTCCATCGAACGGGGCGATATCGAAGAAGCGATGAACGCCGCCGCCCAAATCGGCGATGACACGCTACAGCGCGAGGCAGGCCGCCGACCGATGCCCGACAGCTTTACCCACGGGACCAGCGAACAGCGGATGCGCTGGTTCGAGACGGGCCTGCAAACCGGCCAGATCGAGGCCTGCGACACCTTTCAGACGCAGGATCTTTGATGGCATTTTCTGTGCGCTCCGCCCGTTGACGCCGCGCCGGTCACAGGGTAGACCGCTCTTCAGGTGGCCCGAGTGGCGGAATGGTAGACGCAGCGGATTCAAAATCCGCCATCGCAAGATGTGTCGGTTCGAGTCCGACCTTGGGCACCACTTATCAACGACATTGATCTGTAATCCGCCGTGATTTCGCGCGTGCCGCGCAAGACGGGCATAGTTTTCCTGCGCGATTGATTGCCTATGCCGATGCGGCCCTGAGATCGCTGTTGGGCGACTGGCGGTTTTGGGCGCGATGCAGCAGGTCGGAAAGATCGTCAAAGACGATGGGTTTGGGCAGATGTTCGTCAAAGCCCGACGCAAGGTATGACCTGATATCGTCGGCCATCACATTGGCGGTGACAGCCACCGCCAAAGGCAGTTGACCCTGCCGGGCGGCATCAATCCGGCGCAGTTCGTGCAGCGTTTCCACACCGCCCATATCGGGCATGTTGATGTCGATCAGATAGATATCGAACCTGTCCCCTTGCGCAAGGGCGATGGCCGCCGCACCGCTTTCGGCCATTACCGGGGTGATCCCAAGTTCGATGAGAAAGGCCTCCAGCACCAGACGGTTTATCTCATCATCATCAACGCAAAGGATGCGCATTCCATCCGGCCCGGCAAAGGCAGGGACAATGGCGGGGGCGGGGCTTGGGGTGGGGGCGGGGCTTGGGCTATGCGGCAGTGCTGTCGTTGCGGGACCGGATTCGGTGCGCAGAGGGGCGTCTGTTGCGTCCATAGGCAGGATCACATCGACCCGTGTGCCCGAGTCCGGCGTGCTTTGAACCTCGACCCGGCCGTCCATCGCCTCGACCAGCATCTTTACGATGCTCATGCCAAGGCCGGTGCCACCGAACTGCCGCGTAGTGCCAGCCGTGGCCTGCCGGAACGGTTCGAACAGGTGACGCACCTGATCCTCTGACATGCCGATACCGGTATCAATGACCGAGATACGGATCTGGTCTGGCTCTGTGGTTGCGGTGGAAACGGAAATCTCGCCCTCGGCGGTGAACTTTACCGCGTTGGCAAGGATATTGTGCAAGATCTGCCCCAAACGGGTTGGATCACCCCTGCGCCATGCCGCAAGGCCGGGCGCGGATGAAACGCGCAGCACAACCGCCTTTTCGGCGGCCATGGCCCGATACTGCGCGGCAAGGCCATCGACCAGATCGGGCAGATGGAAGGGGATCACCTCAAGCTCGACCGCGCCATTGTCAAGTTTGGCGAAGTTCAGCACGTCATCCACCACGGTCTTGAGCAAGGCCGCCGATGATTGCAGATCCCGCAACGTCTTTGCCCCTGCTTCGCCCGCGACATGCCCCGACAAGACGCGCGTCAGGCCAACGATCCCATTCAGGGGCGTGCGAAGTTCATGGTTGATCTGGGAAAAGAACCGCGTGCGCTGCCGCAGGATTTCGTCGCTCTGCGCCCGTGCGCGGCGCAGATCATCGCTAAGTGCGCTTTCACGAATGATGATCAGCGCAAAGCCCAGATACAGCGATGACGCGGAAAGGACAAAGGCAATCACCGACGAGGCCAGCACAAACCATTGCGCCGGATCGAAGGTGGCCAGCAGCAACAGCCTTACACCATAGGCGCAGCCGATCAGGAAAAAAGGCGCAGTTACCAGAATTCGGTTTCTGCGCGATGCCGTGGTCGCCATCGACCACAGGCTGGCGGCGGCCACAAAGCCAACCACGCTGTTGACCACCGATGTGCTGATGATCAGCATGGCCGCGCTTTGGAACAACACCGCCAGGAGCCAATGGCCAAGGCACAGCACGGCAGCGCCGATCAGGACAGACCGCTCTGCCGGGTGCGGGCGCACAGAGACGTAAAGCGACAGATAGGCAAAGACGATGCCGAAATGCGCGCCAGTGATGATGAAGACAGCCGTCAGGACAAAGGGGGCGTCCTGCGATAGGAAAACCCCGACCGCTGACAGGATCAACGCGGCGAGGCTTGCCGCAAAAAGATTGGCAGCATGACGAAACCGTTCGGTCCAGGCACCGCGCAGGAACGCGGCCAGACAACCCGCGAAGATCAAAAGGATGCACGCAACAGCAACCAGGATCCGGATATCCACGGATGTCGTCATCTAAGCCCTTTTCCCCGCAGTTCCGGGTTGACCTTGCATCAAACCGCCAGAAAACCGTGGCCTTTTCATGGCCTTTCAGTCCCCGCCGATGCGACATGCAAAACCTGTGCCGTCTTTGCAAGCCGAGCATCGCACCTGTCCGGGCAGGTGCAAGGGGTGAAGCACCATCCGGCTACAAAAGTGACGATGTGGTGTGCAGGGGTAGCCTGGCTATGGGGCATGTCCTGCCCGCGCGGCGCGCCAGGCTGCCCAGTCTTCGGGCGTGTCGAGATCGGTCGTGGCATGGTGGTCGGGCAAAGCGATCAGCCGCATCCGGGCGCGGTGGCGGACCAGCACCGCCCGCGCGCCTTCATCACCTTTCAACGTCATCAGATCATCGCGCAGATCGGGCGGCAAACAGACCGGATGGCCGGGTGTGCCATCACAGTCCGCACCGCGCAGGATGGCCTGGGGTTCCTGCGCCCAGGCGTCGCGCAGCGTGATAAGGTCTTTGGCGGTGATGTCGGGCAGGTCGGCCAGCAGCAGCATCACACCCGCATGTCTGGGGATGCTGGCCAACCCCGCCACAAGGCTGGCTGCCATGCCCTGCGCGGGATCGGGGACGGTGACACACTGTGCGGCCAGCCCGCGCAGGGCGGCCTGGCGGTTCGGTCGGTCCGGCGGCAGGGCGACCGTCACCGGCAGGCCGGTGGCCAGTGCAGCCTTTGTGATCCGCGCCAGTTGCGGGGCGCCGTCCACCTGTTCAAGAAGTTTGTCGCCACCGCGCATACGCGACGACGATCCGGCCGCAAGGATCAGGATATGGGGCTGCATGGCGCAACCCTTCCAAGCGCGGCGCCGCGCGTCAAGCGGTGATCTGATTGCGCGGGCTTGCGCCCGCAGTCCTTTTGCCTCGCCTGCGCGCTTGCGCGCTTCGGCTCAGGGGTGGGGGCGCTTCGCCCCCCACGCCCCCAAAGGGTATTTGAGCCAAGATGAAATTGGCGAGGTTCTTCGGCAAGGGGGCCGGAAAGGGGGCCGGAAAGGGCATCAACGCGGGCCTGGGCCATTCTGGTGGCCAGACCGAAGTTTGCCTCCCGCCGCGCATGCACGCGGCGGGGGCGGCATCACCCGCGCATCCTGGTGCCACCCGCATCCCAAAGGGGCGCGAGGTGGACGGTGGCCTTGCGGCGTTCGCCCAGGATCTCGATCTCGCATTCTAGGCCGTCGGTGATGGCGTCGGCGGGCAAAAAGCCCATTGCGACGGATTTGTCGGTCCAGTGGCTGTAACCGCCGCTGGTGCAATAGCCCACCACCGCGCCGTTCAGCCAGATCGGCTCCCATGCCACGACATCGGCATCCGTGGCATCCACCACAAAGCTGACAAGGCGGCGCTTGGGACCGGCGGCCTTTTCTGCTGTTGCCGCCGCTTTGCCGATCCAGTCGGCATCCTTGTTCCACCGGATAAACCGATCGAGACCGGTTTCGCAGGGCGTGTAATCCGGGCTGAATTCGCGGCCCCAAGAGCCGAACCATTTGTCGAGACGCAAGCTCATCATCGCGCGCATCCCGAAGGGGCGCAGACCCAGATCCTTGCCCGCTTCGGACAGCACGTCCCAGAGATGGCGCACCGACATGTGATCGGTGAAGATCTCATAGCCCAGATCGGCGGTGTAGCTGACGCGCTGGACGATGCAATTGGCCATGCCCACCGTCATGCGTTTCACATCCATGAACTTGAACGCCTCGGCCGACACATCTGCCCGCGTGACGCGAGAAAGAAGTTCGCGCGCGTTTGGCCCCGCGATCTGGAAACCGGACCGTGCGTCCGAAATGTTTTCAACCCGCACGCCATCCATCATGTTCATGTCGAACCAGCGGCCATGCCAGCCCTGCGCGCCATAGCTGGCGGTCAGTTGGAATTCCTGCTCCGACAGGCAGGACACGGTGAAATCGCCAAAGATCTTGCCGGAATGCGCCAGCATCGGCGTCAGCGACAGGCGGCCCGGCTTTGGGATGGTGCCGGCCATGATCCGGTCCAGCCAGGCGCGGGCATTGGGGCCGGTCACGCGGTATTTGCCGAAATTCTGCACCTCGTTGATGCCAACCGCTTCACGCACGGCCATGACTTCCTGACGGGTGGCTTCCCAGGCGTTGGAGCGTTTGAAGGACGGTTCTTCATAGCGCGCCTCACCTGGCAGGGCGTGGTAGTTGACCACTTCCAGCCCGTATTGCTGGCCCCAGACGGCATTCATTCCATCAAACACCTCATACATCGGTGTGGTGCGGAAGGGCCGGGCGGCGGGGCGTTCCTCATTCGGGTAGGAAACGCTGAACCGCATCTGATAGTTTTCGATCACCTTCGGCACGGTATAGCCGGGGCTTGTCCAGCCACCAAAACGGGCAACGTCAAAGCCGCGGGGGTCACGCTCTACCTCGCCGTGGATCATCCATTGCGCCAGCGCGAGACCCATGCCCCCACCTTGGCTGAACCCCGCCATCACGGCGCAGGCCGACCAATAGTTGCGCAGGCCCGGCACGGGGCCGATCAGGGGGTTGCCATCTGGGGCAAAGGTAAAGGGGCCGTGGATCACCCGCTTGACGCCCGACCGTTCCAGCACCGGAAAGCGGCGATAAGCGAAATTGACGCTGTCTTCGATCTTGTCGAATTGTTCGTTCAGCAGTTCATGGCCGAAATCCCACGGCGTGCCATCGACCGACCAGGGTTCGCAGGGCTTTTCATAGAACCCGATGCACAGGCCGCGGCCTTCCTGGCGAAGATAGCTTTCACCGCCCGGGTCCATCACATGCGGGAATTCGCGCCCCGATTTCAGGATGTCCATGATTTCCGGGATGTCATCGGTGACCAGATACTGGTGCGCCATCGGCAAGAGCGGCAGGTAAACCCCCGCCATCGCCCCGATTTCGCGCGCCCACAACCCACCCGCGTTGACCAGATGTTCGGCGATGATCGTGCCTTTTTCGGTGACCACCTCCCAGGATCCGTCGGGGCGCGGGTTGGTTTCCAGCACGCGGTTGTGCAGCACGATCTCGGCTCCGCCCATGCGGGCGGCCTTGGCATAGGCGTGGGTGGTGCCGGACGGGTCAAGGTGGCCATCCAGCGGGTCATAAAGTGCGCCGATAATGCCTTCGAGGTTGACCATCCCATCGGTCAGTTTGTGAATTTCCTCTGGCCCCAGAATTTCGGTATCCAGCCCCATATAGCGGTGCTTGGCGCGCTCGGCCTTGAGCATTTCGAACCGCGCCATGTTGTCGGCCAGCGTGATGCCACCCACATGGTGCAACCCGCAGGACATGCCAGTGATGGCCTCCAGCTCCTTGTAAAGGCGGATGGTATAGCCTTGCAGCGCCGCCATATTGGTGTCGCCGTTCAGGGTGTGGAACCCCCCCGCCGCGTGCCAGGTGGAACCGGAGGTCAGTTCGGACCGTTCCACCAGCATCACATCGGACCAGCCAAGTTTCGTCAGATGGTAAAGGACCGAGCAGCCGACGACACCGCCGCCGATCACAAGCACTCGGGTATGGGTTTTCATGGGGGACTCCCTGCATTGATTGCAGGCAGATTGGCCGCAAGCAGGGCGCGGCGGCATGTTGGTTTGCGACACGGATATGTCGCATGTGAAAATCGGCTGCGGCAAAGCAAAAGGGGCGCCCGCTGGGGCGCCCCTTGGTCAGACGGACTGGCGCGTCACTTTTCGGGGATCAATCCCCGCGGGCTGAACCGCAGCACCAAAAGCAGGATCACCCCCAGCGTCAGCAGGCGCATGTGTTGCGCGCTGTCCACCAGATGCGTCTTCAACGCGCCGTCGGCCATCCCTGCCACAATCCCGCTCATCACCAGCGGCCCAAGGCTTTCCACGATCAGCCAAAGCCAACCGATCAGCAACCCGCCCAGAACCGCGCCCCAGTTGTTGCCCGATCCGCCGACGATCACCATCACCCAGATCAGAAAGGTGAACCGCAGCGGGTTATATTCCCCCGGCAGCAACTGCCCCGCCATCGACGTGTACATCGCCCCTGCGATCCCCACTACGGCAGAGCCAAGGATGAAGACCTGAAGGTGGCGCCGTTTGACATCCTTGCCCATCGCGGCAGACGACACTTCGTTGTCGCGGATGGCGCGCATCATGCGGCCCCAGGGGCTGTTGAGCGCGCGTTCCGACAGCCAGATCACCGCCAGCAACACGGCGGTGAACAGCGCGATATACATCAGCTTCACGATGATCGACGATGCGGTCATCGGATCGAACCCCCAGCGCGTGGCCCAATCGACAAACGCCGCCGATTGCTGCAACTCCACCTCATAGGGCACGGGCCAAGGGCGGGGCAGGTCGATGATGTTCTTCACCCCCCGTGCCAGCCAGTCTTCGTTCTTCATCACGGCGATGACGATTTCCGCGATCCCCAGCGTGGCGATGGCCAGATAATCCGACCGCAGCCCCAACGAGATCTTGCCGATGGCCCAGGCGGCAGCAGCGGCCAACAGGCCGCCCACCGGCCAGGACACCAGCGCCGGAAGGCCAAGGCCGCCGATATTGCCTGCCGTCGCCGGGTTGAACGCCTCGACCGCTGAAACGGCGGGGTCAAACACCATGCGGAACAGGATAAAACCGCCAATGCAGATCACTAGCGTTACCAGCATCCGCGCACGCCCCGGTGCCATGCGGTTCCACGCAAACACGGCAGCGGCAATCGAGGCCGCGCCAAGGAACAGTCCGCCCAGAATGCCCGTGCCGCCCGCGGCCCAGCCTTCGGCCACCGGACGTGCCGACACCAGCACCACTGCCAAACCGCCCAGCGCGGTAAAGCCCATGATCCCGGTGTTGAACAGCCCGGCATAGCCCCACTGGATGTTTACCCCCAGCGCCATGATCGCCGACAAAAGCGAAATGCCAAGGATCGACAGCGACAGGTTCCAGCTTTGGAACATCCCCGTCAGGATGAACAAAACGGCGACCGTTCCGAAAAGCGCAAGGTTGCGGGTCATACCGATTTCCCCTTGAACAGGCCGGTGGGCATGAAGATCAGCACTATGATCAGGATGGCGAAGCTGACGGCGAATTTGTAATCCGTCGACATCAGTTGCAGCAGCCCGTCAGGCGCCATGCTTTCCGGCACGATATAGGTGACGACCTTTTTCCAGGCATAGGTCACCATCACCTCGGAGAACGCGATCAGGAACCCGCCCGCAATGGCCCCGATCGGGCTGCCCAGCCCGCCCACGATGGCGGCAGCAAAAATCGGCAGCAGCAACTGGAAATAGACAAAGGGTTTGAAGCTTTTGTCCAATCCATACAGCACCCCGGCAATGGTCGCCAATCCGGCGGCAATGATCCAGGTCACGGCGACCACCCGGTCCGGGTTGATCCCGGACAGAAGCGCCAAATCCTCATTGTCGGAAAACGCCCGCATGGATTTGCCGGTGCGGGTCTTTTGCAGGAACCAGAACAGCAGCGCCATCACGATCAGCGCGGTCGCAACCGTAACTGCCTGTGTCGTCTTGATCGCCAGCCCCTCGGCCAGACCGGTGGCAGTCTTGAAATCACCGGCGGAAATGACGAACCGTTCGCCATCGGTAAAGTTCTGGTCATCCACCCCGATAATCAGGCGGACGATGCCGTTCATCACGAACATCACGCCCAGCGACACCATCACCAGGATCACCGGCGCGGCCTTTTGCTTGCGGTAAAAGCGATAGATCACCCGGTCGGTGCCCAACGCGAACAGCGCCGTGACGGCAATACCGAAGGGCAGGGCCAGCAGGGCGGTGGGCAGAACACCAAAGTTGATGCCCATCGACTGGAACCACCAGGTCACAAGGATGGTGACCATGGTGCCAAAGGCCATCGTGTCGCCATGGGCAAAGTTGGAAAAGCGCAGGATGCCATAGATCAGCGTCACCCCCAGCGCCCCCAGCGCCAGTTGCGCGCCATAGGCCAGACCCGGCACAAAGACGAAGTTCAGGAAAACGATCAGGGCGTTCAGGATATCCATGCCTTAACCCCCAAGGAAGGAACGGCGGACCTCGGGGTCGGCCAAAAGCGCGGCCCCGGTGTCGGTGAAACGATTGGCACCTTGCACAAGGACAAAGCCCTTGTCGGCAATCTCCAGCGCCTGACGGGCATTCTGTTCCACCATCAGGATGGAAATCCCGGTGCGCGCCACTTCGATGATGCGGTCGAAAAGTTCGTCCATCACGATGGGGCTGACGCCCGCTGTGGGTTCATCCAGCATCAGAACCTTGGGCTGCGTCATCAGCGCGCGCCCCACCGCCACTTGCTGGCGCTGCCCGCCCGACAATTCCCCCGCTGCTTGCAGACGCTTCTGCTTCAGCACCGGGAACAGGTCATAAACCTGTGCCAGCGTGTCGCGGAAATCGTCCCTGCGGATGAAGGCCCCCATTTCCAGGTTCTCTTCCACCGTCATCGAGGTAAAGATGTTGTGGGTCTGCGGCACGAACCCCATGCCCTTGGCCACGCGGGCCTGCGGCGACAGGGCGGTGATGTCTTCGCCCGCCAGTTTCACATGCCCCGCGCGCAGCTTCAGCATGCCGAAAACGGCCTTCATGGCGGTGGATTTGCCCGCGCCATTGGGGCCTACGATCACGGCGATCTGGCCTTTTTCCACCGCGATGGTGCAGGCGTGCAGGATATCTGCCCCGCCATAGCCCCCGGTCATCGCCTCGCCGATCAGAAAGGGTTCAGCCATGCGTGGCTTCCTCCTTGACCTTGTTCTTCAACCCGGTGCCGAGATAGGCCTCGATCACCCGTTCGTCATTCTTGACCTCGTCCACCGTGCCTTGCGCCAGCACCTTGCCTTCGGCCATGCAGATGACCGGGTTGCACAGGCGGCCGATGAAATCCATGTCGTGTTCGATGACGCAGAAGGTGTAGCCGCGCTCTTTGTTCAGGCGCACGATGGCATCGCCGATGGTGTTCAGCAGCGTGCGGTTCACGCCCGCGCCGACCTCATCCAGAAAAACCACCTTGGCATCCACCATCATCGTCCGACCCAGTTCCAAAAGCTTTTTCTGCCCGCCCGAAATCTGGCTGGCCTTCTGGTCCGCCAGGTGGCTGATGGTCAGGAAATCCAGCACATCCAGTGCCTTTTTGCGAATGGCGGCCTCTTCGGCGGCCACGGCGCGGCGGTTGAACCAGGCGTTCATCAGCCGTTCACCCTTTTGCCGCGCAGGCACCATCATCAGGTTTTCCAGACAGGTCATCGACCCGAATTCATGGGCAATCTGAAACGTCCGCAGCAGGCCCTTGTGGAACAACTCATGCGGCGGCAGGCCGGTGATGTCTTCGCCATCCATCATCACCCGGCCCGATGTGGGCGGCAGGCGACCGGCGATCACGTTGAAAAGGGTGGTCTTGCCCGCGCCATTCGGGCCGATCAGCCCGGTGATGGACCCGGTCCTTATCTCCAGCGAGGCCCCGTCAACGGCCCTAAAGCCGCCGAAATGCCTGTGAAGGTTTTCGACAACGATCATCTGTGTTCCCCTGGACCCCCGTCATTGCCGCAGACCTTGCATGGGCCGCGTCGCGGGGTGTTTGCTTATGGCAACGGCCCGGGCATCTGCCCGGGCCGCGCCGTCAGGTCAAGCCGAAAGACGGATCAACGGAAGCCGACCGTGGTGATTGCGCCATCGGTGATCGAATATTCGCGGTAGTTGCCCGCGGATTCACCCGAACCCACCAGTTCCACCGCCGTCGCGCCGATATAGTCGATATCGGTGCCAGCAGCGATCAGGTCCAGCGCCTTGCCCAGTTCACCCGGCAGGATCGGCTCGCCCGGTGCGTTGGCCAGATCCATCACCTTGGTGGTCCAGTCGGCGGAGGACGTGGAATTCGCCGCCGCCATCGCCATCAGGATCAGCGCCGCCGCATCATAGGATTCCGGCGAAAAGGCCGAGGTGCCATCAAAGCCCGCCGCCGTTGCCATTTCCTGATACTTCGCCGCACCTTCGGAATCCGTGCCCGGAACCGCGCCGAAAGACCCGTTCAGCGGCTCACCGATCGCCTGGATCAGCGCGTCGCCATACATCCCGTCCACCAGATAGAAGGTGTCGAACGCACCCGAATCGAGCGAGGCCTGGATCACGCCCTTGCCGCCCTGGTCGACATAGCCCGCAACCACCAGCATCTCGCCGCCGGCCGATGCCAACGAGGCGACTTCAGCCGAATAGTCGGCCTTGCCGTCTTCGTGCGGGGCCGAAATGGTGACCGAACCGCCCTTTGCCGCGAAGGCCGCGCCAAAGCTGTCGGCCAGACCCTTGCCATAGTCGTTGTTGGTATAGGTCAGCGCGACGGATTTGATGCCTTTTTCCGTCAGGATGTCGGCCATGATTTCGCCCTGGCGCGCATCCGACGGCGCGGTGCGGAAGAACAGGCCGTCATCTTCGGCGGTCGACAAAGCGGGCGACGTGGCCGAAGGCGAAATCATGCCAATCCCGTTCGGGCGTGCCACGTTCTGCAGCACGGCCCCGGTCACGCCGGAACAGTCGCCGCCGACGATGGCGGTGACGCCATCAGCCGTGACCAGACGTTCGGCAGCCGCCGTGGCCGCCGCAGCGTCGATGCAGGTGGAATCGCCGCGCACCGCGGAAACCGCGCCCAGCGTGAACTTGCCGGAATCGTTGATTTCCTTGATCGCCAGATCGGCACCAGCACCCATCGACGGGGTGATGGATTCAAGCGGGCCTGTAAAGCCCAGCAGCACGCCCAGTTTCACGTCTTGCGCCGAGGCGGCACCCGCCATAAGCGCGGTCGCGGCCGAGGCCAGCAGCAGTTTTTTCATAGATAGCTCCCAAGTTGGATCGTTGTCCTGAACGCGAACCTAGTGTGCTTGTGATCAAAAGGGAAGCACTCCGATAGGTGCGCTTCACCGCGGCCCTGCCGTGCGCAAGTTGACGTTTGGTCAGAAAGCCGTGATCCCGGTTTTCTTTCGGACAGTTGTTCTTACCTGTGGTTGAAACCAAAGGATTGTCTACATGCATCAGACCCTTGTCGCATCTTCTTGTGCCATCAACCGAACTTCCCCAATGCCGCGCATTGCCAATCAGGCCACCAAAGGTGGGCTTGCCGGGGCGGTCGCGGGATTGCTTCTGGCCGCAGCTTCACCCCTTGTCGCGCAGGCGCAAAGCCAGACGCTGGAATCCGCGGCCGGACCCATGATCGTGACGCCGATGGTGACAGGTCTGGATCAACCTTGGGCGCTGGCATTCCTGCCCGATGGCGCAGTTCTGGTGACGGAACGGGACGGCCGGCTGCTTCTGGTCAAGGATGACGTCATCACCCCGGTTTCCGGCACGCCGGACGTGTTTGCCGACGGGCAGGGCGGTTTGCTGGATGTCATGATCCCGCGGGATTTTGCGCAGACCCGCGAAGTCTGGCTCAGTTTTTCGCTTCCCGTTGGTGGCGGTGCGGCAACCGCGATCGGCAAGGGGCGGCTGGCCGAAGATGGCCGCAGCCTGGAAGGGTTTGAAACGCTGTATAGCGGCGATCCCGCAGGGGGCGGGCGGCATTTCGGATCGCGCATCGTCGAGGCGATGGATGGCACCATCTTTCTGACGACAGGTGATCGTGGCACCGGTCCCGACGGCCTGGAATCGCAAGATCCAATGCGGGTGGAGGGCAAGGTCATCCACCTGACCCGCGATGGCAGTCCCGCCACCACGCTGCCCGGCCACCGCCCCGGCGTGTATTCCGTGGGTCACCGCAACGCGCAGGGCGCTGCTCTGGATGCCCAAGGCAACCTGTGGCTGGTCGAACACGGCGCGCAGGGCGGGGATGAGCTGAACCGCGTCGAACAGGGGCGCAACTATGGCTGGCCGATCATTTCCTACGGCGAAAACTACGGCGGCGGCCAGATCGGCGAAGGGTCTGCCCGCGACGGCATGGAACAGCCGGTGCATTACTGGGTACCTTCCATCGCGCCATCGGGCATGCTGATCTATCAGGGCGATCTGTTTTCCGACTGGAAGGGCGATGTGTTCACTGGATCGCTGAACTCCGACTTCATCAGCCGGCTGGACCCGGACGCCGACTATGCCGAAGAACGCATCGCAGGCCCGGTCACAGGCCGCGTGCGTGATATCGTCGAGGCGCCGGATGGGGCCATCTGGTATCTGTCGGTTATCGATGGCACCGCCTACCGCCTGGCCCCTGCGCCAAACACCGCAGGCTGAACGATTTCCCTGCGAAAAATCCGCAGGCGGTGGGCCGAACTGCCACCCCACCACCTGCCAGACCAGAATTTTCGCAGAAAACTCGTGCCGTCCGACCATAGATCAGATCGACAGTCGCACCCCCGTGCCGCCGCCCTGCGATCCGCGTTCGCGGTAGGGGGTGGTGTTGTAATGCGCCCGGTAGCATTTGGAAAAATGCGAGGGCGAGGCAAAGCCACAGGCCAGCGCCACATTGATCACGCTCATATCCGTCTGCATCAGCAGATTGCGGGCCTTTTGCAGCCGCAACTCCATGTAATACCTCTTGGGGCTGCGGTTGAGATAGCGCCGGAACAACCGTTCCAACTGCCGCGTCGACATGCCGACCTCTTCGGCCAGATCGGCGGGCGACATCGGGTCTTCGATATTGCCCTCCATCATCTGGATGACCTGGCTCAACTTCGGATGCCGCACCCCAATCCGCGTGGGGATCGACAGGCGCTGCGTGTCTTGGTCCGTGCGAATGGTGGAATAGATCAACTGATCCGCCACCGTATTGGCCAGATCCTCGCCATGGTCGGCGGCAATCACCTTCAGCATCAGGTCGATGGACGACGTGCCGCCCGCCGTGCTCCAGCGGTTTCCATCCATCACAAAGACCGACTTCGTCAGCTTCACATCCTCGAATTCCTCAAGGAACCCGTCCTGGTTTTCCCAATGGATCGTCGCCCGCTTGCCATCCAGCAGCCCGGCCTTGGCCACGGCATAGGCCCCGGTGCAAAGCCCGCCCATCGTGACACCGCGCCGCGCCTCGCGCCGCAGCCAGTTCAGCACGCCGCGCGTGGTGGCCTTCTGCACGTCGATCCCGCCACAGACCAGAAGCGTATCCTCGCGCTCGATCTCGTCCAGCCCCATGTCCAGCTTGAAGGACGCGCCATTGGAACAGGTGGCGCTTTCGCCGCCTTCTCCGGCCAGCTTCCAGGTATACAACGTCTCGCCCGACACGCGGTTGGCGATGCGCAGGGGTTCGATGGCGCTGGCGAAAGACAACATCGTGAAACGGTCCAGCAGCAGAAATACAAAGCGCCGGGGTTCGGCGCCCTTGGCGATATGCTGGGCTTTCTTGGGGGCGGTGGGCATTGTGCGACCTGAACGTGTCGGTATTCGGCGCAGCCTTTCAGGAAACGAATTTTACTGCAAGGGCAATCGGATTGGGAATCAGGCCAGTTTCTTCCTTTGCATATGCCGGGCGATAACCTTATACCGCCCCCGTTACCGCAAACCTTCGGAGAAGACCCATGACCAAGGGCTGGACAAAATCGGATTGGCGCGCAAAGCCTCGTATCCAGATGCCCGACTATCCGGATCAGGCCGCACTGCACACAGTTGAGGCGCAGCTTGCAAAATATCCGCCACTGGTCTTTGCGGGCGAGGCGCGCAAGCTGAAAAAGCAGCTCGCTTTGGCCGCCGAGGGTAAGGCGTTCCTGCTGCAAGGCGGCGATTGTGCCGAAAGTTTTGCCGAATTCAGCGCCGACAACATCCGCGATACATTCCGCGTGATGCTGCAAATGGCGGTGGTCCTTACCTATGGCGCCAAGGTGCCGGTCATCAAGGTGGGCCGCATGGCGGGCCAGTTTGCCAAGCCGCGCTCCGCGCCGACCGAGGTGATCAACGGCATCGAAATGCCGTCCTACAAGGGCGACATCATCAACGGCTTTGATCCAACCCCCGAAGCGCGCGTCGCCGATCCGCAGCGGATGTTGCAGGCTTACACGCAGGCGGCGGCGTCCTTGAACCTGTTGCGCGCCTTCAGCACGGGGGGGTTCGCCGATATTCACCGCGTCCATTCCTGGACGCTGGGCTTTGCCGAACATGACAAGGCCGAACGCTACCGCGAATTGTCCAACCGCATCTCGGACGCGCTGGATTTCATGAATGCCGCCGGGGTGAATGCCGATACCGCGCATACCCTGTCGACAGTGGATTTTTACACCAGCCACGAGGCCCTTCTTCTGGAATATGAAGAGGCGCTCTGCCGTATCGACTCCATCACCGGACAGCCGGTGGCCGGGTCCGGCCACATGATCTGGATCGGTGACCGCACACGCCAGCCCGATGGTGCGCATGTGGAATTCGCGCGTGGCGTGCTGAACCCGATCGGGTTGAAATGCGGCCCGTCCACCACGGCCGAAGACCTCAAGGTGCTGATGGCCAAGCTGAACCCGCAGAACGAACCGGGCCGCCTGACGCTTATTGCGCGCTTTGGTGCGGGCAAGGTCGGCGATCACCTGCCGCGCCTGATCAAGACCGTGCAGGCCGAGGGCGCGAATGTCGTCTGGTCCTGCGATCCGATGCATGGAAACACGATCAAGTCGTCAACCGGCTACAAGACCCGGCCCTTCGATTCGGTCCTGCGCGAGGTGCGGGAATTCTTTGCCATCCACAAAGCCGAAGGCACCATCCCCGGCGGTGTGCATTTCGAAATGACCGGCAAGGATGTCACCGAATGCACAGGCGGCCTGCGCGCCGTGACGGATGAGGATCTGTCGGACCGCTACCACACCGCCTGCGACCCGCGCCTGAATGCCAGCCAGTCACTGGAACTGGCCTTCCTTGTGGCGGAAGAGCTGACCTCGCTGCGCGATGCCGGACGGCGGATCGCGCTGTAATTGCGCGACTTGATTGAAGAATGGGGCGGCCAATCAGGCCGCCCCGTTAATTTCGGTCGGCCCATCATCAGGCCCGTCATCAGGCCCATCATCAGGCCCGACATCAGGCCTGTGACCAGACCAGAACCGGCCCGCCCGTCACCACCCGGCGCGGATCATGGGGATCAGCGGTCTGCCCCCTGACCAGCGGTTCACCCAGCACCCGTTCGATCCGAAAGCGGCGCGGCGGCAGGATCGGCGGCCCGTCCAGTTCAAGGCAGCCGATCAGGGTGATGCCTTCGGCCCCGACCGCCGCCAAAGGCAACAGCGTCAGCCGCGCGGTCAGTGGGGGGCGGGTCAGGCCGCGTTCGGAATACAGATCCATGTTCAGCGCGCGGCTGCCATCAAAGACCATCTCCAGCGCGTCCAGCAACGGCCCGCGCATCCCGATCTCGAACAGGGCGGAAAGCGGCCGGTCCGTCAGATCCTGGCCATGCACCGCGTTGACCCGTGTTCCGGCATACCGCAGCAGCACCGCGCCATCCCGACGGCGTTCCGCCATCACGGCATGATCCAGCATGGGGGCAATGGCCCGCGGCGCGATCCTGTCGCGCCGGGGCAGGGCATCGCCCATCCGCAGCCCCTGCCAATGCCGGCGCAGCACCGCCGAAGGGGCAATCTGCGCCACATCCCCTTGCCAGCCTTGTCGTCCCGTCCGCATCCCCGCCATCTTCCCCACCGCCCCTTGTTCCCGCGCGTTTTGGCCTTGTGTCTTTGCCTGCTGCCTGTTGTCGGGCCTTTGCCCCTCTGCTACGCCCCTTTACGGCCACCCGCCGCGCCGATTTAGCATCTGGCCCATACTAGGGCCGAATTGCGGCAAACCGGCGAAAAGGTGAACAAAGGGTTAACAGCGCCACCCCGGCGCGCAGGAGGGTTCCATGACCATCTCGATGACCGGCTTCGCCGCCCGCAAGGGGCAGGGTGCAGGGTATGGCTGGGCCTGGGATGTGCGGTCGGTCAACGGCAAGGGGTTGGACCTGCGGCTGCGTGTGCCGGACTGGGTGGATGGGTTAGAGGCCGCGTTGCGCGCCGAACTGGGACGGGCGTTGGGGCGGGGGAATGTATCTCTGTCGCTGAAAGTTGCGCGCGACGGCGCCGCTGATGGCGCCGATGCGCTGCGCGTGAACCCGCCCGTTTTGCAGGCCGTGCTGGCGGCGCTAGCGACTGTGGAACAGGCGGCGATGGCCGCCGGCGTCACATTGGCGCGGGCCACCGCCGCCGATGTGTTGGCCGTGCGTGGTGTGCTGGACCAGTCCGCCAGCGAAGACGACACCGCCCCTCTGCGCGCCGCGATCTTGGCCGATCTTCCCGCCCTTCTTGCCGATTTCAACGCCATGCGCGCCGCCGAAGGGGCCGCCCTGAACGGCGTGATCACCGCCCAACTGGACCGCATCGCCAGCCTGACCCGCGACGCCAAGACCGAGGCCGACGCCCGCCGCGACGCCACCGCCACCGCCCTGCGTGACGCGCTGGCCAAGGTCATCGCAAATACCGACGGCGTGGATGAAGCGCGGCTGACGCAGGAACTTGCGCTGATCGCCGTCAAGAATGACGTCACCGAAGAGCTGGACCGCCTGACCGCCCATGTCGACGCCGCCCGCGCCCTGCTGGCAGAACCCGGCCCTGTGGGGCGCAAGTTTGACTTCCTGATGCAGGAATTCATGCGCGAGGCGAATACGCTTTGCTCCAAGGCGCAGGCTCTGACACTCACCCGGATCGGGCTTGACCTGAAAACCGTCATAGATCAGATGCGCGAACAGGTTCAGAACGTGGAATGATCATGGCCAGCCGCAAAGGCCTTCTCCTAATCCTCTCCTCCCCGTCGGGCGCGGGCAAATCCACCCTGACGCGGATGCTGATGGCTTGGGATCCGACGATGCGGTTTTCCATCTCTGCCACCACCCGCGCGCCCCGGCCGGGTGAACAGGATGGGCGCGAATACTATTTCCGCTCGCGCCCGGAATTCGAGGCGATGGTCGCGGATGACCAGATGCTGGAACATGCAGAGGTGTTCGGAAACCTTTACGGCACGCCGCGTGGTCCCGTCGAAGACGCGATGCGCGAAGGCCGCGATACGGTGTTCGATATCGACTGGCAGGGTGGCCAGCAGATCCGCAGTTCGGCCCTTGGCCGCGATGTCGTGTCGATCTTCGTCCTGCCGCCGTCGATCGCCGAACTGGACCGCCGCCTGAACACCCGCGCCCAAGACAGCGCCGAGGTGATCGCTGGCCGCATGGCGAAAAGCCGCGATGAAATCAGCCATTGGGCGGAATATGACTATGTGCTGGTGAATGACGATCTGGACGTCACCTTCGCCCATCTGCAAACCATCCTGCAAACCGAACGGATGCGCCGCGACCGCCAGCCGGGATTGGCCGATTTCGTCCGCCAACTGAACCGGGAGTTCGACGCCAGATGATCTATGCGCTTGACGGCGTCGCCCCGCAAATAGCCACCGACGCCTGGGTTGCCCCGGATGCCAACCTGATCGGCAAGGTTGTGCTGGAGGCCGGTGCCTCGGTCTGGTTTGGGGCCACCCTGCGCGGCGACAACGAAGAGATCCGGGTGGGGCAGGGGTCCAATGTTCAGGAAAACTGCGTGCTGCACACCGATATGGGATCGCCCCTTGTCATTGGGGCCGATTGCACCATCGGCCACAAGGCCATGCTGCATGGCTGCATCATCGGCGACGGCACCCTGATCGGCATGGGGGCAACCATCCTGAACGGCGCGCAGATCGGGCGCGGCTGCCTGATCGGCGCCTGCGCCCTGATCACCGAAGGCAAGATCATTCCCGACGGGTCGCTGGTCATGGGCAGCCCCGGCAAGGTGGTCCGGCTTCTGGACGACGCGGCGCGGGCCAGGCTCCTCGCCTCGGCCGCCGGTTACCGCGCCAACGCGCGGCGCTTCCGGGCGGGATTGCGCCCGGTTGGCGAAATCTGACGCAGATTTCGCGTCGATTTCTGGCACAGAAATCGGGATCAGCAACCGAGGGCTACAATCCATGACTGGGCGCTGGTTCGTTTCCTGCGTTAGAAATCGCCTGCACCCAACATTCCATTTCCGGTTGGAATATTCGTTCTGCAATGTTAGCTTTCCCCAACCATTGGGGACAGGCATGACCGACACCGCGCCCATCATCACTGCGCCCACCAACATCGACGAATTCCGCACACGCCTTGCCGCTGTCACGGAAAACCTGCCGAAACGGATGCGGCAATGCGCCGATTACATCGCCGCCAACAGCGACCGCATTGCCGTGTCCACCGTGGCGGAACTGGCCGCAGGCGCGGATGTTCCGCCCTCGGCCTTGATGCGGTTTTGCCAGATCCTCGGTTTTGCCGGCTTTTCCGACATGCAGAAACTGTTCCGCGAGGCTTATGCCCCCGGTTGGCCCGACTATTCCACCCGTCTGCAAAATCTGAAAGACAGCGGCACCGGCAGCCCTGCCGCGCTTCTGGCCGAATTTATCGAAGCCGGGCGGATGTCGTTGGAGCAACTGGCAAAATCCACCGATGAAAACGCGCTCTTTTTGGCGGTTGAGGTGCTGGCCCGTGCCGACACGCTGCATGTTGTGGGCCTGCGCCGCGCCTATCCGGTGGCAAGCTATCTGACCTATGTGCTGGAAAAACTGGCGGTTCCGGCGATCTTGCACGATGCGACGGGCCGGTTGGATCACCGCCATGCCCTGCGCCCCGGCGATGCCTGCATCGCCATCACTTTTTCCCCCTATTCCGATGAAACCCTGACGTTGGCCCAGGATGCGCAGGCGCGCGGCCTGCCGGTCATTGGCATCACTGACCGACTGACCAGCCCGCTTGCCCGCCTGTCGACCACCGTGCTGACCGTGCCAGAGGTGGATTTCGGGGCCTTCCGGTCGCTTTCGGCCACGCTGGCCCTTGCTTTGGCGCTGGCTGTGGCGGTCGGTTCGGCGCGAGGCTAGGCCGGGTCGGGGACCAAGAAACCGCTTTCCTTGGCCGCCAAAATGGAATAAATATTCCAAAATAGAAAAATGCCGAATCCCTGCACCTGTCAGGGCCGCGCCCAAAGGAGATGACGGTGACCGCAGCCGCAAAGACCCTCGACGTTATCACCATCGGCCGATCATCGGTCGATCTTTACGGCGCGCAGGTCGGCGGGCGGCTGGAAGATATGGGCAGCTTTCAGAAATACATCGGCGGCAGCCCCACCAACATGGCCGCAGGCACGGCGCGGCTTGGCCTGAAATCGGCGCTGATCACCCGCGTCGGTGATGAACATATGGGCCGCTTCATCCGCGAGGAACTGGCCCGCGAAGGCGTGGATGTGCGCGGCGTGAAAACCGATCCCGACCGCCTGACTGCGCTGGTCCTGCTGGGCATCCGCGATGACAAACAGTTTCCACTGATCTTCTACCGCGAAAACTGCGCCGACATGGCGCTGTGCGAAGATGATATTGACGAAGCCTTCATCGCGCAGGCCCGGTCGGTTGTCGCCACCGGCACCCACATGTCGCATCCCCGGACAGAGGCCGCGGTGATCAAGGCGCTGGATCTGGCGCGCAAGCACGGGCTGCAAACCGCGCTGGACATCGACTATCGCCCCAACCTCTGGGGTCTGGCAGGCCACGGCGACGGTGAAAGCCGCTTTATTGAAAGCGCCGCCGTCACCGCCAAGTTGCAGGCCACGCTGCATTATTTCGACCTGATCGTCGGCACCGAGGAAGAATTTCATATCGCCGGCGGCACCACTGACACCATCGCCGCCCTGCGCGCCGTGCGTGCCGTGTCAAACGCCACGCTGGTCTGCAAACGCGGCCCGATGGGGGCCGCCGCCTTCACCGGCCCGATCCCCGACAGTCTGGATGCAGGCCAAACCGGCCCCGGCTTCCCGATCGAGGTATTCAATGTGCTGGGCGCGGGCGACGGTTTTATGTCGGGTCTGATCAAGGGCTGGCTTGACGGCGAACCCTGGCCCACCGCGCTTAAATACGCCAATGCCTGCGGGGCTTTTGCCGTATCGCGCCACGGCTGCACCCCCGCCTATCCATCATGGGAAGAACTGCAATTCTTCCTGAATCGCGGCGTGGTTGAGCGTGCGCTGCGCAAGGATGCCGCGCTGGAACAGGTGCATTGGGCCACCAACCGCCACAAGGATTGGTCTACCATGCGGGTCTTTGCCTTCGACCACCGCATGCAGTTCGAGGCGATGGAAGGTGCTACCCCCGAAAAGATCGGCGCGTTCAAACAGCTTTGCCTGCAATCCGCGCTGAAAGTGGCAGATGGCCAACCCGGACACGGTATCCTGTGTGATGCCCGCCTAGGCCGCGATGCGCTTTATGCCGCCGCAGGCACCGGCCTGTGGATCGGACGGCCCGTGGAATGGCCGGGATCGCGCCCCTTGTCGCTGGAACCCGAACTTGGCCCCGATTTCGGCGGATTGCAGGAATGGCCGCTGGAACATGTGGTCAAGGTGCTGTGCTTCTATCACCCCGATGACGATGCCGCGATGCGCGCAGGCCAAGAGGAAACCGTCCGCCGTCTTTTCCACGCCTGCCGCCGCAACCGTCTGGAAATGCTCTTGGAAATCATCCCGTCCAAGGTCGGCCCGGTGGATGATATGACTTCGGCAAAGATCATAAGCCGCTTCTATGACCTTGGGGTCTATCCCGATTGGTGGAAGCTGGAACCCTTCGCCACCGATGCCGCATGGTCCAACGCCTGCGCCGCCATCACCGCCCGTGATCCGCATGTGCGCGGGATTGTTGTCCTGGGCCTTGACGCGCCCGAAGATCAACTGGCCACCTCGCTGGCCCTTGCCGCCCAGCATGATCTGGTCAAAGGCTTTGCCGTGGGCCGCACCATTTTCGCGGATGCCGCGCGGGGCTGGCTGGCGGGCACGATGTCCGACTCCGACGCCATCGCCATGATGACAGACCGCTACGCCCGCCTTTGCGCCATCTGGGACAAGGCCCGCGCTTTGAAAGGACAAGCCGCATGACCACGATCCGCCTCACCGCCGCGCAGGCCATGATCCGCTGGCTGTCGGTCCAGCAAACCGTAGATGGCTCGCGCTTCATCGAAGGCATCTGGGCCATCTTCGGCCACGGCAACGTCGCCGGAATCGGCGAAGCGTTGCAGGGCGCGCAAGACGTGTTTCCCACATGGCGCGGCCACAATGAACAGACCATGGCCCATGCCGCCATCGCCTATGCCAAGGCGCAAAAGCGGCAAAAGGCTATGGCGGTGACCACCTCCATTGGTCCCGGCGCGCTGAACGTGGTCACCGCGGCCGCACTGGCTCATGTCAACCGCCTGCCGCTGTTGATCATCCCCGGCGATGTCTTTGCCAACCGCGCCCCCGATCCGGTGCTGCAACAGGTCGAAGATTTCGGCGATGGCACCATCAGCGCGAATGATTGCTTCAAGCCCGTCAGCCGCTATTTCGACCGGATCATGCGGCCCGAACAGATCATGACCGCGCTGCCCCGCGCCCTGCGGGTGATGACAGACCCGGCGGAATGTGGCCCCGTCACGCTGGCGTTCTGCCAGGACGTGCAGGCCGAGGCCTTTGACTACCCCGAAGCCTTCTTCACCCCCAAGGTCTGGCATATCCGCCGCCCCGAACCCGATGCGGGTGAACTCGCAGCCGCCATCGCGGCCCTGAAATCCGCCAAGGCCCCGGTCATCGTGGCCGGTGGCGGCGTGATCTATTCTCAGGCCGAACAACGCCTTGCCGCCTTTGCCAGCGCGCACAACATTCCGGTGGTGGAAACCCAGGGCGGCAAATCGGCGCTGGCCCATGACCACGCGCTGAACTTCGGCCCTGTCGGCGTGACGGGCGCTTCATCGGCCAATACCGTCTGTGAAAACGCCGATCTGGTCATCGGCCTAGGCACCCGGTTTCAGGATTTCACGACAGGAAGCTGGTCGCTGTTCAAGAACCCCGCCCGCCGCATCCTGTCCATCAACGTGCAGCCCTTTGATGCGGCCAAGCACAACGCCCTGTCCTTGGTGGCAGATGCCCGCGTCGCGCTCGATGCGCTTGGCACGGCGCTTGGGGCGCAGAAATTCGCTCTGCCCGATGCCACGCTCAAGGCCGCATGGGCGCAAGCGACCGCCGCCGTCAAGGCCGCGCCCGAGGCCGGGAATGCCCTGCCAACCGATGCGCAGGTGATCGGCGCGGTGCAGCGCAGCTCTGGCCCCACAACTGTGGTGATGGGGGCCGCAGGCACGATGCCCGGCGAATTGCACAAGATCTGGGATGCCGCCGCGGGTGGCTATCACATGGAATACGGCTTTTCCTGCATGGGCTATGAAATCGCCGGCGCGATGGGCATCAAGATGGCCCGTCCTGATGCGGATGTCATCTGCATGCTGGGCGACGGCTCCTACATGATGGCCAATAGCGAACTTGCCACCGCCGTGATGATGGGCATCCCCTTTACCGTCGTGGTCACCGACAATCGCGGCTATGGCTGCATCAACCGTTTGCAACAAGGCACCGGGGGCGCGCCGTTCAACAACCTGCTGGATGACAGCTATCACGTGAACCCCAGCCATATCGATTTTGCCGCCCATGCCGGTGCGATGGGGGCAAAGGCGGTCAAGGTGGGCAGCATCGCGGAACTGGAATCGGCACTGGCCGATGCCAAGGGGGCCGCAATCCCCGTGGTCATCGTCATCGACACCGATCCCGCCCCATCGACCGAGGCGGGCGGCACCTGGTGGGATGTCGCCGTGCCCGCGGTATCGGTTCGTCCGCAGGTGCGCGCCGCCCGTGCGAAATATGAAGAAAACACAAAGAAACAGTTGCTTGCTAACTGAAGTTGATAAATCACATGATCCTTTTCGGAACCAATCCCATCGCCTGGGCCAATGACGACGACCGCAGCATCGGGGCCGATATCCCGACCGCCCGCATTCTGGATGAGGCAGGCCGCCAGATCGGCTTTGACGGCATCGAAAACGGCCATCGCTGGCCGGACGACCCGGAAAAACTGCGTGCGATGCTGGCGGATTACGGGCTGAAGTTCATATCGGGGTGGTATTCCACCGAATTGCTGATCCGTTCGGTCGAAGACGAAATCGCCGCTGTCCAACCGCATCTGGCCAAGCTGAAACACAATGGCTGCAAGGTCTGCATCGTGTGCGAAACCTCTAACGCCATTCACGGCGATGCGGGCCGCGCGGTGAATGATCGCCCCACTCATTCGGCGGGCGAAATGTTCGCCTTCGGGGCCAAGCTAGAGGCTTTTGCCGCCTACCTAGCGCGTGAAGGGATCACGCTTGTCTATCATCACCACATGGGGACCATCGTCGAAAGCCCCGATGATATCGACGCGCTGATGGCCGCTACGGGGCCGAATACCCATCTGCTGTTCGACGCAGGCCATTGCGCCTTTGGCGGCGGTGATCCGGTGGCGGTGCTGACCAAACACATCGCCCGAGTGCGCCATTTCCATGCCAAGAACATCCGCCCTGCCATCGTGGACCGTGTCCGCAGCGAAGGCTGGTCCTTTCTGAAAGGCGTGGTCGAAGGCGCCTTCACCGTGCCCGGTGACCAGGAAGGCGGCATCGACTTTGGCCCCTTGCTGAACATTCTGGGCAAAGCGGGCTATGACGGCTGGATCGTGATCGAGGCAGAACAAGACCCCAAGGTTCGCAATCCGCTTTTGTATCAGACCTTGGGTCTTGCTACGCTGAAACGGCTTTCACGCGAAGCCGGTCTCCTCTGACGGCACGGCGGAACCGGGGGTGTCAAACCCGGTTGTCCAGGGGTTCTTGAACCGATGGCGAAACCGCTAGACGACCCCCGCGAGGTATTTTCGCCAAGATGAAGGACATGACCATGACTGATCTCCTCCGCAAGCCCAAGGGGACAAACGGAAAAGTCCATGACATCACCCCCGAAGCCGCAGGCTGGGGTTATGTGGGGTTCAGCCTTTACCGTCTGACGCCGGGGCAATCAGCGGCCGAGGTGACAGGCAACCGTGAGGCAATCCTGGTTCTGGTCGAAGGCAAGGCGCGCATCACCGCAGGTGGCGCGGATTTCGGTGAAATGGGCGACCGGATGGATGTCTTTGAAAAGACCCCGCCGCATTGCCTGTATGTGCCGAACGGCAGCGATTGGCAGGCCGTGGCCACCACCAATTGCACGCTGGCCATCTGCACCGCGCCGGGGATGGGCAACCACCGGGTGCAAAGGTTGGGGCCAGAGGGGATCGAACTTACCCCGCGCGGGCAGGGGGCCAATACCCGCCACATCAACAACATCGCGATGGAGGCGCGCGAAGTGGCCGATAGCCTGCTGGTGACAGAGGTATTCACCCCTGCCGGAAACTGGTCCAGCTATCCCAGCCATCGGCATGATGAAGATGATTTCCCCCGCATGACCTATCTGGAGGAAACCTATTACATGCGCCTGAACCCGGCACAGGGTTTTGGCATCCAACGCGTGTATACCGAGGACGGGTCGCTGGACGTGACGATGGCGGTCAAGAACCACGATGTGACGCTGGTCCCCAAAGGCCACCATCCCTGCGGCGCGCCCTATGGATATGACATGTATTATCTGAATGTCATGGCCGGCCCGCGCCGCAACTGGCGGTTCCAGAACGACCCCGATCACGACTGGATCTATCGCCGCGACAACCCCGAAGCACCGGCCTGATCCGCCCTCAGGGCTTGACGACGACGCTGACGCGCAGGCCGCCCGCCTGATTGCGAATCTCGCGCTCTACCATGCGCGGGTTTGGCAATTCGGGTGCCACCACGACCAGCGTTCCGCCAAAGTTCAGCTTGCGCAGCAGATTGGCCACGATCAGCGCGTCATAATCTTCTGCGATCATCGGGCAGATCACCTTGTCGGGCTTCAGCCGCGCCAACAATGCGCTGTCAATCGCCTCGACCCGGTCTACCGCCACCGCATCAGGGGCCAGCGCCTCGAATCCCAGCACGATGGCAACCTGACCATCCGGCTCGCCCGTCTTTTCCGGCGGTCGCGCGCGGGGCGCACGGCGCCGCGTCGCCAAGGCGCGTTGTGCCTTGATCGCTGCGGCCGCCTGTTCCTGTCCACCCGTCTGCATACTTCCTCCGTCACATTGCGCGGGGCAATCTGGCCAAAACCCTGGCCTATGGCCTCTGCGTCAGGGCGTGGTATGACGGCGGAACGCGGCAGGAGAGTGGCATGCATACGGAAATGATGCGGACAATCGTGGCAGCCGTGCCGCTTCCCCTGATCGCCATCGGGCGCGATGAACGCATCGCTGCCGCCAATCCGGCGGCCATCGCGCTGTTTGGCGCGGGGATCGAAGGGCGGCATCACCTGCTGTCCCTGCGCCAGCCCGCCTTGCAACAGGCCATTGCCGCCGCCCTGTCCAGTGGTGCGTCAGGCATCGTGCGGCATGTCATCCCCGGCCCGTCGCAGGACATCACCTATCGTGTTACCGTGGCCCCGGCGGGCGATGGCCATGCATTGCTGACATTCGAAGACGTGACCGAGGCGGAACAGATGGGCCAGATGCGCCGCGATTTCGTCGCCAATGTCAGCCACGAATTGCGAACACCGCTAACCGCGCTTTTGGGATTTATTGAAACCCTGCGGGGTGCGGCGCGCGATGATCCCGCCGCGCGCGACCGGTTTCTGACAATCATGGAGCGCGAAGCCAGCCGCATGAACCGCCTGATCGGCGATCTGTTGCAGCTAAGCCGGGTGGAAAGCGAAGAACGTATTCGCCCGACCGAACGGGTGGATCTTCAGGCGCTGGTCTCCGGTGCCGTCGCCACGCTGCGCCCGCTTTGGGAAGGTGCCGGGGTTTCGGTGGACGTCACGGGCGAATCCGGCCCCTTGCCGCTGCCGGGCGATGCCGATCAGATCACGCAGGTGCTGGTGAACCTGATCGAGAACGCGGTGAAATACGGCGGCGCGGGTGGCAAGGTGGGCATCCACATCGCCCGCGAACAATTGCCACGCGGTCCCGGCCTGCGCTTTGACGTGATCGACCACGGCGAAGGCATCGACCCGATTCACATCCCCCGCCTGACCGAACGATTCTATCGCGTCGATGGCCACCGTTCCCGCGAAAAGGGCGGCACAGGGCTGGGCCTTGCCATCGTCAAACACATCGTGCAGCGCCATCGTGGTCGGATACGGATTGAAAGTGAGCAGGGAAAAGGCAGCGTTTTCAGCGTGATATTGCCCGAAACCTGATCTGTTCAGCGGGGCAGGGTGGCGATGTCCACTTTCTGTGCCAGGCTGTCATAAAACTGTTTCAAATACGTCGCACAAGGGCGCATAGCCGTTTGATGATCTGCGCCGCCGCCAGTCCTGTGCGGCCCGCGCCCATTGCCACCGGTCATACCGATCCAGACCCCACCCCGCGCAGCACCGTGCTGCGCCACATTCCACGCCGACCGCGCCAAGAGCAGAGTGAATGACCCAGAACCACATCATGTCGGCCTTTGACCGCGACCTTTCCTCAATCCAGACGCTGGTTCTGCGCATGGGTAATCTGGTCTCTACCGCGCTTCTGGATGCCGCCGAGGCGCTGGAAACCCGCGATGCTACACTGGCCGAACGGGTGCGCAGCGGAGACAAGGTGATCGACGCGCTGGAAGAGCAGATCAATTCAGAATGCGCCCGCCTGATCGCCATCCGCGCGCCCGCAGCAAGTGACCTGCGCACCGTTCTGACGGTGATGAAGATCGCGGCCAACCTGGAACGCTGCGGCGACTATGCCAAGAACCTTGCCAAACGGTCCCTGGTTCTGGCCGATATGGCCACCCTTCCGGTGCCGACCGGGGCCATCCGGCACATGGCCAAACATGTGACTGCCCTGCTGACCGATGCCTTGGCCGCCTTTGTCGCCCGCGATGCCATAGGCGCCGCCGACGTGCGCCAGCGCGACCACGAGGTGGACCAGATGTATTCCACCCTGTTTCGTGAACTGCTGACAGAGATGATGGAAGACCACCGCAACATCACGCCGGCCATGCATCTGCATTTCATCGCCAAGAACATCGAACGTGTGGGCGACCATGCCACGGCGGTTGCGGAACAGGTGATCTACCTTGTCACAGGCGCATTGCCCGGCGATGCCCGACCCAAGATCGACAGCACCACGGCAGGCACCCCGCTAGATTGACCGCCGCCTTTCCGACACAAAGCGCAGCCCTACGCGGACGGTCGCCGCCGTCGTCACAACCGCCCGATGCGTTCCGTCAGCAGCGCATAGAATCCGTCGGCATCCACCGATCCGATAAACAGCGCATTGGCCGGGCGCTGCGTCACGCCCCACCAATCGGCCACGGTCATGCCAAGGGTCAGGTCGGACTGCGTCTCGATTTCCACATTGATATGCCGCCCGGCAAACAGATCAGGCCGGATCAGATAGGCGATGACACATGGGTCATGCAGCGGTGCGCCATCCGATCCGTATTTCTGCATATCGAAGCGTTCAAAGAAATCGGTCCATTCGGCCACCATGCGGCCCGCCTCATTGCCCAGGGCGCGAAACGCCTCGACCCGCGCGCGGGTGGTCAGCGCCTTATGCGTCACGTCCAGTGGCATCACCACGATCGGCACACCGGATTTGAACACGATATCCGCCGCCTCGGGATCGACAAAGATGTTGAATTCGGCGGTTGGGGTGATGTTGCCCACCTCGAAATAGGCCCCGCCCATCAACACGATCTGCTGCACCCGCGCCACGATATCGGGCGCGCGTTCAAAAGCGGTGGCGATGTTGGTCAACGGTCCCAGCGGGCACAGCGTCACCGAATGCGCCGCCTCGCGCCGCAGGGTTTCGATGATGAAATCGACGGCATGGCCATCCATCAATGGCATGGTCGGATCGGCCATCTGCGGCCCGTCCAGCCCGGTCTTGCCATGCACATGCTCGGCCGTCACCAGCTTGCGCTGCATCGGTCTGTCGCATCCGGCAAAGACCCGCGTCTCCGGCTTTCCGGCCAGTTCGCAAATGATCCGCGCATTCTTTTGCGTCAACGCCAGCGGCACATTGCCCGCAACGGCGGTGATGCCCAGAACGTCAATCTCTTCCGGGCTGGCCAGCGCCAGAAGAATGGCAACCGCATCATCCTGCCCTGGATCGGTATCAATAATGATCTTGCGCGGATGCGCCATATGTCGTGCCTCTATTTATCCCCGCCCCGCACAAAACCCAAAATGGAACTTTTGTCCAGATGGTCAACAACAAAGGGGGGCGCTGTTGCGCCCCCCTTTGACGGGTAATTCTGCCCTGTGTCGGTGGCAATCAGCCGTCGAAATTGACCTCTTCAATCAGCTTCAGCGCCGCCGGGCGCAGCTTGGCCACTTCGGTCAGCGATTTGGAATCTGGTGTGAATTCACCCCAGCTTGCCACCAGTTCCGATTTTGCGACCCCCGGCTTTACCGGGAATTCGTGATTGGTTTCGGCATAAATCCGCTGTGCCTCGTCGCCCGACAGCCATTCCATGAACTTCAACGCATTTTCACGGTTCGGCGCGGCCTTGGTCATTGCCACACCCGACACGTTCAGATGGGTGCCATCGCCTTCAAAGGTCGGGAACACGATCCGCACGGATTCGGCGGCGGCTTTCTGTTCCGGGTCTGCCAACATCTGACCGATGTAATAGGTGTTGCCCACCGCGATATCACACTCCCCCGCCGCAATCGCCTTGACCTGATCCCGGTCGCCGCCATCCGGCTTGCGCGCCAGATTGGCCTTCACGCCTTCCAGCCAGGCTTTCGCAGCCTCTTCACCATGATGCGCGATCACCGCCGCCGCCAGCGCGACGTTATAATCATTGGTCCCGGACCGGATGCAGATGCGGCCTTGCCATTTCGGATCGGCCAGATCCTCATAGGTCGTCACTTCGCCATCGGCGACACGGTCTTTGCTGACATAAACAATCCGCGCGCGGCTGGTCAGCCCGAACCACTGGTCATTCTCATCCCGCAGGGCGGGGGGAATATTCGCCTCCAGCACATCCGATTGCACCGCCTGCGTAACGCCCGCATCCACCACTTGCGTCAGGCGCGCGATATCGACGGTCAACACCAGATCGGCGGGCGAACGGTCGCCCTCGGCCACCAGACGCTCGGCCATGCCCTTGTCAACAAAGGCCACATTCACGGCGATGCCCGTCTCGGCGGTGAACGCATCCACCAGCGGCTGAATCAGTTCCGGCTGGCGGTGGGAATAGACGTTGATCTCTTGTGCCAGCGCAGGCAGCGCGGTCGTGGCGAAGGCGAGTGCCATCATCGAAAGGCGCATCGTCATTGCTTGAGTCCTTTTGTCGGGAAATACGATGCCCGCCATAAACCCGACAATTTTACTTGGGTCAATAGCTGAGTGAAACACTAGGCAATCCGACGCGACCATTTTCCGCCACTAACTGCGCGTAGCCTTCTCCTCGGTCTTCGCCCGGTTCCACAGCGCATCCATTTCCGCCAGGTCACTCTGATCTGGTGTCTTTCCCGCCTCGGCCAGCCAATCCTCGATCCGGCCAAACCGCCGCGTGAATTTCGCATTCGCCGCCCGCAGCGCCGCCTCCGGGTCCACGTTCAGGTGCCGTGCCAGATTGGCCATGACAAACAGCAGATCGCCAAACTCCTCGGCCACCTCCGCTTCGGTCAACTGATCCCGCGCCTCCACCAGTTCGGCTGCCTCCTCGGCGATCTTTGCCACCACCTCATCGGTCGATGGCCAATCAAATCCCACCCGCGCCGCGCGTTTCTGCAACTTCACCGCCCGCGTCAGCGCAGGTAACCCCAGCGCCACGCCGTCCAGCACCCGCGCAGGCCCGCGCTCGGCGGCCTTGATCCGCTCCCAATCCGCGGTCTGCTGCGCGGCGCTTTTATCGCGGTTCTCATCCCCAAAGACATGCGGATGCCGCGCCACCATCTTGTCGGAAATCGCCCGCACCACATCGTCAAACCCGAACAGCCCCGCCTCATCGGCCATCTGTGCGTGATAAACCGTCTGCAACAGCAGATCCCCCAATTCCCCCCGCAATTCCCCCCAGGCCTGCCGTTCGATAACATCGGCCACCTCATGCGCCTCTTCGATCGTATAGGGCGCGATCGACGCGAAATCCTGCGCGATGTCCCAGGGGCATCCCGTTTCGGGATCGCGCAGCCGCCGCATGATGGCCAACAGCCGCGCCATGCTGCCGCCGCCTTCCATGATCAACTTGTCGCTTGTCGTCACGTCACCGTCGGGCAGGGGCATTGCGGGCACCTTCGATTTCAGATTTGATCAAAGGCACCAACGCACAAGGAACATGGGATGCCCGTCCTCAACCGTATCGCCGCTTATGCCGAGGAAATGAAGACCTGGCGTCGCCATCTTCACGCCCACCCCGAGCTTGCCTTCGATTGCCACGACACTGCCGCTTTCATCATCGATCGCCTGCGCGAATTTGGCGTCGATGAAATCCACCCCGGCATTGCGAAAACCGGGATCGTCGCCATCATCAAGGGGCAGGGGGCCGATACGCCCAACGCCCCCACCATCGGACTGCGCGCCGATATGGATGCGCTGCCGATCCACGAAATCACCGGGGCCGACCACGCCTCCACCACCCCCGGCAAGATGCATGCCTGCGGCCATGACGGCCATGTCACCATGCTGCTGGGGGCCGCGAAATACCTGACCGAAACGCGCAATTTCAAAGGCCGCGTCGCGCTTTTGTTTCAACCGGCCGAAGAAGATGGCGGCGGCGGTGAGGTGATGGTCAAGGAAGGCGCGATGGACCGGTTCGGCATCGACACGGTCTATGGCATCCACAACGCCCCCAATGTCGAATTCGGCCATTTCCACACCAATCCCGGCGCGCTGATGGCTTCTGTCGATACGGCCTTTGTCTATATCACCGGAAAGGGCGGCCACGGCGCCACCCCGCATGAATGTATCGACCCGGTGGTTGCCGTCGTGGGCATGGTCGGCGCGATCCAGACCATCATCCCCCGCAACGTCTATGCGCTGGATGAGGCGGTGATCTCGGTGACGCAAATCCACACCGGCACCGCGTCCAACATTATCCCGGAAGAAGCGATGTTCTGCGCCACCATCCGCTGCTTTAACCCCGAAGTTCGGGCGCTGCTCAAACGCCGTTTTCACGAAATCGTCGAAGGTCACGCGCTGGCCTATAACGTGACCGCGCGGGTTGATTATGACTGGGGCTATCCGGCCACCATCAACCACCCGGAACCCACCCATTTCGCCGCCGACGTGGCGCGCGAAGTGTCGGGCGATGCGGCAGTGAACGCCAATTCCAACCGCGAAATGGGGTCCGAGGATTTCTCTTACATGCTCGAGGCACGGCCGGGGGCTTATCTCTTCCTTGGCACCGGGCCGGGGGCAGGACTGCACCATCCCGCCTATGACTTCAATGATGAGGCTGCGCCAATCGGCGCCAGTTTCTTTGCCCGTCTGGTGGAACGCGCCCAACCGGTCGTTTGATCCGGCGGTGGGCTGACCATGCAGAGCGGCATGCGCCGCAAGCCTTGTCTGTCGTCGTCGCCTCCGCTCCTCCTCCGGGTTCAGGGGGCGCTCGCGTCCCCTCTTGTCCCGCCTGCGGCGTGCCAATTCACCCCCGAGGGTATTTTCGCCAAGATGAAGGTCATCAGTCTTGATCTTGGCCCAAATACTTCGGGGTCCGGGGGGGGGAGCCCGGCGTCTGCCCTGGGGGCGAATCATCGGGTTCGCAGCTTGGGGCCATATCTGGCCCCCTTTCAACCTTTGGCCCACTATATCCTGACACACGCAACCTTTGGTGTTCCGGACGGTCTGGCCGATTCCCAGCACGGCTGTTATACTAACGTGTAACAACACCGGAACAGGATACCCGCCATGCTGACCGCAGCCGCGCTGAATTCGCCCTCGCCCGCCGATCTGTGGGAAATGGATCACAGCCATTCCCTGCACCCGTGGACGAATTTCGGCTCGTTTCAGGACAAGGGGTCGCTGGTCATCACCCGGGGCGAAGGCTGCTGGCTGTGGGATGCCGACGGCAATCGCTATTTCGACAGCGTGGGTGGCCTGTGGTGTACCAATATCGGCCTTGGCCGCCGGGAAATGGCGCAGGCCATCGGCGATCAGGCGGAACGCCTGGCCTTTTCCAACACCTTCGTTGACATGGCGAATGATCCCTCTGCCCGTCTTGCCGCCCGCATCGCCGGCCTTGCCCCCGGCGATCTGAACCGCGTGATGTTCACCACCGGTGGCTCCACTGCCGTCGATACCGCCGTCCGTATGGTGGCCTATGTGCAATCCTGCCTTGGCTTCCCGGAAAAGACCGGCATCGTCGCGCGGGATCACAGCTATCACGGCTCTACTTACCTTGCGCAATCCGTGGGCAAGCGTCCCGGCGACCGCGTGCCCGAATTCCGGTACAAGGAGGACGGCATCTATCACCTGTCGCCCCCCAACCCCTATCGCCGCCCCGATGGTATGTCCGAGGCGCAGTTTTGCGACTGGCTGGTACAGGAATTCGAAGACCTGATCGCCCGTGTCGGCGCAGACCGCATCGGCGGCTTCATCGCCGAACCCATTCAGGCCTCTGGCGGCGTCATCGTTCCGCCCGAAGGCTATCTGAAACGCATGTGGGATGTCTGCCAGCGCCACGGCATCCTGTTCATCGCGGATGAAGTGGTCACCGCCTTTGGCCGTCTGGGCCATTGGTTCGCCTCATGGGATGCTTTCGGCGTGATGCCCGACATCATCTGCACCGCCAAAGGGCTGACCTCCGGCTATGTCCCCCTGGGCGCGATGATCTTTTCCGATCGGTTGTGGGATATCATGGCGCGCGATCCGTCACGCTGGTTCACGGCGGGCTTCACCTATTCCGGCCACCCCGTGTCCTGCGCGGCGGGGCTTAAGAATATCGAGATCATGGAACGCGAACGCCTCTTGGAAAACGCCACCCGCGTGGGCGCATATTTCCAGAACCGTCTGAAGGCGATGGAAGATCTGCCGCTGGTGGGGCAGGTGCGCGGGCAGGGGCTGATGATCTGCACCGAAAACGTGATGAACAAGACCACCAAAGAGGCGCTGCCTGACGGTGTGAACGAATCCAAACGTATCTCGGATACGGCCGAAGCGATGGGTCTGATCGTCCGCCCGATGGCGCATCTCAACGTCATGTCGCCGCCGCTGACCATAACTGAGGCGCAGGTCGATTTCGTGGCCGAGGTGCTGGAAAAAGCCATTCGTCAAGTGACCGATGAACTGGTCCGCGAAGGCTTTCGGCTGGGCTGAACTGCCGATTCGCGCAATATGGTTACCCGTTTGTCGGTGCAAGGCAGCGTGCGCTGCGTGCATACGCCCGTCTGCACTGCGCGTCTGCACCGCGTGCTGCACAGCCGGAACTGAAAAAACAGCACAGGATCAGAAGGTTAAACCCGCGACCTCTGCCCTTTCCGGCGGCCCGGCTTGACAAGATGCCCGCCCCTTGGTCCCTTGCCGCCACCCGATCCGCCGCGTCTCGGCTTTCAAACGACGCGGCGCTTTTCACGGGGGCAATCCCATCATGGCACTCGAAGACGCCAAATCCGAAGTCGACACCGCCTTTACCCGCAAAGGCCTGCGCGGCTATGCCTTTGAAAACGCTTTCGGGGGCGCGACCAGCTTTCTGCGCCGCACCTATACCAAAGACCTGACCGGGGTCGATCTCGCCATCACCGGCGTGCCTTTCGATCAGGCCGTCACCCACCGTACCGGCACCCGTTTCGGCCCCCGCGCGATCCGTGAGGCGTCTGCCCTCATGCCCTATGATCCGCCGCATGGCTGGCCCACCAACCCCTTGGAAGATATGGCCATTGTCGATTACGGCGATGTCGCCTTCGACTATGCTAAGGTGTCGGATTTCCCCGACACGCTGACCGCCCATATCCGCGGCATCCTGAAGGCCGGGGCAGGAACCATCACGCTGGGCGGCGATCATTACATCACCTTTCCCATCCTGCGCGCCTATGCCGAAAAATACGGTCCCCTGGGCGTGATCCATTTCGACGCCCATTCCGACCTCTGGCCCGATGACGACCTGACCCGCATCGACCACGGCACCATGCTTTATAAGGCCGTCAAAACCGGGATCGTCGACCCCACACGCTCTGTCCAGATCGGCATTCGCACCACCACCGAAGATTACCTTGGCGTCCACGTCATCGACGCGCGCGAGGTGCATGAAAAGGGCATCAACGCTGCGGTGGCCAAGGCCAAGGATATCGTTGGCGACAAAGCCACTTACGTCACCTTTGATATCGACGCGCTTGACCCGTCAGTCGCCCCCGGCACCGGCACCCCGGTCTGGGGCGGCCTGCATTCCTGGCAGGCGGCGGCCATGCTGCGCGATCTGGCAGGCATCAACATGGTGGGCGGCGATATTGTCGAGGTGTCCCCCCCCTATGACACCACGGGCGCCACGGCGATTGCGGGCGCGCATGTGGCTTATGAACTGATCTGCCTCTATCACTGGGCGCGGACACAGCGGTAAGGGCAAAAGGGGTGGGCAAGATGGGCATGATCGCGGGGCTGTTGGCCCTTATTGTCGCAGGCTTCGGCCTTTACGTCCGTCTTGCCCCCTCGGACCCGGCACGCTGGCATGTCACGCCTGTGCCCGCCGCCCGCACCGATTGCACGGTCGAAGCCGGCACTGGCGATGCCCGCGCCACCTGCCTGCGCCCCCAATCTCCGGCGCAACTGCTTGCACAGCTTGACGAAATCGCTACTGCCACCCCGCACACTACCCGGCTTGCCGGATCGCCCGACACGGGCCGCATCACCTGGATCACCCGCTCGCGCCTTTGGGGTTTCCCCGACTACACCACCGCCGAGGCAACTGCCGATGGCACCGGATCGCGCCTTACACTGCACGCCCGCCTGCGCTTTGGCAGCAGCGACCTTGGGGTGAACGCCTCCCGTCTGCGGGACTGGCTCGCCAGGCTCTGACAACTTCATCTTGGCCCAAATACCCAACTCCCCCGCCACCCCTTGACCGGCCCCGTTGAACGCGCCACAGAACCCGCATGGTTCCCTTGGACAAACTCGCCCAGATCACACAACGCTTCGAATATCTCGAAGCGCGCCTGAACGCGGGTGCAGACCCATCGGACATTGCCCGGATCAGCCGCGAATACAGCGACCTGCGCCCCGTGGCCGACCAGATCGCCGCCTATCGCCGCGCGCTCGACGATCTGGCCGAGGCCGAGGCGATGCTGTCAGACCCGGAAATGAAGGCGCTGGCCGAAGATGAAATCCCCCGCCTGCGCGCGCTGATCCCCGATTTTGAACGGCACCTGCGCCTTGCCCTTCTGCCCAAGGATGCCGCCGATGCCCGGCCCGCCATCCTTGAAATTCGCCCCGGCACCGGGGGCGAAGAAGCCGCCCTTTTCGCGGCCGACCTGTTGAAAATGTATCAACGCTACGCCGAAAAACAGGGATGGCGCTTTGATATCCTTGAACAGCAGCTTTCCGATCTGGGCGGGATCAAGGAACTTACCGCCCATGTGCAGGGCGAAGGGGTGTTCGCCAAACTGAAATTCGAATCCGGCGTCCACCGCGTGCAGCGCGTGCCGGAAACCGAAGCGGGGGGCCGCATCCATACCTCTGCCGCCACCGTTGCCGTCCTGCCCGAGGCCGAAGAGGTGGATATCGACATCCCCGCCTCTGACATCCGCATTGATACGATGCGCGCCAGCGGGGCAGGGGGCCAGCACGTCAACACCACCGACTCGGCGGTGCGCATCACTCATCTTCCCACCGGCATCATCGTCACCTCGTCGGAAAAATCCCAACACCAGAACCGCGCCATTGCCATGCAGGTGCTGCGCGCCCGGCTGTTTGAGATGGAACGCGAACGTCAGGCCAACGAACGCGCCGCTGACCGCAAATCACAGGTCGGGTCAGGCGACCGGTCCGAACGCATCCGCACCTATAACTTCCCCCAAGGCCGCATGACCGACCACCGCATCAACCTGACGCTTTATGCCCTGCCTCAGATCATGGCGGGCGATCTGGAGGCCGTGGTTGATGCCCTTGTGGCCCATGATCAGGCCGAAAAACTGGCCGAGATGGAAGGATGACCGGGAACGAAGCCCTGCGCTCCGCCATCCCCCGGCTTGCCGCCGCAGGGGTAGAGGGCGCCCCCCGCGACGCCCGCGCGCTTCTGGCCCATGCCACGGGCATCGCCCCCGACAGGCTGACCCTGCACCTTGCCGATCCCCTCACCGACACCGCTCTACATGCCTTTGACGCCGCCATCACCCGCCGCGCCGCCCGCGAACCCGTCAGCCACATCACCGGCCAGCGCCTGTTCTGGGGCCGCAGCTTCCGCGTCACGCCCGAAACGCTCGACCCCCGGCCAGAGACCGAGATGCTGGTGGCCGAAGCATTGGTGCAAGACTTTGCCACTGTGCTCGACCTTGGCACCGGCACGGGTTGCCTTCTCTTGTCCTGCTTGGCCGAAATGCCCATGGCCACCGGGCTGGGCACCGATATCCACCCCGCAACGCTGGCGGTAGCGCAGGACAATGCGCATCGCCTGCGCCTGGCCGACCGGGCCGCTTTCGCCCTGTCCGATTGGTTTGCCGACATCCCGGACAGGTTCGATCTGATCCTGTCCAATCCGCCCTACATCGCCGCTTCCGAAATGCCCGCCCTGTCGCCCGAGGTGCGCCACGAACCCGAACGCGCCCTGACGCCGGGCGGCGACGGGCTGGATGCCTACCGCGCCATTGCGCGGGGTGCGCTGGCGCATCTTGCCCCGCAAGGGCGGCTGATCGTGGAAATCGGCCCCACACAGGGCCGCACCGTCGCAGACCTTTTTGCTGCCGCGGGCCTGACCGATCTTCGTATACTCCCGGATTTCGATGGCCGCGACAGGGTGGTCACGGCCCGTGCGCCGACGCAGTAACCGGGTAGGGTCCACCCCTGACCTGCGGGAAATCGGCCACATTCCTGCCGGAACAGGCAAAGTTTGCCGCACATCGACCGTCCGCAGATGCGAATCCCCTTGTCATCGGGCGCAGAGGATGATTAGTCAGAAACAGGTATCGGGGCAGGGCGCAGGCTCCCCCGCGCCTGAACTGCCAGACAGTCTGAAACGCCTTGGGATGCCCCCGATTGGGAAACCGTGACCCACAGGCGTTTTGCAGAAAGCCAGGTCATCTGGACCAAAGGACAAGATGAGATCTTCCAAGTCCCGCTCGCGCTCAAAGGCGAACCGCCCGCGCACCCTCGGCAACATCATCAACCGCGTCTTCGACAGCTCCGGCCCCGAAGGCAAGGTGCGTGGTACGCCGCAACAGATCATCGAGAAGTATCAGCTTCTCGCCCGTGACGCACAACTGTCGAATGACCGTGTCGCCGCCGAAAACTTTCTTCAGCACGCGGAACATTACACCCGCATGCTGGGCGAAGCGATGCGCGAACAGGCCGCCGAACAGGAAGAGCGTCAGCGCAATCAGCAGAACAACCCCCAGCAAGGCGGCCAACAAGGCGGTCAGCAGGGCGGCCAATACGGTGGTGGCCAGCAGGGCAACCAGAATAACGGAAACCAGAACGGTTATCGTGACCGCGATGGTAACCGCGATGGCAACCGTGATGGCAACCGCGACAATTGGCGTGACCGTCAGGATCGCAGCGATTACCGCGACTACCGCTCGGAAGGTGACGCCGCACAAACCGGCGGGCAATCGGGTGCCACGGTGATCGAACTTGGCGATAACGCCGACACCAACCTTGTCGAAACGCCCGAAGCCCGGCCCTTCCAGCCCCGCCGCGATGACCGTGGCGACCGGCAATATGGCGACCGTCAGAACAATGATCGCCAAGGCGGCGACCGCCAAAACAACGACCGCCAAAACAACGACCGCCAAAACAACGATCGTCAAGGCGGCGAACGCCAAAACAATGATCGGCAGGGCGGAGATCGCCCGTCGGGTGAACGGCGCGATTTCCGCCGTGACCGTGACAATCGGCGTGACAAGCAGGGCCAACCCGCAGCCGAACCCCCCGCAGCCGAAACCCGCGCAGCCGAAACCGTTGCCGAAGCACCCGCATCCGTAGCGGCGCAGGCACCGGTTCAGTCACCCGAACTTGCACCGGCCGCACCCGTAACATCGGCACCAAAACCTTCCGCGGCAAAGGCTGCTGCACCCAAGCCCGTGGTCGAAAAGGCGCCTGCAGCGGAATCATCCGATGCCGCGCCCAAAAAGACGCGCGCACCGCGCAAGCCAAAGCCAGAGCAGACCGATGGCGGCCCAGCCGAAGCTGCCGAGTGATACCTTAATCTTCTGTTAATGTTTGCAGGCAAGAAGGGCCGGGGTCATTCCCGGCCCTTCTTCATGCCTTGATCACCCGCGCAAGCGCACAGAATTGTTCAAGCGAGATTTCTTCGGCGCGCTGTGTCGGAACGATCCCCGCCGCGTCCAGCTTCGCCTCTATGTCCGGGGCAAGCGCCTTCAACGACGACCGCAGCATCTTGCGCCGCTGGTTGAACGCCATCGCCGTGATCCGGCTTAACACCGCACCATCGGCGGGAAAACGCGGTTCCGCCAACCGGGTGATGTGAACCACCGCCGAATGCACCTTGGGCGCTGGGGTGAATGCCTCAGGCGGCAGATGCATCACGATCCGCGCCTCGGCCCGCCATTGCACCAGCAGCGCCAACCGTCCGTAATGATCGGTGCGCGGCTTGGCGACGATCCGTTCCGCCACCTCCTTCTGGAACATCAGCGTCAGGCTTTCCCAGAACGGCGGCCAGAGGGCCGGCGTCATCCATCGGATCAGCAGTTCCGTTCCCACATTATAGGGCAGGTTCGCCACCACCCGCACCGGCGGCGTCAGATGCGCCAGCACATCCACCTCCAGCGCATCGCCGTTGATCACCTCCAGCCGGCCGGGATAAACAGCGCCCACTTCGGCCAACGGGGCCATGCAGCGCGGATCTTTCTCCACCGCCAGAACCCGCCGCGCGCCCTCGGCCAGTAAGCCGCGCGTCAATCCACCCGGTCCCGGCCCTACCTCCAGCACATCACATCCCGAAAGGTCACCCGCCTGCCGCGCGATCTTGGCGGTCAGGTTCAGGTCCAGCAGAAAGTTCTGACCCAACTGCTTCTTCGCCACCAGATCGTGCGCCCGGATCACCTCACGCAGGGGGGGCAGCCCGTCAATCGTCGCCATTCCTGAACCCGCCCCTTCATCTTGGCCCAAATACCCTGGGGTCCGGGGTGAAACCCCGGTCCGGCGGCCTATGCCCCGCGCGCCGCTGCCATCTGTTGCGCCATCCGCAGCGCCGCCACAAGACTGTTTGGATTGGCGATGCCCTTGCCCGCTATGTCAAAGGCGGTGCCGTGATCGGGTGACGTGCGGATGAACGGCAGGCCAAGCGTCACATTCACCCCACCGTCAAAATCCACCGTCTTGATCGGGATCAGCGCCTGGTCATGATACATGCACACCGCCACATCATAGCGCGCCCGTGCCGCCTTGTGGAACATGGTATCCGGCGGCATCGGCCCGCGCAGATCGAACCCCTCTTTCACCATGCGCCCCAGCAAGGGGGCGATCCAGTCGATCTCTTCCCGCCCCATCGCCCCGCCTTCACCTGCATGGGGGTTTAACCCCGCCACGGCTATGCGGGGGGCTGGGATGCCAAAATCCCGCTGCAATCCGGCATGGGTGACGCGGATCGTTGCTTCCAGAAGTTCAGGCGTCAACGCCAGCGGCACATCCGCCAAGGCGATATGAATGGTCGCAGGCACCACCCGCAACTCCGGGCAGGCCAGCAGCATCACAACCCGTTCGACACCCCCAAGATGCGCCAGATATTCGGTGTGACCGGGAAAGGTGAATCCGGCACCATCCTTCAACACCTTCTTGTTGATCGGCAGTGTGCAAACGGCTGCGGCGTGGCCCGCCCGAACCAACCCAACTGCCCGCGAAATCACATCAATGGTGGCTTGCGCGTTTTCAAGTTCGGGGCGGCCCGGCAAGGCGGGCCTGGGGAAGGGATGCGGCAAAACAGGCAGCAGACCGGGCGCAACATCCTCTGCCGCCTCTGGCCGTTCTATAAGTGAAAATGCAGTTCCATCAGGCAGATGTGCCGGATCTCCGATCCAGAAGAATGGCACCCCCGGCCCAAGAACGCCCCGCGCCTTCACGGCGATCTCAGACCCGATCCCGGCCGGATCACCGCAGGTCAGGGCAAGGGGCCGGATGGTCGCGCTCACCGTTCCTCGATGATGGCTTCTGACCGCAGCTCTTCCATGAAGGCTTCGGCCAGCGCGGACAGTTGCTGATTGCCCAACTCGTTGCGCACCGCCTCACGGTCCACGGCCGGGGCATCTGCCGCCGCTTCACCATCTTCTGTCGTTACAGGGATTTCCGCCGTCGGCGGCGCAGCATCCGGGATGCCCGTCCGCAGACAAAGCATCAACATTTCATTATATGTGCCGCGCCCGCGAACAACGCTTTCGCCCGGATCCAGCTTTGCCAGTTCCAGCGCGATATCTTGCGGCACTGATCCCATCATCTGCGTGGTCACCCGCAGGTTTTCGGCGGGTAAACCGCGTGCCAACGGATACAGATCGCCGCAATCATCGGCCTGTTGCCGGATCTCCGCAGGGTCGAGGTCCAGAGGCAGAGCAAACTGTGCATACTCTACCTCGACCTGTGCCGGCATCGCGCTTTCCAGATCGCTGATCCCATTCAACTGGAACAGCACCACCGCTTCTGGCACGACGATTGGATCGGATACTTCACCGGGCGAAAGCGTCAGGATCTGCTGCACGATCGCGGGGGGAAGATTGCTGATCGGCAACCAATCCAAACGCCCACCACGCCCCGCAGAGGGTGCAGCCGAAAACTGCCGCGCCGCCGAAGCAAAGCTGGCATCCGACGTCGAATCCGCCTTGATCGCCCGTGCCTGATCCAACACGGGAACGATGTCGTCACCGCGAACCGGTATGATCAATTCGGACAAAAGCACCTGCACCTGGGGCGTTTTGGCGTTTTCGGCCAGGGCACGGTCCACCTGTGCGTCCGAGATTCGGACCTGAGCGCCGAATTTTGTCCGCACCACTTCGCGCCACAGCAGACCATTCGCCACGAAATCGCGAAAGGTTTCCGGGGCTACGCCTTCTTGTCCCAGCGCCGCAGTGAACTGTTCAGCATTCAGATTGGCACGCGCGGCAAATTCCTCGGTGCCTTGCGTGACTTGTTCGGCCGTGACCGTAATGCCAAGATCCTTGGCCGCCTGCGCCCCAAGCCGATCCCGCATCAGGGCTTTCAAGGCTTCCTTCTCCGGGTCGCCGGGCGCACGCAGGGCGCGCAGGAACAACATCCGCTGTTCCACTTCGAAATTCGTGACGGTCTGGCCGTTGATCACCATGCGGGGGGCAAACATGCCTCCCTCTTGCGCCATCGCTGTTGCCGCCATCATGGCCATCAGCGACACCCCAAAAAGCGCCGACTTCAACGCTGCCTTTTTCCGCGGAAGATCCGTCATTCCCGTATCCCGTATCCTGCCTTGCACTGTCATCGCCTGCACGTCCGCGCTGGTCCTGCCTCTGCGCCGCCGCCGAAGCCCAGCAAATTGAACGATAGGTCGACCAGCGTGCTTGGTCGCACAGTAGTAGATGACGTGAACCGACGCGAGAGAGAAAGATTGGTCAGCAGGCACTCGTTCTTGTATGTCAGTCCGAAATCCACGCTGCGATAGCTGTTTGCCTCAAAGTCATAGCGGCCAGAGGCAGTCGCCTTCCAGGCGGGGTTGATCAGATATCCACCACCAAGAACAAGGTCCGACACACGGTTCGGTCGCGCCTCGTAAAGATCGGCGATCGACCAGATGTAACCGGCGTTGAACCAGGCGTCCTTGCTTGCCACTTCGGCCATCGCTTCGCCGCGGGTCACGGTCAGATCGTCATCGGTGATCAGCCGACCCGCAAAATTCATGCCGAATGGTGTCTCTGCCGTGGCTGCAAACAGCCAGTCAGACGTTCTTCCACCCAGTCCCGACGCATTGGAAAACGCCGACACCGGTTTATCACGGAACACACGCCCTGCGGTTACACCCAGCGTCCAGCCAGAAGGATCGATCCGTGTCCAACTTAGCCCAAGATTGGCCCGCAGCCCTGTTTCCACCGCATCGGAACCCGGAAAGCGGTTCAATGAAAACAGGTTGGATTCATCAAATTCAACCAGGCGGCTGTCTTCATTCGGGATCAGCCTGTCATTGTCATCAGACCAGACAAGCTGTGCCACCGGTTCGATCACCTGCACCACATCATCCGCGCCAGACCGAAGCAGGGGCCAGCGCAGCTCGACCGCCCCAGCCCCATAGATCCGCGTCGGATTTCCACCATAGGTGACGTCATCGGTTATATTGAACGCATCAATCCGCACTTCGCCCAATGCGGCAACGACCAGCCCGTTGGTCGTGACCCAATCCTTTCGCCAGTCAGCCCCGATGGACAGACGCTGCATGTCGGACCCTTCGGCAATATCGTCCGGTTCGGCCACAGAAAGATCATCGAACGGGTTCGACGATTGCCGCGTATGCGTGTGGGTGCCGAACCGCAGCGTGGCCTCACCCCCAATTCCGTTCGGCTGGAAACGGCGGATGACGGTGACATCGGTCAACAAGCCGGGTGTGGCCGACGGAAAGTCGCCTTCGCGCAACGTGTCAAAGTTGATCAGGCGGGCGGCGATGTATTCGTCGCGCTGGATGCGGTCGATCTGGATGGTATTGGTCAGGCGGTCTGTCCCGCTGATGCCATAATCCGCCAGATAGGCATAGTCGCTGACGGTTTCGCCGTGAAACGCCAGCCGATAGCCCTGAGGCAGACTGAACACCCCATCCGCCACAAGGTATCCGCGCATTTGGTTTGGCTGAATGTCATCGCGCGCCACGGTCCCAGAGATTTCGATGGACCCCGTGTTGAACGCCTGCCGATACCGCACCTCAAGCGACTGGGAGCCATTCGTGGTGATGGTCGGTGAAAAGGTAAGGTCGCGCGATGGTCCAAGCGCCACGAAATAGGGCAGGGTGACGCCGGTGCCCAGACCGGAACGGCTGGTCAGTGTCGGGCGAAGAAAGCCGGTGCTGCGATCAAGCGTCGGATCGGGGATACGCAGGCGTGGAATGTAGAAGACCGGCACACCGCCAAAGCGGACCTGCGCGTGATCAAAGTAGATCTGCTTTTCGGTCTGATCATGCAGAATACGCCGGGCGCGGATTTCCCACAGCGGGGTGGTGCTTCCTGCACAAATCTTGCAGCTGGATGCCACGGCATTGTCCAGTTGCAGATACCGCCCTTCGCTGCGCACCATTTGTGATGCCGCCATCTGCAACTGCTGATCCAGAACCACCCGCGCGCTTTGCAGGATACCTTCGGTCAGGTCGGACGACAGATCGGCCTGTGCGGCAACAATGACAGTGCTGCCTTGTTCATCGGTCAGACGGATCGGACCTTCGATCCGCAATTCATCGGTGCTTTGATCAAAGATGATGCGTTGTGCGGTCATCCGGCGGCCTTCGAAGAAAACCTCGACTGCGCCTTCGGCAATCAGCTTTGAATCGGCTGCAATCTCCAACCGGTCGGCAATCAGCGTGGCCGCCTCTTGCGCCATCAGCCCACCCGGTGACGCCGATCCCAGCAAAGCCGCAACCGAAAGCGCCAGCGCAAGCGGACGCAGAGCCGCGAAACGGCGCGGTTTTCGGCGGCGAAAATCAAGGCCACGCGCCATGTCAGCCATCCTCCAGATGCAGAAGAAGGCCAAGCGCCATCATGGTGGCGGCAACCGGCGGCGCCCAAGCGGCAAGTGCGACGGGGATCTGCCCGCTTTCCCCAAGAACCTGCGCAAAGTTACGCAGGAAAAAGATCGCAAATCCACTAAGCACCGCGAACAGAACCAATGTCCCGGTCTTGCCAAATCGGGCATGGCGCATGGTGAAACCTGCGGCCACCAGAACCATTGCGGCAAGCAAAAGCGGTTGGGCCAATTCCATCTGGAACCAGACCTGATGGGCACGGGCCGAAAATCCGGCGCGTTGCAAACCTGCGATATAGGAAGGAAGCGACCAGAACGGAATTGCCGAGGGCGACCCAAAGCTGTCGCGGATGCCTTCACGGGTCAGATCGGATGGCAGGGTGCTGTTGTCTGGCAGCCGTATAGAGGTCTGTTCAGGGTTGCTGGTGGTCAGATCCCACCGCTTTGCCCCTGTCAAAACCCATGCACCGGGTTCCAGACGCGCGGTTGCGGCCTCGATCCGCGCTTCTGGCAGGCCGTCGGCGTTCAGCAGCAAAAAGCTGACCCCGGAAAGCTCTGTGCCATCCTGATTGGTTTGCGCGGCCTGAATGACCGTCTGGCCCGCGCCATCGCCTTGCCGCAACCAAAGCCCGTTTTCCGACACCGACATGACGCTTGATCCGCCCTGTGTGATGTTGGCTTGCGTCGTTTCATAAAGCCGTGTCGTGGCGGCGACGAACGGGTTCAGAACCGCCACGGCAAACAGCCCGCAGATCAGTGCAGTTACAACAGGTGCAATCAGAAAGCGCAGGCCCGACCGGCCCGCCGCCCGAACCACCACCAACTCGCTTGACCGTGCCAACGCCATGAACATCGCAATCGCCGCCAGCACGACAATCAGGGGCAAGATGCGGTAAAGGCTGTCGGGGACATTCAACGCGGCAAGTTTCAGCGCCGACATCAGGCCCGCATCGCTTTGGTTCACACGGCGCAGCTGATCAATCGTGTCGATCAACAGCATGATGCCAAGGAAAACCCCCAGCACCAAAAGGAAGGATCCAAGAAACCGCCGCGCGATATAAAGGCTGAGCGTCACGCCAAAGCCCCCCGGATTCGTCGGGGACGCTGTGCCAGATAGAGCAGCATACCCGAAATCCCCATGCCCGCCAGCGGCGCGACATAGACCGCCGGCCACAGATGCGCGTTTTGCAATGCCATTGATGCGCCGGTGGTGTTCAACAGTTGCAGGAAGATCAGGATGCCGACTGCGCCAACAATTTGACGCCACAACCCGAAACGGCTGAAAGCGCCGATCAGCAATGTGGCAAAGCCGACCAGCGCCGCAGCCGCGCTGAGGAAGGGTTGGGCCAGCCGTGTATGCACCTCTTGCAAGATCACGCTTCGGGGATAACCGGTGCGTTCCTCCAGTTCCTGCGCATTTGCCAGCAGCAACTGGGCCGTTGTCATGAAATCGGGGCGGGCCATGGTTTGCGCGCTGGCCGACATCATGGCGGACAGATCATAGGTGATGTCTTCAAACCGGGTGACCGACAGGCTTTGCCGTGCGTCCCGCGTAAGGGTTTGGGCGACACCATCAAACATCAACAGGGTCGGCCCATTCGCACCACGCGCCAACAGCCCCCGGCGGGCGACATAGGTTGTGCGCTCGGCCTCGCTGCGTTCATCGGCCAGGAACAGATCGCGCAATTCGCCCTGCTGGGTGATTTCGCGGATATATAGTGTCATGCCCGCAGAGGGATGCATGAATTGACCTTCGGTCAGAAACCGGGCGGTGACGTTTTCGGCAAGGGCAGCTTCGCGTTCGGCCAGCATCCCGCTGCTCCACGGAACCAGAATGTTCATCAGCGCCAGGTGCAGCACCGTGACGATCCCGCCAAAATACAGAACGGGGCGCGCCAATCGAAAGGCAGAAAATCCCGTGGCCTGCATCACCACAAGTTCGCTTTCCTGGGTCAATCTGTTGGTCACATAGACCGTTGCCGCGAAGGCCGCGATCGGCAAGACCAGCCGGATCACGTTGGGCAGCATCAATAACGACAGTTCCAGAAACACCAGCGCCGAATGGCCATCGCCAATCAGCCTGTCGAACAGGCCCACGGCACGGTTCACCCAATAGACAGACACTAGAATTAGGGCAAAGAAGCCGAACAGCGCAACAAGTTGCGACAGTAGGTATCTGTCGAATCTTGACACTCGGACCGCGCCCCTCGTTTTTCGTTATGTTGAAACTATCGGAATTCTGCGGCGGGGAAAACTCATATCTGGTCAATTGCTGGCCGCGCAGGTAGCGTTTTGCCGATCCTCGTCGCAGCCCTACCTTTCGGGTGCAATTTCCCGGAGAATTTCGCCATGACCCATCCCGTTCCAATCCATTTCCGCCCCGTTGATCTGGATGCATTGCCCCGCATATCCGGGCGGATTGTCGCCTTTGCCGATGGGCCGACCGCGTTCAGCCCCGCCATCCGGCGGCTTGACCGGCTTACGCGCGGCGCCGTGAGCAGGTTGTTGAACAATGAGGCGTTCGATCGGCTGAAGCCTGGGGAATCGGTGGAACTGGCCTGGCCATCGGGCCTGCTGGCGGATGCGTTGCAGGTGGTGCGCCTTCCCAAGCGGGCCGATGCCGCAGAGGCACGCAAGGCCGGGGGCAGCATCGGACGCGCCTTGACCCCTTCGGGAACGACCGTATTGGCCGAGGCGCATTCCAAGGCGGCGGACATTGCCTTTGGCGTAGCGATGCGCGCCTATGATTTCACGGCGCACAAAACGGGCGAACGCAAGGTGCCTGGGCATGTGGCCTTTATGGTCGCCAACCCCGAGGCGGTGGCGGCGGCGGCAGCACCGGGTGCGGCGGTTGCGGAAGGCGTGTTCTTCACCCGTGATCTGGTGAATGAACCGGCCAACATCCTGACCACCTATGATTTCGCAGCCCGTTTGGCGGCAATGCAGGAACTGGGTCTGGATGTCGAAATCCTTGAGGAAGAGGAGCTGGCCAAACTGGGCATGGGTGCGCTGCTGGGTGTGGGGCAGGGATCGGAAAGCCCTTCGAAGGTGGTGGTCATGCAGTGGAATGGCGGCGAAAAGGGTGCGGCTCCCTTTGCCCTTATCGGCAAGGGGGTGGTGTTCGACACCGGTGGCATTTCGATCAAGCCCGCCGGTGGCATGGAAGAAATGACAATGGACATGGGCGGCGCGGGCGTAGTGGCGGGCGTGATGCGCACGCTGGCGCTGCGCAAGGCCAAGGCCAATATCGTGGGGCTGGTGGGTCTGGTGGAGAACATGCCAGATGGTCGTGCGCAACGACCGGGCGACGTGGTCCGCACGATGAAGGGTGACACGGTCGAGGTGATCAACACCGATGCCGAAGGCCGCCTCGTTCTGGCCGATGTGATGTGGTATGCGCAGGAACGGTTCAAACCGGTGGGGATGATCGACCTTGCCACCCTGACGGGGGCGATCATCATCGCCTTGGGCCATGAAAACACAGGCGTTTTCTCCAACAATGATGACCTTTGCAACGCTTTCCTGAAGGCCGCGAAGTCCGAGGGTGAGGGGGCGTGGCGGATGCCTATGGGTGATGCCTATGATGCCAAGTTGAAATCGCGCATCGCCGACATGATGAATGTGGGGGGGCGCGATGGCGGTGCGATAACGGCCGCGCAGTTCCTGCAACGGTTCGTAAAGCCGGAAACGCCGTGGATACACCTGGATATCGCGGGCACGGCGCTTTTGAAATCTGACAGCACACTTGCGCCCAAGGGGGCGACGGGGTGGGGTGTGATGGCGCTGGATCGTCTGATCCGCGACCGGTTCGAGCCGAAGTGACGCCGCTATGGGCGTCGTGATGTTCTATCACCTGACGCGATCCTCGGTTGTGGATACGCTGATGATGCTGCTGCCGCGCGCCGTGGCGCAGGGGTGGCGGGTGATGCTGCGGGGAACGGACCCGGCGGCGCTGGCGCATCTGGACACGCATCTGTGGACGGATCAAAGCCTGCCTTTCCTGCCGCATGGCATGGAAGGCGGGCCGCATGACGCGGATCAGCCCGTGCTGATCGGACAGGGGGCAATCGTCAATGATGCCAAGGGGTTGTTCCTGATTGACGGGGCCGGGGTTACACCCGAAGAGGCCCGGCCGCTGGAACGGGTCTGGTTGTTGTTTCTGGGTGATGATCCGGCGCAACTGACCGCCGCGCGGGCCAAGTGGAAGGCGCTGACCGAGGCGGGGTTGGCGGCGCAATACTGGTCAGAGGAAGGCGGGCGCTGGGAAAAGAAGGCCGAGAAAGGTTAAGAAACCCTTTACGGCCCTTAACGCCGCAGAATCATCCGGTTGCCCGCAATTTCAACGCGGTAAAGCGACAGGTATTCCATGCCGAGCAGGGAATCCGACATCTCTCCTTGATTGACCCAGGCGGAAAAATCGCGGTCGGCATAGGGACCAAGCATCACGCTGGGCAATTCAACCCGCGCGGTGCGCACAGTGCCATTGGCGGTTTGCGCGGTGCCAAGGTAGACCAGATCGTCCAGATCAATCCCCACACGGCGCGCGTCTTGGGCAGAAAGCACCATATTGGTGGCCCCGGTATCGGCCAAGAATTGCACCGGCGTTCCGTTGATATCCAGCGTCAGGTAATAGTGGCCATCGGCGGCGCGCGGCACCTCGATCATGCCGGCATCGGACACCATCTGTTGTGGGGCAATTTCTGTGCGCAGATCGTTCCACAAACCGTAGCCTGCCATCACACCAATGAAGATCAGGCCCCAGGCGGCGGCGGTGCGCAGAGCCTGCCCCATGCGTTGGCGGTATTCGACAATGACCCAACCGCCCACCGCCGCCAGCAGGAGGACGAGATAGAGCAGGCGGCCTGTGGTTTCGGAATCCATTGGCAGGGTCTGTTCCTTGTTGCCTTGCTGATATGGGGATGTTCGGCGCGGGTGAAAGGGTCAGCCGATCAATCCGGTTCCCTTGACCCCGTCGATCACGAATTGCACCGACAGCGCGGCCAGCAACATGCCCAGCAGGCGCGTGATGACAAGCGTTCCGGTGCGGCCCAAAAGCCGTTCCAGCGGCGGTGACGCAAGAAGGAACAGGAAGGTGGTCAGCAGCACCAGCGCCATCAGGGCCAGCACGCCAAGGGTGCCGGGCCAACCCGGAGCCTCGCCCACCAGAAGAATCATGGTCGCAATCGCCCCCGGCCCGGCGATCAGCGGAATGGCCAGAGGAAAGACGGAAGGGTCATGGTCGGCCTCGGTCTTTTGCCCTTCGCGCCTTTGGGTGCGGCGTTCGAACAGCATGTCAAGCGCGGTCAGGAACAGCAGGATGCCGCCCGCAATGCGGAAGGCAGGCATGGTGATGCCGACAAAGCCAAGGATGGATTCCCCCGCCAGGCCAAAGATCAGCAGCAGGAACCCCGCAATCAGGCAAGCCCGCAACGCAAGGCGGCGACGGTGTTCGGGCGACATGCCCTGGGTCAGTGCGATGAACAGTGGCACCAGACCGGGCGGATCGATGACCACGAACAAGGTGGCGAAAGCGGTGATGAGGAAGGCGGATTCTGGCAAGGGCGTTCTCCGGTTCCCTTTAGCCTATGGCCTTTGACTGTTGCGAGCCAGTGAATCCGGCGCGCGTTCCGGCGCCATTTGCGCAGAGGCGAGCGGCTTGGTGACACCCGTGGACCGGGTAGGCGATGCCCAATCCAGGGATCAGCTTTCCCGCGCAAGTGGCCAGAGCGCAAACAGATTCCACAGTTTGGCGTGAGAGGTGCGAAGGTTCAGGCCGCCTCGGCCTGTTCCAGGCGGTCTTGGGCGGCGAGCCACAGGGATTCCGCCTTGTCCAAGGCTTCCATCACCTCGGCGTATTTGCGATTCCAGGTTTCCAGCTCACCAATGCGCGCGGATTCGTAAAGTTCGGGATCGGCCAGCTTTTTCGCCAGCTTGTCGCGCATATCGTTGATCTTGGCGAGGCGGTCTTCGCATTTGCGCACCTCGGCGCGCAAGGCGAGGATTTCGTCACGGCTGGCTTTCTTTGGCTTTTCAACGACTTTTGGGGTGACCTTCACCTCATCCTCGCCGGAAAGCAGCATCTTGCGATAGGCTTCCAGATCTTCGGTATAGGGGGTGACGGCACCGCCCTTGACCAGCCAAAGCCTGTCAGCCACCAAAGACAGCAGGTGCATGTCATGGCTGACAAGGATGACCGCGCCGGAATATTCGGTCAGCGCCTCAACCAGCGCCTCGCGGCTTTCCATATCAAGGTGGTTGGTAGGTTCGTCGAGGATCAGCAGGTGGGGCGCGTCGATGGTGGCCAGCAACAGGGAAAGTCGGGCTTTTTGCCCACCCGACAGCCGACCCACCACGGTTTCGGCCTGATCGGCCATCAGGCCAAAGCCTGCAAGGCGGGCGCGCAGGCGGGGTTGGCCTTCGGCGGGGCGCAGGCGTTGGATGTGTTGCAGCGGCGTTTCGTCGATGTGCAACTCATCAACCTGATGCTGGGCAAAGTAACCGATTCTTAACTTTGAGGATCGGGTAAAGCGCCCCTCAAGTGCTGGAAGTTTGCCCGCCAACAGTTTGGAAAGTGTAGACTTTCCTTCGCCATTGCGGCCCAGAAGGGCGATCCGGTCATCCTGATCCACCCGCAGCGACAGCTTTTTCAGGACGGGCGGGCCGCCGTAGCCGACGGCGACGCCTTCCATGTTGATGATCGGTGGCGACAACTCTTCGGGCGCCGGAAAGGTAAAGACCACGCGCTTGGCATCTTCAGGCGCGGTGATCGGGGTCATTTTTTCAAGCATCTTGACGCGGGATTGCGCCTGCACGGCCTTTGACGCTTTTGCCTTGAAGCGGTCAACGAAGGATTGCAAATGCGCGCGCCGCGCCTCTTGCTTTTTCGCCTCGGCCTGAAGGACGGCGCGGCGTTCGGCCATCTGTCGCGCGAACTGGTCGTAAGGCCCTGTCCAATATGTCAATTTTCGCTGATCCAAATGCAGGATGCCCTGCACGGCGCGGTTCAGAAGGCCACGGTCGTGGCTGATGATGATGACGGTATGGGGGTATTTCTGAAGATATGCCTCCAGCCAGAGGGCGCCTTCAAGATCAAGGTAGTTGGTGGGTTCGTCCAGAAGCAGCAGATCAGGCTGGGAAAACAGCACGCCAGCCAGCGCAACCCGCATGCGCCAACCGCCGGAAAAGGCCGAGCAGGGCATGAGTTGCTGGTCGGCATCAAAGCCTAACCCCTTGAGAATACTGGAGGCGCGGCCTTCGGCCGACCAGGCGTCGATGTCGGCGAGGCGGGCCTGGATTTCCGCGATGCGATGGGGATCGGTGGCGGTGTGGGATTCGGCCAGCAGGGCGCTGCGTTCGGTATCGGCTTGCAGGACGGTGTCGAGGAGTGAGGTGTCCGACGATGGCACCTCTTGTGCGACACCGCCGATGCGGGCGCGTGAGGGCAGGGTGATGGACCCGCCTTCAAGTGCAAGTTCGCCGCGTATCAGCCTGAAAAGCGTGGTCTTTCCCGTGCCGTTTCGGCCCACGAGGCCGACCTTGTGGCCGGTGGGAATGGTGGCTGAAGCTGCCTCCAGCAAGGGGCGGCCTTCGACGGAATAGGTGATGGCGTCAATGCGTAACATGGCGCAGGGCTTGCCCTATGGGCGGGGCGGCGTCAACGGGAGGTGTCGTTATGCTGTGCAGCACGCGGTGCAGCATGGCAGTGCAGACGGGCGTATGCACGCGGCGGGCTGTGATTTAACGCTTTGGCCTGGTTCCAGATCGGCGGCGGCTTTTCATTGTTACAGGCCCATGCTAGGTGCGCCGCAGATGAATATCGTGCGCAGGGATCCCCCATGCGCCGCAGTAACGGAGACGCCACAATGGCCATCGAACGCACCCTTTCCATCATCAAGCCCGACGCGACCAAGCGCAACCTGACCGGCAAGATCAACGCCAAGTTCGAGGAAGCCGGTCTGCGGATCGTCGCGCAAAAGCGCATCCACCTGACTATGGCGCAGGCTGGCCAGTTCTATGCCGAACACAAGGAGCGCGGGTTCTATGGCGAGCTGTGCGAATTCATGGCGTCCGAGCCGGTGGTCGTGCAGGTTCTGGAAGGTGAAGGCGCCATCTTGAAGAACCGCGAAGTGATGGGCGCAACCAACCCGGCCAATGCCGCCGAAGGCACGATCCGCAAGGAATTTGCCCTGTCGGTTGGCGAAAACTCGGTCCACGGGTCGGACAGCGAAGCATCCGCCGCGCGCGAGATTGCCTTCTTCTTTTCGGGACTTGAACTGGTCGGCTGATCCGACTGGACTATCGGCGACGTTCCACGACGCCAAGCATATCAAGGGCCGCTTCGAGTTCGGAGCGGCCTTTTCCTTTCATCTCGGCCTTGATCGCATCAAAGCGGACGCGCAGCGCGGCCTTTTCATCGCCCTGACAATCGTTCCAGGGACGGCCTTGCAGACCCATGACGATGACGTAGTAGCCGATGAAATGCGGGGCCACGCCGGTGGCCAGAAGCGCGCGATAGGCCGCATCGGGGCCAAGGGCGCGGACCTCTTCTGCGCTATGGATGCCCGCCTTGGCGAAGGCGGCTTCGGTCGCGGGGCCGAGATTGGGGATGGAGGAGACCGGGCTGGGCATGATGGAGACCTGAAATGAAACAGGGCCAGCCTAGCGGCCGGCCCTGTTTCGTTAAAGCGTCTGGCGCGGATCTGCTTGGGTTCAGATCGAGGCCCAGTCGCGGAAGATCGGGGTGGACCCTTGCTGTTGGGTGGACCCTTGGGATTGGTCTTGCTGTTGCGAGGGCGTGTTGCTGCCGCCCTGCTGCTGCGTTGTCGTTGGTTTCTTGGCCATCTTTACTACTCGCTCCGGCTTTTGTTGCGACTTGCGGTTTCGTCTTGCCCTGCCTTCATCTGAGCGCGGAAAATGACCGCGACAAGATGCCGTCATGACGATTTTACGACGCGTTACCGGGGGTGTGCGACATTTGCAACAGGGTGGGCTGAATGTGGGGGGATTTCCGGCATGGATTTGCGGGATCAGCCGATCCGCGTGGCGGGGAAACCCACGGCATCCAAGGCACGGATCAGGGATTCGGGGCTGGCTGTTCCGGTTGCGGTGGCGGTGCGGGCGGCAAGGTCCACGGTGATGGTGCCCGCATCGGGCAGGGTGGACAGGGTAGTTTCGACCGATGCCTTGCAATGGCCGCAGGTCATGTCGGGGATGGAGAGGGTGGTCACGGCGGTGGTCCTTTCTGTTGCTGCCATCCACATGGGGATTCCAGTTGCTGGAAGGTCAAGGGGGAATTGCCGCTGGAAAAGATGCCGCGGCAGGGGTTGACCTTCCCGTGACTGGAAGGATTATCTGGGGTGGCAGAAGGAGACCATAGCATGTCTGACGCCACCCTTTCTGCCCTTTCCCCATCCCCTGCGGCGGTATCGCCCGCCGTTGAATCGCCGGGCCTGTCGCAGATGCGGTTCCGGCTGGAAGGGATGAGTTGTGCGTCTTGTGTTCTGCGCGCGGAACGGGCGTTGCTGGCGGTGCCGGGGGTAGCGCGGGCCGTGGTCAACCTGACGACAGAAACGGCGGATGTCGGTTTTTCCGCGCCGGCCACGCCGACCGCGATGGCGGCGGCCTTGGCACAGGCGGGCTATCCGGCGCGCGAGTTGACGCTGGTGCTGGGGGTGGAAGGTATGACCTGCGCCGCCTGCACCGGTCGGGTAGAGCGGGTGCTGCGCGCACAGCCCGGGGTGAAGGAAGCTGTGGCCAATCTGGCGCTACGTCGGGCCACGGTGACGGTTTGGGAGGGCGGCGCGGGTGCCGATGCGCTGGCGGCCGCGGTGTCGAAGGCGGGCTATGCCGCGTCCGTGGCCGATGAGGCGGCTGCGCATGATCCTGCGGCAGAGGTGCGGGCGCTGGCGCGGGATACGGCGGTTGCCGGGGCACTTACGCTTCCGGTTTTCGTGATGGAGATGGGGGGGCACCTGATCCCGGCCTTTCACCATTGGCTGATGGGGCTGTTCGGGGTGCAGGTGCTGTGGGCGGTGCAATTCGTGCTGGTGACGCTGGTGCTGATGGGGCCGGGGTGGCGGTTCATGGCGAAAGGCTGGCCTGCGCTGTTGCGCGGTGCGCCGGATATGAACGCGCTGGTGGCGGTGGGGACGGGGGCGGCCTGGGCCTATTCCACGCTGGTGACCTTTGCGCCGGGGGTCATCCCGGCCGAATCGCGGGCGGTGTATTTCGAGGCGGCGGCGGTGATCGTGGTGTTGATCCTGCTGGGCCGCACGCTGGAGGCGCGGGCGCGCGGACGGGCCGGGGCGGCGATTGCCCGGCTGGTGGGAATGCAGCCCAAACTGGCCCGGTTGGAGAACGGGACAGAGGTTCCGGTGGCGGCGCTGGTGCCGGGGATGCGGGTTGTGGTGCGCCCCGGCGAACGGGTGGCGGTGGATGGCGTGGTCGCATCCGGCACTTCGGCGGTGGATGAGGCCATGTTGACCGGTGAACCGGTGCCGGTGCCCAAGGGCGCGGGCGATGCGGTGACGGGTGGAACGGTGAACGGCACCGGCGCGTTGGTGGTGGAGGTGCGGCAGGTGGGCGCGGCCACCGTTCTGGCGCGGATCGTGGCACTTGTGGAAGAGGCGCAGGGGACCAAGCTGCCGGTGCAGGCGATGGTGGACCGGGTGACGCTGTGGTTCGTGCCGGGGGTGATGGGCATTGCGGTGCTGGCCTTTGCGGGATGGATGCTGGCAGGGGGCGGGGTGGCGCAGGCTTTGGTGGCGGCGGTGTCGGTGCTGATCATCGCCTGCCCCTGTGCGATGGGGCTGGCGACGCCGGTGTCCATTCTGGTGGGGTCGGGGCGGGGGGCGGAACTTGGCGTGCTGTTCCGGCGCGGAGATACGTTGCAGCGGCTGGCCGAGGTGCAGGTGGTGGCGTTCGACAAGACTGGGACGCTGACAGTGGGGCGCCCGGTGGTGACGGATATGGTGGGGGATGATGCGCTGCTGGCACAGGCGGCGGCGGTGGAGGCGGGATCGGAACATCCGCTGGCCGGGGCGGTGCTGGCCGAGGCGGCGGCGCGGGGGCTGATCGTGCCGGGGGCCGAAGGGTTTGCGGCGGTGCCGGGGCACGGGGCGCGGGCGGTTGTGGGGGGCGAGGTGGTTTGCGTCGGGTCGGCGCGGATGTTTGCCGAGGTGCCTGATGCGTTGCGCAAAGCGGCGGAAGCCTGGGCGGCCGAGGGGAAGGGGCTGCTGTTCGTTGGGGATGATCGGGTGGCGCGCGGGGTGATCGCGGTGGCCGACCCGGTCAAGCCTACGGCAACGGCTGCGCTGCGGGCGCTGGAGCGGTTGGGTTTGCGCGTGGCGATGGTGACGGGGGATAATGCCGTGACGGCAGGCGTCATCGCGGCGCGGCTGGGGGTGACGGATGTGCAGGCGGGTGTGTTGCCTGCGGGCAAAGGTGATGCGGTGCGGGCGATGGGGGCTGGCGTGGCCTTTGTCGGGGACGGCATCAATGACGCGCCCGCGCTGGCGGCGGCCGATGTGGGGCTGGCGATGGGGACCGGCACCGATGTGGCGATCGAGGCGGGGGATGTGGTGCTGATGTCGGGCGATCCGCTGGCGGTGGCGGATGCGGTGGTCGTGGCGCGGGCCACGATGCGCAACATCCGGCAGAACTTGATCTGGGCATTTGGCTATAATGCCGCGCTGATCCCGGTGGCGGCGGGGCTTTTGGTGCCGTTTGGCGGGCCGCCATTGTCGCCGATGCTGGCGGCGGGGGCGATGGCGCTGTCTTCGGTCTTTGTGCTGAGCAATGCGCTGCGGTTGAAACGGGTTCGGGGGGTGCGGGCCGGGGAGGTTAGAAGATGAACATCAAGGATGTGGCGGAACGGTCGGGGCTGCCGGCCAAGACGATCCGCTATTATGAGGAGATCGGGCTGATCCGGCCCCTGCGCGGGGCGAATGGCTATCGCGCGTTTCGGGAGAGCGACTTGCACAAGCTGGCCTTTCTGGGGCGGGCGCGGGGGTTGGGCTTTACCATCGAGGAATGCCGCAAGCTGTTGGCCTTGTATGAAGATCACGGGCGGGCGAGCGCGGATGTGAAGGCGCTGGCCGAGGCGCATCTGGCCGATATGGACCGCAAGATTGCGGAGTTGCGGGCGATGCAGGCCACGCTGCGCGAGCTGGTGGCCAGTTGTGCGGGCGACCACCGGCCTGATTGCCCGATCCTGACGGGGCTGGCCGGGACGGAATGTTGCTGAAGGGCTTCAAGCTGCCTTTCGCCCGTGCAAGGGTATCTGGGCAAAGCGGAGGCATGCATGACCGACCTGATCCCGGTATTCGACGGGCATAACGACATTCTGTATCGGTTGCTGATGGCGCCCGCCGCGCGTGAGGTGATCTGGCTGACCGGTGAGGGCAAGGGACATCTGGACCTGCCGCGCATGAAGGCGGGTGGGTTTGCGGGTGGGATGTTTGCCATCTATGTGCCGTCCCCGGCCAAGGCAGAGGGTGTGTCATTTGAGGCGTTGATGGACCGCCCGCCCTATGCGCTGGATCTGCCGGGGCAATTGGCGCTTGGCCCCAGTCAGGTGGTTGCCTTGGAATCGGCGGCGCATCTGATGTGGATGGAACGCGCATCAGGCGGGGCGTTCCGGCTGTGCCGCACGGTGGCCGAGATTTCAGCGGCGCAAGCCGATAGCGTGATCGCGGGCGTGATGCATATGGAGGGGGCAGAGGCGATTGATCCGGGCTGCGATGCGCTGTTTGCGTTTCACGCGATGGGCCTGCGGTCGCTTGGCCCGGTCTGGAGCCGCCCGACGGCCTTTGGACATGGGGTGCCGTTCCGCTATCCCTCAACCCCGGATACCGGGCCGGGGCTGACCGAGGCGGGTGAGCGGTTGGTGCGGACCTGCAATGCGTTGAAGATTTTGGTTGATCTGAGCCATTTGAACGAAAAGGGGTTCGATGATGTGGCGCGGATCAGCGATGCGCCGCTGGTGGCTACCCATTCCAATGCCCATGCGGTGACGCCCTCCAGCCGCAACCTAACGGATCGGCAGTTGGACTTGATCCGCGAACGGGACGGGTTGGTCGGGTTGAACTTTGCCACGGTCTTTCTGCGCCCCGATGGCCGACGTGACCCCAATATCGGCTGGGAGCCGGTGCTGCGCCATTTGGACCATCTGATCGGACGACTGGGAGAAGAACGTGTCGGGTTTGGGTCTGATTTCGACGGGGCGACGGTGCCGCAGGGGATTGGCGATGTGGCGGGCCTGCCCCGCCTGATTGCCGCGCTGCGGGCGCATGGCTATGGCGAGGCGTTGATCCGCAAGCTGGCCTGGGACAATTGGCAATCCGTCCTGCGGCGGAGTTGGGGTGAATAAGGCCGGTTAGGCGAACGATCTGCCGGAAGTCAGGCCGGTCGTTCACCCGCCGCTAGGCCACATGCAAAAGAGATTGCAGGGACGGGTTTCCGTCAACCAGATCGGCGACAGAGTGGCGATCAAGTTCTGCATAGAAGGCACGCAGGGCATCGGCGAGGACGCCCTTCAAACGACAGGACGCCACCAGCGGGCAGGTGCAATCATCGCCGGTGAAGCATTCGGTGAAGGGGAGAACCGCCTCGAATTCCCGGAACACGGCGCCGATGGTGATGCTTTCCGCCGGGTGGGCCAGCATCAGGCCGCCGGCGCGGCCCCGCACGGTGCGCAGGAATTTCTTTTGTGCCAGCAGGTGGATGACCTGTGCGAGGTGATTTTCAGACGCATGGCAGGCGGCTGCGATCTCGGCCTTGCGGACGATGCGGCCGGGATTGGCGGCGCAGAACATCAGGGTGCGCATGGCAAGGTTGGTGCGTGTGGTGAGTCTCATCTGCTGTCTCCGAAGGGGGCGGGAAATGTCCTGCCGCAAAAGATTTATGCGTGGTGCAGCTTGGGTGACATGATCCAGATCAGATGGCCTTTGTTTCCGGGGCCGGCCCGTTGGGCCATTCAGGCGGACGTTCCAGGTGGAATGCGGATGGCTGTGCAAAAGGTGGCGTTGGCGACCAAAGCGGTTTGGTTATCAAATTGGTTTGTAATGAAAGGGCATTTCACAAGACGATTGCGTATGTTTGCGATAACATTTAAACCGTTTTGAAAGAGGCTGTGCCAAAGGCTGACCAGCCTGTTCCGCATCGTGTCGCTTGACGCTGTGTCGGGGCCGCTTAGGGTTAGCGTTGTGGTGACATCATGCGGATAGAGTGACGTGAACGACCTGAGCCTGACCCCAAATCTGTTGCAAGCCGATGTCGCGCGGCATCTGACATTCACGCTGGGCAAGGATGTGCCAAACGCATCGGTCTATGACTGGCGCATGGCCTTGTCCTTTGCGATCCGCGACCGGATCGTAGAGCCGTGGTTCGCGTCCACCCGGCGGACATGGGCCGAGGATCGCAAGCGGGTTTATTACCTGTCGATGGAGTTTCTGATCGGGCGGTTGCTGGAGGATGCGACAACCAATCTGGGCCTGCGCGACATTGCCGAAGAGGCGATGGCGGGGTTCGGGCAGGATTTCCGCACCATCGTGGAAGATGAGCCGGATGCCGCGCTGGGGAATGGCGGGTTGGGGCGGTTGGCGGCCTGTTTCATGGAAAGCATGGCGACGCTGGGCTGCCCGGCCTATGGTTATGGCATCCGCTATGAACATGGCCTGTTTCGCCAGCGGTTCGAGGGTGGCCAGCAGGTGGAAACGCCCGAGGACTGGCTGAACCAGGCGCATCCTTGGGAATTTGCGCGCCCCGAAAGCGCCTATACGATTCCGTTCAAGGGCCATGTCGAAACGGTGGATGGCCGCGAGGTGTGGGTTCCCGGTGAAACCGTGCTGGCCGAGGCGCATGACACGCCGGTGATTGGTTGGCAGGGGAAATGGGCCAATACGCTGCGCCTTTGGGCCGCAAAGCCCACGACGATGTTCGATCTGGAGCGGTTCAATCGTGGTGACTATGCCGCTGCGGCAGAGCCGGAGGCTTTGGCGCGGACGCTGTCGCGTGTGCTGTATCCCGATGACACGACCTATCAGGGCAAGGAGTTGCGCCTGAAGCAGGAGTTTTTCCTGACTTCCGCAGCGTTGCAGGACATTTTGCGCCGCTATCTGGCACGGCACAGCAATCTGGCCGATCTGCCCAAGCATGTGGCGATCCAGATGAATGATACCCACCCCGCCATTGCCGGGCCGGAGCTTATTCGCCTTTTGGTGGATGAGCATGCGATGGCGTTCGAGGATGCGCTGGAAACGGCGCGGGGCTGTCTGGGGTATACAAACCACACGCTGTTGCCCGAGGCGTTGGAACGCTGGGCGACATTCACCTTTGGCAACGTCCTGCCGCGCCATATGCAGATTGTCGAACGCATCGACAGTTGGCACCGCCGCACCTATCCGAGCCGTCCGCATTATGTGGGGATCGTGAAGCACCATGAGGTGCGGATGGGCGAGTTGGCCTTTGTCATGGCGCATAAGGTAAACGGGGTGTCAGCGCTGCATTCGGACCTGGTGAAGAAGAACCTGTTTCCAGAATTGCACCGCCTGCATCCGGGGCGGATCATCAACCAGACCAACGGCGTGACGCCGCGCCGCTGGCTGAAGATGGCGAACCGGCCTTTGGCGGGGCTGATCACCGACACCATCGGCGAAGGGTGGGAGTCTGATCTGGACCGGCTAAAGGGTCTTGAGCCGCATGTGGCGGACAAAGCCTTTCGCGCGGCGTTTGCCGGGGCGAAGCGGGCGAACAAGGTGGCGCTGGCCAATTGGATCGCGTCGGATTGCGGGGTTACGGTCAGCCCGGACGCGCTGTTTGATGTGCAGATCAAGCGCATCCATGAATACAAGCGGCAGTTGCTGAACATTCTGGAAACCATCGCGCATTGGAGCCGCATCCGGGCGAACCCAAAGGCGAACTGGGTGCCGCGGGTGAAGATTTTCGGTGGCAAGTCCGCGCCCGGTTATGCCGTGGCGAAAGAGATCATCCATCTGATCAACGATGTGGCGTCTGTGGTGAACAGCGATCCGGTGGCGGGCGATCTGCTGAAGGTCATCTATCCGGCGAATTACAACGTCAGCATGGCCGAACGGTTGGTGCCTGCGGCGGACTTGTCGGAACAGATCTCGACCGCCGGGAAAGAGGCCAGCGGCACCGGCAACATGAAGTTCATGATGAACGGCGCGCCGACCATCGGTACGCTGGACGGCGCGAATGTCGAGATTTTGCAAGAGGTTGGGGCCGAGAATTTCTTCCTGTTCGGGCTGACGGCGGAAGAGGTGATGAAGCGGCGCGAAGACCCGGATCATTCGCGCAAAGCCATTGAGGCCAGCCAGACCTTGCAGGATGTGTTGCAGATGATTGCCGAAGGGCGGTTTTCGGTCGATCAGCCAGACCGCTATCATGGGTTGGTGCATCGCATCTGGCACCATGATTATTTCCTGGTCGCGGCAGATTTCGATGCGTTCCACGCGGCGCAAGGCGAGGTGGACCGCGCCTATGCCGATCAGGATCGCTGGGTCAGCATGGCGGCGATGAACACGGCGCGGTCGGGGTTCTTTTCATCGGACCGGACGATCCGCAGCTATATGGACGACATATGGGGGGTCACTTCGGCCCTGTGACGGGCCGGGGTGGCGCTCTTTGGGAGGGGGGCAGCCATGACCGCAAACCTGATCGACCACGGGGCCGCCAAGGCCATCGTGGAGGGGCGCCACGGCGATCCTTTCTCTGTTCTTGGCCTGCACAAGCGGGAAGGCGTTTGGGTTGTCACGGCCTTTGTGCCGGGGGCAGAGCGGTTGGCGGTGCTGACCGGCAAGGCGGGCAAGCCGGTGGAGGCGTCGGCGATACCGGGCTTTGACGGGTTGTTCTGTGCGGAACTGCCGAAAAAGGCCGATTACCGCCTGCGCGCCGAAGGTAACGGGACGAGTTGGGAATTTGACGACCCCTACCGCTTTGGCCCGGTGATGGGCGAGATGGATGAATATCTGCTGGGTGAAGGCACACATCAGCGGCTTTGGCAGGTGTTGGGTGCGCATGTCATCACCCATGAAGGGGTGGAGGGCACGCATTTCGCCGTCTGGGCGCCGAATGCCGAACGTGTCAGCGTGGTGGGCGATTTCAACATCTGGGATGGACGCCGCCACCCTATGCGGCGGCGCGGGGCCACGGGTGTGTGGGAGGCGTTCATCCCCGGCCTGGGCGAAGGCGCGACCTATAAATACGAAATCCGGGGACATAATGGCTATGTCGGGCCGCTGAAGGCCGATCCGGTGGGGTTCGGGTCTGAACACCCGCCCGCCAACGCATCGGTTGTGCGGCGGATCACAGGGGATTTTCACGATCAGGATTGGCTGGCAGGCCGTGCAGCACGGCATTCCATCGACGCCCCGATCAGCATCTATGAGGTGCATCTGGGATCATGGCGGCGCGCGCCGGGGGACCGGATGCTGTCCTACCTCGAACTGGCCGAACAACTGGTCGATTACGTGGCCGATATGGGTTTCACCCATATCGAATTGATGCCGATCAGCGAATTTCCCTTTGATGGAAGCTGGGGTTATCAGCCGGTGGGGATGTTTGCCCCCACGATCCGGCATGGCACGCCGGGCGAGTTTCGCGCGCTGGTCGACGCGGCGCACAGGAAGGGGCTGGGGGTGCTGCTGGACTGGGTGCCGGGGCATTTTCCGACCGATCCGCACGGGCTGGGCCGGTTTGACGGCACGCCGCTTTATGAACATGCCGATGCGCGCGAGGGGTTCCATCAGGATTGGAACACGCTGATTTACAATTACGGGCGCGTGGAGGTGGCGAATTACCTTGTGTCCAACGCGCTGTATTGGCTGGAGGAATACCATGTCGACGGGCTGCGCGTGGATGCGGTGGCGTCGATGCTGTACCGCGACTATTCCCGCAAGGATGGCGAATGGATCCCCAACAAGGATGGCGGGCGCGAGAATTACGAGGCGATTGCCCTGCTGCAACGCATGAACGCCACCGTTTATGGCGAGGTGCCGGGCATCATGACAGCGGCTGAGGAAAGCACCGCCTTTCCCGGCGTGTCGCGGCCGGTCAACCATGGGGGGCTGGGGTTCGGGTTCAAGTGGAACATGGGGTGGATGAATGACACGCTGTCCTACATGGAAAAAGACCCGATCTATCGGCAGTTCCACCATCACCAGATGACCTTTGGCCTGCATTACGCCTGGTCGGAAAACTATATCCTGCCGATCAGCCATGATGAGGTGGTGCATGGCAAAGGGTCCATGCTGGAAAAGATGCCGGGGGATGGGGCCGAGAAGTTTGCCAACCTGCGGGCCTATTACGGGTTCATGTGGGCGCATCCCGGCAAGAAGTTGCTGTTCATGGGGTGTGAATTCGCGCAGGGGCGGGAATGGAACCACAACCAGAGCCTTGACTGGCACCAGTTGGACATTGCCGAACATCGCGGCGTGCAATCCTATATCCGCGATCTGAACCGGCTGTATCGTGACACGCCTGCCCTGCATGTAAATGACACGCGGCCCGAGGGGTTTGAGTGGATTGAATCCAACGATGCCGGAGCGTCGGTCTATGCATGGGTGCGCAAGGGGCGGGCGGGCGATCCCATGGTGGTGGCGGTGGTCAACCTGACGCCAGTTGACCGGACCTATCGGCTGGGCCTGCCTGCAGGCGGGCATTGGGATGAGATCTTGAACAGCGATGCCGCGCTTTATGGCGGCGGCAACCGGGGCAATCTGGGCGGGGTGACGGCCGAGGCTGTGACATGGCACGGGCGGGCGCAATCGGCGCTGGTCACGCTGCCGCCGCTTTCGGCGGTCTGGTTCCGGCAGGCACAGGGATAAGCGGCGACAGGCCGAGAGAGACAAAAGATTGCGGCGCAGGCCGCGCAGGGAGGGAGACACGATGTTGCAACCAAGACCGAACGCGCGCCTGTCAAGTCAGGCGATGGCCTTTGTTCTGGCCGGGGGGCGGGGCAGCCGGTTGAAGGAATTGACCGACCGACGCGCCAAGCCTGCGGTCTATTTCGGCGGCAAGACGCGGATCATTGATTTCGCGCTGTCCAATGCGCTGAATTCCGGCATCCGCAAGATGGCCATCGCCACGCAATACAAGGCGCACAGCCTGATCCGGCATTGCCAGCGGGGATGGAACTTTTTCCGCGCGGAACGGAATGAATATCTGGATATCCTGCCCGCATCGCAGCGGGTGCATGAAACGAAGTGGTATCTGGGAACGGCGGATGCGGTGGCGCAGAACATCGACATCGTCGACAGCTATGGCATCAAGTATGTGATCGTTCTGGCGGGCGATCATATCTACAAGATGGACTATGAGATCATGCTGCAACAGCATGTGTCGTCGGGGGCGGATGTGACCATCGGCTGTCTGACCGTGCCGCGGATGGAGGCGACGGCCTTTGGCGTGATGCATGTCGACAAGGACATGCGGATCACGGATTTTCTGGAAAAGCCGAAAGACCCGCCCGCCATTCCGGGCGACCCGGATCATGCTCTGGCGTCGATGGGGATTTACGTCTTTGATTGGGATTTCCTGCGTGATCTGCTGATCCGTGACATGGCGGACACCAATTCATCCCATGACTTCGGCAATGACCTGATCCCTGCCATCGTGAAGGGCGGCAAGGCGATGGCGCACAAGTTCGCCGACAGCTGCGTGAAAAGCGGGCTGGAGGATGAACCTTATTGGCGTGATGTGGGGACGATCGATGCCTTCTGGCAGGCCAATATCGACCTGACGGATTTTGTGCCGAAACTGGACATCTATGACAACACCTGGCCGATCTGGACCTATTCCGAGATCGTGCCGCCCGCCAAGTTCGTGCATGACGAGGCGGACAGGCGGGGATCGGCGGTGTCGTCGCTGGTGTCGGGCGACTGTATCGTATCGGGGTCGGCGGTGAGCAATTCGCTGCTGTTCACCGGGTGCCGGACACATTCCTATTCCAGCCTGGAATACGTCGTGGCTCTGCCGCGGGTGATCGTGAACCGCAAGGCGGAACTGACGAAATGTGTGATCGACAGCAATGTGGTGATCCCCGAAGGACTGGTCGTGGGACAAGACCCGGTCGAGGATGCCAAGTGGTTCCGGGTGAGCGAAGGCGGGATCGTGTTGATAACGCAGGATATGCTTGACGCGCGGGCGCGGAAGTTGTCCTGACTTGGGCTATGGGCGGACGCGCCGGGAGGGCTGTCTGCCCTCCCGGACCCGCCCGAGAGTATTTGGGCCAAGATGAAGGGGGCGGTCATGGCGGTAAAGGGGCGGGTTCTGTCGGTTGCCTCCGAATGTGTGCCGCTGATCAAGACCGGGGGTCTGGCTGATGTGGTGGGCGCGCTGCCCGCCGCGCTGCGCGCGCAGGGGTGGGAGATGCAGGTGCTGCTGCCTGCCTACCGTCGCTTGCGGGGGCTTTTGCCCGACCTGCGCGAGGTGTGGCACGAGCCGGGGCTGTGGGGTGGCGACGGTGTCGTCTATCAGGGCGAGGTTGAGGGGGTTCCCGTTCTTCTGCTGGATGCGCCGCATCTTTATGATCGGGAGGGCGGCCCCTATAGCGGTGCGGGCGGCGACTGGCCCGACAATCCGCAACGCTTTGCCGCGCTGTCCTGGGTCGGCGCGCGGTTGGCGCGCGAAGGGTTTGGTGGGTGGAAGCCAGATGTGCTGCACGCGCATGACTGGCAGGCGGGGTTTGCGCCGGCCTATCTGGCCTATGGCGGATCGGGCGGTGTGGGGTCGGTGATCACAGTTCACAACATTGCCTTTCAGGGGTGGGTCGATGCCGGGATGCTGGGTGCGTTACGCCTGCCGCGCGAGGCGTTTCATCCGGGGCAGTTGGAATATTACGGCGGGCTGTCCAGCCTGAAGGCGGGGCTGGTGACGGCGGACCGGATCACGACCGTGTCACCCACCTATGCGGCCGAACTGATGCGGCCGGAGTTCGGGATGGGGATGCAGGGCGTGATCGCGGCACGGGCGGGGGTGGTGTCTGGCATTCTGAACGGGGTGGATACCGATGTCTGGTCGCCCGAGGCGGAACCTGTGCCGTTCTCGGCCAAGGCGATGAAGGGCAAGGCGGCCGCGCGGCTGGCCTTGTGCGAAGAGTTCGGGCTGTCGGTTCCAACCGGGCCTTTGGCGATTGTCGTCAGCCGGTTGACGGATCAGAAGGGCATCGACCTGCTACCGCAGGTGGTGCCGGAATTTATTGCGTCAGGCGGGGCGCTGATCGTGTTGGGGTCGGGCGATCCGGCGCTGGAGGCCGCAATGCGCGGGCTGGAGCAACGGTTTCCGGGGCGGGTGGCGGTTCGGATCGGCTATGACGAGGCGCTGTCACATCGGCTGTTTTCCGGGGCGGATGCGGTGCTGGTGCCCAGCCGGTTTGAACCTTGCGGGCTGACGCAGATGTATGGGCTGCGCTATGGCACGGTGCCGGTGGTGGCGCTGGTGGGGGGGTTGGCGGATACGGTCATCCATGCTTCGCCCGCCGCGCTGGCCGCCGGGGTGGCGACAGGGGTGCAGTTTCACCCGACCGATGCGGTGGCATTCGGGCAGGCGCTGCGGCAGTTGGTGGCACTTTACGCCGAGCCGAAGGTCTGGGCGCGGGTGCAGAAGAACGCGATGGGCCATCCCGTGGGTTGGGAGACGAGCGCCGCCGCCTATGCCGAACTTTATGACGGATTGACCGCGTGACACCGCAGCATGCGCTTTTGCCGCCGCGTCTGGTGGGCCATGCCATCACCGCAGGGCGGCCCTGGCCGATGGGGGCGACATTTGACGGGGAAGGCGTGAACTTTGCCGTCTTTTCCGCCCATGCCGAAAAGATCGAGCTGTGCCTGTTCAGCCCGGATGGCCGAAAGGAGCTGGTCCGGCTGGCGTTGCCGGAACGGGACGGGGATATCTGGCATGGGCATGTCGGCGGGCTGATGCCCGGCACGCTGTATGGCTATCGCGTGCATGGCCCCTATCAGCCGGAATTGGGGCACCGGTTCAACCCGCACAAGCTGTTGATCGATCCCTATGCCCGCGCGCTGGAGGGGCGGTTGAAGTGGTCGGACGCGCTGATGGGCCACAAGGTGGGCAGTCCGCGCGGGGATATGTCCTATGACACACGCGACAGTGCCTTTGCGGTGCCGAAATCTGTGGTGGTGGATACGTCCTTCATGTGGGGCGATGACGCGCCGCCGCGCATACCCGCCGCCGAGACGGTGATCTATGAGGCGCATGTGCGCGGCATGACGATGCTGAACCCCGGTGTCGAAAAGGGGTTGCGGGGCAGTTTCCTGGGTCTGGCATCCGATGCGGTGATTGATCATCTGGTGACGTTGGGGGTGACGAGCATCGAGCTTTTGCCCGTGCAGGCCTTTGCGGATGAACGGTTTCTGGTGGCAAAGGGGCTGCGGAATTATTGGGGCTATCAGACCATCGGCTTTTTCGCGCCGGAACCGCGTTATCTGGCCAAAGGTGCGGTGTGGGAATTTCAGTCGATGGTGCGCCGGTTCCATGCTGCGGGGATCGAGGTCATTCTGGACGTGGTCTATAACCACACCGGCGAAGGCGATGAATTCGGACCGACCCTTTCCTTTCGGGGGTTCGATAATGCCAGCTATTATCGGCTGCTGCATGGCGGGCGGCACTATGTGAACGACACCGGCACCGGCAATACGCTGAACCTGACCCATCCGATGGTGCTGCGGATGGTGATGGACAGCCTGCGATACTGGGTCGAGGTCTGCCATGTTGACGGGTTCCGGTTCGATCTGGCCACCGTGCTGGGCCGCGAGGCGCATGGCTTTGATCCCAACGGCGGGTTCTTTGATGCCATCCGGCAAGACCCGGTTCTAAGCCGGGTGAAGCTGATTGCCGAGCCGTGGGATATCGGCCCAGGCGGGTATCAGTTGGGCGGCTATCCGCATCCGTTCATGGAATGGAATGACAAGTTCCGCGATGGCGTGCGGCGCTGGTGGAAGGGCGATCCGGGGATGGCGTCTGATCTGGCCAAGCGCCTGCTGGGCAGTGCCGAGCGGTTTGATCATCATGGCCGGGCGGCCACATCATCGGTGAACTTCATCACCGCGCATGACGGGTTCAATCTGGAGGATCTGGTCAGCTTTACCCTGAAGCGCAATTTCGCCAATGGCGAAGAAAACCGGGACGGGCACCACGACAACCATTCCGACAATATGGGGGTCGAAGGGCCATCCGATGACCCCAAGGTCCGCGCCCTGCGTGACCTGCGCAAGCGCAACCTGATGGCCACATTGATGCTGGCGCAAGGCGTGCCGATGCTGCTGGCAGGCGATGAAGTGGGGCACAGCCAGGGTGGCAACAACAACGCCTATGCGCAAGACAATGAAACCACCTGGATCGACTGGGCGCAGGGTGACCAGCGGTTGATGGCGTTCGTGGCGCGACTGATCGCGCTGCGCAAGGCGCATCCGGTGCTGCGGCAAAAGCGGTTCCTGCATGCGCGGGCGCGGCCTGCCGATGGCTTGCCGGATGTGACATGGCGGCGCGCCGATGGGCAGAAACCATCGGCGCAGGATTGGCACGATCCGGGGTTTCGCTGCCTTGGGGTGGAATTGCGGATGGCGGCGGAAGGCGTGGATGGCGGCGAGTCCGCAATTTACGCGGTGTTCAACACAGGAGCGGAATCCGTGCTGCGCCTGCCTGACACCGCGCCGGGATGGGAGTTGATCCTGGATACCACGCGGCCGGAGATAGCCGCAGAGCCGGGCGGGCCAGGCACCCGCGCCCCGGCGCAATCGGTTCTTGTGTTTCGGGCTGTCGCGCCCAAGGCAAATTCCACGGGAGGAAAGCCATGACCATCCGCACCGTTCCCACGCAGCCGATTGCGGGCCAGAAGCCAGGCACTTCGGGCCTTCGCAAAAAGACGCCGGTTTTCATGGGGCGCCACTATCTGGAGAATTTCGTCCAGAGCATTTTCGACGTGGTGGGCGCAGAGGGAAAGACCTTTGTTCTGGGCGGCGACGGGCGCTATTTCAACGACCGCGCGGCGCAGGTCATCTTGCGGATGGCGGCGGCGAATGGGGCGGCGCGGGTGATCGTGGGGCAGGGGGCAATCCTGTCGACGCCGGCGGCCAGCCACCTGATCCGGCTGAACAAGACGGATGGCGGGATCATCATGTCGGCGTCGCATAATCCGGGCGGCCCGGAAGAAGATTTCGGGGTCAAGTTCAACATGCCCAATGGCGGCCCGGCCCCGGAAGCAGCGACCGAAGCGATGTTCAAACGCACGACCGAGATTACCGAATACCGGATCGTTGAGGCGCAGGATGTGGATCTGGGCACCATCGGGCGCACATCGATTGCCGGGATGGTGGTGGATGTGGTCGATCCGGTGTCCGACTATGCCGCGCTGATGGAGACGCTGTTCGATTTTGCGGCCATCCGGGCGATGTTCGCGGGTGGGTTCCGGATGCGGATGGACAGCATGTGCGCCGTGACCGGGCCTTACGCGGTGGAGATATTGGAAAACCGTCTGGGCGCGGCGCCGGGCACTTGCGTCAACGCAACGCCCTTGCCGGATTTCGGGGGAATGCATCCCGACCCGAACCCGACCTGGGCCAAGGCGTTGATGGATGAGATGTTTTCCGATGCTGCCCCGGATTTCGGTGCAGCGTCAGATGGCGATGGCGACCGCAACATGGTGGTGGGGCGGGGGATTTACGTCTCGCCTTCCGACAGTCTGGCGGTGCTGGCGGCGAATGCGCATCTGGCCCCCGGCTATGCGCGGGGTTTGAAGGGGGTGGCGCGGTCGATGCCCACGTCGGCGGCGGCGGATCGGGTGGCGGCGGCGCTGGGGATCGCGGCGTTCGAGACGCCGACGGGGTGGAAGTTCTTTGGCAACCTGCTGGATGCGGGGCGCGCCACGATTTGCGGCGAGGAAAGTTTCGGAACCGGGTCCGATCATGTGCGCGAAAAGGATGGGCTTTGGGCGGTTCTGCTGTGGCTGAACATATTGGCCGTGCGCAAGCAATCGGTGGCCGAGATCCTGGCCGAGCATTGGGCGCGGTTCGGGCGGAATTACTATAGCCGCCATGATTTCGAGGCGATCGAAGTGGCAAAGGCCGATGCCATGATGTCGGCGCTGCGCGGTGCGCTGCCCGGATTGCCGGGCAAGACGGTTCAAGGGATGGTCGTCGCGGGGGCGGATGAGTTCGCCTACACCGATCCGGTGGATGGGTCGGTCAGCACGCAGCAGGGCGTGCGGGTGATGTTCACCGACGGGTCGCGCCTTGTGCTGCGCCTGTCGGGGACAGGGACCGAAGGCGCGACCCTGCGGCTGTATCTGGAACGCTATGCGCCGGGGCCGGGCGGATTGGACCTTGACCCGCAGGCGGCGCTGGCCCCGGTGATCGCGGCGGCGCAAGAGATTGCGCGGATTGCCGAGTTTACCGGAAGATCTGCGCCCAACGTGGTGACCTGATCCGAGGCAAATTGAGCGGAGCGGGCATGCGCCCGCATTACCTTTGCCTCGCCTGCGCGCCTGCGCGCTTCGGCTCAGGAGTGGGGGCGCTTCGCCCCCCACACCCCCCGCCCACACCCCCCGAGGGTGTTTCGGCCAAGATGAAGGGGCGGGTTTGGACCTGTTCTGGTCGCGTTTCGGGGTGACTTTCGCGGAATGCGGGCGTTTGGTTGATGCAGGCGGGGCGCGGGAGGATCGGATGGACGAGGTTCGGCATCAACGGTCAGGCCGCGCGGCGCGGCAGGCGGAGCGGAGCCGCAAGGGCGGTGGCGTGGGGCGGCCCTATATCCTGCGCAACATCCCGACCTATGACATTCTGGGCGAAGAGAACCTTCTGAAGATCGAGGCGGCGGCGGATCGTATCCTTGCCGAAACGGGGATCGAGTTTCGGGACGACCCCGTGGTGCTGGACCATTGGCGACAGGCCGGGGCCGAGGTGGACGGGGTTCTGGTGCGCTTTCCGCCCGGATTGCTGCGCGAGGTGTTGCGGGATGCGCCTGCGGAATTTACGCAACATGCGCGAAATCCGCAAAAGTCGGTGGTGATCGGGGGGCGGTCCGTGGTCTTTGCCCCGGCCTATGGCAGCCCGTTCGTGATGGACGTTGACCGGGGGCGGCGGTTCGGGACGCTGGAGGATTTCCACAACTTCATCAAGTTGGCGCAGGCCAGCCCGAATTTCCACCATTCAGGCGGCACGATCTGTGAACCCACTGATATTGCGGTGAACAAGCGGCATCTGGATATGGTGATGGCGCATCTGACGCTGTCGGATCGGCCTTTCATGGGGTCTGTCACGGCAGAGGACCGCGCCGAGGACAGTATCGACATGGCGCGGATCGTGTTCGGGCGCGACTTTGTGGATAGCCATTGCGTTATACTTGGCAATGTGAACGTCAATTCGCCCTTGGTCTGGGATGGGACGATGACGCGCAGCCTGCGGGCCTATGCGCGGGCGAACCAGGCAGCGGTTGTGGTGCCGTTCATCCTGGGGGGCGCGATGGGGCCGGTCACGAATGCCGGGGCCATCGCGCAATCGCTGGCCGAGACGATGGCGGGTTGTGCGCTGACGCAGTTGGAGCGCAAGGGCGCGCCGGTGATCTTTGGCAACTTCCTGTCGTCGATGAGCCTGCGGTCAGGTTCGCCCACCTTTGGGACGCCGGAGCCGGCCATCGGCAGCATGGTGATCGGTCAGTTGGCGCGGCGGTTGAACCTGCCGTTGCGCTGTTCGGGGAATTTCACGACGTCAAAGCTGCCGGATGCGCAGGCGATGATGGAAGGCACCATGTCGATGCTGGCGGCCATTCATTGCGGGGCGAATTTCATCCTGCATTCGGCGGGTTTTCTTGATGGGTTGCTGAGCATGTCCTATGAAAAATTCATGCTGGACGATGATCTGTGCGGCAGTCTGCACAGCTATCTGGACGGGGTGAAGATCGACGACGACCAGTTGGCGGTGGATGCCTTTGCCGAAGTGGGGCCGGGGAACCATTTCTTTGGCTGTGCGCACACGATGGCGCATTATGAGACGGCCTTCTGGGACAGTGCGCTGTCGGACAATGAACCGTTCGAGAAGTGGGAGGCGGCGGGGGCGGCGGATGCGGCAACGCGCGCCAACCGGGCGTGGAAGCAGCGTCTGGCCGAATATGAAGCGCCGCCAATGGACATCGCCACGCGCGAGGCGCTGGAGTCGTTTGTCGCCGAACGAAAGGCCGGGATGGCCGATATGTGGTATTAACCGCGCAGGCCGGTGTCTTCGAGCAGGCCCAGGCGCTTTGCTTCGTAGTAATATCCACGGCGATACCAGGAATGGGCCGCATCATAGCGCCCGCCGGATACAAGCCATGCGCCGCGTAGGTATTTGCCCGCATAGATCAGGTTGGTTTCGGCATCCAGAAGCTGGGCCGGATCGCCGCGAAAGCCCATCGTCTGTGCGGTTTGCGGGTGGATCTGCATCAGCCCGTAATAGGGGCCGTTGCGGGCGGCGGGGTTGTAGCCGCTTTCACGCCGCACGGTTTCATGGATCAGCCGTTCTGGCAGGTCGTAGATGCGGGCGTATTTTGTGATCAGACGGTTGATTTCTGCCGGGCCTTGGGGGCTGCGTGACACTTCGGGTTCTGGCGCGCGGCCACCGCAGGCGGCCAGTGCGGCAGGCAGGGTCAGGGCAAGGATGGAACGACGGGAAAAGATCATTGGGCACCGTGCTGCAACGCGTTGCTGGGGGTGATAGCGGGCCGCAGGCGCGAGGGAAAGGCGCGTCGGGGGTGTGGGGTGGAAAGCGGGCGGAAAGCTGCGAAGTTCGACCTTTTGCGCGGTTGGCGGGGGGACGGACGGCTGATAGCGTGACACAGGGCAGGAGGTGCGGCGCATGATCGACGGGGAAATGCGAAAGCTGACATCGGCGCTGATCGTCGAGGACCATCCGCTGTTTTGCGACGCGCTGTCGATGACGTTGCGCGCCGTGGCAGGGATCGAGACGGTAGAGACGGCGGACCGGCTGGAAACCGCGTTGACGCGGCTTGACCTGTCGCCGGTGCCGGACGTGATCGTGCTGGATCTGAACCTGCCGGATGTGAACGGATTGGACGGGTTGATCCGGCTGCGGGCGACGGTGGGGGATGTGCCGGTTGTGGTGGTCAGTTCGCTGGCTGACAACCGGGTGATCGGTGCGGCACTGCGCGCGGGTGCGGTGGGTTTCGTTCCGAAACATGCGCGGCGCGAAGTGTTCAAGGCGGCGTTTGACGCCATCCGCGCGGGCGAGGGTTATGTGCCGGACGGGTTTGTGCCGCAGGCTGACCCCAACGCCCCGGCCAGCCAGCAGGAAGAGGCGATTGCGCGGCTGTCCCTGTTGACGCGGCAGCAGGCGAAGATCTTGCAATTGATCTGCGAGGGGATGCTGAACAAACAGATCGCCTATGACCTGTCGATCGCAGAGACCACGGTCAAGGCGCATGTCACAGCGATCATGCGCAAACTGGGGGTGCAAAGCCGGACGCAGGCGGTGTTGATCGCGCGTGAGGCCAGTTTTGACCGGCTGATGCCCGAGGCGGGGTGATGAACCTGTGCGGGCTTGCCCGTCGGGGGGTGTGGCACTAGCCTTCGCCTTGGGGGAGATTTCGATGAACCAGCCGACATGAACCGGGCATGGGACGGGATTGCCACGCCGGACGGGGCGTTGGGTGCGCTTGTGCCGCGGGCGTCGGTTTCGGTGGATGCGCCCAACCCGGTTCGGCGGCTGGAAGAGGCGTTGGGGCCGGGGCCATTTGCTCTGGTTGTGCTGTTCGTGTCGCCGGATGCCGATCTTGATGCGCTGGCGCTGCGGCTGCCGGGGCGGTTTGGCGGGGCGCCGGTGATCGGGTGTTCCACGGCGGGCGAGATTTCGGGGATTGGCTATACCGAAGGCGAGATTGTCGCCGTGGGCCTGCCGGTGGCGCATTTTGCCGCCGATGTGCTGCTGGTTCCCGACCTGTCGGTGTTGGAGCGGGATGCGATGATCGGGCAGTTGATCCGGTCGCGGCAAGGGCTGGCTGAGCAGGCGCCGGGTTGGGAGGGCGAGTTTGCCTTTCTGATGGTGGACGGATTGTCGGTGCGCGAGGATGAACTGACGGCGGCGTTGGCGTCCGGGCTTGGGCCGGTGCCGCTGTTTGGGGGGTCGGCGGGGGATGGGACGCGGTTCCGTGCGACCTATGTGTTGCATGAAGGGCTGGCCTTGCAGAATGCCGCCGTGCTGGCCTTGATCCGCACGGATTGCCGGGTGAAGGTGTTCAGTCTGGATCACCTGCTGCCGACCGAGGCACGGATGGTGGTGACCGAGGCCGATCCCGCACGCCGGATCGTGCGGCAGATCAACGCCGAACCCGCCGCACAGGAATATGCGCGGCTGTTGGGGAAAGATCCGGCCCAACTAACAACGTTCACCTTTGCCGGGCATCCGGTCGTGGTGCGGATCGGCGGCAAGCATCATGTCCGCGCCATCCGCGAGGTGGGCGAAGGCGGCGATCTGGTGTTCTTTTCCGCCATTGATGAAGGCGTGGTCCTTACGCTGGCCCAACCGCAGGACATGGTCGCGCATCTGGAGACGGAAATGGGCAAACTGGCGGCGCAGGGCCGCCCGGAGGCGATACTGGCCTGTGATTGCATCCTGCGGCGGATGGAGGCGCTGGAAAAGCAAAAGACCGGGGCGGTGTCGGCCATCCTGCGCGCCAATGGGGTGGTCGGCTTTTCCACCTATGGAGAGCAGTTGAATTCCATGCATGTGAACCAGACCATGACCGGGGTGGCGATCTATCCGCCCGAAGGGGGTGGATCATCGAGACGCTGATCAACACGCTGATCAATCCGGCCGACACGCCCGAGCGGCAGACCGAAAAACTGCTGACCATCGCGCAGGTTTTGATGCGCCGGGTGGAGCAGATCACCGATGACAGCGGCGCGGCCTATGCCCAGTTTCAGCGGGCGGCGATGCTGGAGGATCAGGTGCGGGAACGCACCCGCGATCTGGAACGTGCGCTGGACCTGCTGAATGACAGCAATGCCCGGCTGGCCGAGGCGAACCGCGCGACCGAGGCGGCGCGGCAGAACCTGGCCAATGCGATCGAGACGATTCAGGAAGGGTTTGCCCTGTTCGACGCGCAGGATGTGCTGGTGATGTGCAATTCCCGTTTTGGGATGCACATGCTGGACCTGCGCGACCATCTGCGCCCCGGCCTGCGGTTTGGCGACTACATCGACCGGGTCAGCCGGTCACGGTTTCTGGAACTGCCCCCCGGAGAGACGGCCGAAGATTGGGCCATCGCGCGACGCAAGCGGCATCAGGACCGGCATGTCATATTCAACGTCCGCATGGTGTGGGACCGCTGGGTGCAGGTCAGCGAACATCGCACGGTGGATGGCGGGACGGTGATCCTGCAAACCGATGTGACCGAAATCATCCGTCTGGAACGGCTTGAACGGGGCAAGCTGCTGGATGATCAGGCCCGCGTGATCCGGGCCACGCTGGACCATATCAGCCAGGGGGTCTGCATCTTTGATGCCGAGGCGCGGCTGGTGGGGTGGAATCAGCGGTTGGGTCAGTTGCTGGTCATCCCGATGGCGCGGTTCCGCATGGGGGTAAGTTTCGATGCGATCCTTGATCGGTATCGCCCCGATCTGGTCTTTGGCGAAGGCATGACAGAGGCCCGGCTGGGCGATTGGGTGGCGGGCAAGGGCGACAGGGGGGCGATAAGGTTTGAACTGCGGCGCGGGCCGGACATGATCATGGATGTTTTCGCGCAGGCGATGCCGGATGGCGGGTTCGTGATGTCGGTGACCGATGTCACCGCCGAACGCGCGGCAATCGAGGCGTTGAGCCGCGCCAATGAAACGCTGGAGGCGCGGGTGATGGACCGGACGCTGGAGTTGGAGGATGCACTGGCCCATGCCGAACGCGCCAATGCCAGCCGGTCCCGGTTTGTGGCGGCGGCGAGCCATGATCTGCTGCAACCCCTGTCGGCGGCCAAGCTGTTCATCAGTTCGGTGGGGGATGAGGATGTGCCCCCCGGCGCGCGGGCCGCGCTGGACAAGGCGCAGAATGCGCTTTTGTCGGTTGAGGGGATTCTGGGCGATCTGCTGGATATATCCAAGCTGGAAAGCGGGCGGGTGGCGGTGTCGGTGGGGCCGGTGCGGTTGGACCGGCTTCTGGCGCAATTGAACGATGAATTCGGGGCGATTGCGGCAGCCAAGGGGTTGCGCCTGCGGGTGGTGCCATCGCGGCTGACGGTCACGTCGGACCCGGCCTATCTGCGGCGGATCTTGCAGAACCTGATCGGCAATGCGATCCGCTATACGGACCGGGGGCGCGTTCTGGTGGGGGTGCGGCGGCGGGGCGGGATGTGCCGGATCGAGGTGCGCGATACCGGACCTGGCATCCCCGAGGATGAACAGGACAACATTTTCAAGGAATTCCACCGCCTGAACGCCCGCGCCTCGGCGTCCGAGGGGATGGGGCTTGGGTTGGCCATCGTCGAACGGGCCTGCGCGCTTTTGGGGCATCCTCTGGGCCTGACATCGCAGATCGGGGTGGGGACGTGCTTTATGGTGCAGGTGCCGCTGTCGGATGCGGTGGCCAGTTCTGTGGATGTGCAACGTCCGTCGCCCGCGCCACGGCCTGCGGCCCGTCCTTCGATGGAAAACCGGATCGTGTTTCTGGTGGAAAACGATGGCGATCTGCGGCGGGCGATGGGATTGTTGTTGGAGAAATGGGGGGTCAGCGTGCTGGATGCCGCAAGTGGCGAAGAGGCGCTGGCCTTGATCGACGAGTTGGGCATCCTGCCCGACTGCTTTATCGTGGATCACAATCTGGGCGATGGCATGGATGGCCTGCGCTTTCTGGCCGTGATGCGGGAACGGCACGGGGATGTGGCCGCGCGGATCATGACGGCGGACCGCCGGGGAGAGGTGCGCGCTGCTTGCGCCGAGGCGGGCATCGGGGTGATGATGAAACCGTTAGAGCCACGTGCGCTGGAGGCCTTTGTCGCCGGTTTGCCTGCGGCGGGGTAGGCCCAGCATACGCGGACACGACGGCCACTACGACCAATGTTCCATATCGGGCGGCGCTTGGGCCGCTTACTCTGCACCACAGACGAGGGATGAACATGCAACTGAGCGATTTTCGTGACATCAAGGCAGACCCGGCAACGGTTTGGGCAGCCATCCTGAACCCCGATGTTCTGAAGGAATGCGTGCCGGGATGCGAAAGCATGACGGGCAGCCCGGAAGAAGGGTTCGAGGCGGTTGTGACCCAGAAGGTCGGCCCGGTGAAGGCCACCTTTAAGGGCGCCGTGTCGATCAGCGACCGGATCGAAGGCAAAAGCCTGAAGATCAGCGGTGAAGGCAAGGGCGGACCGGCGGGGTTTGCCAAAGGCAGCGCGGCGGTCACGCTGGAACCCAGCGAGGCGGGCACGCGGTTGACCTATGAGGTGGATGCCAATGTCGGCGGCAAGATCGCCCAGTTGGGCAGCCGGATCATCGACGGTTTTGCCAAGAAGATGGCGGATGAATTCTTCACCCGCTTTCAGGCCGCCGTCGAAGGCCCGCAGGACGATGAGCCGGAAACCGCAGATACGGATGAAGGCGGCGAGGAAAAGAAAAAGGGCTGGTTCAAAAAGCTGATTGGCTGAACCGCCGATTACCCAGGGAAATCCAAGGGAGGATAACCATGACGAACGTCACGATGACCGTGAACGGCAAGACCGTGTCGGCCGAGATTGAGGGGCGGACGCTGCTGTCGGCCTTTTTGCGCGAAGGGCTTGGCCTGACCGGCACCCATGTGGGATGCGACACCAGCCAATGCGGCGCCTGTGTGGTGCATGTGGATGGCAAGGCGGTGAAATCCTGCACCATGTTCGCCGCCGATGCGGCGGGGGCGTCGGTCAAGACAATTGAGGGGATGACGAACCCCGACGGGTCGCTGTCTGTGGTGCAGCAGGCGTTCCAGGATCATCATGGGTTGCAATGCGGGTTCTGCACGCCGGGGATGGTGATGTCTTCCGCCGCGCTGCTGGCTGAAAACCCCAAGCCGACCGAGGCCGAGATCCGCCACTATCTGGAAGGCAATATCTGCCGTTGCACCGGGTATCACAACATCGTCAAGGCCGTGCTGGCAGCATCCGGGCAGGATGCCGCCGCGATGGCCGCCGAATAAGCGCGAATTCAGGGAGGAATTCAGATGCCAAAGGATTACGGGATCGGCGCCAGCACCAAGCGGCGCGAAGATGTGCGCTTTCTGTCGGGGCGCGGGAATTACACGGATGACCTGACGCTGCACGGCCAGACTTTTGCGGTCTTTGTCCGGTCGAACGTGGCACATGGGCGGATCAAGGCGATCAACACGGCGACGGCGGCCAAGATGCCAGGCGTGCTGGCCATCTTTACCGGCGAGGATTTCAAGGATGTCGGCGGCAATCCGGCGGGCTGGCTGATCAACAGCCGCGATGGCACACCCATGCGCGAACCCAAGCGGCCCGTGCTGGCGCATGGCAAGGTGCGCCACGTGGGCGACGCCTATGCCGCCGTAATCGCCGAGACGTATAATCAGGCCAAGGATGCCGCCCAGCAACTGGCCGATGACAGTGACATCGAAGAACTGCCCGCCATCATCGACATGAAAAAGGCGGTCGCGGATGCATCGAACCGCGTGCATGACGAAATCCCCGACAACCTGTGTTTCGACTGGGGCTGGATCGAGGATAACCGCGCGGCGGTGGACGAGGCGTTCAAGACGGCCCCGCATGTGACAACGCTGGAACTGGTCAACAACCGTCTGGTGCCGAATGCGATGGAACCCCGGTCGTCGATCGGCGAATATTTTCCCGGCACCGGCGATTACAAGCTGACCACCACCAGCCAGAACCCGCACCTGACGCGTCTGCTGGTATCGGCCTTTGTACTTGGCATCCCGGAAAACAAGCTGACCGTGGTTGCCCCGGATGTGGGCGGCGGATTCGGGTCGAAGATCTATCATTATGGCGAAGAGGCGCTGGTTCTGGCCGCGTCGCGCAAGCTGGGCCGTCCGGTGCGTTGGACGGCGGAACGGTCGGAAAGTTTCCTGACCGATGCGCATGGCCGCGACCATGTGACCAAGATCGAAATGGCCAGCACCAAGGATGGCGAAATTCTTGCGATCCGCACGGAAACGCTTGCCAATGTGGGGGCGTATCTTTCGAACTTCTCGACCGCGACACCGACTTTCCTGCATGGCACGTTGATGGCCGGTCCCTACAAGGTGCCGCATGTCTATGTGAACGTGAAGACGGTGTTCACCAACACGGCGCCGGTCGATGCCTATCGTGGCGCGGGCCGCCCCGAGGCGACCTTCAGCATCGAGCGGGTGGTTGACAAGATGTGCCGCGAGCTGGGCCTTGACCCGTTCGAGGTGCGCCGCAAGAACCTGCTGACACCGGATCAGTTCCCCTACACCACGCCGGTGGGCCTTGTGTATGACACCGGCAACTATCAGGCGACGCTGGACAAGCTGATCGAACTGGCCGACGTGGCCGGGTTCGACAAGCGCGCTGCGGCGTCAAAGGCCAAGGGCAAGCTGCGCGGCATGGGGCTTTCCACCTGGATCGAGGCCTGCGGCATCGCGCCATCAAACCTTGTGGGCGTTCTGGGCAGCCGTGTCGGCCTTTATGACGCGGCGACGGTGCGGGTGAATGCGACCGGCAACATCAGTGTGATGGTCGGCGCACACAGCCACGGGCAGGGCCATGAAACGGTGTTCGCGCAGATCGTGGCCGAACAGTTGGGCATCCCAGAGGCGTCGGTCGAGATCGTGCATGGCGACACGTCGAAGATTCCGTTCGGCATGGGGTCTTATGGGTCGCGCTCGTTGGCCGTCTGCGGCACGGCGATGACCAAGGCGGTGGACAAGATCATCGCCAAGGGCAAGAAGATCGCCGCCCATATGCTCGAGGCGAGCGAGGATGACATCGTGTTCAACGATGGCAAGTTCAGCGTGACGGGCACCGACAAGGCGAAAACCTTCGGCGAAATCGCCTTCTCGGCTTATGTCCCGCACAACTATCCGCTGGAGACGCTGGAACCGGGGCTGGAGGAGACGGCCTTTTATGACCCCGCCAACTTTACCTATCCGGCGGGTGCCTATCTGTGCGAGGTGGAGGTTGATCCCGAAACCGGCAAGGTGGATATCGCGGCCTTTACCTGCGCCGATGACTTTGGCCATGTGATGAACCCGATGATCGTTGAAGGGCAGGTGCATGGCGGCGTGGGGCAGGGGATCGGGCAGGCGCTGCTGGAAAACACCACCTATGATGAAAACGGCCAATTGCTGACGGCATCCTATATGGATTACGCCATGCCGCGCGCCGATGATGTGCCGTTCTATACGGTGGATCATTCCTGCGTCACGCCCTGCACCCATAACCCGCTGGGGGTTAAGGGCTGTGGCGAGGCCGGGGCCATCGGCACGCCGCCTGCGGTGGTGAACGCCGTCATTGACGCCCTGCATCGTGGCGGCATGACCCATGTGGCGCATATCGACATGCCAGTCTCGCCAGCGCGGGTCTGGGCGGCAATCAACGGTTGATGGAGGAACGGACATGCACAATTTCGATTTCGTAAAGCCCTCTTCCATCGCGGACGCGGTCAAGGCTTTGTCGCATGAAGGCGCGCAGGCGCTGTCAGGGGGGCAGACCTTGACCCCCACGATGAAGCAACGCCTCGCCGCACCCACGGTTCTGGTCAGCCTGACCGGGATTGCGGAAATGAAGGGCGTCTGCATGGGGGATGATGGCCTGTCGATCGGGGCCGCCACCACCCATGCCACCGTTGCGGCGGAGGCGGCAAAATCCTACCCGGCGCTGGCGAAACTGGCTGCGGGCATCGGTGATCCGGCGGTGCGCAATCGCGGCACCATCGGTGGCAGTCTGGCCAATAACGACCCGGCCGCCTGCTATCCGGCGGCGGTTCTGGCATCAGGGGCAACCGTGATGACAAATCGGCGCAAGATCGCGGCGGATGACTACTTTCAAGGTATGTTCACGACGGCGCTGGAGGAAGGCGAAATCATCACCGGCGTTACCTTTCCGGTCCCTCAAAAGGCGGCCTATGTAAAGTTCAACCAGCCTGCCAGCCGCTTTGCCCTGACCGCCGTGTTTGTGGCCAAGTTTGCAGACGGGGTGCGGGTTGCGGTGACAGGGGCGTCCAACAACGGCGTCTTTCGTTGGACCGAGGCCGAGGCTGCGTTGTCTGGCAACTTTGCTGCCAGCGCGGTGGCCGGCCTGACGGTGGACCCGACCGGCATGATCGGTGATCTTCACGGCACGCCCGCCTATCGGGCGAACCTTGTGAAGGTGCTAACCAAGCGTGCGGTCGACGCTGCCGCCTGACAACGGCGCCGCGGTGCGACAGGGGCGGTCTGTGGTATCACAGACCGCCCTTTTTCTTGGCGGCTTGCCCCCGCCTTGTGCGCGGCGGTCACGTATCTGTCATGCAGGAGGTCTATGGAAGGTAAGGGCGGATGTGACGAGCCACCACAGCTTGAGGGGCTTGCCACGGGTCACCCGCCATATATAGTCAATTCATCGGGGCGGGGCTCCCCGCCCTGCATCGGAAAGATCGCAGGACGAAGGCGGAGTCTCGAACGGCATGGACGGCGATTTCAGGACACAATTCGTAAGAGACCCGGCCGCGCTGAAGCATTTTCCGGCGCTGGTTTTGAACGCCGATTATCGGCCGCTCAGTTATTACCCTCTTAGTCTTTGGCCGTGGCAAGAGGCGATCAAGGCGGCCTTTCTGGACCGGGTGCAGATCGTTGCCGAATATGACCATGTGGTCCGCAGCCAAAGGCAAGAGTTCCGCATACCTTCGGTCGTTGTCCTTAAGGAATTCGTCAAACCCCAGAAGCGCGTGGCATTCACGCGCTTCAATCTTTTTCTGCGGGACCAGTTTTCCTGCCAGTATTGCGGGGCCAAGGGCGATCTGACCTTTGATCATGTGCTGCCCCGGTCGCGCGGGGGGGTGACAAGCTGGGAAAACGTGGTGGCGGCTTGTTCGCCCTGCAACCTGCGGAAAGGGTCAAAGACTCTGCGCCAATCCGGGCTGCACCTGCGCCGCCCACCGCGCGCGCCGTCTGCCGAAGAGATGCAGGCGCATGGGCGGAAATTTCCGCCAAACCATCTGCATGAAAGCTGGATGGATTACCTGTATTGGGATGCTGAACTGGACGCCTGAGCCTTTGGTTCAGGTGTGACGTCTTTGATTGTCATCAGGTCGTTACAAAACATTTACATTTTGGGTCAAAGGCAGATGATCCGGGTTTTCGGGACCGGAGTCTTTTGATGCTGTCGATCTATTTTCCCCTGCCATTGCAACTTGCCGCGATCAACCTGTCGGTGGCGTTGGCCTGTGGCGCGTTGATCGGATCGGAACGGCAGGTCCGGCAACGCATGGCCGGGCTGCGCACAAATGCGCTTGTGGCCTTGGGTGCGGCGGCCTTTGTCACGTTTTCGGGGCTTTACCCAGATGAGGTCAGTCCGACACGGGTTGCCGCACAGATCGTGTCCGGCATCGGCTTTCTTGGGGCCGGGATCATCTTTCGTGACGGGTTCAATGTGCATGGGTTGAACACGGCGGCGACGCTTTGGTGTTCGGCGGCGGTTGGCATGATGGCCGGGGCCGGGGCCTGGCCCCATGCGCTTTTGCTGACTGGGTTGGTGGTTTTCATCAATCTTGGCCTGCGCCCGTTGGTCAAATGGTTGAAACGCAAGACGCGGGCCGGGGTGCCGATCAGCCGATCTTTTCGGGTGGTGATCACCTGCCTGCCGGAACAAGAGGCGCAAGTGCGCGCCCTGGTGCTGCGCACCCTGACGATCGGCGGGCTGCACCTGAGCGAAGTCGAATTGCGCACGGGCGAAGACGGCGTTGGCCTGGATCTGTCGGCGACAGTGACCGGCGAAGGCGTGACCGATGACATGCTGGATCTGGCGGTTCAGCGATTGGTGGCTGAACCGGGCCTTATGCGGGTGCGGTGGCAGCCGGTGGATGAAGGCTAAAGCCGGACAGGACCGCAGCGAAAGCCGGATCAACGCCCTTTCAATGCTGCAATGCAGCGACATTTGCGGTCTGGCATTCCCCCACCAGGATCGCGGTGCTAGACTCGGGCAGCGGTGACGGGTAAAAGCCTATGCGTTAGCGCTAACAGGCGCAAAGCCGGGACGTGGCCCGAACGCCGGGTCAAAGTGAAAGAACGAGGGAAAAGCCATGGTTTCGCGCGTCATCCCGGTCGATCCTTTCGACCTTGTGATCTTTGGGGGAACCGGCGATCTGGCACGGCGCAAGATCCTTCCGGGGCTTTACCGGCGCTTTCTTGCCGGGCAGATGCCGGAAAACAGCCGGATCATCGGCGCGGCGCGGGCTGATCTGACGGAAGATGCCTTTCGTGAACAGGTGCGAGCCGCGATTTTGGAATTTGTGCCGTCAGACCGCCAGACCACCAGCGTGATCGACGCCTTTCTGGCGCGGATCGGTTATGTTGCGATTGATGCGACCGGCACGAACGGCTGGTCCACGCTGAAGGCGATGATGCGTGAAAACGTGGTGCGGGCCTTTTATTTTTCGGTCGCGCCCAGCCTGTTCGGGGATATCGCGTCACGGCTGCATGATCATGGCATCGCCGATGCCTGGAGCCGGATCGTCGTGGAAAAACCGTTCGGGCGTGACCTGACCTCGGCCCGCGCGTTGAACCAAGTGCTGGCCCGCCACTTTACCGAAGCGCAGATTTACCGGATCGACCATTATCTTGGCAAGGAAACCGTCCAGAACCTTATGGCGGTGCGTTTTGCCAATATCCTGTTCGAACCGCTGTGGAAGGCGGAATATGTCGACCATGTCCAGATCACGGTGGCCGAAACTGTGGGCGTGAACGGGCGTGGTGCCTATTACGACAAATCGGGCGCGATGCGGGACATGGTGCAAAACCATATGATGCAGCTTCTGTGCCTGATCGCAATGGAGCCGCCCTATCACTTTGACCCCGATGCCGTGCGGGATGAAAAGCTGAAGGTCATCCGTGCGCTGAAGCCGGTTCCGCCTGAAGATATCGTGCGCGGCCAATATGGCGCGGGCGGCGGGGAGAAGGGTTATGTCACCCATTCCGAAAACCCGGCATCAAAGACGGAAAGCTATATCGCGCTGAAGGTGCAGGTGTCGAACTGGCGCTGGCAGGGGGTGCCGTTCTATCTGCGCACGGGAAAACGGTTGCGGGCGCGGGCATCGGAAATTGCGATCACCTTCAAGCAGCCGCCCCATGCGATCTTTGACGATGCGAAGGGCTGGCATGAAAACGTGCTGGTCATCCGGTTGCAGCCGAATGAAGGCATGAACCTGATGGTGATGATCAAGGAACCCGGTCCGGGCGGGATGCGCCTTATGCAGGTGCCGCTGGATATGTCCTTTGCCGCCGTGCTGGGCGATGAGGCCGAGGATACGCCAGATGCCTATGAACGTCTGATCATGGATGTGATCCGGGGCAACCAGACCCTGTTCATGCGCGGCGATGAGGTCGAGGCCGCCTGGGCCTGGACCGACCCGATCATCCAGGGTTGGGAGGCGCGGGGCGACAAGCCACAGACCTATGATCCTGGCTCCAGCGGGCCAGAGGATGCCTTGATGTTGATGCACCGTGACGGGCGACGCTGGCGGGAGATCCGCGAATGAAGCTGGAAACCTATCCCGACCGTGAATTCCTGATGCTGGGCCTGGCGAATATCATCGCGGGGCAGTTAGCCGATTTCCTGCGGCGCGATGGCCGCGCATCGCTTTCGGTGCCGGGCGGCACCACGCCCGGACCGATTTTTGACACGCTGTCGGGCGTCGATCTGGATTGGGCCAATGTGGCGGTTTTCCTGAACGATGAACGCTGGGTGGCTGAAGATAACCCCCGGTCCAACACCCGCCTGCTGCGCGAACGTCTGCTGCGGGGCAAGGCGGCGGCGGCAAGGCTGATCCCGCTTTATGCCACCGGCGATGCGCCCGAGGACCGGGTGGAGGAACTGGCCGAAGGTCTGCGCCCGCATTTGCCGATTTCCGCGCTGCTTTTGGGCATGGGGGCAGACATGCACACGGCAAGCCTGTTCCCCGGTGCTGACCGGCTGACCGAGGCATTGGCACCGGATGCGCCGATCCTGCTGCCGATGCGGGCCGATGCGGCGGGTGAACCACGTGTCACCCTGACGGCGCCGGTCCTGAAGGGCGCGATGAACATCCATATCCTGATCGTGGGCGCGGAAAAGCGCGACGCTTTGGAACGTGCGCAGACCCTTTCCCCGGAAGAGGCGCCGGTGCGCGCCGTACTGGACAACGCAACCGTGCATTGGGCGGAGTAGCCGATGAAAGACATCTGGGCCGCATTGGCCGCGCATCACGCAGCCGTCAAGGACCGCGCCATCCTGTCGCTGTTTGATGATGGTGACAGGGCCACTGATTTCACCGCCACCGCCGATGGGATGCGGCTGGATTGGTCAAAAACCAATATCGACAGGGCAGGGCGGCAATTGCTGCTGGATCTGGTCACGGCGGCGGATGTGGCGGGCAAGCGCCGCGCCATGTTCACCGGCGCAAAGATCAACGAAACCGAAGGTCGCGCGGTACTGCATACCGCCTTGCGCGATCTGGACGGCACGGTGATCGTGGATGGCAAGAACGTCATCCCCGCGATTGTCGAAACGCTGGACCAGATGGAAGGCTTTGTCCGTGACGTGCGCGAAGGCCGCTTTGCGGGGCAGGGTGGCAAGATCACCGATGTGGTCAATATCGGCATTGGCGGGTCGGACCTTGGGCCTGCGATGGCCACGCTGGCGCTGGCCCCCTATCACGATGGACCGCGCTGCCATTTCGTGTCCAATGTCGATGGCGCGCATGTGGCCGATGTTCTGCAAGGGCTGAACCCGGAAACCACGCTGGTGATCGTCGCCTCAAAGACCTTCACCACCATCGAGACGATGACCAACGCCCAGACCGCGCGCGACTGGATGGCGAAAGCGGTGGCCAACCCCGCCGCGCAATTCGCAGCCGTCTCTACCGCCGCTGACAAGACCGCGGCCTTCGGGATTGATCCCACGCGGGTTTTCGGGTTCGAAGATTGGGTCGGTGGGCGCTATTCGATGTGGGGGCCGATCGGTCTTGCGTTGATGCTGGCGATTGGGCCGAAAGATTTCCGCGCCTTTCTGGCTGGGGCGCACGCGATGGATGTGCATTTCCAAACCGCACCGTTTGACGCGAACCTGCCGGTCCTGCTGGCGCTGGTGGGCATCTGGCACAACCAGATCTGCGACCATGCTACGCGCGCTGTGCTGCCTTATGACCAGCGCCTGTCGCGCCTGCCCGCCTACCTTCAGCAGTTGGAGATGGAAAGCAACGGCAAGCGGGTGGCGATGGACGGCACCGATCTGCCGTATCACTCTGGCCCGGTGGTGTGGGGCGAACCGGGCACGAACGGCCAGCACGCCTTTTACCAGTTGATCCATCAGGGCACGCGGGTTGTGCCGTGCGAATTCCTGATCGCACGGCAGGGGCATGAACCGGACCTTGCGCATCAGCACCTCCTGTTGGTGTCAAACTGCCTTGCCCAATCTGAGGCGCTGCTGCGTGGCCGATCGCTGGAAGAGGCGCGGGCCATCATGGCTGCCAAGGGCCTGATGGGTGCGGAACAGGATCGGCAGGCGCGGCATCGGGTGTTTCCGGGCAACCGCCCGTCCGTCACGCTGGCCTATGAACAACTGAAGCCCTTCACGCTGGGCCAGATCATCGCGCTTTATGAACACCGGGTCTTTGTTGAAGGGGTGATCCTGGGGATCAATTCCTACGATCAATGGGGGGTGGAACTGGGCAAGGAGCTAGCGCTGGCCCTGCAACCCGTTCTGGAAGGACGGCAGGGGACGGATGGCAAGGACGGATCGACCGCTGCATTGGCGGCGTGGTTCCGGGGGTGATGAGTCATCACAGGATTGCCGGCAACGGGCAGGCGTCTTGTGGCTGCGTGCAGTCTTTGCCAACCGTGTTTGTCTAGGCGGCGCAACCACATCTGCGGTGCATCGTCTGCCTGACGTCACCGCGCCATTTCGTTTGCGTATCTGCCGTGGTTGAACGGATGTCCGCGTATCGTTGCCTGCCAAAGGCCCGATGCGTCAGCAACTTTGCTGCTTGACATGTAATTTTCCTGACACAATCCTGTTACTTTAGGGGCTGCCCGCCTCACGTATTGTTGTCTGCGGTCTGTTGCTTGACAGCCCGGGGTTTTAAGTCCGCTCAGCGCGACGGGAGCATATGTCGATGGGAGCCATCGCAGAGATTTTCAAGGACGTTCTTGAAAGCTCGGGCTTTGCGCTTCAACGTGTGCCGAGGACCAAGGACTTGAGCCCGTCGCAACGGCGGCTAACGCGCGGCAGGTTGATAGAGTTTGTAGGCCCGTCCGCAATAGGAAAATCGACGGTATTTCAGAAAATCAAGCCACAATTGAAAGACGATTGGCTTTTTGAATATCACACACGGTTGCCTGAAACGAACCTTGAGTGTGAAAATGATTTCCTGAAGGTTCTAAGGAAAGTTTATGTCGCGCGCATTGACCGGCTTTGTGCGTCGGGCATCGATCTTACCCAGAATGTCAGTATCGTCAAACGCCTCTGCGAAGTTGTGAATTGCTCTATTCTGGCGATGACCCACGATTTTCCGCGTGGATTTGTGTTTGACGAAGGGCTGGCCCATTTTTTTGCAGAACAGATCATCGCGCTTGATGACGAGGCGGCTGCGGAAATTCTGAAAAGAATGTCGCTTGTCTTTATTCTTCCAACGAAAACAGACACTTTGGTGGAACGGCGGCTTTTGCGCCATACATCTGAAAACGTCGATACCGTCAGGACGCAAGCAGAGAAGGAATTGCAAATCTATTGGTCACTTGTTGCGATCTGCACCCGATGTGGCATTGATCACATCGTCCTGAATGCGGAAAACAGCGTTCAGGAAAACGCGGCTTTGGCACAGACCTTCATCATGAACAAAGGTCAGTCACATTCGGCGTATCCCGCAGACTGACCGGTGCGCCAGACCCATTTCGGCGGTTGGCGATTTGATGCGACTGACGAATCCCACTGGCTTGATACGTCAAAAAGCCAGTGGAATTCCAATGATTGGTGCGCCTGCCGCTTATGGATCAATTAGCGCAGTGCTGCCGTGACAATCACCTCAACCAGATAATCCGGCGTTGCCAGCTTTGCCTCGCCCGTCGCGCGTGCGGGGGTATGGCCCTGCGGCACCCATGCATCCCAAACCGCGTTCATGTCGGCAAAGGTGCCGATATCAGCCAGCCAGATCTGCGCCGACAGGATGCGTGTCTTGTCGGTGCCAGCCTCTGCCAGGATACGGTCCACCTCGGCCAGGCATTGACGGGTCTGATCCGCCACGCTGTCGCCCGGGTTGCCCACCTGACCAGCCACCCAGAGGATGCCGTTATAGGCCACCGCTTCTGACATGCGGGGGCCGGTGCCGATGCGGGTGATGTCGCTGTTCATGGATAAATCCCTTCCTCATTGCTTGCCGCTTGCTAACAAGACCGGCGCGGGAAGGAAAGGGTTGGAGCGGGTGAAGGGAATCGAACCCTCGTATTCAGCTTGGGAAGCTGCTGCTCTGCCATTGAGCTACACCCGCAACGGGGTTTGAGGTAAGCCAGCCGCGCGCCGTCGTCAAGCGGGTTTGGCGCGCGGTGCTGTGGTCAGGGAATGGTGACTTCGGTCCGTTCCCCGGCGGTCACGGTGACGGTTGCCTCGGTCATTACGGCAGGGTCGCCGCGATAAGCCTCGATCACATAATCACCGGCTGCGGCGGTCAGGTTGATCGCCTCGCCATATTCGGTGTGCAGGCGTGCGCGTTCGCCCGACAGGTTGGCTTTGCCCGACATCACAAGGATGGAAGACGCGCCCGGTGCCGTTACCGCCATGACGCCTGCGTTCAGCACAACCGACACATCCACCCTTTCGCCGCCCTTCACGGTAAAAGGTGCCTCGGCCAACGCCAGATCAAGACCCACTTCCACAACGTAATCGCCGGGCGGCAGGGTGAACTGGTTGCCCGCCCCATAGGCTGTGGCGATGCGTTCGCGCGACCCGTCCAACTGTTTCTTGGCCGGGTAGACGGCGACGGAATGGGCGTTCGTTTCCAGCATCATGCCTTCGACATAGAACCCTTCGACGGCGGCAAGGCCCGCTTCGGCGATGATGTCCACTTCGGTCGTATCGCCTGCGATGACCGGCACAACCTGCGTGGCCGAAGCATTGCCCACCTCGACCCTGACATTCAGGTCACCCGCGGGCACTACGATGTCAGTCACGCCGTAATAGGTGCCTTGCCGTTCCCCTGCGGCATCCAAAAGCTGCACCGCGGCGCCGTCCTCATCCGGGCCGGCGGCGCTGCCCTTGGGGTGGATGATGACACGGCCGGCGTTCAGGATCACTTCGGGCGCGGCAATGGCATCCGCGGTGATGGTGACGTCTTGCAGGACCGTCACCTCATCCAGCCGTGTTTCCAGCCGATAGGTGCCGGGGTCGATGGTAACCGACACTTCACCATATTCGGTGGTGACCCTTTCGCCCAGGCTGCCATCGCTGGCGATCTGATACAGCGCAAAAGCGGTGCCTTCTTCGATCGGAACGGGCATGCCGGGGATGAAAAAGGCCAGCGGGGCAAAGTTGTATTCAGGCGCGGCCGGGGGCGGGGGTTCGGGTGCCGGTTCAGCAACCACCGGTTCGGCAACGGCCACAGTGGTTTTCAGGGCGCCCGACAGCGATGTCGCATCCTTCGCCTCGATATACATGCCGCCGGTATTTTCCGCCAGACAGGCGACGGTTTTGCCCTCTTCTGCCGTCAGGCCAAAGCCTACGACATGGGCGGTGAAATCCACGCCCGACGCCTCTAGTTCCGTGCCAAGGGCGCAGGGATCGGCGTTGCAGGTTTCTATCCCGTCCGTGATCAGGATGACGGTCGCCTTTTCTTCGGTTGACCGAAGCTCGGCGGCGGCCTGACGGACTGCTTCGGAAAGCGGCGTCTTGCCAAGGAATTTCATGTCCGCAGCCGCCGAGGCAATCGCCGCAGCCGTGCCAGCGGCGGGCGGAACGACCAATTCTATGTCTGAACACGACCCTTTTTCACGATGCCCATAGGCCATCAGGCCCATTTCGGTGGTCGGGTCGATCCCCACCAGCACCTCTGCCAACGCTTCGCGCGCGATCTCCAGCTTGGCACGGCCGTCGATCTGGCCCCACATGGAACCCGACGCATCAAGGACGATGATACTTTTCCCCTCGGCCAACGCGGCCTGCGGAAGGGTAAATGCAAAAAGACAGGCGAAAAATGTGCGGCGTAAAGACATTGGAACCCCAACCACAACGAAACCCTATTCAGAAAGGGTAGGGCGGGTTCCGCGTTTGTGGCAAGCGATCTTTGCGGCCCATCAGTGATTGTCGCCTGACAGGAAACACTGCGCCCGTTGCATGGCCGATTGATCCTGCGCGATGTCGCCCACAGCATCGCCCACCCCATGCAGCGCGCCGCCCCAGGCCATGCCCAGCCAGGTGGCCGACCGCTTTACCATTTCCTCGACCGGTGTGGTGACGGTGGGGTCGGGATCGGCGCGGCTGGTGATCAGGAATATCCGTTTGCCTCGCACCCAATGCGCAAACCCCGTGTCCGGTGCATCCAGCCAGCCAGACCAATGATCAAGCAACAGCTTGGCCGGGGAAGGCAGCGCATACCAATAGACCGGCGCGACCAGAACGATGTCCGTGGCCGCCTGCATGGCCGCCATCACAGTGGCAAGCGTGCCGGTCGGGGCCACAAAACCGGGCCGCAGGTCACGGTAGGGTGGAAGCGGCGGATCGGTCAGGTCAAGCCAGACCTGTGCCTGAGGGTTTATCTTCGCAGCGGCGGCGCGCGCCAACGCAACCGAGTTGCCATCACGTCGGGCAGAGGAAAGCAGAAACAGGAAGGTCCGGTCCATGACCGGCAGAGATGACAGACGCAGGTGAATTGACAAGAGGGCTATTCTGACAAGGGGGCTTCAACGGGGACAGGTGTGAAACCCCCTTGCCATTCCCGGCACCCAAGTGTTGGGGACAGATAGCGGCACCGGAATTCTATGGTGCGCGGGTCGGGGAGTGACGGCCCCGCCCGCGCCTGCCGCCTGCGATTACATCGCGGGCAACAGAACCGTGTCGATCACATGGATCACGCCATTCGATTGCTTCACATCGGCAATCGTGACCGTGGCGACATTGCCCTGGCCGTCGGTGATCTTGACCGCATCGCCATCCATCGCGGCGGTGAATTCGCAGCCGCCCACGGTGCCGATCTTGTGCATGCCGCCGTCATCCGCGATCATCTTGACGATGTCCGTCGACATGGCGTTTGCCGCAACGACGTGGCAGGTCAGGATCTTGGTCAACATGTCCTTGTTTTCCGGCAGCAGCAGCGTCTCAACCGTGCCAGCCGGCAGCTTGGCAAAGGCATCGTTGGTCGGCGCGAACACAGTGAACGGGCCTTCGCCTTGCAACGTGTCCACCAGACCGGCGGCCTGCACAGCAGCAACCAAAGTGGTGTGATCAGCCGAGTTCACGGCGTTTTCGACAATGTTCTTGTCCGAGAACATGGCCGCACCGCCGACCATCGGGTTTTCGCTGCCATCGCTGGCGGCCATTGCCGCGACGCTGGACAGAAGCAGCGCCGAAAGAGCAAAGCGAAGTTTCATGGTGTATCTCCCAAGGTTGAAGCAGCCTTTGCTGCCTTGCCCGGAAGTTACGCGGTGTGCGGGGCCAAAGTTTCAGCCCCGCAAAATTCCTGCATCACAGGTCTGTGATCACGCCTGCGGCCACCACCGGTCCGGTGGGTGCCCCGGTCGGCGATCCGCCTTCCGGTTCCACAGACACGGCCAGCGTCCATCCGGCAGGCGCTTCGGGATAGATGACAGCCAGGGTTTCGCCTTCCAGAAGGCCCAGCGAAACCGGGGCGGCATCCGGGGCGATGATCCACAATTGTTGCACCTGCCCCGCAGGTGCGGCGCTGCCTGCGACGCGGGTCACGGTCAGCGCCTGCCCATCAAAGCGCGCCTCAAAACGCAGGCTGGCATCGGTTTCGCCCAAGGTGGCCACAATCGGCGGGGGCGCGGCAGGCGCCAGCAGGACCACCGCGCCTATCACCACCGCGGCAGCGGTCAACGCCCCGGCCAGCCAGCCAAACAGCGGGCGCCGTGCCGGTTTCGCTGCCACCGGGAACAGCCGCGCCTCGATCCGCGGCAGCAGGTCGGGGGCTGGCACGTCGGCGTAATCATCGTTCAGCGGCGCAAGGCGGTTTTCCCAGGCCAGAACACGGGCGGCAAATGCAGTGTCATTCTTCAGCCGCGCTTCAACGGCGCTGCGGTCGGCCAACGACAACACGCCCAGCACGTATTCCGCGGCCAGCGCGTCATCTTCGTCCAGCGGCGAAAGGGGAAGATCGTCGGTCATGCTTCCATGCACTCCTTCAACCGAAGGAGGCTGCGGCGCAGCCATGTCCGCATCGTATTCAGCGGCACATCAAACCGGGCGGCCAGTTCGATATAGGACAGACCATTCAAATAGGCCCCGCGCACCGCTTCGGCGCGATCGGGTTCCAGTGTGGCGAAACATTCGGCAATCCGGCCGGCCTCGCCCAACGCGATCAACCGGTTTTCGGCGGTGGGTGACGTGTCACGGACATGGTCCAGTTCATCGGCGCTGTCGCGCAGCGAATCGTCCGGGCGGGCGCGCAACCGATCAATGGCGTGGTTCCGCGCGATGGCGATGAGCCAGGTCATGCCGCGCCCTTTCGTTGCGTCAAAGCGTCCGGCACGCAGCCAGATGCGGGTGAAAACCTCCTGAAGCGCGTCCTCTGCCTCAGCCCGATTGCCAAGTATACGCAAGAGCACGCCCAGAAGTTTCGACGCCGTCCGAGAATACACATCACGAAAGGCCGCACGGTCCTGCGCGGCCACCCGGAAAAGAAGCTCTGCTACCGGGTCTTCTTCGGTCATCATCGTCCCGTTGTTCTGCCCGACGGTTGTAAGGCGTCAGCCGCAGAAGAAAAGTCTTTTCAACCGCGTCTGCGACGACGGCCTTCACCGCCCGACCCGTTGGCGTTGAAACTGACATCCGGCAGGGTGACGATGGCGTTCAATTCCGGGAACGGATCGGTCGCATGCGGGATGGCGTTGGCATTGACAAAATGTTCCTGAAACCTTGGTTCGATCGCGGTTTCCACTTTGTGAATCTGATGCACCGTCGCCTCGATCTGGTTGCGGGCCGCCACGCTGCACAGCGCAATCCGCGCGCCGGTTCCGGCAGCGTTGCCCGCGCTGGTCACACGGTCCAGCGGCACATCCGGGATCATGCCCAGAACCATCGCATGTTTGGGGCTGATATGCGCGCCAAAGGCCCCGGCCAGCGTGACGCGGTCAACCTTTTCCACACCCATTTCATCCATCAAAAGCCGCGCGCCCGCATAAAGCGCCGATTTGGCCAGTTGGATCGCCCGGATATCGCCCTGCGTCACCATGATGCGCGGCCCGCCATCAAGGCTGCCGTCATGCAACAGATAGCTGTGCGTGCGGCCTTCTGGCACACAGCGCCAGGTGCCGGTCTGTTCGGGGCTGCCGATCAGGCCGCCGGGGTCCAACAGGCCCGCCAGCCGCAACTCTGCCACCGCCTCGATGATCCCGGAACCGCAAATGCCGGTGATACCGGATGCTTTTGTCGCCTCGGCAAAGCCGGGATCGGTGGACCACAGGTCGGACCCGATCACCTTGAAACGGGGTTCCTTGGTGACAAGGTCAATCTCCACCCGCTCGATCGCGCCCGGCGCGGCGCGCTGCCCGCTGGAGATTTGCGCCCCCTCAAAGGCCGGGCCGGTGGGCGACGAACAGGCCAGAACCCGCGTGGAATTGCCCAAAAGGATCTCGGCATTCGTGCCGACATCGACAATCAGGACCATGTCTTGCGATTTTCCCGGCTCTTCCGACAGGGCCACAGCGGCGGCATCCGCACCGACATGGCCCGCGATGCAGGGCAGGATATAGACCCGAGCCGCCCGGTTCAGCGCCGCAAGGTCCAAATCGCGCGCATCAAGCGACAGGCTGCCCGATGTCGCAAGCGCAAAGGGCGCCTGGCCCAGTTCCACCGGATCAATCCCCAACAGCAAATGGTGCATCACGGGGTTGCAGACAAAGACCACCTCATAGATGGCCGCCGTGTCGATCCCGGCCTCGGCCGCGATGGTCACGGCAAGCCCGTTGATCGCCTCGCGCACGGCGCGGGTCATTTCGACATCGCCGCCTGGGTTCATCATGGCATAGGACACCCGGCTCATCAGGTCTTCGCCAAAGCGGATCTGCGGGTTCATCAGGCCGGAGGAGGCCAGAACCGACCCATCCTTCAGATCGCACAGATGCGCGGCAATGGTGGTGGACCCAAGATCGATGGCCAGACCATAAAGCGCGCCGTCGTGAAAGCCGGGCCAGATGTCCAGAATGCGGGGCGTGCCGTCATGGTTGCCCTTGTGCAGCGCGACGGTCACCTTCCATTCGCCCTTGCGCAGCACCGGCTGCAACCGCCGCATCAGCGCCAGATCGGCCGTCACATCTTCCACCTGCCACTGATCGCGCAGCGCGATGGCAAGCCGTTCGAAATCGCCGGTGGGTTCGTGCATGTCGGGTTCGGCCACCTCGACGTAAAGCAGGCGGGTGGCGGGGTCCATGATGATGTCACGCTGGGTGGCTGACTTGCGGATCACCTGCTTGTGGACCTGCGATTCCGGTGGCACGTCGATCACCACATCGCCCATGACCCGCGCCTGGCAACCCAGACGGCGACCATCCAGCATCCCGCGCTTGGACTTGTAGCGTTCCTCGACCGCGTTCCATTCGGTCAGCGCATCATCCGCGACAGTCACGCCATGTTTGGAAAAATCACCATAACTGGGCGTGATCTGGCATTTCGAACAGATGCCGCGCCCACCACAAACGGAATCAAGGTCCACACCCAATTGCCGCGCTGCCGTCAGCACAGGGGTTCCCAGCGGGAATCGCCCCCGTTTTCCCGACGGGGTAAAAATCACCAGCGCCTCATCAGCGGTGGTGGCAAATGCGGCTTGGGCTGCGGCGGTCATGCGGTCTGTCCCGTCTCGTGAAGGAAGCTGTAGCGGATTTCGTCAAAGGAGTCGGCGGCAAAGGTATAGAACCAACGCAGCGGTCCCGTCGCCTGCGGCACGCCATGCACGGCACCTCCGGGGATGTAAAGCGCGACACCGGGGGCAAGCCTGTGGGGCGTGCCATCGATCAACACATCGCCTTCGCCATCAAGCCCGAAGTAAACCTCGGGCTGCGGGTGGGAATGCAGTGCGAAGGTGTCGCCCGCCGCCATCATCGCCACACCACAGGTGATTTCATCACTGTCGGTGGCGGGGGCGGAAAACAGCGTGCGAAAGCGGATGGTCCCGCGCGCGGGATCGTCCCAGCGTTCATCGGGCAGGGCGGCAAAGTCCACGACAGTGGCGGTGGGCAAGGGCGTTCTCCTGTTCGCAAGGCAATTTTAGGGCGCAGTCGGGCGGGTGCAATGCCGGTTAGCGGCAGGTCAGGCATCGCCTGCGTCAAGCCAGCGCAGGATTTCGTCACGGTGTTCATCCAGCCGGGGCGCAGGACCGCGCGACACCGGGTCCGGCAGGGTGGACATCTTGATCGGATTGCCCGCCGCGGTAAAGCCTGGCCCGCCTGGTGCGGGCATCACCGGCACGACCATGTTGCGCGCCAGAACCTGCGGATCGCGCATCGCTTCAAGCATCGTTTGCACCCGCCCAGTGGGCAGCCCCGCCGCGTCCAGAGCGGCGATCCAGTGGGAAACGGGGTGTTCCAATGTCACCGCTTCGATCAACCGCTTCAGCAGATGGACATTGTCACAGCGTGCGGCATTGGTGGCAAACCGCGGGTCATCCGCGACCGGCAGGTCAAGCACCGCACAAAGACGCGCAAACAAGGCATCATTGCCGGCGGCGATGACAAAGAACCCATCCGCTGCGCGATAGGTGGAAAATGGTGTGATCGTGGGATGGCGCGCCCCGGTGGGGCCGGGCGGATGGCCGGTTGCGGCGGTGATGGCCAGACTGTGTTCCTGAATCGCAATTTGCGCGTCCAGCATGGCGATGTCGATCTTTGCGCCTTCGCCGGTGTTTTCGCGGGCGAACAGGGCGGCCAGCACCCCCTGCGCCAGATACATGCCCGCCACAATATCCCCGATAGAGGCACCCACCCGAACCGGAGGACCACCTTCTTCGCCAGTGATCGACATCACCCCACCCCGTGCCTGCACGACCATGTCATAGGCGGCCTTGTCCGCATCCGGGCCGCTATGGCCAAACCCCGATACCGCGCCATAGATCAGCCGGGGATGGCGGCGATGCAGCGCGTCCCAACCATAGCCCAGCCGGTCCATCACACCGGGGCGAAAGTTTTCCAGCAGGATGTCGGCACGCGCCACCAGACGGTCAAAAATCGCGCGGTCCGGCGCAGATTTCAGGTCCAGCGCGATGGATTGCTTGCCTGCGTTCAGCGCCGCGAAATACCCGGATTGCCCATGAACAAAGGGGGGAAATGCGCGGGTGTCATCGCCCGTGCCGGGGCGTTCCACCTTGATGACCCGCGCGCCCAGATCGGCCAGCGTCGTGGCACAAAAGGGCCCGGCAAGGACATGGGTCAGATCGAGGATGGTGACGCCGGACAACGGGGCGGTCATGTCGGGTCTTTCTGGCTGAACTAGGTACTGTCAGACTACTGCACCTCAACGATTTTTCTGCGAAAAATCAAAGGTGCAGGACCTGAATTTTCGCAGAAAATCCGTTGGCCCTGCGGCCTCAGAACAGTAGGTGCACCGGACCGGCATGGCAAACGACGATAAACTGATCCGCCGTCTGCAACAGATGAAACCCGCGCTGCCGCACTTCTGCGACGAAACGCTCGCGTCCGACTTCACGGTCAATCCAGGTGACATTACGCCGGATCACATGGCCATCGGCAGCCTTGGCCGAAAAGATCAGCCGGATCCAAGTGTCGGAGGATGTTGTGCGTAGCGTTTGCATGGGGCGATTCTATCCGCCCCATGCTTTCGATTTGGTTAATCAGGCACGGCCACGCCGACCGCCGCGCCGACCACCGGCGGCTTGCGACGCCGCAGCCGAGGCTTCGGCAAAGGTCATGCCGCCTTCGACCGCTTCCAGCACCTTGGCAAAGCGGATCCATTCGCCGCCATTGGAATCGTGGTTCATCAGAAAGTTGGCGGCACGGATCGCCTCCATCTCCTGTTGGCGGACCGGGTTCATGATGGCGCTGGTCATCCCTGCGCCAATCGCCATAGGCAGGAAGGCCCCGTTGATGCCGTGCCGATGCGGCAGGCCAAAGCTGATGTTGGACGCGCCGCAGGTGGTGTTCACCCCCAGCTCGTCACGCAGGCGGCGCACCAGCGCGAAAACCTGCTGCCCCGCGCTCGCCATCGCGCCCACCGGCATGACCAGCGGATCAACCACGATGTCATGCGCCGGAATGCCGAAATCCGCGGCGCGTTCGACGATCTTCTTTGCCACCGCAAAACGCACATCCGGATCGGGCGAAATGCCGGTGTCATCATTGGAAATCGCCACGACCGGCACATTGTATTTCTTGACCAGCGGCAGGACCAGTTCCATCCGCTCTTCCTCACCTGTCACCGAATTCAGCAGCGGGCGGCCTTCGCAGGCGGCAAGCCCCGCCTCAAGCGCGGCAGGCACGGACGAATCGATGCACAAGGGCACATCGACCGTTTGCTGCACAATCTCGATCAGCGCCTTCATCAGCGGCGGCTCGACAAAGTTGTTGTCGGCATAGCGCGGATCCTGCGCCATCATGTTGGTAAAGACCGCGCCGGAATTCACGTCCAGAACCGTCGCCCCGCAGGCCACCTGTTCCAGCGCATCCCGGATGACGGTTTCAAAATTCCCCGCCTCCAGTTCCGCCGCCAGCTTCTTGCGCCCGGTCGGGTTGATGCGCTCACCGATCACGCAGAACGGTTCGTCAAAGCCGATGATCACGGTTTTGGTTTTGGATTCAAGGACGGTACGGGTCATCAGTAAACCTTCTGTTCAGGCGTTTGCAGGCTGGCCGGAGGTGCCGCCGTTTTCAGTGATCCAGGTGGCATTGGTCTTGATGCCACCAAGCGGGAAGAAATGCACAGCCTCGATCCCGAAATCGGGATGGGCCGCCTTGTGCGCGGCCAAGGCCGCCACGAATTCCGTGGGTTCATAGGGCAGCAGCAACTTGGTCACATCCATCGCCCGCTTTTGCAGCACGCGCAGCGACGGTCCCACACCGCAGGCAATGGCGAACTTGATCAGGGTTTGCAGCTTGGCAGGCCCGGCCACACCAATGTGAACCGGCAGCTTGACGCCTTCGGCGGCCAGCCGGTCCACCCAGGCGATGACGGGATCGGCCTCAAAGCAGAATTGCGTGGCCATCGCCATCTTGGCATCCGTCCGCTCTGCAAAGGCCGATTTCCACCGGGCGGCTTCCATCACCATCCGGTCGGACCCGTCGGGATCGATGTCCTTGTTGCCTTCCGGGTGGCCGGCCACATGCAGTCGATCAAACCCGTCGAATGCCCCGGATTCAAGCAATTGCATGGAGGTCTGGAAATCACCAACAGGTTGCGACACGCCGCCAGCCAGCAGCAGGCCCTGCTTTACATCCGCCTCACCCTTGTAGCGGGCGACCCAATCCAGCAGCGTTGCGCGGTCCTTGATGATGCGCGCCGGAAAATGCGGCATCACCGGATAGCCTTCGGCGTTCAGCCGTTTGGCGGTGGCGACCATGTCTTCAATCGGCGTGCCGTCGATATGCGCAATATAAACGCGCGTGCCAGCGGGCAGGATGTCGCGGAAACTGTCCACCTTTTCGGCCGTGCGCGGCATTACCTCGATGGAAAAACCCTTGAGAAAGGCCTCCAACCCGGCGGGGGCGGTGGTGGCTTGGGCCTCGCGGCGGAAACTGAACAGGGCCATCAGGCGGTTCCTTGGTGCATGGGTGGGGTCGTCAGGCGGGCATCAGGGCAGGGGGGGGCGGGATCAGGGCTTGGCCCAACCCTCAGCGTCGATCAGCGCCTTCAGGCGCGCGGTGTCGAATTCGGCCTCAAGCTGGGCGGCCACGGATTTCACGATATCATCCGGGTCTCCCTCAAATTCATAAGGGGCGGCTTTGCGCCATTCGGCAAGATAACTGTCGGTGTCCCGCGCGCCAACTTTCATGGCGCAGCGGTCGATCGCCTGCTCGAACCGTTCGGTCAACTGGATCTTGGATCCGCGCCGTCCCTTGCCGACGATGACCTGGGCCGGAATGTCCCGCCAGTATACGATTGTGACGTCGGGCATCCGATTCCTCCCAGATTTCATGTCCGTTCATAGCGCCGATCCCCGACAGCCGATGTCGGTTTTCGACATGGCTTAGGCGGGGAACGACCCCAGTCAACGCCAAACTCGACCTAGCGCAGTTCTGCTCTGCGGGCGACAGGGTGGTATCGGAAAAATTCTCAAGCAAATGATGAATGGCGTTGCGATCACGCTCTGTGGCCACGCGGCCTATGCCACGGGCCTTTGCTACGGGCCTTGCCACGGGCGCGCAAAGGGCGTTACCATTGGTTTAACCACAGATGGAGGGCGGTCATGACGCCCCAGCGTCCCCGGGAGGCGGACGCGATCCCGCAGTTGGACGGCATGCCTGATGGCATTCCGGCCGCGGTCGAACCGTCAGTCTCCCTTCCGCCGGGGGCGGGCACGCTTTATGCGGCGCTCGACCTTGGCACAAACAGTTGCCGGATGCTGATTGCCCAACCACGGGGCAGCCAGTTTCAGGTGATGGACAGCTTTTCAAAGACTGTCCAGCTTGGCGTCGGGCTAGAAGCCTCGGGGCGGTTGTCCCGTGCATCCATGACACGCACCATTCAGGCGCTGCGCATCTGCCAGAAAAAGATCGAAAAGCATGGCGTCAAAAGGATGCGGCTGGTGGCAACAGAAGCCTGTCGTCGCGCCCGCAACGCCAAGGATTTCATCCGTCAGGTCCGGCGCGAAACTGGCCTTGGCCTTGAAATCATCGCCCCCGAGGAAGAGGCCCGGCTTGCCGTCATCTCCTGCGCGCCGCTGGTGAACCCGCGCACCGAACAACTGCTCGTCGTTGATATCGGCGGCGGGTCCACCGAACTGGTCTGGATCGACCTGTCCGCCGTGCCGCCCGAGGATCGTGCAAAGTCGATCATGCGGCTGCATCGCGGGTTTCAGTCGCAGGGCGAAAAATCCGCCCGCGTCGTCGACTGGATTTCCGTGCCGCTGGGCGTGGCCACGCTCAAGGACCAATTCGCCGATGTCGATGACGACGCCGCGCGCTTTGCCCTGATGAGCTGGTTCTTCGAAGAAAATCTGGCCAGCTTTTCGCCCTATAATGCCGAAAATCCCCGCGCCGGGTTTCAGATCATCGGCACATCGGGAACCGTCACCACAGTGGCGGCCAGTTATCTGAACCTGCGCCGCTATGACCGCACCAAGGTGGACGGGTTGCAGATGACATCGGATCAGATTGATCTGGTAATCCGGGAATACCTTTCGCTTGGTCCCGAAGGGCGGCGCACCGACCCGCGCATCGGGCGGGATCGTCATGCGCTGATCATGTCCGGGGCGGCTATCCTTCAGGCGCTGATGCGGATATGGCCAACAGATCGCCTTTCCGTGGCCGATCGTGGCCTGCGCGAAGGACTTTTATATGCACAGATGAGCGCGGATGGCGTTCTGGAAGACGGACCTTACGCATGACTCAGGAAAAGGGAACATCAGGGCGCGGCCAGCGCGAATTGCGGGTGCGGGTCAAGACGGCCAAGGGGCGCAAACTTTCGTCCACACTCTGGCTGGAACGACAGTTGAACGACCCCTACGTGATCCGCGCCAAGAAGGAAGGCTTTCGTGGCCGCGCGGCCTACAAGATCCTGGAACTTGATGACCGCTACGGGTTTCTGAAACCCGGCGGCCGCGTGGTCGATCTGGGCTGCGCGCCGGGTGGGTGGTGTCAGGTTGCGGTGGAACGGGTAAATGCGCTTGGCCAGAACCCAAAGAAACCCGTCGGCACCGTTCTGGGCGTCGATCTGCAAGAGGTGGAACCGATACCGGGTGCGGAAATCCATCAACTGGATTTCCTGGACGACGACGCCGATGAAAAGGTCAAGGGCTGGCTGGGGGGGCGCGCCGATGTAGTGATGTCCGACATGGCGGCCTCGGCCTCGGGTCACAAGGCCACCGATCACCTGCGCATCGTGGCGCTGGTCGAAGCGGCGTTGGCTTTTGCCTTTGACGTGTTGGAAGATGACGGCACCTTCGTGGCCAAGGTTCTGGCCGGGGGGGCGGAAAACGAGATGCAGGTTCTGCTGAAACGCAATTTCCGCAAGGTGGCAAATGTGAAACCGCCTGCCAGCCGATCGGACAGTTCGGAAAAGTTTGTCGTGGCGCAGGGCTTTCGTGGTCGTCAGATCGCAGCAGATCACGCGGATGATACCGACGACTGATCCGCGATTGATGCGGGTCTGGAAACGCAAAAAGGGCGCACAGGGCGCCCCATTGACCAGATAAAGCCTACACTAGGCAATTATCCGCTTGGCTCAGCCGCCCCAATGCCGAACGGGGCCGCAATCCATATGCACAAAGTTCGACCGCGAATAGCGGCCAACCCCACCTGACGCGCAGGCCTCTGCCGCCTTGGCCATCTGGCCTACAGACCGCGACTTCAACCGCAGGTCCGCAGCCTGACCTTTCATATGCAGCGAATTGCGCGCCACGCCGCCCGACTTGGACCGCAGCATCGCGTTCGTCGCCGGGCTGCGATAGCCCGACAGCAGCATATAGGGTTCTGACACATCCATCAGGCTGTGCGCTGCGGCCATGATGTCGATCGCGCGCAGATCGTACTTGATCTGGTCATTCGACCGCCAGTCACGCATGAAGTGATTGATTTCCTTGATGACTTCGGGGATGTATTCGCCTTCGATCCAATAGATCGTATCCATGCTTTCACCGGTGCGGCCAGAATACATACGGATGCGGCGCACATCGCCCGCCCCGCGCAACAAACCAAAGGCATTGGAGTAGGTCGGTGCTGCGGCAACCACGCTGGCTGCAAAGATCCCAAGCACGCCGCGACGTGAAACCCCAAGCGTTGATGTTTTGGTCATTCTGACTGCTGTCCCCGGTTCGTCCTGGCCGCCTCTAAGAGCAGCTTTTGTGCCACTTATCCCCAAGTGCCGGAACCTTATGGCACAGGTCGATTCGTGACCCAAGCACTGAATGGGCGTCAGCAGACAGCAAGCGCCCAATCGGCAAATTTTCGCTGAATCAGGGGGTGGGGCGCGCAAATTCTTGCGCCTGTTGCCGCCAAACCGCTTTTGCCGGATTGGAAACGACGCGGCAAAATTCTCTTTGTGAACACGGGCTTTGTGAATGGACTCCTCTGTGGGAATCACCCAAATTATGACAAATGTTCAGAAATTCGCGAATTCCGAGGAACGGCATGGGTGTGTCTGCGATGGGCTGCAAGGCGATTGGTGATCAGGGTTCCGTGATGGGGCAGGGCGGCATAATGGCCTCTCGGACCGGGGTTTGGACGGCGCTTCTGCTGTCTGCGGCCCTGTCGCTTCCATCCGGTGGGGCGCTGGCACAAACGGCTTTGGCTCAGCCTGGCGCGCCATCTGCGCCCTATGCGCAGGCCGTGGCGGTTGCTCTGACAGAAGATGCGCTGTTGACGGATTTTTACCGCGCCCGCAATTTCGCCACGCTCTGGACCGGGGCAGAAGATGCCGCCCGTCGTGCCGCGCTGTTTTCGGCGCTGGACGGGGCGGCCGCGCATGGCCTGCCGGTAGCGCGTTATGATGCCGCCGCACTGCGCGCCGCTTTTGCCGCAGCCACCACCGAAGGCGATCGTGGACGGCTTGAGGTGCGGATGACCCGCGCGTTTCTGGATTACGCATCCGATGTGGCGACCGGCGTGCTTGTCCCGGAAGAGGCCGATGGCGGCATCCACCGTGAGGTGACGCGGCTTGATCCGCTGCGGCTCCTGGCGCGGGTGGATGCAGGGGATACACTGGCTCTGTTGCGTGACCTGCCGCCAAAGGCGCCGGAATATGCGCGCTTGATGAAGGAAAAGCTGGCGCTGGAATCGCAGATTGCCGCCGGCGGTTGGGGCGCACCGGTGACGACAGGTGCCTTGAACCCCGGTGATACCGGGCCTGCCGTTGTGGCCTTGCGCGACCGGTTGGCCGCGATGGGTTATTTGCGCCACTCCGCGACCGCGATCTATGATCGGTCCATCCAGGCCGCCGTGCAGCGGTTCCAGATGGATCATGGCCTGACAGGCGATGGCCGCGCCGATGCGGAAACGCTTGCAGAAATCAATGTAGCGCCCGAAGACCGCGTGAAATCCGTGGTGGTAGCCATGGAACGCCTGCGCTGGATGCATGATACCGTGCGCGGCGACCGGCATATCTGGGTAAACCTGCCCGATTTTTCTGCCAAGATCGTGGATCACGGCAAGGTCACCTTCCAGACCCGGTCGGTGATCGGCAAGAACGTCCCCGATCAGCGCAGCCCGGAATTTTCCGACGAAATGGATCATCTGGTGATCAACCCAAGCTGGGGGGTGCCCCGGTCGATCATCGTAAAGGAATACCTGCCGCTGTTGCAGCGCAACCCGAACGCCGTAAGCCACCTGCAGGTGATCGACAGGAATGGCCGCGTGGTGCCGCGTGGGGCAGTGAACTTTGCCGCCTATTCGGCGCGCAGCTTTCCCTTTGGCCTGCGTCAGCCGCCGTCAGACGGCAACGCGCTTGGCAAGGTGAAATTCATGTTCCCTAACCAATATAACATTTACCTGCACGACACGCCCGCCAAGGAACTGTTCGACCACGAGGTGCGGGCCTACAGCCACGGTTGCATCCGTCTGGCAGACCCCTTCGATTTTGCCTATGCGCTTCTGGCGGCGCAAAGCGACGATCCGCGCGGCATGTTCCACGACCATCTCGACAGCGACCGCGAGACGGTGGTGAAGTTTGAACAGAAACTGCCCGTCCACCTTGTCTATTTCACCGCCTGGCCCACCGCCAAGGGCGAGATGACCTATCGCCGCGACATCTATGGCCGGGACGGGCGCATCTTTGACGCGTTGACAGAGGCCGGGGTGGCCTTGCGCGGCGTTCAGGGGTAATCCTGCGGCAGACGGACTGATCCAAGGACGCTGCCTGATGACCCACACGATCCGCGACATTGCCAAAGCCCTTGGGGCCGAGGCAGAGGGTGATCTTGACATACAGGTCACCCGCGCCTCTGAACCGCACACCGCCGGGCCGGATGCGTTGGCGTTGGCGATGGACCCGAAATATGCGGATGGCATCGCCAGGGGCGGCGCGCTGGCCGCGCTGTTGTGGCCGCAGGCCGATTGGCGGGCCTTGGGGTTGAAGGCCGCAATCTTTGCGCCACGCGGGCGTCTGGCGATGGCAGGGCTGACCGTGTTGATGGACCCCGGCCCCAACATCGCCCCCGGCATCCACCCGCTGACGGTGATCGACCCCAGCGCCGACATTGGCCCCGACGCCGCAATCGGCCCCTTTGTCACCATCGGGCGCGGTGTGCGGATCGGCGCGCGGGCGCGGATCGCCAGCCACACTTCTGTGGCCGAAGGCGCGCAGATCGGGGATGATGCGCTGATCCTGCAAGGCGCCCGGATCGGCGCGCGCGTCAGCATCGGCCACCGCTTCATCTGCCAACCCGGCGCGGTGATCGGGGCGGACGGGTTTTCCTTTGTCACACCTGAAAAATCGGGGGTCGAAGAGATACGCGAAACCCTTGGCACCCGCGAAGGCATCAAGGATCAAAGCTGGACCCGTATCCATTCCCTTGGTGCCGTGACCTTGGGCGATGATGTAGAGGTGGGCGCGAATGTTTGCATCGATCGTGGCACAATCCGCGACACCACCATCGGATCCGGCACCAAACTCGATAACCTTGTGCATATTGGCCACAACGTGCAGGTCGGGCGCGATTGCCTGCTGTGCGGTCAGGTCGGCATTGCCGGTTCGGCACGGATCGGCGACCGTGTGGTGATGGCGGGCCAATGCGGCGTGAATGACAACATCTTCGTCGGGGATGATGTCATCGCAGGCGGGGCGACCAAGATATTCACCAACGCCCCGGCCGGGCGCGTCCTGCTGGGTTATCCGGCGGTAAAGATGGAAACCCACGTTGAAATCCAAAAGGCGCTGCGCCGCCTGCCACGTCTTGCGGCACGGGTGGCGGAAATCGAACGGACTGTCATTCCAAAGTCATCAGACAGCGACTAGATCGTGATGAAATGACGAAAGGGGCCGCCATGACACTGCACGAAAAGATCATTGCCATCATCGCCGAACAGGCGGTGCTGGACGTATCGGATGTGACCATGGACAGCACCGTGGAAAGCCTCGGGCTGGACTCGCTCGGTCTGGTCGAGGCGATTTTTGCGATCGAAGAAGCCTTCGATGTGTCGATCCCCTTCAACGCCAACGATCCTGCGCAATCGGGTTTTGACATGTCCAGCGTGGGCGCGATCATCACGGCGGTCGAAGGGTTGCTTGCCCAGAAGGCGGCATGAGGCGGCGATGAGGCGGGTCGTCATCACCGGGGCGGGCACGATCAACGCCCTGGCGCATGATGTGCCGTCCACCTGGGCCGCGATGCAGGCCGGGCGCTGTGGCATCGCACCCTTGGACATTCCCGATGTGGACAGGTTGTCGGTGCGGATCGGCGGGCAGGTGCGCGGCTGGGATGCGTCGGCGCATCTGGACCGCGCGGTCATCGCATCATCCGATCGCTTTGCACAATTCGCGCTGGTGGCGGCGCAACAGGCCATGGCGCAATCCGCGCTGGTGGTGGGCGACGGATTGGATTGCGGCGTCATCCTTGGCACCGCAGGTGGCGGCCTGCAAACATCGGATGACAGCTACCGTGCGGTCTATGCCGAAGGCAAAACCCGCGTCCATCCCCTGACCGTGCCGCGCCTGATGCAGAATGCCGGGGCCAGCCACGTTTCCATGGCGCATGGCATACGGGGGCCAGTCTTTACCGTTTCCACCGCCTGCGCCAGTTCTAACCATGCGATGGGGCTGGCGTTTCAGATGGTCCGGTCCGGCGCGGTCCGCGCGGTGCTGACCGGCGGGTCCGAAGCGATGCTGTGTTTCGGCGGGATCAAGGCCTGGGAAGGGCTGCGCGTCATGTCCGCGAACGCCTGCCGCCCGTTCAGCCGCACCCGTGATGGCATGGTGCAGGGCGAAGGCGCCGCCGTTTTCGTGTTCGAGGAACGAGAGTCGGCCTTGGCCCGCGGTGCCGACATACTGGCCGAGGTGGCGGGTTTCGCCATGACATCGGACGCAGGCGATCTGGTCGCGCCTTCCGTCGACGGGGCGGCACGGGCGATGCGCGGCGCGCTCTTGGACGCGGGCCTTGCGCCGGGGGATGTGGATTACATCAACGCCCACGGCACCGCCACCGCGGCAAATGACCGGACCGAGGCCGCCGCCATTGCACAGGTCTTTGGTGCCTCCCCTCCGCCGGTCAGCGCGACCAAGGCGATGCATGGCCATCTGATCGGCGGCACCGGTGCCGTAGAACTTTTGGCCTGTCTGTTGGCGCTGCGCGAAGGTGTGATTGCCCCGACCATCGGCTTTGAACAGCCAGATTCAGACTGCGCGCTGGACGTGGTCCCCAATCTGGCCCGCAGCGCAAAGGTAGATGTCGCCCTGTCAAACGCCTTTGCCTTTGGCGGGTTGAATGCGGTGCTGGCGTTGCGTCGCGCCACGTGATTTCCCGGCAAGATGAAGATTTCCCGGCAAATGAAAAAGGCCGCGCCTTGGGCGCGGCCTGTGATCCTGCATCGGGATCAGTTCAGTCCTGCGCCGCACCCTCGGCCGGTGCCGCGGCTTCGGCCGCCACGCGTTCTGCGGTCACGGCATCAAAGCCTGCGGTAAATCCACTCAGCGACATGTCCAACGCCACAGCCTGGTCCGGGGCAACCGCCGGCACGATCGTCACTGTGGCCTTGCCGCCCGCCTTGAAAGCAGCGACTTCGGCCGCCGTGAACCCCACCCGCGCCACGCATCCCATCTGCGAACAGAAGGTAAAGGGATAAATCTTCGGCTCTGCCGCATCCACGCCCAACCGCAAACCGGCTGGCAACAGGGTTTCCAGCGGCGCGATGATGGTTGCCCCGGCCGCAGCCTCGCTGCCTTCGGGCAAAGAGAACATGCCGATCTCGGCCACCGAGTTACCTTCGGTATCTTTCAAAAGCTGATACAACTGGCACGGCTCGGCCCCTTCGGCGACCCGCACACAGCGCAATTCCCACGCACCAAACCCTTCTTTCACGTAAGTGGACCCTGGCCCATCAGCCGGGGCCTGGCCCATCGACAGCCCATCAACAGCCGCATCTGCCGCAGGTGCGGCCGTTTCTGCCGGTGCCTCTGCCGGTGCCTCTGCGGGGGCTTCTGCGGGCGCTTCAGTGGCTTCTTGCGCAAACGCGGCAATGCCGGAAGCAGAGACAAGCCCCAATGCCAGCGCAACAGCCAGCGGACGAGAGAAGGAAAAAGATGACATGAACTGCGTCCTTGGTTTGTTTTCCCGCCGCTTACCATGCGACGCATGCAGTGTCAGGTGGCAAATTGGTGATGCGCGGTCCTTGGCCTTTTTTCATCGGCCCAAAAGTGCGACTGGCAAAGCGGATAAGGCGCAGGCTGGGCAAATAAAAAGGGCCGGAACACCGGCCCTTTTTACATCGTATTTTTGCTCCCTGTCGGACTGGCCGACTTCTGGAATGGGACGCTAAGCGTTAAATTTCGGTCCGTCAACCGTGAATCTGGCGTGAATCTGACGTTAACTCATGCTGAAATCATTGAACAAATTCTTTCCTTTCGGTCAAAAATCCGATGCATCCGGCTGTCCGACCGCCTGCACGATGCAACCCGCCCCGCCACTACAAACCCGCTCTGGCGCAGCGGGGCAAAGCCTGTATCCTTGGCCCCGCACAGGCACGGGCAGCTTTCGCCGCCTTGGCCGCAGATGACGTTTCAGCAGGGGCAGGACATGACCGATCAGGCAAGCATTTTTGTAGGTGGCGGCGGTGAAGGATATGGCCTGCCTCAGACACTGCTGCTGAAATACGGCAACCGCCACGGGTTGATTGCGGGCGCCACCGGCACCGGCAAGACCGTCACCCTGCAAATCCTTGCCGAAGGCTTTTCCGCCGCCGGGGTGCCGGTGTTCATGGCCGACGTAAAGGGCGATCTGTCCGGTCTTGCGGCCTCGGGTTCGGCAACACACAAACTGCATGTCCCCTTTACCGAACGGTCGGCCAAGATCGGGCTTGACCTGCAATACCGCGCCTTTCCGGTGGTCTTCTGGGATCTGTTCGGCGAACAGGGCCACCCGATCCGTGCCACCGTGGCAGAGATGGGGCCGCTTTTGCTGTCGCGCCTTCTGGAACTGACCGATGCTCAAGAGGGGGTGCTGAACGTCGCTTTCCGTCTGGCGGATGAGGAAGGTCTGCCGCTGCTGGATCTCAAGGATTTGCAGGCGCTGCTGGTATTCATCGGCGAAAACTCTGACGCCATTTCCACCCGCTATGGCCTTGTGGCCACAGCGTCCATCGGTGCGATCCAGCGCCGCCTTTTGGTGCTGGAAAACGAAGGCGGGGCAAAGCTGTTTGGCGAACCCGCGCTGGATCTGGCAGACCTGATGCTGACCGATCCCAGCGGGGCAGGGCGCATCAACATCCTTGCCGCCGACAAGCTGATGAACAGTCCCCGCCTTTACGCCACCTTCCTGCTGTGGCTGCTGTCGGAACTGTTTGAATCGCTGCCCGAAGTTGGCGATCCCGACAAACCGAAACTGGTGTTCTTTTTCGACGAGGCGCATCTGTTGTTCACCGACGCGCCCAAGGCGCTGGTGGCCAAGGTGGAACAGGTGGCCCGCCTCATCCGGTCCAAAGGGGTTGGGGTGTATTTCATCACCCAGAACCCCGCCGACGTGCCGGAAAACATCCTTGGCCAGTTGGGCAACCGCGTGCAGCACGCTTTGCGCGCCTTCACCGCCAAGGATCAGAAAGATCTGAAGATGGCGGCGGAAACCTATCGCCCCAACCCGCGCTTTGACACGCAAGAAGCCATCCGCGATGTCGGCACCGGCGAGGCCGTGACATCCTTTCTGGAAAACAAGGGCATTCCCGGCATCGTGGAACGCACCCTGATCCGCCCGCCGTCCAGTTTCCTTGGCCCCATCGACGCAGGGTTGCGCTCGCAAGTGATGGCCCAATCGCCCGTCGCCGGGAAATATGACACAGTGATCGACCGGGAAAGCGCCTATGAAATGCTGCGCGCCCGCGCCAACGCCGCTGCGCAAGAAGCCGCGCAGGACACTAGCGCCGAGGCATCACCCTGGGACAAGGGCACGGCATCACCAACGGATGACGACGGCTATACCCGCGCGCGCCGCTATGACGGCACGGCAAACGCAGAGCCAAAGGCAAAACCCCGCAGCAGTTCAAGCCGCAGCGATTCGGTTGGCGAAGCCTTTGCCAAAAGTTTCGCCCGCCAACTGGGCAGCCGCAGCGGCCAGGCCTTGGTGCGCGGCATCCTCGGATCGCTTTTCCGCAGCCGATAGGGCGGGGATATACCCTATCCGCAGGGATGGGTACAATCCTTATGCCCGCTGGAGATAGCAGCCCGGATATGGCATATTTGTGGGACAAGGGGAGATGGCCTATGGCGCGCCGCGCACCAGACCCGGATCAGCCGCAAACCGAAACGGACCTCATCCGTGACGAACCCGTTGGCGTGGCGCAACCCGAACAGGAACCGGCCTATTTCGACCAGGCGCTGTTCGATCTGCATTATCATCTGCTGGCAGTCCGCATTGCCGGCCTGCCCCCGGTGCCAAACCCCGAAGATTACGGCCTGACCGTTGACCGTGACGGCAACGTCACACGAACCAACCCGCCCCCGGCCTGAACCGCGCTGCGTTACAGCGGCCGCACCCGCAGCCGGGTGATCCGGTTTTCGCGCTTTTGCAACACTTCGAACCGGAACCCATGAAAGCTGAAGGCCTGACCCTCAGACGGGATGGTCTGCGATTCATGGATCACCAACCCGGCGATGGTGTTCGCTTCGTCATCCGGCAGGGTCCAGTCATTCGCCCGGTTCAGATCGCGGATCGTCATCGACCCGTCAATGATGTAATCCCCCGCCTCATTCCGGCTTAGCCCGCCATCCTTGGCCACCACATCGAATTCATCGGTGATCTCGCCGACGATTTCCTCAAGGATGTCTTCCAGCGTGATCAGCCCCTGCAAGGCGCCATATTCATCCACCACCAATGCGAAATGCGTGCGCCGGGTCAGAAACTCGCGCATCTGTTCGTCCAGAGTGGTGGTTTCGGGAATGAAATAGGGCTTCATCGCCACCTTGACGATGTCCAGCCCCGCCAGTTGCTCCATCCCGCCTGTCTCGGTGCCGCGCATCAGGCGGTCCACCTCGCGCAGCAGATCCTTGGCGTGGATCACACCCAGGATGTTCTCGTCACTATCCCGAAAGATCGGCAGGCGCGTATGGGGCGATGCCAGCGCCTGCGACAGGATCTTTTCCGGCGCATCATCGGCATTGATCATCTCGATCTGCCGGCGGTGGCGCATGATTTCGTCCACCGTGCGATGCGTCAGGTCCAGCGCGCCCAAAAGCCGGTCCCGCGCATCCTTTTCCACTGCCCCTTCGGAATGGCCCAACGCGATGGTGCCAGCAATTTCCTCGCGCATGGCGGTGATGCGCCCCTCTTCGTTCCCGCGCACCCCCATCAGGTGCAGCATCCCCCGCACCAGCACCCGCACCACCGCAACAACGGGCGAAAACACCACGATCAACACCCGGATCACCGGGGCCACACGGGTGGCCACCGCTTCCGGGAAGGTGATGGCCAGCGTCTTGGGCAAGACCTCGCCAAAGATCAGCACCAGCACCGTCATCCCCAAAGTGGCCAGCGCCACCCCGGAATCGCCAAACAAGCGCGTCAGCAAGGCCGTCGCCAAGGATGCCGAAAGGATGTTGACGATGTTGTTGCCCAACAGCAGCGCACCGATCATGCGCTCACTATCCTCCGTGACCTTCATCGCGCTGGCCGCGCCCAGCGACCCCTTGTCGGCCTGCGCCTTCAGCTTGCCCCGCGACGATGCGGTCAGCGCGGTTTCCGACCCCGAGAAAAAGGCCGACAAGCACAGCAGGCCCAGGATCGACAGGGCGGTGATCCAGAAAGCAGCATCAAGCGTCATTGGGGTTCCGATATGGACACCGCGTCATGGCACGGCCCGCGCATTATGCGGGCACGGGGCGGCAGGCTCAAGCCTTGCTGGGCGGCTTTGCCAGCGGGTGATGTTCCAGAACCAACGATTTCAGATGTTCGTCCAGAACATGGGTGTATATTTCCGTCGTGGCCACATCGGCATGGCCCAGCAGCGTCTGGATCACCCGCAGATCCGCCCCCCCGGCCAGAAGATGCGTGGCAAAGGCATGGCGCAATGTGTGCGGCGTCACCTTCGCCGGATCAACGCCTGCCAGCACCGCTATGTCCTTGATCAGCAGATAGAAATGTTGCCGCGTCAGATGCCCGTCGCTGCCCGGCCCCGGAAACAGATGACGGCTCAGGGCATGGCCCTGCTTGCGCGCCTTTTCCTCGGCCGCATCACGATGCGCCAGCCAATCGGTCACGGCGGCACGGGCGGGGGTGGACAGCGGCACCATCCGTTCCTTGCCACCTTTGCCGCGCACCAGAACCATCCGCGGATTGCCCCGCACCGCCGCGACGGGCAGTTCCACCAGTTCCGATACCCGCATCCCCGTGGCATAAAGCAGTTCCATCAGCGCCCGGTTGCGCAGCCGTTCCCCATCATTGCGCCCCTTGGTCCGCGCCGCGTCCAGCAGTCGGTCCACCTCATCATGGGTCAGGCTGGATGGCAGGCGGCGCGTTGCCCCCGGCCCCTTGATACGGATGGCGGGGTTGTCATCACGCCATCCCTCGCCATGCCCAAAGCGGTAAAGCTGCCGGATCGAAGACAGCCGCCGCGCCCGCGTGGCCTTGGACAAACCCTCCGCCTCGCAGCCGATCAGATAGGCTTCCACATCCTCGCGCGTGGCGGTGGCAAAGGCTTTCTGGCGATGGGCAAGCCAGCCCATGAAATCCGCCAGATCACGGCCATAGGCCAACCGCGTGTTGCGCGCGGCGTCCAGTTCCGCCGCCTGCGCCTCCAGAAAAGTGGAAATCCAGGTCACATCATCGCGCGGGGACATGGTCTATCCCCGCCGTTCCAGAAGCAGCAATTCCAGCGCAGCCCGTCGCGCCGCCTTTTCCAACCCCACCGTCCGCAGCAGCGACAGCCCGTCCGTCACACCGTCCAGATCGCCTTGCACGCCGCGCTCGATCTTTTCGATGGCCGTCAGGATCGCCTCACCCGTGCGGTTTTCATCCACCAACCGTGTCAGGTCTTCACCCGGATCGGGCGCAACAAAGGCGGGTGCGATGGCGCGCGACAGGCTGTCAGGCGCCGTCAATCCCGCCACATCCCCCCGCGCCAGACCGACAAGAAAAATCTCCAGCGGGGTCTGTGGTTTCAGATTGGCGGCGATGGCCTCAAAATCCGGGGCCAGCAGCCCCGTCACCAGCGCGATCCGCCCGGCCTCGCCCTCAAACGGCATGGCCGCCAGCCGCTTGCCGAACAGATCGGCAAAGGCCACCTCCAATTCGACTTCGGTCATCTGCGCCCATATCTCGGGCAGGATCTGCGTGATGGCCGTGCGGTCCCCGGCCTGCATCGCCGCATCAAACCGTTGGAACGCCTTCACCCGATCCCACACCCCACCCGACGCCGCCGCCCGCCGTTCGGTATACAGCCCCAGCAGCGCGTTTGACGAAATCGCCCCGGCCCGCGCCAACCGTTCTGCCGCCTCGACCTGGCTTTTCCACCCCGCCTGCGGGCGCAATTCGGCATGGGCAAAGGCAATGGGCAATGTCGCGGTAGACAACGGCTCGCCAATCGCCTCGAACATGCGCCAAGCCAGCGGCGTGACCGGCGAAGGGGTCGGCAGGGGCGGCTCGCCCTCGTAAAGATCGGGGTCCAGAAAGCGCGACAGCAACGCCTCTTCCGCCTCGGTGATATAGCCCAGAACCTGCCCGGTGCGCAGCGTCAGCGCCGCCGCATTCCAATCGCCCGACCGCGCCAGGCAAAAGATGCGCGCCGGAAAGGTTGGGGCAAGGCCGGGCGATTCCACCATGATGCGGCATCCACGATCTTCTTCGCCGGTCAACAACGCAACGTCAAAGCTGCGGCGGAACAGGTCCGGGTCACGACTTCCCGCCGCGTCCAGAAGGGCGCGTGCCTGATCCAGCGCCCCCATATCCAGCAACTTGTCGATCCGTGCCATCAACAGTGCCGCCGTCGGCCCTGCATCGGCAGGCGGCTCCGCCTCGGCCAGCAGCAGCGTCAGCAGCAGCCCCCGCAGCGCAGGCAGGCTGTCCACCCGCTCCGCCCCGATCATTGCAACAATCTCATCACTGCGCCCCGGCCCCCAAAGCGCGGAAGGCAGGCCCGTCACGGATGGCGTCAGCAACCCCAACGCATCCGCCGATGGCGCGCCGATCACCGTCACCGCCACGGTTTCCTGCACCACGCCCGTTGATACCTCTGGCGCATCCGGGGCAGGGGCAACCGGCGCCGGGGTGGTTACCGATTGCGACAGCCAGTCGATGGCCGACAATGGTTCCTGCGCCCAACCCAGATGGGGCAGGGCGGCCAGAACCGCGCCGGCAAATGCGCCTTTGACCCGTCTAGTCGGCATTCAATGTCACCGGCACCGTCACCTCGGCCTGATCCGGGCCCATGTCTCCCAGATAGGCATACCCCGTCAGCCCGATGAACCCCAGAACCGCCAGAACCAGCAGCGCCTTGATGATCCGCCCCATTTGCCTTGCCTCTTATTCTTCCTGTCCGTTCGTTGCGGACCTTGCAGCCTGTCATTCACGCATTGGCCTTTGGGCTGCCCCGCCGTGATAGCCGAAGCAACGGCGAAAGCCACACCGACGAACGCGATTATATATGGCTTTCGGACAAAGTTCACGCCATTGAAGGGGGCAACAGGGATGTTCTGGCGGGCGGAAATCAGCCGGACACGCAGGTGTGATGTGGGCGACGGGTGATGCAACGGCTGAAAAAGACAGTCGTCATGGTGGGCATGATGGGCGCGGGCAAGACAGCCGTTGGCACGGCCGTTGCGCGTGCCTTGGCCGTGCCCTTCCGCGATTCGGACGAAGAAATCGTCAAGGCCGCCAACCGATCCATTGCAGAAATCTTTGAACGTGACGGCGAAGGGTTCTTTCGTGCCCGCGAATCCGAGGTGCTGGCCCGCCTTCTGCGCGGCGCTCCCTGCATCCTGTCCACCGGCGGCGGCGCCTTTCTGGCCGAATCGAACCGCGCCCTGATCCATGAGGCGGGGGTCGCTGTCTGGCTGCGCGCCGATCTCGATCTCTTGTGGCATCGCGTGCGCCACAAATCCACCCGGCCCCTGTTGCGCACGGCCAACCCCCGCGAAACGCTGCGCCAGCTTTACGAAGCGCGCGTCCCCCTTTACAGCCAGGCCGACATCACCGTGGACAGCGCCGCCGACCTGTCGATCGACGGCATGGCCGCCAAGGTGATCGCGGCGCTGCGCCAGCGCCCGGATGTGCTGGAAGGGGAATAGAATGGTTGTCGATGTGGTGCCCGTGGCCCTTGGGGACCGGTCCTATCAGGTGCGGATCGGCCCCGGCCTCATCGACCGCGCCGGGGCGGAAATTGCCCCGCTGCTCAAACGTCGCCGCGCTGCCGTTGTCACCGATGAAACCGTGGCCCCGTTGCACCTTGCCCGGCTTGTCGCGGCGCTTGAGGCCGAGGGGATCGCCGTCTCGACCCTTGCCCTGCCCGCTGGGGAACAGACCAAGGGCTGGCCCGAATTTGCCCGCTGTGTCGAATGGCTGCTGGATCAGAAGGTGGAACGCCGCGATATCGTCGTGGCTTTTGGCGGCGGTGTCATCGGCGATCTGGTGGGCTTTGCTGCCGCTGTCCTGCGGCGCGGCGTCCGCTTTGTGCAGATCCCGACGACACTTCTGGCGCAGGTTGACAGCTCCGTCGGCGGCAAGACCGGGATCAACACCGCGCAAGGCAAGAACCTTGTCGGCGCCTTTCACCAACCGTCCCTCGTTCTGGCCGATACCCTTGTGCTTGAATCCCTCCCGTCCCGCGATTTTCTTGCAGGCTACGGCGAGGTGGTGAAATACGGCCTCCTCGGCGACGCCGCGTTTTTTGACTGGCTTGAAGTAAATGCCCCCGACCTCGCCACCGATGCCACCAAACGCCAATACGCCGTGCGCCGGTCGGTGGAGATGAAAGCCGGCATCGTCTCGCGCGATGAAACCGAAGAAGGCGAACGCGCGCTGCTCAACCTTGGCCATACCTTCTGCCACGCGCTGGAAAAGGCTACCGGCTATTCCAGCCGCCTGCTGCACGGCGAAGGCGTGGCCATCGGTTGCGCGCTGGCCTTTGAACTGTCGCAACGTCTGGGCCTGTGTTCACAGGAAGCCCCCAGCCGCGTCCGCGCCCATCTGCGCGCCTTGGGCATGAAAGTGGACCTTGCCGATATTCCCGGCGATCTGCCGGGGGCAGAGTCGCTTCTGGCGCTGATGGGGCAGGACAAAAAGGTGATCGACGGAAAACTGCGCTTTATTCTGGCGCGCAACATCGGCACGGCCTTCGTGGCCGAAGATGTCCCCCCCGATCTGGTCACCGCTTTGCTGACGGATGCCTTGGCGGGTCGCCCCTGAAATGCCCGGTCGGCGCTAGAACAGCACTTTATAGCTGTTGCCCCGTGAATCCGTCGCCGTCCCGGTCCCACTTGTGGTGCCGCTGCCGATGACAAATGTGCCTTGCACCACCGTTCCGTCCTGGCAAACGGCATACAACTCGCCCGAATTCACCCCGGCCACGGTCTCCCGGTCCCGCCCCAGCCGCCCCCCCAGATCACGGATCGACAGATCAATCCCGCGCTCCTTCGTCACCACCGTCGGCGCAACCGTTGTCCAGGTGCCATTGCAGCGCGCGCCGTCCGGATGGCGAAAACTCAACGGGCCGGAATTGTCATCGCTGTTGGCGGCCTTGGCCCGGATCACCGGCGGCGGCACCTGCACGGCCAGCGGCCCGGTGGTGGGATAAAGCTGCATCTCCTTGGTGGCAGCACAGGCGGTCAACAGGCCAAGGGACAAAAGGGCAAAGGCGCGATGCAAGGAGAACCCCGTCAGGCAAAGGTGTTTCGTGGCGGCGGACCCTAAACGCAGCCTGCTGCGGCGACAATGGCCCGCCCACCCTGTTCCGGTCACAGTTTCGCAACTGTGGCCTTTGTGCGGGACCGTGATAGGTGATGTGGCGGAACACTGGGGCAGGGCGTAACCGTGCGGGCGATCATCACCATCCTTGCAACCCTCGCCATCGTGGCGGCGGTCTGGCAGTTGGAATCCGGCCGCTCTGGCCTGACCATAGCCCCTTTTGCCGTTCCAGATGGGCCGCCAGCAACGATCTTTCTGCCGCCGGGCGATGATCCGGCGCCGGTGGCCATTGTGGCACACGGCTTTGCCGGATCGCGGCAGTTGATGGAACCCTTTGCCCTGACGCTGGCCCATGCGGGTTATGTGGTGGTCACCTTCGATTTCATGGGCCACGGCCGCAACCCGCGCCCGATGACCGGCGATGTCACCACGATCAACGGCACCACGCGCCTGTTGCAGGATGAACTCCGCTCTGTCGCCCGCGCCGCACTTGCGCATCCCCGCGCCGATGGACGTCTGGCCTATCTGGGGCATTCCATGGCCTCGGACGTCATCATCCGCGCCGCGCTTGACGCGCCAAAGGTGCAGGCGGTGGTGGCGGTATCGGCCTTTTCGCAGGCGATCACCGCCACCCAACCCGCCAATCTGCAACTGATCACCGGCGCATGGGAAACCATGCTGACGGCCGAGGCGGTCCGCGTCCTTCACCTCACCGATCCACAGGCGGTGCCGGGGCAGGTGGTGGGCGACTTTGCAACAGGCACTGCGCGGCAAGTGATCCTTTCCCCCCATGTGGAACATGTGGGCGTGCTTTACGCGCCCACCTCCCTGAACGCCGCCGCCGCATGGCTCGACAGCACCTTCGACCGCCAGGCCGCGCAACCGGCACAGGCGCGGGGCGGTTGGATCCTGCTGTTGCTGGCCGGGCTGACGGCCCTTGGCTGGCCGCTTGCCCGTGCTTTGCCGGTCGCTGCCACCACGCCCGTCACATATGCGCCCACCCCACATATGCCCACACCCATGCCACGGCGCACCTTTCTGATCGCCGCGCTGTTGCCCGCCGTTGTGGTGCCTCTCGCCCTTGCCCCGTTCGACATACGTCTGTTGCCCGTTCTGGTGGCAGATTACCTCGCCCTGCATTTCGCGGCCTATGGGGCCATCACGCTGGCCCTGCTGGCCCGCGCCGGGCGATTGCGCGGGCAATTTCCCTTGCGGATCTGGCCGTTCGCGGCGCTGGTGGGGTTGGCGGCCCTTTTGGCTTTCGGTCTGGCACTGGATCGCTATGTGGCAAGTTTCCTGCCCCATCCCGGCCGGATTGCCGTGATCGCGGGTCTGGGGCTGGGAACCATCCCCTATTTCCTTGGCGACGCCCTGATGACCGAGGCCGGTCGCGCACCCCTGTGGCGCGTTCTGGTGCTGCGGGGCGCATTCCTTGGGTCGCTGATCGGTGCTGTGGCGTTGAATTTTGACCGGCTGATGTTTCTTCTGATCATCCTGCCGGTGATCCTGCTGTTCTTTCTGTTGTTCGGCACCATGTCGGGCTGGGTCGGGCGGCGCACGGGTTACGGTGCCATCGGCGGCATCGGATTCGGCCTGATGCTGGCATGGTCGCTTGGCGTGACCTTTCCGCTTTTTGCCTGACGGCGCGAAACTGTCAGCCCAGGTTGACACATTTTCTGGACGCCGCCGCCCCCGCGCAGTAGCCTTGTGTCACTGGGCCACCCCGGCCCGCGAAAGCCGCGCCCATGCCCGATGGCCCGATCCCGCCGATCCCCGGCCTTTATGCCCCCACGTTGGGCGGCGCTCCGCGTCCCGGACTATGCACCGATTGCGGCATCTCGCGGATGGGCGACGGCAAGGCCTGTGGCCGCGCCTGCCAATTCATCGCCCCCGATTATCCAGCACGCGAATCGCAGGCGCATGGCCGCACCGCCCAGCCCGAACAGGCCGAAGAGGCCTTCTTCGGCGTCACTCGCCGCATGCTGCGCGCCCGCATGGCCACGCCAGCCCCCGGCGCGCAATGGACGGGGATCACCACCGCGCTGGCCGCACGCCTGCTGGAAACCGGCGCCGTGACGGCGGTGCTGGCCACCGCGCCCGATCCGGCCGACCGATGGAAACCCCTGCCGGTGATCGTGACCGACCCTGCGCAACTGGCACAGGTGCGCGGGATGCGCATGGGCTTTGGCCCCACGCTCGCCCTGCTGGAACCCGCCGCCGCCGCCGGTCACCGCCGCATCGCGCTGGTGGGCATCCCGTGCCAGGTCCACGCCCTGCGCACGCTCGAGGCGGAATTGGGATTTGAACGGATATACGTGATCGGCACCCCCTGTTCCGACAACACCACGACCGAGAACTTTCACCACTTCCTCGCTCAGATCGACCCACATCCAGAGGCGATCAGCTATCTGGAATTCCGCGCCGATTACCGGGTGGAACTGCGCTATGACGATGGCCGCCCAACGCGCACAGTGCCGTTCCTGAAACTGCCTTTGTCCAAACTTCCCGCCGACTTCTTCCCGATGACCTGCAAGACCTGCGTCGATTACACCAATCGTCTGGCAGACATCACCGTGGGGTACATGGGCGGCGACGGCGATCAATGGGTGATCACCCGGAATGACCGGGGCGAAGAGTTGCTGGCCCTGCTGGCTGACCGGCTCACCCTCAAACCCCTGACGGACAAAGGCAAACGCGCGGGCGCGGTAAAGGGTTTCCTTGGCAATACCGAACGCGCCGCAGGCGGCCTGCCGCTGCGCGCCATGCCCGATTGGGCGCGCCCCATCGTGGCCTTCCTGCAACCCCGCATTGGTCCCCGCGGCCTGGAATTCGCACGCGCGCGGGTCGAGATGAAGGCCATCGAGACGGTCCTGCACCTGCGCCGCACCTTCCCGGCAAGAATGAAGAACATGATCCCTGCCCATGTCTGGCGTCTGGTCGCACCGTATGGCCTGACCCCCGCGCCGGGGGAAGACAAGGAGTAATCCCGCGAATTGTCCGGCGCGCGCCCCCGTGGCCGGGGACGCGCATTCCTTTTGCCTCGCCTGCGCGCTTGCGCGCTTGGCTCGTGTTCAGGGGGGCATGCCGCCCCCCCTCTGTCGTCGCGTGCCGCGCCGCCATTCACCCCCCGCGGGTATTTGCCGCCAAGATGAAACAGACCCTGCTCATTCACCTTGGCCCAAATACCCAATCTTTGCGCAGAATGGGGTGCCGCGGTCGGCCTTGCATCCAGATCATCTTGCGCCCATCGTTGCGAAAAAGGGGGGCTTCGATGGAAACAGTTCCAGCACGGCGGGGCAGGGCGGTCAGGCTGGCCGCAGGGCAGGCGATCCGCATCATCAATACACATGGCACGCAAGTGGTGGACACATGGGCCTTCAACGCAAATGATCCCGGCGAATTCCTGTCGATGGAACACCTGCATGCCAGCCTTGGGTCGGTCTTTCCCGCCAAGGGGGATGCCCTGTTAACCAACCGCCGCCGCGCCATTCTGTTGATGGAAGAAGACACCTCACCCGGTCGCCATGATACGGTGATCGCCGCGTGTGACACGCATCGCTATCAATCCCTTGGCTGCACCTCCTATCACGACAATTGCACCGACAACTTGCATGCCGCGCTGGCAATGATCGGCTTTCCGCGCACCGAATGCCCGGCACCGCTGAACCTGTGGATGAACATCCCCATCGCCGCCGATGGCCGCATCACTTGGGGCGAGCCTTTGTCAAAGCCCGGCGACCACGTCACCCTGCGCGCGCAGATCGACTGTGTCGTCGCCATGTCCTGCTGCCCGCAAGACATGATCCCGATCAATGGCCGCGATTGCACCCCGGTCGAGGTGCAATTCGAGGTCATCGCCTGACAAACGCCCGCCAGACAGGAGCCAGTCATGACGCAGCATCCGATCCTGACCTTCCACGGCGCGGCGCGGGCGGTGACAGGATCATGCTTCCGGCTTGATCTTGCCGGGGGCGCGATCCTGATTGATTGTGGCATGTTCCAGGGGTCAAAAACGGAAAAAACCCTGAACTACCGCCCATTTCCCTTTGATGCGGCGGCAATCCGGGCAGTCCTTCTGACCCATGCGCATATTGACCATTCCGGCCTGCTGCCCAAACTGGTGCGCGACGGGTTTACTGGTCTGGTCCATGCCACCCCCGCCACGGCAGACCTGTGCGCCGTCATGCTGCCCGACAGCGCGCATATCCAGGAATCCGAAGTAGAGATGCTCAACCGACGCAATCGCCGCCGTGGTGATGCGGATGTAACACCGATCTATGATGCGCGCGATGCCGAGGCGACGCTAGCCCTGCTGCGCCCGCAAGAGATGGACGGCTGGTTCACCGTGCAACCCGGCTGCCGCGCGCGGTTCTGGAATGCCGGGCATCTGCTTGGCTCTGCCTCTGTCGAACTGGAGCTGACGGCCCCCAACACGCCGCTGCGCCTGCTGTTTTCCGGTGACATCGGCCCGGATGCGAAACTTCTGCAATCCGATCCCGAAGGTCCTTCTGGCGTGGATTACGTCATCTGCGAATCCACCTATGGCGATGTGGACCGGATCGAGGCCAGCGCCGAACACCGCCGCGCCACCCTGCGCGATGAGGTGCGGGCGGCCTGGCGCGATGACGGCGTGTTGCTGATCCCCACCTTTGCGGTGGAACGTGCGCAAGAACTGATCGCCGATCTGTCCACCCTGATGCTGGCCGGGGACCTTCCGTTCTGCCCCATCCATGTCGACAGCCCGATGGCCACCCGCGCCACCGCGCTGTTTCGCAAGCATGCCCGTGAATTGGAGAATGGCGCGGCGCTGGTCGATGGCCTGAAATCCAGCCACCTGCATTTCACGGAAACCGTGGAACAATCCCGCGCCTTGGCCTATGCGCGCGGCTTTCACATCATCCTGGCCGCCTCTGGCATGTGCGAGGCGGGGCGCATCCGCCACCACCTTAAGAACTGGCTGTCGCGTGACGCCGCCACCCTTCTCCTTGTGGGCTATCAGGCCGAGGCGACCTTGGGTCGTCTGTTGCAGGACGGCGTTACCCCGGTCCGCATCCAGGGCGAGGAATTCACCGTCCGTGCGCGGATCCGGTCCATCGATCTGTATTCCGGCCATGCCGATGGCCCAGAGCTTGCGCAATGGATCACCGAACGCGCCCCGATCCGGCACGGCCTGTTCCTTGTGCATGGCGAGGAGGAGGCAATGTCTGGCCTTGCCGCACGGCTGACCGACGTGCCCCAGGACAGGCTGGCCGTGCCCTCGCTGGATGACAGCTACACCCTGACGCCGGATGGTTTTGTCAAACAGGCCAATGCCGCCCCGCCGCGTCTGCCCCCGGAACAGGTGGCAAGACTGGATTGGCACAACGATGTGTCGCGGCTGATCTTGGACATCAACGCAGCGTTGCGCGAAGTGCCGGATGAAAAAGGCCGCGCCGTCCTGATCCGCCGCCTGCGCCGCGCGCTGGAAGAGGATGGCCACATGCCACCCCCGCGCAAACCCGTACGGCGGCGGCAATGAAGCGGCAGGCATGGGTTCCTTGTGACCGCCTGACATCCCAATCACCAACAAAAGCAAAGGTTTGCCATGTCATTTTTAACCCGTCTGATGACTGTTGCGATGCTGACGTCGGTGCCAGTCTCGGGTTCGGCCTTTGAAATCGCCTTTAGCTGGGAAGGTCTGAAACTTTGCAACAGTGGCAATCCAGGAACGGTGCCCAGCCCGGCCTTCACGGTAAAGGATGTGCCCGATGGCACGGCCTTCATCCGCTTCAAACTGGTGGATCGTGATGTGCCGGGGTTCAACCATGGTGGTGGCGTCGTGGCCTATGGTGGTGGCGATGTGATCGCGGCGGGACAGTTCAAGTACAAGCAGCCATGCCCGCCGGATGGTGTGCATCGCTATGAATGGACAGCGACGGCGCAAAGCAAGAAGAACGGCGGCAAGCTGGCGGTGGCCAAGGCGGTCCGTCCCTATCCGGAATAGGCACAACCCCTCTTTCCATCCCGCACGCTTTGGCCCAAAAGGGGCCGCTTTCTGCAAGGAGTGGGCGATGGCGACGGGAATTGGCTTTACCGTTCAGGCAACCGATGGAAAGGCGCGCACTGGGGTTATCTCCACGCCGAGGGGCGACATCCGCACACCTGCCTTCATGCCCGTTGGGACCGCCGCCACCGTCAAGGCCATGCTGCCCGAAAGCGTGCGTGCCACGGGGGCGGATATCCTGTTGGGTAACACCTACCACCTGATGCTGCGCCCCACCGCTGAACGCATCGCCCGTCTGGGCGGCCTGCACAGATTCATGAACTGGGACCGCCCGATCCTGACCGACAGTGGCGGCTTTCAGGTCATGTCGCTGGCCAGCCTTCGCAAGCTGACCGAGGAAGGCGTGCGCTTCTCATCGCATATCGACGGCTCCAAACACATGCTCTCGCCCGAACGCAGCATGGAGATCCAGAAACTCCTCGGCTCCGACATCGTCATGTGCTTTGACGAATGCCCCGCGCTTCCCGCAACCGAGGCCGAGGTGGCCAAGTCGATGCACCTGTCCATGCGATGGGCGCAACGGTCGCGTGATGCCTTTGGCGACCGGCCGGGCCATGCGCTGTTCGGCATCATGCAGGGCGGCGTGACCCGCGATCTGCGCGAAGAGTCGGCCAAGGCGTTGACTGAAATCGGCTTTGATGGCTATGCCGTGGGCGGCCTTGCGGTGGGCGAGGGGCAAGAGGCGATGTTCGACGTGCTGAACTATGCCCCCGGCTTCCTGCCCGAAGACAAACCCCGCTATCTGATGGGCGTGGGCAAACCCGACGATATCGTGGGCGCGGTGGAACGTGGCATCGACATGATGGATTGCGTGCTGCCCTCTCGCTCGGGCCGCACAGGGCAGGCCTGGACGCGCCGGGGCCAGGTCAACATCAAGAACGCCCGCCATCAGGATGACCCACGCCCGCTGGACGCGGATTGCACCTGTCCGGCCTGCCGCAATTACAGCCGTGCCTATCTGCACCATGTGAACAAGGCCGGGGAAATCATCGCCTCGATGCTGATGACCTGGCACAATCTGCATTACTATCAGGACTTGATGCAGGGTCTGCGTGATGCCATCGCGGCCGGTCAACTTTCGGCTTTCGTGGCCGATTTCCACGCCCAAAGGGCAATGGGCGACATCGACCCGATCTAGGCCACACGCCGCTTGATCCGGCTGAACGCCACCGGCGTCACCCCCAAAAACCGCGCCACATCCCCCTGTGGCAACCGGGCCAGCGCCGCCGGGGCATTGGCCCGCAATGCACGATAGCGGGCTTCGGGCGTCTGCACCAACAGCGCCGCCTCGCGCGCCTGTTTGCGGGCCAGAACCCAGGCGGCAAAGTCATCATATGCGGCACGTAACCCTGCATCCCCGGCCACCGCCTCCATCACGAACGGCCGGGGCAGGCGGATGATCTGGCAGGGTTCCAGACAGTCCGCCCCATAACTCTCGCCCGGCCCGGCATCGCTGGCCCCCCGACCGGAAAACACCCCCCGATCCAGGATGAAGCTCTTGATCCAGGCATCACCGCCTTGCGTGATGTAGACCAGCTTCACCAGCCCCGACAGCAACAGGAACACATCCGCCGTCTCATCCCCCGGCGCAAAGACCGCAGCCCCCTTTGGCAGATCGCGTGGCGACCACAGCCGCGCCGCCTCGGCCCTTGGCCGCAAGGCATCAATCAAGGAAGGCGCGGCTGATCCCGTCTCTAAACCCAGGTTCATGACTGCCACTCCGATGATGCCTATCCAAGGTGCGGAAATCTGGACCAGAGGCAACCATGTCAACCCCGTTCTCCCATCCGCCGCTTTCGCAACCGACAACTGTCCTGCTGACTGGGGCCACGTCGGGCATCGGCGCGGCCCTGCTGCGCCGCTTGCTGGCCCAGGGCCACAGCGTCATCGCCCTGTCACGCAGCGCCGCCTACCTGCCCGCGCAACCGGGCCTTATCGCCATCAGCGCCGATCTGACCGACCTGCCTGCCATACCCGCGCTGGCACATCGGTTGATCGCAGACCACCCGGCGCTTTCGGTGCTGATCAACAATGCCGCCGTCCAGCACGCCCATGCCCTGACAGACCCCGCCTCAACCCCTGCAAGGCTGATCGAGGAAGCCACGCTGAACCTTGCGGCCCCGGCGCTTCTGACACAGGCGCTGCTGCCACACCTCATGGCGCAACGCGGCGGGGCCATCGTCAACCTGTCATCCGGCCTTGCGATCTTTCCCAAACAGCAGGGCGGGCTTTACTCCGCCACCAAGGCAGGGTTGTCGTCCTTCACCACAACCCTGCGCTGGCAGGTGGAAGGCGCGCCCTTGTTGGTGACAGAGGTTGTCCTTCCCCTTGTCGATACCCCGATGACCGCAGGCAGGGGCAAGGGCAAGATCACCGCCGACCACGCGGCACGGGCCATCCTCGACGGCATCACCGCCCGTCGCAGCATCCTGCGAATTGGGGCCGCCCGCGCCCTTCCGCTGATTGCGGCGCTGGCCCCGTGGATGGGCCGCCGCCTGTTGCGCAGGGCATAGGAAAGGGGGCGAAAGGCCATGAAAGACCTTATCCGCATCGGCCTGATCCTTGGCCTTGCTTTCGCGTCGACCTTCCTTTTGGTCCGGGCCTTCGATCTGGTGCCGGAACAAGGCGTCATCACCTGGCTTCAAGGCTTGCGTGACATCCATAGCGGCTGGCTGATGGCCGGGGTGATCGCGCTCCTCCTTCTTGATCTGCTGATCGCCGTGCCCACCATGACCACGATCCTGATCGCGGGCTGGTTGCTTGGTCCCGGTCTCGGCGGGCTGACCGCTGCCACCGGCCTGATGCTGATGGGCGGTATCGGCTACGGCCTCGGGCGTGGTCTGGGCCGCCCGGCCCTGAAATGCCTGTTCAAAGACCCCGCCCGCCTTGCCGATCTTGAATCCGCCTTCGCCCGCAATGATCTGTTGACCCTCGCGGTCTGTCAGGCGGTCCCGATCCTGCCGGAATTATCGGCCACACTTGCCGGTATCGCCCGGATGAACCCCGTCCGCTTTGCCCTTGGCTACGGCCTTGGCGTCATTCCCTTCGCCTTCATCCTGGCCGCGGGCGGGGCCGCCTCCACCCCCTCTGACCCGCGCCCCGCGATCCTGACCGCCATCTTCACCACCGTCACCCTGCTGGGCCTTTGGAAGATCCTGCTGCGCCGTCGCCCATGATCCGGCACGATCCCTGCACGTCGCCCGCCATGCACCAACCCGCCCGCCGCGACCAAGATCGCCCCGCCCATCAGACCAAAGCCCGCTTGCCCCCGCCCACAGGCAGGCGCATCATGGAAACAAGTTGACGTGAAGGCGTGGTTGACTCGCCCCCGCTGGACCACCAGATATGGATACCACAGGGGAAGGCCAAGCGTTGCCAAAGATTGGGGCCGGTGCCTTCCTGCCAGACAAGGAAACAAGATGAGCGATTCCCTTTCCCCCAGCTATCCGGTGCTGCCGCTCCGCGATATCGTGGTCTTTCCGCACATGATTGTCCCGCTCTTTGTTGGACGCGAAAAATCCGTGCGCGCCCTGGAAGAGGTGATGGCCGATGACCGCCAGATCCTGCTGTCCAGCCAGATTGACCCGTCCGTCGATGATCCCGGCACCGATCAGATCTACCGCGTTGGCGTGCTGGCCAATGTGCTGCAACTGCTGAAGCTGCCCGATGGCACCGTCAAGGTGCTGGTCGAAGGCAAGACCCGCATCAAGATCACCAATTTCCTGCCCAATGACCGCTTCTTCGAGGCGCATGTCGAACCCCTGACGGAATCGCTGGGCGACAAGGCATCTGTCGATGCCCTGATCCGCGCCGTGGCCGAGGAATTCGAACGCTACGCCAAGATCAAGAAGAACATCCCCGAAGAGGCGCTTGCCGCCGTTGCCGAAACCCGCGAACCGGCCCGTCTGGCCGATCTGGTGGCTGGCCATCTGGGGATCGAGGTCGGTCAGAAACAGGAACTTCTGGAAACGCTTGAAGTGTCTGAGCGGCTGGAAAAGGTCTATGGCCAGATGCAGGGCGAAATGTCCGTCCTGCAAGTGGAGAAAAAGATCAAATCCCGCGTCAAGACCCAGATGGAAAAGACCCAGCGGGAATATTACCTGAACGAACAGATGAAGGCGATCCAGCGCGAGCTGGGCGATGGCGAAGAAGGCCAGAACGAAATCGCCGAACTCGAAGAGCGTATCCGCAAGACCCAGTTTTCCAAGGAAGCCCGCGACAAGGCCGAGGCAGAGCTGAAAAAGCTCAAGTCCATGTCGCCCATGTCGGCCGAGGCGACCGTGGTGCGCAACTATCTTGACTGGCTTCTGGGCGTGCCGTGGGGCGTGAAATCCCGCGTCAAGAAAGACCTGTTCAAAAGCCAGGAGGTTCTCGACAAGGACCATTACGGCCTGGAAAAGGTCAAGGAACGCATCGTCGAATACCTTGCCGTTCAGGCCCGCAGCGCGAAACTGAAAGGCCCGATCCTCTGCCTCGTCGGCCCCCCCGGCGTGGGTAAAACCTCGCTTGGCCGGTCGGTCGCCAAGGCCACGGGGCGCGAATTCATCCGCATCAGCCTCGGCGGTGTGCGCGACGAATCCGAAATCCGCGGCCATCGGCGCACCTATATCGGCTCCATGCCCGGCAAGATCATTCAGGCGCTGAAAAAGGCGAAAACCACCAACCCGCTGATCCTGTTGGATGAAATCGACAAGATGGGGCAGGATTTCCGGGGCGACCCGGCCTCTGCCATGCTCGAGGTGCTGGACCCAGAACAGAACGCCACCTTCGTGGACCACTACCTTGAGGTGGAATACGATCTGTCCAACGTGATGTTCATCACCACGGCGAACTCCTACAACATGCCCGGCCCTCTGCTGGACCGGATGGAGATCATTTCGCTGGCGGGCTACACCGAAGACGAAAAACGCGAAATCGCCAAACAGCACCTCATCCCCAAGCAGATCACCAACCACGGTCTGCGCAAGGGTGAATTCAAGATCACGGATGCAGCATTGGCCGAAATGATCCGCACCTACACCCGCGAAGCGGGGGTGCGGAATCTGGAACGCGAAATCGCCAAACTGGCCCGCAAGGCGGTTACGGAAATCGTCAAGAAGAAAGGCACCGCCGTCGAGGTGACGCCCGAAAAACTTGAAGAATATCTGGGCGTCAAACGCTTCCGCTATGGTCTGGCCGAAAAAGAGGATCAGGTCGGTGTCGTCACCGGTCTGGCCTGGACATCGGTCGGCGGCGATCTTCTGTCGATCGAGGCGCTCAAGCTGCCTGGCAAGGGCCGCATGAAGACCACCGGCAAACTTGGCGACGTGATGAAGGAATCGATCGAGGCGGCGGCCTCTTACGTCCGCTCCATCAGCCCCGAGCTTGGGGTGAAGCCGCCGAAATTCGAAGCGATCGACATCCACGTCCACGTCCCCGAAGGTGCCACACCGAAAGACGGCCCCTCGGCTGGTCTGGCCATGGTCACTTCCATCGTTTCGGTGCTGACGGGCATTCCCGTCCGCAAGGACATCGCCATGACCGGCGAGGTCACGTTGCGCGGCAACGCGCTGGCCATCGGCGGGCTAAAGGAAAAGCTGCTGGCCGCCCTGCGTGGCGGGATCAAGACGGTTCTGATCCCGGAAGAAAACGCCAAGGATCTGACCGAGATTCCGGCCAACGTCCGTGAAGGGTTGACCATCATTCCGGTCAGCCACGTGAAAGAGGTGCTCAAGCTGGCCCTTGTCCGCGCCCCCGAACCGGTGGAATGGGACGAGGCGGCAGAAGAAGCCGCCGCCGCAGCCGCCAAGGCCGCGGCCGAGGCAAGCCGTTCGCAAGTGGCCCACTAGGCCAGACGGCAAGGCATCTGAAAAACAGGGCAGGGGGCGCGGCACAACCGCGCCCCTTTGCACATCAAAGGCCCCATCACGGATCCGGGCGCTGCCCCCCATTCGTTTGACCAATGCCCGCCGTTTTCCTGCCCCAAGGTTGAAAAATTGCATGACGCTGCAACAGCAAAGGTGGAAACGCCCATCCAAGCTGGATAGGGTGGCATATCGAAATCAGGTCGTCCCCGACCAGCAACAGGGCAGTATCGTAATGGCTATCAGTTCCGCCAAGAAACCCGGCGCCAAACCAGCGGCGAAACCAATCGCAAAAGCAGCCCCAAAGGCCGCGATCACTGCGCCAAAGGCCCCTGCGCCACAGGTTCCGGCGCCAAAGGCTCTTGTGCCTGACACGGCGTCAACGGCCCCGGAAGCGGTGATCCTTGAAACCATCACGTCAGAAAATATCGACAAGGCCGCCCGCATCGCCGCACCGCAGGTCAAGAAGAAGGAACTTATCGCCCGCGTCGTCGCCGCGCTTGACGGCAAGAAAAAGGGGGGCGTGAAAGAGATCGTCGAAGCCACTCTCGAAACGCTCGGCGCGGCGCTGCAAAAGGGCGAATCCCTCAACCTGCCGCCACTTGGCCATGCCCGTGTGGCACGGCAAAAGGGCGAAGGCACATCCTCCCTTACCACCGTCCGCCTGCGTGGCGCGGGGATGAAGAATGCCCCGAAAGGCGGCAAACAGACCCTTGCAGAGCCTGGCGAAGACGACTAAACACCGCCGCATCGGGCGATTAGCTCAGCGGTAGAGCGCTTCGTTCACATCGAAGATGTCAGCGGTTCAAATCCGTTATCGCCCACCATCATTGCCTTGAAGCGCCTCGGGTTCATCCCCGGGGCGTTCTGGTTTTCAACAGGTGGCACGGCGGGCGCTGGGGCGAAGCCCCGCGACAGTCGGGGCATCATCCGCGCCCACCACGCGCCTTTCCCCTTGCCGCCAACCCGCACCTTGCGCTAAAGGCTGCGGCGGCGGGCGGTTAGCTCAGTTGGTAGAGCGTCTCGTTTACACCGAGAATGTCGGGGGTTCGAGTCCCTCACCGCCCACCACTTTCCCTTTCCTTTTCCCCTGGCTTCCTGTTGAAACGTCACACAGGAACAGGGCCGAACCAGGAAAGCCGTGATGACCTTTGCCCCCCTTGGCCCGCTTCTCGACAGCCCCCCGCCAGAGTTCCCGGCAGATCAGGTGGCCCAATGGGCCGCAGTCCATTGGGGCCTGACCGGCACCCTTGCCACGCTGACATCGGAACGTGACCTGAACCACCGTCTGGATACGGCGGATGGACGTTTCGTGTTAAAGATCGCCAATCTTGCCGAACCCCCGGCGATGACCCGCTTTCAGAACCGCGCCCTGCGCCATGCAGCGGCGCGCGACCCCGCGCTTCCCATCCCGCGCGTGGTCCCATCCCTGGCCGGGACCGATGACGTCGCCCTTCCCACCGGCCACCTGATGCGCATCCTGACATGGGTGAACGGCGCGCCACTGGCCATCCTGCCACCCAGCCTGCCGCATCACCACGCTCGTGCTATCGGCGTGGCCCGCCTGGGGGCGCGGCTGGCCTGCGCGCTGCGGGGCTTTGCCGACCCTGCCGCCGATCATGTCCTGCAATGGGATATAAAACACGCCGCCGCCCTGCGCCCGCTCTTGCCGCACATCACCGATGCCACCCTACGCGCGCTGGCAACCGATACATTGGACCGGTTCGACAGCAGTGTCGCCCCCGCGTTGCCCCGCCTGCGCTGGCAGGTGATCCACGGCGATCTGAACCCCCACAACCTGTTGGGCGACCCCGACCATCCAAACCGCGTCACCGGCATCCTCGACTTTGGCGACATGGTCCACACGCCCCTGATCTGCGACCTTGCCATCGCCGCCGCCTATTGCATCGACCCTGCCGATCCCGCCGCCTCGCTGGCTGCCTTTACCGCCGCATGGGCCGAAGAATGCCCCCTCACCGCGCCCGAGCGCGCGCTGATCCCCGATCTTGTTGCCGCCCGCATGGTCACAACGCTGGCCATCACCAGCTTTCGGGCAGCCCGCTATCCGGAAAACGCGCCCTATATCCTGCGCAACTTCCCCTCTGCCGCCGCGGGCCTGACCGCGCTCGCCGCAACAGACCCTGCAACCCTTGCCAAAGCAACAGCCGGACTGGATGCCCCATGACCCGTGACCCGATGCCCAACGCCTTTGTCCCCGGCTCCGGCACGCTTGGCCCCGTCGAATCCGCAATGGTCGACCGCCGCCAGCGCCTGCTTGGCCCCGCGTATCGGCTGTTTTATGAAACCCCGGTCCATCTGGTGCGGGGGCAGGGGGTCTGGCTCTACGATCCCGACGGCAACGCCTATCTGGATACCTACAACAACGTGGCATCGGTCGGCCATGCCCATCCCCGCGTGGTGGCCGCAATGGCCGAACAGGCCGCCACGCTGGCCAGCCACACCCGCTATTTGCATGACGGCGTTCTGGCCTATGCCGAACGCTTGCTGGCGCATTTCCCGCCGGACCTGTCCCACGTCATGTTCACCTGCACCGGGTCCGAAGCGAATGATCTGGCCCTCCGCCTTGCCCGTGCCGCAACCGGCGCCACCGGCATCATCGTCACCCAGAACGCCTATCACGGTGTGACCGCCTCTGTCGCCGAAGCCTCGCCCTCGCTGGGCGCAGGTGTCCCCCTTGGCCCGCATGTCCGCACCATCCCCGCGCCCGATGCCCGCCACGGTGATCCGGCCACAACCTTCACCGCCCATGTGCAGGCCGCCATTGCCGACCTGCGGCACCACGGCATCCGCCCCGCGCTTTTGATGGTGGATACGGTCTTTTCCTCGGATGGCCTTTTTACCGATCCGCCCGGCTTTCTTGCCCCTGCCGCCGCCGCCATCCGTGCCGCGGGCGGGCTGTTCCTCGCCGATGAGGTGCAGCCCGGATTTGGCCGCATGGGGGGCCATATGTGGGGCTTTGCCCGCCACGGCGTCATCCCGGACCTGGTCAGCCTGGGCAAGCCGATGGGCAATGGCTATCCCGTCGCTGGCCTTGTCCTGCGTCCTGAGGTGATTGCCGAATTCGGGGCCAAGGCCCGGTATTTCAACACCTTTGGCGGCAATGCCGTTGCCGCCGCCACCGCAATGGCCGTCCTTCAGGTGATCGAGGATGAAGGATTGATGCAAAACGCCGCCCGCGTCGGCACCCGGTTCCGCACTGGTTTGCAAGATCTGGCCGCCCGCCACGCCGCCCTGGGCGAAATCCGGGGGGCTGGCCTCTTCCTCGCTGCCGACATCGTGACCGATGGCCAACCCGACCGCGCCCGCGCCGCCCGCATCGTCAACGCGCTGCGGATGGAACGCATCCTGATTTCCGCCACAGGCGCAGAAGGCCACATTCTGAAAATCCGCCCGCCGCTGGTGTTTTCTGATGCCAACGCCGACCTCTTTCTCGACAAACTGGATACCGTCCTGCAACGCGGCACCTGATCCGCCCCCCCCACTGGCTGCCCATGTGCCACGCTGCACAGAACGCGCGCGCCTGCGCCGGGTGACGCAGCACCCGTCATGCCCTACCTTACCCCCAGAACAGGAGACAGGCATGAGCTGGAACCCCGCACTCGACCCTTCCATCCCGATCGGTGACGCCGTCGATGCGATCGAGGCCGTCATCGTCCCACGCGCCCGCGATCTTGGCGGGTTCGAGGTGCGGCGCGCGCTCCCCTCTGCCCAACGGCAGATGGTCGGCCCCTTCATCTTCTTTGATCAGATGGGGCCTGCCGAATTTCTGACAGGGCAGGGGATCGACGTGCGCCCCCACCCGCATATCGGCCTTGCCACCGTCACCTACCTGATGAAAGGCCGCCTGCATCACCGCGACAGCCTTGGCACCGATCAATGGATCGAACCGGGGGCCGTCAATCTGATGGTGGCTGGCCACGGCATCACCCATTCCGAACGCACCGATGGCCCGATGCGGGACAAACCGTCATCCATGTTCGGCCTGCAAACCTGGCTGGCCCTGCCGAAAAAACACGAAGACGATCCCGCCGCCTTTATCCACGCCCCCAGCAGCACCTTGCCGGAACTGGAAGGCGAAGGGAAAACTGTCCGCCTGATCCTTGGCCATGCCTGGGGTGAAACAGTCCCGGTCGAAACCCCGTCTGACGTGTTTTATGCCGATGCCACCCTTGCGCCCGATGCCGCCATCCCCTTGCCCGACGATCACGAAGATCGCGGCATCTATATCCTGTCGGGCGAGGTGTCGGTGGGCGGCCAGACCTTCCCTGCCGGGCAGATGCTGGTTTTCCGACCGGGCGACCGGATTTCCGTTCGCGCAGGCGGGCAGGGCGCGCGGCTGATGCTATTGGGCGGGGCCACGATGGATGGCCCGCGCCACATCTGGTGGAACTTTGTCGCCTCCAGCAAAGAACGCATCGACGCCGCAAAAGAGGCATGGCGCGCGGGCGATTGGGCGCATGGTCGCTTCCGCCTGCCGCCCCATGACAACGCGGAATTCATTCCCGCCCCGTAATCGGTTTCTGACGCATAAGCCGACCCGGAATTTGCGTCAGATTTCACCGCCCCCTCGGCATCTTCCACGCCCACCGATTATTTTCCCAAAGGTCGCTTGACGCCACCCGCGCCCTTCCGTAATACCCACCCCACGTTCGGGGAACCGGGCGGTCGAGTGCGGTTGTAGCTCAGTTGGTTAGAGTACCGGCCTGTCACGCCGGGGGTCGCGGGTTCGAGCCCCGTCAACCGCGCCATCCGCCCGACCCCGAACGTATATCCTGCGCGGTTGTAGCTCAGTTGGTTAGAGTACCGGCCTGTCACGCCGGGGGTCGCGGGTTCGAGCCCCGTCAACCGCGCCACCATCCCTTTGAATGCCCTTGAAATCAGCCCCCCTTGGGGCCAATTGCCTGAGTCGTTACTGAACGACTGGTTAAGGTTAACGCCTCTCCACAGCACGCAGCGTGCATACACCCGTCTGCACTGCCGTGCTGCACCGGATGTTGCACCAACCGATTTCGTCAAACTCCCGAAATCACGGCAAATTAACGCCGCGTGCGCCCTACAGCGTGACGCGATACCGCACATGCCCATCCGACTCGACAAAGCGGTCATACAAACGGCGGGCAACCACGTTGTCCTGATCGGTGTGCCAATACAACCGCCGCCACCCCTTGCCCCGCGCCAAGGCCATCAGATCTTCGATCAAGGCACGTCCCACACCCTTGCCGCGCGCGTCAGGGGCCAGGAACAGGTCTTCCAGATAGCAATCCTCGCCAATCACCCAGGTTGACGGGTGGTGCAGGTGAATGGCGAAACCCACCATGTCACCCCCCACAAATGCCAGCCGCGCCTTGACCGGCGACGCCGGGTCCATCAACCGCGCCCATGTGGCGGCAGTCACCTCTGGCGTCAGAACAACCTCATAGAAATCAAGGTATTGCTGCCACAACCCCCGCCAGGCGGCCTCATCCCCGGCGCCTGCGTCGCGTATCTCCACGGTCATTGCAGCCTCGCCAGAACGCGCGCCCAGGACCGGATTCCCTTGTGGAAACACTCCAGATCATACTTCTCATTCGGGCTGTGTATCTGGTCATCGTCCCGGCCAAAGCCGATCAGCATGGCGTCCATCCCCAACTCGGTCTTGAAATACCCCGCAATCGGGATCGACCCACCCGATCCGACAAAGGCCGCCGCGCGGCCCCATTCATCGGTCAGCGCCTGCCGTGCCGCCTCGAACGCCGGATCACCGATTTCCATCACCGATGCGGGCGACCCTTCGATCGCGTCATTCCAGATAATTTCGCAATCCGCAGGAATCTGCGATTCCGCCCATGTTCTGAAGGACTTGATGATCTTTTCCGGGTCTTGCCGCGACACCAGCCGGAAACTCACCTTGGCATGGGCCTCACCCGGCAGCACGGTCTTGAACCCCGCCCCGGTATAGCCGCCCCAGATGCCGTTCACCTCGGCCGTGGGCCGTGACCAGATCATTTCCAGCGGCGTCCTGTCCACCTCACCCGCCGGAACCGAAAGCCCGACATCCCCCAGATAGCTGCCATGATCAAAGGCCAGCGCCTGCCACTGCTGGCGCAGCGTATCGGGCAATTCGTCAACATCATCATAGAATCCGGGCACTTGCACCCGTCCCTCTGCATCATGCAACCCGGCCAGCAGCTTGGTCAGCACATGAATCGGGTTGCGCGCCAACCCGCCATACATCCCCGAATGCAGGTCACGGCTGGCCGCACGGATGGTGAATTCACTTTTCGTCAATCCACGCAGCATAGTGGTGATCGCGGGCACCGCATCCTCAAACAACCCGGTGTCACAGATCAACGCAAGTTCAGCCCGCAATTCATCTGCATTCTCGCGCAGGAAGGGGATCAGCGACGGGGAACCGGACTCTTCCTCGCCCTCCAGAAAAATCGTCAGACGGCCGGGCAGGGTGCCATGCACCGCTTTCCACGCGCGGCAGGCTTCCAGAAAGGTCATCAACTGGCCCTTGTCATCCGATGATCCACGCGCCCGGATGACCTTGCCCTTTGCGGTGTCCTCAACCTGCGGGTCAAACGGATCGCGCGCCCAAAGATCAAGTGGATCAACAGGTTGCACGTCATAGTGCCCATAGAACAGCAGATGCCGCCCGCCTGTCCCCCCATGCCCCACCACCATCGGATGCCCCGGCGTGGCACGGCTGGCCGCCGTGAACCCCAACGATTGCAGATCCGCCACCAACCAATCCGCCGCCTCGGCACAGGCCGCCTTATAGGCTGGGTCCGTCGATATGGACGGGATGCGCAACAACGCCATCAACCGATCCAGCGCCTCCGGCAGATCCGCATCAATGCGGGCAAGGACGGCATCAAGGCGCGGGTCAAGGTTCATGGCTCTGTCTCCTGATTGTGATACGCGCCGCGACCCTATCAACACTTCTGCCCCTGTCCAGACCCGCCCTGACAGGCTAAAACATCCCCGTTGTCCGATAAGGAGCGTGCCATGTCCCGACTATCAGCCTGCCTGTTCACCCTGTCTGTCGCGGCCCTTCCGGCCGCCGCGCAAAGCGTGACCGGCGAACAGGCGGCAAGCCTGCTCTTTCCTCCGGCCCCGGTCGAGGTGGAAATCAACGGTCAAGGCGTCCTTGCCAAGGATGAGGCAAAGATGCTGGCGATGGTCGCCAAGGACCAACCCTATTACGCCGCCATCGCCATCTCACCGGACGAAGGCCTGATGTCCGAAGCGACGATCGCCGCCGCAAACCACCACACCATCGAAGCCGCCAGCCTTGTCGCCACAACCGAATGCAACGCCAAGAAAAAAGGCGCTGCCGATTGCGTGATCGTGGCCCTTGTCCGTCCCGAAGGCTGGGAAGCGCGGCCGCTGCAACTTTCGATGTCCGCAACCACGGATTTCGCCAATTACACCGGGGGTGCCCTGGCCATGTCGGCGGCAACCGGCGCATGGGGCTTGGGCAAAAACGGCGAAGAGGCCGTCGCCGCCTGCGCCGCCAAACAACAGGCCGCGACGGATTGCGTGGTTGCCATCGCCGATTGACTGCGGCAACAGGTCCGGGAAAACATGGGTGAATCGCCGATACTTTGACCCATATCAAGGCCAGTCTCGGACCTTTGGCCGATGGCTGACAGGACTTTCGCCAGAAGGCATCCGTGCCACGGCACAGCTAGGCTGACACGGAACAGGCGCACGAAGGACGGCGGCATGCCCGCCGGATAGGAGACGCGATGAACTACGATGCTGCGCTGGATGCCAGCCTGCAACGCCTGCACGACGAAGGCCGCTACCGCACCTTCATCGACATCGTGCGCAAGAAGGGGCATTTCCCACAGGCTGTCTGGCGCCGTCCCGACGGCACAGAGCGGGATATAACCGTCTGGTGCGGCAACGATTATCTTGGCATGGGACAACACCCGCAGGTTCTTGCCGCGATGCACGAGGCGTTGGATGCCACGGGTGCCGGTTCGGGCGGCACGCGCAACATTTCCGGCACCACCGTCTATCACAAACAGCTCGAATCCGAACTTGCCGACCTGCATGGCAAAGAGGCGGCGCTGGTCTTTTCCAGCGCCTATATCGCCAATGACGCAACGCTTTCGACGCTGCGGTCAATCTTTCCCGGCCTGATCATTTATTCCGACGCGCTCAACCACGCCTCGATGATCGAAGGCGTCCGCCGTGGGGGCGGGGAAAAGCGCATCTTCCGCCACAACGATGTGGCCCATCTGCGCCAGCTTTTATCTGCCGACGATCCTGCTGCGCCAAAGCTGATTGCGTTTGAATCGATCTATTCCATGGACGGCGATTTCGGCCCGATCCGGGACATTTGCGATCTTGCGCAGGAATTCAACGCGCTCACTTACATCGATGAGGTTCACGCCGTCGGCATGTATGGCCCGCGCGGCGCAGGGGTTGCGGAACGCGATGGCCAGATGCACCGCATCGACATCATCAATGCGACGCTGGCCAAGGCTTATGGCGTATTCGGCGGTTACATCGCGGCCTCGGCCCGCATGGTGGATGCCATCCGTTCCTATGCGCCGGGTTTCATTTTCACCACCTCGCTGCCACCCGCCGTGGCGGCGGGTGCGGCGGCATCTGTTCGCTTTCTGAAAACCGGGCAGCACCTGCGCGATGCACAACAATTGCACGCCCGCATCCTGAAAACCCGGCTCAAGGCGCTGGGTCTGCCGATCATCGATCATGGCAGCCACATCGTTCCGGTGCATGTGGGCGATCCGGTGCATTGCAAGATGCTGTCGGACATGCTGCTGGATACCTATGGAATCTATGTCCAGCCGATCAATTTCCCCACCGTGCCACGCGGTACCGAACGACTGCGTTTCACACCGTCACCCGTTCACGATTCGCGTCAAATCGATCATCTTGTGAAGGCGATGGATGCACTTTGGCGGCATTGTGCGCTGAATCGCGCCGAGGTGTCTGCATGACGCTTTCCGCACATGCAAAAGACCTTGCCCTGTGCTAAGTTATCTTGAATACGACAGAATATGAGTCGCGCTAAAGTGACTTACGGACTTTTGGGGCAGTAATGGGGCAGTTTGCATGATCGGTTGGAGGTCGAAACCTTCGACAGCCGGGGTCGAAAAGCCGATGGGCTTTGACGACTTCGAACTGCGCTTGGGCGACCTGATGCGGGGCGAACGCGCCACGCTTGGCAAATCGCTGCTGGATGTGCAGCGCGAGCTGAAGATCAAGGCCACATATATCGCCGCCATCGAAAATGCCGACGTTTCTGCCTTTGAAACCCAAGGGTTTGTTGCAGGCTATGTCCGGTCCTATGCGCGCTATCTGGGGATGAACCCGGACTGGGCCTTTCAGAAATTCTGTGTCGAGGCGAATTTTACTGTCGCCCACGGCATGAGCGCGGCCGCATCGTCGCAGGGCATGACCACAAAGCGTGCGCCGCAGGAATTCGGTGACCCGCTGGCCAACCCAAACGCCACCTTTGTGCCGCGCGGCGAAACCGTGCTGTCGCGGATTGAACCCGGTGCCGTCGGATCGGTGCTCGTTCTGGCTGTGCTGATCGGTGCCATCGGCTATGGCGGCTGGTCCGTGCTGCAAGAGGTGCAGCGCGTTCAGCTTGCCCCGATTGATCAGGCGCCAACCGTTGTTGCGGAAATCGACCCGCTTGATGGCGTGAAACCTGTGGCTCCCCTCATTGCCGAAGTGGCGCCCGGATCAACACGCGGTGCCGCGCCCGAAGCAATGGCCGAAGCAGACACCTCTGCCCAGCCAGACCTGATGGATCGGCTGTATCGTCCGCAGGCGTTGGACGTGCCTGTAATGACATCGCGTGATGGCCCCATCGCGGCCATCAACCCGCGTGCAACCGGCACTTTGGCCGCCACGGCATCGGTTGACCCGATGTCGGATGCCGTCGATCAGGCATTGGCCGAGGCGGGCGCGCTGGATGATGGCATTCAGGTCGTGGCCGATGCCGCACCGCAATTGGAACTTCTGGCCGTGCGCCCGTCTTGGGTGCGCGTGCAATCGGCAGACGGAACCGTGCTGTTTGAAAAGATCCTCGATGCCGGCGAACGCTATGTCGTTCCCAGCCTTGAAGAAGCGCCGATCCTGCGTGCCGGCAATTCAGGGTCTGTTTACTTTGCTGTGAATGGCCGCACCTATGGGCCGGCCGCGCCGGGGGCTTCGGTGGTGAAAAACCTTCCCCTGTCGGCCGAGGCGCTGACGCAAACCTTTGCCGAAGCGGACCTTTCGGTCGATGCCGATCTGGCCAAATTCGTCAACGTGGCCGAGGCAACGACCGCACCGCAGCCGATCATCGACTAAGGCCGCCCGCCGACATTTCCGAAATCACTGCCCGCTCTGTGGTTGCCCTTGTCGGCACCTGTCTCTATTCCTTTAGGCAACTCTGTGTCAGACGCTTGCCCACCGCAGGATACCCTCCATGTCACTGAATACCGTGCGCCCGTGGCGCAATATCTATCGCCGCAAATCCCGCCAGATCAGGGTGGGCAAGGTGCTGGTGGGGGGTGACGCACCGATCAGCGTGCAAACCATGACCAATACGCTGACAACCGATGTGTCCGCCACGCTGGAACAAATCCAGCGCGCCGCCATTGCCGGGGCCGATATCGTCCGCGTCTCTACCCCCGATGAAGACAGCACCCGCGCCCTGCGCGAAATCGTTGCGGAAAGCCCCGTTCCCATCGTGGCCGACATCCATTTCCACTACAAACGCGCGATCGAGGCAGCCGAAGCCGGCGCCGCCTGCCTGCGCATCAATCCGGGAAACATCGGCGATGCGCGCCGCGTGGCCGAGGTGGTCAAGGCTGCTAAAGACCACGGCTGTTCCATCCGCATCGGCGTGAACGCGGGCAGTCTGGAAAAGCACCTGCTGGACAAATATGGCGAACCCTGTCCCGACGCGATGGTCGAATCCGGGATGGACCATATCAAGCTGTTGCAGGACAACGATTTTCATGAATTCAAGATCAGCGTGAAAGCCTCTGATGTCTTTATGGCCGCCGCCGCCTATCAGCAGTTGGCCGAAGCGACGGATGCCCCGATCCACCTTGGCATCACCGAAGCGGGGGGCCTGGTTTCCGGCACTGTCAAATCCGCCATCGGCCTTGGCAACCTGCTGTGGATGGGCATTGGCGATACGATCCGCGTTTCCTTGTCCGCTGATCCGGTGGAAGAGGTGAAGGTGGGCTTTGAAATACTTAAATCCCTGGGCCTGCGCCATCGCGGCGTGACCATCATCTCCTGCCCGTCCTGCGCGCGGCAGGGGTTCGATGTGATCAAGACAGTAACGGCGCTTGAAGATCGCCTTGCCCACATCACCACATCGCTGTCGCTGTCTATCATCGGTTGCGTGGTCAACGGTCCCGGCGAGGCGTTGATGACAGACATCGGCTTTACCGGTGGTGGGGCAGGGTCTGGGATGGTCTACCTTGCGGGCAAGCAAAGCCATAAACTGGGCAATGACCGGATGATCGACCACATCGTCGAACTGGTCGAGGCGAAGGCCGCCGAAATCGACGCGGCCGAAAAGGCGGCCGAAGCCGCCGAATAGGCGCGATTAGCCCTCTTTCGCCCGCTGCTCTTCGACAATCTGCTGCATCGCCTCCAGCGGCACATAGCCCCGGACCATTGTGCCCCCCACCACAAAGGTGGGCGTGCCGCTGATATCCATTGTCTGGGCAAGGCGATGATTATCTTCGATCACCTTGGTCACTTCCGGCGCGTTCATCCGGTCCATGATCGGCTGCGGCTCCAGCCCCAGGTCGTTTGCCACCCGGACCAAAGCGTCGGGCGTGGTATCGGCACGCATCGACAACAGCGCATCATGTGCCTGCTTGTAGGCGTCATCGCCATGCAGTTGCAGAACTGCGATGGCAAACCGCGATGCCAGCACGGATTGCTCGCCCAAAATCGGGAACTCCTTCAAAACAAAGCGGATATTCCCGTCACCTTCGACCAGTTGGTCCACCTCTTGCCACGCCTTGCGGCAATAGCCGCAGCGATAGTCGATGAATTCGACAACCGTGATGTCGCCATCCGGGTTTCCCCCGACATAGGACGCCGCGTCATTGAAGATCGCGTCGGATTGTGCCGCCAACATCTCCTTGTCGCGCGCAACCGCCGCAACCTGCTCGCGGGCTTCCAGCTCATTCATGACCTCGACCAGAACCTCGGGGTTCTCCATCAGATAGGCCCGCACTTCGGCGCGAAACGCCGTGCGTTCGTCGTCTGTCATATTCGTCAGGCCATCGGCAAATCCGGGCAGGGCAAGGGAAAGCGTCAGGGCAGTGCCCGCAAGAATACCGCGCATCAATGGCTCCGTGATGGCTAGGCCCGTTCGGGCATGGGTTTTGCCTATGCCCCGCAATGCGGCACAGCCTGTTGCGCACCATACCGGGTTGGTGCCTAGAAATTCAAGCTGCACCACCCCGGTTCGCCGCATCGTGATAGGGTTCGCCACTTGCCCGCGCAGGGCTGCCACAGGTTCCATCCCTTTGCGCAGGCGTGAATGGACAAGCGCAAGGCAAGGCTGGATAGTTGGCGAAAACAACGGGGGCAGGGCATGCGGACATGGCTGATGGCGATCGTGATGGGGGTTCTGGGCTGGCTTCCTGCCGCAGCACAGGATCTGTCGGCGCTGGCACGGCTTGACGCCGCCGCCTCATCCCTCGTGGATCAGGGCGAAACCCTGTCCATCACCCTCCGCCTCAGCCAACCCGTGCCGTGGCGCGTGCGTCTGGCCGACAATCCCCGCCGCCTGATCATGGATTTCCGCGAGGTGGATTGGTCCGGCATCGCCGCCATGCCCCGCAGCAGCACCCGCATCGCGGACCTTCGTGCTGGCAGTTTCCGCCCCGGTTGGTCGCGTCTGGTGATGGAACTGAACGCCCCCCTGGCCGTTCTGTCGGCAGAAATGGCCACCGCAGAGGGCGCAACGGTCAGCCTGCGTCTTGGCCCCACCACTCCCAGGGATTTCGCCCAGCAGGCGGCCCAGCCGGAACCTGCGGAATGGGCGCTGCCTGAACCGGCGGACCTGCCAACACCTTCCCCGCGCGGCAGCGGGCCGCTGACCGTGGTCCTTGACCCTGGCCATGGCGGCATCGACCCCGGCGCCGAACGGGATAACCGGACAGAGGCGGAACTGATGCTGATCTTTGCCCGCGAACTCAAAGAGTTGCTGGTCCGCGATGGTGGCTTTCGGGTCGTGATGACGCGCGAAGAAGATGTCTTTGTTCCCCTTGAAACACGAATTTCCATCGCCCATGCCGCCAAAGCGGATGTGTTCCTGTCGCTGCACGCCGATGCCTTGGCCGAGGGTGAGGCGGTGGGGGCCACCATCTATACCCTGTCCGATGATGCCAGCGATGAAGCGGCCCGCGCCCTGGCGGAACGGCATGACCGCGATGATCTGCTGTCGGGCATCGACCTCACGGATCAGGATGATCTGGTGGCAACCGTGTTGATGGATATGGCCCGCACTGAAACGCAGCCCCGGATTGATCGGCTGGCATTGGCCTTGCGACAGTCGATTTCCGGCGCGGGGCTGAAAATGCACCGCCATCCCATCCAGCAGGCGGGCTTTTCCGTGCTGAAATCGCCGGACGTGCCGTCTGTTCTGATCGAATTGGGGTTCCTGTCCTCCGCCTCTGATCTGGAACGGCTGATCGACCCGGAATGGCGCGCCAAGATGACAGCCGCCATCCGGGATGCCTTGCGCGTCTGGGCTGCCGAAGATGCCGCCTTGGCAGGAATGAACGACAACTGAAGGGCAACATCGGCAAGGCAGGCGGCAAGCTGCCGCGATTATCCACGCTCACGCCATCGTTTTGACCTTCCCCTCCCTGCGCGTGTATAAGCATCCACGTATCAGGACAGTTTCGGGAAACGCGCGCGTGGTCAGATTCATCGGTTCATTTTTCGGGGCCATCTTCACGGCGGTCACGTTGGGAATTCTGTTCGGCGCGCTGACCATCGGCGCGATCTTTTTCATGTATTCCCGCGATCTGCCCAGCCACGAAAGCCTGGCGCAATACACGCCCCCCACGATCAGCCGGATCTATTCCGGCGAAGGGCGGATCATCGACGAATTCGCACAGGAACGCCGCCTTTTCGTGCCGATCGAGGATATTCCCGAACTGGTCAAGGATGCCTTCATCGCGGCCGAGGACAAGAATTTCTACAACCACCACGGCTATGATGTCACGGGTATGGCCGCCGCCTTCCGCGATGCCATCCTGACCCGCGGCGAAGAACTGCGCGGCGCGTCGACCATCACCCAGCAGGTGATGAAGAACTTTCTTCTGTCGGGCGACCGGACAGGTGAACGCAAGATCAAGGAAATCATCCTTGCCACCCGGCTTGAGGAAACTTTGTCCAAGGACAAGATCCTGGAACTTTACCTGAACGAAATCTTTCTCGGCCAGAACAGCTATGGCGTCGCCGCCGCTGCCCAGACCTATTTCAACAAGCCGCTCTCTGCGCTCACCGCAGGCGAGGCGGCCTATCTGGCCACCCTGCCCAAAGCCCCGTCCGAAATGCACCCTGTCCGCAACAAGGAACGGGCGCTGGAACGCCGCGCCTATGTGTTGAACCGCATGGCCGAAGATGGCCATATCACCCGCGAAGACGCCAAGGCCGAGGCGGAAAAGCCCCTTCTCACCGTCCAGAACGGCGATTTCCCCGCCTTCCGCGAGGCGTTGCCGCCGCGCAGCTATTTCACCGATGAAATCCGTCGCCAGCTTTCCACCACCTTCGGTGAAGCGGAATTCTTCGGCGGCGGCCTGTCGATCCGCGCCACCGCCGATCCCGAATTGCAGGAAGTCGCCGCCAAGGCCCTGCGTGATGGGCTTGAAAAATACGACCGCAGCCTTGGCATCTGGCGCGGTACGGGAAAGACCATCGCGGCCGATCGCCTTGCAGACTGGCGCCCCGCTTTGGCCGAGGCAGAGGTGCCGCGCGACATTACAGGCTGGTCCCCCGCCGTGGTTCTTGAACTGGGCGAAAACGACGCGCGCATCGGAATCGAAGGGGTCGAAGATGATGCCGACGGCCACTGGATCCCCGCCGAAGACGTGACTTGGGCGCGCAAGCTGAACTCCGATGGCAGCTATGGCCGCAGGGCGCAGGTGGCCGGCGATCTGGTCGATGTGGGCGAAGTCGTTCTGGTCCGCCCCGTCACGTCGGATGAAGATGGCAGCTTCATCCGCTGGTCCCTGCGCCAGATCCCCGAAGTGCAGGGCGGATTCATGGCAATGGACGTGTTCACCGGCCGTGTCATCGCCATGCAGGGCGGGTTTTCCTATCAGGATTCCGTCTTCAACCGCGCCACGCAGGCCACTCGCCAGCCCGGTTCCAGCTTCAAGCCCTTTGTCTTTGCCGCCGCGCTGGACAATGGCTTTACCCCCGGCACCATCGTCGTCGATGCCCCGATCGAGGTGGAAACCGCCGAAGGTCTGTGGACGCCGAAGAATGCATCGAACAAATTTTATGGCCCAACCCCGGTTCGCACAGGGATCGAACAGTCACGCAACCTGATGACTGTGCGGATCGCGCAGGAAATCGGGATGGACACGGTCGCGCGCTATGCTGAACGCTTTGGGGTCTACAACCCGATGCGGCCCTTCCTTGCGAATTCGCTGGGCGCACAGGAAACCACGCTGTTCAAGATGGTCGCCGCCTATGCGATGTTCGCCAATGGCGGCGAACGGGTGGAACCCACCTTGGTCGACCGAGTGCAGGATCGCTTTGGGCGGACCATCTATCGCCATGACGAACGCGAATGCGTGGATTGTCGTTTGGCCAGCCTTGATCCCGGTGCCGGGGTTCGGATCCGGTCGGAACGGGAACGTGTGATGGACGCGATCACCGCCTATCAGTTGACATCGATGATGGAAGGCGTGGTCACCCGCGGCACGGCGTCCTCTGCCGTGAACCTGCCCGTGCCTGTGGCAGGCAAGACCGGCACCACCAACGACGCCAAGGATGTCTGGTTCATCGGCTATACATCGAACATCGTTGCGGGCTGCTATATGGGGTATGACCAACCGCGCAGCCTTGGTTCCGGCGCGTCGGGTGGCGGCTTGTGCGCCCCGGTGTTCCAGGAATTTATGGAAGAGGCCGTGGCCCGCTTTGGCGGCACCGAATTCCGGGTTCCCGAAGGCGGCCGCTGGGTAAAGCTGGACCGGTTTACCGGATCGTTGCTGCCCGACAATGCCTCTGGCCCCAATGTCGTGGCGGAATACTTCCGCGAAGGCGTGGATGGCATCATCGGTCTGGACATGATGGTCGATGGTGGTTTTGCTATGGGGTCCAACCTGCCGCTCTTTGCCATCGGCGAAGGTGATGGGGGGGGCGAAACGACGATCACCACATCTTCGGGCGAAACGGCCGTCATCCCGGAAAAGGCCGATTTTGGCACGCTCAGCTCCGGTGGTCTTTACTGACCACCGGTCCTGCGGCAGGGCAGGGTGCAGCCCTTGCCCGCCGCCGCCCCAACGGGTATCACCCGCGCAGATAAATACAGGACAGACCCGCAATGCGCTCTGAGACGCAGAACAATGTCGATGCGATCACCAAGTCGCTGAAGCTGCTGGCACAGCGGATGGATTGGGAAACCGCGCCGCACCGTCTGGAAGAATTCGATGCCATGATCGAAGCGCCAGATCTGTGGAACGATCCCGCCAAGGCGCAAAAGCTGATGCGCGAACGGCAATCATTGATCGAGGCGATTTCGACCTACAAGATGATCGACAGCGGGTTGCGCGACAATGTCGAATTGATCGAACTGGGCGAGGCAGAGGGTGATCAGGAAATCATCCACGAAGCCGAATCCGCGCTCAAATCACTGGTCGAAGTGGCCGCCGCAAAAGAGCTTGAGGCGCTCTTGGACGGCGAAGCCGACGGCAATGACACCTTCCTTGAAATCAACGCCGGGGCAGGGGGCACGGAATCCTGCGATTGGGCGTCCATGCTGGCACGGATGTATGTGCGTTGGGCCGAAAAAAAGGGCTATAAGGTTGAAATGCAGTCCGAAACAGCGGGCGAAGAGGCCGGCATCCGGTCGGTCAGTTACAAGATCACGGGTCACAACGCCTATGGCTGGCTGAAATCCGAATCCGGCGTCCATCGCCTTGTGCGGATCAGCCCCTATGATTCCGCAGCCCGCCGGCACACGTCATTTTCATCGGTCTGGGTCTATCCCGTTATTGATGACAACATTGAAATCGTCGTGCCCGATAATGAAATCCGCATCGACACCTACCGCTCTTCCGGGGCGGGCGGCCAGCACGTCAACACCACCGACTCGGCCGTGCGGATCACCCACCTGCCGACCGGCATCGTGGTGACCAGTTCAATGAAATCACAGCACCAGAACCGCGAAATCGCTATGAACGCGTTGAAATCGCGGCTGTATCAAATGGAGCTGGACAAACGCAACGCCGCGATCAACGCCGCCTATGAAAACAAGGGCGAGGCGGGGTGGGGCAACCAGATCCGGTCCTACGTGTTGCAGCCGTACCAGATGGTCAAGGATCTGCGCACCAACGTGGAAACGTCTGATACCCAGGGTGTTCTGGATGGCGATCTGGACAGATTCATGGCCGCAACGCTGGCAATGGATGTCGCCGGAAAATCGCGGGCCGAGGCCACGGCCGAAGATTAAGCCGATCCTCCGGGCAATACCTGAAAAACATATTTGCGCGCGCCCTATGCGGCGCTTACCCTTACCCAGATAAGTGGGAGGGGTTCCATGCTTGATCATGCCGGTACGCCGCCTTCGGCGGTGCCTGAAGTTTTGTCACTGGATGTGGGCGACCTGCGGCACGCCCTTTCTGCGGGGTGGTGGGATTTTCTGGCCCATCCGCAATATGGTGCCTTCTTTGCGCTGGTCTATGTCGCTGGAGGGTGGCTTTTGACCTATGCCTTCACGGCACAGGGCCAAGTCTGGTGGACGTTGCCTGCCGCGGCAGGTTTTCCCATCCTTGCCCCGTTCGCGGCCTGTGGACTGTATGAAATAAGCCGCCGGCGGGAGGCGGGCGAGCCATTGGAATTCAACTCCATCCTTGGCGTTGTGTTCCGCCAGAAAGATCGTCAGATCCCATCGATGGCGGCGGTGATCGTGGTGTTCTTTTTGTTCTGGAACTTTCTTGCCCACACGATCTTTGCGCTGTTTCTGGGCAAGTCGACACTGACAAACATCTCCTCGTCGCTGGGGGTGTTCGTCACGCCTGAAGGGCTGATGATGCTGGCTTTCGGCACCGCAGTCGGCGCCACCTTTGCCACCGTGCTTTATGCACTGACCGTGGTCAGCCTGCCCATGCTGCTGGATGACCGCGAGGTTGATTTCGTGACCGCCATGCTTACCTCAATCGCCTTGGTGCGCGAAAACCCCGTGGTGATGCTGGGCTGGGGCCTGTTCATCGCCGTCGTGCTGTTCGTGGGCATGCTGCCCGGATTTCTGGGCCTGTTCATCGTGCTGCCCGTGCTGGGCCATGCGACCTGGCACCTTTATCGGCGCGCGGTGACCTGGGTTTGACCCAATAGAAAAGGGCGCCAAAAGGCGCCCTGTATATTCCCAACCAAAATTCGGTATCAGACCGCGTCCGGCTTTGCCGCCGCAGGTGCAGGGGCGGCGGGTATGGCCGGCGCAGCAGTGCGTCCCTGCGCAAGCGGATCTTCCTGGCGTTGGACCGACCCTTCAAAATGCGCACCGCTTTCGATGGCGATGGTCTTGTGGATGATGTCACCCTCAACCCGCGCGGTCGATGTCAGCCGCACTTTCAGGCCACGCACCCGCCCAATGACCCGGCCATTGACCACAATGTCATCGGCCACAATCTCACCCCGGATCGTGGCGCTTTCGCCGACGGTCAACAGATGCGCGCGGATGTCACCTTCAACCGTGCCTTCCACCTGAATGTCACCCGTGGTCCGCAGGTTGCCAACAACGGTCAGGTCCGACGACAGCACCGAAGCCGAAGCCTTGCCCTTGGGGGCCGACGCGGTGAAATCCATGCTCGGTTTTGTCACGCCTGCCTCCGGTGTTTTGGGCTTTTCTGCCTCGGCCTGCTTTGGGCCCGGCTCATTGATTCGGCTCTTAGAAAACATCTCTCGCTGCCTTTATGAAGGTCATCGGGTTGATTGCTTCGCCCCCGACACGGATCTCGTAATGAAGATGCGTTCCCGTAGAGCGACCTGAATTCCCCATATCACCGATCCGGTCGCCGCGCGATACCCGATCGCCCACGTTGACGCGGATTTGCGACATATGGGCGTAACGGGTTTCGATGCCGAACTCGTGCCGGATCTTCACCAGACGGCCATAGCCGTTTTCCCAACCTGCATGGGTCACGACACCATCGGCTGTCGCCAGGATCGGCGCGCCATAGGCACCAGCCATGTCCTGGCCTTCATGCCGCCGGAACCCACGCCCGAACGGATCGTTCCGCCCGCCAAAACCGCTGGTATACCGCACCGGCGTGTTCACGGGCGACGCAAAGGGCGTCTTAAAGGCGGCGATGCGATACATGTTCATCCGGTCCAACCCTTGCAGGATCGCATTGGCACGGGTTGCCTCGGGCGGGGTGGATGCGCCGGATGTAGAAAGCGAGATCGGCGACAACGGGCCACCGGTCCCGGAATACCCCTTGCGCACCGATTGCAGCAGATCATCCGGCGAAAGGCCCGCATCGCGGAACATGTTGTCCAGCGGCTCCATAGAAACGGTCACCGCCTCTTCCAGACGCGCAAAGATTTCGTCGTTCTGACGTTCCATCGCACGCTTCTGTTCCATCACCTCTTCGGCCCGTTCGGCCGATTTCTGTGCGGCGCCTTCCATCAGATCGCGTTCCTGCGCTGCATCGCCCAACGCCTCGGTCAGGATGGCCAGCGTATCGACGGTGTCGCGGGCGCGGCCCTGTTCGCTGCGCGCCGATCCGGTGGTTTCCGCCAGAGCCAGCGTCACTTCATCGGCTTTGCTGCGTGCCTCATCGCGTTCAATGATCGTGCGGCGCAGGGTCGACTGGATCACGTCGATCCCGGTTTCCAATTCACGCCGCCGATCCTCGGACGCCAGCAACCGGGCCTGCATGTCGGCCACTTGTTCCAGCGCCAGGTTGAACCGCGCCTGCGCCCGCGCCGCCTCATCCGCGCGCAGATCGCGGTCGGTGGACAACGTGTTCAACCGTTCCTCATACATCGCCTGTTGCCGCAGCGATTGGTCGCGCGAAGATCCGGCCCCGATCGAATCCATCATCAGAACGGCGGTCGCCACGATCGTCCAGGCCACAAACATGGCGCAACCAGTAATCGCGATCAGTTGGGTCGCAGGGCGCAGGCGGATAAAGCGCGTATCGGTATCGGATTTCAGGAACAGGCGTTGTTCGGGCAGGAAACGCTCTAGCGTGGCGTTGATCCGGTAGGTGACACGCGTCATCACTTGTGCGTTTTCCGTACGTTGCTGAAAAGGACGGGCGAAATGCTCCCAAGTGGAGACGCCCACTGATTAGCCAGCACATCGGAGGGCCGCAACATAATTGACCAAATGCCCCAAATCAGCGTCGGAAATCCGCCTGAAGTCGGCAAAAACCCGCCGATCCGGCTCCTTACTCCTGACCCTTCACCCCGGCCTCGGCCACCAAAGGCCAATAGAAATCCGGTGGCAATCCCGCCTCGGCCCGCTTTTCTTCGTTGAAGGGTGGCTTCAACGCGCCGTGGAAATAGCGTCGCACCAGATCATGGAATACTTCTTTCGGGTCCAGCCCATCGCGCCCGCACAGCCAGTTGAACCATTTTGCCCCATAGGCGACATGGCCCACCTCTTCGCCATAAATCACCTCAAGCGCCGCAATGGCACGGGTATCACCAGCCTTGCGAAACACCCCGATCATACTCGGCGTCACATCCAGCCCCCGCGCCTCCAGCACCATCGGCACCACGGCCAGACGGCCCAGCAGATCATCCACCGTATCCTCGGCCGCGCGCCACATGCCCGCATGGGCGGGCAACGCGCCGTAATGGCTTCCCATCGTCTCCAGACAATCGCACATCAGATTGAAATGCTTGGCTTCCTCATCGGCGGCTTTCACCCAGTCATCGTAAAACCCCAACGGCATGGGTGTATTTGTAAAGCGGGCGATGATGTCCCAGTGCAGGTCAACCGCGTTCAACTCGATATGCGCCACGGCGTGCAGCAGGGCGATCCGCCCTGCCTCGGTTCCGGGGCGGCGTCGCGGCACGTCGCGCGGTGCCAGCAGATCCGGCTTCTGGGGCCGGGCAGGGCGAAGGGGCGGGGCCGCATGACCCACGGCCAGCGGCACGCCCGCCTCCCGCGCAGCGAACCACGCCGCCGCATACCTGCGCCCCAGCGCCGTCTTTGCACGGCCATCGGCGGTGGTCAGAACATTGACCGCCATATTGGCAAGATCGGGCATTTCGGCCAGATCGGGCAAATCACCCAGATCGGGCACCGTCACAGCGCCTTTGCCGCCGCCAGCACCTCATCCGCGTGGCCCTTGACCGAAACCTTATTCCAGACCCGCGCCACCGTGCCGGCACCGTCGATCAGAAATGTCGTCCGCTCAACCCCCATATAGGTCTTGCCATACATGCTTTTTTCGACCCAGACGCCGTAATCCTCGCAGGTGTGGCCTGCCTCGTCTGATGCAAGGATGATCGACAGGCCATGCTTTTTGCAGAACTTGTCATGCGCCTTGACGCTGTCCTTGCTGACGCCAATGACGGTGGTTCCCGCGGCGGTAAAATCGGCCAGACGCGCGGTGAAATCCTGCGCCTCCAGCGTGCAGCCGGGGGTGTCATCCTTGGGGTAGAAATACAGCACCACCTTGCCCGGACGCAGGGCGGAAAGGGTGATGTCGGTGCCGCCATCGCGGGGAAGGGTAAAGTCGGGGGCAGTTGCGCCTGCGCTGATCATCTGGCGGTTCCTTGCATTGTGAGGATGGATGTTTTGCGTTCTAGTTGCCTTCGGGCAAAGATAAAGGCAATCCCGGCCTTGGAGTAACCGAAAGGGGGTCATGACGGGTGCCAGATACTGACCTGCCAGCTGCGGACCCGCCAGATGAGAACCGCCTGGCCACCAGACCCGATGACGCGCAACCGGCCCCGGCACCAATGGTATCGGCCCCGGTATCGTCCACCCCGCACAGCGGGATGGACAGTGCTGTGCCCCCCGCCCCCCGCCGCAGACCGCTGCGCAACGGGATCATCGGGTTGTTCATCCTGCTTGCGCTTTTTGCGGCGGGCGGCTTTGCGGCGTTGGGTCTGTCCGGTTCCTATCTGCGCCTGCCGGTCTGGGCCGTGGTCGAAGCCGAAGATCGCCTGAACCGCGCGCTCGCGCCGGTTTTACCGGAGAACGCCATCGCCATCGGCGCCGTCGAGGTGGGGGTAGACGAAGACTGGGTTCCTCGTCTGCGGCTAGAAGATACCCGCCTCCTGCACCGCGATGGGGCCCCCGTCTTGATCCTGTCCGAGGTGCGGGTTGCGTTTTCGCTGGATGCGCTGCTGGAAGGCCAGATACGGCCCAGCATGATGCGCCTGTCCGGCACAAGAATAGACCTGACCCGCGAAAAGGACGGCAGCTTTGATGTGGCCTTTGCCGGCCTTGGCCGCGACCGCCCCGTTGACAGCCTGCCCGCGCTCTTTGCCGCGATCGACGAGGCGCTGGACACCCCCGCCTTGTCGCGGCTGCAAGCCATCGACGCCGATGCCTTGACGCTGACGCTGGCAGACCGGCTTTCCGGGCGGGTTTGGGATCTGGGCGATGGCCGATTGCGGCTGGAAAACAGTCCGGGGGAATTGCGCACCGAAATGGCGTTTTCCTTGCTGGGCGCGGATGGCAACCCGGCGCAGGCACAACTGACCGCGATCACGCGCAAAGGCGAAAACAGCGCCCGCCTGTCGGCCAATGTCGCCCGTGTCCATGCGGCGGACCTTGCGGCGCTGATCCTGCCGCTGGCACCGCTGGCCGCGATTGATGCGCCGATCTCTGGCAAGCTGACTGCGCAACTGGCGTCCGAAGGGATCACCAGCATGGAGGCCGCGCTGGAATTCGGCACCGGCGCCCTGCGCCCGACCGAGGCCGCCGTCCCCATCGCTTTTGACCGGGCCGGCATGACAGTGTCCTATGACCCGACGAAAGGCCGGGTCAACATGACTGCCTTTGATGTGCAAAGCACGACGCTGCGCCTGCGTGCGACAGGCCATACCTATCTGACCGATGCCGATGGCACGATCCTGACCGGGCCGCTTGGATCCCGCTTACCGCACAGCTTTCTGTCGCAGGTCCACATCTCGGAAATGCAGGTGGACCCAGCCGGGTTGTTCCAGCAACCGGTCCGGTTCAGCGAGGGTGCGGTCGATCTGCGGCTGCGACTTGATCCCTTCACCATCGACATCGGGCAGGTGGCGCTGGTGGAACAGGACCGCCGCCTTTCCGCGCAGGGCAGCATCAGCGCCGGGGTCGCCGGATGGACCGCCGCGGTCGACCTGACGCTGGATTCCATCGGCCACACCGATCTGTTGGCGATCTGGCCGGTCAAACTGGTGCAGCGCACCCGCGAATGGCTGGCGCAGAACGTGCTGGAAGGCACGCTGACCGACGTAAAGGCCGCGCTGCGGATTGCACCCGACAAGGAACCTGTGCTGTCGCTGGGCTATGATTTCGTCGGCGCGGATGTGCGATTTTTGCGCAGCCTGCCCCCCATCCGTGATGCTGATGGCTATGCCACCATCGAAGGCATGACCTATACGATGGTCGTCAGCCGCGGGTCTGTCACCCCGCCCTTGGGGGGCGTCATCGACATGGCAGGTTCGGTTTTTTCGGTGCTGGACATCTCCCGCCGCCCATCGCAGGCCGAGGTGACGCTGCGCACCAGTTCCACCCTGACGGCAGCCTTGTCGCTGCTGGATGAACCGCCTTTCGGGTTCCTGAAAAAAGCGGGCCGCCCGGTCGATCTGGGCGATGGCCGCGCCACGATGGAGGCCACACTGCGCTTTCCGTTGCTGCCCAGACTGACGGCCGAAGACGTGATCTTTTCCGTCAACGGAACAGTCACCGATTTCACCAGCAACAAACTGGTCCCCGACAAGACCGTCGCCGCGCCAACGCTTTCGCTTTCCGCCGACCCAAAGGGTTTGCGCGTGTCCGGCCCCGGAACCATTGGAAAAGTGCCCTTCGATGTCACTTTCCGGCAACCATTTGGCCCGAACGCAGACCCCGCCAGCATCGAAGGCACCGTCGCCCTGTCACGCGACACGATCACCGAATTCGGCCTTGGCCTGCCCCCGGCGATTGCGCAGGGTGACGGGCAGGGCATGGTGACCATCACCCTGCCCAAAGGCGCACCGGCGCAATTGCGCCTTGTGTCAGACTTGAACCGGATCGAAATCAATCTGCCCGGCACTGGCTGGCGCAAACCGGCGGCCACCCTCGGCCGGCTGGAGGTTGCGGCAACCCTGTCCAAGCCCGCCGCCATCGACAGCCTGACCCTTACCGCGCCCGGCCTTTCGGCGCGCGGGTCGGTATCCCTGCTGCCCGGCGGCACGCTGGATCAGGTCGATTTCACCGAGGTGGAATTGGGCGATTGGCTGTCGGGCCGGGTCCGCATCAGCGGCCGGGGCGAAGGGCGGCCAATCGGTATTCTTGTGTCGGATGCCACGGTCGATCTGCGCCTGAAGCCTGACGATACTGCTGCAAACAGTGCAGCAGGGGATGTCGCCGATATTCCGCTGACATTTGCGTTGGATCGCCTGCGCATCACCGATTCGCTGTCGCTTACGGATTTTCGCGGCGATTTCTCGCCGCGCGGCGGGTTCAACGGCACGTTCAGCGCGCTGGTCAACGGGCAGGCGGCTGTAACCGGCACTGTGGTTCCCACCGGCAATGGCGCGGCGATCCGTGTGCGATCTGACAATGCAGGTGGTGTGCTGGCCTCGGCCGGGGTCTTCGCCTCGGCGCGGGGGGGGCAACTGGACCTGCGGCTCATGCCCCGTGCAAACAGCGGCGTGTATGATGGCAACGCCGACATCCGCGATTTCCGCGTGATCGACGCCCCGGTTTTGGCCGAGCTTTTGAATGCCGTGTCGGTTGTTGGCATCCTCGAACAGCTTAACGGCGATGGTCTGGCTTTCGGGCAGGCGCTGGCCGATTTCGTGCTGACGCCCGATGCCGTGCAGATCACGCGCGGTTCCGCAGTCGGCAATTCCATCGGCGTGTCGATGGCCGGTCTCTACGGCACAAAAGACGGCGCGCTGGACTTGCAAGGGGTGGTGTCGCCCATCTATCTGCTGAACGGCATCGGGGCGATCCTGACCCGGCGGGGGGAAGGGTTGTTTGGCTTCAACTATAAACTTCAGGGAACAAGGGAACGGGTCGCCGTGTCGGTCAATCCGCTGTCGATCCTGACCCCCGGCATGTTCCGCGAACTCTTCAGGGGTGAACCACCCCGACTGGAAGGCCCAGACGGATGAAACTTGCCGATTTCGATTTTGACCTGCCGGATGCGTTGATTGCCACCCGGCCTGCCCGCCCGCGCACCCATGCACGGCTGCTGCTGGCCGAAGGCGGGCAGATCACGGATCGTCACGTCTATGACCTGATCGACATCTTCCAACCCGGCGATCGGCTGATCCTGAACAATACCAAGGTCATCCCGGCCCGCCTGGCCGGCCATCGCACACGCGGCGACGCGGTGGCAAAGGTGGAAATCACCCTGCTGGAACCCGCCACGACGGGCTGGCGTGCGCTGGCCAAACCCCTGCGCAAGGTGAACGAGGGCGAGGTAATCCGCTTCTCCGACCGTCTGTCTGCGACCGTTGCCGAAAAGACCGCCACAGATCTGCGCCTGATATTCAACCTGACCGGCGATGATTTTGATGCCGCCCTCGCCGACGCCGGGGCCATGCCCTTGCCACCTTATATCGCGGCCAAACGCGCCCCGGACGCGCAGGATGCAACCGACTACCAGACGGTCTTTGCCCGCCATGCCGGGGCCGTTGCCGCCCCCACCGCATCGCTGCATTTTGACGAACCGCTTTTGCGCGCGCTGGCCGGCAAGGGCGTCACCTTTACCGAGGTTACGCTGCATGTCGGTGCAGGCACCTTCCTGCCCGTCAAGGTCGAAGATGTCACCACCCACCGGATGCATGCCGAATGGGGCCAGGTAACCCCCGGCGCGGCGGCCGAAATCAACGCCACAAAAAGGGCAGGGGGCCGCATCATCCCGGTCGGCACCACCGCCCTGCGATTGATCGAATCCGCGACGGATGCCGTGGGCGTCATCCACCCCTGGACCGGCCCGACAGACATCTTCATCTATCCCGGCTATTGTTTCCGCATCACCGACGCACTGATGACCAATTTTCATCTGCCGAAATCCACGCTGATGATGCTTGTATCAGCCCTGATGGGGCCATACCGGATCCGGCAGATTTATGCCCATGCGGTGCAGAACGGTTATCGCTTTTTCAGCTATGGCGATTCCTCACTTCTCATTCCCTGACGGGCAGGTTACGGCCAAGGTCGTATTCCCACCGCCTGCGGCCTTGCCGGCGTGCTACTGTCTTTCCAACCCATCCTCTTTCTTGCCGGTGCCCCATGATCAAAGTGATTTCCACCTCATGGCCGCTGCTTCTTGGGGTCATGCTCCTGATGGTGGGCAACGGCATTCAGGGCACGCTCCTTGGCATCCGTGGGGCGATCGAAGGGTTTTCCACCTTTGAAATCTCACTTGTCATGTCCGCCTATTTCGCGGGCTTTCTGATCGGCTCGCAATTGGCACCTTCGATGATCCGCAAGGTCGGCCATGTCCGCGTCTTCGCGGCGTTGGGGTCGCTTATTTCTGCCGTGCTGGTGGTCTACCCTGTCGCGGCAGACTGGATGGTGTGGACAGGTCTGCGGGTTCTGATCGGCTTCTGCTTTGCGGGGATCTACATCACAGCGGAAAGCTGGCTGAACAACGCGGCCACAAATGAAACGCGCGGTCAGGCCCTTTCGGCCTATATGATCGTCCAGATGCTGGGCATCATCGCAAGTCAGGCCATCCTGAACGTGGCGGATCCTTCGGGTTTTGTGCTGTTCGTGATCCCGTCGGTGCTGGTGTCGCTGGCCTTCATGCCCATCCTGCTGGCCCCCACACCGGCGCCCACCTTTGAAACCACCAAGGGGCTGTCTTTCCGTGCGCTGTTCCGCATCTCGCCCTTGGGCTGCGCGGGCATGCTGCTAACGGGCGGTGTGTTTTCCGCCATGTTCGGCATGGCTTCGGTCTGGGGCGCGATGGAGGGGCTTTCAGTCCGCGACATCTCGATCTTCGTGGGTGCGCTTTATGTTGGTGGTCTTGTCCTGCAATACCCCGTGGGCTGGATGTCGGACCGGATGGATCGTCGTCTGCTGATCACCGGCCTTTCGGGCATCGCGGCAATCACCATGCTGATTGCCGGGCTGTTTGATCTGCCGTTCTCCGGCTATCTGGTCGCAGCGTTGCTGCTGGGCGGCATCACAAATCCCGTCTATGCCTTGCTTATCGCCTATACCAACGACTTCCTGTCCAAGGATGACATGGCTGCCGCCAGCGCGGGCATGATCTTTCTGAACGGGTTCGGGGCTATCTTTGGCCCGCTCGTGACGGGCTGGCTGATGGGGCAGGTGGGTCCGGGCGGCTTTTTCCTGTTCATCGCCGCCCTGTTCTTCGTTCTGACGGGCTATGCGCTTTGGCGCATGACGCGCCGCGCATCGCCCACCGGCACCGCCCCGTCGCCGTTTATCGTGCCCTCGGCATCGTCCGTGGCCGCCACCGCCGTCATTGAAAAGGATCTCTGACGGCAGTTGCACCCATGCGCTTTCCCTGCCACCTTTCGCCCGGAACAAGGACGGAGGCAGCCCATGTCAGACCCGATGGAACTGCTGGATTTCTGGCTGCACGAAATCGGCCCCGAAGGCTGGTATGCGGGCGGAGACACCATCGACAACACCTGCCGCGACCGGTTTCAGGACATCTGGCAAGCCGCGCATGACGGGACGCTGGATCATTGGATCGACGGCACCGTCGGCACCTTGGCCTTTGTGATCCTGACGGATCAGTTACCCCGGAACATGTTTCGCGGCACCGCGCAAAGTTTTGCGACCGATCCTCATGCCCTGTCTGCTGCGCGCAAAGCCGTTGCCGAAGGCTGGGATCTGCGCGCCCCGGAACCTGACAGGCAGTTTTTCTATATGCCTTTTGAACATTCCGAAGACGCGGCTGATCAGGCGCTTGCCGTGCAACTGATGCAGGACCGGTTGTCATCAGATCCCGACATGGCCCTGCATGCCCGTGCCCATCAGGCCGTTATTGCCCGCTTCGGGCGGTTTCCCGGCCGGAATGCGGCGCTTGGGCGCGACACCACGCCTGAAGAACAGCTTTGGCTGGATCAGGGCGGCTACGGCGCCGAAGTGCGCCGCCTGAAAGATGCCGCCAGCCATGCACCCGGTGCATAGGCCCCCGGCTTGGCCTGCGTTGCTTGGTTTGGGAAAATAGTTTAAGGCCAAACCAATTGTCTTGAGGGAGGAAATCCGATGGCCGCTGCCTATGATGTGATCGTGATCGGGGCTGGTCCCGGCGGCTATGTGGCTGCCATACGGGCTGCCCAGCTTGGCAAGAAGGTTGTCATCGTCGAACGCGAAAATCTGGGCGGCATCTGCCTGAACTGGGGCTGCATCCCGACCAAGGCGCTGCTCCGGTCCGCCGAGGTGTTTCATCTGATGCACCGGGCCAAGGAATTCGGCCTTGCCGCCACCGGCATCAGCTATGATCTGCCTGCTGTCGTGGCCCGGTCGCGCGGGGTGGCAAAACAGCTTTCCTCGGGCATCGGCCACCTGATGAAAAAGAACAAGATCACCGTGGTGATGGGCCAGGCCACCGTCACCGCCAAGGGCAAGGTCAGCGTCAAGACCGACAAAGGCACCGAAGACCTGACCGCCCCAGCCATCATCCTTGCCACCGGCGCACGCGCCCGTGAATTGCCGGGGCTAGAGGCGGATGGCGATCTGGTCTGGACCTACCGCCACGCACTTGAACCCAAGCGGATGCCGAAAAAGCTGCTGGTCATCGGATCGGGGGCCATCGGCATCGAATTCGCGTCCTTCTTCAACACCCTTGGCGCGGATACCACGGTGGTTGAGGTGATGGATCGTATCCTTCCCGTCGAAGACACCGAAATTGCCACCTTTGCGAAAAAGCAATTCGTCAAGCAGGGCATGAAGATCATGGAAAAGGCGGCGGTCAAGAAACTGGACCGCAAGCCGGGGCAGGGCGTCACCGCCCATATCGAGGTGGGGGGCAAGATCGAAACCCATGACTTTGATACCGTGATTTCCGCCGTCGGCATCGTCGGCAATATCGAAAACCTGGGGCTAGAGGCGCTGGGCGTAAAGATCGACCGAACCCATGTGGTGACCGATGAATATTGCCGCACCGGCATCGACGGACTTTACGCCATCGGCGACATCGCAGGTGCGCCTTGGTTGGCCCACAAGGCCAGCCATGAAGGCGTGATGGTGGCCGAACTGATCGCCGGCGGCCATCCGCACCCGATCAAGCCCAATTCCATCGCAGGCTGCACCTATTGCCATCCGCAAATCGCCAGCGTCGGCCTGACCGAGGCAAAGGCAAAAGAGGCGGGCCATGACATCAGGGTCGGCCGCTTCCCGTTCATCGGGAACGGCAAGGCCATCGCGCTTGGCGAATCCGAGGGCATGATCAAGACGATCTTTGATGCCAAGACCGGCGAACTTCTGGGCGCGCATATGGTGGGCGCCGAGGTGACGGAACTGATTCAGGGCTATGTTATTGGCCGCACGCTGGAGACAACCGAAGAAGACCTGATGAACACCGTCTTCCCGCATCCGACCCTGTCCGAGATGATGCACGAATCCGTGCTGGATGCCTACGGCCGCGCGCTGCATTTCTGACCGCAGGGTCAATCACGGCCGGGCCGGAGGCAATTGGCCTGTCCGCCCGCGCCTGACCCGCCAAATGACTGACTATCGGAAAATGGGCCCGCCATGCGCATCGTCGTGACCATCTTGATGCTTTGGCTGGCAGGGCTTGGGGCCGCCGCGCAATTCGGCAAGCTGTCCTTCGCCTTTGATCTTATGGCCGCCCGCTACCCCGAACAGGGGGCGGCGGGGATCGGATTGATCGTTTCCATCGTCGGGATTGTCGGGTTGATCTTTGGCACGACCGCCGGCCTGCTGGTTGCCCGTATCGGCCCGCGCCGCGCAATCGTGGCCGCACTCGCGCTTGGCGCGGCGGTGTCGGCCCTGCAGTGCCTGCCGCTGCCTTACGCCGGGCTCATCCTCACCCGCGTTCTGGAAGGCATATCGCATCTGTCCATCGTTGTCGTTGGACCGACCATGATCGCGGGCATCGCCCCGCTGCGCCATCAGGGCCTTGCCATGACATTGTGGAGCAGCTTTTTCGGCGTGACCTACGCCCTTCTTGCCCTGATCGCCCCGGCGCTTCTGGCCGGGGGCAGCGTTGCCCTGCTGTTTCTGGGCCATGCCCTCTGGATGGCGGCGCTGGCGATGATCCTTGCCCTGTTGCTGCCACGCGATCCGGCGGCCCCCCCCTTGCCATCCTTCGCAGGGCTGATCCATCAGCATGGCACCATCTATGCCTCTGCCCGCATCGCAGCCCCCGCAATGGGGTTTGTGTTCTATACCGCGCTTTATGTGGCGATGCTGACGCTGCTGCCCCCCCTGCTGCCCGAATCGCAACGTGCCATCGCCGCCGCCGGGATGCCGCTGATTTCCATTGCGATTTCTCTGACCCTTGGGGTCTGGGGGTTGCGCCACATCACGGCCGTCCACATGGTGCAACTGGGCTACGCGGTCGGTTTTGCAGCAACGCTGGCCTTGTGGGCCGGTTGGGGGCAGGGCGGCGTGACACTGGTTGCGGCCTTTATTCTGGCCGGGGCGATGGGCGTGGTGCAAGGCGCGAGCTTTGCATCAATCCCCCAACTCAATCCCACCGCCGAAGACCGCGCCCAGGCATCCGGTGCCGTGGCCCAACTTGGCAATGTCGGCACCACGCTTGGCACGCCCGTTCTGGCCATTCTGATTTCGGCCCTTGGGTCCGACGGGCTGATCCTGTTTGCCTTGCCGCTTTGCGCCGCTGGCTTTGCGATCCACAGCCTGCAATCCCGCCGCCGCGCCAATCAGGGGTAGGGTTGCACCGGCCCGCCGCAGCCGCACCAATCGCCAAATCCGCCGATATTCACCGCCTCATGGCCATACCCCGCCAACAGCGCAACTGCGCGCCCGGCCCGCGCCCCGGCGGCACAGAACACGGCAACCGGCTTGCCCGCCAACCGCGCATCAAAATCCGGCGCACGCGGGTCTGCGCGCAGCGGCAAAAGGCCCAACGGAATATGAACCGCGCCACGCGCCGTGCCAGACGCCGCAACCTCGCCCGGTTCGCGGACATCAAGAAGTGTTATTTCCCCACGCTCCGCCAAAGCGATGGCATCGGGAACAGAGGTGATGGGTTGCATGGGTCCGCCTTTATCTCGCCAATCGCGGTCTAACATATGCGTTATTTAGAATATGTAAACCCCGCCCTCAGATCCCGCCCTAGGCTTCCGCAGAACCCATCACTACGTGCCACATGTTCACTCAATGTTCACATTTTAGCATTGGAGACTCGCACCACATGGCCTATCTACGTGTCATCCTGTGTGGGGAATGGGCATGGCGGAACAGAAGTTCATCGAAGTGCGCGGCGCGCGCGAACACAATCTGAAAGGCGTGGATGTCTCCATCCCGCGCGATCAGCTTGTGGTGATCACAGGTCTTTCCGGTTCGGGCAAGTCATCCCTGGCCTTTGACACGATCTATGCCGAAGGCCAGCGCCGCTATGTCGAATCGCTGTCCGCCTATGCGCGCCAGTTTCTTGACATGATGGGCAAGCCGGATGTCGACCACATCTCTGGCCTGTCGCCCGCCATCAGCATCGAACAAAAGACCACGTCAAAGAACCCGCGGTCCACCGTCGGCACCGTGACGGAAATCTACGATTACATGCGCCTTCTGTTTGCCCGCGTCGGCACGCCCTACAGCCCCGCCACGGGCCTGCCCATCACCGCGATGCAGGTGCAGGACATGGTGGATGCTGTAATGGCCATGCCCGAAGGGTCGCGCGCCTATTTGCTGGCACCCATCATCCGTGACCGGAAGGGCGAATACAAAAAGGAATTCATCGACCTGCGCAAACAAGGGTTTCAGCGGGTCAAGGTGGACGGCACCTTCTACGAACTCGAAGAACCGCCGACGCTCGACAAGAAATTCCGCCACGATATCGACGTGGTGGTCGACCGCATCGTCGTGCGCGAAGGTCTGGAAACCCGCCTTGCCGACAGCTTCCGCACCGCGCTCGATCTGGCCGATGGTATCGCCATCATCGAAACCGCGCCTGCCGAAGGCGAAGGTGATCCCCAACGCATCACCTATTCCGAGAAATTCGCCTGCCCGGTATCGGGCTTCACCATTTCCGAAATCGAACCGCGCCTGTTTTCGTTCAACGCGCCCTTCGGGGCATGCCCGGCCTGTGATGGGCTTGGCGTGGAACTCTTCTTCGATGAACGCCTTGTCGTCCCCGATCAGGGCCTGACCCTGATGCAAGGGGCGCTGGCCCCTTGGGCCAAATCCAAAAGCCCCTACTTCACGCAAACCATCCAGGCCCTTGCAAAACATTACGAATTCGATGCGAAGAAGAAATGGAAAGATCTGCCCGCCCATGTGCATCAGGTCTTTCTGCACGGCTCCGGCGATGAAGAAATTCGTTTCCGCTATGACGAAGGCGGCCGCATCTACGAAGTCTCTCGCGTGTTCGAAGGCGTCATTCCCAACATGGAACGCCGCTACCGCGAAACCGACAGCAATTGGGTGCGCGAAGAATTTGAACGCTATCAGAACAACCGCGACTGCGGCACTTGCCACGGCTATCGCCTGAAGCCCGAGGCGCTGGCGGTAAAAATTGCCGGCCTGCATATCGGTGAAGTCGTCCGCATGTCGATCAAAGAGGCGCATGCCTGGATCGGCACGGTGCCGGATGCCTTGTCGAACCAGAAAAATGAAATCGCCCGCGCCATCATCAAGGAAATCCGCGAACGTCTTGGATTCCTTGTGAATGTCGGGCTTGATTACCTGACCTTGTCGCGCAACGCAGGCACCCTGTCGGGTGGTGAATCCCAGCGCATCCGTCTGGCCAGCCAGATTGGCAGCGGTTTGACGGGCGTGCTTTACGTGCTGGACGAACCCTCCATCGGCCTGCACCAACGCGACAATGACCGCCTTCTCACCACGCTAAAAAACCTGCGCGATCAGGGCAATACCGTGCTTGTCGTGGAACATGACGAAGACGCCATCCGCGAGGCGGATTATGTGTTCGACATCGGCCCCGGCGCGGGCGTTCACGGTGGCCGCGTGGTAAGTCACGGCACCCCCGCCCAAGTTGCTGCCGATCCTGTCAGCCTGACAGGGCAATACCTGTCAGGTCAGCGCGAAATCGCGGTTCCAAAGACGCGCCGCACGGGGAACGGCAAGAAACTCACCGTCGTGGGTGCCACAGGCAACAACCTCAAGAACCTGACCGTTGATTTTCCTCTGGGCAAATTCGTCTGCGTGACCGGTGTTTCAGGGGGCGGAAAATCCACCCTGACGATCGAAACCCTGTTCAAGACCGCCGCCACCCGCCTGAACGGCGCCCGTGAAACCCCGTCACCCTGCGAAACGATCCGGGGCTTTGAACATCTGGACAAGGTCATCGACATCGACCAACGCCCCATCGGCCGGACTCCGCGTTCAAATCCAGCCACTTACACCGGGGCCTTCACGCCGATCCGTGATTGGTTTGCTGGCCTGCCCGAATCCAAGGCGCGCGGCTATCAACCCGGACGGTTCAGTTTCAACGTAAAGGGCGGGCGGTGCGAGGCATGTCAGGGTGACGGCGTCATCAAGATCGAAATGCACTTTTTGCCCGATGTCTATGTCACTTGCGAAACCTGCAAAGGCGCACGCTACAATCGGGAAACGCTAGAAATAAAGTTCAAAAACAAAAGCATATCAGACGTTCTTGATATGACATGTGAAGACGCGCAAACCTTCTTCACCGCTGTGCCAGCCATCCGCGAAAAGATGGATGCCCTGTGTCAGGTCGGGCTTGGTTACATCAAGGTGGGCCAGCAGGCCACGACGCTTTCCGGAGGTGAGGCACAGCGTGTGAAACTCTCCAAGGAACTTGCCCGCCGCGCGACCGGCCGCACGCTTTATATCCTTGATGAACCGACAACCGGCCTGCATTTCGAAGACGTTCGCAAGCTGTTGGAAGTGCTGCATGAACTTGTAGACCAGGGCAACACGGTGGTTGTGATCGAACATAACCTTGATGTGGTCAAAACCGCCGACTGGATCATCGACATCGGCCCCGAAGGCGGTGATGGCGGGGGGCAGATTGTGGCGCAAGGCACGCCCGAAGACGTTGCCGCCGTCGCGGCAAGCCATACGGGCCGCTACCTCAAGGACATGCTGAAACCCAAACGGATGGCGGCCGAATGAACCGGTGCCACCCCGACCAGGGGTGGCATCACGTTGCGGCGATGCGATGCACCTAACGCTTCATCGGGCAGGTCGAAACGCCAAGGATCGAATAAAGCGGGCAGGACGACATCAACCCTGTCGCCAGTGGCACGATCCCGATCAGATAGGCCCAACGATATGTCGCGTCAGGGTTCAGGAAAAACCCGGCCAACAAGGCCAAACCCACCACGATGCGCAAAATACGGTCCATTCCACCGACATTGGTCTTGAACATCTTTCCCGCTCCTATGTTCTTCCCGAACCATCGGGACAGGCAAAGCATATCAAATCCTGCATGTGTTGTCTGCTGGTTTGATCGGGAAAGGGATGGGCCATTTGCCCAACGCAACGAAAAAAAGGGCCGCCCAACAGGGCGGCCCGATCCGGTGAATTCTCCGCACATTAATCCATCGGCTTGAAGTTCAGGCTCGCGCCTTCCTTGATCCCCGATGGCCAGCGCGAGGTGATGGTCTTGGTCCGCGTATAGAAACGGAACGAATCCGGCCCATGCTGGTTCAAATCGCCAAAGGCGGATTTCTTCCACCCACCAAAGGTGTGATAGGCCAGCGGAACCGGGATCGGCACGTTGATCCCGATCATGCCGACGTTCACCCGCGCCGCAAAATCCCGCGCAGTATCGCCATCGCGTGTATAGATCGCGGTGCCATTGCCGTATTCATGGTCCATTGCATAGGCCAGCGCCTCTTCATAGGTCTTTGCGCGCACGGTCGACAGGACCGGCCCAAAGATTTCTTTCCGGTAAATGTCCATGTCGCGGGTCACATGGTCAAACAGATGCGGCCCGACAAAGAACCCGTCCTCATAACCCTGCAACTTGAAACCACGCCCATCAACCACCAGCTTCGCGCCCTGCGCCACACCGGATTCCACCAGCTTCAGGATGTTAGCCTTCGCCGCCGCCGTGACCACAGGGCCATAATCCACATCATTACCAGCGGTATAGGGACCGACCTTCAACTTCTCGATCCGCGGGATCAGCTTTTCGATCAACCGATCCGCCGTCTCATCGCCCACCGGCACCGCGACGGAAATCGCCATGCAGCGTTCGCCCGCCGCGCCATACCCCGCGCCAACCAGCGCATCCGCCGCCTGATCCATATCGGCATCCGGCATGATGATCATGTGGTTCTTGGCGCCGCCAAAGCACTGCACGCGCTTGCCGTTGGAACAGCCACGGCCATAGATGTATTCGGCAATCGGGGTGGACCCCACGAAACCGATCCCGGCAATGATCGGGCTGTCCAGGATCGCATCCACCGACTCCTTGTCGCCGTTGATCACCTGCAAAACGCCATCCGGCAGACCAGCTTCTTGCATCAATTCAGCCAGCATCAGCGGCACCGAAGGGTCACGCTCGGACGGCTTCAGGATAAAAGCGTTCCCACAAGCCAGCGCCGGCCCCATCTTCCACATCGGGATCATCGCCGGAAAGTTGAACGGCGTGATTCCGGCAGCAACGCCAATGGGTTGGCGCATGGAATACATGTCGATCCCTGGACCGGCACTGTCGGTGAATTCACCCTTCAACAGATGCGGCGCGCCGATGCAGAATTCCATCACCTCCAGCCCGCGCTGGATGTCGCCCTTGGCGTCCGGGATGGTCTTGCCATGCTCAGATGACAGCGCCTCGGCCAGCTTGTCCATGTCGCGGTTCAACAGGCGCACAAATTCCATCATCACCCGCGCCCGGCGTTGCGGGTTGGTCGCGCCCCATTTCACCTGCGCCTTGGCGGCATCGGCGGTGGCGGCGTCCAGTTCGGCCTTGCTGGCCAACGCCACGCGCGCCTGCACCTCGCCCGTCGCCGGGTTGAACACATCGGCAAATCGCCCCGACGTTCCCGCCACATGCTTGCCGTTGATCCAGTGACCGATTTCTTTCATCTCATGTCTCCCGATTTTCTGTCGCCACTATAGCCTTGCGAAAATGCGGCAAACAGAGGCAAGATTTCAAAAAGGCTTTGCAGGATTGCAAAACATGGATTGGGATGACCTGCGCATCTTCCTGGCTGTCGCCCGCAGCGAAAGCCTGTCGGGTGCGGGCAAGCGCCTGATGATCGACGCCGCGACCGTCGGCCGCCGCATCGCCCGTCTGGAAGAGGCGATGGGTGCGCGCCTATTTGCCAAATCGCCCCAAGGGTATGCCCTGACCGAAGAAGGCACCCGCCTGCTGCCGCATGCAGAACGGGCAGAGGCCGCCCTTGATGGCGCGCGCGAGGCGTTGACCGGGCCAGAAGGGCTGTCTGGTCAAATTCGCATCGGCGCGCCGGACGGCTGTGCCAATTATCTGCTGCCACAGGTGCTGGCCGCGATCTGCGATGCCAATCCTGGGCTCGAGGTGCAGATTGTCGCGCTGCCCCGGGTCTTCAACCTGTCAAAACGCGAAGCAGACCTTGCCATCGCCGTCAGTCGCCCCACAGCGGGGCGCCTGACGGTGCAGAAGCTGACCGATTACCGCCTGCACCTTGCCGCGCATCCCGATTACCTGGCCCGCGCCGCGCCGCTGTTCACGGTCGCCGATCTGAACCAGCACCGCCTGATCGGCTATATCCCGGACATGATCCACGACAAGGAATTGGATTACCTCACCGCCTTGGGCGCGCGCAGTGTGGCTCTGGCGTCCAACTCCGTCTCTGTCCAACTCAACTGGCTGCGCGCCGGGGCAGGGGTGGGCGTCGTGCATGATTTCGCCCTTCCCGCCGCCCCCGAACTGATCAAGCTGATCCCGGATCAGGTGTCGCTGACGCGCAGCTTCTGGCTGATCCGACACGCCGATGATGGCCGGGTCGAACGGCTGAACCGCTTTGCCGACTTGCTGGCGCAAGGCATCCGGCGCGAGGTCGCGCGGTTAGAAACCACTCCTCACGAAAACCAACATGTGTAGGGCCGCCCCCTTGTCCCCGCGCGGCCACTGGCCTTCCTATTTCCTGCCAACCCTCTGATCCTCAAGGCTCCATGCATCGTTGACAGACGGATTTCCCCGGCGCAGCATCAACCCAACAAGACTGGAGAGGGAGGAACCCCATGCTTGTCAGCCAAATCCTGAAGTCCAAACCGGATGACGGCGTGGTGACTGTCACCCCCGCCACAACCGTTGCGCAGACAGCCGAAATTCTGTCATCCCGCCGCATCGGGGCGGTGATCGTATCGCCCGATGGCAAGCGCGCTTTGGGCATCGTGTCGGAACGCGATATCGTGCGCGAAATCGGCCTGCGCGGATTTGGCTGCATGACGGATACCGTTGACAAGATCATGACCGCCAATCTTGTTGGCTGCCGCCGCGAAGACCGCGCCGATGATGTGTTGCAGAAAATGACGGATGGCCGTTTTCGCCACATGCCGGTGATGGATGGAAACCAGATGGTTGGCCTCATCTCCATCGGCGATGTCGTCAAGGCGCGGCTGAACGAGCTGGCCGCCGAAAAGGACGCGCTCGAAGGCATGATCAAGGGCTTCTGACCCCAATTTTTGGGCTGGTATCTGGCCCGGCACTTTGGGCCTTGCACTCTGTCGCGCAATAATGTTGCGTGCGGCGAGCGAAAACGGGGGGAGCGGACCCATGCGTATCGGCCTATATCCGGGCACATTCGACCCGATAACGCTTGGTCATGTCGATATCATCCAGCGCGCTATGGCGCTTGTCGACAGGCTGGTGATCGGCGTGGCGATCAACCGTGACAAGGGGCCGCTTTTCACGCTTGAAGAACGTGTCGCAATGGTCGAGGCGGAATGCGCCGCCATCACCGCCAAGACTGGCGGCGAAATTGTGGTGCATCCCTTTGAAAACCTGTTGATCGACTGCGCCCGCGATGTCGGCGCCAGCGTCATTGTGCGTGGCCTGCGCGCCGTAGCCGATTTTGAATACGAATTTCAGATGGTTGGCATGAACCGCGCGCTGGATGCCTCGATTGAAACCGTGTTCATGATGGCCGATGCCCGCCGTCAGGCGATTGCTTCAAAACTGGTCAAGGAAATTGCCCGCCTTGGGGGCGACGTGTCGAAATTCGTTACCCCCCCGGTGCAGGCCGCGCTGATCCGTCGGTTTGGCTGATACGAAAAAGGGGGCCAAGGCGGCCCCCTTTTCCCGTTCGATACGGTTGAAATTCCTTATTTGCCGTAAACAGCAGCCCAGGCGATGCGGTGCGCGTCTTCCGGGAAAATCCCCAGATCCAGCGCCACGTCGCGTGGCATGCGGGCAATCTCGTCGCGGGTGATGCGGTATTGCGCACGGTTCGCGGCAGCAGCCTTCAGGGTTTCAATCAGTTTCATTTGTTCTTTCCTTTATGGCGCCAAGGGCTTTTCGGTTGTCCCTTCGACGTGATCCAAAGATGGGCGCAATCCACCCCGCCAGCAACCGCCAAGCGCAAGATGCCGTCATGCGTCGGACGCATGGCTATGACCTGTATCGCAATGCTTCCTTCAATTGCGTTACCCATAGCGGGGTAGGGGCCACCGGCGGCGCTGCGGCCGCTGGAATATCCACCATCACGCCCCGCTTTTCGGCGCTTGCCTTCACCGCCGCAGCCAGCTGCGGGGCTTGCTGCACCAATTCACGAAACTCCGTCTCGGCCAATGTCACCAGCGTTGTATGGCTGATCGCCCGCACCGTGGCCCGCCTTGGCCGCTTTTGCAGCACCGACAGATGGCCAAACATCTCACCATGCCCCAGCAGCACGCGGTTTCCGGCCACCTCTGCCTCGACCGCGCCGCTGGCCACAAACCAGACCCGGTCCGGCAATTCCTCCTTGCGGATCAGCACATCCTCTGGCGCGGCATAGACCGTCTTCATGCGGCGCGAAAGCTGCACCAAGGTCGCCTCATCCAACCCGGCAAACAACGGAAAGGTCCGAACGATGTCCATGCGCTGCAACCTCAGGTCCAGCCGGGGCCGTTCCGCCAATCGCGCCCGTTCTGTGTTGATCCGCTGTTGCAGCGCCATCTGCAATTCCGGCCCGATCAGCCCGTCCTGCGTGTATTGGTCATATTCCTGTTCTTCACGCCGCAGCGCCAGCCGCCGGATCAGCCGCCGTTCCACCTCTTCGGCATAGCCGGGAAACTGGATACGCAAACCTTCCAGTTCGCGCCCGCTTTCCTCCATCCGCCAGCGCAGCAATTCGCGCAGCACATTCGCCACCCGCTTGCCGTGAATCCGCAGGATGCGCCGTTCAACAAAGGTGCGCAGCGCACGAAAGGCCTGCAATTCGCCCACCAGAAACTCGAACCGGTCCGCGATCAGGTTCTGCAAACCGGTTTTCACCCGAAACCGGCTATAGGCCCATTCCGCCAATCGCAGCATCCGGCCCCGCCGCAGCGACCGCCGCGCCTGCGCCCGATACCCGGCACGCCCCGCCGTTCGCGTTGCTTCGATCAACCGATCCGCATCAGCCAGCATCCGTTCCGCAATCCGCGCCGAAATCAACCGGTCGCGGAACGCATCCAGCACCAGATCCCGTTCATGCCCCGCAAGTGCCACAAGCCCCAGCGTCACCCGGTCCTTGTCCAGAATGTCCTTCGCCTCATCCGCACGGTCCACCGCTTCATTCAGCCGCTCACCAAAGCGCACCGCCTCTTCCCGGATGATGGCCGGCGTCAGGTCCAACTGCCGCACGGTATCGGCGACGGTTTCCCGCACATCCTGCAAGGCCACCGCCACAACCTGCTCGGACAGCGCCCGATCCAGCGGCGACAGCCGGTCCAGCCCCAGCAAACCGATCAGCATCCGCAACGTCGTGCCCTGCACCAGCAGCGTGAACAGCACGAACCCCGTCGCCACGATACCGACCTGCCGCTTTACCTCGAACGGGATGGCGGTATTTTCCGTCACAGCCAACGCCAACGCCAGCGTGACCGCCCCCCGCAATCCGCCCCAAAGAATGGCGATGCGATACGGCCCCTCCACCCGCGGCGACAGTCGTGCCGCCGTCAGCAGCGGCAACAACCCCCACAGCACAACCGCCCGCGCGACAAAGGCCGCGATGATCACCACCACCACCAGCCCCAGATCGTGCAGGGTCGCCTGGCTTAATGCGCGAGGCACCACAAGCGCCGCCAGCACAAAGATCAACCCGCCTGCCCAATAGGCCAGCAGGTTCCAGGCATCGCGCAGCAGCGTCAGGGCAGGGGGGGCCACCCGCCCCGGCGACAGCAGGTTGACCGCCATCCCCGCCGCCACTGCCGACACCACGCCAGACCCCGCCAAAAGCTGATCCGTCACCAAAAATGTCGCAAAGGGCAGGGCGAAACTCACCGAAAGCTGCGCCAGCGGAAAGGGGTTCATCGCCGCCATCGCCGCCACAGCCAGCCGCCCCAGCACCGCCCCGACAACCGCACCAGACGCAATCATCCACGGCAACTCCATCATCACCGCAAAGGGATCCAGCGCCGTATCGCCAATCTCCACCGCCGCCAGAAACACCGAAAACAACGCAATCGCCGCCGCGTCGTTCAGCAGGCTTTCCCCTTCGACAATCCGCGCCAACCGCTGCGGCGCGGGCGTGGCGCGAAAGATGCTGACCACCGCCGAAGGATCGGTGGTCGATACGATGGACCCCAACAGCAGACAGGCCAGCAGGGGCAGGGTGGTAAACGGCGTCAACGCCAGCCCGATCACCACCGTGGCCACGATCACCGCAATCACCGCAAGCGTCAGAACCGGCACCCAGTCATCCATCAACCGCCGCAGGTTCAACGTCAGCGAAACCTGGAACAGCAGGATCGGCAGCAGAACATAGATGAACACATCCGACGAAATCGGCAGATTCAGGATGGCCAGCGCCACGGGGTTCAGTGCATCGGTCACGTCGGTGCGCCAAAACCATGCCGCGCCGCCGCCAATCGCCATCCCCAACGCCGCCAACAACACCGCCGTCGGCAGCCGCAACCGCGCAGCCAGCGGTTCCGCCAGCGCGATCGCCAGAAAAAGCCCGGTCAGAATGGCAATGATGACGACAAGATCCATAGGTTACATGTAACGAAGATCAGGCCGTATAAAAGCAAAGACCGGTCACATTCCGTGACCGGCCTGAAACATGCACCGACCCCGATCTAATCAGATAAGTTTGCCCATTGCGACGGCAGTATCCGCCATCCGGTTGGAAAAGCCCCATTCATTGTCATACCAAGTCAGGATCGAACAGAACGTCCCGTCCATCACCTTGGTCTGATCCATGTGAAAGATGCTGGAATGCGGATCGTGGTTGAAATCGGCCGACACATTCTTGAACATCGTATAGCCAAGGATGCCCTTCATTGGCCCATCCGCCGCCGCCTTGATCGCAGCGTTGATCTCTTCCACGCTGGTCGCGCGCTTGGCCAGGAACTTCAGGTCCACCACCGATACGTTCGGCGTCGGCACCCGGATGGCAAAACCGTCCATCTTGCCCTTCAACTCCGGCAGCACCAGTCCCACCGCCTTGGCCGCACCCGTGCTGGTGGGGATCATCGACAGCGCCGCCGCCCGCCCGCGATACAGATCCTTGTGCATCGTATCCAGCGTCGGCTGATCGCCGGTATAGGAATGGATGGTGGTCATCATCCCCTTTTCGATCCCGATCACGTCATGCAATACCTTCGCCACCGGCGACAGGCAGTTGGTCGTGCAGGATGCGTTCGAAACGACCAGATCATCCTTTGTCAGCGTGTCATGGTTCACGCCATAAACGATGGTCTTGTCCGCCCCATCACCCGGCGCGCTGATCAGCACGCGCTTGGCCCCGTTTTCCAGATGCGGCAGGCACTTTTCCTTGCTGGTGAAGATGCCGGTGCATTCCATCACGATATCAACATGCCCCCAGGGCAGGTCTGCCGGGTTCTTGATCGCCGTCACCGTCATCCGCCCACGGCCCGCGTCGATCCAGTCCTCACCGGTCGTCACCACGCCGGGAAACCGACCATGCACCGAATCGAACCGCAACAGATGTGCGTTCGTTTCAACCGGTCCCAGGTCGTTGATCGCCACGACCTCAATATCCGTGCGGCCGGATTCAATGATCCCCCGCAGCACGTTGCGCCCGATACGGCCAAATCCGTTGATGGCAACTTTGACGGTCATGGAATTTCCTCCGACGGTGGGTAATGCGGCGAATCCGCCGCGTTTGATAGCGCTAACATCCGCAGAACAGCCAACAAATCAACCCAACTCTCGCGGGTCAGCGCCAGAATGCCAAGAATTCGATAAAGACGAAGAACTTTCTCATCAGAAAAAGCAAAGCCGCGCCGCCATTGGCAAGAACATCAAGGGCAATCGCCCCCAGCAACACCACCCCAAGAACAAGCGCGATACGGTCAGTCACGACCCCTCCGATCTAGTGGAGGAGCCGCCCCATCACCCCGGCCACGTCGGCCATCCGGCAAGAGAAGCCCCACTCGTTGTCATACCAAGCCAGCACCCGCACCGTGCGGCCACCGACAACCTTCGTCTGATCCGGCGCAAAGATAGACGAATGCGGCGTGTGGTTAAAGTCGATCGAAACCTTGGGTTCCGGGTCATAGGCCAGCACCATCCCCATATACCCTGCCGCCGCCTCGCGCACGATTTCGTTCACATCGGCCACCGTCACCGATTTTCCCGCCACAAAGGTCAGGTCGACCGCGCTTACATTCGGCGTCGGCACTCGGATCGCCGTCCCGTCCAGCTTGCCTGCCAGTTCCGGCAGCACCTCACCCAAAGCCTTGGCCGCGCCCGTGCTGGTGGGGATCATCGCCATCGCCGCCGCCCGCGCGCGGTAAAGATCGGTATGGCGGCGGTCCAGCGTCGGCTGGTCACCGGTATAGGAATGGATCGTCGTCATGATGCCGCTTTCGATCCCGATGGCATCGTTCAACACCTTGGCCAGCGGCGCCAGACAGTTGGTCGTGCAAGACCCGTTCGACACGACCAGATGGTCATTGGTCAATTGCCGATGGTTCACGCCGTAAACCACCGTCTTGTCCGCCCGCTTGGCCGGGGCCGACACCAGCACCCGCCGCGCCCCACGCCCCAGATGGACGCTCGCCTTGTCACGGTCATTGAAATTCCCGGTGCATTCCAGCACCACATCGACACCCTCCCAATCAAGGGTAGTAGGATCATAGCTCGACATCACCCGGATCGGCCCACGCCCCAGATCCAGCATCCCGCCCGTCACTTTCACGGTGCCAGGAAACCGCCCATGAACCGAATCGTATTTCAACAGATGCGCGTTGGTTTCCACCGGCCCCGTGGCGTTGATCGCCACCACTTGCACATCATTGCGGTTGCTTTCCGCGATATGCGCCAGCGTGCAGCGCCCGATCCGGCCAAAGCCATTGATGCCGATGGTGATGGTCATTCGCGCCGCTCCATGCCGTTGCATACCGTGGGATGCCACACACATACCCAAGGCTCCACCCTGGGAAAAGTCCAAAACCGACGGAAAATCAATATGTTACCGCAAACATCGCCGTTTTGCGCTAACATGCCGAAGCCTTTGCCAATTCGCCGCAGCCGGGCTACCAAAGGGCAAGATAAAAAGGAATTTCATGATGAGTGGATTGCTCGCCCTGCTGGATGACGTGGCTGCCATCGCCAAGGTCGCCGCCGCCTCTGTTGATGACATCGCCGCCGCCGCCACCAAGGCCGGGGTCAAGGCGGCGGGTGTGGTGATCGACGACGCCGCTGTCACCCCCAAATACGTCCACGGGTTCAAGGCGGACCGCGAACTTCCCATCATCTGGCGCATCGCGGTGGGGTCCATCCGCAACAAGCTGGTCATCCTTCTGCCCGCGCTGCTGGCACTCGATCACTTCCTGCCGCAGGCCATCACGCCCCTTTTGATGCTGGGCGGGGCTTATCTCTGCTTTGAAGGCGCGGAAAAAGTTGTTCACGCCCTTGCCCCCCATGCCGACCACGCGGTCGAGGCCGATTTCGACACAAAGGATCCCACCCGCCTGGAGGAGGAAAAGGTCGCCGGTGCCATCAAGACCGATTTCATCCTGTCGGCCGAAATCATGACCATCGCGCTGGCCACCATCGAAAGCCCCAGCTTCTGGATGCAGGCCATCACGCTGGCCGTTGTGGGCCTGCTGATCACCGTTGTTGTCTATGGGGCCGTTGCCCTGATCGTGAAGATGGATGATGTCGGCCTGCACATGGCCGCCACGGGCCGCACCGGGGCAGGGCGGGCGTTTGGCCGCGGGCTGGTCAAGGGGATGCCGAAACTCATGGCCTTCCTCTCCACCGTCGGCACCGCTGCGATGCTGTGGGTTGGTGGCAATATCGTTGTCCACGGGCTAGAGGTGACGCATCTCTGGGCCTGGCCTTATGAAACCATCCACCACGCCGCCGACCTTGCCGCGGCCGCCATCGGCACGGCGCAAGGTCTGGTTTCCTGGGCCGTCACCGCCTTTTTCGACGGCATCTTCGGCCTGATCCTCGGTGTCCTGCTGATCCCGGTAGCGACCCGGATCATTGGCCCCCTCATCGCCGCGATCCGCCCAACCAAGGCCAAGGCATGACCCACCCCGCGGGCGATCTGGCAACGCTGGCCGGTCGCATCCTGATTGCGGCGCTGTTCCTTGCCGGGGCGGCACAAAAGGCCAGCAACCCGCTGGCGGTGGAAACCCTGCTCGCCACACAGGGCTGGCCGGACTGGCTGGTCTGGCCCGCGCTGGCCTTCAACCTCTGCGCCGGCGTGGCCCTGATCCTAGGCTGGCAGGTCCGCCCGCTTGCCCTGTGTCTCGCCGCCTATTGCGGGGTGACAAGCCTGTTTCACTACATCCCCACCGACCCGTGGCAGATGTCGATCTTCGTTAAAAACTGGGCCATTGCAGGCGGTTGCCTGATCCTGTTCGCGCAAGGCGCAGGACGTTACGCCCTGCGCCCCTGACGCGTCACAGCAGCGATTTCACCATCGCCACGGTATGCTCGGCCGTGATGCCAAACTCTTTGTACAGCCGCTCCATCGGGGCAGAGGCGCCAAAGGACGACATGCCGATGAACCCGGCCTTCGCCTCTTTCCCGCGCTCGCCCAGCAACCACCGGTCCCAGCCCATCCGAACGCCCGCCTCAATCGCCACCCGTACCGGCCCACCGGGCAGCACGCGCTTGCGGTACGCCTCATCCTGCTGCGCGAACAACTCCATCGACGGCACAGAAACCACCCGCGTGCCGATCCCTTCGGCCTCCAGCGCCTCGCGCGCCTTCAGGGCAATCTCCACCTCGGACCCGGTCGCCATCAGGATCACCTGCCGCTTACCCGTCGCCTCGGCCAGCACATAAGCCCCCTTCGCCACAAGGTTCTGCGTCGTATGCGTCTTGCGCACCGCAGGCAGGTTCTGCCGCGACAACGCCAGAACGGTCGGCGTCGCCTTCTGCGTCAGCGCCACTTCCCAGGCTTCCGCCGTTTCCACCATATCCGCAGGCCGGATCACCAACGTATTGGGCGTCGACCGGCTGATCGCCAGATGTTCCACCGGCTGATGCGTCGGCCCATCCTCGCCCAGCCCGATGCTGTCATGCGTCATGACATAAACCACCGGCACACCCATCAGCGCCGACAGCCGCATCGAAGGCCGCGCGTAATCGGTGAAACACATAAAGGTGCCGCCATAGGGCCGCACCCCGCCATGCAGCGCCATGCCGTTCATCGCGGCCGCCATGCCATGTTCGCGGATGCCGTAATACACGTAACGCCCCTTGCGGTCTTCGGGGGTGAAAACGCCCATATCGGCGGTCTTGGTGTTGTTCGACCCGGTCAGGTCCGCCGATCCCCCGATGGTTTCCGTCATCACCGGGTTCACCGCCGCCAGCACCTTTTCCGATGCCGCCCGCGTCGCCAGCTTCGGCGCATCTTCCACGGCCTGCTTCTTCAGCGCCCGGATCACCGATCCCAGCTTTGCCGGGGCTTCACCGGCAAAGATGCGCGCAAACTCCGCCTGTTTCGCGGCTGACAGGGCCGCCAACCGCGCCGCCCATTCCGCATGGGCCACAGCCCCGCGCTTGCCCTTGGCCTCCCAGGCGGCCTTCACATCGCCCGGAATTTCAAACGGCGCATAATCCCAGCCATAGGCCTCTTTCGCGGCCTTCATCTGCGCCGCATCCGTCAGCGCGCCGTGGCCCTTGGATGTGTCCTGCGCCGCATGGCCCAGCGCGATATGCGTCTTGCAGGCAATCATCGTGGGCTTGTCGGATGCCTTGGCCACCGCGATGGCGCGATCAATATCCTCAGGGTCATGCCCGTCACACGACAGGACGTTCCAGCCCGACGCCGCAAACCGCGCCTTCTGATCCGTCACATCGGCAATCGAAACCTTGCCGTCGATGGTAATGCCATTGTCATCCCACAGCACGATCAACCGCGACAACGCCTGCTTGCCCGCCAGCGCAATCGCCTCCTGGCTGACGCCTTCCATCAAACAGCCGTCGCCCGCGATCACATAGGTGTGGTGATCCACGATCTTCGATCCCCAACGCGCACGCAGGTTTTCCTCGGCCATCGCAAAGCCCACGGCATTGGCGATCCCTTGCCCCAGCGGCCCGGTGGTCGTCTCCACCCCTTCGACATGGCCGAATTCCGGGTGGCCTGCGGTGATGGCACCCCACTGACGGAAATTCTTGATCTGCTCCAGCGTCATGTCGGCATAGCCGGTCAGATGCAGCAGCGCATAGATCAGCATCGACCCATGCCCGGCCGACAGGATGAACCGGTCCCGATTGGGCCAACGCGGCGCGGCAGGATCGAAACTCAGGTGCTTTTCAAACAGCACCGTCGCCACATCCGCCATCCCCATCGGCATCCCCGAATGGCCCGAATTCGCCGCAGCCACCGCATCCAGCGTCAAGGTGCGGATGGCGCAGGCGCGTTTCCAATGATCCGGGTGGCGGGCGCGGAGTGTTTGAATATCCAATTCCGTGGTCCTGTCTGAACAAAGGGTCCATTGATCACAGCAGGCTGTGCGCGCCCGCTCTAAGCAGTCCGTCCGGCAAGATCAAGCAATCCGCGCAACCCCTTGGGTGCAAAGGGGTGAGAAGCGCCATATTCTTGCGCTACACTGCGTGACAGGCCTTGGTGTCATGATTCGGTCGCAGAACCTGGCACCTGAACGAAAAGAAACGAACGCCACGACAGAAAGGCAATTCTATGCAGGACATGGCCGAGCTGGAACGCCGTATCGCCGCCGCCTTGCACCGTATCGGCGAAGGCATCGAAACCCTTGCCGCAAACGCGCAGGCCGCCCCGATGGCCGCCGATGTGGACCCGGATGGTGACACACCAACAGCGGCTGTCTTTGATGCCGATCTCGCGCAGCGCATGCATGACGCGCTGGCCGCCGAACGGCTTGTCGTGGCGGAACTGCGCCAGCAGATCGCCGATCTGACCGAAGCGGCAGAAAACGCCGCACCGCCAGATCTGGCCCCCGATCTGGCCCCCGACTTGGCCCCCACAGCACCACCCGCCCCCCCTGCGGATCAGGCGGAACTGCTTGCCAAGATCGAAAAGATGACCGCGCAACTGGATGTGCAGGGGCTTGAAATCCACCGGATGCGCAAAACCGTCGTGCAACTGCGCGAAAACCTGCGTGGCCTGCGCCGGGCACAGACTGCCAACCTGGCCGACCCCGAACAGATCAACCGTGCCATGATGGCCGAACTTGAAGCCATCCGCGTCACCCGCCTGTCCGAAGTGGCCGAAATGGATGAAATCCTTGCGGAACTGACCCCCCTCATCACGGAAGACCCCCAAAATACGGAAGATCGTTTCGATGCCTGAACTTACCATCACCATCGGCGGTCGTGCCTTTCCGGTCGCCTGCCAGGAAGGCGAGGAACATTTCCTGCGCGCCGCCGCCGCCATGCTGGATGCCGAAGCGCAGCCCTTGATCGGCCAGATGGGCCGCTTGCCAGAAGCAAAGATGCTTTTGATGGCGGGCCTGATGCTGGCCGACAAGACCGCCGCGGTCGAGGATGAGATTCGCACCCTCAAATCGCGCCTTGCCGAACTGGAAGCCCGCCCCGAAACCCGCGTCGAAGTGCCGGTGATCCCGCCACAGGTCACCGAGACCCTGGCCGAAATCGCCGCTCGGGCCGAGGCGCTGGCCGACCGCATCGACGATGCCAACAGGTCCGCCTGATGCTGCTGCGCGCTACCCTTACGCTCTGCCTGATGGCCGCGCCCCTCTGGGCCGAAACACAGGTCACGAACCAGACCTACACCTGCGACCGGGGCGTCACCGTTCCGGTTGTCTATGTCAACGCGGATGATACATCGCTGGCCGTGTTGCAGGTCGAAGGCAGGCAAATCCTGCTTTACACAGAGCCCGCCGCATCCGGTGCGCGCTATGGCTGGCCCTCAGACGGATCAAACTATGTCTGGTGGACAAAGGGTGACGACGCGACGCTTTACTGGAAGAACAGCGAGGCCGGAACCGAAGATCCGATCCTGTCAGGCTGCAAGGTAGGGTAAGGGGCACGCCAAAACTCCCTGCAACAGGTCCGGTCATCCCCAACCCAAAAACGTTCCACAAAACAAAAAAAGACCCGCCAAGGGCGGGCCTTCCGTCAGGAATGCGAATGGCGTCAGCCATTCGCCTCGCGGATCTTGTTGGCGGCATCCTTGTCAAACGCCACGCCCTTCGCCTCGAACAGCGAATCCAGTTCGCCCGACAGCGTCATCTCGGTCACGATGTCACAACCGCCGACAAATTCGCCCTTCACATAAAGCTGCGGGATCGTCGGCCAGTCGCTGAAATCCTTGATGCCCTGCCGCACATCGGCATCGGCCAGCACGTTCACATCGGCAAATTCCACGCCCATGTAATTCAGCACACCCGCCACGCGGGATGAAAACCCGCATTGTGGCATCATCTTGGTGCCTTTCATGAACAGCACCACGTCATTCTTTTCGATCGTCTCGCGGATCTGGTCCTGCGCGCTCATATCCCTAATCCTTTCAATCCGGCGCTTTCGTCGTCAGCGCCAGCGCATGAAGCTCTCCATGCGCGCCATCCATCTTGCCCTTCAGCGCGGCATAGACCGCCCGCTGCTGCTGCACCCGATTCATGCCCTTGAAACTGGCGTCGATCACCTCGGCCGAAAAGTGCTGGCCATCATCGCCTTCCACCGTGATCCGCGCCTGGGGGAAACTTTCCCGGATCAGGTTTTCGATATCGCGCGCAGTCATCGGCATGGTCTGTTCCTCGGTCTGTCAGGCAAAGAGATATGCCTACAGGGCAGGGGCTGCAAGTCCCCGCGCCACCATCCATTCCTCTCGCAACATCCCATACAGCATCAGGTCCACCGTCCGCCCAAGTATCGGGCGATACCAATGCCGCCGCAGCCGCCCCTCCAGACGATAGCCCGCACGTTCGTAAACCTTCTGCGCCCGCAGATTCTCGCCGCTCGCATCCAGCCAGACCCGCAGGGCGCCCAGTTCGGAAAATCCGTAATCCGTCAACGCAGTCACAAAGGCCATCCCGCGCCCGCCGCCCGCCACATCCAGCGCCAGCCGCCGCAATTCCACCGCCCCTGATGGCTCTCCCACCTCGGCGAACAGCGCATAGCCCGCCCGCGCGCCATCCTGTTCCCAGATCAACAGCCGATGCCGCGCATCCCCGGCATAAAACGCCAGCCGCGCCTCATCTTCATCGGTGATGTAAATCGCGTAATCCGGCCTTTGTGCCAAAGCACGGATGAAACCAAAGTCAGCGGGCAGGGCAGGGCGCAGGCTCATGCCACCCCCCGCCGTTCCAATTGCCGCCACTCACGTGCCAGCATCGCAAAAGCATGGCAATCCACCCACTCCCCCGGCGCCCGGTTCCAACATTCGCGCATCGTCCCCTCCGGAACAAACCCCGCCTTGCGAAAGGCCGACAGTGCCGCGCCATTGTCGAACGCCACATCACATTCCAACCGATGCGCGCCCATGCCGCCAAAAACCTCGTCCTGCACGGCCTTGATCAAGGCACACCCCTCGCCACACCCCGGCTGCACCACACCCAGATTGAACAGATAGACAACCCCAGGATAGGCCCAATCCAGCGTCGCAAAGCCCGCCAGGCTGCCCCGGTCCCACACCAGCACACCCCGCGCGTCACCCGCCGCAATCTCGCGCAACCACGGCTCCGGCTGCTGCAACAGGGCCATCGGATGCGCAGCAATCATCGCGGCGACCGCCGGGATTTCCCCGTCAGTCGCCCGCCGCAGCATCAGGCAACCGCCTTGGCAAAAGCACCGCGATACAGCGCCGACAGGTCTGCCAAGGGCGCGGCATCATCGCCAAACGCCACCACATCCCCGCCAAACCGCCCGACCACGGCCACAGGCACACCCGCCGCCTTGCCTGCCGCGATCAACGCCTCTGGCTTGGCCGTCGCCACCAGATACCGCGCCTGATCCTCACCAAACAGGAACCCGGCCTCGCTATTCTCCAGCGTCACGCCCATCCCGGCCCCCTCGGCCATTTCGAACGCCGCCAGCGCCAGCCCGCCATCGCCAAGGTCCGAACAGGCCTTGATCGCCCTGCGGTTCGCCCGCACGAATTCTCCCGCTGCACGTTCTGCCACCAGATCGACCGGCGGCGCATCGCCCGCCTCGATCCCGAACAGTTCGGCCAGCACCGCCGATTGCCCAAGATGCGCGCCAGCAGCCCCAATCATCACCGCCGCATCGCCCGAAACCGGACGACCCGCAATCAGCTCATCCAGCGACGCCAAAATTCCAACCGCGCCAATCGTGGGCGTTGGCAGAATGCCCTTTCCATCGGTTTCGTTATACAGCGACACGTTGCCCGAAACGATGGGCATATCCAGCGCCGCCACCGCCGCGCCGATGCCTTTGATCGCCCCCACGAACTGCCCCATGATTTCGGGCTTTTCCGGGTTGCCGAAATTCAGGTTGTCCGTCGTGGCCAGCGGCTTTGCCCCCACCGCGCACAGGTTCCGATAGGCTTCGGCCACCGCCTGCTTGCCGCCCTCGAACGGGTTGGCCTTCACATAGCGGGGCGTCACGTCGCTGGTAAACGCCAACGCCTTGCCCGTGCCATGCACCCGCACCACGCCCGCAGGCAGGCCCGGCGTCACCACCGTATCCGCGCCGACCTGGCTGTCATACTGTTCCCAGACCCATGCCTTATGCGCATAGCTCGGCGACCCGATCAGCGCCCGCAAACCCGCCATCGGCGCAATCGCCGGCGCATCGCCAAGCGGAGCCGCCTTCGGCGTCTCCACCCAAGGCCGATCATATTCCGGCGCGCTGGATGACAGCTTGGACAAGGGCAGATCGGCCTTCACCTCATTGCCATGCAGGATCAGGAACCGATCCTCGGGGATCGTTTCGCCCACAATTGCGAAATCCAGATCCCATTTCACGAAAATCGCCCGCGCCTCGGCCTCCATCTCGGGCTTCAGCACCATCAGCATCCGCTCCTGGCTTTCCGACAGCATCATCTCATAGGCCGTCATGCCGGTTTCGCGCTGCGGCACGTCATCCAGTTGCAGCTTGATGCCCAACCCGCCCTTGTCGCCCATTTCCACCGCCGAACAGGTCAACCCCGCCGCGCCCATATCCTGAATGGAAATCACCGCACCCGATGCCATCAGCTCCAGACAGGCTTCCAGCAGCCGCTTTTCGGTAAATGGGTCGCCCACCTGCACAGTCGGGCGCTTTTCCTCGATCGTGTCGTCAAATTCGGCACTGGCCATCGTGGCCCCGCCCACACCATCACGCCCCGTCTTGGCCCCCAGATAGACGACAGGCATCCCCACGCCGCTGGCCACGGAATAGAAAATTTTATCCGCATCCGCCAACCCGGCGGCAAAGGCATTCACCAGACAGTTGCCGTTATAGGATGCGTGAAACCGCACCTCGCCCCCCACGGTCGGCACGCCAAAGGCATTACCATAGGCGCCGATCCCTTCGACCACGCCCTTCACCAGATGGCTGGTCTTGGGATGCGACGGCACACCAAAGGACAGCGCATTCATCGCCGCAATCGGCCGCGCGCCCATCGTGAACACATCCCGCAGAATGCCCCCCACACCCGTCGCCGCGCCCTGATGCGGTTCGATATAGCTGGGGTGGTTGTGGCTCTCCATCTTGAAGATCACCGCCTGCCCGTCACCAATATCAACCACGCCCGCATTCTCGCCCGGTCCGCAAATCACCTGCGGCCCCGTGGTGGGCAATGTGCGCAACCATTTCTTCGACGACTTATAGGAACAATGCTCGTTCCACATCGCGCTAAAGATGCCCAACTCGGTATAGGTCGGCTCCCGCCCGATGATCTCCAGAAGCCGTTCATATTCATCCGGCTTCAGCCCGTGGCTGGCGATCAGATCGGGCGTGATGGCGGGTTCGGTCATGACAGCATCCCCTTGGGCTTCGTCCATGCCTCGCGGCAATAGGGGAAAGGCGGATCAAGGAAAAGGGGGAAGGCACCCACCACCCCGCCGAGACAATAATTTTTGCCCCCGCGTTACCCACCTGTCGAAAATCGCCCCGGTGACGCCGCCCTTGCCCATGCCGTCGAAATTCCGGTGGCCCGCCTCGGCACGGCCGAGGTGCGCCCCGTGATGACCTCCCCGTGATGACCTCCCCGTGATGACCTTTTGATGACGCCCCAGCAGACACTTGACACCTGCCTTCGGGCCGACCGGGGCCGCCTCATCGCGGCCCTTGTCGCAGGCATTGGCGATTTTCAGCGGGCCGAAGACGCGCTGCACCAGGCCGCCATCTCTGCCCTTGTCCAATGGGCGCGCGCTGGCATCCCCAAACGCCCCGATGGCTGGCTCCGCCGCGCCGCCCGGATTGACAGCGCAGGCTGCATCATCCCCCCCGCGCCCCACAAGACCGCCGCTTGTGGGACATGGGCAAACTGCGGCAGGGCAGGGCGCTCTGGGATCAGGCCATCACCCGCCATCACCCGCCGTGACCCCGGCCCCTATCAGATCAAGGCCGCCATCGCCGCCTGCCACATGACCGAACCCACTGCCGATTGGCCACAGATCACTGCGCTTTACGCAGCCCTCCACCACCACGAACCGACACCTGTGATCTCCCTGAACCATGCCGTGGCGATGGCCGAAACCGGCGATCTGCCCCGCGCGCTGGCCGTGCTGGAAACCCTCGCCACGGTGCTGGCGATGATCAACCCTACCGCGCCGCGCGCTGGCCGCATCCGCGACTCACGCACCGTCTTTGACCGTGCCATCGCCGCCACCGCTCCACACGACGCCGCATTCCTGTGCAAAGCCCGCGCCGCTCTGCCGACGTGACAGGCAAATTCCGCGCCAAAGCCGCAAAATAAAAAAAAGGCCGAGCAAAAGCTCGGCCCAAGTCCAACAGGGAGGTATGAGACAACAAGAGAAACTCTCAATCGTCGTCTCGCCACTGCAAATAGGGTGGCGGGCGATTCCGTGCAAGTGCAGCATCGCTACCAGCACATCATGCCCGCTATGCGCCCCGTGCATGTCTATTATCCAACTGTGTAAACGTTTTCCCATCCGGCGCGGAACCCGCCCACGGGAAAGCCGCCAACCCGTCAGCCTTGTTCGCGTTTGCGATACTTGAAAATCTCTTCGCTCACGAACTCGCGGAACGCCGCCACCCGCTTGGAATGGCGCAATTCTTCGGGATAGGCCAGAAACACCGGCACCTCGCCGCTTTCCACATCCGGCAACACACGCACCAGATTGGGCGAATCCTCGGTGATGTAATCGGGCAGAACGCCGATTCCGATATGGTTCAACACCCCCTGCAAGACCCCGAAATAATTGTTCACCGTCAGGGTGGACGGGATGTCATGGCTCATCAACTGCTGCACCAGTTGCGCCCCCGCCGCCACCTGCGCCGTCCCGGCATGCTGACAGATCAACCGATGCGAATGAAAATCCGCCATCGTCACCGGGGTGCCATGCTGCGCCAGATATTCCGGCGTCGCATAAAGCCGCATCCGTATCTGCATCAACCGCTTGCGGATCAGATCAGCCTGGCTGGGTTCCTTCATGCGGATCGCCACATCCGCCTCTCGCATCGGCAGGTCCAGAACCCGTTCTTCCAGCATCAGGTCAATCTTCAATTCCGGGTATTTCTGGTAAAGCGCCGTCAACCGCGGGGCCAGCCACAGCGTGCCAAAGCCCACCGTCGTGGTCACCCGCAACTCACCGAACACCTCATCCTCGCTGTCGCGGATACGTGCGGCGGTGGCATCCAATCGCTTGACCATCTGCTGCGTCGCATCAAACAGCAACTCGCCCTGTTCCGTCAGGATCAATCCCCGGGCATGGCGGTGGAACAGCGTGACATTCAGACTTTCTTCCAGCGCCCGGATCTGCCGACTGACGGCGGATTGGCTCAGATGCAGCACATCGCCCGCATGGGTCAGGCTGCCCTTGTCGGCCACCGCATGAAAAATCCGCAGCTTGTCCCAATCCATCTGCTTCACTCACCTCTGAAATCTGCGGCACCCTATCACGCCAGCCCCCACATAAGAAGTATAGCTGCCATGTAAAGGATGCATGGCTGTCAAAGGGCTTCGATTCTGCCACACCGCCTGCAAACCCTTTCCCGTGGCACGCATCCCGCCTATGGTTGCGGCAATCGGGAAAAACCGGCGCAGAATGCGCAGCAATCGTGAAAGGGCAGGGCATGGCCGTAGGTGTATTCGACTCGGGTCTTGGTGGCCTGACCGTGCTGGATGCCGTGTCGCGCCGCCTGCCGGATGTGCCGTTTGTCTATCTGGGTGACAACGCCCACGCACCCTACGGCGTGCGCGACCATGACGACATTTTCCGCCTGACCTGCGCCGCCACCGAACGGCTCTGGGCCGAAGGCTGCGATCTTGTGATCCTCGCCTGCAACACCGCCTCTGCCGCCGCGTTGAAACGGATGCAGGAAACCTGGGTTCCGCCGGGCAAACGTGTGCTGGGCGTGTTCGTTCCGCTGATCGAGGCGCTGACCGAACGGCAATGGGGCGACAATTCCCCCCCGCGCGAGGTGGCGATCAAACATGTGGCGCTCTTCGCCACTCCTGCCACCGTCGCCTCCCGCGCCTTTCAACGCGAATTGGCCTACCGCGCCATCGGCGTCGATGTCGAAGCCCAACCCTGCGGCGGCGTTGTCGATGCCATCGAACAAGGCGATGAAATCCTGGCCGAAGCCCTCGTTCGCAGCCATGTCGAGGCGCTCAAGCGCCGGATGCCCGCGCCCGAAGCCGCGATCCTTGGCTGCACCCATTATCCGCTGATGCAACCCATCTTTCAGGATGCGCTGGGGCAGGGGGTCAAGGTCTATTCGCAGGCCAATCTTGTGGCCGAATCGCTGGCCGATTACCTCACCCGTCGCCCGGAATTTCTGGGGTCAGGCACCCAGTCCAAATTCCTCACCACCGGCGATCCCAAGGCCGTGTCGAACAAGGCCACCCAATTCCTGCGCCGCAAAATCACGTTCGAGGCGGCCTGAACAGCAGGGTCGATTACAGCAAGGTCGATTACCGCAAGGCATTTCATCCTAGGGCCTATCGCGGGATCAACCGCATCAATCCCCACCCTGCTGCCGCAAACACCGCAACCCCCGCCATCAGCGGATAGGGCGTCCCGTTGAACGCCAACCCCACCGGTGCCGCCAGAACGACCGACGCCACCGTCGCAATCGCCCCCATCACACTGGCGGCCATCCCGGCAATATGCCCCACCGGCTCCAACCCCAGCGCATTCAGGTTGCCGATGGTCAACCCGGTCATGAAGAACACGCCGATCGTCCACACCAGATGCGCCGGAAAGGCCAGCGCGCCGGGCCACATCCCCAGCGACTTTGTCACCAGCATCGCGCAGGAAAACACCACCTGCGCGGCCAGCGTCACGGTGATCATCCGCCGCATCCCCAACCGCCCCACCAACTTGGCGTTGATCAGGCTCGATGTCCCCGACACCACCGCAATCACCGCAAACCACAGCGCAAAGCGGTCCCCCTCACCATAGACCTGATCAAAGATCGGCTGGGTGGCCGACAGCGTGGCAAACAGGCAGGCAAAGCCCAGCGTCTGCACCGCAATCGACACCACCACCACCCGATGCGACAACACCTCGACAAAGGCCGCGCGCAGCGTCGCCACCCGCAAGGGCCGCCGCTGTGCGGGCGTCAGCGTTTCCGGCTGGCGCAGCCAGAACCACAGCATCGACAGGCCCGAAAACACCAGAAAGGCCAGAAAGATCCCACGCCATCCCGTCACCCACATGATCCCCTCACCAATGAACGGCGCAATCGCCGGAACCAGCGTAAAGATCATCATGGCGAAACTCACCACCCGCGCCATGTCGCGCCCCTTGTACAGGTCACGCACAAGCGCCAGCGACACCACCCTTGGCCCCGCCGACCCAAGCCCCTGCAACAGCCGCGCAATCAGCACTCCCTCCAGCGTGGGTGAAAAATACGCCACCAGCGCCGACGCACAGTAAAGCGCCGCCCCCGCAAGGATCACCGGCCGCCGACCAAAAGCATCCGATAACGGCCCCGCAAACAGCGTCCCGATCCCCATGCCCAGCACAAAGGATGTCAGGATCAACTGCGCCGCATTTGGCGCATCGGGCGACAGTTCCGCCGCAATCTCCGGCAGGGCGGGCAACATTGCATCAATGGAAAAGGCAATGGTCGCAAACAGCATAGCGATCATTGCGATGAATTCGCGCGGTCCCATGATGGCGGCGGGGCGGGCGTCTGTGGGGGCGATCTGTGTCATGCGTCGCCCCTAGCACGCAGCCATAGGCCGCGACACTGACCAAATCGCACATATCCTTGTGCAAACCTCGCAAGGGGACTGATTTTTCGCAGAAAAATCGTTGTCCCCGAAAAGCCGCTCCAAAGGATCGGCCACTACCCCTGCGCCACCTTTTCCGCCAACTCGTCGATCACTTGCTGCCAGAACGCCACCGATTGCGCGCCCGACACCACGTATTGCTGCGCAATCAGGAACGTGGGCACCGCCCGCACACCCTTTTGCCGCGCGTCCATGTCACGCGCGCCAATGTCATCGGCATCCGCATCCGTCGCCAAAAGCCGGGACACAGCCGCCGCATCCATCCCCACATCACCGGCCAACCGCGCCAGGGTGGCCGCATCGCCAATATCGGCACCCTCGCGCCAATGCGCCTTGAACAGGCGCGCCACCATCGCCGTTTGCCGCCCCTCGATCCCCGCCCAATGGATCACCCGATGCGCATCCAGCGTGTTGGGCAGCCGCGTCACCTTTTCCATGTCGATCTCGGCCCCCGCCCGTTTGGCATGGTCGGCCACCTCCAGCATTGCCTGAATGGCCTTTTCCTTGCTGCCAAACTTCTCGGCCAGATAGGCCACATGCCCCACGCCTTCTTTCGGCATGTCAGGGTTCAACTGGAACGGATGCCACTGGATCGCAAAGGGATGCGCGGGCCGGCTTTCCATCGCCCGGTCCAGATTGGCCCTCCCGATCAGACACCAGGGACAAACCGGATCGGAAAAAATATCAAGACGGATCACGGCTTGCCCTCCTCAGGCTTCGGTCGGGACGGCATCAGCGCCGCCAGCGCACGACGGTTCAGCTTGTTGTTGGCCGAACGCGGCAGCGCGTCAAGCCGATGGTAGAACCGCGGTTGCTTCCACCGCGCCAGACCCGCCGCCGCATGGGCCTCCAGCGCCGCAACCTCGGCATGGCCGGAAAAGAAACACCCGATCACCCGCACCCCAGCCCGCACCTCCACCTCGGTCACGGCCACATCTCCGATGCCGGGGCAGGTGGCCATCACCGCCTCCACCTCTTGCGGTGACACCCGAAAGCCACCCGCATTCATCAGATCATCCGCCCGCCCGGCATAGCGGATCGCCCCCTCTGCCGTCATCACCGCCAGATCGCCGGTCACGAACCAATCGCCGCGATAGCGCGCCGCTGTCATCGCCGCATCCCCCAGATAGCCAAGCATCAGCCCCGGATCGCCCCGATGCACCGCCAACACCCCGGTTTCCCCCCGCCGCACCGGCGCGCCATCATCGCCCATAACCGCCACGCGCCGTCCCGGCTGCACCCATCCCGCCGTTCCGGGCAGGGCAGGGCGATCCGGGCTGCCCGACACATAGGTCGACACCTCCGTCATCCCCAGCGCCTCATGCACCGCGCAGCCCGTGGCCGCCCGCCACTCTGCGCGCAACCCGTCGGGCATGGCCTCACCCGCAGAAAGCCCGTGCCGCAACTTGGGCAATGGCGGCACACCCGCCCGCAGCATCTGCCGATACACGCCCGGCGCGGCGGCAAAGACGGTTGCCTCAAACCGCTGCAACAGGCCAGGCAACGCCGTCGCCTCTACCCCCGCCGCCGGGATCAACGCCACCGCGCCCACCGTCCAGGGGTCCATCAATCCGGTGCCCAGCGTATAGGTCCAGTTGAACGCCCCGGCATGCAGCACACGGTCCGCCACGCCAATTCCCTCCCAGCCGTGATGCATCATCCCCCGCGCCCAGATCGCCCGATGCGCATGGCCCACCGCCTGCGCCCGCCCCGACGTTCCAGATGTGAACACCGCATAGGCCAGACGGTCCGGGTCGCCCATGTCCCACTCACACGGCGCCAAATCCTGCCAGCCCAGCATCTCGGACGCGGCAACCACCGCGCAGGGCAGGGGGTCGGGCAGCGCCACGCTATCCCCCGCCACAATCAGCGCCGGACCCACCACCGCCGCCATTCGCGTGATCTCTGGCCCCGTCAGCGCCGCCGATGTCGGCACCGGCACCAGCCCCGCCGCAATCGCCCCCAGAAACAGCACCGGAAACGCCACCTCATTGCCCAACCGCATCAGCACGCGGTCCCCCGGCACCAATCCCCGCGCCAGCAACCCGGCCCCGCAGCCCCGCACCGCCGCCATCAGCCGCGCATAGCTCCAGCTTTCGGCACCATCGGCGCACACGATCTGCAACGCCGTCTGGTCCGGCACCCGTGCGCAGGATGCCTCCAGTACATGCCGCGCCATGTTGAACGGCCTGGGGCAGGGCGGCCAGGGACCATTGTCGATCTCGGCCAGCAAGGGGTTGGGCAAAGGATTGGGGGGATTTACCTGTGTCATGCGCCATTTCTACGCCGCCACACCGCCGTTGCAAGCACGCCCCACCTCGCGTAATCCCGAACGCATGGCCGGATCAGACCCCAAGACCCTTATCCGCATCGCCCGCGAAAACGGCACCGATGCCCCCGTCGTCCCCCTTAACCTGGGCGAACGGGTGCGCGATCTGCGCAAGGCGCGCGGCTGGACGCTGGAACAAGCCGCGACTCAGGCCGGGCTTGCCCGCTCCACCCTGTCGAAAATCGAAAACGGCCAGATGTCGCCCACCTACGAGGCGCTGAAAAAGCTGGCCGAAGGTCTGGCCATCACCGTCCCGCAACTTTTCACCCCACCATCAAAGGCACAGGTGTCCGGTCGGATGGCCGTGACCAAGGCCAATGAAGGCCAGGGCCACGCCACCGCGACCTATGAACACGAATTGCTGGCTGGTCAGTTGACCCGCAAACAGATGCTGCCTTACCGCGCCCGCATCCGCGCTCGTGATTTCGACGAATTCGATGGCTGGGTCCGCCATGACGGCGAGGAATTTCTGTTCGTCCTGACCGGCATGATCCGGCTCTTTACCGAATTCTACGAACCCGTCGACCTGCGCCGCGGTGACAGCGCCTATTACGACGCCTCGATGGGCCACAACGTCATCAGCCTGTCGGACGAGGATGCCACCATCCTGTGGGTCACCTCCCTGACCTGACCGCGAGACGTTTTCTGACACAGAATTCGGGGCCGAACCGCAGCATGGCTGTCGGAATTCGCCCTCACGCCGTCCCGGAAAATCAGAACGTGCGCTGCACCGTCCGCGCCCCGGCAGAGATATCCTCGCCCACACCCGCGATCGTCGCGCAACCTGACAGCGTCACCAGCACAGCAACCAACATCAGAGCAGCCTTCATCTATCCCGTCCTCATTCCTGATACCACCAGACCTCGGGTTGAAACCCCGGCCAGTCGCCATACAGCGGCAGGCGTTCGGGATATTTCAACTCTTTCCGATGCGCCAGACGCGATACATCCGAATACCAGATCGGAATGACATAGCGCCCCGTCGTCAACACCCGGTCCAACGCCTGCACCGCCGCCACGAATTCCGCCTCGTCCGCGGCCGAAACCATCGTCGCAATCATCGCCTCGGCTGCGGGTGAATTCATCCCCATCCAGTTGCGCGTGCCCGGCTCCGTCACCCCCGCAGATCCCCAATACAGCGTCTGCTCATTGCCCGGCGACAACGACAGCGACCGGATGTAATGCGTCATGTCGAAATCGTAATTCGTCGTCCGTTCCTTGTATTGCGCGGAATCCACCGTTGTCACCCGCGCCGCGATGCCCAACCGCTTCAATCCCTCGACATAGATCGTCGCCGCATTGATGATGTCATCCGCCCCGTTGGTGATCAGGATTTCAAACGCAAACGGCTCACCTGCCGCGTTCTTCAATACCCCGTCCTGGACCGACCACCCGGCCTCTTCCAAAAGCGCCACCGCCGCCCGCATCGCGCCCCGGTTCGCCCCAGATCCATCGCCCACCGGCAGGGCATATCCCTCCAGCGCACCGGGCAGCAGCTCGGCCCGGAATGGCTCCAGCAGCTCTGCCACCCGCCCCTCGGCCGGGGAACCCGGCACCATCCCAAGCGGCGAATTGGAAAAATACGACTGGATCCGCGGCTGCGCCCCGCCATTCAGCGTCTTGTTCACCAATTCGAAATTGAACGCCGTGATCAACGCCTCGCGCACCCGCCAATCGGCAAACATCGGGCGGCGGGTATTGAACACAAACCCCTCGATCCCCGAAGGCCGGCTGTGCGGGATCACCGATTTGACGATGTCGCCCGATATCACCGCCGGAAAATCATATTGCTGGTCCCATTTCACCGGATTGGTTTCACGCCAGGATGTGATCACCCCGGCCTTGAACGCCTCGAACACCACCCCGCCATCGCCAAAGAAATCATAGCGGATTTCGTCCAGATTGTGCTGCCCTCGGTTGAACGGCAGGTCTGCCCCCCACCAATCGGGGTTCTTCCGATAGGTAATGAACTTCCCCGGCTCGAACTCCGCCACCATATACGGCCCCGATCCGATCGGCGCCTCCAGCGTCGACAGCGTGAAATCCTTCCCCTCCCACTGCGCCTTTTGCAGGATCGGCCGCAGCCCAAGGATCAGCGGCAATTCCCGATCCTCGGTATTGAAGGTGAACCGCACCCCCCGCTCGCCCACCCGTTCCACGGCGCTGATCTTGTTCCATGCTGCGGCGTAGCGTGGCTGCCCTTTGGTCCCCAGCGTCTCAAAGGACCAGATCACATCCTCCACCGTCACCGGGCTACCATCCGAGAATCGCGCCCCCTCCCGCAGGGTGAATTCCACATAGCTCCGCGCCGCATCGGTGGTCACCGATTCGGCCAACAGCCCGTAAAGTGTGAAGGCTTCGTCAAAGGATCGGCCCAGCAACGTCTCCACCGTATGCGCCGTGATCCCCGTTGGCGCGATGCCGTTCACGATGAACGGGTTCAGCGAATCGAACCCCCCGCTTTCGCCGAAAACGATTCGTCCTCCCTTTGGGGCATCCGGGTTTGCATAGGGCAAAGACACAAAATCCGGGGGGAGGGTAGGCTCCCCATACATAGCTATGCCATGCGACTGGGCCACCGCGACACCCGGCGCAACACCCATCACCAAGGCGGCCAGACCCCCCCTCAGACACCCAACAATTCCTGCGCGTATCACTGTAACTCACCCACTGCCGTCATTTTTCTTGAACCCGACCCTAAGCATGCTTGCCCGCTATTTCAAACTTTTAGCTTGGATACCGGCAACGAGCCGCGTATAAGGATGGCACTGCTCGATAGGTTTCTTGCCTGTATGAAACCTGCCTCAATAACTAGACGCCAGCCTCGCGCTGGCGTTTTTTTTATGCATCACACCCCCGCGACGGCCCAGCGTCAGGGGTGGCATTCGCCCCCGCAGCATGCATAGCTTTGCACATGCAGCATGAAAGGGGGCCATCATGGACCTGAAGGGCAAGACCGCGATCATCACCGGCTCGAACTCCGGCATCGGCCTTGGCGTGGCCGAGGAACTGGCGCGCGCCGGCATCAACGTGGTGATCAACAGCTTCACCGACCGCGACGAAGATCACGCCCTCGCGGCCAAGATCGCCGCCGATCACGGCGTCACCGCCCGCTACATCGCCGCCGACATGTCCAAGGCCGATGATTGCCGCGCGCTGGTGGAAAAATCCGGTGGCTGCGACATCCTGGTGAACAATGCCGGTATCCAGTTCGTCGCCCCGGTCGATGAATTCCCCATCGACAAGTGGAACCAGATCCTTGCCATCAACCTGTCGTCGGCGTTCCACACCACTGCCGCCGCACTGCCGGGGATGCGCGCCAAAGGCTGGGGCCGGATCGTCAACATCGCCTCTGCCCACGGCCTGACCGCAAGCCCCTTCAAATCCGCCTATGTCGCGGCCAAACATGGCGTGGTGGGCCTGTCGAAAACCGTGGCACTGGAAACGGCAGGGCAGGGGATCACGTGCAACGCCGTCTGTCCCGGCTATGTCCTCACCCCCTTGGTCGAGGCACAGATCCCCGATCAGATGAAGGTGCATAACATGGACCGCGACACCGTGATCCGCGAGGTGATGCTGCAACGCCAGCCCTCGCGCCAGTTTGCCACCACCGAACAGATCGGCGGCACAGTCCTCTATCTCTGCTCGCCCTATGCCGATCAGGTCACCGGAACCACCATCAGCGTCGATGGCGGCTGGACGGCGCTGTAATCCAAAATTCTTCGAAGAAAATTGATACCCGACAAAACGCGGATCGCGGGAAAGCATATCGAATGACCGTTCGCATATCCCTCGCCCTACAAGGTGGCGGCGCTCATGGCGCCTTCACCTGGGGCGTCCTCGACCGGTTGCTGGAAGAGGAGGACATCGAAATCGCAGCCATCTCCGGCACCTCTGCCGGTGCGCTGAACGGCGCGGCGCTCAAGGCCGGGATGCAGGATGGCGGCCGCGACGGCGCCCGTGCCAGCCTTGCCGCGCTTTGGGCGCAGGTCGCAAACGTGGGCGACTTTCGCATGACCAAATGGATGCAGCCCTTCTACGCCGCCTCCCGCGCCGTCACCGACGCGGTGGAAACCGCATTCCCCGTCTCGCCACAAGCACTGTCGGCGGCGTTCTGGTCCCCCTATGGCTGGGGTCCGTTCTGGGAAAACCCGCTGGAACCGGTGGTCCGCCGTCTCGATTTCAGCAAGGTTTGCCATACCGACGGCCCGCGCCTGTATGTCGGCGCCACCAATGTCCGCACCGGGCGCATCCGCATCTTCGCGGGCGACGCGCTAACCCCGGATGCGCTCCTCGCCTCCACCTGCCTGCCCACAACCTTTCAGGCCGTCACCATCGACGGCGAAAGCTATTGGGATGGCGGCTATTCCGGCAACCCGGCGTTGTTTCCGCTATATGAACCCGATCTGCCTGATGACATTGTCATCGTCTCGATCAACCCGTGGGAACGCGACGCCGTGCCAAAGACGCCGCTGGATATTCAGAACCGCGTCAATGAAATCAGCTTTCACGCCGCCCTTCTTGGCGAACTGCGCGCGGTGAACTTTGTCAAACGCCTCATCGCCCAAGGCAGGATGGAGCGGGGGCAAATGAAAGACGTCCTCATGCACCTGATCGCGGCGGATGATGTGATGACGGCTTTCTCCGCCTCGACAAAGCTCTCCCCGAACCCCGGCCTGATCAGCGCGCTGTTCCTGGCCGGTCGCACCGCCTGCGACGGGTTTCTGGCCACCCACCGCGCCGATCTGGGACACCGTGCCAGCCTTGATCTGCGGGCGCTTTTTGGCTGATCACTTGGCGATCAGCGGTTCTTTCTGCGACGGATAGACCAACCCGCCCGACACCACCAGTTTCGCGGCCTCATCGGGTTTCATGTCCAGAAAGATCACGTCTTTTGCCGGAACATAGATCAGCATCCCCGAAGTCAGCGGGGTCAACGCGACAAAGACCGCAATCATATCATCCGGCCCCGGCAGCTTGGCCGCTATCTCGCCCTTGGGGCTGCTGGCGACCAAACCCACCGACCACGCCCCGGCACGCGGAAATTGCACCAGACAGGTCCGGTCAAATGACTTTTCCTTCTGCGCAAACACCGTCTCGGTGATCTGCTTCAACCCGCCATAGATCGACCGGACCACCGGCACCCGTTCCACCAGCAACTCTGCCTGATGCATCAGGGTGCGGCCCAGAAACCCGCGCGCCAGCCAGCCCACCAGAACGGTGAACACCAGAAACACCGCCACACCAACGCCGCGCAGCGGAAATGTCACCTCTGGCCCGAACAGCCGGTTCACAATCGCCTCGGGCTGATAGGCCGCCGGGATCAGCGGCAAGATCCATCCGTCCAGCCACCCCACGACCGACCAGATCAGCCACAGCGTAAGCCCGGTCGGCAACACCACCACCAACCCGGTCAGGAAACTGGCCCGCAACGCGGCGAACATGCCCCGCTTTGGCGGATGTATTTCTGTCATTTTCCCGCTTCCCTTGTTCCCACCAATCTAGGAACCCCACACACAACGCACAACCTTCGCCTTACGCCCCGCGCGCCAGCGCCCCGGCAATCGCCGCGCCCAGACGCGCGTTGTTCAGAACAAGGGCGATATTGGCCGTCAGCGACCGGCCTTCGGTCAATTCAAAGATACGGTTCAACAGGAAAGGCGTCACCGCCTTTGCCGCAATCCCCTGTGCCGCGGCCTCGGCCAGCGCCGCCTCGATCACCGGGCCAATCACCTCCCGCGCAATCTCGGCCTCGGCCGGGATCGGGTTCGCCACCAACTGCCCCCCCGGCAGCCCCAGCGCCGCCCGCATCCGTGCCGCCGCCGCGATCTCGCCCGCGCTGTCCATCCGCAGCGGCGCCTTCAGCCCGCTATCGCGCGACCAGAACGCCGGAAAAGCATCCTGCCCATAAGCAATCACCGGCACCCCCGCCGTTTCCAGGTATTCCAATGTCTTGGGAAGGTCCAATATCGCCTTCGCACCCGCCGCCACCACCGTCACCGCCGTTTGCGCCAACTCCGGCAGATCGGCTGAAATATCAAATGACGTCTCGGCCCCGCGATGCACCCCGCCAATGCCCCCCGTGGCGAAAACCGCAATCCCCGCCAGCCGCGCGCAAATCATCGTGGCCGCCACCGTCGTCGCCCCCACGCCGCCCGTCGCCAGACAGGCCGCAAGGTCCGCCCGGCTCAGCTTTGCCACACCCTTGGCCTGTCCCAACCGGTCCAGCTCTGCCTCTGTCAATCCCACATGGATGCGCCCGCCCATCACGGCGATGGTCGCAGGCACCGCCCCATGCGCGCGCACCTCGGCCTCGACGGCCCGCGCCGCGTCCACGTTCTGGGGCCAGGGCATCCCATGCGTGATAATCGTCGATTCCAACGCCACCACAGGTGCGCCATCGCGCAGGGCCGCCGCCACCTCGGGTGAAAATGTCAACAAGTCCATCTCAATGCCCTTCATGCAACGCACGCGGGATCGCAGGCCCGCAGCGATAATCCGAAAACCTTACCCGGAACCCAGCGCGTTCCGGTGAACAGGCCATGATCCCCACCCAAGCCGGCATCTGCGGCGGCAGGTATCCCAGCCGCGCCAATATCCACCCCCCCACCGGGTTGGCCACATCCACCCGCACCGCCTCGGCATGGCGGGTCATCCGCAACCGCAGCTTGCCGGCATCAAAGGGCAGGGGCATCGTTGCCCAATCCGAATGGGTGTTCGTGATCACCGTCGAAAACACCGGCTGCCCATCATTCACCTCGACCCCGCATTTGATCCAGTGCTGATCCGACAGCCGCATCATCAACCCCGCCTGATCATAGAGCGCGCTATACTGGCCTTCGATCGTCACTTCGGCGGTAAAATCCCCCGACACGGCTTCCCACAGGAAATGCCCGTCATCCCGGACAAAGCCATAGAACGTCTCACGCCAGAAATCGGTGCGTGCGCCCGCCACCACCTCAAGCCCGTCATCCAGAACGGCCTGCTCGACCGGCGGGTTCATCCAGGTCATCTGCGAAAATCGGCTCATTCCGGCTGCTCTCCACTAACATAAGTGGCCGCAGCCCTGATCGCCGCGCGCAGCGCCTCGGCCCGCTCTGCCCCGCGCCGCTCGGCCACGATATGCGCCGCCATGAACGTATCGCCCGCACCCGTGACCCGCGTCACCAGAACGCGCGGCGGCGCATCCACAATCACCCCAAGCCCCCGCGCCCCATCGGCACAGGACCGCCCGCCATCCGTCACCAGAACCCGCGCCGCGCCCCGCGCCAGCAACCCTTCGGCTGCCGCCGGCGCGCTGGTGTAATCGTCATGCCCGATCAGCCGCGCCTCATCCAGGTTCACATACAGCACCGCCCGCTCATGCCCCATCAACGGCACCAACCGTTCGGCCTTGCCGGGGCTGGCCGGGGCCACCCGCAAATCCGCCGCGGCAAACAGCGCCGATCCCGCGATTTCGGCCAACAGATGCACCGTAAGGTTTCCATCCAGCGCAATCATCCCCGCCCAAGGTGCCTGCGCCGACCCAAGGCTGCCATCCGCCAGCGGCCGCAGGATCTTGTCCCCCGCCGCCTCAAGCGAATGGGCATCGGCAATCGCCGCAATCAACCCGTTTGCCCCCTCGATCGCCATATACTGATCGGTGGGCAGGTCGTCCGACCGATAGGCAAACCCTGTCTCCACCCCCAGCCGCGCGCAATCGGCCACCAATTCATCCCCTGCCGCATCGCGCCCGATGGCCGTCAGCACCGCAGGCCGCAGCCCGAACCGCGCCAGCGTCATGGCGATGTTCATCGCCACCCCGCCGGGCAGGCGGGTGATCCGCCCCGGCACGTCCGATCCCTGCTGCATCACAATGGCAGACCGCCCGATGATGTCCCACAGGACCGACCCGATACATAGAATGTCTGGCTGTTGCGTCATGCCGCCATCTAGGCGCGAAGGGCAGGGGCTTTCAAGCCGCGCCGCGACATGCCACCCTGCGCCGCATGGATCGCCAGCTTCGCCCCGCCACCCCGGATGACGCACCTGCCATCGTGGCGCTGATGGATATGGCCAGCCACGGCATGGCCCGCGCCCTCTGGGCCGCCCTCACGCCACCGGGCCAAGACCCCGACCGCTTCGCCATCGCCCGCGCACAGCGCGAAAAAGGCGGGTTCAGCTATCGCAACACGCGCATCCTGATGCTGGGTGACCTGACCGCCGGCATGCTCATGTCCTGGCCAATCCCAGCCGAGCCGCTGCCCACCGATGACCTGCCCACCACCGCAATCCCCCTCCAACAGCTTGAAAACCTCGCCCCACGCGGCGCGCTCTATATCAATGGCCTCGCCCTCTTTCCCACCTTTCGCCGCCAGGGCCATGCCCGCTGGATGCTGGGCCAGGTGGGGCAGGGGCCACAGGCCCTGATCACCGGATCAACCAACGCCTCGGCCCTTGCGCTTTATGCCACCTCAGGCTTCACCGAACAGGCCCGCCGCCCTGCGCAAGGCGATGATCTCTGGCAACCCGATTACCCCGATTGGGTGCTCCTCACCCGCGTTTGACCAAATTTCTTCAAAGAAATTTGCAAAAATCTTCGAAGATTTTTGTCCGAACCCGAACTCGCCAACCCTTCAATCCCCAATCCTGCTTGCGCTTTCCGGCAAAACCCACTAAGGCACCCGCACTTCACAGGCACCGCTTGGGCTTTTCGGGGAGAAATCCTGAAAAGTCCGCCGGTTGGGGGGCAACCCCTGAGACAGCGATGCCAAGGGATAAACCGGAAAGGAACACGACCATGGCTCTCCCAGAGTTTTCCATGCGTCAGCTGCTTGAAGCTGGCGTTCACTACGGCCACCAGACCGCACGCTGGAACCCGAAGATGGGTCAATACATCTACGGCGACCGCAACGGCATCCATATCCTTGACCTGACGCAGACCGTTCCGATGCTGGAACAGGCGCTGAAAGTCGTGCGCGACACCGTCGCCAAGAACGGCCGCATCCTCTTCGTCGGCACCAAGCGTCAGGCCCAGAAGCCGATCGCCGAAGCCGCCGAAAAATGCGCCCAGTTCTACATGAACCACCGCTGGCTGGGCGGCACGCTCACGAACTGGAAAACCGTCTCGCAGTCGATCAACCGACTGAAGCAGATCGACGAACTGATGGCCCACGGCGCCGAAGGCCTGACTAAGAAGGAACGCCTGAACATCGAGCGGGAGCAGAACAAACTGCAAGCCTCGTTGGGCGGCATCCGCGAAATGGGCGGCACCCCGGACCTGATCTTCATCATCGATGTGGGCAAAGAAGACCTCGCCATCCTCGAAGCGCAAAAGCTGGGCATCCCGGTCGTGGCTGTGGTCGATACCAACTGCTCGCCCAAGGGCGTGGATTACGTGATCCCCGGCAATGACGACGCCGCCCGCGCCATCGCGCTTTACTGCGATCTGGTGGCCCGTGCAGCACTGGATGGTATGTCCGCCCAGCTCGGCGCCGCCGGCATCGACATCGGCGCGCTGGAAACCGCGCCCGAAGAAGAAGCCGTCGCCGAAGCCGAAGCCTGATCCCGGCCTGTCATACCGCCTGTCACAGGGCGTTTACCCGGGGGGGATACCTCCCGGGTCACACACGAATTTCAGGAGTCTGACATGACGATCACCGCATCAATGGTGAAGGAACTGCGCGAATCGACCGGCGCAGGTATGATGGATGCCAAGAAGGCACTGACGGAAACCAACGGCGACATGCAGGCCGCCGTGGATTGGCTGCGCACCAAAGGCCTCGCCAAAGCCGCGAAAAAGGCCGACCGCGTTGCCGCCGAAGGTCTGGTTGGCGTCACCGTCTCGGGTGGCAAAGGCGTTGCAGTCGAAATCAACTCGGAAACCGATTTCGTCGGCAAGAACGCCGATTTCCAGAACCTCGTCCGCACCGTCACAGCCGCGGCCCTGAACGTGTCCAACATTGACGCGCTCAAGACCGCCGATCTGGGCGGCAAGCCGGTCGAACTGGTGGTGCAGGAAACCATCGCAACCATCGGCGAAAACATGACCCTGCGCCGCATGGCCGCCGTCGAAGGCGACACCGTGGCCTCCTATATCCATACCGCTGCGGCAGAGGGTCTGGGCCGTATCGGCGTGCTGGTCGCGCTGAAAGGCACTGACAACGGCATCGGCAAACAGATCGCCATGCACATCGCTGCCACGGCCCCCGTCTCGCTCTCCGAGGCGGACATGGACGCCGACACCGTCACCCGCGAACTGGCGGTGCAAACCGCCAAGGCGCTGGAAGAAAACGCCGCTTCGGCCAAACCAAAGCCCGAAGCCGTGATCCAGAACAACATCATCCCCGGCCGGATGAAGAAGTTCTTCGAAGAATCGACGCTGCTGAACCAGAAATTTGTCATCAACCCCGACATCACCGTGGCCCAGGCGGCCAAGGATGCGGGCGTGGAAATTCTGGGCTTTGTCCGCATGGCTGTGGGCGAAGGCATCGAAAAGGAAAAGGAAGATTTCGCCGCCGAAGTGGCCAAGGCGCTCAACGGCTGACATCTGCCTCACCGCACCTCAAGGCCCGTCCCGCAAGGGGCGGGCCTTTTGCATGGCCCTCATCCAAGACAGGGCAGGGCGGCCCGCAAAAAGAAAAACGGTGCAGCCTTCCGACTGCACCGCATCACTTATGCGCCCTACCTTGGGGATGAGGCGTCGCGCATATGTAGTCGGTCAATCCGGCGGCGGGAAAATCCACCATCTCGACACTTTCGCCACCTCATCGGGGAAGATAAGGCAACCGAACGTCCAAAGGGTGCGGTGTAATCGCGCCGATCACCCTGTGAACCGCCCTTGGCCGAAGCCACCAATCATCAGGGCGTGCGCTGATAAAGCCCGTTAACGCGACGTAAAGAAAGTCAGGTTTTCCCTACCTCGCCGCCACCGGCGGCTGCACCTCGACACGCCGGGCAAACAATCCCGCAGACGCGCTGCCATCATCCTTCTGAAAGATCATGTTCAACAGCGCGGCCTTGGCGACCGCCTGCGCCGTGGTTTCCACATCCAACGCATCCCGCGCCAACCGCAGATGCTTTTCCACCATCGCAGGCGACACCTGCATCAACACGGCCACATCCTGCATCGTCTTGCCATCCGCCACCCATTCCAGCGCCTCGCGCTGCCGCTGGGTCAGCGGGCGGCGGCGGTTGGCCCCCGGCATGTTCACGATCTTCAGATGCATCATATTGGCAACCGCCAATATCTCCTGCCGATGCGCCGCCCAGATCGCCTCCACCTCCGGGTGATCCAACCCCGGATTGGCAATCATGCCCATCGCGCCTTTGGCCCGGCTTGATGTTTCGGGAAAGCTCACCGTGATCCCCGCCGTCACCCCCATCGCCGCATTCTGCCGCACCGCCGCGGCCTCGGCCTCGCTCAACTCTCCCCGGTCATAGGCTTCCTTCACCCATGCCCAGGTGCAAGCCCCGGTATTCTCTTGCGCCCAACGAAAGGCTGGCGTGCGCGCAAACAGCCCGCCGGAAAAATACCGCTTGGCATAGGCGTCATCGCCCGTCGTCAAAAAGACCGCATCCTCCGGGTTGCCGATCGACCGTTCATTGGCAAAGCGCGTGAAACCGTAATTCACCACGCCAAATCCCAACCCGGCAAAATAGCCGGTGGCTGCCTCCCAGACGGGACGCACAGCCACAGCATCGGCAATCCGCGCCAAAAGCGGAAGAACCTCGCTCACGTTTCCTATCCCCGTTTGCCGCGCCAATCCCCAAACGGGCGCGACTTGTCCCCGACAGGAATCCTGTCTACCACGCGATCATAGGCTGAATAGAAAAACAGGCAACACGATGGCAGAGGGTGCGATGAAAGCAGATGTCGTGGTCATCGGTGGTGCGGTGATGGGCGCTTCTGTGGCGTTCTGGCTGAAACGTATGCAGCCCATGCTTGACGTCCTTGTCGTTGAACGCGATCCCACTTTTGCCCGCGCCTCTACCGCGCTGTCCGCCGCGGGGATACGCCAGCAATTCACCAACCCGGTGAATGTCGACATTTCGCGCTTTGGCATCGATTTCATCCGCAACTTTCAGGAAAACCTCGGGGTCGATGTCGGGATCCCCACCCTTGGCCTGCGTGAAAACGGCTATCTCTTCCTGGCCCGCACCGACAGCGCACTTGCCAGCCTGACCGAATTCGCCGCCATGCAGCACGCCCACGGTGCCGCCACCCGCATTCTTTCCCCGCAAGACACCGCTAACCTTTGGCCCTGGCTCAACACCGATGATCTGACCGGCACCAGCTTTGGGCCGCGTGACGAAGGCTTTTTTGACAATATGGGCCTGCTGGCAGGTTTTCGCAGCGCCGCCCGCGCCCTTGGCGCGCGTTTCATCACCGACACCGTCACCGGCCTAGCCACCCAATCAGGCCGCATCACCGGCGTTACGCTGGGGCAGGGGGGGCAGGTCGCCTGCGCGGCTGCCGTGAATGCCGCCGGTCCCCGCGCATCCGAGGTAATGGCAATGGCGGGCCTCCCCCTTGCGGTCGAACCACGCAAGCGCACCGTCTTTGTGATCGACGCCCCCAATGCCCGGCACCCCAAAGCCCCCTTGCTGATCGACACAACCTTTTGGGCGCGCCCGGAACATCAGCACTGGATCACCGCAACCGTCCCCGCCGATGACGGCCCCTGCGACGCCGATGATTTTGATCCCGATCTGAACCTGTGGGAAGATGTGATCTGGCCCGATCTCTGGCACCGCGCCCCATGCTTTGATGCGGTCAAGGTCATCCGCCACTGGGTCGGACATTATGCCTATAACACGCTGGATCAGAACGCCATCCTTGGGCCACATCCCGCCTTGCCGAACCTTTACCTGATCAACGGCTTCTCCGGCCACGGCCTTCAGCAATCCCCCGCCGTCGGGCGCGGCATCGCCGAACATATCCTGACCGGCGGCTGGCAAACCCTCGATCTCTCGGACTTGTCGGTCGAACGCATGATTACAGGCCGACCCTTTGCCGAAAAGGCCGTGGTCTAGCGCAGGATCAACAGACGCAGGACCATAGATTTCTGTGAAGGCCGCCTAAGAGCGCCGCCCGCTGCGTGCATACACTGTGCTGCACGGGCATGCTGCACAGTGTGCTGCACGGGTCAGACCGCCGCTTCCGCCGCCTTGCGGATCGCCGCAATGTTCGCGCCATACGGGGCAGGGTGGTCAACTGACCCACCCTTGAACACCGCCGAACCCGCCACCAGCACATCCGCACCCGCCGCCGCAACCAGCGGCGCCGTCTCAACCGTCACGCCGCCGTCAATCTCGATATGGATCGGTCTGTCACCAATCATGGCACGCAAAGAACGCACCTTATCTATCTGGGAATGAATGAATTTCTGCCCGCCAAATCCCGGATTGACCGTCATCACACAAATCAGATCGACCATATCCAACAGCTGCGCCACCGCATCAATCCCGGTTCCGGGATTCAACGCAAGACCAGCTTTTTTTCCCGTATTCCTAATGGCTTGCAACGTGCGGTGAATGTGCGGCCCAGCCTCCAGATGCGCGGTAATCACATCGGCCCCGACAGTGGCATAGGCGTCGATATACGGATCGACCGGCGCGATCATCAAATGCACATCCATCACGCCCTTGATATGCGGCCGGATCGCCGCGCACATCGCAGGCCCAAAAGTCAGGTTCGGCACGAAATGCCCATCCATCACATCCACATGCACCCAATCCGCACCCTGCGCCTCAATCGCCCGACACTCGGCCCCAAAGTTCGCAAAATCCGCCGACAGGATCGACGGAGCAATCTTGATGGCACGAGAGAAGGTCATGCTAGGCACTCCAAAAGCATTGCAGGGATAGATACTCTGGCTTCTAACGCAATCCATGGACCTAGGCCAGTCCACCACCACCATATGCCGTATATTACATAATATTGGTTATCGGATATACGGACATACGAAAACCAAAGGCCAGAAACCACTCCCCCGACCAAACGGTAAGCACATCTTCACCTGTCAGGAAAACTGGCGCACCCAATATTCTCGCGAAGAGATTTCAGCAGAATTCAGTGGATATCAATAAGAGCTATTTTTCAGAGCTTTACGGCGCTGTCCTGAGGTCGATTAAGAACAATCGGGTTGCATAGAGTGCGGTTAAGTTCAATCATTTTCGGAGAGTTGGTTGGCTATGCAGATTTTCGGGGCCACGTTCGAATCCCGGAGAACGCGGTAGCCGGTGGTCGGAAGAGTGCGAGTTGCCGAAACGTGCCAAGGAATTGTCTGCCATCGAAATCCGCCGGGCATCGCACCCAGGCAAGCCGGATCAGAACATCTGGATAGCCGCCGGGGGCGTGTCGGGCCTCCTCCTCCAAATCAGCCCGCAACAAGCGAAGTCTTGGCTTCTGCGAACCACCATCGGTGGCCATCGCCGGGGGATAGGTCTAGGCCCCTACCCCGAGGTCGGCCTTGCCGAGGCGCGGGAACGGGCGCGAGAGGCCAAGGCGAAGATAGCCGAGGGGATTGACCCCGTGGAGGCAAGACGCGCCGCCCGCGCCGCGTTGGCGGCGGCGCAACGGCGCGGCCTGAAATTCTCCGATGCGCTGGATCGTTGGATCGAGGCCAAGGGGCCGCAGATCGGGAACGAAAAGGCGGTCAAGTATCTGCGGTCTTCCTTCGCCTCCTACGTCATGGCCGAGATCGGCGGCATGCCGGTGCATGAGGTCGCGACACAGGACGTCCTCCGCGTCCTGCAGCCGATTTGGGAGGAGAAGCCGGAGGTAGCGCGTAAAATTAGAATGAGGATGGAGGCCATCCTGTCATGTGCCGCCGTGGCCGGGCATCGCCCCCATGATCAGCCGAACTCGGCGCGGTGGCGCGGCAACCTCGCCGAACTCCTCCCCGCCCATGACAAGGTGACGTCGAAGGTCAATCAGCCGACGGTCGCGCAAGCAGAGCTTGCCGCATGGTGGGCCGCCCTATATTCCCAAAGCGGCGCGGGGTCGGGTCGTGCTGATCGACGCGACGCGCGGGGCGGCACGATATTTCGAAGATCAGGCCAAAAGGGCGGCGGATCGGGTCGAGGATGAAAGCAGCGTCCGCTACCGCAACATCAGGGCAGAAGAGATCGACGGCCGCAATGCCCGCACCTTTGCCGCCCTGATCGAACGGGCCGAGGCCGTGGAGGCGATGGAGATCGTCGTCAAGGAGGCCGAGGCCGAGTTGCGGCGCGTCGTGGCTGGCATGCCTGCTGAGGTCAGGGGCGAGGCTACCAACGCCATTGCCGAGGCCGTGGATCGGATCGGCAAGCGGTTCGAAGACCTCTCCGCCGCGCTGGCCTCTGGCAACTTCGACCGCTACGAGAAGGCGCGGTGACATGACACGACACGCCGCACCATCGAACACGCCCGCCCGCGCCTCAGGCGGGCCGAGGAAGGCCCGCAAGGGGGCGGCGCTGGACAAGCGTGTCCGCCGGATCGAAGGCCGGTTGCGCGACCGGCTGACGAAGATGTTCCCCCAGGTCGATATCCGCGACCTGATCCTAGACCTTCGTCCCCTGATCCACGAACTCGCCCGCGACGGGCTGGATGATCACGACGCCCTATTCCGCCGTGCGCAGGCCGAACCGCGCTTTCGTGACCTGATCGCCGGGATCGTCGAAGGCTTGGCGCGGCGGGCCTGATCCTGATGTTGCCACATCATCGACTGCAAGGCAGACTTACGATCTGTCTTGGATTGAGGGTTGCCTATGTTCCGTGTCTTTACCCGCCTCTTTGGCGCTGACAAAGCGCCCTCTGCAAAGCAGCGCGCTTTGCCCGTCGCCGCAGCGAAACCGACCGGGTCGCCAAAGGTCGGTATGACCATGGCGAAACCAGCGACCATCGAACCGACGGAACCGGGCGCGCGGGTCGCTTGGCGGGTAGGGTCATATCCCATGAAAGCGGTTGGCGAGAGCCATTACCAGACCGCCCTACTGTCGATTTGTAGGGGTTATCGTCGCGACAGCCAGGAAGTCGAGTGCGATGCCGAGATCAGGCGGGAACCGTCGAACCCATTTGATACGAACGCCGTGGCGGTATGGATTGACGGGCGGCAGGTAGGATACCTGAGCGCGGATGACGCGGTCAGGGTTGCTGCGCAAATGGATGCCGAAGGCGTTGTGCTTTCGGCATGCGGTGCCAAAATCAAGGGCGGTTGGCGGACCAACCAGTATGACGCCGGGCACTTCGGAGTTCGGCTCGCTATCCCGATGCGCGGATGGATAGATTTCGGGATCGGGGCCAAACCCCCGGCCCCTGCGACTAGGGTGACCTCGTCGCCTCGCCCCGAACCCGCGCCGGATGGTCCCCTCTCCGGGCATTGGGTGGTTGTCATGGGGGCGCCGTCGACGGGAGACCTCGCCGTCGAACTGGCGGCGGCCGGGGCGCGGATCATGGCGGGCGTGGGCAAGTCGACAACCCTCTTGATCGTCGCCGAGGAGAAACCCTTCCCACCGGGAACTATGGCCAGCGCGACCTATAGGAAAGCCGAGGCGCTAGGCATCCTGATCATGTCCGCCTCAGAGGCAAGGGCGATGATGATCTGAGGCTTCCTTCTGGAAGGCCGGGGTATCTGACGCCACCCTTCGGGCCTTCTCCACTCGCCGGGCGCGGGCTACAATCGTGTTTCCCCCTCCCCCACACATAGGCCGCACCCGTGACCCAGCACACCGCCGCGCAGCACCTCGCCCGAGGCGCACCCATTGCCGCCCCCTCCACCCCGTCTTGGACGCCGAAGATCGTTGGGGGAGCAGTTGGTCGCGGCGATGCGCTGGACCCTTTCGCAGGGGCCGGTGGGTCCGCGTGGCGTCAGCCACGTCCGCCTCCCTTTCGCCGCGACCTTCGACGATCATCTTGACGAGGGGTGGGGCTTACCTGAGGCGGCCGATGACGACCGGGGCGAGGATCGTCCGCTCAAGTTGATGCTGCCCCCGGCGGTCGTATCCCGCCATCGCGCGGCGCTGGAATGGCCCGCAACCTACCTAGCCGCCGAGCATGTCACATCGGCCCGTATGCTGGGCCTATGGGTGGCCTGCAAGGCGGAGAAACGATCATTCGACGGGGCGGTGAAGGCGCGGGGCGGGATCGTCCGCGCGCATGCCTACCGATACCGCGACAAGGGCCTGACTCTGATCAGCATCGGCCTCGCCCGCGACGGGGTGGCGGTTGAGGTCTTCGCATAGGCTTGGCGAGGGGCAAGCCGCCGGTGTAGCCTGTCCCCCTGTCCGTGGGCGAATTGGTTAAGCCATATGGTCTCTGGCCTAGGATTGGAGGTTCGAGTCCTCCCGGACAGATCAAGGGGCGAGCCGGTTGATCCGGCCCGCCCCCTCTATCATATCGGCGCTGATCAGCGGTTGTTCAGCATTTCGTCGTAGAGGTCCGCCCCCTCGCTGATCATTTGTTACAAGAACTGCAAATCATCGTCGCAGAAGGTATCCGTCGCCCATACCTTGCAGCCTTCTCGATAGAGCATGGTGGCCCGACACTTCATCGCGACTTCGGGCATGGTCGTTGCATCATGCCGCATGACGTCCTGCCACGCCTCCTGAAACTCCTCCCGAAGTTCGTCAATATCGGGATCCATTTCCAACATGGCGGCCACCTTAAGGAAGCCGATCATGTCTTTCGCGACCGCACCGCCACCCTCATCCGCCATGTCCCGCAGAGCATCAATCTCGGACAGAAGATCGGAAACCGCCGCCCGCACCTTCTTCGCCGTCATCGCCATATCGTTCATTTTGTCACCCTTTACTGTTGCACTGTCCTGCAACCATGCGGCGCGGCTGAAAATCTGTCAAATCATTGTTTTTGTGATAAAATATCCAACATTTCGCCCCCTGATATTGGATGAAATCCGACATTCTCCCCGGATCGGGCGGATACGGGGCGAGGGTGTTGGAGATAATCCAACATCGTGTTGGAGGGCATCCAACATCTGCGGCGGGAATCGACCAAAAGGGGCGCGGGATGCGACGGCCTGTCGCGCCTCAAGCGCATCTGGGGCGGATACTGCCCCCGTTTCCTACCATTTTCAGGTTGGCACGTTCATTGGCCAGCGGCTCCGATCCGGCCCGCGCCGTCTCAATGAAATCAAGCGGTTATGGGAAGTTTTGGCGCACCCAATAGGATTCGAACCTATGACCTCTGCCTTCGGAGGGCAGCACTCTATCCAGCTGAGCTATGGGTGCGCGCTTGGGATTTGGATTACCGAAACCCTGCGCCACATGCAACGGCTAACCGTTGAAAAGTTCATTCGCCAGTTCCAGCGCTGAAATCAGCGCATCGACCTCGGCCTTGGTGTTGTACAATCCGAACGACGCCCGGCATGTGGCACCGACGCCCATGTGTTCCATCAACGGCATCGCGCAATGCGTTCCCGCCCGCACCGCCACACCACGCTTGTCAAGGATGGTGGATATGTCATGCGCATGGGCCGCACCAGCCATCGTGAACGAAAAGATCGCCCCCTTGGTTTCCGAATTTCCCTGCACATTCAACCAGTTCAACCCCGCAAGCCGCGCCCTTGCATAATCCCGCAAATCCCGCTCGTGCGCGGCGATGTTCGCCATCCCCAGACCCATCATATAGTCCAGCGCCACGCCCATGCCGATCTGCGCCACAATGGACGGTGTCCCCGCCTCAAACTTCATCGGCGGATCATTATACGTCACGGCATCGCGGCCCACATCGCGGATCATGTCGCCGCCGCCAAGGAACGGCCGCATCTCTTCCATCCGTTCCCGCCGGATGAAGATCGCCCCAGAACCGCTTGGTCCATATAGTTTATGGCCCGTCACAGCATAGAAATCGCAACCGATCGCCTGCACATCGACGGGCATATGCACCGCCGCTTGGCTGCCATCCACCAACACCGGCACGCCCTTCTCACGCGCGCCCGCACAGATCGCCGCCACATCCACCACCGTGCCCAGCACGTTGGACATATGCGTCACCGCCACCAGCTTCGTGCGCGGCCCGATCGCATCAATCACCGCCTGCGGATCCAGATCGCCGTTGGCGTCACAATCCACCCATTTCAGCACCACCCCCTGCCGTTCCCGCAGGAAATGCCACGGCACGATGTTGGCGTGATGCTCCATGATTGACAGAACAATCTCATCCCCCGCCTGCAACCGCGGCGCGGCCCAGGCATAAGACACCAGATTGATCCCCTCGGTCGTGCCGGAATTGAACACGATCTCATCCGGATCGCCTGCGTTCAGGAACCGCGCAACGATCCCCCGCACCGCTTCATACTTCTCGGTCGCCAGGTTTGAAAGGTAATGCAAACCACGGTGAACATTGGCATATTCCATCGAATAGGCCTGCGTTATCGCGTCGATCACCACCTGCGGTTTTTGCGCACTTGCCCCATTGTCCAGATAGACCAGCGGCTTGCCATTCACCTGCCGCGCAAGGATCGGGAAATCGGCCCGGACCTGTTCCACATCATACATGTTCAGAACCCGACCCCCAGCATCATCAAAAGCACGCTCATGCCCAGAACCGCTGCAACGAACGTCACGATAATACCCAGAAACACCAAACCCAGCGACCGGAACCCGTGCATTTCCGCGACGAAATTCACCAACAGCCACAGGAAAAGCAGCACCGCGCCAATTTCAACAATCGGGGCAATGACCGGTAAAACCACGATCAGCACCAGTTGCAGCGCCACCATCAGCAACTGGATGAACTGCAACCACGCAACCAGGATCACCGCATCCGCCAGCTCCCCCTTGCCGCCGCGCCACCGCCCTACCGAAAAGGCCAAAAGCGCCGTCAGCACCATCCCGATGGCCACCATCCCGGCCCAGAAGAATGGCCCCACCGGGCGCAACTCTGCACCATCCGGCCCCACCGCAGGCGGCAACATCGCGGCCATCGCCTGCATCAGAAAAGCCGACAGCACCGCCATCAACGCCACCGCCGCCCAGCGTGCCTGCAACGGCAGCGGCAGGCGCAGCACAACCTGCGCCGCCTGCCGGGGTTGCGCAAAGGTCAACCGCACCAGCCCGGCCACATTTCCCAGCGTCATTTCCATGGCTTTTCCGCCTCGATCAGCATGTTGATCCACAGATACAGAAAACCGCCAAAGACCCCAAGCCCCACCACTGTCGCAGCCGTGCCATCACCGATGAACCCTGCGACCAAGCCTTGGAACAACATCACCGGTGTGGTGCAAAGAAGCGCCCAGAACAGGGCGATCCGCGCGCCATATCCCGTCCCCCTGCCCCCGAACAGCCGCGCCACAAGATGGCTGATGGCCGCCAGCACATAAAACACCAGCGGCGCCACAAAGATCAGCGCAAACAGACGTGATCCCATCAACGCCTGCAAACCGGGAACCTGATCCGGCGGTGTTCCCGCAGCCTCGGCCGCGATCTGCGCCAGATGTGCCTCACGCGCCAGCCCCGGCCATTGCGCCACAAAGATCAACGCACAAGCCCCCATCACCGTGGCAATCGCCCGATCCTCGCGCGGGCCATCGGCCAGCTTGCGCGCAATCGCCGCCCGTGGCCTTCGCCAGCTTGCCAGAATATCTGGAACAACCGGCATTTAATGCTCGTGCCGGGTAAGCCAGCCTTCCAGACGCGCCCGAATATCCTCGGCTATCGCCTCATCCTCGATCTCGCCGATGGCTTCGGCCAGAAAGGCCAACACCAACAACGATTGCGCCACCCGCTCCGGCACACCGCGCGACCGCAGATAGAACAGCGCCACCTCGTCAATCGCGCCCGATGTGGACCCGTGCGAACATTTCACGTCATCGGCGTAAATCTCCAGCTCCGGCTTGGCCAGAAACTGGCTATCCCCGTCCAGAAGCAACGCTTGGCTGATCTGATAGCCGTCTGTCTTTTGCGCGCCCTGCTTCACTAGGATCTTGCCCTGAAACACGCCCACCGCACCGTTCATCAGCACCTTCTTGAACACCTGGCGGCTTTCGCACCGCAGCCCGGCATGGGTCACGAACACCGTATCGTCATGGTGGAAATCGCCATCCCCCACGGCCGCGCCCGCAACATGGGCCACAGCGTCATCGCCTGCCAGTTCCAGCACCGCCTCATTGCGCGTCAGCACACCATTGGCCGTCACGGTGAAAGACTTGAATGCCGCCCCGGCCCCCACCCGCGCAAACAGATGGGTCACGGCGCGGCGCTGATGATCGCGCCCCTGCGACCGGATATGGTGGAACCGCGCACCCGCGCCGACCTCAACTTCCATCACGCCGGAAAACCGCGCGGCCGCAGGACCATTTTCCAGAACCGTCAGCTCGGCACCATCCTCCAACTTCACAACATGGTGCAGGATCACATCGGAACGGTCTGAACTATGGTGATAAATCAGCGAAACGGGACGCGCCGCCCTGCCCGTCACCCGGATCATCACCCCATCCGTCGCAAAGGCCGAATTCAGCGCCGCCAAAGGCCGCTCCACCGGCTTCTGCCCGCGCGCCTCCAGCACCCCATACAGATCGCGCGCCCAATGGATGTCGGCCCCGCCCGCCTGCGCCAGCCGTTCAATCTCTACCCCCGACAGCGTCAGGTCATCCGACGCTGCCGCATCAAAGACACCATCGACAAAGACCACCTTCAGCCGGTCGATGCCGTCAAACACCATTGCCTCATCGCCCGCATCGAACAGCGCCGCCTGCGGCGCATCCACCGCCGTCAGGCTGGTCGGGTCGGTATAACGCCAGTATTCATCGCGCTTTCCCGGCAACCCCATCGCCGTCAGCCGTGCCAAAGCCTCGGCCCGCGCCGCGCCCAGCCACCCCTCACGGCGGAAGGACAGCCCCGCAATCCGCGCGGCCAACTGATCCTGCTTGGCCTGAACCAATGCCATCACTGCGCCCCCGCCAGCAGGTCGGCATAGCCGTTCTCTTCCACTTCCAGCGCCAGTTCCGGCCCGCCCGTCTTGATGATCCGGCCAGCCGCCATGATATGCACCACATCCGGTTTGATATGGTCCAGCAACCGCTGGTAATGGGTGATCACCAGAAACGCCCGCCCCGCATCGCGCAGCGCGTTCACGCCTTCCGACACCAATTTCATCGCATCCACATCAAGGCCCGAATCCGTTTCGTCCAAAATGCACATCTTGGGTTCCAGCATCGCCATTTGCAGGATCTCGTTGCGCTTCTTCTCGCCACCGGAAAAACCCACATTCACTGGCCGCTTCAACATTTCCGCGTCAATCTTCAACGTCTTGGCCTTGGCCCGCACGACCTTCAGGAAATCGCCCGCGCTCATTTCCTCTTCACCGCGCGCCTTGCGCTGCGCGTTCACCGCCGTCCGAAGGAAGGTCATGTTCCCCACGCCGGGAATTTCCACCGGATACTGAAACGCCAGGAACAGCCCCGCCGCCGCCCGCTCCTCCGGCTCCATGTCCAGCAACTCCTCGCCCTCCAGCGTGGCGCTGCCCTCTGTCACCTCATATCCCTCCCGGCCCGCCAGAACATAGGACAGGGTCGATTTCCCCGATCCGTTCGGACCCATGATCGCATGCACCTCGCCCGCCTTCACGGTCAGGTCGACGCCCTTAAGGATCTGCTTGTCCTCTTCTTGCAGTTTCACATGCAGGTTCTTGATATGCAGCATGGTGTTTCGTCCCGCTCTCAATGCCAAAGGGGGGCCACCGCCGCGCGGCGCCCCCGGTTTCCGTCACGCCGCCACAGCGGCAAAACTTGATGAACGGGCCTCTTGCCCGTCAGTAGAAATTGCTCTGCGTCAGTCCGGCCCCGATCACCGCCACAGACACCGCCACCAAGGTCAGAAACAACGGTAGCACCCTGCCCCGCTTCTTGCGTTTGCGCACAAATGTTCCGGGCGGCAGATACAGCGCACCTTCCATTCCCACGAACAGCGTGCGGTTGGTGTTTAATCCGCCCGCTTGAATGCGGTCCAGACGGTTGGCGAATTCCTGTTTCGGGTCGAATTGCGGGGAACGGGACATGACGGGCACCACTTACAGACAACACTGCAAGAATGCCTGCCACGCAACCATGACGCGACTGCGTAAAATTCAAGGCAATATCCTGCATCATCCCCGCCCGCAGGCCCTATCCCAGCCGCACCGCAGTGCCGCTTGCCGATACCATCAACATCTGGCCGATCACCTCGTAATCCAGATCGACACCCACCACCGCATTTGCCCCACGCGACCGCGCCTGCTCTTGCATCTCGCTCAACGCCGTTTCGCGCGCATCGGCCAGCTTCGCCTCATAGGCGCCCGATCGCCCCCCGATAATATCGGTGATCCCGGCAAACAGATCGCGCATGATATTCGCGCCCATGATCGCCTCGCCGGTCACGATGCCCAGGTATTCCGCAATCTGATAGCCCTCCACCGAAGGCGTCGTCGTCACGATCATCGCGCATCACTCCCGACAAATTTCTTCGAAGAAATTTGCAAAAATCTTCGAAGATTTTTGGCTCACCCCACAGACCCTTCCAGCGAAATCGCCACAAGGCTCTGTGCCTCCATGGCAAATTCCATCGGCAGCGCCTGCAACACATCCTTGCAGAACCCGTTGACGACCAGCGCCACCGCCTCTTCCTCATCCATCCCGCGCGACCGGCAATAGAACAGCTGATCCTCGTCCACCTTGGACGTGGTCGCCTCATGTTCCACGCGGGATGAGTTGTTCTTCACCTCGATATACGGCACCGTATGCGCCCCGCATTTGTCGCCGATCAGCAGGCTGTCGCATTGCGTATAGTTGCGGCTGTTCGTGGCCTTCGGGTGCATCGTCACCAACCCGCGATAGGTGTTCTGCGCGCGCCCCGCGCTGATCCCTTTCGATACGATCCGCGATTTGGTGTTCTTGCCCAAATGGATCATCTTGGTGCCAGTATCCGCCTGCTGGGCATTGTTGGCGATGGCGATGGAATAGAACTCGCCCTGTGAATCATCCCCCCGCAGGATGCAGGATGGGTATTTCCAGGTGATCGCCGACCCGGTTTCCACCTGCGTCCACATCACCTTTGACCGGTCTCCCCGGCAATCGGCCCGCTTGGTGACAAAGTTATAGATGCCGCCCTTACCGTTCTCATCGCCCGGATACCAGTTCTGCACCGTCGAATACTTGACCTCGGCATCTTCCAGGATGACGATCTCCACCACCGCCGCATGCAACTGATGTGTATCGCGCTTGGGCGCGGTGCATCCCTCAAGGTAGCTTACATAGCTGCCCTTTTCGGCAATGATCAGCGTCCGCTCGAACTGCCCGGTATTCTCCGCATTGATGCGGAAATAGGTGCTCAATTCCATTGGGCAGCGCACGCCTTCGGGGATGTAAACGAACGACCCGTCCGAGAACACAGCCGAATTCAGCGTTGCAAAGAAATTGTCGGATTGCGGCACAACCGATCCCAGATACTTCTTCACCAATTCAGGATGCTCGCGCACGGCCTCGCTGATGGAACAGAAGATCACCCCGGCCTTGGCCAGTTCCGCCTTGAACGTGGTCCCCACGGATACGGAATCGAACACCGCATCCACCGCCACCCGCCGCTCGCCCTCGGGCGCTTCCACCCCGGCCAGCAGCGCCTGCTCCTTCAGCGGAATGCCCAGTTTGGCATAGGTCGCCAACAGCTTCGGGTCCACCTCATCCAAAGACTTAGGCTTTACCGCCATGCTCTTGGGTTTGGCGTAATAATACTGGTCCTGATAATCGATCGCCGGATAGCTCACCATCGCCCAGGTCGGCTCTTCCAGATTGACCCAGCGCCGATAGGCCGCCAGCCGCCAATCCAGCATCCATTCCGGCTCGCCGTTCTTTTCGGAAATCAACCGGACAATGTCTTCCGACAGCCCCTTGGGCGCGAAATCCATCTCGATATCGGTATCCCAGCCGTATTTGTATTTGCCGGCCATCGCCTCGACGGTTTCGATCGTCTCACGATCCACGCCATCACGAATGTCAGCCCGAATCTCGGCCCCCATATCGACATCCTTCAGCGCGGCTTCGGTCATCGGTTCATCTCCACGTCGCAGGGGTCAGACGCCCCGCTCAATTCCAAACTCAAGCAGCCCTGTTCAGGGCCTTGCGATATTGCGCGCACCACACATCGGCAAAGCGCAACACCTCATCTCGTCTCATCCCCGGCCCCAGCGACACGCGCATCGCCTGCGCCGCCAAGGCATCGTCATATCCCATCGCCGTCAGCACGCGGCTTGCCCGTACCTTGCCGCTGGAACAGGCAGACCCGGCTGAAACCGCAAACCCCGCCAGATCCATCGCCATCACCTGCGTCTCGCCCTTCCATCCGGGCGCGATCAGGCACAGCGTGTTGGGCAGGCGCGGCTCCCCTTTCCCGACAGAAATAGTATTGTTTGCCGCAGAGGACAATCCAACTTCTAGAATATTTCTAAGTTCGGCAACCTCATCCCAGACCCCATTCGCCAGATCGCGCTGCGCCGCTTCGGCCGCAGCGCCCATCCCGGCAATGCCAAGGATGTTCTCGGTCCCGGCCCGCCGCCCCATCTCTTGCCCGCCCCCGGTCAGCACAGGCGCCACCTCGAACCCGTCGCGCACGATCAACGCACCCACACCCTTCGGCCCGCCAAACTTGTGCGCCGATACGATGGCCATCTCCGCCCCGCTCCAGGCAAAGGAAAACGGCACCTTCCCGACCGCCTGCACAATGTCCAGCAACAGCGGAACACCCGCCTCCCGCGCCGGGGCATCGGCAATCACGCCCGTCTCGTTATTCGCATGGCCCCAGGCCAAGGCCCGCGCCCCCGGTCCCTCGCGTCGCTGTGACCACAGGCAATCATGGGCCGTCGGGTCCACTTCTACCGTCCCCACCGGCAGCCGCGCCAACACCGCCGCCGCCTCGGTTGCCCCAGAGGTGAACACTACTTCGGCAGGCTTGCACCCCACCGCCGCCGCCACCTGCGCCCGCGCCCGTTCGACCAAAGCCCGCGCCGCCCGCCCCTCGGCATGAACCGATGACGGATTTCCCACCACATCCATTGCCGCAAGCATCGCCGCCCGCGCCTCTGGACGCAGCGGTGCCGTGGCATTCCAATCCAGATAGACCCGCGGCCTCATGGTTCACCTTGGCCAAAATACCCATAAACGGTCGCCGCAAAAAGCCACGCACCCCAACTGGGTGTCCCAACTTTTCGCAGAAAAATCGCCCCGTCACGCATCCTCATCCACCACGCGAAACAGTTGCGGCACCGCCGGGCAAGGCGTCATCTGGTTGCGGATCACGTCCGACAGCCGGGTCTGGTGCAGGAATACATAGACATGCGCGCTCAACCCCTCCCACAGCCGATTGGTCAGGCTCTGCGCCCGTGTCCCCGATACGCCCCCCGAGACCCCTGCCCCGGTATGCAGCGCGTCCACCGTTTCCTCGACCGCCTCCAGCACATCAGATACCCGGATCGCATCCGGGCTGCGCGCCAGCCGGTATCCGCCCCCCGGCCCGCGCACCGCCTCTACCAACCCCGCCCGCCGCAGCTTCACGAACAACTGCTCCAGATACGGCAGGCTGATGTCCTGTCGCTTGGCCACCTCGGCCAGCGATACCAGCTCATCCCCCCCCGACTTGGCCTCGGCCAGCGCCAGATCGGCCAGCGCAACCATCGCATAGCGCCCCTTGGTCGACAGTTTCATGACCGATCCCTTGCAAAAACATTGACGGCGCGGGTGCGGCCCATTACCTGAAACCGACCCGACAAACGGCACCTTCCCGGCGCCTTTGGAATGGTTCTAAATTGTCCGAGCGAAGTCGTCAACAATTCGCTCCCGATAAAGACAGGCGCTATACAATGCCCGAAGTGATTTTCGCTGGTCCTGAAGGCCGGCTCGAAGGCCGCTACCACCCGCAAAAGGAACGTGACGCCCCCATCGCAATCGTGCTGCACCCGCACCCGCAATACGGCGGCACGATGAACAACAAGGTCGTCTACAACCTTCATTATGCGTTCTACAATCTGGGCTTTACCGTCCTGCGCTTCAACTTTCGGGGCGTCGGGCGCAGCCAGGGCGAATATGATATGGGGATCGGCGAATTGTCCGATGCCGCCTCGGCGCTGGATTACCTTCAGTCAATGAACCAGAACGCCAAGCATTGCTGGGTTGCGGGCTTTTCTTTCGGGGCCTGGATCGGGATGCAGCTTCTGATGCGCCGCCCGGAAATCACCGGCTTCATCTCGGTCGCGCCCCCCGCCAATCTTTATGATTTCTCCTTCCTCGCCCCCTGCCCGTCCTCGGGCCTGATCATCAACGGCACCGCCGACCGCGTCGCCCCGCCAAAGGACACCCGTCAACTGGTGTCCAAGCTGCACGAACAAAAGGGCATCACCATCACCCATACCGAGGTTGAGGGTGCGGATCACTTCTTCAAGGATGAAGAGGCGCATATGAAACCGATGATCGAAACCGTCGCCCATTATGTCCGCCGCCGCCTGACCGAAGGATCGCGCTGATGCCCATTCTTCAGGACTTGACCGAACAACTGGCCAAGGACGTCGTCGATGCGATGGATGAACTGGGCGACGACAAGCTGCATGACCGGGTCGGCAAGGTTCTGCTCGACGCCTCTCCCACCACGCAAGAGGCGTTCATGACCGCCGTCCGCGTCATCCTGGCCGAACGCAAGGGGCGCAAGTTCCTGGAACAGACGCTCCGGGCCAAACGCGAGGGCGGCACCGCCCCGCAGGCCCCCCGCGACTCGGCCGGTCATTGACCACGCGGCTCGACCAGCAATTCGCTTTTTTGAATGAGGCGGACCGCCTGAAATCCGTCCTGCGCGCCACCACGCTTTGCGATGGCTCGCGCCCGGAAAATTCCGGCGAACACAGTTGGCACCTTGCGCTTTACGCCCTGACCCTGGCCGATCACGCCCCGCCCGGCGTGTCGATCGACCGGGTGATCCGCATGCTTTTGCTGCATGATCTGGTCGAAATCGACACTGGCGATGTTCCCATCCATTCTGCCAACGGCGCAGCCCATGCCTCGGCGGAAACCGTGCAGGCCGAACAGCGCGCCGCCGACCGCATCTTCGGCCTGCTTCCCCCCGACCTCGCCGCCCAGTTCCGCACCCTGTGGGAAGAATTCGAGGCGACTGAATCCCCCGACGCCATCTTCGCCAAATCGCTGGATCGCGTGCAGCCCGTCATGGCCAACCTGCAATCCGGCGGCGGCACCTGGATCACCTACAACGTGACCCTTGACCAGCTTGACACCCGTGTGGGTGCCAAGATCGCCCGCGGCGCACCCCGCCTTTGGGAATGGGTGCGCGCGCAGACCTTGCGCTTCTTCGCCTAGTCCCGCCAGTCCCCCGGCATCACCGGCGGTTCCATCTTCGGGCCAAAGGGGCGCAGCGGCACCGGGCGATAGCCATGCAGCCGCCACCGCTCGCGCGCCATCCAGGCCACGGCGCGGATCGACGGCGGCGGCGACCGATCCACTCCTTTCCCCTTCAACAGCCCAGAAAACCAGCCGGTCTTGGGCGGATGATTGTCCAACGATGCATCCACCGCCACGGCCATCTGCGCGGCATCCTTCATCGCGTCCGAAATCTCCAGCCCCGCCTCCTCGGCCCCGCCCGCAATCCACAACAGCGCCGCATTGGAAAGCCCCCGGATCGGCCCCCCGCCCCCGACCCCGCCATGCGTGCCCGGAAACCATTCCTGCCGATAGGGCAAATCCCCCTCGCCGATGTTCAACTCTGTCAGGTTCTCCCACAGGGTCGGCGGAAAGGTGCGCCGCCGTTCATCAATCGCCACCGCATGGCGGGCCGATTTCACCATGCTCGACAGCCGCAGATCGTGGAACTTGTATTTCCCGTTGGTCACCGCCGCCAATCCGGCAAAATGATCCGGCACCCCCAACGCGCCTACCGTATCCCAGACCCCCAGGTAATCCACCGCCAACATCTCCACCGGCGCCGGACGCACCAACCGATCCGTCTCGCTGGTGGCAAAACGCGGCGAAAACGCCGCCCGAAACTGCAGGCTCGCCGGTGCGTCCGGGTGCGATCCGGACGCGCGGTTGCGATACAGCGTCATCGCCTCGCCGATCCGTCCGATCGTCGCTGGCTCTGGCAGCCCGCAATTCCTCAACAACCCCGCCAGCGACCGCGCCATATAGGCGCCCCGCGAAAACCCGAACAGGAACAGCCTGTCCCCCGGCTCATACACCGCCGCCACCTCACGATAGGCCGCCTCCAGCCGGGCATCCAGACCCCAGCCAAACGCCCCGCCCGTCACCCGGTCCACCGCGCGTTCGATTGGCCCCGCCTCTTTCTTCCGCGTGCCAACCCCCGGCAGATAGATCGCCCGCTGCACAACCCCCGCCGCGGTCACCGGCCGCACGTTCCGCGACAGGACCGCCACATTTGTCTGCTCCACCATGTCCAGATGGTTCCACGTTCCGTCACAAAACACCGCTATATTCTTCATCACTCACCCCCGGATCCGCCCCAGAATGATCAACCACAGGGCGAGTTCGGTCAATCCCGGCAATAAACGGTATACAGTCGCATACAATACTTTCCAAAGCGGCCGTTTTCGACTATGGACCCCGGCAACATTTCCGCTTCCGAAAGGGCAAAAGGCATGACCAAGATCAAGGTGGCAAACCCCGTCGTCGAACTCGACGGCGATGAAATGACCCGGATCATCTGGGATTTCATCAAGAAAAAGCTGATCCTGCCCTATCTCGACATAGACCTGCTTTACTACGATCTGGGGATCGAAGAACGCAACCGCACCAATGACCAGATCACAGTGGATGCCGCCCATGCCATCCTGAAACACGGCGTCGGCGTCAAATGCGCCACCATCACCCCCGATGAAGGCCGGGTTCAGGAATTTGGCCTGAAACAGATGTGGAAATCGCCCAACGGCACGATCCGCAACATCATCGGCGGCGTGATCTTCCGCGAACCGATCATCTGCAAGAACGTCCCCCGCCTTGTCCCCGGCTGGACAAAGCCCATTGTCGTGGGCCGCCACGCCTTTGGTGACCAATACCGCGCCACCGATTTCCGTTTTCCGGGCAAGGGCAAGGTCACCATCAAATTCGTGGGCGAAGACGGCACCGTGATCGAACGCGATGTTTTTGATGCCCCCGGTTCCGGCGTCACGATGGCGATGTATAACCTTGATGCCTCGATCTATGATTTCGCCCGTTCCTCGTTCAATTACGGGCTGATGAAAGGCTGGCCGGTCTACCTCTCCACCAAGAACACAATCCTCAAGGCTTATGATGGCCGCTTCAAGGACATCTTCGCCGAGGTTTACGCCGCCGAATTCGAAGACCGGTTCAAGGCGCTTGGTATCCATTACGAACACCGCCTGATCGACGACATGGTGGCATCAGCGATGAAATGGTCGGGTGGCTATGTCTGGGCCTGCAAGAACTATGATGGCGACGTGCAATCCGACACCGTGGCCCAGGGCTTCGGTTCACTCGGGCTGATGACCTCGGTTCTGATGACCCCAGATGGCAAGGTGGTCGAGGCCGAGGCCGCCCACGGCACCGTCACCCGCCACTACCGCGAACACCAGCAGGGCAAGCAGACCTCGACCAATTCCATCGCCTCGATCATCGCCTGGACCGGCGCGCTGAAACACCGCGCCAAGCTGGATGACAATGACGCCCTGATGCGCTTTGCCACCACGCTGGAACGGGTCACCGTGCAGACGGTCGAAGACGGCTGGATGACCAAGGATCTCGCCCTCCTCGTCGGTCCCGATCAGAAATGGCTGACCACCATCGGCTATCTCGACAAGGTCGATGCCTATCTGAACAAGGCGATGGCAGGCTGACCCCGCCCCCACCTCTTTCCCGTTCACAGGGGGAGAGGTGGGAATGCCTGCGTTGCGCATTCGTCCAGAAGGGCGCGCGCTGCGTGCATACGGTTTGCTGCACCGACATCTGCACCGCCATCTGGACAGGTCTGCCCGCCCACCTCACCGGCAGAACCGGCGTTGATGCGTCGCGGCCACATTCTGGAATTAGGTCAAAATCATTGACCTTATAAGGGTCATATGTTATGACCCTTTAATCCAGCGCAGGCGCATCATGACCGACCCAAAATCCCACACCCTCCTCGAAGATGCCCAAGGCATCGCCTTTGGCATCGTCATGGCCGCCCTTGGCATCCACATCCTGACGCATATGGGTTTCGCCACTGGGCAGACGACCGGTCTCGCCGTGCTGATAGCATACAGCTACAACCTCCCGTTTTCGCTTGTTTATTTTGCCATCAACCTGCCCTTCCTTCTGCTCGGCTGGTGGCGCATGGGCGGCCGTTTTGCGATCAAGACCCTGATCACCACCGCCGCCCTTTCGGTCCTGACGGACATTCTGCCCCGCTGGATGGTGCTGGGGGAAATCCAACCCGCCTTCGCCGCCATTCTCTTTGGCATCCTTTTCGGCATCGCTGCCCTGGCCGTCGTGCGGCATGGCGGCAGTTTCGGGGGTTTCTCCATCGTCGCCCTGATGATCCAGGATCGCTGGGGCATCCAGGCGGGCTATATCCAACTGGCTGTAGACATTGTGATTTTTGCCGCCGCCGCCCTGATCCTCGCGCCCGATACCCTGCTCTGGTCCTTCCTCGGCGCGGCCACCTTCTCGCTATTTCTGGCGATCAACCACCGCCGCGATCGCTACATCGCGGCCTGACCCTCTGGCGCACAGCGCCATCCCACTGTATCGCCACGCCCCATGACCGATCCCAAAGCCCACAGCCTGATCGAAGATGCCCAAGGCATCGCCTTTGGCGCAACCATGGCCGCCTTCGGCATCGTGATCCTGACGCATCTTGGAATGATCACCGGACAGACGGCAGGCCTGGCGGTCCTGCTCTCTTACGCGACGGGCCTGCCCTTTGGCTGGGTGTTCTTCGCCATCAACATCCCGTTCTACTGGTTCGGCTATCGCCGCATGGGATTATCGTTCACGATCAAAACCTTCCTCGCCGTAGCTCTCCTGTCTCTCCTATCCGCGCTGATGCCCGCCTGGGTGGATTTCGCCACCCTCACCCCAGCCTTTGGCGCCATCCTCTTCGGCTTCATTTCCGGCGCGGCCCTCCTTGCCATCTTCCGCCACGGGGCCAGCCTCGGCGGCATCGGCATCCTCGCCCTTTACCTGCAAGATCGCACCGGCTTTCGTGCGGGCCAGACCCAGCTTATCTTCGACGCCGCCCTTTTTGCCATCGCCGCCACCTTTCTGCCCTGGCAAACCGTGGCGTGGTCCTTCCTTGGTGCGGCGGTCGTCAACCTTGTCATCGCCATAAATCACAGGCGCGACCGCTATATTGCCACCTGACAACGCCACCAGACATTGGGGGACTCGCCAATCGGGCACAAACCCTGTATGGCCCTCGCAACCGCAGAAAGATTTGAAAGAGACCTCCCCGATGGAGCTTCGCAACATCGCCATCATCGCGCATGTCGACCATGGCAAAACCACGCTAGTGGATGAACTACTGAAACAGTCCGGCGCTTTCCGCGCCAATGAGGCCGTGTCCGAAAGGGCTATGGATTCCAATGACATCGAACGTGAACGTGGCATCACCATTCTGGCGAAATGCACCTCGGTCGAACATGGTGCGACACGCATCAACATCGTCGACACCCCCGGCCACGCCGATTTCGGCGGCGAGGTGGAACGCATCCTGAGCATGGTCGATGGCGTCTGCCTGCTGGTCGATGCCGCCGAAGGCCCGATGCCGCAAACGAAATTCGTGCTGGCAAAGGCGCTGGCCCTTGGCCTGCGCCCCATCGTCGTCCTGAACAAGGTCGACAAGCCCGATGCCGAACCCGACCGCGCGCTGAACGAGGTGTTCGATCTGTTCTCCAATCTTGGCGCCACCGACGAACAGCTTGATTTCCCTTACCTTTATGCCTCTGGCCGCGCCGGTTGGGCGGATGAATCACTGGATGGCCCGCGCAAGGATCTGACCGCGCTGTTCGACATGATCGTGCGTCACGTCCCTGCGCCAAAGCAATTGACCGCCCAAGGTGAACCCTTCCGCATGCTGGCCACCACCCTGTCCGCCGATCCCTTCATCGGTCGCATCCTGACAGGCCGTGTCGAATCCGGCAAACTGCGCGTGGGCGAAACCATCAAGGCGCTGACCCGCACCGGCGACAAGATCGAACAATTCCGCGTCACAAAGGTTCTCGCCTTCCGCGGCCTTGGCCAGCAACCGATCGAAGAGGCACTGGCGGGTGACATCGTCACAATCGCCGGCATGTCCAAGGCCACCGTTGCCGACACGCTTTGCGCGCTAGAGATTGACACCGCCCTTCCCGCGCAACCCATTGATCCGCCGACAATTACCGTCACATTCGGTATCAACGACAGCCCGCTTGCGGGCCGCGACGGATCAAAGGTCCAGTCCCGCGTCATCCGCGACCGCCTGATGAAAGAAGCCGAGGTCAACGTCGCAATCAAGATCGCCGACACACCCGGCGGTGAAGCCTTCGAAGTGTCCGGTCGCGGCGAACTTCAGATGGGCGTGCTGATCGAAAACATGCGTCGTGAAGGGTTCGAGCTGTCCATCTCCCGCCCCCGCGTGATCTTCAAGGATGAAGATGGCGTCCGCATGGAACCGGTGGAAGAGGTCATCGTCGATGTCGACGACGAATATTCCGGCGCCGTGATCGACAAGCTGACCGGCGAACGCAAGGGCGAGCTGGTGGAAATGAAACCCGCCGGTGTGGGCAAGACCCGCATCATCGCCCATGTCCCGTCACGCGGTCTGATCGGCTATCACGGCCAGTTCCTGACCGATACCCGCGGCACCGGCGTTCTGAACCGCATCTTCCACGGCTGGGTTCCCCACAAAGGCCCGATCCAGGGCCGCCGCCAGGGCGTTCTGATCAGCATGGAAAACGGCGTCTCGGTCGCCTATGCGCTGTGGAACCTTGAAGAGCGGGGCCGCATGTTCATCGGCCCGCAGGAAAATGTCTATGAAGGCATGTTGATCGGCGAACACAGCCGCGACAATGACCTAGAGGTGAACCCGCTCAAGGGCAAAAAGCTGACCAACGTCCGCGCCTCTGGCACGGATGAAGCGGTCCGCCTGACGCCACATATCCGCTTCAGCCTCGAAGAGGCCATCGCCTATATCGACGATGATGAACTGGTCGAGGTGACGCCAAAGATCATCCGCCTGCGCAAGCGCATCCTTGATCCGCACGAACGCAAGCGCCAGTCACGGGCTTCGTAAGGCGCGCGCGTCCTAAACGGTTGCGCGTTCCTCACCCCGGGTCGCGCGGAAATGTCCGCGCGCCCATTTCAGGAACCCCGCCACCCGCGGATCACTGGCCGCTTTGGCATCTGCCACGGCCCAGACTTCGCAGGGTGGCGGTTTCAATCCGTCCAGTGGCAGCAAACGCGCGTCATGCCCGGCAAGGTCCAAAGGCAGCAGCGCCACGCCCAGACCTGCGGCGCAGGCTTCGGCCATCGTCGGAATGTTGGGCGACAGCAACGCCACACTCCCCCCCTGCCGCGCCAACCAGCGATAGCTTTCAACTTCGGCAAGAACCTTGGACGCACGGATCACACCCTGCCCGTCCAAACTTTCCAGCCCGCCCCTGATCCGGTTCGCCGCCACATATTGCGGCGCGGCAAACAGCCCCATCTGCAATTGGCCCAGCAACTGCCCCGTGCTGCGTTCCGGTGCGGCGGCCATCGGGGCCACCATCACCTCAAAACTGTCAGGGTCCAGCGCATAGACATCTTCATGGATCTGCAATTCAACGGCATTGTCCGCCCGCGCCGACCAGACGGGCAAGGCCGGCGACAGAAACAGCTTTGCCATCATCTCGCAACTGGCCACACGCAGGGGTGGCCCTGCCTCGGTCAACCGCGCTTTCACCCGGTCGTAGACAGCGGCCATCTCGCGCGCTGCCGCCACCAATTCCTGCCCACGTGCATTCGGGCTCATGCGTCCCGTTTCATCGCGCAGGAAAACCGGCTGACCATTCGCCTCGATCGCCGCAAGACGGCGCGACATCGTCGATTGGCTGATACGTGCAATCCGCGCCGCACCCGACAGGCTGCCCGCATTCGTGATCAGAAGAATATCACGCAAATCGTTCCAATCCGGGAAAGGTGCCGCCATGCCACAAAACCCCCTTGGCAAGAAAATCCTTTTGCACTCGGGAACCAGATCACTCGACAAAAGCCCGAAATCGGGGCGCTTCAAGAAAGTTACGTTAACGCCAACAGGGGTGACGTCAACCAAAGTTGACTGCAACAAAGTCGCAATTGCCGCAAAGCACAGGTCAGTTGCCGGTCAAGAACCCGGCCACGGTCGCTACAAAAGCCGCGCCCTGACAATCAAGGGCAGCATGCGGCGGATTGTCATTCCACTTCTTCGACGACGACCAGATCACGCTGGCTGGCACCCTTGGCATGGGCCAGCGCGGCCTGATAGGCGGGTGAATGATAGCAATCCACCGCCGCTTGCAGGCTGGGAAAGCGCGCAACCACGTTGCGCGCCCGGTCATTGCCTTCCAACTGCACGTATTTTCCGCCACGGGCCAGAAAAACACCGCCATGCGCCGCAATGGCAGGCCCGGCCTCTTTGGCATAGCGGCCATAAGCCTCGGCATCTGTCACCAACACATGTGCAATCCACAACGCTGTCGCCATGTTCTAACCCTCCAGCACGGCTTCCGCCGCCTTGATGGCCGCCTCGGCCATTCCGATATCCGCGCCGCCCGCCTGCGCCATATCCGGCCGTCCACCACCGCCCTTGCCGCCCATCGCCTCGGCCGCCGCTTTGACCAGGGCCACCGCCGACAACGTCCCCGTCAGATCCGCCGTCACCCCCGCCGCAACCGCAGGCTTGGCCCCGGTATCGGCGATCAACAGCACTGCCCCAGACCCGATCCGCGCTTTCATCTCATCAATCAACGCGGGCAGGTCCTTGCCCGACACACCCGACAGAACCTGCGCCAAGAACTTGACGCCGCCGATTTCGCGGGCCTCTGGCCCACCTTTGGCCCCGCCACCCATCGCCAGATCACGGCGCAACTGCGCCACTTCATTCTGCAACGCCCGCCGTTCATCGAACAACGCCTTCACACGGTCCACCACCTCGGCCACCGGGGCCTTCAGCACCGCCGCCACATCCGCCAACCGCGCATCCATCGCCCGCAGATGTTCAAGCGCCGCAGCACCGGTCAACGCCTCGATCCGCCGCACGCCCGCCGAAGACGCCGAGTCGGACAAAAGGACAAAGGCCCCGATATCCCCGGTCCGCACAACATGCGTGCCGCCGCAAAGTTCAAGGCTATAGGTCCGGCCCTCGGTCCCTTTGCCCGACCCGTCCAGCACGCCCATCGATACGACACGCACCTCATCGCCATATTTCTCGCCGAACAGGGCCTGCGCCCCCAACGCCCGCGCGTCATCCGGCGTCATGATCCGCGTTTCCACCGGGCTGTTCTGGCGGATAAAGCTGTTCACCTCACCCTCCACCTGCGCCAGATCGCGGGCCGACAGACCCGCCGAATGGCTGAAATCGAAACGCAGCCTGTCAGCCGCGTTCAAACTGCCCTTCTGCGCGACATGGTCCCCCAGCGCGCGCCGCAACGCCTCATGCAGCAGGTGGGTCGCGGAATGGTTCGCCCGGATCGCTGAACGCCGCTTGTGATCCACCTCCAGCTTGGCAGGCTGGCCCTTTGCGATGGACCCTTCAACCACCTCGGCCACATGAATGAACACGCCCTGCGCCTTCTTGGTGTCCGTCACCTGCGCCAGACCGGTCGCCGTGCGGATCCAGCCCGCATCGCCGACCTGCCCGCCCGATTCCCCATAGAACGGCGTCTGGTTCACCACGATCTGAACCGCACCACCCATATCGACCGTGGCGACCGAACCGCCATCCCGAACCAGCGCCGTGATCACACCTTCGGCTGACTCGGTGTCATAGCCCAGGAATTCCGTTACGCCGTCCGCTTCGGCCAGATCAAACCAGATGCGCGCATCCTTTGCCTCGCCCGTGCCAGACCAACTTGCCCGCGCTTTGGCCCGCTGTTCGGCCATAGCGGCCTCAAACCCGGCCACATCCACAGCGCGGCCCTGCTCGCGCAGCGCATCCTGCGTCAGATCAAGCGGGAAACCATAGGTATCATACAGCTTGAACGCCGCGCCACCCGGCAGCTCGGCACCTTCGGGAATGCGCGCCAATTCATCATCCAGCAGCTTCAACCCACGGTCCAGTGTCTGCTTGAACTTGGTTTCTTCCAGCTTCAGCGTTTCCTCGATCAGGGCCTGCGCCCGCGCCAACTCAGGATAGGCCGCCCCCATTTGCCGCACCAATGCCGGAACCAACCGGAACATCACCGGATCTTGCGCGCCCAACATATGCGCATGCCGCATCGCCCGCCGCATGATCCGGCGCAAAACATAACCCCGCCCTTCGTTCGACGGCATCACCCCGTCGGCAATCAGAAAAGACGTCGACCGAAGATGGTCGGCGATGACGCGATGATGCACCTTGCCCGGACCATCGGGATCGTTGCTCGTGGCATGGGCCGATGCCTCGATCAGCGACCGCATCAGATCGGTGTCGTAATTGTCATGCTTGCCTTGCAGCAGCGCGCCGATCCGTTCCAGCCCCATGCCGGTATCGATCGACTGCATATCCAGCGGCCGCATCGTGCCATCCGCGAACTGTTCATTCTGCATGAACACGTTGTTCCAGATTTCGATGAACCGGTCGCCATCCTCATCCGCGCTGCCTGGCGGGCCACCCCAGATATGATCGCCGTGGTCATAGAAAATCTCGGTGCAGGGGCCGCATGGCCCCGTTGGCCCCATCCGCCAGAAATTGTCATCCGTCGGTATGCGGATGATACGGCTTTCCGGCAGCCCGGCCACTTTCTTCCAGATCCCCGCCGCTTCGTCATCGGTGTGATAAACGGTCACGCACAGCTTGTTCGGGTCAATCCCGAAATCCTTGGTCAGCAATTCCCAGGAAAAGGCGATGGCCTCGGCCTTGAAATAGTCACCAAAGCTGAAATTCCCCAGCATCTCGAAAAACGTGTGATGCCGCGCGGTATAACCCACATTGTCCAGATCGTTGTGCTTGCCCCCGGCCCGCACGCATTTCTGCGCCGTGGTGGCGCGCTTGTAATCGCGCGTTTCCACCCCGGTGAAACAGTTCTTGAACTGCACCATCCCCGAATTGGCGAACATGAGCGTCGGGTCATTGCGCGGAACAAGCGGCGAGCTTTCCACAACGCGGTGCCCGTTGCGGCGGAAAAAGTCCAGAAAGGTAGACCGGATATCGTTCAGCGACGCCATGCTGCAAAGACCCTTTCAGAAAGGCGGAAAAGCCATGTCGGCACCCCAATTAGCCCCCCCTGCCGCCCCTGTCCACAGCGCGCACTCCGCGCCATGAAAAAAGGCCGGAGCCCTGGGCTTCCGGCCTTGCCTCGTGTCACGGCAATCTCGCGGATCACATATCCACGACGTCCGCCTCATCCGGCCCGCCCGCGGCGGTGAAATCAAGTCCGTTTGCCGCACGAATCTTGTCTTCGATATCACTGGCCATTGCCGGGTTCTGGCGCAGGAACTGCTTGGCATTCTCACGCCCCTGCCCGATCCGTTCATCGCCATAGGAATACCAGGCGCCCGACTTTTCCACGACCCCGGCCTTCACGCCAATGTCGATCAATTCACCCAGCTTGGAGATGCCTTCGCCATACATGATGTCGAATTCCACCTCGCGGAACGGCGGTGCCACCTTGTTCTTCACCACCTTGACGCGGGTCGAATTGCCGACCACCTCGTCCTTGTCCTTGATGGAACCGATGCGGCGAATGTCCAGCCGGACGCTGGCATAGAACTTCAGCGCATTGCCCCCTGTCGTGGTTTCCGGGCTGCCGAACATCACGCCAATCTTCATGCGGATCTGGTTGATGAAGATCACCATGCAATTGCTGCGCCCGATGCTGGCGGTCAGCTTGCGCATTGCCTGGCTCATCAAACGGGCCTGACTGCCCATCTGCATGTCGCCCATATCACCTTCGATTTCGGCCTTGGGTGTCAGCGCGGCCACCGAATCGACCACAATCAGGCTGACCGCGCCCGACCGGACCAGCGTATCGACAATCTCCAGCGCCTGTTCGCCTGTGTCGGGTTGGCTGATCAGCAATTCGTCAAGATCAACGCCCAACTTTTTGGCATATTGCGGGTCCAACGCATGTTCGGCATCCACAAATGCGCAGACGCCACCCTTTTTCTGTTCTTCTGCAACAACATGCAGGGTCAGCGTCGTCTTGCCCGATGATTCCGGCCCAAAGATTTCGATGATCCGCCCCTTGGGCAGGCCCCCGATTCCCAGCGCGATGTCCAGACCCAACGATCCAGTCGATGTCGCCTCGATATCCATCACCGGGCTGTCCTTGCCCAGTTTCATGATCGAACCCTTGCCGAACTGGCGTTCAATCTGTGCCAGCGCGCTTTCCAGCGCCTTTGCCTTGTCCATTTCGCGCTTCCCGTTCAAATCGAGGAGGTTCGCCACCGCCATGTCCGTCTCCTTATTTCATAGCCGCGACCGGGCGGCAATTGCTGCGCTTGTTCCCCAAGTGTTCTCCCGTTTATGTGCACAAAAAGAGAACATTTCAACCAAATTCGAACATTCCTACTATGCCATCCAAAGGTTAAGGGGTGGTTACCGGCTGTCTTGAGGCACTCGCCTAACTGCGCGGCCTTGTGTAGAAGGCCGGAACAACGTCAGGGGTGTGTCATGCTGGTATTCTGGGAACAACGACTCGCTATTCTTGCCACACCAAAAACCGGGTCGACCGCGATCGAAACCGCGCTTGATTCGCTGGCCACCATGTCGATCCAGCGGCCACCCGTCCTGAAACATACCCCCGTGCAGCGGTTTCATCGGTTCATCGGCCCCTATCTTGAGGTGACGTCCGGTCACCCTTTCACGGTCGTTGCCTTGATGCGGGAACCGCGCGACTGGCTTGGGTCGTGGTATCGCTACCGGCAACGCGACGACATTACCGATCCCGCGAAATCCACCCGCGCCATGAGCTTTGATGATTTCGTGAACGGTTGGTGCGATGATCCGCAACCCGATTTTGCGGCTGTCGGGTCGCAGGCCCGTTTTTTGCAGCCAAAGGGCGAAAAAGGCCTCGATCACCTGTTCCGCTATGAGGAAATCGGAACTTTCGTTCACTTTCTTGAAGAACGCTTGGGCTGTGAAATCATCTTGCCGCGGCTGAATGTGTCACCGCCTGCCCCGATGGATTTGTCGCCGGAAACCGAAAGCCGTCTGCGCAAGGCCGCAGCGCGCGACTACGCCCTCTATGAAACGTTGCGGCCGGTGCCGGGCTGATCCTTGACGGCTTTGATCGTCGGTCAGAGTTTTCACGCAATACCATCCCCACCTGGGCGACCGGGCGCTTCACACTGACCCGACCAACCGCAAACAAATTGGAGACAGCAGGCGGAGCGCAACCCATCGCCCGTCGTTCCTCCATCAAAGACCCCTGATCACGCTGCCAGTTGCGCCTGAACCGTCTCCGTCAATTCCACAAGCGAGAATGGCTTGGGCAGGAATACCGAATTTGGAATGCGTGACTGAACATCCGACAGGGCCTCTTCGGCGTAACCAGACATGAAAACGGTGCGGACTTCGGGGCGTTGCTTCAGGGCCAATCGCACCCACCCTGGCCCATCAAGACCCGGCATAACAACATCGGTTACAAACACATCCACATGCAATGCGCCGTCCTGCAACAGGGTCAGCGCCTCTTCGGCATTGGCGGCTTCCAGAACCGAATGCCCGCGCAACCGCAATGCGCGGGCGGCAAAGGTGCGCACAGGGGCATCATCTTCCACCAACAGCACCACGGCATCCGATCGGCGCGCCACCCGCCGCGGCAGGGCGATCGCCCGGCCTGGCGCTGCCTCGGCGCAAAAGGGGAACCAAAGTTCAAATTCCGTGCCTTCTCCGGGGGTTGATCGCACAAAGACGAAGCCCCCGGACTGTTTCACGATGCCGTAGACGGTCGACAAGCCAAGGCCAGTGCCTTCACCCAGCCGCTTTGTGGTGAAGAACGGTTCAAAAATCTTGTCCATCCATTCGGGCGGGATGCCGGTTCCACTGTCGCGGACGCCGATCACCACATGCCGGCCCCGTGGTACAACAGCACCATCTCGATGCAATTCATGGTCCAGCGTGGCGATCCGCGTCGTAATCTCTACCACGCCGCCCTCGGGCATCGCATCGCGGGCGTTGACCACAAGGTTCATGATCACCTGCTCCAACTGCCGCCGGTCCGCCCGTATCGCCGCCGGTTCCCGCGCATGGATCAGGTCCAGCCCGACCCTTTCGCCCAACAGTCGGTTCAACAGATGCGTCAGTTCGGCCAGGGTATCCTGAAGGTCGATCCGCTCTGGCTTTAACGTCTGCTTGCGCGAAAACGCCAGCAATTGCGAAACCAATGCCGCTGCCCGGTTCGCATTCTGGCGAATCTGGATCAGGTCGGGATGATCAGGGTCGTCATTGCGGTGGCGCAACAGCAGCAGATCACAATGTCCGGTGATTGCAGTCAAAAGATTATTGAAATCATGTGCGATTCCCCCGGCCAACTGTCCGATCGCCTGCATCTTCTGGCCTTGCACGAACTGTGCCTCCAGCTTTTTCAGCGCGGTGGTGTCCTGCAAGATGGCCAAGGCCCCACCCTGACCGTCCGGCTGCAACGTCACTTGCAGGAACCGTTCGGCATCTTCAGGCCGTCCATCACCGCGCAGGCCCACCATTTCTGATCCGCCGGGAATCCGCCGAGCCGCCACATCCACGATCCAGTCCCGGACCGGGCGGCCCAGATCGACAAACATGCGTGCCGGTTCGGGCAAAACCGCAACATCAAGGTTCAACAGCGCCCGCGCTTCATGATTGGTTCGGATCAGAACACCTTCGGCATCAAACTGCAGCAAGGGCACCGCGAACCCTTCAATCTGTGGGGCGAGGATGGGCGGCGCTTCCTCGACAGGCGGCCGAACAATCACCGCATCCCGCCTTCGCGCCATCCCGAACCGGAACAGCGCGGCCAAAGCACCCGCAATACAGACCATGGCCAACCCCAAACCGAAACGGTCGGATGGCATGTTGACCAACAAAGCGGCAATCAACACCAAGAGAACCACACAAAACCCGATCGGCCCGGCAAGAGCCAGCGCGACAGGCCGATCAGGAAAACGGGCAAAAAGGGCGCGGTACAGGGTCATACCGCTACAATGTGTGGGGAAAAGTTAAAAAAAACCTAATAACTGGCGACTGAATCATCCGCCCATCAGGCACGATACAAAATGGCGCAATAAAAACCGTCACCGCCGTCCAATGGCGTGAAACGGCGCTCTTCCAAAAGCTGCCATCCGGTATGCCGCGCCAAAAAAGCCGCCACTTGTGATCCGTTTTCGGCGTCGATCATTGAACAGGTGGCATAGCCCAAAATCCCACCTGGCCCCAGCATGCCCGCCGCCCGATCCATGATCGTTGCCTGAAGCCCGATCACCGCCGCCAGACGCGCCGCCGTCAGCGCCCATTTTCCTTCGGGATCGCGCCGCCAACTGCCCGATCCGGAACACGGAACATCGGTCAGGATCAGATCGTAAGGCCCCGTGATCTCGGGCTGATCCACAATCCTGACGGCCACCCCCGCCCGGGCCGCGCGGGTCGGAAGATCGGCCATCCGGCGACGTTCCACATCATGCGCAAAAAGCCGCAGCCGCGCCCGCGCCGCCATAGCCAGCGTCTTGCCCCCACCACCGGCGCACATGTCCAGAACGGACATGCCATCGCGCAACGGCAGCATGTCCACCACCGCCTGCGACGCAGCATCCTGCAACTCGATCCGGCCTTCCAGATAGGCTGCCGCAGCCTGCACCCGCCGTGCCCCCGCCACCACCTCCAGCGCCGATGGCGAAAGCGGATGCGACACCGCCTCTATCCCGACAGCCGCCAGTTCTTCGCGCACCGCCTCTCGCGGTATCTTGGCAAGATTCACGCGCAAAAAAACCGGCGCGCGGGATTGCATGGCCTGCATCACCGGCGCAAAATCCGTCCCCAACCCGGTGCGCAAACTCGGCGCCAGCCAATCGGGGCAATCCAGCGCCTGCAACTCTGACGGCGCAACCGGCGCCTCTGTCGGCATGGGCGGCGCGGGCGCATGGCCCTGCCCGTCAAACAGCGCCTCTTGCCCCGCCTTGCGCGCCCATCCCAGCACCAGACCGCGCGCCGTTTCAGCCCCGCCTTGGGCCGCGCAGGATCTTTTGCCGCGCAGCACGTCGAACACGATGTCGCGCACCGCCGCCCGATCCCCCGAACCGGCATATCGGTTGGCACGCCCCCAATTCGTCAGGGCAACCTCGGCTGGTTGCCCCGCAAGCACCCTGTCCAGCACCGCAATCGCCGCTGCGGCCCGCGCGCCGGGGGTCATGCCTTGCGTTCCTGCAAAATGTTGCCGCCATCCACCACGATCACCGCACCGTTCACATAGGATGCGGCAGCCGATGCCAGAAATTCAACAACCGCTGCCACTTCATCCGGCGTTCCGGCGCGCCCCGGCGGGGTGGCGCGGGCTGCAATCCGTTCTTCTTCAGTTGCCGCTTCTGTGGCGATCCAGCCGGGCGCCACCGCATTCACCGTTACACCTGCAATCGCCACCTCCAACGCCAAGGCATGGGTCAATCCCACCATGCCTGCCTTTGCCGCCGAATAGGCTGCCTCACCTGGGTTGGAGACATAGGGGCCGGTGACGCTTGCCATCATGATCACCCGTCCATGTCCGCGCGCCACCATGCCCGGAAGGAATGCCCGCGTGGCAAGAACGGCGGTGGTCAGCGATGCATCCATCGCGCGCCGCCACTGGTCCGGGTCGATGTCAAGGAACGATACCTGTTCCGCGGGCATCCCGACCGATCCCATTCCGGCATTGTTAACCAGCACATCCACCGGCCCCACGGCATCGGCCAACCGCCCGACCTGTTCCGGCTCCGTCAGGTCGGCCACATGCGCCGTCACCGCGAATCCTTCGGCAATCAACTCTGCTGCACGGGCATGGATGCGCCCTGTGGTCGCGCAGATCGCCACCCGTGCGCCCCCGCGCGCCAGTCGCCGCGCCGTGGCAAAGCCGATGCCGCCGGGCGCCCCTGCCCCGGTCACCAGCACGCTTTGTCGCCTGTCCATGCATCGCCTCCACGCCTGATCGCATGGACCATAGGCAAAGGCGGCCGGATTCACCAGAACCCGGCCGCCCCCAATTCTGCCGATTAGCGTGCGGTGGTTATTCCGCCTGATCGGCGGGCTTCGCATTCAACATGCCATATTTCTCTGGCCCCAGCCGATCATACAGCCCGATTTGGGTTTCCAGAAAATCAATGTGGCCTTCCTCATCCGCGATCAGTTCGTCAAACAGCGCGCGCGTCACGAAATCACCCACCGCATCGCAATGCCGACGCGCCTCGATATACAGATTGCGCGCCTCATGTTCGGCGGCCAGATCCGAATCCAGCGTTTCCCGCAAATCCTGCCCGATCCGCAGCGGATCCAGCTTTTGCAGATTTGGATGCCCTTCCAGAAAGATGATCCGCGCAATCAGCTTGTCGGCGTGATGCATCTCTTCGATGCTTTCGGCACGGGATTTCGCGGCCAGATGGCCATAGCCCCAATCTTCCTGCAAACGAAAGTGCAGCCAATACTGGCTGACAGCCGTCAATTCCGACCGCAGGGCCGCGTTCAGAAACTCAATTACCTTGGGATCGCCCTTCATGGTGCTGTCCTTGCCTGAGGTTTGGAACTTGATGCCTGGACCCTGCCGTCGTTTCGGTCTGGGTCGTGGGTACCTCAAGGCTGGCACACTGGCGCATGGTGTCAAGCAACAGCGGCATACATCCGCCGCAATCGGCACGTTTGCCAAGCGCACGATAGATTTTCCCCGGCGTGATGATCGTGGCCGCATCAGCGCGGCGCATCCAATCAATCGCGGCGCGGATGTCATGATCGGAAATTCCGTTGCAATGGCAGACGATCACGCAAACCTCATTTCGTCAGGATCAACTTGCCCAGACGGGTGATCCGCAGAACATAGACCTCGCCCTGATGCACCAGCCGGGCAAGGCTTCCGCCGCTGGTCAGGGCAAGAACATCATGCACAGGCACATCGCTGCTGGGTTCGGGTCTTTCGGTCATCCGGGGCACGTCTAGGCAAAAGTGAAGGGCAATCCCGCTTTGGCTCGGGTGTAATTACCTTAGTTATTTTGTCGGCAATGTAAAGCTGACAAAATCACTTGGAATATGCAAGCCAGCCGTTCTCAGCCAGCCGTTCCGAAAAAAATTGCGAAACGCCCGGAATATTCCTTTGCAACCGGCGTTGTCGTGCCGGATCAACAGCCGTGCCGAAAGGATTCCGCATGACAGACCACTTTCGTCACGATCTCGTGGCGCTTGTCCCGAAACTCCGCCGTTTTGCCTATAGCCTGACGGGCAACCGGCAGGATGGCGATGATCTGGTGCAGGCCGCCTGCGAAAAAGCCCTGCGCAATATCGATCAGTTTCAAACCGGCACGCGCATGGACAGCTGGATGTATCGCATCATTCAGACCCTCTGGATCGATGACCGCCGCCGCGCCACCCGCCGGGGCACGGCGCTTGATCCCGATGACGCCCATCTCAGCGATGAAGGCAAGGCCGCCAGCCTGCCCGAAGACCGCATGATGCTGGCCCAGACCCGCGCCGCGATGGCCGACCTGCCTGAAACGCAACGCGCCGTGCTGTCGCTGGTCGCCATCGAAGGCCTCAGCTACCGCGAAACCGCCGAGGCGCTGGCTATCCCCGTCGGCACCGTGATGAGCCGCCTTTCCCGCGCCCGTGAGGCGCTTTTGCCGAAACTCGGCCTTAGCCAGGGACCGCGCCAATGACCGCCCCGCCCATGATCGACCGCGCCCAACTTTCCGCCTTTGTCGATGGCGAGCTATCGCCGGAAGAATCCGCCGCCGTGGTCATGCATCTGGCCGATCATCCCGCCGATCAGGCCTATGTCGATGACCTCTTTGCCGCGAACGCAGCACTGGCAAAGGCTTTTGCCGCGCCGATGGCGGAACCGGTGCCAGTTAAGATCCGCGATACGATCCGTGGCACGATCATGGGGGCAACCCCGACGATCACGCCACCCTCCGCGCAGATCATCCCCTTCCGGCCCCGCCCGGCCCTTGTTGCAGGCGGTCTGGCCCTCGCGGCAAGCATCGCTGCCGCAATCGTCCTGTTCCAACCCGCCCCACCCTCTGCGCTTGCCCTTGGCCCGGTGACCCAAGGCTCTGCCCTTGCCCGCGCCCTGGAAACGCTGCCCTCCGGGACGGTGCTGTCGGAATCCGCCGACCGCGATCTGATGATCCTGGCCACCTTGCCCACCGACACCGGCCCCTGCCGCGAGGTCGAGGCCGTGGACCGTGCCGCATCGCAGATCGAACTTGCGTTGGCCTGCCGCACCACCAACTCTGGCTGGCAGGTCGAGGTGGTCCTCAAGGAACCGCTCGCCGCCGCAACCGGTGAAGATGGCTTTCTTGCCGCGGATGGGGCCGAAGTGCAGGGCCTTACCCCCTTCCTGGATCAGCGCGGGGCAGGCCTCGCCCTTTCACCGCAGCAAGAGGCCGCCCTGATCGAAGGTGGATGGACCCCATGACGACGGCATGACAGCCAATCCGATCACAGGCGCGTGAATTTAAACAGGGCGGGGAATAAACCCCGCCCTGTTGCGTTGTCTCTGTACGAAACGGCCAAACGGCCAGACCTTCAGGAGACAGACATGAAAGCCATCAAGACAACGACCCCCGCCTTCGCCGCTCTGGCCGCCTTCGCCGCTCTGGCCCCCTTGGCCGCACAGGCAGGCGTTTCGACCCCGGCCATCATCACACCCCCGGCTCTGGTCCAACCAATCGATGACGTCCAGCCCGTATTCCTTGATCTTTCGCGGCTTGAAAGGGATCTGATGCGGGCCTTCGCGGGGAATGGCAACCGCGGCAACGGCGGCGACAGCAATGGCCGTTGGGGAAGAAACGGCGGTGACAGCAACGGCGGTAACAGCAACGGTGGCCGCAGCAACGGCGGCGGCAGCAACGGTGGCGGCAGCAATGGCGGCGGCAGCAACGGTGGTGGCAGCAACGGCGGCAACAGCTGATCCCGCCACACCCGACAAACACAGAAACGCCGGCCCATCGGGCCGGCGTTTGCACATCCAGAAAAGGCACCCTCCGGCTGACCCAAATGGCGCAATGCCCAACACCACAATCAGCCCGTCCTGATCACAGGATCATCCCACCCTTATCCGCCAAAAGGCAAAGGCCCCGCCACTTGGGCGGGGCCTTTGTCTTCCGTCACCGCAACAATGGTCAATCCATCGGCAACCCGCTGATAATGCATATGGATGACGCATCCAGCAGACCGGCGCCAAACACCTCATCCTCACCCTCCGCGCCCAGATCGCGTGCGTTTTCCTTCAACTTTTCGGCCACCTGTTCCGGTGTCATTTCGGGGTTCTGCGACATTATCACCGCTGCCGCCGCCGTGACGAAGGGCACCGCGAAAGAAGTTCCGGTCTTGCCCCGCGCCCCGCGGATGGATGTCGCCGCCAGCAGCCCCACACCCGGTGCCGCCAGATCAAGGTGATCCCCCCGCTGCGCCCCCCGATAGACCCGGCCCCGCGCATCCACCGCCGTCACCGCCAGCACACCGGGATGCGCAGCAGGCCAGGCGGGGGGCGCATCCGGCCCGGCATTCCCCGCAGCGGCCACGATCACCGCGCCATCCGGCCCGGACATGGCATCCAGCACCACCTGCAACACCCCGTTTTCCGGCCCTGCCAACGACAGGTTCATCACCCGCACGCCGCGCCCCCGCAACAGGTCCAACCCGCGCAGCAGCGATGGCACATCGGCGCGCTCGTCGCCGCCGGCGCGGTTAAATACGTCAACCGCAATCACCTCGGCCTCCGGGATCATCCCCGGCACACGGCTGTCCGCTCCGCCGATCAGCAGCGATGCCACCGCGGTTCCATGCACCGCCTGTGACGGATCGCCCGCCACATCGGCCAACCGCACCACTTCCAGCGCAGCCCCTGTCAGGATTTCATGTTCCGCATTCACCCCGGTATCAATCACGCCCACGGGCACCGTCACCTGGCACATGGCACCCCGGTCCGACGGCCAGCCCACCAGTTCCAAGGCCGGGCAATTTTCATGCCCGCAATCCCCACCTGCCGACTGCCCGGCACGGTAGAAGTGATTGAAATCCGCGTCCTCCCCCCCCGGCAGCGCACGAACCCTTTCCCGTCCCGCCTCTAACCCCAGCGCGGGTGGCACACGCAAACGGGTGACGGTCAGGCCGAAACTGGCGAGCGATTCTTGTGAAATCAGATCGAACCCCTCGGCCTGCAAAGAAACAAGCGCCTCTGGCGACAGGTCCGACACCACCACCTCATCCGGCGCAAAGATCGGTGGGGGCGGCGCGGGTGGTGCAGCCCTGACCACCTGACGGCGCAGGCGGCGTGGCCGGTCATCGGAATCACCCCCGTTGCCAAACCCACCCCCGTCATCCGACCCGCCACCGCCCCCCGAATTGCCGCCATTGCCATCCTGCGCCCAGGCAGCCCCCCCAATTGACCAGCCCTCCGAAGGCAGACTTTCGGCAAACGGCAGCATGAGCGTCGACAGCGCAACAGCAGATAGGGCGCGCAATTTGGGGGTGCGAAGATGTGTCATGTCAAAATTCCAATCATGCGGGAAAGCGCAGGGTCCAGAACGCACAACGCGCCATCACGCCTTTTATTCCATGATCCGACCAGATTTCCGCGCCAGATGCAAAAGGGGCGCGCCATTTCGGCACGCCCCCCAAAAACACGCCAGCCTCAACCCTGTTCAGCCGACCCGGTAATTTGGGCTTTCCCGTGTGATCTGAACATCATGCACATGGCTTTCCTTCAACCCTGCCCCGGTGATCCGTACGAACTGGCACTTGGTCCGCATATCGGCCACCGTGGCATTGCCGGTATATCCCATCGCGGCGCGCAGACCGCCGACCATCTGGTGGATGACCGCCGCCGCGCTGCCCTTGTAAGGCACCTGCCCCTCGATCCCTTCAGGCACCAGCTTGTCGGACGCGGCATCCTTCTGGAAATACCGATCCGCCGATCCCCGTGCCATCGCCCCCAAAGACCCCATCCCGCGATAGGCCTTGAACGACCGACCATTCCACAAGATCACCTCGCCGGGGGATTCGTCCGTCCCGGCAATCGCACTGCCGACCATCGCGCAGGATGCCCCTGCGGCAATTGCCTTGGCAAAATCGCCGGAATACTTGATCCCGCCATCCGCGATCACCGGAATATCCCCCGCTGCGCGGGCCGAATCCATGATCGCCGTCAGTTGCGGCACACCCACGCCCGCCACGATCCGCGTTGTACAGATCGAACCGGGGCCAATCCCCACCTTCACCGCATCCGCCCCCGCCCCAATCAGGGCGCGCGTCGCCTCGGCGGTGGCCACATTGCCTGCCACAACCTGCACGGTGTTCGACAGCTTCTTGATCCGCTCTACCGCAATTGCCACGCCTTCGGAATGGCCATGCGCGGTGTCAATCACCACCATGTCGACACCCGCATCGATCAATGCCTGGGACCGTTCAAATCCCGCATCCCCTACGGTCGATGCCGCCGCCACCCGCAAACGGCCCAGCTCATCCTTGCAGGCCTGCGGGTTCAGCACCGCCTTTTCCGTATCCTTCAACGTCAGCAACCCCGTCAGCTTGCCCGTGCCATCCGTCACCAGCAGCTTTTCGATGCGCCGCGCCTTCATCAGGCTGATCGCCTGATCCCGGTCCACCGGTTCCCGCAACAACGCCAGATTTTCCGACGTCATCATCACTGATACCGGCGTGCGGTCATCGCTGGCAAAACGCATGTCGCGGTTGGTCACGATCCCAAGCACCCGGCCCAGCCCATCCACCACCGGAAAGCCGGTGATGTTGTAGCGTTCCATCAACGCCTTGGCATCGGCCAGCGTCTGATCGGGGGTCAACGTGATGGGCGAATAGACCACGCCGCTTTCAAACCGCTTCACCCGCCGCACTTCGCGGGCCTGCGCCTCGATATCCAGATTGCGGTGGATCACCCCGATCCCGCCTGATTGCGCCATCGCAATCGCCATCCGCCCCTCGGTCACCGTATCCATCGCACTGGACAGAAGGGGGATGTTCATTCGTATCGACTTTGTCACGAAAGTCGACGTATCCGCCTCGCTCGGCAGCACGCTCGACGCGGCTGGAACCAGCAGGACATCATCAAAGGTAAGGGCCTCACGAATCTCCATCACCGTCTCCGTGGAAATGTCCGTTTGGCGGTTCCCCTTTTCACGCGGGGCGCAGGGATGCAAGGGCAAATCCCGCGCGTCACGCCCTTGCACCTGCCCTGCCCGCGTGCAGACTGTCGCCCAGCCGGAACAGGAGCCTGCCTTGCGCGTCGCCATCATTGAAAACACCCGCGTCACCCATCACGGCCAGGTGGGCATCGCCCTGCATGAAGCGGCGGCCACCATCGACCTCTACAAACCCTGGGCTGATAGCCGCCTGCCCGAACCCGGCAGCTTTGATGCGCTGGTCGTCTTTGGCGGCGAACAATCGGCGCGCGATGATCACACCCATCCCTATCTGCCGGCGCTTGCCGATCTGATGCAGCAAAGCGGTGCGTCAGGCCATGCCGTGCTTGGCATCTGCCTCGGCTCACAACTCCTTGCCCGCGGGCTGGGTGCGGAAAACCACCTCGGCACCGCAAAAGAATTCGGCTGGTGCGATGTCACCCTGACCGATGCCGGACAAGCCGATCCCGTGCTGTCGCACCTGCCGCGCAGCTTTCCCATCTTTCAGTGGCATTCCGATACCTTTTCCCTGCCCGATGGGGCAGCGCACCTCGCCCGATCTGACATTGCCACGCATCAATGCTTTCGCCTGAACCGCGCCACCTATGCGATGCAGTTTCATTTCGAAGCCTCGCGCGCCGTGGTCGCAGACTGGAACCGTCAGTTCCCCGACGCGGTGGAACGCAACTGCCCCGGATGGCTGGAACAGCAGCATCCGGCCAATGCGGCAATTGCAGGCCCAAAGGCCGATGCCGCTGGCCTTGCCATCGCCCGCGCCTGGGTTGCACTGATCTAGCGACAGGCCAGCGGAATTTGCGTCAACCTCCGCCGCAAAGTCCGGGTCAGACCTCGCCAGCCACCTTCAGGCCTCTGCCGCGTTGGTGCGCGCCGCCAACTGCCCGCTCCCCCACAGTGACAGCACACGCCAGCCAATCACCGGCACCACCGCCAAGGCGACCACCAGCACCACCATCCCCGCCACATCAAATCCACTTGCGAACAGCGCCGAAGCATAGGCCGTCAGCGGAAAGGTAAACGCCCCCCACATGGCGCTGAACCCGCTTTCCGTGATCCAACGCCCCGCCACCAGCAAAGCCAAAAGCATCACCGCGCCCAACCCCACCGCCAGCATCGGCAAAATTGGCAGCCCGACAACCGCCCCCACCGTGGCCAACAGGCTTGCCGGGGCCAGATGGATCGCCAACATCGGCCGCAGCGGCGCGGGCGGCACCCGGCGCACAAGTTGCGCGGCACTCACCGCCCAGATCGCCACGGCAATCGGACCCGTCACCCAGATAAGCGCCACCGCCAGCCCCGGCCACCCCACCAAGGGTGCCGCCACCCCGCCCACGATGAACCCCACGAAACTCAGATGCCAACCGGGGTTCACGCCCCGCGCCTCTGCCGGCATCCGCGCCAGCACGGCTACCGTGGCGGCCGCCAGCGCCAGATGCGCCCCCAATGCAGCCACCAGAATACCCTGCCCCAGCCCCACCGACAAAGGGGCCACCGCCGCGGCCAACGTCATGCCCCCCATGGTCATTGACGCAAGGCCCAACCGCCCCGGCATCACCTTCAGGTCATCGACAATCACGGTCGCCCGCCGCATGACCTTGACCAGATAGGCGAAAACCGCAAACCCCCACACCATCGCCACTGCACCCAGCACCAGATCGGCCAGCCCACCCGGCAATCCCGCGGCATCCAGCCCCCGCCGCAAGGCCAGCCCCAGCCCGAACAGGCCCAGGATGACCGGAAACACCGCAGGCGGCGTCCGCGCAAACCGCTTCGGCTGACGCGGAGGAAACTCTGGCGCCGGATACATCTTCGGTCGCACCTGCACGCGATCAGCCATGCCACTCTCCCCCACCAGCCCACCGTGGCCACTCACTGGCCAGCAACCGGCAGCCTAGCGGCAGCCGCAGGCCAAGGCAAAGCCCCACGGCACGGCGACTTGCCCCGCTACATCAGGAACGGAAACCAATCCGCGCGCAACTGATCCCCCGGTTCCATCCCATGCCCCGGAAATGGCGGCGATGTCGGCCCCGGCCGCTCTACATAGCGCGCATCATCCCCCACCAACCGCAGGCTAAAGGCCCGCCGCCGTGTGGCACTGGTATTGCCCCGCGCCCCATGCAGGGTGCGGTAATGGAACGCCACTGCATCGCCCGGCTCCATCTCCCATTCCATGATCCGCATCCCCTCGGCCTCCGGGTCCGGCACCGGCATGTAATCGTGATCGCCGGGATAGAAACTCGTCTCGCTGACCCAACGGGTCGGCAGCACGTCCCGCGCCCAAAGGTGGCTTCCCGCGACACAGCGCAACGATGCCTCTTTCACCGGGTCCAGCGGCACCCAAAAGGAAACCGTCTGCCGCCCTTCGACAAAGTAATAAGGCCCATCCGTATGCCACGGCGTTGCCTTGTTCGTTCCAGGTTCCTTGACCAGCACATGATCGTGAAACAGTTGCACCCGCTCTGATCCCATCAACCGCGCCGCCGCCTCTGCCGCGCCCGATTGCCGGATCACCTGTTCAAACGCCGGAATGCGGGACCAGTTGCAATAGTCGTCAAAGAACCGCCCGCGTTCGCCGGGTTTCAACGTGGCCATCACCTGCGGGCTGGGATTGGCGATGTTCTCCTCCACCCCGGCGCGCAACAAATCCACCCAGTCGGCGAACAATCCCTTCACCAGCACAACGCCATCCTGCTGATAGTCCGCGACCATCCCATCCGTCACATGCACCATTCCGGCCTCCCTGAAACTCTGCCCTCGACAAGTGCCACGCCCCGGCGATAGCTTCCAATAATATGTTCATATGCCAGTCATAGCCATGATCCCTGCCACGATCCGCCAGCTTGAATACGCCACCGCCACCGCCCGTTTCGGCGGCGTCACCGCTGCGGCCGAGGCGCTGCATATCTCGCAGCCCTCGCTGTCCGTGGCCTTGGGCCAATTGGAAGCCACCCTTGGCCAACCGCTCTTTCTGCGCCGTCCGGGCGGGCGCATCACCCCCACCTCTTTCGGGCGCGGCTGGTTGGCCGAGGCGCAGGCCCAGCTTGATGCCCTGACACGCCTGATGTCGGGCGAAACGCCCGCCGCCCCCGTCCGCCTTGCCTGTTTCGAAGACCTCGCCCCCACCCAACTGGCCCCGCTTCTGCGCAAACTGACGGACGTCGCGCCCGACATCGCCATTGACCCGTCAGTCCAGTCCTTTGAATCGATCGCTGATGGGTTGCGCACCGGACAGATCGATCTGGCCATGACCTGGGATCTTGGGCTGGATGACAGCATCGCAAAGTCCGTTCTGATGCAGGTCGCCCCCCATGCCATCACCGCCGCCACCCACCCGCTGGCCCGTGCGGGCAGGCGGGGCGTCACATTGCAGGCGGTCTCCGAACACCCCATCCTGCTGGCCGATCAGGGCCTTTCGCTGGGTCATATGCGGGCGCTGTTCTCTGCCCGCGGCCTGCCCTTTCGCATCGCCCACCGCACCGCCACCTTGGATCTGATGCGCAGTTTCGCGGCCAACGGCCTGGGCGTCGGCCTCAGCTACACACGCCCCTTTGGCCGCCGCAGCCATGATGGCGCGCGCCTTGCCACACTGGCCATCATCGATGCGGGGACCGAACCGATGATCTTGGCCCGCAATTCCGCCAACCCGCTGCACCCGCCCGCCGCACGGCTGGCCGACCTGATCCCAACCCTTCTCTCCCCCACAGACCCTGATCCAGCAGACGGAGACGCTTAAGAAAATGGCCGCAAACACCTATGACACCGGTCGCCTGAACCTGCCCTTCGTCGGCATATCGACCTTTGGCAAGCGGCCCTATATCGCCGATTGGTCCGCGATTGACGCCGATGTCGCCATCCTTGGCGCGCCGTTCGATTTTGGCACCCAATTCCGCGCTGGCGCACGGTTCGGCCCACGCGCCGTGCGCGAGGCATCGACCCTGTTCTCCTTTGGCCATGCAGGGGCTTATGACCACGAAGATGATTGCATGTATCTGGGGCCAGAGGTGTCCATCGTAGACATAGGCGATGCCGACATCGTCCACACCGACACTGAGTCCAGCCACGCCAATATCGAAAAGGGCGTTCGCGCCATCCTTGCCGCGGGCGCCTTGCCCGTGACCATCGGGGGCGACCATTCGATCAACATCCCCTGCATCCGCGCATTTGATGATCAGGGTCCAATCCACATCCTGCAAATCGACGCGCATCTTGATTTCGTCGATGTGCGTCACGGCGTGCGCCACGGCCACGGCAACCCGATGCGCCGCGCTGCCGAAAAGGATTACGTCACCGGCATCACCGCGCTTGGCATCCGCAACGTCAGTTCCACCACCAAGGAAGGGTATGATGCCGCCCGCGCGATGGGCGATGACATCCTGTCGGTGCGCCAGGTCCGCAAACTTGGCGCACAGGCCACCGCCGCCCGCATCCCGCAGGGCGTGCCGGTTTATGTCACCATCGACATTGATGGCTTCTGCCCCTCCATCGCGCCCGGCACCGGCACGCCCAGCCATGGGGGGTTCTTGTATTACGAGGTGCTGGAAATCCTCCAGCAGGTTGCCCAGAACCACGACATCGTGGGGATCGATCTGGTCGAGGTGGCCCCCGATTATGACCGTGACGGCACCACCGCGATCCTTGCGGCACAAGTCCTTCTGAACTTTCTCGGCTTCATCTTCCACGCTCGCAGCCTGCGGGATTGATCCCCAAGGCCAGGATGCAAGGGCAGATCAGCCCTTGTTCTTGTCCTGGCTTGCCGAAATCCGCGACGCGGAATTCGATGCCACAACCACCGCAGCCTTCGGCTTTTCCTTCTTGGGCTTTTTTGCTTCCTTGTTGGAACGCATCTGTCCTTTGGCCATAGCTTTGTCCTCTCCGGCTGTTCCGCATTGATCCTGTGACCAACCGGCAAGGGCGCGCGCCGAATTGCAAGGTGCGAACATCACGCCTGCCGCAAACCCCTGCCGTTCGTCTGCGCCCGATCCCCCCGACTGTCAACCAGCGCGGCGATCACCGATACAGCAGCGATACCCCATCCGCGAACAGATGCACCTTGTTCGCCGCCGCCGACAGCGTCACCGTCTTGCGCCGCAGATCGGCATGGATGCCCGGGAGTTTCGCCACGACCTGCGCCGCCTTATCCTGTTTCTTGAAATACAAAAGCGTGACCTCACCCAAAGCCTCGGTGAACTCCACCTCGCCGGTGAACATCCCTTCGGCCCCGGTTTCCAGAAAATCCTCGGGCCGCACGCCGATATTCACCTTCATCCCCTTGTCCGACGCTTGCGTCGGCACCGTCGACCGCGCGATCCCGCCATTGGCCAGCCGCACCACGGTTTCCGCCCCCGTCTCGATCACCTCGCCGGGCAGCAGGTTCATCGACGGGCTGCCGATGAACTGCGCGACAAATTCGTTCCTGGGGCGTTCATACAATTCCAGCGGCGCACCCACCTGGCTGATCCCGCCACCCGCCAGCACCACGATCCGGGATGCCAGCGTCATCGCCTCTACCTGATCATGCGTCACATAGATCATCGTGGAATTGGGCATCTGCTCTTTCAGTTGCGCAATCTCGATCCGCGTCGCCACCCGCAGCGCGGCATCCAGGTTGGAAAGCGGCTCATCAAACAAGTAGACCTTCGGGTCGCGTACGATCGACCGCCCGATCGCCACACGCTGCCGCTGCCCACCCGAAAGCGCCTTGGGCAACCGGTCCAGATAGGGCGTCAGTTGCAAGATCTTTGCCGCCTTGTCGACCGCCGCGTTGATCTCTGCCGCGCTCTTCTTGGCGATCTTCAGGGCAAAGGCCATGTTGTCCCGCACCGTCATATGCGGATACAGCGCATAGGATTGGAACACCATCGCAATGCCCCGCTGCGCAGGCGGGATGTCATTCATCCGCACCCCGTCAATGGAAAAATCCCCGCCCGTGATCCGCTCCAGCCCCGCGATCATCCGCAGCAGGGTGGACTTCCCGCACCCAGACGGGCCGACAAAGACGATCAACTCACCCGTCTTGATATCAAGGTTGATGTCCCGCAGAACCTTCACCTCGCCATAGGCCTTTTCGACATTGACCAGCTTCAGCTCTGCCATGCCCGTTCCTCCCCCTAAATCCTGCGCAGGATGGAACAGCCCCAGCCGGGCAGATCCACCGAATTACCCATAGGCGCGATGCTGCCCACACCTTCCCCGATCCGTTCCCACTGCCCCGTGGGCAATGCCACACGCGCCGCCGACGCCCCCAGATTGAAGGCGCAAAAGATGTCGATCCCGCCCGACCGAGTGAAGGAAAAGACATCCCCCTCGGCCCGCCAATCCGTCATCCTGCCGCGGCGAAACGTCGGATGCCCCCGACGGAACGCCAGCGCCGATCGATAATGATGCAGCATCGACCCCGGCTGCGCCTCCTGCGCCGCCACGGAAAGCGTGCGATGTGGCGCGGTCACCGGCAGCCACGCCCGCTCGGCACTGGAAAACCCGCATAAGCCGTTATCGGTGTTCCACACCATCGGCGTCCGGCACCCGTCGCGCCCCTTGAACTCAGGCCAGAACTCGATCCCGTAAGGGTCTTGCAACTCCTCAAAGCCGATCTCGGCCTCCGGCAGCCCCAATTCCTCACCTTGGTACAGGCAGACAGATCCGCGCAGACACATCAGCATCGTCGCGTAAACCCTTGCCGCTGCGTCCGAAAGCCCCCAACGGGTGATATGCCGTACGGTGTCATGGTTGGAATAGGCCCAGCAGGGCCATGCATCCGGGGCCGCCGCCGCCAGCCGATCAAAGGTCTGCGCCGCCAACCCCGCCGTCAGCCGCGCAGGTTGCAGCATCTCGAACGGATAGCACATCTGCACCTTGTCACCGCCGCTGGTGTATTCGGCCATGATCTCAAGGCCCCGCTGGGCATCGCCCACTTCCCCCACCGCCGCCGCACCATAGGGTTCAAGCACCGCACGGAATTTCCGCAAGAATTCAAGGTTTTCCGGCTGGTTCTTCGAAAACAGATGCAACTGATGATTATAGGGGTTCACACTCGGCGCGATACTGTCGTTGCGCAACTCTTTCGGCAACGCAGGATTGTCGCGCAAATACTTGTCTGCAAAGTAGAAATTGATCGTATCCAGCCGGAAACCATGCACCCCCCGCGCCAGCCAGAACCGCGCCACATCCAAAAGCGCCTCCTGCACCGGCGCATGGTGCAGGTTCAAATCCGGCTGGCTGGTCAGGAAGTTGTGCAGATAATACTGCTCGCGCCGCCCATCCCAGGCCCATGCGCTGCCCCCAAAAACCGACAGCCAGTTGTTCGGCGCCGTTCCATCCGGCTTCGGTTCCGCCCAGACATACCAATCCGCCTTCGGATTGCTGCGGTTCTTGCGGCTTTCCACAAACCACGGGTGCTTGTCGCTGGTATGCGACAGCACCAGATCAATCATCACCTTCAGGCCCAGTTCCCCGGCCCGCGCCACCACCCGGTCGAAATCGGCAAGGTTGCCAAACATCGGATCGACATCGCAGTAATCGCTGACGTCATAGCCGAAATCCTTCATCGGGCTGGTAAAGAACGGGCTGATCCAGATCGCATCCGCCCCAAGCTCCGCGATATGCGGCAAACGCTCCACGATCCCGGCCAGATCGCCGATCCCGTCACCATCGCTGTCCTGAAAGCTGCGGGGATAGATCTGATAGATCACCGCCCCGCGCCACCAGTCGGCATCCCCGCCGATCACATCCGTCATCTTCGCTTCTTTCTCACTTCACCGATCCGGCCAATAGACCGCGAACCAGGTATTTCTGCATCGCAAAGAACACCGCCAACGGCACCGCGATGCTGATAAAGGCCGACGCCGCCAGAATTTCCCAATCCCCGCCGCGCGACCCCATCAATTCCTTCAACTGCCCCGTCATCACCAACTGGTCTTGTGTGGACCCAAGGAACACCAGCGCCACCAACAGGTCATTCCACGTCCACAGGAACTGAAAGATCGCAAAGGACGCCAGCGCCGGAAAAGACAACGGCAGAATGATCTTCAGGAAAATCTGGAAATCCGTCGCCCCATCCACCCGTGCGCTTTCAATAATGTCGCGGGGAAGCCCTGCCATGTAGTTGCGCAAAAGATAAATCGCCAAGGGCAGGCCAAAGGCGCTGTGCGCCAGCCAGATGCCCAGATAGCTTTTCCCGATCCCCGCCTTCAGGTGCAATTGCAGCAGCGGGATCAGCGCCAGTTGCAGTGGCACCACCAACAGCCCCACCACCGTGGCAATCAACAAGGCTCGCCCCGGAAAATCCATCCAGGCCAGCGCATAGGCCGCAAAGGCCGCGACTAGAATTGGAATGATCGTCGCCGGGATCGACACCGTCAGCGTGTTCAGGAAGCCGCGCCCCAACCCTTCGGCATTCATCACCCGCACGAAGTTTTCCGTCGTGAAACTCGGCGCTTGCGTCGTGGTCACGAATATCCGCTCGCCCCGCGTGCCCTCGAACGGTATGGCCGAGGTCAGCCGATAGCTGCCATCCTCCTGGACAGTCAGTTCAAACCCGTCATTGGTCTGCGCCACGTCACCTGCCGCATAGGCACCCGGCTCGCGGGTCGATGTGCCAAAGGCGCTGACAAACCCGGTGCCGTCATCAAAGACATTGCCAGCGATTACATAAAGCCCGCCCTCCTGCACCGCCGTATCCGGCGCCCCGGCCCGGTATTGCAACGTGGCTTCTTGCGGGAACATCGACTGCCACCACCCGCTTGTCAGAATCTGATCCCGGTCCCGGAACGACGATACCAGCAACCCGAATGTCGGGATGGTCCACAGCAGCACCAGTGCAACGGCAACAAGGTTCACCGCCCATGTCAGGCTCGACTTCTGGCCAACGATATTGTCCATCAGCGCATCTCCCTGCGGGCGTTCCGGATGTTCCAGATCATGATCGGCAGCACCAGCAGCATGATCACGATGGCAATGGCCGAGGCACGGCCTGAATCCTGCCCCCGCACCAGCCAGTCATACATGTAATTGCCAAGAACCTGCGTACCCCACTGCCCGTTGGTCATGGTCAGCACGATGTCGAACACCTTAAGCACGGTGATCGTGATCGTCGTCCAGACCACAAGGATCGTCCCCCAGATCTGCGGCACCTTGATCTTGAAGAACAATTGCAAGGGCGATGCCCCGTCCAGAATGGCCGCCTCGATCGTCTCCTCCGGGATGCCGCGCAGCGCCGCCGACAGGATCACCATCGCAAACCCGGTCTGAATCCAGATCAACACCACCATCAGCAGAAAGCTGTTCACAATGTCATGGGTCAGCCATGTTTCTGGCGTGCCACCGAACACCTCGACAATCGCGTTCAACAAACCGATCTGGTTCTGTCCCTCGGGGCGGAAATCATAGACGAATTTCCAAATCACCGATGCACCGACAAACGAAATCGCCATCGGCATGAAGATCATCGCCTTGGCGAAATTGCCCCACCGGATGCGGTCCGTCACCGCTGCGGCGACCAATCCGAAAAACGTCGAAAACGCTGGCACAACGATCAACCAAAGGATGTTGTTGCGCATGGATTCAAGGAATTTCGGGTCGCTGACCATCCAGGTATAGTTGGACATCCCCACGAACCTCTGCCCGCCCGCATCCATCACCGACAGATAGATCGACCAGATCAGCGGATAGACCAGATACAATGCCAGAAGGATCAGCGCAGGCAGCAGGAACAGCCACGGCCTGATCGCATTCGCCCGGTTGATGTTGCGGCTGATATTCGGCCCGGATGCAGGCAAAACCCGATCCAGGATAATATTGCTCAGGAAGAAATACAGCAGGCACCCGCCGACACCAATCACGATGGTTGTGGCAGCACTAAAGAACTGTTCCACCGGTCAGACCCCCCTCCCAAAGCGCCAAGACACCGCCATCCTGCTACCCGACCCGCGCCAAACCCGAACCGGGGGCAAAGCAGGCAAAGCCGCAAGACAGAAAAAGGCCCGCCGTTTCGCACGGCGGGCCTGTTCGTTTACTGCAACGAATCCCAGGTCGACTGGATCGAATCCGCCACGTCCTGCGCCGACTTGCCGCCCACGAAATCAACCATCCCGGTCCAGAACACGCCCGCACCCACGCCACCCGGCATCAGGTCAGACCCGTCAAAGCGGAAGGTCGTCGCATTCAGCAGAACATCGCCCAGCTTGCGCAGGGTCGGGTCGCCATACAGCTCGGTATTCACACCCTTGTGCGGCGTCAGGAACCCGGTCTGGTTCATCCACACCTCATGCGCGATCGGCGTGGTCAGAAACTCGATGAACGCGCGGCCCGCTTCGGATTCCTTCATCAACCCCATCGTCGTGCCTGCGCCCAGCACCGGCTGGCCCAGATCCTCGCTTGCAAAGGCGGGGAAATAGAAGAAATCCGCATCCTCGCCAATCACAGTGCCTTCGGGGAAGAAGGACGGGATGAACGATGCCTGACGGTGCATATAGCACTGCGGCGGCGATGCGAACAAACCCTTGGGGCTGTCGCGGAAATCGGTCGATGCAACCGAACCCGCCCCACCCGACACATAGGCATCATTCTTGGCAAATGCGCCGAACTGTTCAATCGCATTCACCACGATGGGATCGTTGAACTTCAACTCATTCGACACCCACTTGTCATAGTTTTCAGGGGTGGTCGTGCGCAGCATCATATCTTCGACCCAATCGGTCGCAGGCCAGCCCGTTGCCCCGCCCGAACCCAGCCCGATGCACCACGGAACCCCGCCATCGGCAACGATCTGATCGGTCAGCGCCTTCAGCTCTTCCATCGTCGTCGGCACGGCATAACCCGCATCCTCGAAATTCTCCGGCACATACCAGACCAGCGATTTCACATCGACCTTGTAGAAGAACCCGAATGTCCCCGTCGCGCCGTCGGTGCCTGGAAACGTCACCAGATCCACCCACGATTGCCCGGCGGCATAGTTTTCCTTGGTCCAGTCCACGATGTCAGCGGTCATCGGCAGAACCTGCCCCTTGGCGGCCATCCCGCGCATCAGGCCCGGCTGCGGAAACACCGCAATATCCGGCGGCGATCCCGCCTCGGCGTCGATCACCACCTGCTGCTCGAACCCTTCGGCACCGATGTATTCCACATCCGCCCCGGTCGCCGCTTCGAAATACGCGATCACGCTTTCAAACAACGCCTGGTCAACACTCAGCCACGGGCCAAGCACGGTGATCTTCTGGCCGTCCAGATTGTACTTTTCGTCAAACGCCGTATAGCTGGCCCAGTTGAACGCCCCTTCACCGACGGGGAATTTCAAGTCTTGCGCCGCAGCGGCATTCGACAAAAGTGCAAGCGCGGCGGCGCTTGCCATAAACTTAGCTTTCATAACTTCCTCCCGATTCCCCGCCCTCTCGCGGGGCTTTAACCAAGTTCGGCCAGCGTGACACCATTACCAGAATCAAACCCAAACCGCTTTGGATGCGACACAGTTGCCGATCCCCCCTCTCAAGTCAATTCAAAGCGCATTGGAACCGCCCCTACCTGCCCGCTTCTGCCGCAATCTCGTGCGAAAACGTTTTCTTGCAAGACACGTTAATCTTTGACCTTGACAGATCGCTTGTCTAACCTGCCCCCGAATTGAAACCGGTTTGGATGCCTGCACTGCCATGAATGTGCTGCCATGAATCTCAAGGAACTGGCCACGAAACTCGGCCTGTCACCCACCACCGTCAGCCGCGCGCTGAACGGCTACCCCGAGGTGAACGAGGCCACCCGCGAACGCGTCATGGCCGCGGCCAAGCGGCACAACTATCGCCCCAACACCCGCGCCATCCGTCTGGCTACCGGGCGGGCGCTGGCCATAGGCCATGTCATCCCACTGGCCACCCGGCATGAAATCGTGAACCCGATTTTTGCAGATTTCATCGCAGGCGCGGGCGAGACCTATTCCCGCAACGGCTATGACATGATCCTGTCTGTTGTCCCCGACGATGCCGAGGAACAGGCCTACCGCGATCTGAAATCCCGTGGCACCGCCGATGGGGTGATCCTGCACGCCCCCCGCATGAATGACCCGCGCATCCCGCTGTTGCACGAAATCGGCATTCCCTTTCTTGTTCACGGCCGCGCCACGGGGACGGAACTGCCCTACCCTTGGGTCGATGTGAACAACCGCCGCGCCTTTCAGCGTGCCACCGAATTCCTGCTTGATCTGGGCCATACGCGCATCGGGCTGGTCAATGGGTTGGAATTCATGGATTTCGCCATCCGCCGCCGCACCGGCTATGTCGATGCGCTTGCCGCACGTGGCATCTCGCCCGATCCGCGCCTCATGTCATCGGATGAAATGACCGAAGTATCCGGCTACCGCGCCGCATCCGCCATGCTGGACAGCGCGTCACCCACCGCCTTCCTTGTCGCCTCCATGATATCCGGCATGGGCGTCCGCCGCGCCATCGAAGAACGCGGCCTGAAAATGGGCCGGGACGTTTCGGTCATCATCCATGACGATGATCTGTCCTATCTGAAAAATGGCGGCGATGTGCCGATCTTTACCGCCACCCGGTCCTCGGTGCGCGATGCCGGTCGCATCGCCGCCGAAATGTTGCTGGGCATCATCGCCAATCCGGGCGAAGCCCCCGATCACCGCCTGCTCGAGGCTGAATTGATCATCGGGCAATCCACCGGCCCGGCCCCCCGCCCCGACACCACCTCTGGGGCCACGCCTCAAACCACCCCTGTCAAGGTTCAGTAATGCCGCTTTCCCGTTTCGATTTCCCCGAAGGTTTCCTGTTCGGTGCCGCCACTGCCGCTTATCAGATCGAAGGCTCCCGCTTTGGCGGTTGCGGCTCCAGCCATTGGGATACATTCGCCGCCACCCCCGGAAATGTGAAACGCGCCGAAGACGGTGCCACGGCCTGTGACCACTATCACCAATGGCCCGCAGACCTTGATCTGCTGCGCAGCGCCCATATGGATGCCTACCGTTTTTCCACGTCCTGGGCGCGGGTCATGCCCGATGGCGTGACCGTCAATCCCGAAGGTCTGGCCTTCTACGACCGATTGGTCGACGGGATGCTGGAACGTGGCCTAAAACCTTTCCAGACCCTTTATCACTGGGAAATGCCCTCGGCCCTGGCTGATCAGGGCGGCTGGACAAACCGCGACACCTGCCACCGCTTTGCCGATTTCTCGGAAACCATCACCCGCACACTGGGTGACCGCGTCGCCTCTATCGCCACGATCAACGAACCCTGGTGCGTGGCCTGGCTGTCGCATTTCATCGGCGCCCATGCCCCCGGCCTGCGCGACATCCGCGCTGCCGCCCGCGCCATGCACCATATCCTGCTGGCCCACGGCCTTGCGGTGGAACGGTTGCGCAGCATGGGCCAGCCCAACCTCGGCATTGTGCTGAACTTTGATTACTGCCAACCCGCCAGCGACAGCCCGGACGACGTCGCCGCCGCCGCCCGCGCCGATGGCATCTTCAACCGCTGGTTCATCGAAGCCATTGCCCGCCGCACCTATCCCGACAACGTCCTCGATGGTCTTGGCCCCCATATGCCCGGCAACTGGCAGGATGACATGGCCCTGATCGGCCAACCCCTCGATTGGCTGGGCATCAACTACTACACCCGCCACATCCACCGCCACGACGCCACCGCCGCTTGGCCCCATCTGGCGGATGTGACCGGTCCCCTGCCCAAAACCCAAATGGGGTGGGAGATTTTTCCAGACGGCCTGCATCACTTCCTCACCCGCATGGCGCATGATTATGTGGGCGATCTGCCGCTCTATGTCACCGAAAACGGTATGGCCAATCCAGACCTGCCCGACCTGCCCGATCAGATCCGCGAAGATTTCCTGTTTTCCCACCTCGCCGCTACCAGACGCGCCATCACCGACGGGGCCAACGTCAAAGGCTTTTTCTACTGGTCCCTTCTGGACAATTACGAATGGGCCGAAGGTTATGAAAAGCGGTTCGGTCTGGTGCATGTGGATTTCAACAGCTTGAAGCGCACCCCCAAAACCTCCTATCACGCCCTAGCCCGCGCCCTCGCGCGCAACGACTGATCGGAGCGCCCGCCATGACCCTTGCCCTTCTGGCCGATATTGGCGGCACCAACACAAGGGTCGCCCTTGCCGATGGCACAACGGTGCGACAGGCCAGCATCGCGCGCTATGCCAATGCCGAATACAAGGCGCGCGGTCAGGACATCGCCGATATCCTGCGCGACTATCTGGCCACAACCGGCGCCCGCCCCGAAGGCGTCTGCGTCGCCGCCGCAGGCCCGGTGCAGGATGGCATCGCCACCATGACCAACCTCGATTGGGTGATGGATGGCCCGAAACTGACCGCAGCCACCGGCGCAAACCGCGTCGCCATCCTGAATGACCTGCAAGCGCAGGGTCACGCCTTGGGCCATATCGCCGCCGCCAACCTGCGCCCCGTCATCCCCGGCCCCGCCCATGCCGGCGCGCCCATGCTGGTGGTGGGCCTTGGCACCGGCGTCAACGCCGCCCCGGTCCACGGCCAGGGCGCGGCCCGCGTCGTCCCGCCTTCGGAATGCGGCCATGTCAACATGCCCATCCGCTCCGAAGAAGACCTCCACCTGATGCGCTTTATCGAAGCCCGCCTCGCCGCACAGGCCGAAGTCGCCCATTGCGGCGTCGAAGAGGTGCTTGCCGGTCGCGGACTTGCCAACCTCCACGCCTTTGCCGCCCATCAGGCAGGCCAGCCCAACAGCCAGACCTCGGCCCAGGTTCTGGCCGCCCTCGCGGCGGGCGATCCCATCGCCACCCACGCTGCCCAACTCTACACCCGCATCCTGGCGCAGACGCTGGCCGATCTCGCCCTGATCCACCTGCCCTATGCAGGCATCTTCCTGATCGGCGGCATGGCCCGCGCCATGACCCCGCATTTTCCGCGCTTTGGCCTGTCTGATACCTTCCGCGAAGCACGCCGGGTGGACCTCTTGCAAAAGGATTTCTCGGTCACCGTTGTCGAAGATGATTTCGCCGCCCTCACCGGTTGCGCGGCCTTCCTCGACGCCACCACAGCCTGACAAAACACGCCGTCAACGTTCATGCCCCCGCCCGATCTGCTGACCAGCATGACCGCAGGGGCTAAACTGAAACCGGGGGGGCGGCCCCGCCCGAAACCCCTCACCCCGGCAGCCGTTCCTTCAGAAACTGCAACGCCACCCCCAACCCATCCGGCGCAATTCCATGCCCGGTCCCTTCCATTATATGGCCAAAGGTGTCGAAACCCGCCGCCACCAGCGCATCCCCCGCCAGCCCCATATCGGCAAACGGCACCACCGGGTCCTGGTCGCCATGCACCAAAAGGACCGGCGGCTTCACCACCGCCTCCGCCGCCAACCGCTCCGGCACCAGAAGCCGCCCGGAAATTGCCACCACCCCGGCAATCGCCTCATTGCGCCGGGGCGCCACATGCAGGCTCATCATCGCCCCTTGTGAAAACCCCACCAAGGCCAGCGCCTCTGGCCCCAGCCCCTCCTCGATCAACCGCGCATCCAGAAAGGCATTGAACAGCGATACGGACGCCGCCATCCCCTCCCGCGCATCCTCTTCGCTTGATCCGTCCAGCCACGGGATCGGGAACCACTGAAACCCAAACGGATTGCCAACACAGCGTTGCGGCGCATCCGGGGCCAGAAACACCGTCCCCGGCAAATGCGGGGCCAGCGCATCGCCCAGCCCCAAAAGGTCGGCCCCATCCGCCCCATAGCCATGCACAAACACCACGGCCGATGTCGCCTTGCCCCGCGCCGCCGCCTTCCGCCCGAACTTCAACCCCTCGCTCACCGGATGCCCTCCCGTTCCTTTGCCACCCGGTAGTAGGCCCAGAGCAGCCGCGCCGCAACTGCCCGCCAGGGCGACCACGCCTCTGCCATCCCCCGCATCTCCCGGTCGGATGGCCGCGCCGCCAACCCGAACAGCAGCCGCGCCGCCTCCTGCAAGGCCAGGTCACCCGGCGCGAACACATCCGCCCGCCCCAGCGCGAACATTGCATATATCTCCGCCGTCCATCGCCCGATCCCCGGCACCGCCGTCAGCACGGCCACCACCTCGGCATCCGGCGCGGCCCGCAAAGCGCCAAAATCGATCCCCGCCGCCGCCAACGCCTGCCCATACCGCGCCTTCTGCCGGCTCAGGCCCGCGGCCCGCAACGTCGCGTCATCCGCCCCCAGCAATCCCGCCGCGTCACACAAACCCGCAGCCGCCAGCCGCGCCCAGATGGCATTGGCCGACGCGACAGATACCTGCTGGCTCACAATCGCCGACCACAGGGCCTGAAACCCATCCCGCTCCCGCCGCAACGGCAATGGCCCGGTCATCGCCAACGCCGCCGCAAACCGCGCTTCCCTCTCGGCCAGCCACGCCGCCCCTTCCGCGACACAACCCTCCGTCTCGATGATCCGCCCCACAGCCATTCCCGTCCCTGCCCTGCCCTGTCACCTTGGCCCAAATACTCACTGCGACACCACCCCCAATCCCACCCGTCACCATCCGGCAAAAAGCGGGTGCGGGGTGACACTGTCCCCCCGCATGCAATTGTTTTCACCCTTGCCCCTGCCAGCCCAAAGCGTAAGCCTGTTGCCATGACCGATCTCGCCGCTCTCCCCGACCGCCGCGCCAAACGCAACGTGCTTGTCCTCGTCGCCGCACAGGCGATCCTTGGCGCACAGATGCCGATGATCTTCACCATCGCGGGTCTGGCAGGGCAAAGTCTTGCGCCGAATGTTTGCTGGGCCACGCTGCCCATCACCGCTGCCGTCATCGGTTCCATGCTCACGGCCACGCCGATTTCCGCCTTGATGCAGCGTCATGGCCGCAGCGCCGGTTTTGCCGTCGGCGCGCTGGGCGGGGCCATCGGCGGGGCGCTCGGTGCCTATGCGCTCTACACCTCAAACTTCGCGCTTTTTGTCATCGCCGCCCTGTTCACCGGCATCTACATGTCGGCGCAAGGCTTCTACCGCTTTGCCGCCGCTGACACCGCCTCCGATGCCTACCGTCCCAAGGCCATCTCGCTCGTGATGGCAGGCGGCCTTCTGTCCGCCGTGATTGGCCCGCAACTGGTGAAGCTGACCGCCGAAACAATGGTGATCCCCTTCCTCGGCACCTATATCGCGGTGATGGGGCTGAACCTTGTCGGCGTGTTTCTGTTCACCTTGCTGGACATCCCCAAACCAAAGCCCGCCGCCCTTGGCGCATCCACAGGCCGCAGCCGGCGCGAACTGATCCGCACCCCGGCCATTGCCGTGGCCATGATCTGCGCCACAGTTTCCTACGCTCTGATGAACCTTGTGATGACCTCATCCCCCCTTGCGGTGGTGGGATGCGGGTTCACCGCGAACAACGCCGCCGATGTCGTGACGGCCCATGTCCTTGCCATGTATGCGCCCAGCTTCTTCACCGGCCACCTGATTGCCCGCTTCGGGGCCGAACGGATCGTGGCCCTTGGCCTTGTCATCCTTGCCGGGGCCGGGGCGGTGGCCATCGCCGGGGTAGACCTTGCCAATTTCTTCGTCGCACTTGCGCTTTTGGGCGTGGGTTGGAACTTTGGCTTCATCGGGGCCACCACCATGCTGACCGCCCATCCCACCCAGGAAGAAAAGGGCAGGCTTCAGGGCCTGAACGATCTGGTGGTGTTCGGCGGTGTCACCCTCGCCTCGTTTTCGTCGGGCGGGTTGATGAACTGCTCCGGCGGGTCGGTGCAGGCGGGCTGGCAGGCGGTCAACTTCGCCATGCTGCCCTTCCTTGTTCTGGCCGGGGGCGCATTGATCTGGCTTGCCATGCAACCGCGCGAAACCCGCGCCTGATCACGGGCCTTATCACGCGCCTGATCACAGGGCGCGTTCTGCGTTTCCGCCTGTCACGCCGCCAGCGACAACAGCCGCGCTTCTGCCGCGCTCAACTCGGGCCGGCCAACGCGCGCCGCATTGCCTACCGCCACTTGCAATCCTTCGGCCACCAGCGCGCAGGATGCATCCGTTTCAATCTCGAACCACATGTCGGCAGGCGGCGCATCAATCAGCCGCAGGTCGGTGCCATTCACCAACGCACCCAACGGGGCCAGCGCCTCTTCGACGCCGAAATAGGCGGCCAGCCGGTCGCCCGCCACCACGATCAGTTGTTCCACCGGCAGCAGCAGCGGCGTCGCCTGCCGCCCCCAGCCCCGCGCTTCTCCCGAAACGCAAACCACCTTCGCCCCGATATGTGCCACCATGCGCCGCTCTATCCCGGTCACCAGAACCGGCAAACCACGGCAACACGCGACCTGATCGCCAACTTTCAGTTCTTCCACCGCGCGCCAGCCGATGGGAGTCATCAACCGCGTGCCCCGCAAAAAGCCCTTCGGCTGTGCCATAACCTCGACATCGGCGGGAAGAATTGATGAAACAATACTCATTCAGCGTCCCAATCCGCCTGCAGCGGCACAAAGGACGGGCCACAGCAGCCCGTGTAACGCCAACTCTCTGCGTCATCCTTGTTCTGAAACGGACACAAATCAGGATTTTTCGGGGCAATTCATCGCAATACGGGAAAAAATGATAATCTTTCCCCAATCCGGCTGTTTTGCCGCGCCCAACCCGCGACACATCCCATCCGCTGCGCACCAGCCTTTCGCCCTGCCCCGACCGGCCCGCTTGCTCCATACACGGCCCCAGATCCGGCACCTGATCCGAACACCTGCCACAACGCGACCCTGTGGCTGATGCGTGTCACACCCGCTGCCAGTGCCCAGTCGATACCCAGTCGATGCCCGGTCGATGCCCACCACAAGACGCGCTGCAACACACCCCGCCCATGCCGCTCCAGCCGATCGCATCAACCGCCTAGACGGTCCCGCGCAGCCTCGCCCGCAAAAGACCCCAGCGTTTGCCAAGTTCCGATTGCTGCAACCGGCCCTGCGCAACCCGCCCCGGCTCCCGCAGGGCCAAGCGCAGCAGCGGTTCCCCCTGCCACGCCGCCAACGTCGCCCATCGCGCACCGCCTTGCGCCGCCCTTATCCCCTGCCTCCCGGATGCAATTCGTGCCAAACCTGCCTGCGCCAACACGGCCACCGCCTCTTCCCCGGCATCCGGCAATGGCACACGCCCCCGCGCCTCCAGTTCCGGCACCGCCCGCAAGAACGACGCCAACCCCGCCGCCCAGCCCAGCCCCCGCAACGCGGCCTCCGCCCCGGCTTCCGCCCCCAGCGCCCGCCCGGCCAGCCACATCAACCCGGCCCCTGTCGACTCCAGATAGGTCTCCAGCGCCGCAACATCGGCAAACCCTTCGCGGTAGACATCCCATCGCCGCGCCGCGACCAACTGGTCCAGCACCTCGACCGGCAACCCCGCCTCTGCAATTAGCCCCGCCAATGGCCCCGCCACTTCATGCGCCCGCGCAGGCTGCCCCGCCCCGGCCTCTGCCACCGCGTCCCGCCACCATTGCAACCGCATCTCCGCGATCAACGGCTCTGCCGTCACCCAAGGCGCCCGCGCCACCTCAAGGTTGAAGGCATACAGAACCAGCAGCCGCCCCCGCACGGCCACCGGCGCCGCCATCACGGCGGCAAAGCGGTCCGGATCCCCCCGCGCCACCAGCGCAGCGCAGGCATCCACGCTCATGCCACCGCCACAGGCTGCCCGACATCGCGGATCAGCTTCCAGTTGATCGCATCCAGCAACGCCTCAAAACTTGCATCCACGATATTGGCCGACACCCCCACCGTAGACCAGCGCCGCCCTTGGCTATCCTCGCTGTCGATGATCACCCGCGTCACCGCCTCGGTGCCGCCCTGCGTGATCCGCACCTTGAAATCCACCAGCTTCATATCGTCGATCACCGCCTGATACGGCCCCAGATCCTTGCCCAACGCCTTGGCCAGCGCGTTCACCGGCCCCCGATCCGTCCCCGTCTCATCCATCGACTCCGACACCGAAAGCATCTTCCGCTCGCCGATCTTCACCACGACCACCGCCTCAGACAGGCTGACGATCTGATTATACTTGTTCTTTCGCCGCTCCACCGTCACGCGATAGCGTTTCACCTCAAAGAACTCCGGCAACAGGCCCAATTCCCCCCGCGCCACCAACTCGAAACTCGCCTGCGCCCCGTCATAGGCATAGCCCTGATCCTCGCGCGTCTTCACAACGTCCAGAATCCGGCCCAACCGCGCATCCTTCGGGTCCACCTCGATCCCCGCCGCCGCCAACCGCGCCCGCAGGTTCGACTGCCCGGCCTGGTTGCTCATCGGGATCACCCGCTCATTGCCCACCACGGCGGGGTCGACATGCTCATAGGTGGTCGGGTCTTTCAGGATCGCGCTCGCATGCAGCCCCGCCTTATGGGCAAAGGCCGATGCCCCCACATAGGGCGCACTGCGCAGCGGCACCCGGTTCAGCACATCATCCAGTTGGCGGCTCACCCGCACCAACCCGGCCAGCGCCTCCCGGCTTACCCCAATCTCAAAACGCGACGCATAGGGTTCTTTCACCAACAACGTCGGGATGATCGTCGTCAGGTTCGCATTCCCGCACCGCTCCCCCAACCCGTTCAGCGTGCCCTGAATCTGCCGACACCCGGCATCCACAGCGGCCAGAGAGTTGGCCACCGCATTCCCGGTGTCGTCGTGGCAGTGAATGCCCAGCCGGTCCCCCGGCACCCCCGCCGCAATCACCTCGGCCACCACGCGGCCCACCTCGGCGGGCAAGGTGCCGCCGTTGGTGTCGCACAGAACCACCCACCGCGCCCCCGCATCCAGCGCCGCGCGCAGACAGTCCAGCGCATAGCCGGGGTTCGCAAGATAGCCGTCAAAGAAATGCTCGGCATCCAGCAACGTCTCACGGCCCTTGGCCACGCAATGCGCCACACTCGCGCGGATTGCCTCAAGGTTTTCGTCCAGCGTGCATCCCAGCGCCGTCCGCACATGAAACTCATGCGCCTTGCCCACCAGACACACCGCCGGCGTCCCCGCATCCAGCACCGCCGCCAGCACATCATCATTCGCCGCCGACCGCCCGACCCGCTTGGTCATACCAAAGGCCGTCATCACCGCCCGCGTCGGCACAGGATCGGCAAAGAACTCGCTATCCGTGGGGTTCGCCCCCGGCCAGCCGCCCTCGATGTAATCCACCCCCAACGCATCCAGCGCCAGCGCGATCTGCCGCTTCTCCGGCGTGGAAAACTGCACCCCCTGCGTCTGCTGCCCATCGCGCAGGGTGGTATCAAACAGATACAGCCGTTCCTTCACCGCCCCGCTCACGCCCTTGCCCCTTCATCTTGGCCAAAATACTCCGGGGGCAGCCGCCAAAGGCGGCTGGGGGCAGCGCCCCCCCGATTTTTCGCAGAAAAATCGTTCACAACAGCCCCTCCAGCTTTGTCGCGTCAAATCCGGGGCCGGGCAACACCTCCACCCCCGCCTTCGACATCCGCACCTCTACCCCCGCCGACAGCAGCGCCGCCTTCATCGCATCCACCGGGGCAAAATCCTTCGTCGCCATCGCCGCCTCTCGCAACGCAGCCAGCCGCGCGGCAAAGTGGGCAAGATCAACCCCCGCATCCACCCAATCCCCCATCCCGTTCTCCAGCAGGCCCAAAAGCGCAGCCGAAGACTTCAACCCCGCCGCATCCCCCGCAGCGGCCAGCGCATGCAATTCCGCAATCGCCCCTGCCGTGTTCAGATCATCCGCCAGCGCCGCCAGAACACCATCCGCAGGCGCAGTCGCAGGCACCCCGGCCACCAACCCCCGCCACTTGCGCAACGTCGCCTCTGCTTGTGCCGCCTTCTCCGCTGTCCAATCCATCGGCTTGCCGTAATGCGTCCCTAGAAACACAAACCGGATCACCTCGCCCGGATAGCCCTGATCCAGCAGGTCGCGCACGGTAAAGAAATTGCCCAAAGACTTGGACATCTTCTTCCCCTCCACCTGCAACATCTCATTATGCATCCAGACCCGTGCGAAATCGCCTTCGGGATGCGCGCAGCAGCTTTGGGCCACCTCATTCTCGTGATGCGGGAATTGCAGATCGATCCCCCCGCCATGAATATCAAACGACGCCCCCAGCAGGGCCAGCGACATGGCCGAACATTCGATATGCCACCCCGGCCGCCCGCGCCCCCAAGGGCTGTCCCACCCCGGCAGCGACGCATCCGACGGCTTCCACAGCACGAAATCCATCGGGTCTTCCTTGAACGGGGCCACCTCCACCCGCGCACCCGCGATCATGTCATCCACCGCCCGCCCCGACAGCCGCCCGTAGTCCGCATAGGACCGCACCCGGAACAGCACATGGCCCTCCTTGGCATAGGCATGGCCTTTGGCGATCAGCACTTCGATCATGGCGATCATCTGGCCCACATAGGCCGTCGCGCGCGGCTCTTGCGTGGGCCGCAGCGCCCCCAGCGCATCCATATCCTCGTGATACCAGCGGATCGTCTCTTCCGTCCGCTCCGCGATCAACGCCTCCAGCGTCCCCGTCGCACCCGCCTTCTGCCGCGCAAGGGCGGTTGCGTTGATCTTGTCATCCAGATCGGTGAAGTTGCGCACATAGGTCACATGGTCCGTTCCATAGACATGCCGCAACAGTCGGAACAACGTGTCAAACACCACCACAGGCCGCGCATTGCCGATATGCGCCCGGTCATAGACCGTGGGTCCGCAGACATAAAGCCGCACATTGCCAGCGTCGATCGGGGTGAACACTTCCTTCACCCGCGTCTTCGTATTGTGCAACCGGATCGTCACCATGTTCTAAACCCCGAAATGCGGCCATAGGCCCGCCAAGCCGTTCCCGGCGCGGGTCTATCAACTTCGTCTGTTCAGGGGAACGAGAAGAAGGCCCGCGCGACCACTGGTCAGCGGGTAATGCAGCAGATGCCGATGATGCCCTTCATGCTCATGCGTCATCGCTACAGGCAAACTTCCGCGCTGCCAAGCCCCCCATCGCCGCTCTGGCGATACGATTCGCGTCCATTGGTTAACCTTAACAGTCCACCAAATCCCGGTGCGCTGCGTGCATACACTTTGCTGCACTGGCCGTCTGCACCGGTTGCTGCACAGGCCATTTCGCCTAGCACGTTGATTTAAAACGGCGAACGCCACCTAGCCTTAAGGGTTTAAGAAGCAAATGAAAACGGGCGGCCCCAAAGGACCGCCCGCCTGTCAGACAGGGATGTCACACAGACATCGGATCACACGTCCGCAATCAGAAACGGAACCCGACCCGCGTGTTGAACGTGGTTGCGTCCAGATCGCCCAGACCCAGATAGTTGTCGAACTTGTGCTCCATCAACTCGGCACCCAGCGTCATGCGGTCGGACAGGGCGTAGTCCATACCAACACCCAACGCATAGCCATTGTCGCTGCCAAGCGAGCTTTCACCGCGAACAGCCGCAACCGTGCCGTACAGCAGCGCCGGACCCATGTCATAACCGCCGATCAGCTTCAGCCGGGCCACGTTGTCCAGCGTCGCGGCACCACCGGCCAGGTCGATATCGGCCCAGTCATAGTTACCTTCCACGCCCACAACGAACTGCCCCAGATCGGCGCGGTAACCCGCGATCAGACCAGAGGTAAAGCCGCTGCCGTCAACGATGCCGCCCACGTCGCCATAGCCCAACTGACCACCGACATAAAGCCCGCTCCAATCCGCATTCGGCGCGGCAACAGCCACCGGGGCCGGGGCCACCGTCGGCTCGGTATACACTTCGGTCGGGCCACCGGCCAAAGCCGGCATGGCGGCAAACGCCACTGCGGCCAGCGCCGCCGTTCCTGTAATGAATTTCATATCTGTCTCCTGTGCCTTGCTTCGCGGCCGTCCAATCGTCTGGCGGCCGTCTCATGCACGGTTAGGTGCGCCACTTATGGCCATCGGACAAGGCGGGATGACGACGTGGTGAACAAGTGTGAATGACACCGGCAGGAACTGGCGCGCCCATAGGAATGTTTCGGCCAGTTTTGGCCTATACCCCCAAAATCACGGGAAAATTACCAGACGCTTCGGGAACCAATTCCGCTTTCCAGATTGCGCCCGGCCCCGACCAAAGGCCAACCCGCATGGCAGAAGGCCACTCTGGCGACAGGCCCACCCAAGTCGTTCAGGCCTGCTCTTCCTGTGCCCGCTCTTCCAGCGACAGCCATTCCTCTTCCGCCGCCGCCAACGCCACTTGCCGCTCGCTCATCGCCTCGGTCGCCTTGCGGAACTTCACTGGCTCACGGGTGAACAGCTCCGGGTCCGCCAGCAATTCGCCCAGCTTGCCGATCTCCGCCTCCAGCCGCGCAATGATCCCAGGCAGCGCCTCAAGCCGCTTGCGCTCCGGAAAGCTCAACCCCTCTGCCTTGGCTGCGGGCTTGCCGGCGGCCTGGGCCACGGGCTTTGCCGCCTCGGCCTTCATCGCGCGTGACCCTTCTTCGGGCCGCACAGGCCGCTGCGCCGCATAGTCCGACCAGCCCCCCGGATAGACCACCGCCCGCCCCGTGCCATCCATCGCCACAGTTGCCGTCGCCACCCGGTCGATGAAATCCCGGTCGTGGCTGACCAGCAGCACGGTGCCGTCATAATCGCCCAGAATATCCTGCAACAGATCCAGCGTCTCGATGTCCAGATCGTTGGTCGGTTCGTCCAGGATCAACAGGTTGGACGGCTTGGCCATAAGTTTGGCCAGCAGAAGCCGCGCCTTTTCCCCGCCCGACAGGCTTTTCACCGGCGCCCGCGCCTGCCGTTCATCGAACAGGAAATCCTTCAGATAGGCCACCACATGCCGCGGCACCCCGCGCACCATCACCTGATCCGCAGCCCCCGAAACCCGCATCAACGGATCGCCCGTCAGGTTGTCCCACAGCGTGGCATTCGGGTCCAGTTGCGCCCGTGTCTGGTCGAAAACCGCAATCTCCAGATTGGTCCCCAGCGTAACCGTCCCGGCATCCGGCGCCATCTGCCCGACCAGCATTTTCAACACCGTGGTCTTGCCCACGCCGTTCGGCCCCACAAAGGCAACCCGGTCGCCGCGCAAGACCCGCAGATCAAAGCCCGTCACGATGGTCTTGTCGCCAAAGGTTTTTTCCAGCCCCTTCGCCTCGATCACACGCTTGCCGCTGACCTGCCCGCTTTCCAGTTCCATCGCGGCGGTGCCCTGCCGCCGGATCATCGACGACCGCTCCTCGCGCAGCACCGCCAAGGCACGCACCCGGCCCTGGTTGCGTTTGCGCCGGGCGCTGATGCCCTCGACGGCCCATTTCGCCTCGGCCTTGATCTTGCGCTCCAGCTTGTGACGCGCCTCATCCTCCTCGGCCCAGACGGTTTCGCGCCAATCCTCGAACCCGTCAAACCCCGACTCGCGCCGCCGGATTTCCCCCCGGTCGATCCATAGCGTCGCACGCGTCAGCGCCTTCAGGAACGCCCTGTCGTGGCTGATCAACACAAAGGCCGCGCGCGTCGAAGACAACTCCGCCTCCAGCCATTCAATGGCCTGAATGTCCAGATGGTTTGTCGGTTCGTCCAGCAGCATCAATTCCGGCGCTTCAGCCAAAAGTTTGGCCAACGCCGCCCGCCGCCTTTCACCACCGGAAGCTGTGGCAACCGGGGTATCCGGGCGAAACTTCAACCCCTCGGCCACCATCTCCACCCGATAGGCTTCGCCCTCTGACAGACCGCTTGCCGCAAATTCCCCCAGCGTCGCAAAGCCCGAAAGATCCGGGTCTTGTTCCATATAGCCAACGGTCACACCCGGCGGGATCACGCGGGTGCCCTGATCCGGCTCGACCAATCCGGCCATGACCTTCATCAGGGTGGATTTCCCCGATCCGTTGCGCCCGACAAGCGCGACCCGGTCGCCCGGTTGAACCACAAGATCAAGCCCGTCAAAAACCGGGTTGCCACCAAAGGTAAGCGAGATCGACGAAAGCTGTAAAAGGGGTGCGCGTGCCATGGCGGCTCAGGTATGCGGGCCGATGCGCGCCGTCAACGCCCCTTGGCACCCTCACTGCGCATCGGCGCGCAAAAGCCGCGCCCGCGCAGCCGGAATAGCGGCAATTTCAACGGCGGTGAACACATGCAGCGTATCCAGATCGCGGTCCAGAACAGCGTGATCGCCAACCCATCCCCCCATCCCGATATAGCTGCGCAACAGCGGCGGCATCTGCGCCATCGCCTGTCTGCGATCATGCGGCAAAGCCACAAGCGGCACCGTCTCTGCTGCCTTGCGGCCGGGCCGCTGTGCATGCGGGCCGACATGGCCCTGCGCCAGCAGCGCCAGCGCATCGGCATGGGGCGCCGGGTCAATGCCGGGAAACGACGAACAGCCGAACATCAACCCCACCCCTTCCGCATCCACAATCCGCGTCAGCGCGGCCCAGATAAGCCGCAAGGGATCGGCATCCCCCACTGACGGGGCAAGGCAGAACCGCCCGATCTCCAGTATCGGCAGCGGAAAACCGGCCAGCGGCGCCAGATCATAGAACTGCGCGGCATAGCAGCGCCCAACCTCCCCGCCATCGCGGATCAGCAAAAGGCGGCACGTGCCGATCACCGCGCCATCCGTTAGCCGTTCGATCACCAGATGCTGGCAGGCTGCGTCGAATGGATCGGCATCAAACCCATCATCACCATGTGCGCCCCGCCCCGCACGAAAAGCCGCGTAACGCAGCCGTTGCGCGGCGCGTATATCATTTTGGGTCTCGGCCAGACGGGCGCGATAACGGCCCTTGCAGAACGGCAACACGGATGCAGGCTCCTTGCCGCTTGGCGTCACACCTGCGGCGGCCTAGATATGAAACAGGCAGACTGCGCGGCGCAAGCCCCGAACCATCGCGGCAAAAGATGCTGCGGATGCCAGAACAGACAAAAGGATGATGTAAGATGGACAAGGTTGTGAAATCCGATGCGGAATGGCGGTCGCAACTGTCGGACCTGGCCTATCGCGTGACACGCAAACACGCGACGGAACGCGCCTTTACACATGACGATTTCCCAAAGGCGGCAGGAACCTTCCGCTGCGTGTGCTGCGACGCGCCCCTGTTTGACGCGCGCACCAAATTCGACAGCGGCACAGGGTGGCCATCCTTCTGGCAGCCCATAGATTCCGAAATGGTCGGCGAACAGGAAGACCGCACCCTGTGGATGCGCCGGACCGAGGTGCATTGCAATCGCTGCGAGGCGCATCTTGGCCATGTCTTCCCGGATGGTCCCGCACCGACCGGCCTGCGCTACTGCATCAACGGCGTCGCCCTGACGTTCGAGCCGGAAGCCTAAAGCAGAAAGTCTGAAGAATCCGCTAAAACAAAACGGGGCGCAGCCGACCTGCGCCCCGTATATTCCAAATTAACGAATTCTTCATGCACGTCCGCCGGCAAACCGGCCAGCATCATTCGCCGACAAGCGCGCCCGGTGCAATCCGGCCAAAGCTGCCAAGCAGTTGCTGGATCAGGCTCAGACCCTTGACACTCGTCTCTGTCACCCGGCGCGACAACGGCACAACCTTGCCACGCTCAAGCCCGAAGCGTTCAACATTTTCAACGCGACCAGCCTCGGTAAACGTGATGGCAACCACCTGACGGTCAATCTCCTTCGGCTCGAACGCGCCGCGATAGGCCCACCTGCTCTGGACATAGAACCAGCCGACATCGTTCAAAAGGCCAGATGCCGTTGGCCGCCCGATCTTTTCGCTGACCGTTTCCCGCGTATCAACGCCCACTTCGACCAAGGCCAGCTCATCATCGGTCGGCACATAGCCATTGTTGCGATACACGGTCGCACAGGCGGCGATCAAAAGAACCGCGCCGATCAAGCCCAACCGGATCCCCCTGCCCAACCCCGCAGAGGTCGCCACTTTGCCGAAGAACACCATTCCGTTCCCACCCTGCCTCTGCCGCACAAATCGGTCTTTGCACCTGCTTGCCGTGTCCTGCTTGCCTTGTCATGCCAGCGCACAACACGTATTGCAAACCGAACTGTCGCACATGCCGCTTTCGTTCCGGCTTACAGAAGGACGGGCCACTGTTCAAGAATGGAACAGCCCTGACTGTACCGGATGTGTCGGGATCATGCGACAATGCAACCCCAGAACAACTGCCGAGGGCCTGCCTGATGACTGACACACCCCCTCCCGAACAGGTTGGACCGCCGCTGCACCACCCCGTTCGCTCTGGCGCCCTGTCGGCCCGCAAGCCCATGCGCTTTGACCTGCGCCCCGATGCGGCGACCCGACAGGCCATGGCGGAAAGCCTTGATCTGCTGGGGTTGTCGGCCTTCCGCTTTCGCGGTGAAATCCGGCCCACCGGCCGCAATGACTTTGTGCTTGAGGCCGATCTGACGGCATCGGCGGTTCAGCCTTGCTCTGTCACCCTTGCTCCGGTTCCTGCCGAAATCACAGAAACCGTGCGCCGGACCTACCTGTCGAACTGGCAAGAACCCGAAGGCGACGAAGTGGAAATGCCCGAAGACGAAACACAGGAACCGCTGCCCGAAATCATAGACCTTGGCGCCGTGGCGACAGAGGCGCTGGAACTTGCCCTGCCGCTTTACCCGCGCGCCCCCGGCGTGGCGTTGGGCGAGGCGTCCTTTGCCCCGCCGGGCACCGCCCCCCTGCGCGAAGCCGACCTCAAACCCTTTGCCAGCCTGGCCGCGCTGCGCGATCGCCTGACACGTGCCGAAGATGGATCAGATGACGGGTCCGACGGACCCAAATAGCCGACAGCGCCGGACCGCAAGAAAGGGGCTTGCGCCCGCACCAAATGTGAGTATTTTCCGCGCCTCATTCGATGGCTGGTACGGGCTCGCACGTTAAGCGGGCAAACCGCTGATCGCAAAGCGAAATCAGGGGCTTGTCCCCACTACCCGAGGTCGAGACATGGCTGTCCCGCAGAACCGAGTCACCCGTTCAAAGCGCAACATGCGCCGCGCACATGACGCCCTTGTCGCTGGCAACCCGCAGGAATGCTCCAACTGTGGCGAACTGAAGCGTCCGCACCACGTGTGCAGCGCCTGTGGCCACTATGACGCCCGCGAGATCGTCGCCACCGCCAAGGAAGTCGATCTGGACGAGGACGCGGCGTAAGCCGCATCCAAGGCATCCAGCCCGATGGCCAACGGACTTCACACTCCGGCAACCGACGGCGCGAGTCGCATCGTTATTTCCGTCGACGCCATGGGCGGCGACAGGGGACCGGCAGCCGTGGTTGCCGGTCTTTGCCTGTCTGCGGCAGCGCACAAGGACGTCGATTTCATCCTTCATGGCAACGAGGCCGAACTGTCACGGCTCGTCTCCCGCGAACCCGCCCTGCAGGGCCGGGTGACGCTGCGCCATGCAGACCGCGTCGTATCCATGCAGGACAAACCCAGCCATGTGATGCGCCACGGCGATGGCACATCCATGTGGTCCTGCATCGACAGCGTGAAACAGGGCGAAGCAACCGTGGCGGTTTCCTGCGGCAATACCGGTGCGCTGATGGCCATTGCCATGCTGCGCCTTCGCAAACTGCCCGGCATCAACCGCCCTGCCATCGCCAGCCTCTGGCCCTCGCGCAATTCGGGCGGCTTCAACGTGATGCTCGACATGGGTGCCGACGTAAAGGCCGAGGCACAGGATCTGCTGCAATTTGCGATGATGGGCGCATCCTATGCGCGCAACGGGCTTGGTCTGGCGCGTCCACGCGTTGGCCTGCTGAACGTCGGCACCGAAGAACACAAAGGCCGCGCCGAACTGAAAGAGGCGCATGAATTGCTTGGTCCGCAGGCAGAATCAGGTGGTTTCGATTTCATCGGCTTTGTCGAAGGCAGCGACATTCCGTCGGATCGGGTCGATGTCATCGTGACAGACGGCTTTACCGGAAATGTCGCCCTGAAAACCGGTGAAGGCACAGCCAAACTGATTTCGGATTTCCTGCGTGAGGAATTCAACGCCACGCTCTTTTCGCGGTTGGCCGCGCTGTTTGCGCTCAGCACCTTGAAGCGGCTGCAAAAGCGGATGGACCCGCGCCGCGCGAATGGGGGCGTGTTTCTGGGATTGAACGGCACTGTCGTGAAATCGCATGGATCGGCTGATGCAACCGGCGTGGCAGCCGCCATCGGCCTTGCAAGGCAACTTGCCGCCGCCGGGTTTCAGGACAGGCTGGCCGCACGGGTTGCGTCTGCCGTGGCGGCGGGGCAGGATGCCACAGGAAAAGCAGCCCCGTCCGCATCGGAACCGGGGACGGGAGGCGGGACCAAAGAATGACGATACGCGCCGTCGTAAAGGGCGTCGGGCATTATCTGCCCGAACGGCTTGTCCCGAATTCGGAACTCGAAACCCTTGTCGAAACTTCAGATGAATGGATCCGCACGCGGTCCGGCATCGAACGGCGGCATTTCGCGGCCGAGGGGCAAACGACATCCGATCTTGCCATTCTGGCGGCACAGGCTGCCCTTGCAGATGCCGGGATTGAGGCCAATGAGGTGGATGCCATCATCCTTGCCACATCCACCGCGGATCTGACCTTTCCGTCCGCCGCAACGATGGTGCAGGCCGGATTGGGCATGACACGCGGCTTTGCCTTTGACGTGCAGGCCGTCTGCGCAGGCTTTGTCTATGCGATGGCAAATGCCAATGCCTTGATCCTGTCAGGCCAGGCAAAGCGAATTCTGGTCATCGGGGCCGAAACCTTTTCCAAATTGATGGATTGGTCGGACCGGTCCACCTGCGTGTTGTTCGGCGACGGTGCCGGCGCCATCGTGCTTGAGGCTGTCGAAGGTCAGGGGGCGCCCTCTGATCGGGGTATTCTTGCGACCGATCTGCATTCCGACGGGCGATTCCGTGATATCCTTTATGTTGATGGCGGCGTATCAACCGGCACGACCGGCTATCTGCGGATGCAGGGCAAGGAAGTGTTCCGTCATGCCGTGGAAAAACTGGCAGAAACCGCGCACGCAGCCCTGGACAAGGTTGGCCTGACAAGTGGTGATGTCGATTGGATCGTGCCGCATCAGGCCAATATCCGCATCATCGAAGCCACGGCAAAGCGAATGCAGGTGCCAATGGACCGCGTTGTCGTGACGGTTCAGGATCACGGCAACACCTCGGCTGCCTCCATCCCACTGGCCCTGTCGGTTGGCAAGGCGCGGGGGCAGATCAAGCAGGGCGATCTGATCGTGACCGAAGCGATTGGCGGTGGCCTTGCCTGGGGATCGGTTGTTCTGCGCTGGTGATGCCGCAACGCCGCCTGAACGCAGCGCGACAAGTTGTTGATATTGACTCGGAATCCCAAACCGCTCACTCTGTCGTGAAACGCCCGGGGGGGATAGAATGAGCGAAAAGACACTGACCCGTATGGACCTGTCGGAAGCCGTGTTCCGCGAAGTTGGACTGTCGCGCAACGAAAGCGCCCTTTTGGTGGAAAGCGTGTTGCAACATATGTCCGACGCGCTCGCATCTGGTGAGACGGTCAAGATCTCTTCCTTCGGCACCTTCTCCGTGCGCGATAAATCCGCGCGAGTCGGCCGCAACCCAAAGACCGGAGACGAGGTTCCGATCAGCCCGCGGCGGGTTCTGACTTTCCGGCCTTCGCATCTGATGAAGGACCGTGTGGCCGCAGGGTCCAAGAAGTAAGGAGCTTGCCCGCCGATGGACAAATCGCCAGAGGCGTTTCGCACCATCAGCGAAGTGGCCGATTTCCTTGATACCCCGGCGCATGTGCTGCGATTCTGGGAAAGCCGCTTTCCACAAATCCGCCCGGTGAAACGGGCGGGGGGGCGTCGGTATTATCGCCCCGGCGACGTGGCCCTTTTGGCCGGCATCAAGAAATTGCTTCACGATGAAGGACTTACGATTCGTGGCGTCCAAAAGATCCTGCGCGAACAGGGCATCAGGCACGTTGCCGGACTAGGTTCCGGGGATGGCGCACCCGCATATGATGACAGCGATGTCGAAGCTGTCCTCAGTGCCGAATATGGCCCGCAAGACCTGTTCGCAAACGACGACCAACCCTCCGCCGAGTCACTTCAAAGCGCGCAAATCATCTCGCTGGAAACCGCGTTGAACCGTCATGACCAGGCACGCGCCGCAGTATCGGCGCAACCGGAACTGTGGCCCCCTGCCCCACCCGACGAGCCCGCCGAACCGACCGAGGTTTGGCCACATGACCCGGAAGACACGGAACCCGCAGAAAACCTGTTTGGAAATTCGGCTGAAACGGAACCGGCTGACCAAGTGGTTAGCGATGTCTCAGACCCTGTGACAGTTGAAGATGTTGCCGCCGACATGGGCACCGCGACACAGCTGGAGCCGGAATTACAGGGTGCCGATGCAGGGCATTCCGACAGCACTCCAAAAGCGGATGACGGTTCAGAATCCCTGATCGACCCTGTCGATGGGTCAGCCCCAGATGCCGAAACAGCGCCCAGCGATTCGCAAACACAAACCGAAGTGCCGGATGTTGTGACGGCACGCGAACCGGAACCAGACGCCGAGGAAGGCAATCCTCCCGTCACGGTTGCCACCCTTTTGCGGCGCACATCACCCGATCGGGCGACCGCTATCCAGCCTGACCTGATCCGTCTGCGTGACCGGTTGATGGCGCTGCGTGAACAGGTTGCCGAGGCGGCCCGCCGCAGGGCAAAGTGATCACCGAACCATGTGCTTTCCCGCTTGCCCCTGCCCGGAATATCAGTATGTATCCCGCGTGTCGGGCCGTGGCGCAGCCTGGTTAGCGCGTCCGTCTGGGGGGCGGAAGGTCGTGAGTTCGAATCTCACCGGCCCGACCATTACCGAAACCGCCCGCCTGCCGAACGGCAGCGCGGGCGGTTCCGTTTCAAGGCTTTGCCGGGAGTTTGGAACATGACGGCAAAGGGTGTGCTTCCTTCACAGGCTTTACGCGTGCTGATCGCCAAGGGGGCGATTTCCGCGGCCATTCCGATCACCGAGGCGCAGATTCAACCCGCCAGCATTGATCTGCGCCTGGGCACTGTGGCCTATCGGGTGCGGGCGTCTTTTCTGGCTGGACAGGGTCGCCGTGTGGCCGAACGCCTGACCGAGTTTGAGATGCACAGGGTAGACCTGACAGCCGGGGCGGTTCTGGAAAAGGGATGTGTCTATGTCATCCCGCTGATGGAAAGCCTTGCCCTGCCTGCGGGTGTGACAGCCGTGGCCAATGCCAAAAGTTCGACCGGGCGGTTGGACCTTCTGACACGGACCATTACCGATGGCGGAACGGAGTTCGACCGCATTCCCGAAGGCTATTCCGGCCCACTTTATGCCGAGGTGTGCCCAAAAAGTTTCTCCGTTCTGGTGCGCCCCGGAATGCGGCTGAACCAGATCCGGTTCCGGGATGGGCAGGCGGTTCTGGATGACGCCACATTGGCGCGGCTTCATGCGGACCAACCGTTGGTATCGGGTCAAGCGGTGATTTCCGAAGGTTTGGGATTTTCGGTCGACCTGCGCCCCGCAGAAGGTGATCTGGTCGGGTATCGCGCCAAGCCGCATACCGGCGTCGTTGACCTTGATCTGATCGGTCACTATCCGGCGGCAGAGTTCTGGGAAGAAATCCACACAACCGAAGGGCGGATCATCCTTGACCCGGGGGCATTCTATATACTGGTCAGCCGTGAGGCGGTGACCATCCCCCCGGATTACGCCGCTGAAATGGCACCATACCTGGCGATGGTTGGTGAATTTCGCGTGCATTATGCCGGGTTCTTTGATCCGGGCTTTGGTCATGCCGATGCGGGCGGCGCCGGTTCGCGCGGGGTATTGGAGGTTCGCTGCCATGAGGCGCCCTTTGTCCTGGAACATGGGCAGGTCGTGGGGCGGCTGGTCTATGAACGCATGTCTGAACGTCCTGACACGCTTTATGGCCAGGCGATCAAGTCGAATTATCAGGGCCAGGGTTTGAAACTGGCCAAGCAATTCCGGTAAGCGGGCCTAGCGCCAAAAACGCCGCCCGATCTTCATCAGGTCATTCATCCGCTTTTGCGTGGCGCCCGTCTGTTGCGCGCGGCGACGGGCGTCATCCCTGGACAGGGGGGCATCACCCCCGGTCTTTCCCATGCGGTTGATGCCTTGACGCATGGCCTTGCCCAGGAACTGGCGCAGCAAACGTCCACCCACCCCTTGCAAAAGTCTGTTCAAATCCATCCGACAACTCCCTCACTCAATCTTCGAACAACTCACTTTGTCCAGCGAGGCTTTCCTCATCCTCATCTGGGGATTGCATCGCGCCAGGCAAGGGGCGGTTGTCAAGAAGTCCGGCTGCCCGCAACTCCTTTAGCCCCGGCAGATCGCGCGCGGATTCAAGGCCAAAGTGATCCAGGAACTGTTCCGTCACCACAAATGTCACCGGGCGGCCCGGTGTCATGCGGCGGCGACCCAGGCGGATCCATTCCAGTTCCAGCAACTGATCGACGGTGCCACGCGACACGGCGACACCACGAATTTCCTCGATCTCGGCCCGCGTCACGGGCTGATGATAGGCGACGATGGCCAGCGTTTCGATCGCAGCGCGCGACAGTTTGCGCTGTTCCACGGTTTCCTTCTGCATCAAATGGCCAAGGTCGGCCGCGGTGCGAAAGGCATAGGCATCGCCAACCCGCACCAGATGCACCCCCCGCCCCTCATACCGTTTGCGCAGATAGACCAAAGCCTCGGCCGGGTCACAACCATGCGGCATGCGGGCGACAAGCTCGGCCAGCGTGACCGGCTCAGCCGAAGCGAACAGAATAGCTTCAACCATCCTTTCCTGTTCCGCCATTGGCGGCGCCTCGAAAAGGCTGCGTTCAATCGGTTCAGGGGTGTCTGTCATCCGTCTTTCCGGCGCAACTGAATGGGGGCAAAGGTTTCACCCTGCCGCAGTTCGATCTGCCCACGCTTCGCCAATTCCAGCACGGCGGCAAAATGCGCCGCGGTGGAAGATCGGCGGCGCATCGGATTGCCATCCCACCCGTCAGGCAAGAAGGATGTCAGATCGGCCCATGCACCTGCAAAGCCGATCATGCCGCGCAACCGATCCAAAGCCTGTTCCATCGTAAAGACATGGTCACGATCCATGACAAAGGGACGGAATTCATCCTTGGTGCGGATGCGGGCATAGGCGCGCATCAGATCGATCAAGGTGGCCGAATAGGTGATGTGGCGTTGCCGGGTCACATCTTCGGGCAGGCCACGGGCAAAGAAATCCCGCCCTAACTGATCCCGCGCCATCAGCCGAGCGGCCGCCTCGCGCATGGCTTGGAGGCGTTCAAGCTGAAATGCAAGATGGGCGGCCAATTCTTCGGCCGAGGGGCCATCCTCGCCCGGTTCAGGAGGGAGCAGCAACCGGGATTTCAAAAACGCCAGCCATGCCGCCATGACCAGATAATCCGCAGCAAGTTCAATGCGCAAGGCGCGGGCGCGTTCCACGAAGCCCAGATACTGATCGGCCAGTTGCAGGATCGAGATACGGCGCAGATCAACCTTTTGCGTGCGTGTCAGCATCAGCAAAAGATCAAGCGGACCCTCAAAGCCATCGACATCGACGATCAACGCCTCGGCCGACAGGCGTTCTGTCGGGGACAGCCGTTCTTCGCCGGACCAGTCGTCATCAGCCATGCGCGGGTTCCTGAAGGATCATCGCAAGGTCGGCTTCAAGCGCCGCGATGTCAACAGGATCAGGGATGTGGCGCGCAGCAAGGGCGGCTGTGGCGCGCGATTGGGTGTCCGGCCGCATGGTGCCTGCCGCAGAGGCGACAGCCTGCATTTCTGCAAGATCACCCTTGCAATGCAAGGCGATGTCGCACCCCGCTGCAATCGACCGCGCGGCGCGATCCGCAAGGGTGCCTGCCAAAGCCTGCATGTTCAGATCATCGGTCAGAAGCAGGCCGCGAAATCCGATCGTTTCACGAATTTCCCGGATCATCGCCGGCGACTGGGTGGCGGGGTTTTCGGCATCATGGGCCGCAAAGACGATATGCGCCGTCATGGCCATCGGCAGGTCGTTCAGCGCCTGAAACGGGGCGAAATCCGTTGTATTCAACTTTGCCGCATCGACATGCACCGTGGGCAGGTCGTGATGGGTATCTGCTGTAGACCGGCCATGTCCCGGCATATGCTTGACCACCGGCAAAACCCCACCCGCCAGATGCGCATCTGCCACGGCGCGGGCAATGGCGGCCACCTGTGCGGGGTCGCTGCCATAGCAGCGGTTGCGCAAGAAGGGGTGCGTGACATCCGATGAAAGATCGGCACATGGGGCGCAATTGCCATCAATCCCCACCGCGCGCAGTTCGGCGGCGATGATGCGGGACCGGATCGCCATGCCACGGGCGGCATGATGGCCAGAGCGGGCCACCTGATCCAGCGGTGGCAGCCATTCGCGCCAATGCGGGGCACGCAAGCGTTGGACCCGGCCACCTTCCTGATCGACAAGGATTGGCGCCTCGCGCCCGACCGCATCCCGCAAGTCATTGGCCAGACGGCGCAATTGCACCGGGTCTTCGACATTTCGGGCAAAGATGATGAAACCAAAAGGATCGGCGTCACGGAAAAAGGCGCGTTCATCGACAGACAGAACCGCCCCGGCGCAGCCGAATATCGCCGCCCCCGTGCCGATAGCGTTCATCTTTGTTCAACCGGAATACAGGATGCGTTCTGGTCTAGCAGCGTGGTGCAAAACCCCCGCGCGGCTGTTTCACCGGAAAAACCATGGGCGCGCAGACGATAGAAGGTGCGCCCCCCGCTTTCCGCAGCCTGAACGACAAGGGACTTTCCCTCCATCACCGGGCCGAACTGGTTGGCAAGTTTCATCCATTCTGAACGCGCCTGTTCCGGCGTGTCAAACGCCCCCAGTTGCACCAGACGGGTTCCGCTGGGGATGGTGGCGGGGTCAATCTCGGACCCAGTGGTGGCCCCTGTGGCAGCCCCTGTGGCGGCGGCAACGGGGACGGCATCTGTCACGGCGACTGACAGATCGACATCAGTAACCGTAGCGGGGCGCGCGCGCGGGCGGATCGTTGCACCGGCGGATGGCTGTGCAACAACATCGGCACCATCAGCCGATGGCACCGGTTCGGCCAACGCCTCGGCCAGGGCCTGCGCGACGGCATCCGGGTCGGGGCCAAGCGGGTCTTCGTCAACTGTTGCGGCAGGTGCAGTTACAGGAACAGGCACCGCTGCCAAAGCGGGCGCGGCCTCAACCACCGCATTCGGATCAAGCGGGGAAAGCCCGGCGCTGTCTTCGGGTGTCAATTCCAGGGGGCGCGGGGCAAGGACCAGACGGTCGGGCGGCGGGGCGGCGGCGCCAAGGGCGGCAATGGTGTTCACAGCCAGACCCTGATGGTCGGCCACTTCGCCGCCGGGATTTTCCGGGGCGATCCGCATGGGGCCGGCGATGGCGCGCACGACCGGCACACCATTCACATCGCGCACTGCAAGTTTGTATCCCCAGGCGCCCAGGCCAATGACAAGCGCCACGGAACACGCCGCGCCCGCCAGATGCGTAAACCGCGTGAGCCGCCCAGAGGTAAGCCCCTGAGAAGACCATCCCGTAGGATGGCCCGAATCGAAATCATCGAAATCCACGTCCGCCATGCCATGCCTCTTGCGGGATGCGATACGTGCCACATCCGCTTTGTTCGCCTGCTCGTCCGGGCGGGTGGCTGTTGATCAGCGCATTTCCTCAACCGGCGTGACACCCAAGATACCAAGACCGGCGCAAATGACAACGGAAACGCTGCGCGCAAGGGCAATTTTCGCCTGAGACGTGGCGATATCGCCGTCCTGAATGAAGCGAAGGCTGCTGTCATCATTGCCACGGTTCCAAAGCCCGTGAAAATCGGAGGCGAGTTCGTAGAGGTAAAAGGCCACGCGATGCGGTTCGTTGTTGCGGGAGGCGATTTCCACCAGACGCGGCCATTCGGCGATCTTGCGGGCCATTGCCAATTCCGCCTCATGCGTGAGGATGGAAATGTCGGCGGCCAGAAGCGATTGATCAGACACGTCAATTCCGGCGTCGCGCGCCTTGCGCAGAACCGAATTTATCCGGGCATTGGCGTATTGCACATAAAAGACCGGGTTGTCCTTTGACTGTTCCAGCACCTTGTCGAAGTCAAAATCCAGCGCGGCATCGTTCTTGCGGGTCAGCATTACAAAGCGGGTGACATCCGCCCCCGCCTGTTCCACCACATCGCGCAGGGTGACGAAAGTCCCTGCCCGCTTGGACATCTTGAAGGGTTCGCCGTTCTTGTAGAGCTTGACCAGTTGGATCAGCTTGATGTCCAGCGGCACCCGGCCGTTCGACAGGGCCGAGACGGCGGCCTTCATGCGTTTGACATAGCCGCCGTGGTCGGCACCGAAAATATCGATCAGCGCGTCAAAGCCACGCTCAACTTTATCATAATGATAGGCGATGTCGGGGGCAAAATAGGTCCAACCGCCATCGGATTTCTTGACCGGACGATCGACATCATCGCCGTGTGCGGTGGAACGGAACAGGGTCTGTTCGCGGGGTTCCCAATCTTCGGGCGTCTTTCCTTTTGGCGGTTCAAGGATGCCTTCATAGATCAGGCCCTGGGCGCGCAGTCGATCAATCGCAGCTTCGATCTTGCCGGTGCCATAGAGTGCCTTTTCCGAAGAATAGACATCCATTTCGACCCCCAAAACCCTGAGATCGTTACGGATTTCTGCCATCATCAATTCGGTCGCAAAGTCGCGCACTTCGGTCAGCCAGACAGATTCCGGCTGATCCAGCAGGGTGGCGCCGTATTTATCCTTGAGCGCCTCTCCGACGGGGATGAGGTAATCGCCGGGATACAGACCTTCGCGGATTTCCGGTTCAAGGCCGTTTGCTTCGCGGTAGCGTTCAAAGGCGGAGCGGGCCAGGACATCGACCTGCGCGCCACCGTCGTTGATGTAATATTCACGGGTGACATCCCAGCCGGTAAAGGCCAGTAGCCGCGCCAAGGCATCGCCAAAGACCGCGCCGCGCACATGGCCCACATGCATCGGGCCGGTCGGGTTGGCAGAAACAAACTCGACGTTCACCCGCAACCCCTGCCCCAATGAGGAGCGGCCGTAATCCACCCCTTGGGTCAGGGTGGCGCGCAGCAGGTTGTGCCAGACCGCCGGATCGAGCCGCAGGTTCAGAAAGCCCGGACCGGCCACATCGGCCCCGGCGATGCGCGGGTCTTGCATCAGGCGCGCGGCCAGCGCATCGGCGATGATGCGGGGTTGCAGGCCCGATGGTTTGGCCAGCACCATGGCCGCATTGGTGGCCATGTCGCCGTGGGCGGCATCGCGCGGCGGCTCTACCGCCACAGCGGCGAGGTCTAGTCCGGCGGGAAGCGTTCCCTGCGCGGCCAGATCGTCGAGCGCCGCGATGACAAGCTCCCGGATATCCGAGAAGAGGTTCATTTGATCACATTCCTGTCTGCTTGCCTTGGGCAATGCCAGAGGCAACCAGACAGGTCAAGGATCGGCCTTCAGGACGGGGTGTCGGGCAGCCCCGATTCCGGCACAGTCTCTGGTCCTTTGGGGGGCGTGCGATGGCGCAGGTGATGCGCTTCGCGTGCGCCGAAATGACCGGCGATGATGCCGCCAACCAGCCACCACAATTCGACAGGCGCCGCTTGCAGCGCGGCCATGCGGCGCGCAAAACCGGCAGGGTCAAGCATGGCGAACAGCAGCATCGAGATGGCACCAAAGGCCAGAACCGGGCGCGGCAGGCGATTGGCGGCGTCGATCAGCCGGTCATAGCGACCAGCCTGAACATCGTTCATCACCTGTGGGGAAAGGCTGTCGGCGAGCGTCTTGAGAAGGGTGCCGGCGGGCGCATCCGTTTTTCCGATCAGATCCATGAGGCAAGCCTTTTCTGATGTTCCACAAGGGAAAGGTGAATGTCAGGGGGAAGGAACGCCTCTGCCGCCGTGATGCGGGCGCCCTTTGTGCCGTTGGGACCGGCCACAAGAGGGCGCAGGGCGCGGTTGGTGCGGGCAAAGGCATAGGCCTGATCACGACGGGCGCGGGCGCAGGCATGCAGGATACCGGCGCCAAGCCGTGTCACGGCGCTGCGTGCGGCGCGCAGGGTGACAGGGCAGATGATGCCGGTGCGCGGGCAGGTTTCGCCCTTGTCGTTCAGCACGTCTTGCAGGCTGATGATGGCGTGACGGGCGGCCAGAAGGTAGTGATCGAATACAAAGGGTTGCAGCATGTCCGGCAGGGCCTGGATGCCGGTTGCGCGGAAGTGACGGTCCAGCAAGGCCTGGGCGGCGTCGCCTGCGCTTTCGGTGGCAATGTCTTCGACGGATTTCATGCAGCCTCCTGTTGCCTGTGATGCAGGCAGAAGGTGCAGGTCAGCGGTTAAGGCGGTTGTTAGGGACCGTGCGGTCAGCTGTCCGAGGCATCCGGGTCAACATAGACCCCCTGTTCCTTCAGCGCGTCGACAACTTCGGACGGCATGTAGGTTTCATCATGTTTTGCAAGGATTTCCGTGGCGATGAAGGTGCCATTGACCATGCTGCCGGTGCCGACCATGCCCTGCCCTTCGGCAAAGAGATCGGGCAGAATCCCGGTATAGGACACCGGGACGGATTGGTTCATGTCGGTAACGGTGAAGGTGACCGCCTCGCCCTGCCCCCGGACGATGGACCCTTCTGCCACCAGGCCGCCGATGCGGAACACTTCGTTTTCCGGTGGCGGAATTTCGACCACCTGGGTGGGAGAGCGGAAGAAGTTGATGCCGTCGCGCATGGCATAGCCGATCAAGGCGGTGGACAGCACCAAGGCCACCGCGGCAAGCGCGATAATCTGGATACGGCGTTGTTTTTTCAACCCTTTCAGACCGGCCATGATCCCTCCTACGGGAAGATTGGGGCGAACATCAGCCCTTGGGTTTCGGGCAGGCCCAGCATCAGATTGGCATTCTGGATCGCCTGACCGGAGGAGCCTTTGGTCAGGTTATCCAGCACGGCGATGATGGTGGTGCGTCCGGGGACGCGGTCGCCGATCACGCCGATATGGCAGTAGTTGGACCCTGCAATATCGCGTGTCGAGGGGAGTGCGCCAAAGGGTAGCACCTTGAGGAAAGGTTCGTGTTCGTAAGCGGTTGAAAGGGTTTGATGAACCACCTGCGGGTCACCTTTGACATAGACCGTCGCCAGGATGCCGCGGTTCATCGGCAAAAGGTGCGGCGTGAAGCGGATCTGCACGGAACGGCCTGCCAAGGCGCTGAATTCCTGATCGAATTCGCCAAGGTGGCGGTGTTTGCCGCCTGCGGAATAGCTATGGGTGCCACCAGAGAGTTCCGCGTGCAGCAGGTTTTCCTTGAGCGACCGCCCTGCCCCGCTGACCCCTGCCTTCAGGTCGATCAGGATGTCATCCAGATCAATGCAACCCTTTGAAATCAGGGGGCGAAGGGCGTATTGACCGGTGGCCGCATTGCAACCGGTTCCGGCGACAAGGCGGGCCTTGCGGATCGCGTCGCGGTAGAATTCCGTCAAGCCATAGACGGCTTCGGCCTGCAGGTCGGGGGCGGTGTGGGGTTGGCCATACCATTTTTCGTATTCCACCGGATCGCGGAGGCGGAAATCGGCGGAGAGGTCCACGATCTTGAGGGTGCGCGGGAGGGCGGCCACCACCTGTTGCGTGGTGGCGTGGGGCAGCGCACAGAAGCAGAGGTCGATCTGCGAGAAGTCGATATCGTCGATCTTGACCAGCTTTGGCAGGGTCAGGTGGCGCAGGAAGGGAAAGACGTCGGCCATCGCCATGCCGGCCTTACGGTCAGCAGAAAGGGCTTTGATTTCAAGGCCTTCATGTGTGGCGATCAGGCGGACGAGTTCCGCGCCGGTATAGCCGGATGCCCCGAGGATGGCGACTTTTGCGGTCATGGCGACCCCCTTTCAACTGGGCCGAGTGATGCGGCAGGCAGGGGCGAAGGGCAAGGGGTTTTTGGTGGATCGGCTGTGCAGCGCGTGGTGCAGACGGGCAGTGCAGCAAAGTGTATGCACGCCGCGCACGGTGGTTTGGGGTATGGCGCAACGGTTTTCAGGTGCCTGTTGCCCTGTGGCAGGTCAGGCCCGGACGGGTTTTGCGGCCGGTTTGGCGGCGTGTTTGTCGGGGTTGACGACCTTTTCGGCAAGGTCGCGGGCGATGGCGAAGGCGCCCTTGATGCGGTCGGCTTCCGTCTTCCAGTCGCGCATCAGGACGATCTTGTTGCCCTGCACGCGGTTGGCCGGATCGGATTTGATGAAATCCACAAGGCCCGCCGGATTGGCGAATTTGTCGTTGTGGAATTGCACCGTGGCCCCCTTTGGCCCGGCATCAAGGCGGCTGATCCCGGCGCGTTTGCACATCGACTTGATCCGCATGACCAACATCAGGGTGTTCACCTCACGCGGGAGGGGGCCGAAACGGTCGATCAGTTCGGCGGCGAAGCCTTCGAGTTCGACCTTGGTGGTGAGCGAGGACAGGCGGCGGTAAAGGCCAAGGCGGATGTCCAGATCGGGGACGAAATCTTCGGGGATGAGGACGGGAACGCCAAGGTTGATCTGTGGCGCCCATTGGTCATCGAGGGGCGCAAGGTTTGACAGTTCGCCGGATTTCAGCTTGGCGATCGTGTCTTCCAGCATCTGCTGATAAAGTTCGTAGCCCACTTCCTTGATATGGCCTGACTGTTCTTCGCCCAGCAGGTTGCCTGCGCCGCGAAGATCAAGGTCGTGCGAAGCAAGGTTGAAGCCTGCACCCAGGCTGTCGAGGCTGCCCAGAAGGCGCAGACGCTTCATCGCCTGCGGTGTAAGGGGTGCGCGGGGTTTGGTGGTTAGGAAGCAATAGGCGCGGGTCTTGGCGCGGCCCACACGGCCCCTGATCTGATAGAGTTGGCTTAGGCCGAACATATCGGCGCGGTGGATGATCATGGTGTTGGCGGTGGGGATGTCCAGCCCCGATTCCACGATGGTGGTGGAGAGCAGCACATCATATTTTCCGTCGTAGAATTCGTTCATCCGTTCATCCAGATCGCCCGCCGCAAGCTGGCCGTGGGCAATGATATAGGTTGCCTCTGGCACGTGAGTGCGCAGGAAATCTTCGATTTCTGGCAGGTCAGAGATGCGGGGGACGACGATGAAGGATTGGCCGCCGCGATAGCGTTCGCGCAGAAGCGCCTCACGCAGTGTCACGGGATCGAATTCCGACACATAGGTGCGGATGGCGAGGCGATCGACCGGCGGGGTGGCGATGATTGACAAGTCACGCACGCCGGTGAGCGAGAGTTGCAGAGTGCGCGGGATGGGGGTGGCGGTAAGGGTCAGGACGTGAATTTCGGACCGCATCTCCTTTAGCCGTTCCTTATGGCCGACGCCGAAATGCTGTTCTTCGTCGATGATCAGAAGGCCAAGGGATTTGAAGCGGATGTCTTTTGCCAGCAGGGCATGGGTGCCAACGCAGATGTCGACGGTGCCATCGGCAAGACCCTGACGGGTGGCCTTTGCATCCTTTGCCGACACGAAGCGCGACAGGGGTTTGACGGTGATCGGAAAGCCCCGAAAGCGTTCGGCAAAGCTGCGGTAGTGCTGGCGGGCAAGGAGCGTGGTGGGGCAGATCACCGCCACCTGCATGCCCGCAAGCGCCGCGACAAAGGCGGCGCGCATCGCCACCTCGGTCTTGCCGAAGCCGACATCACCCACGATGAGGCGGTCCATCGGGCGGCCCGATTCCAGATCGGCCACCACATCGGCGATGGCGGAGAGCTGGTCATCGGTTTCCTGCCACGGGAAGCGGGCGGCAAAAGCCTCCCACAGGGAATGGGGTGCCTCAAGGATGGGCGCGTGCCGCAGGGCGCGTTCGGCGGCGATGCGCATGAGGCGATCCGCGATTTCGCGGATGCGTTCCTTGAGTTTCGCCTTTTTCGCCTGCCATGCACCACCGCCGAGCCGGTCCAACAGCCCCTCTTCATGGCCGTAGCGGGAGAGGAGTTCGATGTTTTCTACGGGCAGGTAGAGTTTTGCGCCCTCGGCATATTCCAGCGAAACGCAGGCATGGGGCGCGCCAAGGGCGGTGATCGTTTCGATGCCCAGATAGCGGCCCACGCCATGTTCGACATGCACGACCAGATCGCCGGGGGTGAGGGTGTCCACCTCGCGCAGAAAATTCTCGGCCTTGCGCTTGCGTTTGGGTTTGCTGATCAGGCGGTCGCCCAGCACATCCTGTTCGGAAATGACGGCGAGGCCGGGGGCGGTGAAGCCCGATTCCAGCGCCCAGACCATCAGGAATAGGCCACCTTTGCCTTCGGGCACATCGCGCAGGTCGCGGATGCGCTGTGCGCCGGTCACGCCTTGATCGACAAGCAGCCCTTCAAGCCGTTCGCGCGCCCCTTCGGACCATGAGGCGATGATGACATGCCGGTCGGTCAGCAAATCCTTGATATGGGCGGCCAGCGCGCCAAACAGGCTGATGTTTTCCTGTTGGCGTTCGGGGGCGAAGTTGCGGCCCATGCGGCCGCCTGCATCCAGCACACCGGGGCCGGGGCTTTGCGGGTTGGGCGAGAACTGGATCAGACGGTGCGGGGCGGTGGCTGCTTCCCACGCCGTATCGTCAAGGTAGAGCAGGCCGGGGGCCACGGGTTTGTAGACGGAATCGAGCCGGCCTTTGGCTGACATCGCCTCGCGCCGGGCATCATACTGATCTTCGATCCCTTCCCAGCGCGACAGGCGCGAGGGGGTAATCTGGTCATCAAGGGTGACGGTGGCGGTGGGAAGGTAATCGAAGATCGTTTCCAGCCGATCATGGAAGAAGGGCAGCCAATGTTCCATGCCCTGATGCTTGCGGCCGGCGCTGACCGCTTCATACAGCGGATCGTCTGATCCCCCTGCCCCGAATTCCAGCCGGTAGGATTGGCGAAAGCGGGTGATGGCCGGTTCATCAAGGATGATTTCCGACATCGGGGCAAATTCGACGGCGGTCAGTTTTTCTGTCGTGCGCTGGGTATCGGGATCAAAGCGGCGGGCGCCATCCAGCACGTCGCCAAAGAAATCAAGCCGGATCGGGCTGCGGCTGCCGGGGGGCCAGATGTCGATGATGCCGCCGCGCAAGGCGTATTCGCCGGGTTCTGCCACGGTGGAGGCGGGCGAGAAGCCCATGCGGGTCAGAAAACCCTTCAGGCGCGTCTCATCCACCCGGTCACCGACGCGGGCGGCGAAAGAGGCACCCCGGATGACATCGCGCGCAGGCAGGCGCTGTGTGGCGGCGGTGAGGGTGGTGAGCAGGATGAAGGGACCATTGATCCCATCCGCCAAGGCGGCAAGGGTGGCCATGCGGCGGGCTGAAATGGCGGGGTTGGGTGAAACACGGTCATAGGGCAGGCAATCCCATGCGGGGAAATCCAACACCAGCGCGCCGGGGGCCATGACGGCGAGGGCGGCGGCCATCGCCTCGGCCCGTTTGTCATCGCGGGCGATGTGAAGGATAGGGGCGCCCTTTTCCAACTCGCGCGCGATAAGGCGGGCGTCGTGGCCTTCGGGCGCGCCACCAAGAAGGATGCGGGGTGCTGACGGCATGGCCAGTGACTTAACCGCCGGGGCGGCGGCGTCAACGTCTTTTGCACGGATTGCCCGTTCCGGTGCAGGGATCAGCGAAAGACGCCGAGGGTGAGGTTCTGATACATCCCGAACATGGCGGTGAAGAACAGCGCGAACATGCCGACGGTCTGCACCGTGACGCGGTGTCTTTGCAGGATGCGCAGAAGATCAGGGCCACGCAGATCAGCTTTTTCGATCTTGAGGCAGGTGCGCAGGACCAGGGACATGACACCCAGCATCGGCAGGATCAGGCACAGCACCGCAAAGGCGAATTCCACCTTGTAAAGCAAGGCCAGAAGCGCAAGTCCGGTCACCAGAAAGCAGACGAACCAGATCAGCACAAGACCGCCGTTACGGATGATGAACAGGAAGCGGCGCACGTAGATATGGGCCAGCGCCTCGACATCGGCGAGCGGTTGGCCGCCATCGCGTTCGGCCCGGCGGATCAGATCATGCGGGACGCCGATCACGAAATGGCTGACGGTGGACCACATCACCGCAAGTGCCAGCCAGAACCAGAGGTTGGAGAAGGATCGCAGGTCGATCACTTCGAAGATCGTCTTGTACCAGTCCAACCTGCGCGTCCCCGTCTTCTTGGGCCTGTTTGCCCCGGCTGCCCCCTGCTGCGTTGTGACGGCTTGAGGCGCGGCTCTTTCTCTGGCAGGCAAGGGGCGTGGGTGCAAGCCCCTGATATGATGATCCCTGCCCCGGAGGCCGCTGCATGAGACCGATTTCCGCCCCGACACCGGCCACCCGCTTTCGCCGCCTCCGCCGGACGGCCGCGCTGCGGGCCTTGTCGCAAGAGACGTTGCTGGGGGTGGGCGATCTGATCTGGCCGGTTTTCGTGCGCGATGGCGTGGGCGTGCGGGAACCCGTGGCGTCGATGCCGGGGGTGGACCGGATGAGCGTCGATCTGGTGGTGCGCGCAGCGGAAAAGGCGGCGGGCTTGGGGATACCGGCGATCTGCCTGTTCCCCTATACCGATCCGGCGTTGAAAACCGAAGCCTGCGAAGAGGCGTGGAACCCTGACAATCTGGCGAACCGCGCCATTCGGGCGATCAAGGCGGCGGTGCCGGAGATTGCGGTGATGACGGATGTGGCACTGGACCCCTATAACGCCAATGGCCATGACGGGCTGGTGCGAGACGGGATCATCCTGAACGACGAAACCATCGAGGCGCTGCTGAAGATGGCCCTGGCGCAGGCGGAGTCGGGGGCGGATATCCTTGGTCCGTCGGACATGATGGATGGTCGCATCGGCGCCATGCGGCAGGCGCTGGAGGCGGGCGGCCACAAGGATGTGGCGATCCTGTCCTATGCGGCAAAATATGCCAGCGCCTTTTATGGCCCGTTCCGGGATGCCGTGGGGGCATCCGGTGCGTTGAAGGGCGACAAGAAGACCTATCAGATGAACCCGGCCAACAGCGATGAGGCGCTGCGTCTGGTGGAACGTGATCTGCGCGAAGGCGCGGATATGGTGATGGTCAAGCCGGGGATGCCCTATCTGGACATCTGCCGCCGGGTGAAGGACGCCTTTGGCGCGCCGACCTATGCCTATCAGGTGTCGGGCGAATACGCGATGATCCGGGGCGCGGCAGATCGTGGCTGGATCAATGGCGATGTGGCGATGATGGAAAGCCTGATGGGGTTCAAGCGTGCGGGATGTGACGGCATCCTGACCTATTTCGCACCCGAGGCCGCGCGCAAGTTGCGGGCGGGGTGGAGCTGGGGCTGAGGCGTTCGGGCGTATGTCCGCGCCCGTCCTTTCCCGTTGGCATCCGATTTCGATCGGTGGGCATCATCGGCAGGTATCAATGCCCCACAGACCGTGATCGACAGCCGGCCACCTGCGGCCCTTTGCTAGACCTGCGCGGTGGCAAAGCCTTGCCGTGGCCGCAGGCAAGGCATGACAGGGCGGCGGAATACCGCTATCGTGATGCGTGAGCGGGGGCAAAGACCCCCGACGAGGCACGAAAGGGCGGTTTCATGGAACGGATTTCGAGACGGGCTTTGCTGGGCGGTGCCGGGGCTTCGCTTGCCTTGACGGCGGCTTGCGGCAACGGCGTGGGTGGCAATGGCGCGCAACAGATCGACGCGCGGGTCAGCGCGACGCAGAGCTTCCTGTTTTCGCGCTATCCGGGGACGCGCGATCTGGCCAGCCGGGCGGCGGGGGTTTTGTATATGCCTCTGATCACCGAGGCGGGGTTCTTCATCGGCGGGGCCTATGGGCGCGGCGCGTTGCAAATTCGTGATGTGACGGTGGATTACTATTCATCGACCAAGGCCAGTTACGGCATCCAGATCGGGGCGCAGCAATATGCCCATGCGCTGTTCTTCATGACGCCCGAGGCGCTGGCAGAGTTCCGGTCATCGACCGGTTGGGCAGCGAGTGCCGACCTGAAATATGCAACCCCGGAACAGGGGGCGAGCATCGGCAAGGAAACGACCGAGATTGACCCTGTAATCGCGTTGGTGTTTGGCCAGCAGGGATTGATCGCCGGGGCGACGCTGGCCGGGGTGAAATATACGCGGATCATTCCGTGACCCAAGGGGTGCGGGAGGGGCGGTCGCCCCTACCCTGCCCTATCGCAGGCGGCGGATCAGGCTGGACGTGTCGTTGCGCCCGCCGCCCATGTTCTGCACGTCTTTATAGAACTGGTCCACAAGGGCGGTGACGGGCAGCGAGGCGCCGATCTGATTGGCAGTTTGCAGGCAGATGCCCAGATCCTTGCGCATCCAATCTACGGCGAAGCCGAAATCGAAATCACCTTTCAGCATTGTCTTGTGGCGATTGACCATCTGCCACGATCCTGCGGCACCCTGGCTGATGACTACGACCACCGCTTCACCATCAAGTCCGGCCTTTTCGCCAAAGGCGAGTGCTTCGGACAAGCCCTGCATCAGACCCGCGATGCAGATCTGGTTCATCATCTTGGCCAGTTGTCCGGCCCCGTTGTCACCAAGGCGGCGGCAGATGCGGGCATAGGCCGCCATGATCGGTTCGGCACGGTCGTAATCGGCCTGGGTTCCACCGCACATGATGGAGAGGACGCCGTTTTCCGCACCGGCCTGCCCGCCCGAGACGGGGGCATCGACAAAGCCGATCCCCTGGCCTGCGGCAATGCTGGCAAGGTCACGGGTGACCTGTGCCGAAACGGTGGTGTGGTCGATGAATAGCGTGCCGGGGGGCATGGCGGAAAATGCACCACCATCGCCAATGCAGACGGCGCGCAGGTCATCATCATTGCCGACGCAGGCAAGGACGACATCCGCGCCTTGGGCGGCTTCGGCCGGGGTTTGGCCCAGTTTGCCGCCGTGGGCTGCGACCCATGCTTCGGCCTTGCTGGTGGTGCGGTTATAGACCGTCACCTGATGCCCCTTGGCCGCAAGGTGGCGTGCCATTGGCCCGCCCATCACACCAAGGCCCAGAAATGCCAGTCGCGCCATCGTTTCCCCCGTTGGATTGCCCTTCGATCTGCGATGGACTAGGAAGCCATACCGAAACTGCCGTCAAGCACCGCGCCCTGCAAAGAACCGGCCCACCCAAAAGAACTGGCCCCTTTAAAGAACTGGCCCCCTCAAAGAACTGGCCCCGATGTTCCCCCCTATTTTCCTTGTCTTTCGCTGGATGTTGCGCCTTTTCACGGGGATGATTGTCCTGTCGGTTCTGGCAGGCGTGATGCTGTATTATTTCTTGTCACGGTCCTTGCCGGATTATGACGAGGATTTCGCAATTTCCGGAATTTCCGCCCCGGTTGAGATTGTGCGCAACAATGACAATGTTCCGCACATCTTTGGCGCGACGGATGAGGATGTGTTCTTTGCGCTGGGCTTTGCCCATGCACAGGACCGGCTGTGGCAGATGACCATGCTGCGCCGCACGGCGCAGGGGCGGCTGTCCGAGATGTTCGGAAGCCGGACATTGCGAATAGATGAATTGATGCGGCGCTACGACCTGTATGGTTTGGCGCAGCAATCGGTGGCGGTGCAGGACGGCCCGACGCAGGCGGCGCTGGAGGCTTATGCGCAGGGTGTGAATTCTTGGATCGGGCAGGTGAACCGTGGGGCGCTGGGACGTGGCGCGCCGGAGTTCTTTATGTTTTCCAATGAGATTGCGGCCTGGCAGCCGGCGGATTCCATTGCCATCCTGAAGCTGATGGCGTTGCAACTGTCCGGGCAGTTGGAGAATGAGGTGTTGCGGGCGCGGGTGTCGTTGGTGCTGCCGGATGCGCGGGTGCGGGACATCCTGCCAGACGCGCCGGGGACGGGGGTGACCGCCCTGCCCGATTATTCCAGCCTTGTGCCGGGGGTAAGCCCCAGTCTGGCACCGATCCGGCGGATGGCGGGTGGCCTGTCGCCGTTTCCGACCCGCGATCTGGCGGGGGCGTCGAATGCCTGGGCGGCGGTGCCGGCGCGGTCGGCGGCGGGCGGCACGTTGCTGGCCAATGACCCGCATCTGGGGTTCACCGCGCCAACCGTGTGGTATCTGGCGCGGCTGGAGCTGGCGGCGGGCGGGGTGATCGGCGGGACGATCCCCGGTATCCCTGCGGTGCTGGTCGGGCGATCCGAGGCGTTGGGCTGGGGGCTGACCTCCAGCTATCTGGACGATCAGGATTTGTATATCGAAGAGGTCAATCCCGATAATCCCGAACAATACCGCACCCCGGATGGGTGGAAGGATTTCGTCACCCGCCGGTCGATCATCACGGTGAAGGATGAGGCGCCGGTCACGATCACCCTGCGCTGGACGGATAATGGCCCGGTGCTGCCGGGCACGCATTATGACATCGGGTCGGTGACGCCGGGGGGGCATGCGGCGGCGCTGGCCTGGACGGCGCTGACCGGGGCAGACACGTCCATGACGGCAGTGATCCGCATGATGGGGGCAAAGACCACCGCCGAGGCGATTGAAACCGGGCGGTTGGTGGTGGCCCCGGCGCAGAATGTGATGCTGGCCGATCAGCGTGGCGTGGCGATGCAGTTGATGGGGGCGATGCCGTCGCGCGACCCCGGCCATCAAAGCCAGGGCCGGATGCCGGTGCCGGGCTGGATTGCCCAGAACCGCTGGCAGGGGATGCTGCCCTATGAGGACAATCCGCGTGTGATCAACCCGACATCAGGCCTGTTGGGCAACACCAACAACAAGACGGTGGATCGGCCCTTTCCAAAGCATGTGTCCTTTGACTGGGGCGATACGCAGCGCATCCAGCGCTGGCTTACGTTGATGCAGGCGCGCGAGGTGCATACGCGGGAGAGCTTTATCGAGGCGCAGTTGGATACGGTGAGCTTTACCGCGCGGTCGCTGCTTCCGTTGATCGGGGCGGACCTGTGGTTCACCGGAGAGGCGGCACCGGAAGGCACGCCGGAACGGCTGCGACAGCGCGCGCTGGAGATATTGGCGGCCTGGAACGGCGAGATGAGCGAGCATCTGCCAGAGCCGTTGATCTATCAGGCGTGGGTGCGGGCGTTGCAGGACCGGTTGATCCGCGATGATCTGGGGCCGTTGGCGGATACGTTCACGCATATCGAGCCGCTGTTAATTGAACGGGTGTATCGAAACGTGGACGGGGCCAGCATCTGGTGTGATGTGATCCAATCGGCGGTGGTGGAAAGCTGCACCGATATGGCGCGGATCGCGCTGGACGAGGCGTTGCTGACGCTGTCGGAAACCTATGGGCCGAACCCGGAAAGCTGGCGTTGGGGGGATGCGCATCAGGCGACGCATGATCACCCTGTGCTGGGGAACCTGCCGGTGTTGCGCTATTTCGTGAACATCCGGCAATCCACCAGCGGCGATGACCATACGCTGTTGCGGGGCAAGACCAAGGGTGATGGGCCAGAACCGTTTCTGAACGTGCATGGCGCGGGGTTCCGGGGGGTTTATGACTTTGCGGACCCGGATTCATCGGTGTTCATCACGTCAACCGGGCAATCGGGGCATCCATTGAGCCGGTTCTATGACGATCTGGGCGAGTTGTGGCGGCGGGGGGAATATGTGCCCATGTCGCTCGACCCGGAACTGGCGCGGGCAGCAGCGGTTGGGGTGACGGTGCTGACCCCTGCGGCGGAATAGTCGGCCTGACCTTTTGAATGACCGTCGTGTCGGCCTCTGACGCTTGACCTTTCGCCCGCGCGCAACATTATTGCGTGTGGGCGGGGATCAGGGAAAAAAGATGACTGAAGCATTCGGCGCTTGGGTGGGCCGGGTTGAAGAAGCCCGTGACCGCATCAGCGCAAAACAGGCGCGGCAGATGGCGGCGACGCTGGGCGTTTCCGGGGAATTCGCGGATGGCGCAATGCTGCCGCCGCTGTGGCATTGGATGGGATGGACGCCCGAGGCGGCGATGGCGGAATTGGGGCCGGATGGACACCCGGCGCGGGGTGAGTTCCTGCCACCTGTGCCGCTGGAACGGCGGATGTGGGCCGGGGGGCGGCTGCGGTTTCTGGCACCGTTGCGGATTGGCGAAGACCTGTTCCGACGGTCTGAAATCATGAAGGTTTCTGAAAAGACCGGCACTACCGGGCGGATGGTGTTTGTAACTGTGCGCCATGATGTGCATGGCGCGGCAGGGCTGGCGGTCGAGGAAGAGCAGGACATCGTGTTCATCGCCATGCCGGAGCGATTTACCCCGCCCCCCCCGGTTCAGGCACCAGAGCCGGATTGGTTCGAGGCTGTGCCGATGGATGAGGTGCGGCTGTTTCGCTATTCGGCGCTGACCTTCAACGCGCATCGCATCCATTTTGATCTGCCCTATGCGACAGGGGTGGAGAAATATCCCGGTCTGGTCGTGCATGGGCCGATGCAGGCGATGCTGTTGATGGAAGCGGCGCGGGCACGGCGGGGTGGCGCGGTGCCTGCGGGATACCGGTTCCGGGGGGTCCGGCCGCTGTTTCATTTCGATGCCCTGCGATTGCAGGGCGTGGGCGACAGTCTGGCGACGGTAAATGGGGATGGGTTGGTCTGCATGCAGGCCGATATGGCGTGGGAGGGGTGATGTGATGGCGGGTGTGCTGGCGGGGATGCGGGTGGTCGAGGGATCGGCCTTTGTGGCGGTGCCGCTGGCGGGGATGACCCTGGCCCAGATGGGGGCGGATGTGATCCGGTTCGACAGGCCGCAAGGGGGGCTGGATGCGCATCGCTGGCCGGTAACGAAAGATGGGACCAGCCTGTTCTGGGCGGGGATGAACAAGGGCAAGCGGTCGCTTGCGGTGGATATGGCGCGGCCTGAGGGGCAGGAGATTGTGACGGCGCTGATCTGTGCGCCGGGGCCGGATGCAGGGATGTTTCTGACCAATCTGCGAGCGCGGGGATGGATGGATTACCCGGCCTTGAAGGCACGGCGCGAGGATTTGATCATGGTCAGCCTGACCGGGACGCGGCGGGGGGAGCCGGCAGTGGATTACACGGTGAACCCTTCTTTGGGATTTCCGATGGCGACGGGGGCGGAGGGATCGGTGGAACCGGTGGCCCACGTCCTGCCCGCATGGGATTGCATCGCGGGGGGGATGGTGGTGAATGCGCTGCTGGCGGCAGAGCGGCACCGGTTGCGGACGGGCAAGGGACAGTTGGCGGAACTGTCGCTGAAGGATGTGGCGGCGGCGATGATGGCCCATCTGGGGATTGTGGGCGAGGTTGTGGCCAATGGCGTGGATCGCGCCAAGGCGGGCAATGCGCTGTATGGGGCTTATGGGCAGGATTTCGTGCTGGCCTGCGGGACGCGGGTGATGGTTGTCGGGTTGACGGATCGGCAATGGCGCGGGCTGGTCAAGGTGACGGGGACCGAGGCCGCGATGGCCGATGTGGCGCTGCGGTCAGGGCTGGATCTGGCGCGCGAGGGGAACCGTTGGTTGGCGCGGAAGGACATCACGGCGGCGCTGGCACCGTGGTTTGCGGCGCGGCGGTTGTCCGAGGTGGGGCCGCTGTTTGACGGGGCCGGGCTGACTTGGTCGGTGTTTCGCAGCTTTTCCGGGGCGGTGGCGGAAGACCCGGACCTGTCGCCCGACAATCCGATGTTTACGATGCTGGATCAGCCGGGGATCGGGCGGTTGCCGGTGCCGGGATCGCCGGTGACGTTTTCCGATATGGCGCGGATGGGTCCGGTGGCGGCCCCGGTATTGGGCGAACATACCGAGGAGATATTGGCCGACCTGCTGGGCCTTGGGTCCGGGCAGATCGGCAAGCTGGTGGATGCGGGCGTGGTGGCGCAGGGGATCAGGCCGGCGGTGCGGGCGGCCTGATCCCCTGCCCCACGGTTATGCCAGCGCGGCAGCGACCGTGGTGGCCATTGGCGTGGTGGGCCGCCCAATCAGGCGCGAGAGGGTGCGGCTGTCATTGAACAGCGCGCCTGCTGCGGCCCGAACATCGCTGTCGGCAAGGACATGGGCAAAGCCTGCGGGCAGACCGAAGGATTGCAAGATGCCAGCATAGGTTTCGGGCGGCAGATCGGTGTAGGGGATCGCTTTCCCGGTCTGGCGCGATACCTCGGCCGCGAAGTCGGCAAGGCTGTAGGCCGTGTCACCTGCGAGTTCGTAGACGGCGTTGTCCTGCGCGTCACTGGCCGAGGTGACGGCAATCGCGTCAGCATAATCCGCGCGGGCGGCGGCGGAAAAGCGCCCTTCCCCGGCAGACCCGATCAGCGCGCCAGCGGCAATGGCCCCGGCAAGGCTGCCGGTGTGGTTTTCCGTATACCAGCCGTTGCGCAGGAAGGTGTAGGTCAGGCCAGAGGCCAGGATCGCCGCCTCTGTCGCCTTGTGATCGGCGGCGAGCAGCATGGGCGAGGTATCGGCGTGGAGCAGGCTGGTATAAACGATGCGCGAAACACCTGCGGCCTTGGCAGAGGCGATGACAGCACGGTGTTGACCTGCGCGGTCGTTGAAATCATTGGACGAGATCAGGACCAGCGTCGTGACACCGACAAGTGCCGCGGCATGTTGGGAATGGGCTGTGTAATCGAAGGCGCGCGTTTCGATGTGCAGATCGGCGGCCTTGGCCGGGTCGCGCGCCAATCCGATGGGGGTGATGCCGCGCGATTGCAGGCTGGCGATGGCGAGGCGGCCAAGCTGGCCGGTGGCGCCGGTGATGGCGATGGTCATGGGGATGCTCCGTTCCTTGGATGTCATGGGCATCAGATGAGGGCTTAACTTCCGAAAGAGAAGTACATACATTTTGGTAAGTATAATTTTAATCTAGGAGCCCTTGCCATGAAGGACTTGCCCGCCCTGCCGCCCGACCATGAGGCGAATGTGCTGCACCCGCTTTGCCCGTCACGGCTGGTGCTGGCGCATTTGACGAGCCGTTGGGGGGCGCTGATTCTGGTGGCGCTGGAGGGGCGCACGCTGCGGTTTTCACAACTGCGCCGCGCCTTGGGGAATGTGAGCGAGCGGATGCTGGCGCAGACCTTGCAGGGGTTGGAGACCGACGGGATGGTGCGGCGGGTGGCGCATGACGTGGTGCCGCCGCATGTGGACTATTCGCTGACTCCGATGGGTGAGGAGGCGGCCGGGTTGGTAAAGGGATTGGCGCGCTGGGTGGAGGGGCGGTTGCCGGAGATCATGGCCTTGCGGGCGGCGCGCGGCTGATCGGTTACATTTTCGGTGTTTGGGCCAAGCTGTAGCGGCGGGCGCGGTTCAGCCCAGTTCGCGGTAACGCTTTTCCTGACGGGCAGTCCAGCGGACGGTGACGGCAAAGCCTGTGTCGGTGGGGGTTTCCGATAGGACCACCCCTTCGCCATGCAGCCAGGCGCGACGGCGGCCATCGGTGAAAGGCACGGCCAGAAGGCGTTCGGATTTTTCTTCATCAAAGGCTGCGCTGACCGCTTTCAACAAGCCGTCAATGCCTTCGCCGGTGAGGGCGGAAATGGGGAACACCCGGTCGCGCGTGGCGGCCTGAACGGTCAGCGCCTCGCGCTGGCTGGGATCGACCAGATCGAGTTTGTTCCAGATTTCAAATTGCGGGGTGGCCGGGCCAACGCCAAGCGATTGCAAGATGTCGGCCACATCGGCGGCCTGTTCGTTGGTTTCGGGATGCGCGATGTCGCGGACATGAAGGATGAGATCGGCCTCCAACACCTCTTCCAGCGTGGCGCGAAAGGCGGCGACAAGTTGGGTGGGCAGGTCAGAGATGAAACCCACTGTATCGGACAGGATCACCTTGCGGCCCGATGGCAGGGTCACGCCGCGCATGGTGGGATCAAGCGTGGCGAAAAGCATGTCCTTTGCCAGAACCTCTGCCCCGGTGGCGCGGTTGAACAGCGTGCTTTTGCCCGCATTGGTGTAGCCCACAAGGGCCACGATGGGGAAAGGCACCTTGCGCCGGGCGGCACGGTGCAGTTCGCGGGTTTTCACCACCTTGTCGAGTTGGCGTTTGAGGCGGATCACCTGATCGTCGATGGCCCGGCGGTCGGCCTCGATCTGCGTTTCGCCGGGGCCGCCGACAAAGCCGAAACCACCCCGCTGGCGTTCAAGGTGGGTCCAGGCGCGCACGAGGCGGGTGCGTTGATAGCTGAGGGCGGCGAGTTCCACCTGAAGCACACCTTCGCGGGTGCGGGCGCGGTCAGCAAAAATTTCCAGGATCAGGCCGGTCCGGTCAAGCAATTTGACCCCCCATTCCTTTTCCAGATTGCGCTGCTGGACCGGGGAAACAGGGCCGTCGACTAGGACGAGGGCAATGTCTTCGGCCTTGAAGCGGGCCTTCAGGTCTTCGACCTTGCCAGAGCCGAACAGCATGCCGGGATGGACGCGGGGCAGACGGATCACGTCACCGCCGACGACATCCAGTTCCGGCAGGGCATTCGCCAGGCTGATCGCTTCGGCGAGACCATGTTCGGGCAGGCGGCGCGATTTCGAAGAGCGGATGTCGGGATGCAGGACAAACGCGCGTGTGGCGCGGGCCGCCGTAGAGCGGTCGCGTTCAACCCGCTCTGTCAAAAGCGGGAAATCGTCATCATCATCTTCAGGCAGGTCTGAAATCAGTCTTCGCCTTCATAGAGATTGATCGGTGCGCCTGGCATGATGGTCGAAATCGCATGTTTGTAAACGAGCTGCGATTGGCCATCGCGGCGCAGCAGCACGCAGAAATTGTCGAACCAGGTGATGACCCCCTGCAACTTTACCCCGTTTATCAGGAAGATTGTCACCGGAACCTTGGCTTTGCGAACATGGTTAAGAAACGCGTCTTGCAAATTTTGCTTATCGCCGGCCATTTTTGTCTTTGCCTTTGTTATTGGTCTTGTCGCGCGCGGATTGGACACCCGTTCCCTCAGCCCGGGTTCCGTCCAACCGAGCGAAGTATGTAACGCCTTGCGCACAGTTTCCAGCCCAAAAACAGAGTTTTAGGTGGCTGTGACGGATGCGCCGTTCAGTTGCGCCAACTGTCCGGGGCGAGGAGAACAAGAATCGCCAAAAGCTCCAGTCGTCCGATTACCATGGCGATGCCCAGTATGGCCTTGGCGGTGGCTGGCAGCAGTGCAAGGGCGATGGGATCGGTGGCGGCAACGCTGGTCAAGGGGCCGGTCGTGGTGAGCGCGCCAAGCGTGAGGATCAGGGCGGTTTCAAATTCGATCCCCACAAGGGCGAGCGCGGCCACGAGAATCGCAATGGACAACGCAAAGAGCATGAAGAAGATCCAGGCCAGATAGGCCCCTTCGCGGCGCAGGCGGCGGGCGGATTGGCCGGAGCCGCCCACCGAATTGGGGTGGATCAGGCGATCGAGTTCGCGTTCGCCATGCCGAAAGAGCGCGTAGACGCGCAACAGTTTCACCCCGCCCGCCGTGGTGGCGATGCCACCGCCAAAGATGGCGAGACCCGCCAGAACAAGGCCCGGCGTTTCAAGGCCCGACCAGTTGCGCGCCGTGACCCAATCGGCGGAGGTAAAGCCGGTGGTGGTGAGGAAGGACAGCGTGGTGAACACCGCCCCCCACAAGGCGCGCAGACCGGCAATGAAATCGCCCTGCGCGAATTCTGTGCCATCCGTGGCGGCAAGCCAGTGGCGCAGGAAAAGGACCAGCGGGATGAACGCCAAAAGGACCAGCGACATGCGCAGTTCGGAATCATCGACAATCCGGGTGCCGGGATCGTAGGAAAACGATCCCGGCCAAAGGCGGCGGGTGACCGCAAGGAATAGAGCGATGAAGATTGCAGCTTCGGCCAGGAAGGTGGGACCTTCAACCGGAAGCCCGCCTGACGGGCTGATGCCAGAGGTTGATATGGTGGACATGGCATGGATCAGGGCCGGGAAATTGGGTTGGCCCGCGATCAGCAGAAGAACCCAAAGCCCCACGGTAACACCGGCATAGACGGGCAGGATGGCCGCCGCCTGCCGGGCCACGCGGCGGGCGGGATCGGCGGTGGCGGTGATCTGCGACAAACCTTCGGCACCACGACCGGGAACGCGGCCTGACATCACCTCGATCCCGCCAAGGGTCATGGGGGCAAGGATGGCGACGGCGGCCACAAGGATGAAGAAGCCGCCCATCCAGCCAACCTGTCCGCGCCAAAGATGGATGGAAGGCGGCAGTCGGTCGGGGGCGTAAAGCGTGGCACCGGTGGTGGTGAAGGAAGAAATCATCTCAAGCCAGGCATTGGCCCAGCTTGTATCCGGCAGGGCCTGGATCACGGGCAGCGCCATAAGCACCGGCAAGACGGCATAGGCCGCCACCAACGCCGTAAGGTTGGCACGGGCGGGGTTGCGGGCGCGGTGGTTGACGGTGGCAAGGCCGATCATGCCGGTCAGGATCAGCAGGATGATGCCGGAGTAGAAGAAGGCGCGCGCGGTATCGTGGTCGCGCAGAATGACGGCATGGGCGGCGGGCAGCCACATCGACAGCGCGGTGATCCCCATAAGAAGGACCAACAGCGGCAGTTCCGACAAGCGGCGCCACATGATCAGAAAAAGTCGATGGAGACTTGCAGCAAGCGTTCCACCTCGCGCACGTCTTTGGCCATGGTAAAGAGGGCGATGACATCGCCCGCCTCAATCCGCGTGTCACCGGTGGGCTTGAGAACCTTATCGCCCTTCATCAACGCGCCGACCAGCACGCCTTCGGGAAATTCGATGTCGCGGATCTGGCGACCGGCGAGGGGTGAGGTCGACAGAACCTGGGCTTCGATCATTTCCGCCTCGGCATCGCCAAGGGAATAGATGGCGCGCACCTTGCCGTGGCGGATGTGGCGCAGGATGGACGATACGGTGGTGGCGCGCGGGTTGATATAGGCGTCAATGTCCAGCGGCCCCATCAGGGGGGCGAGCGTCGGATCGTTGACCAGCGCGATGGACATGGGGCAGCCCGCCTGTTTCGCGCGAACCGACACAAGAAGGTTGGTCTTGTCGTCATCCGTCACGGCCAGCACGGCATCGGCGCGGTCGATGGATGCCTCAAGGAGGATGTCCATATCCATGCCATCGCCGTTCAGCACGATGGTGCGTTCGAGGCTGTCGGCGGCGCGTTCGGCGCAGGCACGGTTTTTTTCGATGATCTTGCAGCGCACCCGGTCTGTCCGGCGTTCCAGCGCACGGGCCACGCCAAGGCCCACATTGCCGCCACCTATGATGACGATGCGTTCCTGTTTCTTGGTCTGTTTGCCAAAGATTTCCAGCGTGCGATTGACGTCTTCGGAATGGGTAAAGACGTAGATCTGATCATCGGGGAACAGTTGATCGCCCGGATCGGGGGCAAAGAGCCGACCTTCGCGCCGCACGCCCACCACGATGGCGCGCAGGGTGGAAAAAAGATCGCTGAGTTGGCGCAGGGGCGTGTTGATGACGGGGCAATCCTCATCCAGTTGGATGCCCAAAAGCTGGGCGCGGCCCAGCATGAAACTTTCGGTATCAAAGGTGGCGGGTGCGGCAAGGCGTTGCAGCGCCGCCTCGGCCACCTCGCGTTCGGGGGAGATCACCACGTCAATGGGCAGATGGTCGCGGCGGTAAAGATCGGAATAGATGGCATCCAGATAGGATTGCGCCCGCAGGCGGGCAATCTTGCGCGGGACGGAGAAGATGGCATGGGCCACCTCACACGCGACCATGTTCACCTCATCGGAATGGGTGGCGGCGATGATCATGTCGGCATCACGCGCGCCCGCACGTTCCAGCACATCGGGATAGGAGGCAAAGCCCACGACACCCTGCACATCGAGCGTATCCGTGGCGCGGCGGACGAGGTCTGCGTTCACATCGACCAGCGTCACGTCGTTTTTTTCGCCGGACAGTTGGCGGGCGATCTGCCAACCCACCTGCCCTGCCCCGCAGATGATCACCTTCATGCCTGCCTCCGGTTCACCGCGCCCCCTGAGTGGCAGATGGAAGGCGGGTGGTCAATGGATGGTGCCACGGGCGGCGATCACGCCTCTTCGCCTTCATCCTCGTCCATGTCTTCGTCCAACCGGGCCATGCGGCCGCCGCTTTTGGAAGTGGTGACAACACCAAGGGATTTGAGTTTGCGGTGCAGCGCCGAGCGTTCCATGCCGACAAAGCTGGCGGTGCGGCTGATGTTGCCGCCGAAGCGGTTGATCTGGGTAAGCAGGTATTCGCGTTCAAACACCTCGCGCGCTTCGCGCAGGGGCAGCGTGGCCATCGCGCCGCCAAGGACGAGGCGGCCGGATTCGCCTTCGGGCGCGTCCTGGCCCGGCAATTCGCGGGCGTCGATGGGGCCTGCGCCATCGCCCAAGATCAGCACCCGTTCGATCACATTGCGCAACTGGCGCACATTGCCGGGCCAGGGCATGGTTTGCAAAAGGGCCTCTGCCTCGGTTGACAGGGTGCGCAGAGGCAGGCCCTGGCTGCGGTGGAACATGTCGATGAAATGGCGGGTCAGTTCGGGGATGTCCTCGCGCCGATCTTCAAGGCTTGGAACCGGGATCGGGACGACGTTGAGCCGGTCATAAAGTTCCTGGCGGAAGCGACCTGCGCTGATTTCGGTGCGCAGATCGCGGGTGGTGGAGGAGATGACGCGCAGGTCGACGCGGACCTTGTCGGTTCCCCCTGCCCTTGTGAATTGCTGTTCCACCAGCACACGCAGGATTTTCGATTGGGTGCCAAGCGGCATGTCGGCCACTTCGTCAAAATAGACGACGCCACCATGCGCCTGTTCCAGAAGGCCCTTTTCCACGCCGCGTTCCGGCGTTTCGCGCCCGAAAAGCACCTCTTCCATGCGTTCGGGTTCGATCGTGGCCGAGGAGACGGAAACAAAGGGGGCGCTGGCGCGGTTGGAATAGGAATGGATGAAACGGGCGGCCATTTCCTTTCCCGATCCGGCGGGACCGGTCAGCATGACGCGGCCATTCGATTTGGTAACCTTTTCCAGCTGCGATTTCAGGGCCTTGAACGCCGGGCTGGACCCGAGCATTTCGGACGAGGTCACATCCTTGCGGCGCAGTTCAGAATTTTCGCGGCGCAGGCGGGAGGTTTCCATCGCACGGCTGACGACGACCATCAACTGATCGATGTTGAACGGCTTTTCGATAAAGTCGTAGGCACCCTGCTTGATTGCGGCGACGGCGATTTCGATATTTCCGTGACCTGAAATAATGACCACGGGCACATCCGGGTTGTCGCGTTTCACGGTTTTCAGGATGTCGATCCCGTCCATCCGGCTGTCTTTCAGCCAGATATCAAGGATCATCAGCGCCGGAGGTTCGGCATTGATTTCGGCCATGCAATCGTCGGAATTTCCGGCGAGACGGACGAGGAAACCTTCGTCCTTGAGAATATCCCCGATCAATTCGCGGATGTCTTTTTCATCGTCTACAATCAGAATGCTGCTCATGACTTATACCCCCTGGGCGGCGAGTGCTGCGGGTTTGCGGCTGCGGCTGCGCGGGGCGCGTGGGAGACGGATCTCGGCCATTGCGCCCCGGTGGCCGTTACCTTCGAAAACGGGTGCATCGAGAAGGGCGAGCGTGCCACCATGTTCCTCGATGATCTTCTTGACGATGGGCAGGCCAAGGCCGGTGCCCTTTTCGCGGGTGGTGACGTAGGGTTCAAACAGGCGTGCGCGGTCGGGTGGCAGGCCGGTGCCATTATCCATGATGCGGATGATGGCGGCGTCGGGTTCGGCTGTCAGTGTCACGCGGATTTCGGGATGGTGGCCATCGGGTGCGCCCTTTTCCTGCAAGGTTTCGATGGCTTCGCCAGCGTTCTTGATCAGGTTGGTCAGTGCCTGGCTGATCATGGTGGCGTCCAGATCCATCACCAGCGGTGCGTTGGGCAGATCGCGGACAAAGGTGACGCCCGGCTGACCGCTTTCCTGCAACAGGATGGCGTCGCGCAAAAGGACGGTCAGGTCATTTTCACGCCGGTCGGGTTCTGGCATGCGGGCGAATTTGGAGAATTCGTCGACGATGCGGCGCAGGTCGTTGGTCTGGCGCACGATGACGTCAGTGTATTGGTCAAGATCTTCGGGATCGTTCACCTGAGGGCGGAATTTGCGTTTGATGCGTTCGGCAGACAGGGCAATGGGCGTGAGCGGGTTCTTGATTTCATGCGCGATGCGGCGGGCAACATCGCCCCAGGCGGCCATGCGCTGGGCAGAGACAAGGTCGGTCACATCGTCGAAGGCTACGACATAGCCTTCAAGACCGCCCTGATCATTGCTGCGTTCGGACATGCGGACCAGCAGGCTTTCCAGTTTGCCGCGGCGGGTGAGGCGGACCTCTTCCTGCGCGGCAGACAGGCCGCTTTCCAGCAGGCGTTCAAAGAGCGGGCCGAATTCCGGCACGGCGATGGCCAGTTCCACATCGGCAGACAGGCCCACGCCCATATCCAGCAGGCGTTCGGCGGCGCGGTTGGCAAAGTCGATCCGGCCATCGGAATCCAGCCCGATCACGCCCGCCGTGACGTTTGACAGCACGGAATCGAACAGGCGGCGGCGGCGTTCGGTCTGGCTGTGGCTTTCCACCAGCGCGTCACGTTGCCCTTTGAGCTGGCGGGTCATCCGGTTGAACGAGCGGCCGAGCGAGGCGATTTCATCATCGCCTTCCTCTTCGCGCACCTGCACGTCAAGATTGCCTTCGCCCACCCGTTCGGCAGCTTCGGCCAGGCGACCTACGGGCCGCGAAAGACGTTCGGCGAACCACAGGCCGATCCAGACGGCGGCCAGGATCAGGATCAGCGCGAAGCCAAGGTAGAGGAGGCCGAATTCAAACAGCAGGCGCCCGCGTTCGGATTCGAGCTGATGATACAGCGCAACAGTTTCACGGGTGCCATCCAGAAGTGACAGGATGGACCCATCCACGGTGCGCGAAATATAAAGATAGCGGTCGGCGAAGGCATCAAGGTGGACAAGCGCGCGGAATTCGTTGTTGTTCCAGTCCTGGATCAGGACGGTTTCGCCGGCGCGGGCGCGCTGCACCTCGTCCGGGGTGGGCTGTTCAAAATCAAAAAGATAGCTGCGTTCGCCGCGGGTCATCAATTCACCCGCACCGTTGATGAGATAGGCTTCTTTCAACCCGCGCTGGATGGTGGCCTGGGCCTGCGTCAGCACCGGGCGCATCTGGTTGTCTTCGAGGAAGAACATGGATTGCTTGAACAGGTTCAGTTCGCGCGCCAACGTCTCGGCGTCTTCGATCAGGTCTTGGCGATGTTCCTGTTCATAAGCCTCGGCCGCCGAAAGTGAAGAACCGACGACGGAACGGACGCGATCCGAGAACCAACCTTCCAGACCGAAGTTGACCGTGACCACGGCAAAGACGGCGACAAGGATGGTGGGAACAAGGGCGACGCCTGCAAAGACAAATGTCAGCCGCATGTGCAGACGCGACCCTGCGGATTTGCTGCGGCGGTCCGCGATCATGCGGACGACCCGCGCCATGACGAGGGTTGCCACGACAAGGATATAAACCAGATCGGCCAGCAGGATCAGCCGGACTGCGGGCGAGTTGCCACCCTGATTGAGCGGGCCAAGGGCAAGGAAAGTGGCGACAGCAAGAAGCGGGCCAAGGAAAACCAGACCAAAGGTCATGGCATTCTGCACCCTGCGCTGGCGGCGCAGGCGCGAAAGCCGCGCCCAGGTGTTGTTGCCAACGCTGCGATGCACGCCGACCGCCCCCTTCATCGCGGAGGACCGATTCCCCCCGCCGCCCATATGTTGTGGCCCAAACCGGCTTGCGGCATGGGGAACACGCTTGATGTTGCGGTTTTACATCAGCTTGCGGCGGCGAGTCACGCGGATATCGAGGTCAGTGATCTTCTTGCGCAAAGTATTGCGGTTGATGCCAAGCAGATCGGCGCATTTCGCCTGATTTCCGGCGGTGGCATCCAGCGCGATTTCGATCAACGGCATTTCGACCTCGCGCAGGATGCGCTGATAGACGCCTGCGGGGGGAAGCTGTCCACCGTGCAGATCGAAATACCGCTTCAGGTGGCGGGCGACGGATGCAGAAAGTTTTTCGCCTTCGCCGCCGCCCTTGAGCGGTTCCATCGTGGGTTGGCTGCCCAACACGGCTTCGACCTCGGTCTTGGTGATTTCCGCCTCGGAAGAGGTGACCATCAGGCGGCGCAGGGTGTTTTCCAACTGCCGGACATTGCCGGGCCAGGAATAAGCGCGGACCAGATCGCGGGCATCGTTGGACAGGCGGCGCAGGGCGCCCGAGTCGCGTTCACCGCGGGCAAGGAAATGTTCGGCCAAAAGCGGGATGTCATCCACCCGTTCGCGCAGGGCGGGAACGTGCAGCGTGACGCCGGAGAGGCGATAGAACAGATCCTGCCGGAACTGGCCGCCCTCCATCCGACCTGACAGATCGGTCTGCGACGTCGCCATGATGCGCGGGGCGTTGTCACCGGCAAGGTCCAGCATCCGCACGATGCGGGCCTGCATGTCATCGTCGTAATCGGCAACCTCGTCGAATACCAGACTGCCGCCACGGGCGCGGGCCATCAGGGCGGACGGACCGTCCATTCCGGCCAGATCGGCGGCCTGGGCCACCACGAAGGGTTGGGTGCGGCGGTCGGAAAAATCGTGGATCGCCTTGGCGATGAGGCTTTTTCCAGTGCCGGATTCGCCGGTGATCAGAACGGCAAGATCGGTGTTCATCACCCGCGCCACGAGGCGGTAAAGCGCCTGCATGGCGGCAGTGCGGCCCACCAATGGCAGATCATCGCCCGCTTCGCGCGGGGCAACGACGCGGGCGGGCGCACGGCGTTTCTGTTCCAGCGCACGGGCCGAACGCTTCATCAGATCGGGCAGGTCGAAGGGTTTGGGAAGGTAATCGAAGGCCTCGGCCTCGGCGGCCTGGATGGCTGTCATGATGGTGTTCTGGGCCGAAATGACGATGACCGGCAGGCCGGGGCGCATTTTCGAGATGCGGGGCAATGCGTCGAGACCGTTGCCATCGGGCATGATGACATCCGAGATGACCAGATCCCCTTTGCCTTCCTCGACCCAGCGCATCAGCGTCATCAGGCTGCTGGTTGCGTGGACCTTGCAGCCCGCGCGGGTCAGCGCCTGCGTTAGAACGGTGCGGATCGTGCGGTCATCATCAGCGACGAGGACGGTGCCATCCATCAGGCTTTCTCCTTCTTTTCTTTCGGAACCATGGGGAGAGAGACGCGGAACACCGTGCGGCCGGGCACGGAATCCACGGAAATCCAGCCTTCATGGTCGGAAATGATCTTGGAAACGAGGGCGAGCCCCAGCCCGGTGCCGTTTTCGCGGCCCGAGACGAAGGGTTCAAAAATATCGGCGGCAATCTCCGGCGGGATGCCGGGGCCGTCGTCAATGATTTCGATCTGCAAGGGCAGTGCGGCGGGTCGGCCATCCTTGCCGCGCAGGCGGAGGGAGAGGTCGTAGAAGGTGTGCAGGCGGATTGTGCGGCCTTCGCCGGACCGCTTGCAGGCTTCGGCGGCGTTCTTGATGAGGTTGAGGAAAACTTGAAGCAGTTGGTCGGGATCGGCAAAGGTGGGCGGCAGGGACGGGTCGTAGTCTTCGATGATATGCATATGGGCCGCAAACCCCACCATTGCGGATTTGCGGGCGCGATCGAGGGCATCGTGGATATTTACCGGGCGGCGGTCTGGCGGACGCAGGTTGCCGAACTGTTCCACCTGTTCCAGCAGTTTCACGATGCGGCGGGTTTCTTCAACGATCAGATCGGCCAGTTCGCGGTCTTCGGGCGGAAGGTTCATACCGATCAGCTGCGCCGCGCCGGAGATGCCGGCGAGCGGGTTCTTGATTTCATGGGCCAGCATTTCGGCCATGCCGATCGCCGATTTGGCGGCAGATTTCACCTGCATGGCCCGCCCCAGCCTGTCGGCAATGTCGCGGGGCGAGATGATCAGCAGGATCACCTCGGGGTTGTCATGCATTGGGGCGATTTGCAGGTTGCATTGAACGGGCGCGCGTTCGCCGCTTGTCACATCCACATCATTGATGAAAAGCGGTGACTGGTTCAGGCGGGCGCGGAGCAGCGCCTCGTCCATCGGGGCGTCGATGGCGAGGCGGTCAAAGGCGGGTTGGCCGACAAGGCTGCGCGAGGAGGCGTTCAGGAAGGTTTCGCCTGCGGGGTTCACCTCGGCGATGCGGTTGTCGGGGCCGATCAGCAGCGCCGGAAGCGGCAGCGAGGCCCAGACGACACCCGGAACGGGATATGGCGTGCGGTAGGGCGTCATGCGGCGATCTGGTCCTTTTCGATGGGCGGGGCGTCGGACAGGACGGCGCGGATCAGGCGCAGGACGGTGGCGGGATCATCGGCTGTCAGGATGGCATGGCGCGCCCCTGCCCCGGCCTGTGCTGTATCAAGATACCAGCCCAGATGCTTGCGCGCGCAACGCAGGCCGAGGGCGGGACCGAAGAACGACAGAATGTCTTCGTAATGCCGGGCAACCATGTCGGCATAGTCAGCGCCTTGCGGAATATCGGGGGCCGGAGTGCCATAAATCGCATGGGCAATCTGCGCGAGCCGCCACGGCGCGCCTTGCGCACCGCGCCCGACCATGACGCCATCAGAACCCGACAGGCGCAGTGCTTTGGTTGCCGTTGTGGCATCGGTGATGTCGCCATTGGCGATGACGGGGATGCTGACCGCCTGTTTGACCCTTGCAATCGCGGCCCAATCGGCGCTGCCCTTGTAGAACTGACAACGGGTGCGGCCATGAATGGTGATCATCTGCACCCCCGCCCCTTCGGCGCGGCGCGCAAGATCCGGTGCGTTCAGCAGCGTGTCATCCCAGCCGAGGCGGGTTTTGAGTGTGACGGGGATGGTGACGGCGTTGACCACCGATGTGATCAGATCAAGCGCGAGATCGAGATCGCGCAGCAAGGCCGAACCGCACAGGCCCGTAGTGACGCGCTTGGACGGGCAACCCATATTGATGTCGATGATGCGGGCACCGTTCGATTCCATCAGGCGGGCGGCTTCGGCCATCCAATAGGGATCACGCCCGGCAAGCTGGACAGAGGTTGCCTGATCGCCAAGGCCGAGTTCGGCGCGGGCGCGCGCTTCGGGTTGGGCTTGCACCACCTCTTGGCTGGCGACCATTTCAGACACGACAAGGCCAGCGCCAAACCGCGCCACGAGGCGACGGAAGGGCAGGTCTGTGATCCCCGCCAAAGGAGCGAGGAGCACGGGCGGATGGATCGTCTGTGATCCGAGGCAGATGGCCAATTGCCTGTTCCTTGTGCAGATAAGATGGTGTTTGGGGCTGTGCGGATGCAAAGCCAAGTGGACAGAGCGTGATAGTGGCTGAAAAACTGGCGATGCACAATTTTTAGGCATGTTTGCCCAGAGCCGCGCCAGATTGTCAGGCGCGGCGGTGTGGCCTAGGAAGGATCAAAGGGCAAGGGAGTCGCGCTGGATATGACCACGGCCGCCGTCATCGTCGCCGCAGGACGCGGCAGCCGCGCAGGCGGCGAGATACCGAAACAATGGCAGATGCTGGCGGGAAAGCCGGTTCTGGCCCATACGCTGGCAGCGTTTCGTGACCATGTGGACCGGTTGGTTCTGGTCATCCACCCCGATGACCGTGACCGGGCCGCGGCAGTGGCCGGGGATGCGCTGCTGGTGGCGGGGGGGGCTGCGCGGGATGCATCGGTGCGGGCAGCACTGGAGGCGCTGGAAGGCGCGGGCATGACACGGGTGCTGATCCATGACGGGGCGCGGCCGTTGGTGGATGCCGGCGTGATCGGGCGGGTACTGGCGGCGCTGGACACGCATCCGGGCGCGGCCCCTGCCCTGCCGATTACCGATGCGTTGTGGCGCGGCGCGGGTGGCCTTGTGGACGGCACGCAAGACCGGACAGGTTTGTGGCGGGCGCAGACGCCGCAGGGGTTTCGGTTTGACGCTATCCTTGGGGCGCATCGCGCCCATCCGGGGCAAGCGGCCGATGATGTCGAGGTGGCGCGGGCGGCAGGGCTTGACGTGGCTATCGTCGAAGGGGATGAGGCCAATCTGAAACTGACCTTTCCCGGCGATTTCGCGCGGGCCGAGGCGATCCTGAAAGGGCGCGGCATGGATGTGCGGCTGGGCAATGGATATGACGTACATGCCTTTACAACGGGCGATCACGTCTGGCTGTGCGGGGTGAAGGTGCCGCATGGCCGCGCGCTGCTGGGCCATTCCGATGCCGATGTGGGGATGCATGCCCTGACCGATGCGATCTATGGCGCGTTGGCCGAGGGCGATATCGGCCGACATTTCCCCCCCAGCGACCCGCAGTGGAAAGGGGCGGAAAGCCACATCTTTCTGCGCCATGCGGCAGGGTTGATGCGGGAACGTGGCTATGAGTTGGGCAATTGCGACGTGACGCTGGTTTGCGAGCGGCCCAAGATCGGGCCACATGCAGGCGCGATGCAGGCGGCGCTGGCGGCGATCATGGGGGTGGAGGTGGGCCGCGTGAGCGTGAAGGCCACCACATCAGAGCGTCTGGGGTTTACCGGGCGCGAGGAGGGCATCGCGGCACTGGCGACGGCCTGTCTGGTGCGGGCATGATGCGGGCTGTGGCGACGGTGTTCGGCGTGGGCCTGTTGCGGCCTGCACCGGGGACTTGGGGTTCTGCTGTCGCAGTGCTGGTCGGGCTGGGGATTGATCGGGTGGCAGGGTTTCCGGGGCTGGCGCTTGCGACAGTCATTGTGACGGTTCTTGGGTTTCGGGCCTGTGCGGCGGTCTGTGGGCCGGGCGACGACCCGTCGGAAGTGGTAATCGACGAGGTGGCGGGGCAATGGGTTGCGTTGTTGTTTCCATCCTTTGCATTCTGGATGCGGGATTTTGATGGCTGGATGCCCTATCCCGGTTGGGTGGCGGCGTTTCTGCTGTTCCGGCTGTTCGACATCTGGAAGCCGGGGCCAGTGGGATGGGCCGATCAGCGGGGCGATGCGGCGGGTGTGATGTGGGATGATCTGATTGCCGGGGTGTTTGCCGGACTTGGCGTGGTGATTGCAGCAGGTGTGGCGCACGGGCTTTTGATGGGATGACGCGATGGGCAAGGCGGCGGTGAAAGAGGCGGTGTCGGTGGCCAGTCTTTTGCAGGCGGCCCGCTATTGGGGCGTGAAGATCGCCACCGCCGAAAGCTGCACAGGGGGGCTGATCGCCGGGGCGCTGACTGATGTGGCCGGATCTTCGGATGTGTTCGAGCGTGGGTTCGTCACCTATTCCAACGCGGCCAAGCGCGAGATGCTGGGGGTAAAGGCCGAAACGCTGGAGGCGTTTGGCGCGGTGTCCGAACAAGTGGCGCAAGAGATGGCCGAAGGCGCGCTGCGCCAGTCGGCGGCGCAGATGGCGGTGTCGGTGACCGGGATCGCCGGACCGGGGGGATCAGAATTCAAGCCGGAGGGGCGGGTCTGTTTCGGGTTGGCGATGCGGGGGCGGGAAACCGTGGTTGAAACCGTGGATTTTGGCCCGCTGGGACGGGCGGGGGTGCGGCAGGCGACGGTCGCGCATGCCCTGATGCTGATGGATCAGGCGCTGCGTTGATTTGAGGGCGGCGTTTGGTGGCGGGCAGTTTTGGGTATTTTTGGCCAAGATGAAGCCGGGACCGGATCAGGGATGTTCGGCGAAGAAGCGCAGAACCTCGGTTGTTGCCTTGATATCTTGCGTGCCACCTTGGCGCGCGGCGCGGCGTCCGCCGGGCCAGGCATGGCCGCCGCCTTCGATGGTCTGGATGCGGACCTGCACCCTGCCCTGCCTATCCGCGTAGTTGCGTTCGATGACGCGCATCCCATCGGCGGCGGGGTCGATTATGCGTTCTGTACGGGCCAGCATTGGAAATGGCGCGAGGAAGGCGGCCTCGACCGTGGCGACAGAGGCAAAATTGGTGCGGGTGAGGCTGCTGTCGCCCTTGCCCCCGGAATAGGGGACCATCGGATCGGCAGTGCCGTGGATGTGCAACAGCGGGACCGGGCCAGCCACGCGGTTGCGGCGGGTGTCCATCGTTCCGGCGACACCAGCCACGGCACGGACACGCGATGGATGGCGTGCAGCGATGGTTTCGGCAAGGATGGAGCCGTTCGACATGCCGGTCAGGTAAAGGCGTCTGGCGTTCAGGCCGAAGCGGCGCGTGGCATCGGCGACGACGGCATCCAGAAACGCCATGTCATCGACACGGGTGCGCGCGGCAGAACCGCAGCAGTAACCGCCATTCCATGTGGCGGCGCGCCCGGTGCCTTGCGGATAGATCACGGCATAGCCCTGTTGTGTGGCGGGGGCCGAGAGGCCGGAGGAACGGGCGAATTGATTGGCGCTGCCGCCACCGCCGTGAAGGGCCAGAATGACGGGGGCGTTTTGCGGATTGGGGGGCAGGTCGATGCGGTAGCTGCGATCACCGAGGGTGATGGTTTCGGCTGTGGCGGGAGCCGCCAAAAGGCCAAGGATCAGGCAGAGCAGGCGGATCATCGGACATCCCCATCAAGGTTCGATGCCGCGTGATACGCTTGGGGCGGTCGGTTCCGTCGCAGACCAGTGGTGTGCGCTTCAGACTTTGGGGCCGTGCAATTCCGCTGCACGCCGTTCAAAGGCGCGCACGACGCGCTGCATGGCATCATTGAACACAACGCCGATGATGCCCTGAAGGATGGCGTTGCGGAATTCAAAATCGACGAAGAAATCCACTTCGCACCCGCCTTCGACATCGCGGAAGGACCAGGTGGATTTCATGTGCTTGAACGGGCCATCCAGATATTCGGTGTCGATCTTCCTGGCATCGGGCCAGAGGGTGACGCGGCTGCCGAACCGTTCGCGGAACACCTTGAAGCTGATTACGAGGTCAGCTTCCATCACCTCGCCGCCCGGTATGGGGCGGCGCGACCGGATGCGGGCGGCAGAGTTCCAGGGCAGGAATTTGGGATAGGAGCCAACGTCGGCCACGAGGTCATACATCTGCTGGGCCGTATACGGCAGGCGCTTTATTTCGTGGTGCGTGGGCATGGTGGCGCCTGACTGTTCGTGACTTGGCACCGTGTAATGGTTAGACCGGGGCGGGAAATCAAGGGGTGCGGGATGTCAGAGCGGCCATATGTCATAGACCAGATGATCAGCGCGAAGGCGATTGCCGCGCGGGTGGAGGCCTTGGCGGGCGAGATCACGGCGCATTATGCCGGCACCGACAAGCTGGTGGTGGTGGGCCTGCTGCGCGGGTCATTCGTGTTCATCGCCGATCTGGTGCGCGAGATCGACCTGCCAGTGGAAGTGGATTTTCTGGAAGCCTCCAGCTATGGCGACGCGATGCATTCCAGCCGCGAGGTCCGCATCCTGAAGGATTTGCGGGGCGAAATTGCGGGGCGCGATGTTCTGGTGGTGGAGGATATCGTCGATACCGGGTTTACGCTGCATCACGTGAAGAACCTGTTGCTGAGCCGCGGGCCGAAGCGGTTGGAGGTTTGCGCCTTGCTGGACAAGCCGTCGCGGCGCGAGGTGGAGATACGGGCGACATGGACCGGGTTTGCGATTCCTGACGAATTTGTCGTGGGCTATGGGATTGATTTCGCGCAGCGCAACCGCAACCTTCCCTATATCGGAAAGGTGCGATTTACGGGGTGAACGGATGAATCCGATGTGGCTGGTGCGGATGGCACGATGGGCGCGAAACCCGCCTTCGCCGGAACGGGTGAAGCTGGTGTTTGGCGTGATTGCGCTGTGCTTGCTGGTTTTTGGCTATGAATGGTTTTTCGGCTGGCCGGAATGGCTCGTGCCGCAAAAGATCAGGCCGTGATTTTTCCCGTGCCGTCGCTATTTCGTCACTGGATGGATGGGGATGGGCCGGGCTAGGCTGTCGTTGGATTTTGACTGGCGAGGCCTTTTCATGCGCGTTCTTTCCATACTTGGTGTTCTTGCCCTTGGGGGCGCGACTTTTGGCTGGTGGATCACGGGGCCATCGCCGCTGCCATTGGCCACCTTTGACGGGATCACCGGCGATGCGACGCGGGGGGAGATGGTCTTTACCGCCGCTGGCTGCGCGTCCTGCCACATGGCGCCTGGTGCCGAGGGAGAGGCTGAACTGGTTCTGGCTGGCGGGCAGAGGTTTCCTTCGGATTTCGGGACATTTGTTGCCCCCAACATATCGCCGTCAGAACAGGGCATCGGCGGGTGGTCGGTGGCCGATCTGGGCAATGCGCTGATGCGGGGTGTTTCGCCCGAAGGCGCGCATTATTACCCTGCCCTTCCCTATGCGTCCTACGCCAAGTTGCGGCCGCAGGATGTGGCGGATATTCACGCCTATATGCAGGGATTGCCGCCATCGGACGTGCAAAGCGCGCCGCATGAATTGGGTTTTCCCTTCAACATTCGGCGCAGCATCGGCGGATGGAAGCTGTTGTATCTGAACACAGATTGGGTTCTGGACGGCGATCTGACACCTGAGGAAGCCCGTGGGCGCGAGATTGTGGAGGCGCTGGCGCATTGCGGCGAATGTCATACGCCGCGCGATGCGCTGGGCGGCATGGATACCGGGCGCTGGCTGGCGGGCGCGCCGAACCCTTCGGGCGAAGGAAACATTCCCGATATCACGCCAGGCAAGCTGACCTGGTCGGAAGGCGAGATTGTCACCTATCTGACCAGCGGATTCACCCCGGACTATGACAGTGTTGGTGGCCATATGGCGCATGTCGTGGAGAATATGGCCAAGCTACCCCAAAGCGACCGGCAGGCGGTGGCGGCCTATCTGAAGGCGGTGCCCGCCGTCGAATGACCGGATCTTGGGGGAGATTCCTTGCCATCTGCTTGTGATTGCAAGGAATCCCCATCCATGGTAGCCAATAAAAAAAACCGAGCAGTATGGTGTATCCTATGAACAGGCAAACGGGCGGCGCGCTGGCGCTGCTTTTTCTGGTATCGCCCTTTCCGGCCATCTCGCAGGGGATGGAGGCGTTGAGTTTTACCGGCGATCTGGAGTTTGAACATACGCGGCGAAATGGCGCTTCGGGGACGATGGTGGGGGGCGAGTTGTTCCTGCGCTATGAGGGGCCGATCGGGTTTGAGCTGGGTGCCGATATTGATCAGGACCTGGATACCGGGGTGGACAACACGGTGCCCTATCTGGCCGTGACCTTTGGCTTTGGTCCCGGCGAGGTTGCGCTGGGTGCGCCGCAACCGGTGGCGGATCAGTTCATCGACATTCCCGATTTTGCCGGCATCCGCGAATTGCAGTTGGGGATCGACCAACGCACGACTTCGGTGGTGACGGGTCTTGCGAAATCGATGAGCGAACAGATTTACGGTGCGCGACTGACCGGTGAGACGGGCGCGCTGCGCTATGGCGCGTCGGTCCATGGGGTGACGCATCAAAGCGGGGCGTTCTGGCAGGTGGCCGGGGAATACGAAGTGCAGAGCGGCACGCAGATCGAGGGCGTTGTGGAAGGTGAAGATGGCAATCTGGGCGTGACGGTCGGGGCCAACCATCAGGCGGGCCAGATCGACCTGGGGCTGTATCTGACAAGCCAGCGGATCGTGGGCAGCACGGATGCGGCACATGCGTTTGTCGGGTTTGAAGTTTCGCCGTCGCTTTCGATACGGGGGCATGTTCGGACCGAAGATGGCACGGTCAATGGAAACACATTGGGCGTCGAAGCGGAGTATGGGTTTTCCAACGGTGCCTATGCGCAGTTCGGCGCGGCGGATGGCAACAACATGAGCATGGTTCTGGATGCATCCGTCGGGTTCAAGTTCTGAACAAAGATAAACCCGCAAGATATTGAAGGGGCTGCGTTTGCAGCCCCTTTTCAGTTCACTTCAGGCGCGGCCCAACTTGGCATTGCGGGCGGTGCGGAGGCGGTCGAAATCATCGCCCGCGTGATAGCTGGACCGGGTGAGCGGCGTGGCCGACACCATGAGGAAGCCTTTGCCATAGGCGGCGACCTCGTAGGCCTTGAATTCATCCGGGGTGACGAAGTTGGCGATGCGATGGTGTTTGGGTGTGGGTTGCAGGTATTGACCAATCGTCAGGAAATCCACATCCGCAGCGCGCATGTCATCCATCACTTGCAAAACGGCCTGACGGTCTTCGCCCAGGCCCACCATGATGCCGGATTTGGTGAACATGCCGGGATCAAGTTCCTTGACCTTTTGCAGGAGGCGCAGGGAGTGGAAGTAGCGGGCACCGGGGCGCACCTCGGGATAGAGGCCGGGGACGGTTTCAAGGTTGTGGTTGAACACGTCAGGCCGCGCCTCGACCACCGCTTCAAGCGCGGAAGGCGGGCATTTCAAGAAGTCAGGGGTCAATATCTCGATCGTGGTGCCGGGCGCTCGGTGGCGGATGGCGCGGATCGTCTGGGCAAAGTGATCGGCACCACCATCGGCAAGATCATCACGGTCAACGCTGGTGATGACGACATGTTTCAGGCCAAGCTGTTCCACGGCATGGGCCACGCGGCCCGGTTCAAACGCATCGAGCGCCTGCGGCTTGCCGGTAGCAACATTGCAAAATGTGCAGCCACGGGTGCAAATCTCGCCCATGATCATCATGGTGGCGTGGCCCTGTGACCAGCATTCCCCGACGTTGGGACAGCCTGCCTCTTCGCAGACGGTGACCAGTTTCTTTTCGCGCAGGATGTCGCGGGTTTTCTTGTAGCCGTCCGAAGTTGGGGCCTTGACCCGGATCCAGGAGGGTTTCTTGGGTTGGTCATTGTCGGGGCGATGCGCCTTTTCGGGGTGGCGCTGATCGGGCAGTTTCAGGTCGCGCAACGGGTTATCCTCCCTCGGGGCGTGAGAGAGACATAAGGCGTTGTGCGCGCTGAGGCAACGCCGCGTGGTGACGCGGGGGGTTGCGTGCAGTGCATGGGCTGCGGATTGATTCAAGTCATGGGATTAGGCCTTGGGATGGGTAGGCGTGCCGGACACGGCAGTCAGGGGAAATAAATGACGATCGGGGAATTGAGCCTTGCGCTGGTTGTGCTTTTGCTGACACCGGGGCCAACCAATACGTTGATGTTGATAGCCGGGGCAGAGCGGGGATGGCGGCGGGCGCTGGTGTTGATCCCGGTGGAAGTGGCGGCCTATCTGGCCGTGATCGTGCCATTGGCCGCAATGGCGGAGGAGTTGGCGGGGCGCATGGGCATGTTGCGGCCTGTGGTAGCGGGCATTGCGGCGCTGTGGGTGCTTTATCTGGCCTGGTCCATGTGGCGGGTCGATGTGATTACCGGACAGCGGGAAGGCGTGACGGCGCGCAGGCTGGCGTTGACGACGGTGCTGAACCCCAAGGGGGTGATCATGGGGCTGGTGTTGTTGCCCGCCGCGGGGGCGACATTGGCGGGGTTTGCGGTTCTGGTGGTGATCATCTGCGTCGTGGCGGGCTTTTGGGCCGCTTTGGGGCGCAGCATACCCGGTGCTGTAACGGGGGCCGCCATCCCGGCGCTGTGGCGGCGGGTGGCGGCTGTTTGGTTGGCGGGGCTGTCCATCATGATTGTCGCAGGCGGGTTGGGTGCCTGACAGCAAGCAAGGTCAGCCGATCATCGACCGCCCTGCCCTTTCATCATAGAACCGCTTGAGCCGTTGCAGCGCGATGCGCAGCACGATCTTGCCCGACCGTGCGGCCCAGCCCATACAGCGTTCTGTGGATTCAATACCTTCCAGATAACAGCAGACGCGCAAGGCTACATCGCCAAGGCCGGGGCCGAGGTCGCGCAGCGCGTCGGCCACACGGTCGCGGGCGGCGGCGGGGCCTTCGGCGGGGCCGGATGCGCCAAAACTGCCGCGATCCGATCCGGTCAGGAAGCGGTCCCAGTTTTGTGCGACGCGGGGGCCCATCTGGGCGAGTTCGAAATCTTCGCGCAGGCGTTCCGCGATGCGGACAAGTTCGGGTTCAAGATAGGGCTTGCCGTCCTTGTCCAGTTTTCGCCCCAACGCGCTGACCGGGCTTTCGGCGGCGTTATACCGGATACGCCGGCGACCATCGGGCGTTTCGGTTTCGCGTTCGGCCATGTCGCGGTGTTGGGCGGCGAAAATGAACTGTGCCTCGCGCACGCCACCGGCGCGCAATTCATCTTCGGTCAGCAGACGGCGCAGCGCGGCGCGACCCGCCGAAGTGATGCGATAGGATGACACGCGACCGGGCGTGGCGCAGGCGATCCAGTCTTTCAACGCGAAGGCCTGCGCCGTGGCGCGATCCAGGGTGCAAAGCCGCGCCTGGGTGCCATCCGGTGCGCGACGCAGAACAACGGCGCGGTCAAGATCGGCGGAAACGGCGAGAACCGTTTCCGGTTCAATCATCCGGCGCAGCACGCGGCGGCCTTCGGCCGCAAGGGTGGCCGCGTCTTGTGGCATGGTTTCCGGGCGGGAATGGGCGGTCATGACATCCTCATCGGTTGGGGGTGTCCCATCCTCTGTCCGCAAGGCAACACTGCGGAGCGATTCCAGCGCCGCATCGACCAGGGGGTCATCGCGGCGGGTTTCGCAGTTCCGCACCTGCCGCAACACCGTTGACGCAGACACCCCGTTGCGCCGCGCCAATTCGCGCAGTGGCAAGCCGGTTGCCGTGTGATCGAGGTAGTGTCGCACCGACTTGGGCAGCCAAGTCGGCAGATGCGGGCAAGAAGAGGGGATCGTCGGGTTCTGCATTGTGGTCCTGTTGAACGCCCTCGGGATGTTTACCTTCCGTCAACACAACCCAAACTTGTTTTGGTTAGCGGAAGGTTAACAAAGCGGCGCAAAACGAAGGATCGTCCACAATCTGTCAACAGTCTTATACCCCGGCGCGCGCTGTTTCCGTCCAGGACGCAACGGGCCGTGCCCGGCGTCTAGGATCAGCGGGTATTTTACAGGAGCCTGCCATGCGCCCGATTCCCGCCTTTGCCTTCCCCAAGGCTGTTGCCTTTGCCGTCATCACCTCAACCGCGACCGATGCAGCGCAGCACAACGCGGAATTGCGGCGGCCACGGCTGTTGATGGCAGCGGCGCGGCATGGGATGGGCGACTATCGGCGCACGCGGGATCTGTTGCGACTGCTGGGTTATTGTCCGGGCAGCGCGGTGGCAGCTGGCGAGTTGGCGGACCTGGAAGCCGTGGCCGAAGAGGCCCGACGGGCGGGCAGCCCAACCTGGTCATGCACCCGCCATGTGGAATTGCTGATTGCGCTGCTGGCAGAACGCGCCGTTTCCGGCGGATAGCGCGCGCCTGCGCGATGGCGCAGGCGCTGTTGGTCAGAGGAAAGCGTCTATGTCAGATGAACGCATCTGGCATGGATGCCTTTTTCTTGGCGACGTATTCATCCAGCGCCTCACGGATACCGTCATCCAATGCGGGCTGCTGATAATCGTTCAGCTGTTTTTTCACCCGCTCATTGGCCAGTTGCATCGTATCGCGGGCACCCTCTTCGGCCCAAGTTTCAAACGGTTTGTAGTCGAACAGATCCGACCGCCAGAACGCCGATTTGAAATTGGCCTGGGTGTGTTCGCAGCCAAGGTAGTGGCCGCCGGGGCCAACCTCGCGGATGGCGTCCATGCCCTGGCCGTTCTGATCCATGAAGATGCCTTGGGCCAGATGGTGCAGGGTGCCAAGCTGGTCGGCATCCATGACATATTTTTCGTAAGACGACACAAGGCCGCCTTCCAGCCAACCGCAGGCGTGCAGCATGAAGTTCACACCGGCCAGCAAAGCCATGTTCAGGCTGTTGGCGGTTTCATAGGCAGCCTGCGCATCGGGCAGTTTCGATCCGCAGAACGACCCGCCCGACCGGTAGGGAAGCCCCAGACGGCGGGCCAATTGGCCTGCGCCATAGGTGATATGCGCGGCCTCAGGCGTGCCGAAGGTGGGGGCGCCAGAGTTCATGTCGATCGACGTGACAAAGGCGCCAAAGATCACCGGGGCACCGGGGCGGATCAACTGGCTGTAGGCCACGCCGGCCAGAACCTCGGCCAGAACCTGGGTCAGGGTGCCAGCGACGGTGACGGGGGCCATAGCGCCGCCGACGATGAAGGGGCTGATGATGGCGGCCTGACCCGCGCGGGCATAAACCTCTAGTGCGCCCATCATGATGCCATCAAAGGTGAGCGGGCTGTTGATGTTGATCAGGCTGGTCATCACGGTGTTCTGGTCGACGAAATCCGACCCGAACAGGATCTTTGACATCTCGATCGAATCCACGGCCCGGCTGGGTTCGGTGACCGATCCCATATAGGGTTTGTCCGACAGCACCATATGGGCATGAAGCATGTCGAGATGGCGCTTGTTCACCGCAACGTCGGTCGGTTCGCAGACCGTTCCACCGGAATGGTGCAGCCATTTGGACATGTAGCCCAGTTTCACGAAGTTCTGGAAATCCGCGATGGTGGCATAGCGGCGGCCGCCTTCCATGTCGCGCACGAAAGGCGGGCCATAGACCGGGGCCAGCACCAGATTGCGACCGCCGATGTCGACATTGCGTTCCGGGTTGCGGGCGTGCTGGGTGAATTCACGCGGCGCGGTGGCGCAAAGTTTGCGCGCGAGGCCGCGCGGGATGCGGACGCGTTCGCCCTGCACATCGGCCCCGGCATTCTTCCAGCGAACCAGAGCTTCGGGGTTTTCGACGAAGTTGACGCCGATTTCCTCAAGCACGGTTTCGGCGTTCCATTCGATGATCTGGAGCGCCTCTTCATTCAGGATCTCGAAGTTCGGGATGTTGCGCTGAATGAACTTTGCGCTTTCAAGGCTGACGGCCGTGCGTTCTGCACGCCGGGCAGACCCGCCGCCACCGCGTGCCCTGCGCCCTGCCCCGGCCACTGCAAGATCTGCGTCGCTCATCGCTCTCTCCCTTGTTCGCTTGGGGGTGCTTATGCGCCCAAACCAAAGGTGCGAAGCCCCTGTATGCGGCGCTTGGCGCGCAAAAACGACATGGGGCCGTGCCAAGAGCGACCTTTGCCCTTCATCTTGGCCCAAATACCCATCTTCGCGCGTCGCAAGCCCCCCCTTGCGAAAATCGGGCGCAGCGGCTACGCGGGCGCATGACCCAGAGCATCCCCCACACCGATCACGACCGCCTTTTGATCATCGACTTCGGCAGCCAGGTGACGCAACTGATCGCGCGTCGTTTGCGGGAGTTGAATGTTTATTGCGAGATTCATCCTTTCAACAAGGTCGATGCGGCCTTTCTGGCGGAATTTGCGCCAAAGGCGGTGATCTTTTCCGGTGGCCCGGCATCTGTCTTTGCGGATGGCGCGCCGATGCCGCCCGCGGGTGTATTCGACATGGGGGTGCCGATCCTGGGCATCTGCTATGGCCAGCAGGTGATGATGCATTGTCTGGGGGGCAAGGTGGAACGCGGGCATGGCACGGCGGAATTCGGCCGCGCCTTTGTAACCCCGTCACCAGTGACGCATCCGATCCTGTCGGGCTGGTTTGACACCGATGATGGTGCGGGCGGGCGTGAACAGGTGTGGATGAGCCACGGCGACCACGTATCCGAGATTGCGCCGGGGTTTCAGGTGCTGGGCACATCGCCCAACGCGCCCTTTGCCATTACCGCGAACCCGGAGCGGCATTTCTATGCCGTGCAGTTCCACCCGGAGGTGCATCACACGCCCAAGGGCGCAAAGCTGTATGAGAATTTCGTGCGGCTGGCGGGGTTCAAAGGCGACTGGACGATGGGCGCCTATCGGGAGGAAGCCATCCGCAAGATCCGCGAACAGGTGGGCGACCAAAAGGTCATCTGCGGGCTTTCGGGGGGCGTGGATTCGTCGGTTGCCGCCGTGCTGATCCATGAGGCGATTGGCGATCAGTTGACCTGTGTTTTTGTCGATCATGGCCTGTTGCGGCTGGGAGAGGCCGAGCAGGTCGTGAAGATGTTCCGCGACACCTATAACATCCCGCTCATCCATGCGGATGAAAGCGATCTGTTCCTGGGCGCGCTGGAAGGCGTGTCGGACCCGGAGATGAAGCGAAAGACCATCGGGCGGCTGTTCATCGACGTGTTCCAGAAACATGCCACGGCGGTGGGCGGGGCGACATTCCTGGCGCAGGGGACGCTGTATCCGGATGTGATCGAAAGCGTGTCTTTCAGCGGGGGTCCGTCAGTCACCATCAAGTCGCATCACAATGTGGGCGGCCTGCCGGAAAAGATGGGGATGAAGCTGGTCGAACCGTTGCGCGAACTGTTCAAGGACGAGGTTCGGGCGCTGGGGCGGGAGCTGGGCCTGCCGGATGCATTCATCGGGCGCCACCCCTTTCCCGGCCCCGGCCTTGCCATCCGTTGCCCTGGTGAGATCACGCGCGAAAAGCTGGATATCCTGCGGCAGGCTGATGCGGTCTATATCGACCAGATTCGCAAGCATGGGCTGTATGATGATATCTGGCAGGCCTTTGCCGCCATCCTGCCCATGAAAACGGTGGGCGTGATGGGCGATGGGCGGACCTATGATTATGCTCTGGCGTTGCGGGCCGTCACCTCTGTGGATGGGATGACGGCGGATTACTATCCGTTCAGCCATGAGTTTCTGGGCGAGACGGCCACCCGGATCATCAACGAGGTGCAGGGTGTGAACCGTGTCTTTTATGATTGCACGTCGAAGCCCCCAGGGACGATCGAACTGGAATGATCCGTCTGTCCGGCCGCCTTGTCTGCATGACCGAAGAGGAGCGTGCCGCAGTTCTGGCGCATCGCACGGCCCATATCGCGGCGACACGCGCCGAGGCGGGCTGTCTGTTCTTTATCATCGACGATACGGAAGATCCGATGGTCTTTGACGTCGTCGAAGGCTTTCATGACCGCGCAGCCTTTGATGCACATCAGGCGCGGACGCGCGACAGCGTTTGGTTTGCCGCGACAAAGGGCATCTTGCGAGATTTCCGGGTTGAAAACCTGAGGGATTGACGCGCGGCCCCGCCCTTGCGCCAATGCTGCAGGGAGGATCATCCATGCTGGCCACAAGACTTTTCGACATTGGTGACATCCGGACGGCTGAGGTTGCCAAACCCCGTCCCGGCCCCGGCGACGTGTTGATCCGGGTCGAAGCCTGCGGGATTTGCGGCACGGACCGGCATTTGCTGCACGGCACCTTTCCATCAAAGCCGCCGCTGACGCTGGGTCATGAATTCTCCGGGATCGTCGTGGGTGTCGGCGACGGCGTTACGCTGGCAGAAGGCACGCGCGTGACCTGCGATCCGAACACGTGGTGCGGGCAGTGCGAGAATTGCCTGCGCGGGCGGGTGAACCTGTGTTCCAACAATGTGGCCACCGGGTTGGGCCGCGATGGCGGCTTTGCCGAGTTTTGCGCCTTTCCGGCGCATAAGGCCCATGTCCTGCCCAATGATCTGGACCCGCTGCACGGCGCGTTTTGCGAACCCTTGGCCTGCACCCTTCACGGCATCGATATGGGCGCACCAAAGGCTGGGGAACGGGTGATGATCCTTGGGGGTGGCGTGATCGGGATGTTGGCCTTGCAGCTTTGTGTTCAGGCCGGGGCAGAGGTGATGATGGTGACGCGGCAGGCCTCCAAGCAGGCGTTGGCGCAAAGTTTGGGGGCGGCCATGACCGCAAAGACCGAGGCGGCGGCGCAGACGGTATGGCCGATGGGTGCCGATCTGGTGGTGGAATGTGCCGGTGTTGTAGAGACCGTTGAAATGGCCCCACGCCTGACGCGGGATGGCGGACGGGTGGTGATCCTTGGAGTTCTGGGCAAGGGCGAGACGGTGCGGATCGAGCCTTTTGATCTGTTGTTCCGTGAAGTGCAGTTTCTGTCATCCTTCATCAACCCGTTCACCCAAGGCCGCGCAGCGGCGATGATTGCGGCAGGGCGTATCAAGTTGGACCCGTTGATTTCGCGCACCCTGCCCTTGGCAGAGGCGGCCGAAGCCATTGTGAAACCGGCACGGGCCGGTGAGATAAGGGCCATCGTCCTGCCCGGCGGGTGATGGAGGCAAGAAAGGCCACCTTTCCTGCCCCCTTCCCTGTTCTTGCCCCTCTGGACAATGACGGCGCGGCACAGGACTGTGCCGCGCATGACCACGACCAATCGCCCCCTTGCTGCTGCGATCTGGATGACCGGATCGGTGTTTTCCTTTACCGCGATGGCCATCGCCGCGCGGGCGATTTCGGGTGTGCATGACACGTTCGAGATCATGTTGTGGCGATCAGTTCTGGGCTTTGTGCTGGTGCTGGTTGTGGGGGTTGCCTTGCGCCGGTTGCGCGAGATCAGACGGGACAGGATGGGGCAGCATCTGGTGCGCAACCTGTTTCACTTTACCGGGCAGAATCTGTGGTTCTGGGCGCTGACCATGATCCCGCTGGCGCAGGTCTTTGCGCTTGAGTTCACGTCGCCGATCTGGGTGATCCTGTTGTCGCCGCTGGTTCTTGGCGAAAAGCTGACACGGGCAAGGCTGTTTGCAGCCGGGATGGGGTTCATCGGCATCCTGTTGGTGGCGCGGCCGGATTTTACCGCGCTGGACCCCGGCGTTCTGGCGGCGGCGGCAAGTGCCCTGTGTTTTGCCGCGACCAACCTGATGACGAAGAAACTGACGCAAGGCGAAAGCATCGTGTCGATCCTGTTCTGGCTGACGCTGATGCAGGGGGTGTTCGGATTGGTTATGGCGGGGCATGATGGCGTGATCCAGTTGCCCACTGCGGCCACGCTTCCCTGGTTGGCGGTGATCGGGTTTTGCGGCGTTCTGGCGCATCTTTGCATCACCGCCGCCCTGTCGCTGGCCCCTGCAAGCTATGTGATCCCGATAGATTTTGCCCGGTTGCCGGTGATCGCGTTGGTGGGGATGTTGCTGTATGCGGAACCGCTTGACCCGCTGGTTGCACTGGGCGCGGCGGTAATATTCATTGGCAATTTTGCTAATATCCGGGCCGAAACGCGCAAGCCTGCAACAGTTACAAACGTCACAAATCCGTGACGTGGCGTCATGAATTGACCGCAATTATGCCCGCACATACCGTTATACCAGTAGCGCCCGTGGGGACGTGCGCGGGAGGAGTAACGGGAATGGCAGTCATGAAAAAAATCTTCGGAGCGACCACCGCGCTTGTGGTGGGAACGCTGTCGGCACAGGCGGGCGGTATTGAACGAACGGCGTTCAGCCCAGCGTTTCTGTTCGAGCAGGGCAACTATTTTGAGTTGTCCTTTGGCGCCGTAACGCCGGATGTATCGGGAACAGCCCTTGGTGTGAATTCCGGCGACATGGCGTCGAGCTATAATACCCTGGGCGGGGCGGTAAAGTACCAGATCACGGATCAGTTCGCGCTGGGTGTGGTTGTTGATCAACCGGTTGGCGTGGACGTGGCCTATCCGGGCGGGACGGGATACTTCTTTAACACCTCGAACGCGACCGTAAACGCCACACAATTGAGCGTTCTTGGTCATTACCGGATGTCCCCGAATTTCAGCCTGTATGGCGGATTGCGTGCGGCGCGCGTTGAGGGGATGGTTGACAACATAAACTTGGGTCCTGCGACGCTTGGCGCACCGGTCTATGATATGCGCACATCCACAGAAGTCGACTATGGCTATGTTGTCGGCGTGGCCTATGAACGCCCGGACATCGCCCTGCGCGTGTCGCTTTCCTATATTTCGGAAATCACGCATGACTTTACCGCAACCGACAGCTTCGGTCCGGGTGCCGGATTTTCGACCACGCTTCCGCAGGGTGTGAACCTTGATTTCCAAACGGGCATCGCTGCGGATACGCTGCTGTTCGGGTCTATCCGTTGGCGCGACTGGTCAGAGTTTTCCATCGTGCCGCGCGGGACGATCGCGTTGGCATCGAATTATCAGGACACGGTTTCCTATACGTTGGGTGTTGGCCGCAGGTTCAGCGACAGCCTGTCTGCCCTGGCATCTATCGGATATGAACCGTCTGTTGGCGGGCTTGCAGGGAACCTTGGCCCAACGGATGGCTATACCAGCCTGACACTTGCGGGCATCTATACCGCACCGACCGGTGTGAAGGTGACCGTCGGTGCAAGCTATGGCCAGATCGGCGATGCAACCACCTCTGGGATTGGTGGCCGATTCACGGATAACGACTTTATCGGCGTTGGCGTGAAAGTCGGTTATTCTTTCTGATTTTTTTAGCACGGCACAAAGGCCCCGCCATCGGCGGGGCCTTTTGTCATTTTCCGCGTGAGATTTCGTCTGTGGGGCGCTATCAGGCGATTGCGACAACGGGGGGCGGGTGATGATCTACGCAAACGGCGCAGCGTTTCGCGCAGCGGGGAACAAGCGGGTGCTGCTGTTCGGCATGTCGGGGCTTGGCAAGACGCATCTGGCCAACATGCTGCGCGATGCGTCGCCGGAACAGGGCGGGGGGTGGTTTCACTATTCGGTCGATTACCGGATTGGCACGCGCTACATGGGCGAATTCATTTCTGACAATTTCAAGCGCGAGGCCATGAAAGTGCCGCTGCTGCGGGAATTGTTGATGACCGACAGCGTCTATATCGCGTCGAACATCACGTTCAACAATCTGGCACCGCTGTCCACCTATCTGGGTAAACCCGGCGATCCGTCGCTGGGTGGGGTCGCCTTTGGCGAATATTGCAAGCGGCAGGATCAACACCGCGAGGCAGAGATTGCCGCGCTGCTGGATACGACGCGGTTTATCGAACGTGCGCGTGAGATTTATGGCTATTCCAATTTTGTCTGCGACAGTGGCGGGTCGATCTGTGAGGTGGTGGATGCCACCGATCCCGCAGATCCGGTGATGACGGAATTGGCCGACAACCTGCTGCTGGTCTGGATCAAGGGGTCCGAGGCGCACCGGGATGAGCTGATCCGCCGTTTCGATCGTGCGCCGAAGCCAATTTATTATCAGCCCGATTTCCTGGCCGAGCTTTGGGCGGAATATCTGGCGCAAGAGGGGAAGCCTGCGGATCAGGTGAACCCAGATGCCTTTTTGCGGTTCGGCTATGCCCGCATATTGGAACATCGCCAACCGCGCTATGCGGCGATGGCAAACTGGGGTGTGACTGTGACCGCAGAAGATGTGGCGCAGGTGCGTTCGCCTGTCGATTTCCATGACCTGATCGCTGCGGCGCTTGATCGTCGGGCGGCATCGGCTTAGATACACGATCCGCCTGAACCGAAGAGTTTACCCATGCCGATCACCCTGCCCGAGACCCTGCCCGCCTATGACGTTCTTAGGAACGAAGGCGTTATGGTCATGTCGCCTGAGCGGGCAGAGCGGCAGGATATTCGCCCGCTGCGCATCGGGTTGCTAAACCTGATGCCAAAGAAGATTCAGACGGAAAATCAGTTTGCCCGGCTGATCGGCGCAACGCCGCTGCAGATTGACCTGCACCTGATCCGCATGACCGAACATCAGACGCGCAACACAGCCGCCGAACATATGGAAACCTTTTACCGCCCGTTTCAGGAGGTGAAGGCCGAGAAATTTGACGGGCTGATCATCACCGGCGCACCGATCGAACATCTGCCGTTCGAGGACGTGACCTATTGGGATGAACTGTGTGAGGTGTTCGACTGGACCCAGACCCATGTGCAAAGCACCTTTGGCGTGTGCTGGGGCGGCATGGCGATGATCAATCATTTCCACGGTGTGCAGAAGCATATGTTGCCGAAAAAGGCCTTTGGCTGCTTTCGCCACCGCAACCTTGCGCCGACATCGCCCTTTCTGCGTGGGTTTTCAGATGATTTCGTGATCCCGGTCAGCCGCTGGACAGAGATGCGGCAGGCTGAGATTGACAGCAAGCCGGGCCTGCGCACCTTGCTTGGGTCCGAAGAGGTTGGCCCTTGCCTGGTGGAAGATGCGGCGCATCGCGCGCTCTATATTTTCAACCATTTCGAATATGACAGTGACACGCTTAAACAAGAATATGACCGCGATATTGCCAATGGCACCACGATCAATGTGCCGCTGAATTACTATCCCGATGACGATCCCGCGATGCCGCCACTCAATCGGTGGAGAAGTCACGCGCACCTGCTATATGGCAACTGGATCAACGAGATATATCAGTCAACACCCTATGAGATCGCCAAGATTGGCACTTAGTCTTATCCTTGCGGCGACCGCCATCGGCGGCTGCGCGGTCTTGACCGAACGGCGGGCCAGCGGGCGCGAACAGGCGGCCGAAACGGCGTTTCCGCCCACTGGCCAGTTGTTGCAGGTGGAAGGCACCACGGTTCATGCGCATGTGCAGGGCAATGGACCGGATCTGGTGCTGATTCATGGTGCAAGTGGCAATACCCGCGATTTCACCTTTTCGCTGGTGGACCGGCTGGCACAGGATTACCGCGTCATTGCCTTTGATCGGCCCGGTTTGGGCTGGACCGAGGATTTGGGGGATGCGGGGGTCAGCCCCTTGTTGCAAGCGCGGTTGTTGCAGGCGGCAGCAGATCAGTTGGGCGTGACGCGGCCCATTGTCATGGGCCATTCCTATGGTGGCGCGGTGGCGATGGCCTGGGGCTTGACGGATACGACAGATGTTGCGGCGCTGGTGGTGGTTTCCGGGGCCACGATGCCCTGGCCCGGCGGGCTTGGCCCGTTCTATGCGATGACCGGTACGCGCATCGGAGGGGCTACGGTTGTGCCGGCTATCACGGCCTTTGTGTCACCGGAGCGGGCGGAACAGGTGGTTGACAGTGTCTTTGCCCCTGCCCCACCCCCCCCTGGCTATGCGGAATATGTGGGCGTCGGCCTGAGTATGCGGCGCCACAGTTTGCGGGCCAACGGCCGGCAGGTCTGGGGGTTGAAGCCCTATGTCACCCGTATGTCGACAGAATACCCAAAGCTGACCCTGCCAGTGGAAATTCTGCACGGAACCGCCGATACGACGGTTCCCGCAGATATTCACGCCATTCCTTTGTCGAAACTGTTGCCGAACGCCGCGCTGACGCTTTTGCCGGATGTCGCGCATATGCCGCATCACAGCCATCCTGACGCGGTGATCGACGCCATCCACCGCGCCGCGACCCGCGCCGGATTGCGCTGACTGCGCCTATCGCCATACTGGCAAAAACCCAAGCGCGAGGACGTGATGTCAGACCTGCCCTTTGATGGCGCGATCAGCCAGTTCTTTCTGAAGAAGGCCCCCAAGGATATTCGCAAGATCATCAAGACGGCGGGAGAAGATGACATCCTGACGCCCGGCTATCCCTATGCGGAAGAGATGAAGCGCAAGGATTACGAGGCTGCGATGGATGGCTTGCAGCGCCAGCTGGTGCGGATGCAGGCGGACATAAAGGCCACCGGAAAGCGGGTCATTGTCATCTTTGAAGGCCGAGATGCGGCTGGCAAGGGGGGCACGATTGATGTGATGCGGGAAAACCTGAACCCGCGCGTCTGCAATGTCGTGGCCCTGTCCAAACCGTCAGACCGGGAAGCGGCAAGCTGGTATTTTCAACGCTATGTCGATTGGCTGCCCGCGGCGGGTGAAATGGTGATGTTTGACCGCAGTTGGTATAACCGCGCGGTGGTCGAGCATGTCTTTGGCTTTTGCACCGATGCACAGCGCGAGACGTTCTTTCGCCAACTGCCAGAGTTTGAACACATGCTGGTGGATGAGGGGATCACCCTTGTGAAGCTGTGGCTGGAGGTTGGTCAGGCAGAACAGTTGCGCCGGTTTCTGGCCCGCGAACAAGACCCGTTGAAGCAGTGGAAGCTGTCGCCCATCGACATTGATGGCCTTGGCAAATGGGATGCCTATTGCGACGCAATTGACGAAATGATGGCCCGCAGCAATTTCGACTATGCCCCTTGGACGGTGATCTTGTCGGATGACAAGCGGCGGGCGCGGCTTGCCGCGATCCAGACCGTGTTGCGAGAGATCGACTTTGTCGGCAAGGACGCCGCCCTGATCGGATCACCAGATCCGGCGATCTGCGGTGGTCCTGCGCTGCGCCCAAAGAGATGACATGAAGCACGGCTATCACCACGGCAATCTTCGGCAGGCGCTGGTCGAGGGGGCGCTGGCTTTGATTGCCGAGCGTGGCCCGACCGGCTTTACCCTGTCCGAAGCGGCGAAAAGGGCCGATGTCACCCCTGCGGCGGTGTATCGCCATTTCAGTGGCCGTGATGACCTGATCGCCGAAGTTGCGCGTCAGGGCTATGATATATTCGCCGCGCTGATGGAGTTTGCATTCAACGACGGGCAACCTTCGGCGCTTGCCGCCTTTGAGGCAACCGGGCGGGCCTATCTGGCCTTTGCCCGCAAATATCCCGGACATTACATGGCGATGTTCGAAAGCGGATTGTCGTTCAATGCGCATCCCGAATTGGCGCTGGTCGCGCAAAAGTCGCGGGCGGTGCTGGAACGGGCGGCGGAGAAGTTGTCAGATCAGATGCCGCCGGACCGCAGGCCACCGGCGACCATGTTTTCGGCGCATATCTGGGCCATGAGCCACGGCGTGGTCGAACTTTACATGCGCGGCGCGCCGGGGGCGAAATCGCCCTTTACGCCCGAAGACCTGCTTGAAGCCGGGATCGGCATCTATTTGCGTGGATTGGGGCTTTTGCCGCCGGATCGTTAGGACGCTGGCCTGTGGGGCCACTGTCCTATCGGAACAGCACCAGCGCCCCAGGCGACCAACCCACACGCGCCCGCTCACCCCGATCAAGGACAGGGCGGCCAAACACATTGCGCATGGAAATGCGGACATTGGTTTCAGACCCATCGATCCGCACATCGTAATAGGTCATGTCACCGAAATATACGACCTCTTCAATGGTCGCCATGCTTTCACGGTCGGATGCGGCGCTGCCTTCGTAGAGAATGGTCAGCGTTTCCGGACGAAAGCCCACAGCGGCCCCTTCGGCGGTAGCCCCACCCATGACCTGCCCCGGTTCCAGTTGAATGCGGCCAAAGCCTGCGGCCTCAATTTCCACCGAAGCGGCGCTTTCCGAAATGATGCTGGCGGGAAGGAAATTCATCGTTCCGATGAAGTCTGCCACCTTGCGGCTGTTCGGGCGGCGATACAGCGTTTCGGGATCGGCCAGTTGGGCAATTTCGCCTTCGAACATCACGGCGATGCGGTCAGACATGACCAGCGCCTCTTCCTGATCATGCGTGACAAGGATGAAGGTGATGCCGACCTGGCGTTGCAGGCGGATCAGTTCCACCTGCATCTGTTCGCGCATCTTCTTGTCCAGCGCGGAAAGCGGCTCGTCCAGCAGCAGAACCTTGGGCTTCAGGATAAGCGCACGCGCAAGGGCAACCCGTTGACGTTGACCGCCGGAAAGGGCGTGGGCGGCGCGTTTGCCATAGCCTTTGAGACCGACCATTTCCAACGCTTCGATCACCGCCTTGGCCTTGTCCTCTTTAGACCGGCTGTCACGACGCAGACCAAAGCCCACATTTTCCTCTACCGACAGATGGGGAAAAATGGCGTAAGATTGGAACACCATATTCGTCGGGCGCTTGTTGGCCGGAACATCAGCCATATCGCGCCCATCGATCAGGACAGCGCCGGATGATATGCCTTCGAACCCGGCGATGGTGCGCAACAGCGTGGTCTTGCCACAGCCGGACGGGCCGAGCAGCGAAAAGAATTCACCGGGCCGGATGGTGGCCGTGATGCCGCGCAAGGCGTGGTAATCGCCATAGTATTTATGAACATCCCGGAACTCTATCATGGCGTCGTTGGTGGTCACAGAAAGCCTCCGGAATCCTTGCCGCCAGCCTTGGCGATGCCGCGGCGACGGAAATATTCAGCAATTGCAAGAAGGGTGATCGACAGAAGGACAAGGATCGTCCCAAGCGCCATGATCGCGGGCACCTTGGCCGGAAAGCGGAACTGACCGTAGATGTAGACGGACAGAACGGTTTCATTGCCGCCAAGGAAGTAGGCGATGATGAATTCATCAAGGCTGATGGTGAAGCAGATCAGAAGCGAGGAGATGATCCCCGGCATCACCAGCGGCAGGATAATCAGCCAGAAGGTGGAAAGCGGCGTTTCCCCCAGGTCATAGGCCGCCTCTTCCAGTGACTGATCAAGTGATTGAAAGGATGACGACAGGATCGCCACGGCAAAGGGCGTGCAGATCAGCACGTGGCCCAGAATGATGGTGAAGATCGACAATTCAATCCCGATGGCAAGCAAGACCACAAGCATCGACATCGCCACGATCATTTCCGGCAGAACCAGTGGCAGCATGATCAGGCCCATGATGCCGGCCTTGGCCGGAAATCTGAACCGGGTCGAGGCACGGGCGGCAAACAGGCCAAGCGTCGTGGAAATGACCGCGACCGAAATGGAAATGATGGCCGAGTTGCGGACCGCGTTCCAAAGAGTGGTGTCGGCCCACATCTCACGGAACCAATTGGTCGTGAACCCCTGAAGCGGGAAGGCGATGACCTTGCTGTCGTTGAACGCAAACATCGGCAACAGAATGATCGGCGCATAGAGAAAGATCAGATAACCGATCGTATAGGCACGAAAACCGGGGGATTTCATTTCGCACCCTTCAGGAATCGTCGGTTAAGCAAAAGGAACACGATGCTGACCACCGCCACTACAAGCATGGCGGTAACGGCAATGGCGGAGCCAAGTTCCCTGTTGTTCTGTTTCAGCAGCGTGCCTTCGATGCGGTTTGCGATCATCGGCAGTTTGCCCCCCCCGATCAGGTCAGGTGTCACATAGTCGCCCACCGTGGGGATGAACACGATCAGCACCGCAGCGATGACGCCCGGCATCGACAAGGGCAGCGTCACGCGGATAAAGGTCATCAACTGGCTTTCACCAAGATCGCGGCCCGCTTCTAGGAAAGAGCGGTCAATCTTTTCCAGCGCAACAAAGATCGGCAGGATGGCAAAAGGCGCATAGGCATGTGCCAGTGTCATGACGAGGGCAGGCACGTTGTAGTTGATTGCTTGCAGCGGTTCATCGATCAGGCCCAGCGACAGCAGGCCAGAGTTGATCACGCCGTTATATCCAAGGATAACCTTCCACAGGAAAACCCGGATCAGATAGCTGGTCCAGAACGGGATCGTGATCAGAAACAGCCACAATGATTTGCGTTCTGGCTTTACGTAGAAACTGACGAAATAGGCCACCGGATAGGCGAGCAGAACCGTGACCAGCGTCACCGAAAATGACACGGTCAGCGACCGCATGATCAGCAACTGATTGATCCGGTCCGACCAGGCGGTGACATAATTGTCGAGGCCGAACCCACCATCGCGCAACGACAAGGAATAGACCAGAACCGTCACCAAGGGTGCGGCCAGAAGCAGGACCGCGTAAATCAAGGTGGGACTGACAAGAAGCAGACCGCTTGCCGCCTCGGAGCGGCCTTCGCCGCTTTTTCCCGTACTGGTCGCCATCATGCCCCCTGTTGGCACGCCCTGCCACTCTTTGATCAAAACCTAGACGCATTCCAGCGGATCGCGCAAGGGGCGTCACCAGCCAAAAAGGCCGGAGCGATGAAAACCACCGCGCCGGCCTTAATTTTGGGCATGGCCGCTGGGCGGCGGGGTCAACCTGGAATGCGTTCGATCTGGATCGCGCGCTTTTTCAACTCGTCATACAGGGTCGGTATCACCCGCAAGCTCCCCACGGCCACGCGCAGGGCATCGGTTAACTTGCCATCGGGGGCCTGGCCTTCGACACGCCAGACCATGCGGCGGGCAACCCCGTCATCATAAACGATTTCGGTGCTACCGCTGCGAGATTTACGAATACCAAGAAAGTCTGCGCCGCCATGCGGCGCATGAAAAAATGCCTGCTGTCCCATTTTCGGGTCCATTCTTTAAAGGTCTGCTCTGTGTGCCTAATTGGGCCATCAGCAGACGCTTTCGTCAACGTGTCTTTACGCGGAATGGAAACAATCCCCGAAAAGCGCGCCCTGCGCGCCACAGAACAGCCCCTTTCGCCCCGGATTGTGGCAGTCCACGCCGCCACAATGCCACATTTCCGCCCCAATTGATCCCGCGGGGATCAGACCGCCGGCGGATCATAGGGCGGGCGCGACAGCAGGTTTGCCAATCTTTCGATGCCGGTGGTGAAGCAATCTTCGGGAATATGCCCGGCAAGGGCAAAGCGCACGGCATGCGGCGCACGTCCGTGTATCAGAGCATATTCATCCGCCGACCGGATCAGCACGCCTTCCCCTTCGGCCATTCTGGTAAAGGTCGAGGCACGCCAGCCCATCGGCAGACGGAGAAAGGCAAAGCGCAACCCCGGTTGCCATGCCAGATCGAACCGCCCCAGATGATTGACGGTGATACGGATGCGGCGCTCCAGGTCTTCGCCCACGCGGCGACGGATTTCCTGCGCAGCACCGGTTTGGAACAGGTGCAGACACAGGTCGCTGACGGGTTTGGGAAGGGCAAAGAAGGCATGTTGGGCGGTCAGGCGCCCGGTTTCCCCCATACCGGTTGGGCAGGCGATATAGCCGAACCGCAGCGCAGCCGACACGGTTTTTGACAAACTGCCGACATGCCAGACCCGTTCTGGGGCCAGCGCCCGCAGCGCAGGCCATTCGCTTTCGGACAGAGTGTAGCAGTCATCTTCGATCACCTGCAGGTCAAAATGGCGGGCAATCGCCGCGATGCGGGTGCGACGGTCGGGCGTCATTCGGGCGGTGGTGGGGTTTTGCGCTTCGGTCGTCAGGCAAAGCACTTGTGCGCCGTGACGGCGGCAGGCTGCCTCTAAGGCTTCGGGGATCATGCCTTGATCATCGGTTTCGACGCCCACAACCTCGGCCCGGGCAAGGCGCGCGGCGTGGCGAAAACCGGGATAGGCCAGTTCCTCGGTCAGCACGACTGGCCGGTCGCCGCGCAGGCAGCACAGCAAGATCAGGCTTATGGCATTTTGCCCCCCCGCCGTCAGGGCGATGTCATCCAGGGACAGCGGGCCGAGGGCGCGATCAGACAACCAGTCGCATACCGCAGCACGCAAGGGCAGTTCGCTGCGCTGGGATGGATAGTCGATCCAGTCATCCCCCATCCGGGGCACGATTTCCGTTAGGGCCGCCGAAAATGCCTGCGCCTGACCGACATCCGGCAAGCGTGGCGCCCGCAGGTCGATGCGGCCGACCAGTTGATCCGGGTCGCGTTCCAACAGCAGCGGCTGTGTAGGGCCAAGCCTTGGCGCACGCGCCGCAACAAAGGTGCCGCGCCCCACTGTAGCGGCCAAAAGACCCTCTTGCGTGGCAAGCGCATAAGCCCGCGATACCGTGCCAGGCGTCACACCCAACGCCCATGCCAGATCGCGCACGGTTGGCAGTTGCGCGCCCTCAGGCAAATCGCCTGATCGGATCGACTCGCGCAGTGCGCGCGAAAGGGCAAGGTATTTGGGCCCCGGATAGGCCGTGAGGTCGGGCTTCCAAATTGTGCCTGTCACAATGTTCCTCTGGCCAGCGATGCCGCGTTATTGTACGCATTTATGTATCAGATCGCCTGTATTGTATCAACACAAAAAGGAACCATCCCATGTCCGCCCGCACCTTGCCCCGTGCATTGCCCGCAAACCTGCCGCCGCTGTCGCGCCTGCTGGTCAAGGCTGCGCTGACCTTTGCGGCTTGGGAAACGCGCAAACGCGGGCGCAAGGCGCTGTCACGGCTGGATGACCACCTGCTGCGGGACATCGGCCTGTCTGATGGCCGCGCAGAACGTGAGGCCGCGAAAGCATTTTGGCAGGAATGATTGAATTTCTGCCCACGATCCCCTGACTGGGCCGGGCAATGCCCGGCCTTTTTTTTGCTTACATCGGGCAACCATCGCCACGCTGATGGGTCGGGTGTGACCGGGAAATTGCCGCCCCGGATTGTGGCATATTGAGCGGCCGAAATGACCGCGGCCCGGGTGGCGATCATGGGGTCCCTTCCGATTGGCCAACTATTGTTGCAGCGACTTGGGCCAGACGGCACCGTCTGTTGGCGTGCATCCCGACGATCGGGAAAGATCGAACCTTATGTTTGCACAGAAGGGAGTTTGTGCTGAGCAAACAAAAGGCCCGCGCGAAGCGGGCCTTTCGACAAAAATCTGACGCAGTTCCTTAACGCTTGGAGAACTGGAACGATTTGCGGGCCTTCGCCTTGCCATATTTTTTGCGTTCCACGACACGGCTATCGCGCGTCAGGAAGCCAGCCGCCTTGAGCGCAGGGCGCAGCGAGGGTTCATACAGTTGAAGCGCCTTGGAAATGCCGTGCTTCACAGCGCCAGCCTGGCCCGACAGCCCACCACCGGCAACGGTGGCGAACACGTCGAACTGGCCTTCGACATTGGCAATCTGGAACGGCTGTTTCAGGATCATCTGCAGCACCGGACGGGCGAAGTATGCCGCCATTTCCTTGCCGTTGACCACAACCTTGCCGGAACCGGGTTTTACCCAGACGCGGGCGACCGCATCCTTGCGCTTGCCCGTTGCATAGGACCGACCCAGCGAGTCACGCTGCGGGGTCTTTGGGGCGGCGGCCTCTGCCGCTGCAGGCGCAGCGGAACCAGCGACGGCAGATTTCAGATCGTCGAGAGATTTGATGTCAGCCATGATCAGGCGCTCCGCGTGTTCTTCGGGTTCAGAACCTTGAGGTCCAGAACGGTGGGCTGCTGGGCTTCGTGCGGATGTTCCGCCCCGGCATAAACGCGCAGGTTGGTCATCTGCTGACGGCCAAGACGGTTGCGGGTGATCATCCGTTCAACGGCCTTTACGACCACACGCTCAGGGTGGTTGCCTTCCAGCACCTGCCGCGCCGTGCGCTGCTTGATCCCGCCCGGATGGCCGGTGTGCCAGTAGTAGACCTTGTCGTCACGCTTCTTGCCCGTCATCTGGATCTTGTCAGCGTTGATGACGATCACGTTGTCGCCCATATCCATATGGGGTGTGAAGGTCGGCTTGTTCTTGCCGCGCAGAATGTTTGCGACGATCGAGGCGAGGCGGCCCAGAACGATGCCTTCGGCATCAATCAGGATCCACTTCTTCTCGATATCCGCAGGTGTTGCGGTGAAGGTTTTCATATCGAACCCTATGAGTTGAAGCGGGGGACCACCCCCCGGAACTTTGATGGGGGCTTATCGCGTGAAGAGGCGAAGGGGTCAAGGGGCGAATACTGTATTTATTATATACATTTCAATGCTTTATAAAAAAGGTATCATAATACCCCATGTCAAGCAGAAGATTGGGCCGCCATTTCAACGCAGTTTCGGGGGGCGGTCCGGGTCCATGCCTGGTGGCTTGGGGGCGGAGGGTTGGGCGGCTTCAGGGCGGGGCATGTCGAAACGTCGGGCAACACGGGCCATGGAAAGCGTTGCCGGATCAGAGGTCAGCAGAAACGTCACATCTATTTCGCCCATGTCGATGCCCGAAAAGGCAAGAGCCTCGCCGGCGGCGCGGGTCAGCGCAGGTTCTGCCCCTGGTGCGGCATCGACAAAGGCAAGCATATGCCCGCGCCGCCCGCCACGATAGGTGACGCCGGCCAGAAGGGCGCACTGCGCCAGCCCACCGGAACGGGCCAGCTTCGACTCGAGCCCGGAGGTCAGGGTCGCGGGCAAAGATGCCGGGGCGTGAAACGATTCCGGCAGGGCTTCTACGGCTTCGGGTTCGGCATCCAACACGCCTGACAGCCATTCCAACGCTTCGGGTGGAAGGATCATCTGCGATGGCGCAACCCCAAGGTTGACCCCAAGGCCAACCCCCTGCCCCGCAAGCACCTGCGCAATCACACGCCCTGGCAGGGCAGCATAAGGGGCGATGCCGCCGGAGAATTCTGCCATCCGTTCCTCTTGATCAAAGATCAGGACGACCGGGCCACTGTCGAGCGGGAAAATGCGGGGCTTGATATCGGTGCCCGCTGCCTCCTCTTGCAGCAGCAGAAAGAATTCGCCGTCGGCCAGAACCTCGTAGAACCGAAGCCGGTCTGCGTCATCGGCGCCATCACGTTCCATTGCGGCATAGGCGGCATCCAGCGGTGTCATCGGTCATCTCCAGACGGTTCGTCCATAAGGCGGCGTATTGATAGGCGCAAAGCAGGCAAAAGGTCGGCTTCGAACCACGGATTGCGCCGCAGCCACCCGGTATTGCGCCAGGACGGGTGCGGCAAGGGCCAGATGCCACGCGACGCGTGGCTGCGCCAATCGGTCACCCGTGCCGTGACCTGATCACGGCCAAGATGCCAGGCCTGCGCGGCACCGCCGACGGCAAGCACCAGACGCAGGGCAGGAAGCGACGCCAGCACCCTGCCCCGCCACGTTCGGGCACAGACCGACGGAGGCGGCAGGTCCGCGCCATGCGCATCATATCCGGGAAAGCAAAAGGCCATCGGCACAATGGCCACGCGATGCTGATCATAGAATTCAACCTCGGACAGCCCGGTCCAATCGCGCAGGCGATCGCCCGACGCATCGGTAAAGGGACGCCCCGACGCATGGACCCGCGCACCGGGGGCCTGCCCTGCGATCAGCAGTCGCGCGGCGGGCGAAAACCAGACCACCGGGCGTGGGGCATGCGCCGTCTGGGTTGCCGCGAAACGGTCGGCGCAAATCCGGCACGTCCGGATTTCATCTGCCAACTCTTGTGCTGCGATGTCAGATTTCAGGGCGGCGGGAATGTCGTTCATGCTGCGCCTTTCTGGAACGGACTGGGCGGGCAAGGCCCGATGATCCATCTTCCATGTCCCGGAGGCAACACCAGCGCGACCGATGTGGCAATCCGCTTGCATGGGAACGAAGCCGCGCTTACCCCCATGATAGCTATTCCTGCTGCGGGCCATGCGCCGATGTATCGCGTCTCTCCCTTTGTTCGTCGCTTCGCATTTGCCCTGTCGGGCGGGGCTATCCTTGCGACGGCCTGGGTGAACTTGTCACCCGGCAGCTATTATGACGCGATGGAATACCGCCTGATCGATCTGGCAAAACCAGTGTGGATGGCCGGTGACACAATGGTCATCTCGCCGATGACCGTGACATCGGAACTGTTGATGGCCTTCTTCATGTTCTTTGTCGGCAAGGAATTGTGGGAAGCCTTGATCCTGCAACGCGGTGCCCTGTCGGGGCGACGCGCGCTATTGCCCGCTGGTGCCGTGCTGGGCGGCAGTCTTGGGGCCATCGTAGTGTGGCTGATCCATTCGGCCATTTTCGCCGCCGAAGAATGGGTGTCCTGGGGCGCGGGATGGCCGCTGCCCATCGGATCGGATATCGTTCTGGGCTATGTCGTCGGGCGGATGGTTTTTGGCACCGGGCATCCGGCGCTGCACCTTTTGTTGTTGATCAGCATTGCGACAAACATCATCGGCATCCTGATCCTTGGCTTGGCCTATCCCACCGCGGGTTTGCAGTGGCTGTGGTTGCTGCTGCCGCTTGTGGCATCGGTCGCGGTCTGGCGGATCTATGGGCAAAGCCCGGAGGCCGGCGAAACGGAACGTGACCGACGACGCGGGCTGGTGCTTTGGCCCTATCTGGTGGCCGGCGCCCTGTCATGGGCCGGGATTGTTGCGGCGGGTTTGCCGGGCGCATTGGGCCTGCTGCCGATCATTCCCGCGATTCCCCATGCAGATCGTGCTTTTGGATTGTTTGCCGAGGCCGAGGAATACCTGCACGATCCGCTGAACCGGTTGGCACATATGTTGGCCAAGCCAATGCCGGTGATCCTGTTCCTGTTTGGCCTGACGCGCGGCGGCGTGGATTTTGCCGCGATTGCCCCAACCACAGGCACCGTCCTTGCCGCAGTCTGGATTGGAAAACCCATTGGTCTTTTTATCGGGGCACTGGCCACTGCGCACCTGTTCCGCCTGCCCATGCCGGCGGGTATCCGCATCCGCGATCTTTTATTGGTGGCCGCGATCTGCGGCATCGGTTTCACGGCGCCCCTTCTGGCATTAGACACCGCCCTGCCCGGCGGCGCGATGACCGAGGCGGCAAGACTTGGCTTTGCGCTTTCGATCCTTGCTTGGCCAGCGGCAGTTGTGTTGTCGCGCCTTATCCCAAAGTGATGATCCTTTCGCCACGTCTTGACACATCATTCAGGAAACAGTGCGACAGTTTCTTGCGCGATTGTCAGGGTCAGGTAGATTTCAACATAATATCGCCCGAAACTAGGGTTAGCTGAGGCACGACAGCAGACCACCGAAACCGGGGCCGCAACACCGGTTGTGATGGTGCAAAAAACGTCCGGGAAGCCGGCAGCAGGGGCAGATGGCATCATCTGTGGCAGGGAAAGGGCAGGCATGATCGAGTTCGAAAACGTCTCGAAGTCCTTTTGGACCGGCCGGACGCGCAAGGTGATACTCGATCAGGCAACGTTCCGCGTGGAGCTGGGCAATTCTTTGGGCATCCTGGCCCCGAACGGCACGGGAAAGACCACGATCATCAACATGATGGCCGGTTTGGAACAACCGGATGAAGGCACGATCAAGCGATCTTCGCGGATTTCCTTTCCACTGGGGTTCATGGGGGGCGTCGTCAATCGCCACAGCGCCACGGAAAATTCCCGCTATATCGCCAGGCTTTACGGGCTTGACCCTGATTACGTGGAAAGTTTTTGCCGCTGGCTATGCGGAATTGGCGAATACTTTGACATGCCGGTCGGGACTTATTCATCGGGGATGCGGGGACGATTTTCGTTTGCTTTGCTGCTTGCCCTGGAGTTCGACATCTACCTGATCGACGAAGGGATGCCGGGCACCACCGATGCGGAATTCAATCGCAAGGCGGGCAGCATCCTGCGCGAACGCCTGCAAAATGCGACGGTCGTCGTGGTATCGCACCAGGCATCGACGCTTGAAAAGTTCTGCCGCTCTGCTGCTGTTCTGATGAACGGTAGGCTGCACATGTTCGACACACTCGAAGAAGCGAAACGGCTGTATAATTATGAAACTCAAGGTTAAGCGGTACAACACACGCCGTCCGGAACCGATGCCGGAACCGGTGGCCCCGCAGCCCATGGCGGCGCGGCCTGCCCAACGGCCGCACCCCACGGCGGCGCAATCCGGTTTTGCAACAGCCGCCGCGGCCCTGGGTGAGGCGAACCGACCGTCGCAGCCAAAGATGCCGGCACAATCCGAAGAGGCGCTGTTCGCCCAGACAGAGGATGGTTTTGGCAACATGTCCTTTCCGACGGCCGCCAATGCACCAACCGGAGGTGCGGCGAATTCCGTATCGTCGCCATCCGAGGCGGCCGCAGCAACAGATCTGGATGCGATCCGGCGTGAAGGGCTGACCGGGCGGCAACTGCGCCTTGCCCGTCGCATGGCGCAGAAATACGGGCTTCCTGCCACCTCTGATTTCGATGCCGTTCGATTGCTGCGCCAAGCCGGGCTGGACCCGTTCCGCGCCAACCCGGTGGTCGATATTGTGGCCGAAGATCAGGAGGATGGCGCAGCGGGGCAGCCCATGCAGCGGATTGGGTCGACGATGCCGGTTCCGGCGGGTGCGCGGCTGCCGCAGACGATCAAGCCGGTCAAGATGCCTGCACCCGGCGAAGAAGTGAACCACGCGGCCGAAATCCTTAAGATGCAGCAGGATCTGGCGCGCCGTCGCCGCCGCAGGTCCATGCTGATGCTGGCGCGGCTGTTCTTTTTTGTCATGCTGCCCACGTTCCTGGCGGGGTTCTATTATTATCGCATTGCAACACCGCTTTATGCCACGAACACAGAGTTTGTAATCCAGCAAGCAATGCCACAGCAGGCTTCCAGCAGTTCCATGGGCGGGCTGGCAAACACGCCGATGGCCAACATGCAGGATTCGATCACTGTACAGGGCTATCTGCAATCGCGCGATGCGATGCTGCGGCTGGACAGCGATATTGGGTTCCGCAACATCTTTGCCGACCCGACGATCGACCCGATCCAACGGCTTGCCCCGGACGCCACGAACGAAGCCGCCTACAAGATCTATCAACGCAACGTGCGCGTGTCTTATGATCCGACCGAAGGCATCATCCGCATGGAGGTGATCGCCCCTGACCCGGAGGTTTCCGTTCGTTTTGCCGATGCGCTGATCGGTTACGCAGAAGAACAGGTAGACCAGTTGACCCAACGCCTGCGCGAAGACGCGATGAAGGGCGCGCGGGAAAGTTTCACCGAAGCAGAAGCCGCCCTTCTGGATGCCCGCCAACGCGCTGTCACCTTGCAGGAAACTTTCAAGGTCTTGTCGTCCGAAGTTGAAGTCAGCCTGATCACCAGCCAGATCGGCCAGTTGGAGGGCCAGCTGACCGCCGACAAGCTGTCATTGGCGCAGATGGAATCGAATGCCACCCCGAATCTGGCGCGGATGGACCCGCTGAAACGCCGCATCGCCACGCTGGAAAATGAAATAAGCCTTCTTCGGTCGAAACTGGTTGAGGAAGACAGTTCCGGCCAATCGCTTGCCCGTGTTCAATCGGAACTGGCAATTGCCGAGGCGGATGCCGAAACACGCCAGATGATGCTGGCCCAATCGCTGCAATCGATGGAAACCGCACGGATCGAAGCGAACCGCCAGGCCCGCTATATCTCACTTTCCGTGGCGCCGGTGGCCCCGGATGAGGCGACCTATCCCCGCGCATTCGAGAACACGGTGGTGGCGATGCTGATCTTTGCCGGTATATACCTTGTGTTGTCGATGACCGCTGCAATCCTGCGCGAACAAGTCTCGGCCTGAGGAAAAAGATGAGACAAGTCGATATCGGCGGGCTGTCAGTCAGCAATGACAACCCGCTTCTGGTGATAGCCGGTCCGTGCCAGTTGGAAAGCCTTGACCATGCCCAGATGATCGCAGGCAGAATGGCAGAGGTCTGTGCCAAGGCCGGTGCGCAATATGTATTCAAGGCAAGCTACGATAAGGCAAATCGCACATCGTTGAAGGGGCGGCGCGGCCTTGGGATCGACGCGGGCCTGAAGGTGTTGGAGGCTATCCGCGCCATGGGCATGCCGGTGCTGACCGATATTCACGATGCGGATCAGGCCCGCCAGGCTGCGCAGGTGGTGGATGTGATCCAGATTCCGGCGTTCCTGTGCCGTCAGACCGATCTGCTGATTGCCGCCGGGGAAACCGGGGCCGTCGTCAACATCAAGAAGGGTCAGTTTCTTGCCCCTTGGGACATGGCGAATGTCGCTGAAAAGGTCGCATCGACCGGCAATGACCGTATCTTGCTGACCGAACGGGGGGCGAGTTTCGGGTATAATACGCTGGTTGCAGACATGCGGTCCTTGCCGACGATGGCGCGCACCGGATGGCCGGTGATCATGGATGCCACCCATTCGGTTCAGCAACCCGGAGGACAGGGCAATTCCTCGGGCGGGCAGCGTGAATTTGCACCCGTAATGGCCCGCTGTGCCGTGGCCATCGGGATTGCCGGGGTGTTCATCGAAACACACGAAGCGCCGGACACCGCGCCTTCCGATGGGCCAAACATGATTCCGCTGGATCAGATGCCTGCGCTGATCGACAGCCTGATGGCCTTTGACCGGCTGGCAAAATCAAACCCCCTGCGGGTTTGATACAGGTCGGCGGTGCGCGGGTCGGCATTGAGACCGCAGCCAAAACCAACGCCGCCCCCCGCCATCAAAAGGATCACAGGTTGGCCCCGGTGATGATACTGCTGTGCAGTTCTGGCCGCCAGCCAGACCCCATCACCGCGACCATCGGGGCCGGTGTCAGAACGGTGACCGACCCATCAGGCAGCAATCGGTCCGCGCCATAGCGATCGGGTCGCCAGCTTCGCGCCTGTCCGCCAAGCACAAGGTGCGGCAGCCCATCCAGCAACACCATCACACCATCCGGCAAGTCTTTGGCCACGGCTTGATGGCGACGCTGATCCTTTCCCTCCAGCCGCGCAAGATGAAGGCTGCGGTCGATGTCGGCGGCGCTTGCCTTGCCGAAATTCATGGCCCAAGCGGCCTGAAACCCCTGCCAAGCACCCCGGCGACATTCGGCACAGGGGCGATGTCCGGCGGCACAGGCCACAGATTCATCCATGAAGAACAGTTCAGTATAAGAACCGGGTGCCATCAGGTGTCGCTTACGCCCCTTGAAGGACAAGGCACAGGTGATCCAGTTCTTGTGTCGCCACCGTGCCGTGCCAAGCTGGCCCTGATGATCATGCAGGCAGCCCCTATTGCCCATGAACATCCCGCGGGCGGGGTTTGCGACAATTTCCCCGGTGGGGCAAACCCGGTTTTGCCGGGAAGTCATGCCACCTGCCCCGCCACCCAACCCGAAGACCATGCCCATTGAAAGTTGTAACCGCCCAGCCAGCCAGTCACGTCAACGACCTCACCCACGAAATACAGTCCCGGAACCGCCTTCGCGGCCATTGTCCGCGCATCCAGCGCATCCGTATCAACGCCACCCAGCGTCACCTCGGCGGTGCGATATCCCTCTGAACCAACAGGCCGCAAGTGCCACCCTGTGACCTGCCCGGCAACCTTTTCCAACGCCGCGCGTGGCATTTCGGCCAGCGGTCCGCCTGCCGCGGCCTGCGTCTCGATCAATCGCGCCAGCTTTTCCGGTAGCACCTTTGCAAGCGCGGTACGCAGAGCCGCCTTGCCCGAAGCCTGCTTTTCGGCCTTGAGAAAGGCCGCCATATCGCGTCCCGGCGCAAGGTTCAGAATGATATCTTCCCCCTCACGCCAGTAAGATGAAATCTGCAGGATTGCAGGCCCCGACAGGCCACGGTGGGTGAACAGCACAGCCTCGTTGAACCCCGTCTTGCCGTGGCTTACCCGACCGGGCAGCGCCACACCCGCCAAGGGGCGCATCCATTCCAGTTCCTGTTCGGCAAAGGTCAACGGCACCAGCGCTGGCCGCGTTTCAACCAACGAAAGCCCAAAGGTTTCCGCTATCCGGTATCCATATCCGGTGGCCCCCATCTTGGGGATCGACTTGCCGCCGGTTGCCACGATGACTGAGGCAGCCCGAACCGGGCCACGGCTGGTTTCCACCTCAAACGCGCCCGCGACCTGCCGCACGGAACCAAGGCTGGTTCCCAGCCACAACTCGACCCGCGCTGCCGCCATATCCGACAACAACATCCCGACAATCTGGGTGGCGGACCCATCGCAGAACAACTGGCCCAACGTCTTTTCATGCCACGCAATTCCAGCGCCAGTCACACGGGCAATGAAATCCTGCGCCGTGTAGCGCCGCAGCGGTGACAGGGCAAACCGCGGATTTTGGCCAAGAAAACGCTCCACCCCTAGTCCGGTGTTGGTAAAATTGCACCGCCCCCCACCCGAGATACGGATCTTTTCACCCGCTGCCTTGGCATGATCAACCACCAGCACCCGCCGCCCACGACGACCTGCCTCGATCGCCGCAAACATGCCCGCAGCACCCGCCCCAAGAACAATGACATCCACACTTTGCATGGCTTTGATTAACCGCTTCGAAGCCGCGACACAATCAAGCGGAATTTCCGCGTCATCCCCCTTGCACCCCCCCAAAGCCTTCGCTAAACACCGCCGCACGGTTGGGGCGTCGCCAAGTGGTAAGGCATCGGTTTTTGGTACCGACATACCTAGGTTCGAATCCTAGCGCCCCAGCCAATCCTTCGCTTCGCTACGGATATCAGCCACTTTAGGGGCTTTTACGTCCATTGCGGTAGGCGATCGCCCCACAGGATGCCCCAGTTGCACCTAGATCGTATCGCTATCCAGATAGCTGAGATACCAGTTCTTGGTTTCTTCTGCTGTTACCGCGATGGGAGACAGCGGACGGGAGCCAAACCATATCTGGATGGGCCGCACGCGCTCTGGCAGGTGAAAAAAACCAGCCTTCCTAAGGCTGCGATAGTTGGTAGACCACGGGTAGGACCAAGCGAGCACGACTTCCACACCACGGTCTCGGAGCCGTCGCATCTCGGAGGCAAGAAGGCCATCCAACTCTCTGTGACCCATCGCTTCCAAGAGATAACCGATCCGGCCACCGTGCTTCACAGCCTCGGTCGTTGCCACGATCGCCCCACCGTCGCGCTCATCCGCAACGACACGGTACGAACGGGCCATGGGTGCATCAATCAGGCGATGTGTCAGGAACGCCCCATCGCGCATATTCCCGCAAACAACCTTTCTCGACAAGCTGGACCAGAGTTCATCCGCCCAACCGCCGAAGGTTGATACCGGCTGGAGGTTCTGATCTGCGGTGAAGGACAACGGAAAGTCGAAAGAAAGACGAAGTTTTCGAAGGAAAAAGCCTGCACGTAGCGGCTTTATCAGGAACGGCACTTGCCCCATCTGGGTCCAATTCAGCTTTCCGAACCATACCGGCGCGGCATTCGCGTTCGGAAAACCCCAGACCAGATCAGCGCCTTCCTGCTGCGCATGCTGGTCATAGGCTCGCGCCAATCCAGTGAACACGCCTTTGCCACGAGCCTTGTCCGAAACGAATGAGTCCACTGCCTGTAGCGCTACTGCTTCACTACCCCCAAGGCTCATCCTAGACTTAATGTAAGCAGAAAGGCCGATGATTTCATGACCATGGCGCGCTACGGCAAAAGGTGTGGCGTTGCCCTCAAACACCCATTCTAGGGCGCCCCTTCCCGCTTTTCCCCGCTCCATGCCAGAAGCTGCGTAAGCGGCAAGAATCTCGTCGCTCAATGGTTCAATTGTAACCGTGACCCCAGTCACTTGAAATCTTCCATCGCGCAGGAAGCCATGCCGTACTGGCCCCTGAGCCTTTGATAGTGCTCAATAATGCTGGAAAGGCCCATGAGATTGGCCTCCATGTTCGTGCCAAAATTATGCGGATGCCACCAGAGATGATAGCCCTTCCCCTCTTTTGCCGCTGATGTCATCTCATTTTTGATCGTGGCTAAGTGCAAATGATGCAGCCGCGCCAGCTTTCCCGTACAGGGCCGAAGGAACCGACTTGCCGGCACGTCCACAAGACCCGCCCATGATGTTGGGGTGAAGCTTTGCACACCCAGAATTCCTGTGTACGCATCAACCAACCGAAGTGCCCGGCGTGGCTTGGTCTGGTCCGCAGTCCGCACGGCGCGATACGCCCATCCGGCGGCATTCCCACGGAAGTGGGTCAAGCCAAGATCGCGGCACACGGCAAGGCTGGCATCAGAAAACTGGTTGCGGGGAAAGACGATGGACTTCAAGGCAATGCCACGACGCTCGGCCAGCGCGTTTGCTGCCGCAAGATCGGCACGAAACGCTTCGGCACTCTGTCCCTCTTCAAGGCAGTAAAAGTGGGAAAGCGTATGCGTACCGATCTCCTGACCGGGCGTCTGGCGGATGCGGTCAACGAGAGACGCTCCAAAGTAATATGGATCGCGGCGCTCATCTTCTCCCACCTCATCGAGATAGGTATAGTTGGATAAACGTTGATCCCGATACGCAGGCCGCAACTCAGGCAGGGAACCAAGCAACTCATCCTTCGTCTCGCAGAAGAGGAAACCAACCGTTGCCCATGTTGCGCGGACGCCATTCTTTGCGAACATTTCCAGCATGCGCGGGATCGCTTCACGCGCGCCCAATACGTTGGCACCGTAACTCTGCCGATCAGAATGATCTCTCACGCCCCAGAGAAGCTCAAAATCCAACGAGATAACGAGGCTGCTCGCCATGCCAAAGCTCTTCGTCAAAACCCAATTGAGCGAACAGTGACGTGGCAAGTGCTTGGCGTCCAGACCACAAGTAAGCGTCGGCAAGGCTGGAATAAGTCACGACGGGCATCCAACACCGGATCGCCCTGATCAACGGGCAGCGCTTCGCCGACCTGATGGTCAAGCATGGTGTCGGGGTGTGGGTCAGGGCCACCTACACGATCAAGACTGTGGACGAGAGTTACTTCGGTCAGGAAAGGACGGGGTTCAGGGTTGCGTGATAGCGGGGGAGGATTAGGTATAAGTAATGGAATACGAGAAAGAATCCCCCCATAAATCTCAAATCAGTAGTTCCTCCCTACACCTCTCCCCCTAACGATCATATGGGACGACCACCCCTCCTGCTCTATCCTCCCACCCCTTCATCCGAGCCATATAGCCCCCCGAGCGGGGAGCCTGTCGCCACCAAGCAAAGTCGGCCCGATGTTCGGCCTCGATTTCGTCCTGCCCCAACGCCTCGGTCGACACCGGCATAGAAGGCCCAGCGACCGCTTCCTACGCCTCGGCCATAACGCGCTTCAGTTCCGCCACCCGGGTATAGTCGATGATGAAGCTGTCATGAACCGACAACACCGGAAGGCCCTGTTCCGCGAACTGGCGGTGGACCAGCGCCGCGATCCACCGGTCCGCGTTCATCAGGGGAATGCCCTGATCAGCGTAGACATAGTCCGTCAGGTGCGGGTGCTTCGTGGTGAAGGCGGTCAACAGAGCGGCCAAGTCATCGTTGCTCATCAACTTCCCGTATTGATCGGCAGGCCAGTTTTCCCGGTAACTCTGAAACGCCGATTTCTGGTCCTTCGAATTCAGGGCCGTCAGTACCAGATGCGTGACCAGCGCACGCAGCAGGGCAGGTGGCGCACCGAGTAGCAGCCCGTCGGGCAGCGCATAGGGATCACCGTTCAGTTCAACATCCTGTTCAGCGCTCAGGATGGGCAAGGTTGCGGAACAGTGTCTCGTTCAAAACCTCGTCCGCATCCTACCGGTAAAGCTTTCCACAAAGCCATTCTGCATAGGCTTGTCGGGCGCGATGGAGGGCCATTCGACTTATACTCGGCGGACCATTTCATGATCGCGTTCGAGGTCAGTTCCGTCCCGTTGTCCTCCACGATCATCTCCGGCTTGCCGCGGCGTTCGATCAGCGCGGTCAGTTTCCGCGCCACGCGGTGGCCCAAGATTGATGTGTCGGGGATCGCCGCGAGGCACTCAGCAGCTTCTTCAGCTTGGCGTTCTCGTCCTCCAGCGCCTTCAGCCGCTTGGCCTCGGACTCCGTCTCCCGGAACACTTAGCCTTCCAAGCATAGAACGTGCCCTCCGACATCCCATGCTTGCGGCAGAGATCAGCGCACTTCGCCCCCGCCTCGAGATCCTGCAGCATGCCGATGATCTGCTCTTCAGTCAGTCTTGCCTTCTTAATCGTCCATCTTCTCCAGGGACCGGATTCTCATCGCAGATGGTGGAAAAATCCCGTGAAAGATCACTGTGCCTCGACAGAGCTTGCGCAAGTGCATGCGTCGGAAGGTATTCAAAAGTCACATAGACATTACCCCGTTTCCCACCATCACCTTGCGCACCGGGAGAAATAATGGGTGGCTTACATCTCAGTGGCAGTTACTCCAACCACCGGCTGAATTCTGATTTGATATCCAATTTCCAGGCCCACACCATTCGCTCGGCTCTCCGTGCGTCTACGTCCGCGTGCTGACGTGAACGGCTGCGGCTTGGGAGGCGGTTTGGCAAGCCTCGCGCAGTGTATGCCCCTTGAGCAGGGCGGCACAAAGTGCGCCGATGAAGGCATCCCCCGCGCCATGGCTCGAAACGGCTTGAACCTTTTCTGCTGGCAGTTGGAACGCCTCATCTTCGGGCGTGACAGCCGCCAGTCCTTTGCTGCCAGCGGTCACGATCACCGCTTCGAACCGGTCTGCCAGTCGCTTTGCTGCATCGGCGGCACTATGCAGGCAACAGACCGGATCGGCGCCCATCATCTCGGCCTCGACGGCATTGACCACCAGAATGTCGACAAGCGGCACCAGATCTGCAGATAGCGCCCGCGCCGGTGCTGCATTGAGCAATGTGCGGATTCCGTGGCGTCTGGCCTGCGACGCCGCCGCGAAATTCACCGCGTCCGGCATTTCGTTCTGCAGGATCAGAAGGCCGACATCCTGCCAAAGGGTTGCGTCCTTTAACGCCGTCACATCAGCATGAAGGTTCGCCCCTGAGACGATGGTGGCGGCGTAATCACCTTCAGCGTCAAGGATTGCAACGCTCATCCCGGAACCGATTTCCGGCAGGCTTGCGACAAAGCGGTCGTCAACCCCACCTGCGCGCAAGGCGTGGCGCAGGTAGGTGCCGAAATCGTCGGCCCCAACGGCACCGAACATGCGGCTGGCCGCACCCGCGCGGGCCGCAGCAACCGCCTGATTGCCACCCTTGCCGCCAAATTTGGGATACCAACGGCGGCCCACGGCGGTTTCGTCCTTGCGGGGCAGATGGTCAGCTTCGACCATGATGTCATAATGCAGGCTTCCGACGACAAGAACGGTGGAGGGGCTCACAGGGTGTTCCTTACAGCTTTCGTTTGGCCTGCACGGCGCGCATTGTTCGCGCAAGATTGGCATCCGCCGCGGCACGATCACGCTGCGCGACCGCCACGAATAGTGCGTCCAGCAGGTTCAACTGCGCGATCCGCGCGGTCGCGTTTTCGCCCAGAAGCGGGTTGTTTTGCGCGGTGGAGCACAAAACCACATCGACAATCCGCGCGAGCGGGCTGTCGGCATAGTTCGTGACAGCGATTGTCCGGGCGCCGTTGCGACGCGCCAATTCCACCGCTTCGATCACCGCTGTTGTGCTTCCCGAATGGGAAAAGGCAATCGCCACGTCGTCATGCCCCAAAAGCGCGGCAGACATCACCATCATGTGGGCGTCGTCAAACACCGATGTGCGCACCCCGATCCGCAGGAACTTGTGGCTTACGTCACGGGCGATCTGCGCCGAGCCGCCGAGACCGTAGAAATCGCGCTGACGGGCGCGATGAAGAAAATCAGCCGCGCGCTCAAAGGCTTCGAGGTCGAGGATGGCGAAGGTTTCCTCCAACGCCTGCATCGCGGTTCGAAAGACCTTTTGCACGATTTGCCCGGCGGTATCCTGCGGGCCGATTTCAGAATGGAGTGCTGCGGAGTCAAGGTTGTAGTAATTCACCAATCCCTGCCGAAATTCACGAAAGCCGCCAAAGCCCAGCTTCTTGGCGACCTTCACCACCATCGCCTCTGACACGCCGGAACCTTCCGCCACAGAGCGAAGAGGTGTCGCCTCATCAATGTCTTTTCGCGCCAGGATATCGGCCGCAACTTTGCCTTCCAGCGGCGTAAGATTTGGCAGCCGCATTCTGATTTGAGCGATGACCGCGCGTGCGTCACCCATGTCTTACCCCTGTTTGCCGCTGGTCAGCTTGTCGATCAGCATGGCGACAATGATGATGATCCCGGTTGCAAGCAACTGATAGAAGGCCTGCACATTCATCAATGTCAGGCCGTTGCGCAGCGTGCCCAGGATGATTGCCCCGATCAAGGTGCCGAAGATTGACCCGCGCCCACCCATCAGGCTGGCTCCGCCGATTGCGGCGGCGGCAATGGCATCCAGTTCCCACAGGGTGCCGAGGGTCGGTTCGGCAGCGCCAAGCCGACCGATCAGGATCATCGCGGCAACGGCGGCCATGAAGCCCGAAATCATGTAGGCCATCTGTCTGGTCAGCGTTACGGGAACACCGGCGATCCGGGCGGCTTCGGGATTGCCGCCGACCGCCATGAAATATTCCCCCAGCGGGGATTTGTTCAGGATCACCCAGGCCAGAACGGCCAAGATGGCCACAACAATCACAGGGTTCGGGACGCCCAGAACCGATCCGTTGGTCAGCGCCCGAAATTCGTCCGGCAAGCCAAAGATGGGGGTGCCGCCGGTATAGATCAACGCCAGCGCACGATAGAGCGACAACCCCCCCAGCGTAACGATGAACGGCTGCAATCCACCCCAGGTGATCAGTGCGCCGTTCACAAACCCGCAAAAGACGCCAACCGCGAGCGCGCCCAGAATTGCCAATGGCACCGGTACGCCCGCGACCAGCATGGCAGCGCCCAGAACTGCAGACAGCGCCGCCACCGGCCCGACCGACAGGTCGATCCCGCCCGAGATGATGACCAGCGTCATCCCCAAAGCGATGCAGGCATTGATCGATGATTGTTGCAGGATGTTGATGATATTCGGCGTGGTCAGGAAGGTGTCTGACTGCCATGCAAAGACAGCCCCGATCAGGATCAGGCCCAAAAGCGTGCCCGCTTCGCGGAACTTGATGCGGGAAAGTAGCGGAGATTGCGTCATACTGTTCATGTCTGGGCTTTCAAGAAGCGGGAATGGCGGCACGGGCGATAGTCGCCTCGTTGATCTCGCCGGGCCCCAGCGTGGCACTGATCCGGCCTTCGCGCATGACCAGCACCCGGTCAGAAACGCGGATCACCTCAGTGAGTTCGGAAGACACAACGATCACGGCACGGCCTTCGCGGGCGAGACGCTCGATCAAGTCATAAATCTCGGCTTTGGCGCCGACATCGATGCCGCGGGTCGGTTCGTCGAACAGAAAGATGCGGGTGTCAGCGGCCAGCCAGCGGCCGATGATGGCCTTTTGCTGGTTGCCGCCGGAAAAGCTGCCGATCGCGCGGCTGACATCCAGCGGGCGCAGGCCGACCTCACGCATAAGGTCTTCTGACCGGTTCCGCAACATGCCCTTGCGGATCAGGCCAAGGCGCGAAAACCGTCGCATGGCGGGCAAGCCGATATTGGTGGTGATGGGTCGGTGCCGGATGATGCCGTCACGCTTGCGTTCCTCTGGCACCAGGCCAAGCCCGGCGCGGATACGCGCGCGCGGACCGGCAGCAACGGGTTGACCTTCGATCAGAATGCGCCCGGCATCGGCACGGTCGACCCCGGCAATCAGGCGCAAAAGTTCGGTCCTTCCGGCGCCAACCAGGCCGGCAATGCCAAGCACTTCGCCCGCATGGAGCGTAAAACTTGCGTCCTGAACCGCCCTGCCCCGCGACAGCCCCTGAACCGTCAGAACCGCCTTGTCGGTGGCAAATCCATGATGGCTGGCTTTTGCCAATTCACGGCCCACCATCAATTCGATTACCTGCCGCACCCCAGTTTCCGGGATCGGCACCTGCCCCACACGCCGCCCGTCACGCAAGATCGTGGCCTGGCGGCAAAGCCGGAAAACTTCGTCCATCTTGTGGCTGACATAAATGATCGACACGCCTTGTGCCGTCAGTTTGGCCACCACCTGCACCAGACGTTCAAATTCATTCGGGGTCAGCGATGATGTCGGCTCATCCATGGCAATGATCCGGGCATTCGCGCGCAGGGCCTTGGCCATTTCGACAATCTGTCTTTGCGCCACGCGCAGGGTTCGCACTGGGGCGGTTACGTCAATGCCGGGATCAAGCGGCGCAAGCAGTCTCTGCGCCTCGGCCTCTTGCGCGGCTCGGTCCACCAACAGACCGCCCATGCGCCGCAACGCACCGCCAAGAAAGATGTTCTGCGCCACACTCAACTCTGGCACCTGCTGCAATTCCTGATGGATCATCGCAATCCCGGCGGCCGTAGCCTCACGTGGCGAAGCAATGCTGACTGGCTTGCCGTCGATTTCAATGACCCCCGCATCAGCCCGAATAACGCCGGACAGCACGTTAAGAAGCGTGGACTTCCCCGCACCATTTTCACCCAGCAGGCCATGAACCTCACCGGGTTGGACAGCAAAGGAAACGCCATGCAGAACCTGGGTGCTGCCATAGGATTTATCTATTCCGGTCAGGGAAAGGCGGGGGGTCATCACAGCTATCCTGCAAGAGGTGCGGCCCGCCCGGTAAAGCCATCCGGGCGGGCCGCTGTTGCGCTTATTGTGCCATCAAGGCCGCACGCAGCGCCGCCATGTCCGAAGTCGCGTATGTTTCGACATTCTCCTTGGTGATCAAGGCTTGCGGCGTGGCAACCACGCGGGGCAGGTCTTGCCCTGCCATCAGGCGCAGCGCGACTTCCATCGCAATCTCGCCCGTCAGCACCGGGAAGCTGTCCACAGTGCCCGTCAAATCGCCAGAGCGGACAGCGGCATAGGCATCAGAGATCCCGTCGGTGCCAAAAACAGCAACCTGGTCCTGCTTGCCTGCTGCTTTCACCGCTTCGACCACACCCAAGGCCATGCCGTCATTGTTGGCATAAAACCCGATCAGATCAGGATACTGCTGAAGGATCGTCGCGGCGGCATTGAACGCCTCTTCCCGGCTCCAGTTTGCCGGAACCGAGGCAACAACCTCAAAATTGCCGGCCGCTGTGATGGTTTCGGTAAATCCTGCGGTGCGCTGACCGGCGGCATAGACACCCGGTTGGCCTTCGATCACGGCGACCTTGCCACCATCCGGACGGTTTGCGATGAACCAGTTCGCCACGTTGACGCCGTTACCTTTTTGCACGTTGCCAACATATTGCGTGGCCGACGGTATGACCGCGTCATTGACGTTCAACACCGGGATACCCGCAGCCGCCGCCGCTTCGACTGCCGGGATCAGGTTCGCGTCGGTCTGTGGCGAAAACAGCAAGGCATTGAAACCCTGGCTGATCAGGTTTTCCGCGATGGAAAGCTGGCCCAACTGGTCGCCTTCGGATTGCGCAGCCTGATAGACAAACTCGATCCCCAGCGCCGTTGCGACGTTCTGATAGCCCTGGCCAAGCGACCGCCAGTATTCGTTGGCCAATGTCTTTGAAACACCGCCGACCTTGGTCCCCGCAGGTGGGGCGGGCAGCGGGCCAAACTTGGCCTCCAACTCGGACCAGTCCATCCGGTCAGGCTCACTGTCCGAATTCAAAGGTGACAGATCCTGCGCCTGGGCCATGCCCATAGACAGGGTGAACACGCTGGCGGCCAGCGCGCCTTTCAGAAAGTGTTGCATTGGTTTCCTCCCATTTTCAACACGTTTTAAGTCAGCTTCGTAAAGTCAGGGTCGTGTCGCCTGTGCCAACGCCAGGCGTGCGAATTCCTGTGCCTCGACCGGGTCTTGTCGCCCTTGTGCCTGCGCCAGACGGTTGTCGCCGTCCATCCGGTGAACAGCCTCCAGCATGCGGCGCACGGTGCGGATGTTCGCCGCGCACTCGGCCACCGGATCAAGACCGGAGGCATCAGGAAAGGTGTCAAAATAGATTGCCCCGTCGAAACCACCCCGATGGACAGCCCGCAAAAGCTCTAACGTGGCCTGTTCGTGGACCGCCCCGACCATCAGCCCGTCATCGCGCTTGGCATAGCCATCGTTCAGGTGCAGCCCAAGGAGTTGTGACCGGCTTTGCACCAGCATCGCCGCAAAGGCAGGCTGCTCATCCGCATAAAGCGCGTGGGCAAAATCAATGGTCACGCCAAGGTTGGGCAGACCCACCTGCTGAATCGCCAAAAGCGTGGTCGCCGCATCGGGCAGGACCGCATAAGACCTTGGTTCATTTGGCTTATATTCAATTGAAATCAAACAATCCGGGTCATGGGCCGCCACTTCGGCGATACCTGCGATCTCATCATTCCAAAGGGCGGAATAGTCGCATTGAAACGCATAATCCCACCCATCTTGACCAAGCCACAGCGTCATCATGGGCGCACCCATCCTGCGCGCCGCATCAATGCCCCGCTTCGTAAGATCAATCGCCTCTCGCCGCACGACGGGATCGGGATTGGTGAACGCCCCACGCTTGAAGGCCGGATTTGTGTAGTAGCGCATCGCCAACCCGGAAACCTGCAATCCGCAGTCGCGCACGATCCGCCCTGTCAAGGCTGGGTCTTCGCCGATGTGATCGGGATAGTTCAGATCAAGCTCGGTCAGCCCCTCAACCGTAGCCGCGCGCCGAACCAACTGTTCCAGACCCGGCTTTCCCGACAGATCCGGCCAGTAGCCCGCCGCCCCCGAAGCAAACGAATTGATCCGCGTTGCAAAACGATGTCCAAGCATTCCGATCCCCAAATTTACTTTACACTATCAAAGAAAGTTGTGAAGTAAATCGGAAATTTCGACCGTTACCCCGGCAGGCCCGTCATCAACGCAAATCAAGCAATCAGCTGCGGCCAAAAGCCGAGCTTTTTTCCATATAAACAATCACTTATGGCGGCGCGATCTGCCCCGTCAAAATGCCGATCTTCGTCCGCGCGGTATGCACGTATCTGAACCAGACTTCGGCAAGATCAGGCCGTCGGGCAAGCAGCTCTCACCGATTCCGTGAGGTGGCTCTGCGACAGCGGGCGCACGCCTACCTTTTCCCGAGCGCCACAAGAAAGAAGCGGCGCAAGGGTTCAATCAGATCGAAAAGGAAGGTGCGCTTGTTGAAATAGTTGTCCGTGACACCGAACACTGGTTGCAGGTTTTGCCCTTTGTAAAAGGTGCCAAACAGATGGTCCCATATCGAAAAGATAACGCCATAGTTCTTGTCCCAGTGCTCTTCGACAAGGGAATGGTGAATACGATGGGTGCGTGGGGATATCAGGACATAATCCAGCCAGCCAAAGTGCCAGTCAAAATCCGAATGGAACCAGACATTTACCAACGAGACCAGCAACCAAAAGGAAATGAACTGCTCGATCGGGGCACCAAGAACAGCAAGCGGAATTGATGACAGCGCAGTCTGCATCGCCTTTTCAAAAGGATGGTCTCGAACACCGGTGATCAGGTTCATTTCCGTTGCAGCATGGTGGAATTTATGAATTTCCCACAAGGCGCGGGATTCATGCGAAATGCGATGGAACCAATAATAGATGAAATCCTGAACCACGAGATAAATCATGAACTGGACAACCGGGTTCGGCACATTGGCAAAAAGGTTAAAATTCAAATTTGCCTGAACCAACGCAAAAACAAACAGCGGGCCAAGCAACATAAGCGCCTGCATCACAAAGGCATCCAGCGCCAATCGGTTGTAAACGAACATGTAAAAGTCAGTCCGCGCCGTCTTGTTGCCCACCATTCTGGACAGACGATAAAGCGATGACGCATGCCAGCCTTTGTCTATGGACCGCTTCTGCCATCCGTGAATGCCGATTTCGATAACAAGTGAGAAAAGATAAATTCCTGTGATCGCCGCGTTGAAAGGATTGACCAACAGTCCAACCCAATCACGGTTAAGAACTTCATTCCAAATGCGATCAACCTGATACATCACAAGGCTTCTGACCCAACGAAGCACAGCCCCGGCAATTGCGACCACGTCGAAGCCGAGTACCGTTTGGGCAAGAACAAAGAGTATTAAACAAAGCACCATTACAACGAACGCTGTAATTCGCCGCATTCAGTTTGCCTGGTTGATTTCATTGCCGTCGAAACAAGGCACTTTTTAAAGGCACGGCAGTCTGGCACCGCACTCGCCTTTCACGTGTGATGGAATACCGCATGCGTTGCGCGATGACGAGACGACTCTCAATCCGGGAACCAGAACACACCGACCAAATCCTGGGCGACCGATGAACCAACCGACATCTTGTGGTCAGGCCATACCAGATGCGAAGGATCGCCTCGTTTGATTGATCCTGTGCAACCAGCCTGTTAGCCTTTGCAAATGGATGTCTAACCATCCGAACAAACGGAGATTGCTATGGGTATCGAAAGTCTTTTGGTCATGTTGTTGATTGGCGCAGTCGCAGGTTGGCTGGCCGGAAAGCTGGTAGCCGGAGGTGGCTATGGGCTGTTGGGCAACATCGTGATCGGCATTCTCGGCGCTGTCGTGGCCAGCTTTCTGCTGCCACAGATCGGGTTCGGCCTGGGTGGTGGAATCATTCCGGCGATCATCCATTCAACCATCGGCGCCGTGATCCTGCTGTTCGTGATCCGGTTGATCAAACGGGCGTAACATCTTGTAGCAAATGCAAAACGGCCCCCACCTAATGGTGGGGGCCGTTCCCTTTCGGGTTGCCGGAATAGCAGATCAGCTACATCCGCTCGTGCCGCCGCAAGTGTTGCACTTCATGCAGGTGCCGTTGCGCACCAGCGTGTAGTTCCCGCACTCGCCGCAGGGATCACCTTCGTAACCCTGCATTTTCGCCTTGACCCGCGCGTCCATGCTGACCGTGCCGGTGCCCAGCGCCGTCGCGGCACCGCTCATGGTTTCCGGGACCAGCGCACCCAGGGCAGCGATCGGATCAGTTCCGGTGGCAAAGGACGACGCGCCCATTCCACCCTGAAACACCACCAACTCTTGCGGCAGACGCTTGCGCAGATACCCGGTGGAACTGATGGAACGCAGCAGTTCCACTGACTTGGATGCCGCCGACTCGCTCACTTCACCAAAGTTGCGCTTGCCCTCATCCTCGCCCCGCCCCAGGTCATCAAAGGCATGGCCTTGGGGTTTGACATGGGCCAGGTCCGTCCGGTCCAGATAGCTGACCGCCAGTTCGCGGAAGATATAGTCAAGGATCGACGTCGCATTCTTGATTGAATCGTTGCCCTGCACCATGCCCGCCGGTTCAAAACGGGTGAAGGTAAACGCCTCGACAAACTCTTCCAGCGGCACGCCGTATTGCAGGCCCACCGACACGGCGATGGCGAAGTTGTTCATCATCGCACGGAAGCCAGCGCCTTCCTTGTGCATGTCGATGAAAATTTCGCCCAGCCGCCCGTCGCCATATTCGCCGGTCCGCAAATAGACCTTGTGACCGCCGACGATAGCTTTCTGGGTATACCCCTTGCGACGTTCCGGAAGCTTTTCGCGGTTGGTGCGGATGATTTCCTTGATGATGATCTTCTCAACGATCTTTTCAGCAAGAACCGTGGCCTTTTCCTGCGCAGATCCGGTGGACAGGATTTCTTCGGCCTCCTCGTCATCTTCGACCAGCGCCGATGCCAGAGGCTGCGACAGCTTTGATCCATCGCGGTAAAGGGCATTGGCCTTGATGCCCAGGCTCCAGGACAATTCATAGGCGGCCAGCGTTTCGCCTATGGTGGCGGAATTCGGCATGTTGATTGTCTTGGAAATCGCGCCCGAGATAAAGCTTTGCGCCGCCGCCATCATGTAGATGTGCGATTCCACCGAAAGATAGCGTTTGCCCGTCTTGCCGCAGGGGTTGGCGCAATCAAAGACCGAATAATGTTCGGGCTTCAGGAAAGGCGCGTTTTCCAGCGTCATCGTTCCGCAGACATGGTCATTTGCGGCATCGATCTGGGCTTTGGTGAAGCCAAGATGGCGCAGCAGATCAAAGGTTGGGTCTGCCAGTTTTTCCGCCGGAATGCCCAGCGATCCCTTGCAGAAGTCTTCGCCCAGCGTCCACTGATTGAACACGAAGCGGATGTCGAATGCCGACGGCAGCGCCGCATCGATCTTTTCCAACTCGCGCGGGCCAAAGCCATGCCCGATCAGCGACGTGTGGTTGATGCCCGGACAGTTGCCAAGGCTGCCGTGGCCCACGGCATGGGCCACAATCTCGGCCACCTGCGATGACGGATAGCCAAGCATTTCCAGCGCGGCAGGAACCGATTGGTTGATGATCTTGAAGTAACCGCCGCCTGCCAGCTTCTTGAACTTCACCAGCGCAAAGTCCGGCTCGATCCCCGTGGTGTCGCAATCCATGACAAGGCCGATGGTGCCAGTCGGCGCGATCACCGTGGTCTGCGCATTGCGATAGCCGTGCGCCTCACCCAAGGACAACGCCTCATCCCAAGCGGATTTCGCAAGAGCAACAAGAGTTTGATCCGGGCAGTTCGCACTGTCGAGCGGAACTGGGTTTACGTTCACCGCCTCATAGCCGGTGGTCGCGCCGTGTGCGGCGCGGCGATGGTTGCGGATCACCCGCAGCATGTGATCGGCATTGCGCTTGTAACCGGGGAATGCGCCCAACTCGGCCGCCATCTCAGCCGAGGTGGCATAGGAAATACCAGTCATCAGCGCCGTCAACGCGCCGCACAGCGCCCGCCCACCGACCGAGTCATAGCCCAGACCCATGTTCATCAGCAGACCGCCAATATTGGCATAGCCAAGGCCAAGCGTGCGGAAATCATAGGACCGTTGCGCAATTTCCTTGGACGGGAACTGCGCCATCATCACCGACACTTCCAGCGTAACAGTCCACAGGCGGGTGGCATGCATATAGGCCGCGCTGTCGAACTGCCCGTCCTTGTAGAAGGTCAGCAGGTTCATCGACGCCAGGTTGCAGGCGGTGTCATCCAGGAACATGTATTCCGAACAGGGGTTCGACCCCCGGATCGGGCCATCTTCGGGGCAGGTATGCCAGGCGTTGACGGTGTCGTGGAACTGGATGCCGGGGTCGGCACAGGCCCAGGCGGCATGACCCACCTGATCCCAAAGATCGCGCGCCTTGATCGTCTTGGCGGTCTTGCCATCCGTGCGGCGGATCAGCGCCCAATCGGCATCGTCCTTGACCGCCTTCAGAAAGGCATCCGTGACGCGGACAGAGTTGTTGGAGTTCTGGCCCGACACGGTGATGTAGGCCTCGGAGTCCCAGTCGGTGTCATAGGTCGGGAATTCGATCGAGGTGAAGCCCTGACGCGCATATTGCAGAATGCGGTTGGTATAGGTGTCGGGGATCATCGCCTTTTTGGCCGATTTGATCGCCGCCTTCAGCGCCGGGTTCTTGGCCGGATCAACCGAATCCTCGGCCGATCCATCCCACTGCCGGATCGCGGTGAAAATCTCGTTCAGCTTGATCTCATGCGCCTTGGAACCGGCCACCAACGAGGCGACCTTCTGTTCTTCGATCACCTTCCAGTTGATGAACTGCTCGATATCCGGGTGATCCATGTCACAAATCACCATCTTGGCCGCGCGGCGCGTGGTGCCGCCCGATTTGATGGCGCCCGCTGCGCGGTCACCAATCTTCAGGAACCCCATCAGACCCGACGACTTGCCGCCACCCGACAGTTTTTCCCCTTCGCCGCGAAGCGATGAGAAGTTGGTCCCGGTGCCGGACCCGTATTTGAACAGCCGCGCCTCACGCACCCACAGGTCCATGATACCGCCCTCATTCACCAGGTCATCGCTCACCGACTGGATAAAGCAGGCATGGGGCTGCGGGTGTTCATAGGCGCTGTCCGATTTGGTCAGCTTGCCGGTCTGATAATCCACATAGAAATGCCCCTGCGACGGGCCGTCGATACCATAGGCCCAATGCAGACCGGTGTTGAACCACTGGGGGCTGTTCGGCGCGGCCATCTGACGGGCCAGCATGAAACGCATTTCATCAAAATAGGCGCGGGCGTCAGACTCGGTGGTGAAATAACCACCCTTCCAACCCCAATAGGCCCAGGCGCCTGCCAGACGGTCAAACACTTGCTTGGCCGAGGTTTCGCCCGTGAACCGCTCACCTTCGGGCAATTCTGCCAGCGCCGCCTCATCGGGAACCGAACGCCACAGAAACTCGGGCACACCCTTTTCCTTGACCCGCTTCAGCCGTGCCGGAATGCCAGCCTTGCGGAAATACTTTTGCGCCAGCACGTCCGATGCGACCTGGCTCCAGCCTTCCGGAATCTCGACCGCCTCATTGCGGAACACGATCTTGCCGTCGGGATTGCGAATTTCGGAGGTCGTCGTCGCAAAGGACATAGCACCATAGGCGCCGGTCGCTTCGGTGGTAAACTTGCGTTCGATTTTCATCTCTGCCCCGTCTCCAATTCTGGCGGGGCCTGCGCCCCATCCGATGTTAAACTTTTTCGACTGGCAACATCCCATCGGCCCCCTGCCCAAAGGGGCACAGGCTGGGGCATCGTGTCAGATGCCCGCAACATGACTGGTAAATCCGAGAGCGCCGCCCGACCACAAGATATTGTGGCCCTGCCGAGCACTTCGTCAAACTGTCGTAAACAGCGGGTCGGATCAACGGGAATTTTAACGATTTGGGGGCGATTTTTTCCTTGACGATTTTCATGCAACAGGTGCGGCAGCCGTCATCTTGCCCCAGTTACTGACCTGCAAAGCGCGCAGAGTGAAACAGCCAAAACCAAAGATTTTCACGGTTTGATGCAGGCTTGGCTGGGCCTATTCACGGATTGCATGAGCCGGGCACATCAACGCCCAGAGGTTGCAGAACCCGATTCTGTGCGCGGGGGGGTGCGACGATTGATCAACACGATCCCCATGCCGACCAGCGTCGCCGCCCCCAAAAGTGCCGGGGTCACCGACTCACCCAGAAACATCCAGCCTAAAAAAATGGCAAGGATGGGTGTCAGAAAGGAAAAGCTGGCCACCGTCGCGGCCGGATAAACCGACAACAGCCAAAGCCAGCCGATGAATCCCCCTGCCACAACGATAGACGACTGAAAGATCAGGCCCACTATATGTAGTGGCGTCACATCGCGGATCAGCGGCCCAAAGAACGGTGCCGCCAGCAGCAGGATTGGACCGGACACCAGCACCATCCAGAACAACTGCATCTCTGGGCCTGCCTGACGCAGCCGCGATGCACGCGCGATGATCGCCGTTCCAGCCCACCCCATCGCCCCGCCAAGCGCCAGCAGATCGCCGATCAGGCTGCCCTCGGTATCCGGGCTGCGCGACAGGATGGCCCAAGTCGTGCCTGCAAAGGCAAGCGAAAGCCCAACGACCCGCAACATGGTCAGCCTTTCGCCGGGCAACAGGAAATGCGCCAGAATCGCAAACCACACGGGCATCGAATAAAAGATAACAGACGCGCGGCTGACAGCAGTCAGATCAAGCGACAGGAACAGAAACAGGAATTCCGCCGCAAAGACCGTGCCGATCAACAGGCCGGGGATAAAGTCAGTGCGGCGCAAACGCGGCGGCCGCTGCCACCACAAGAGCCATAACCAGACGAACCCCACCGCCAGGACAGACCGAAGTCCCGCAAAAAACACTGGCTGCAACCCAGTATTCACCCATTTCACCAGGATCTGGTTAAAGGCCAGCAGCAGCGTCACCGCCAGTAAGGCCGTGCCACCAAAGGCATCAAGCCTTTCTTTTCGTTGCATCTTGCGCAGCCCCATACACCCCTGATGCGCAGCTTTTGGGCCAAGACAAGGCGAAGTCAACTTGCGAATCGATAGCACTGGCCCCCTGTCCCCGGATCACGTAAATCCGGGTAAAGGGAACGTGAATGAGGCAGGAGATGGCGGATATCATCGCCCGCTGCGAATCCAAAGGGCTTCGCATGACAGATCAGCGCCGGGTTGTGGCCCGGGTTATCGGTGATTCCGACGACCATCCTGATGTCGAAGAACTGTATGCCCGCGCGGCCAAGGTTGATCCGAAGATCTCAATTGCGACGGTTTATCGGACGGTGAAGCTGTTCGAAGAGGCCGGTATCCTTGACCGACTGGAATTTGGCGATGGGCGCGCCCGGTATGAAGATGCCGAACGCGACCATCATGACCACCTGATTGACGTGAATTCCGGTGATGTGATCGAATTCGTCGATCCCGACATCGAAGAATTGCAGGAACGCATTGCAGCGCGGTTGGGCTATAAACTGGTGGGTCATCGGCTGGAACTGCTGGGCGTGCCGATTAAAAAATCCTGACCTGCGCACCAGCAATCGTTGAATACTGACGATCTTGCCCTGCTGTCCAACCGCAAGCAGGGTTGCCTTGAGTGTCGTCAGAAGGATGTATTCCGGCCACTAGGGCTGCGTGTGGCTGAATGGGTTTTCGCCGGACTTCGACTGCGCGCGCAGAAACGCGCCCTTCCCTTGCAAGGCGGCAGCGTTTAAACCTCCGCGCGAGAGCACCATCGTTTTGCCAGGGAGGCAGTTACGCCCATGAGCACGATCATTGACATCCACGCCCGCGAAATTCTGGACAGCCGGGGAAACCCCACCATCGAGGTGGACGTTCATCTGGAAAGCGGGGCCATGGGCCGGGCCGCGGTGCCTTCGGGGGCATCGACCGGCGCGCATGAGGCGGTCGAGCGGCGCGACGGCGACAAATCCCGCTATATGGGCAAGGGTGTGCTCGACGCGGTGGCCGCCGTGAACGGCGAGATTGCCGAAGAACTGGTCGGGTTCGATGCGCTGGAACAGGTCGGCATCGACCGCACGATGATTGAAATGGACGGCACGCCCAACAAGGGCCGGCTTGGTGCGAATGCCATTCTTGGTGTGTCGCTCGCTGTCGCCAAGGCCGCGGCGGAACATACCGGCCAGCCGCTTTTCCGTTATGTGGGCGGCACTTCGGCGCGGATGTTGCCAGTTCCCATGATGAATATCATCAACGGCGGCGAACATGCCGACAACCCGATCGACATTCAGGAATTCATGATCATGCCGGTTGGCGCGGATGATATCCGCGATGCCGTGCGAATGGGATCAGAGGTGTTCCACACCCTGAAGAAAGAGTTGCAGGCCGCAGGGCACAACACAGGGATCGGTGATGAGGGCGGCTTCGCACCCAACCTGAGCTCTGCCCGCGATGCGCTTGATTTCATTTTGAAATCAATCGAGAAGGCGGGTTACACCCCTGGCGATGATATCTGTCTTGCGCTGGATTGTGCGGCAACCGAATACTTTAAAGGTGGCCGCTATGAGATGAAGGGCGAAGGAAAATCCCTGTCCATCGAAGAAAACGTCGTGTTCCTTGCAGGGCTGGCGGCCGACTACCCGATCATCAGCATCGAGGACGGCTGTTCTGAGGATGACTGGGAGGGTTGGAAGTTGCTGACCGACACTCTGGGCGGCAAGATCCAGCTTGTTGGGGACGATCTGTTCGTGACCAACCCCAAGCGCCTTGCGGAAGGTATTTCAAGGGGTTGCGCGAACTCTATGCTGGTCAAGGTGAACCAGATCGGCACCCTGACCGAAACCTTGCAGGCGGTCGAAATGGCGCATCGGGCGCGCTATACCAATGTGATGTCGCATCGGTCGGGCGAGACGGAGGATGCCACCATCGCAGATCTGGCCGTGGCCACGAATTGCGGGCAGATCAAGACCGGGTCGTTGTCGCGGTCGGACCGGCTGGCGAAATATAACCAGCTTATCCGCATCGAAGAGATGCTGGGGGAAACTGCGGAATATGCCGGTCGGTCGATCCTGAAAGGCTGATTTGGCGGTGCCGCTGGCGGTGCAGCGGCCGGTGCAGCACAGTGTGCATACGCACGGTGATATAAGAGCGGCGCGCGGTCTATCCGCGCGCCGCTTTCTTATGCGAAGAACCGCGCAGGACGAAACGGCGTGAGGGCGGGATCTTTACCCTGCCCCAGCAACTCTGCCGACAGCAGGTTCGCCACATGCGGCGCAAGCGTCGCGCCGGAATGCATCACCGCCATGGACAGACCCGGCAGGACAGGGCCGATGACGGGCAGGCCGTCGCCGGGCACCGGTCGTTCGGCAAGGATCAGGCGATCAGGCTGAATATCGGCCCGTGGAAACATTCCGCGCAGCCGCGCAAGCGTATCGGCCAGCAGCACGGTGGGATTGGCCACCGTTTCGGCGCTCTCGGATTGATGCGCGGCACTGGCAGGGGCAATCAGGTGGCCTTGCGCATCCTGACGCAGCTCTTGCGCGGGCGCGGCGATGATATGGGACAGCAGCGGCGGCACAGGTTGGCTGCGAAAAATGGCGCCCGGACGGTGCAGCATAGCAAAACGCAAACCCAACGGCGCAAGAAGCGCGGGCGTGCCCGTCCCGCAGGCCAGAATGACCTGATCCGCAACGATTGCCCCTTGTGCGGTGCGGATACCGGTCACCTTTCCCTGTGCCTCGGTCAATGCCAAGGCTGGGGTTCCCGTGATAAGCTGCCCACCCCCCGCCGTCGCTGCCGCCAGAAGCAACCCTGTCAACTGGACCAGATCGACGGCTTGTTCCGTGGGAAAGAACAACGCGCGATCAGGAGGATTAGCGAGATGGGGTTCAAGAGCGGCGATGGCGGCGCGATCCAGCAAGCGCAGGGGATAGCCCAGACGCACCAGCGCAGCGTGGCGATGGTCGAAATCCACGCCTGTTTCTTCATACCACAGGCAGCCTTGCGGTTGGGGATCCAGGCCCAGTTCAATGGCCAGCGCCTGATGCGCCTGCATCGCGGCGTGGCGCAGATGGAAATGCGCGTCGGACAGGAAAAAGCTGGCATTGACCCAGCCGAAACTGCGCCCCGATGCCGCGCTGGCCGGGAGGCCGGCATCAAGGATCGTGACACCCGCGCCCTGACGGGCAAGACGATGCGCCAGAGCAGCACCCGTGATGCCTGCGCCAAGAATAAGGAACTGGGGTTGCATGGGGCCTCCTTTGGCGCAGAGTGGCACTGACGCAAGGCAGAGGAAAGCATGGATCAGGCACAACAGATCATCGCGGAACTGGGTTTGCAGCCGCATCCCGAAGGTGGCTGGTATCGTGAAACCTGGAAAGGCACCGAGGTGGCAGGACGCGCCGTCGGCACGGCGATCTATTTTCTGCTGAAGGCGGGGGAACGGTCGCATTGGCACCGGGTGGATGCGGGCGAGGTATGGCTGTGGCATGCGGGCAGCCCGCTGGACCTGCGGATGGCGGAAGGCGACGAGGGGCCGGTGGTTGTGCATCGTCTTGGCCCGGATGTGTTGATGGGTGAACGGCCGCAGGCGGTGGTGCCTGCGGGATGGTGGCAGGCGACCGAGGCGCAGGATGGCTGGGCGCTGGTCAGTTGCTGCGTGGCGCCGGGGTTCCGGTTCGAGGGGTTTGAACTGGCCCCACCGGGGTTTGCCATCGCGGAACAGTGACGGCGAAATCCGGCGCAAACGTCCCGGCAAATTTTCTGACAGAAGTCGCCCGATCGATTGCTACCGTCACAATTCAGCATTGGTGCTTTCCGCAGGGCTTGGATAGCAGGGGAGGATGACCGATCCCGTCCCCATCCAACCCAAGAATGAAGACAGCCCCAAGGGTCTTTTCCTTGCCATAAGCGCCTATCTGCTGTGGGGGTTCTTGCCCGTTTATATGAAGGCGCTGTCGCATGTGCCGGTGCTGGAGGTGCTGGCGCATCGGGTGATCTGGTCAGTCCCGGTGGCCGGGGCGGTGCTGATCTGGCTGGGGCGAACGTCGGATTTGCGGGCGGCGGTGAAAAACCCCCGAATGATCGGGATGGCGGCGCTGACGGCGGGGCTGATTTCGATCAATTGGGCGATCTATGTTTGGTCGATCCAGACCGGTCAGGCGCTAGAGGCGGCGCTGGGCTATTACATTAACCCTCTGTTTTCGGTCGCGCTGGGTGCGATCCTGCTGAAGGAACGGCTGAACCGTGCGCAATGGGCCGCGATTGCCCTTGCCGCGCTGGCCGTGCTGGTTTTGACCTATGAGGCCGGGCGGGTGCCGTTCGTTGCGCTGGCGTTGACCGTAAGCTGGGGTTTTTACGCCTATCTGAAGAAGCGTCTGCCGCTGGGGCCGAACCAAGGCTTTATGCTGGAGGTGTTGATCCTGTCGCCCTTTGCGATTGGTTGGGTGATCTGGAGCGCGGCACGGGGCGAGATGATGTTTCTGGCCGATGCGCAGGCGACATGGCTTTTGCTGCTGGCGGGGGTGATCACTGCGGTGCCGCTGATGCTTTATGCCAACGGGGCCAAGTTGTTGCGGCTGACGACCATTGCCATCCTGCAATATATCGCGCCGACGATGATCTTCCTGACGGCGGTGTTCGTGTTTGGCGAGCCGTTTGGGGCCGCGCGGGCGGTGGCGTTCCCGATGATCTGGGCTGCGTTGGTGATCTATACCGGGTCGATGCTGCGGCGGTGAGGGCGTGTTTGGGTATTTTTGCCAAGGCGAAACGGCACTGGCTTTCTTAATCCGGCTGGCTGACTTTGCCACCACCAACCAAAGCCCCCACACCGGTTGTCGCCGGGCCTGATGTCGCCATGCCGCGCGCGACGCGGACGGCGAGGAAGGCGAAGGCCTGCGCCTCAAGCATATCGCCGTCCAGTCCCGCGGCCTCAATCGGTTCGACATCGGTCCGCAGGCGGGCGGCCAGTTCGGCCATCATGCGGGCATTGTGGCGCCCTCCGCCGGTCACCAGAACGCGGGTGACCGGAACGGGGAAATGTTCGGACCCACGCGCCACCGCAGCGGCGGCAGCGGCGGTCAGGGTGGCGGCGGCATCTTCCAGCGGCAGGTTTCCCATATCGAGGCTGATGTGAAAATCGTTCCGGTCCAGAGACTTGGGTGGCATCTTGTGAAACCACGGATGGGCGAGGAAGGCTTTGAGGCGGTCTTCGTCCACCCTGCCCTTTTGGGCGGTTTCGCCCTGCGGGTCCATCGGTTGGCCGGTACGGACCTGCATCAGATCGTTCAAGGGCGCATTGGCAGGGCCGGTGTCAAAGGCCAGTAGCGCGCCGTGGGATTCGGGGGCGGGTTGGCGCGGGTCGATCCAGGTGATGTTGCCGACGCCACCAAGGTTGAGGATGGCCAAAGGACGGTCGGCCCCGATGTACCGTGCGCAGGCAAAGTGGAAAAAGGGCACAAGCGGCGCGCCCTGCCCGCCAAGTGCCACATCTGCGGATCGGAAATCCCACACCACCGGCAGACCCAGCACTCGTGCCAGAAGCGCGCCGTCGCCCGCCTGATGGGTGCCGCGCCCACGCGGATCGTGTGCCAGCGTCTGGCCGTGGAACCCCACCAGGTCCGCCCCTGAAAAGCGCGACAGCACTTCGGCATGGGCGGCCTCCACCACTTCGGCCGCATCGGTCACGCCGTCTTGGCCCGGCCAGCGGCCAAGGGCGGCCCGCAGGGTGGATTGTTCGGCAGCGGTATAGGGGCGAAAGGCGGTGGGACCGAATTCCAGGATGCGTTCCCCGTCGGTCAGCACCATTGCGGCATCGACCCCGTCCAGCGATGTGCCGGACATCGTGCCAAGCGCCCAGATCGCACCGCCGCTTCGCATCTTCCCCTTGCCCCCTGCCCCGGCTATACCCCGCCCGCAACATAAAGCACGGGTGACCCATGACCTACCATCCGAAATCCGACTTCATGCGCGTGATGATGGAGCGCGGCTATCTGGCCGACTGCACCGATTACCAGGCGTTGGATGAGGCGTTGATCGCGGGGGTCGTGCCTGCCTATATCGGTTATGACGCCACGGCGGCGAGCCTGCATGTGGGCCATCTGCTGAACATCATGATGCTGCGTTGGCTGCAAAAGACCGGGCATAAGCCGATCACCCTGATGGGGGGCGGCACCACCAAGGTGGGTGATCCGTCCTTTCGGGCAGAGGAGCGGCCGCTGCTGACGCCCGCGCAGATCGACGCCAATATCGGTGGGATGCAGAAGGTATTTGCCCGCTACCTGGCCTATGGCGAGGGGGCGACAGATGCGATCATGCTGAACAATGCCGAATGGCTGGACAGCCTGAACTATCTGGATTTCCTGCGCGACATCGGGCGGCATTTTTCGGTCAACCGGATGCTGTCGTTTGAATCCGTCAAGTCGCGGTTGGATCGGGAACAATCGCTGTCCTTCCTTGAATTCAACTACATGATCCTGCAAGCCTATGATTTTCTTGAACTTCACCGCCGATATGGCTGTCGGTTGCAGATGGGCGGATCGGATCAGTGGGGTAATATCATCAACGGGATCGACCTGACCCGCCGCGTGCTGGAGGCCGAGATCTTTGGTCTGACCTCACCTTTGTTGACCACCAGCGACGGGCGCAAGATGGGCAAATCGCAGGGCGGTGCGGTCTGGCTGGATGGCGGGATGCTGTCGCCTTATGAATTCTGGCAGTTCTGGCGCAACACCACCGATGCGGATGTGGGGCGGTTCCTGAAGCTGTATACCGAATTGCCGGTCGAGGAATGCGACAGGTTGGGGGCGTTGGCCGGGTCTGAGATCAACGCGGCCAAGATTATCCTGGCCAATCACGTCACCACCCTGCTGCACGGCGCGGATGCGGCGGCGGCGGCCGAAGCGACCGCGCGCGAGGTGTTTGAAAAGGGTGGCATCGGCGACGACCTGCCGACCATCACCCTGGCGCCCGATGAAGTGGCCGATGGTGTGGGGATCGTGCAACTGTTCGTGCGCGCAGGGTTGGCCGCTTCGGGCAAGGATGCCAAGCGGTTGATCCTTGAGGGTGGGGCCAAGGTGAATGACGCGGTTATCACCGATGTGGCATTGCGCCTTGGGGCAGGTGATCTGGCCGAACCGCTGAAGCTGACCGCCGGGAAAAAGCGGCATGCGCTGGTGACTTTGGGATAACGCCGGTCGGGGGACGACCCCCGACCAATTTACAGCCTGCCCTTTTCGGTCTGCATGATAGCCTGACCGTCAGGGAGGACCACGCCATGACCATTCATAAAAGCCCGCTGCCCGATGTGGCGCTGCGGGACATGTCGATCACGGACCGGGTGCTGATGGGCCTGCGGGCCGATCCGGGGCGGATCGTGGCGGTAGACGGGCCAAGCGGGGCCAGCCTGACAGGCGCGCAGATGGAGGCGGCAATCCGCGAACTGGCCGGGGGGGTGCAGGCGCTTGGCGTTGGTCCCGGAATTGTGGTGGCGCTTCTGGCCCCGAACTGCCCGGATTATGCAGTGGTGTTTCATGCCGTCGCCCTGGCGGGCGGGACCGTGACACCGATCAACCCCACCTATACCGCGCCGGAAGTGGGGCATCAGTTGCGCGATTCCGGGGCTGTGCTGTTGATCACCGTGCCAGCGCTGCTGGAGGTGGCGCGGGCGGCGGCGGCGGATACGGCGGTGGCCGAGGTTCTGGTGATCGGCGCCGCCGATGGGGTGCGCGGGATTGATGGTTTGCGCGGGCCGGCGCTGGCGGCGCAGGTAGCGGTGGATCTGGATAGCTATCCCGTGGTTCTGCCCTATTCGTCCGGCACGACGGGCCTGCCCAAGGGCGTGGTGCTAAGCCATCGAAATCTGGTGGTGAATGTCGATCAGGTGCAGGTCATGCTGGACCTGCGGGAAGGCGACAGCACGGTGGCCTTTCTGCCGTTCTTCCACATCTACGGGCTGAACGTGGTGATGAACCCGTTCCTTGCGGCGGGGGCGCGGATTGTGACGATGCCGCGTTTCGATCTTGAGGCGTTTCTGACGCATATCCAGACTCATCGCCCGCGCCACATCCTTGTGGCCCCGCCTGTGGCGATTGCGCTGGCCAAGCATCCGATGGTGGACCGGTTCGATCTGTCATCGGTCGAAACGCTGATCTCTGCCGCTGCGCCCTTGGGTGTGGAAACGGCCGAGGCGGTGGGGCGGCGGCTGGGCTGCCGTGCAGTGCAGGGCTATGGGATGACCGAGTTAAGCCCGATGTCGCATTGCGTGCCGCCCGGCAGGCTGCGCCCCGGATCGGTGGGGGTGGCGACGCCCAGCACGGAATGGAAGATTGCCGACCCCGGCACCGGGGACGCCCTGCCCGTTGGCACCGAGGGCGAGGTGTGGGTGCGTGGTCCGCAGGTGATGCTGGGCTATCTGGGCAACCCCGAGGCGACGGCGCGCAGCCTGCTGCCCGATGGCTGGTTGCGGACCGGCGATCTGGGGGTAGCGGATGAGGAGGGATATCTGTTCATCCGCGACCGACTGAAGGAGTTGATCAAGGTAAAGGGCTTTCAGGTCGCCCCCGCCGAGGTGGAGGCGGAGTTGCTGGCCCACCCGGATATTGCGGACGCCGCCGTGATTGGCGTGGCGGATGATGAGGCGGGCGAGGTGCCGGTGGCTTTTGTCGTGCCCGCGCCGGGGGTGGTGTTTGACGAGGGTGCGGTGCTGGCCCATCTGCGTGGGCGACTGGCGAGCTATAAGGTGCCGCGTGTGGTGCATCTGGTGGAGGCGGTGCCGAAATCGGCGTCGGGCAAGATCCTGCGCCGCGTGCTGCGCGACCGGTTGACGGCATGAAAAAGGGGGGCGCGTGGCCCCCCTTTGGGTCTGCATTCACGTATCGCTTATTCGGCGACGGTGACGGATGCCATGTAATCGGGCGCATCCACCGCACCATTGGCGGCCTGATCACCCTTTTTGATGGCGTCGACCACCTCCATGCCCGAAATCACGCGGCCCACCACGGTATACTGCCCGTCCAGATGCGGGGCCGCGCCAAACATGATGAAGAACTGGCTGTTGGCAGAGTTCGGGTCCATCGACCGGGCCATCCCCACGACGCCGCGATCAAAGGTCATCGACGAAAACTCGGCGGCCAGGTCGGGCTTGGATGATCCCCCCATGCCCGCCCCGGACAGGTCACCCCCGGTCTTGCCGAATTCGACATCGCCGGTCTGCGCCATGAAGCCGTCGATCACGCGGTGGAACACAACGCCGTCATAGGCGCCTTCCTGGGCCAGCGCGGTGATCTGGGCCACGTGGTTCGGGGCCACATCGGATGCCAGGTCGATCACGATGGTGCCTGTGGTGGACCCCGCCACCTCGATCATCAGGTTGGGACCGGGGCCATCGATCACGTCCTGCGCCACGGCGGACTGGCTGAGCGCAAAGCCGCCCAGTGCGGCAAGGCCAAGCGCGAAAAGCCCGCCTGCGATGAACCGATCACGCGACATCGGCAGCCACCCGGACGGTGATCATGCGGTCAGGGCTGGCCGGCGGTTCGCCGCGGGTGATCTTGTCGACATGTTCCATCCCCGAAATCACGCGGCCATAGACGGTGTATTGGCCGTTCAGGAAATGGTTGTCGGAAAAGTTGATGAAGAACTGGCTGTTGGCCGAATTCGGGTTCGCCGAACGTGCCGCGCCAAGGGTGCCGCGATCATGCGGGATCTTGCTGAATTCGGCAGGCAGGTCAGGATGGGCCGAACCGCCCGTGCCCGCACGGCGCAGGTTGAAGTTGTTTTCCATATTGCCGTTTTCCACATCGCCGGTCTGGGCCATGAAGCCGTCGATCACGCGGTGAAAGGCCACGTTGTCATAGGCCTTTTCGCGGGCCAGTGCCTTCATCCGTTCGGCATGTTTGGGCGCGATGTCGGCCAGCAATTCGATGACCACCTCACCATCCTTCAGCGTCAGGATGATGGTGTTTTCCGGGTCTTTGATATCAGCCATGAGAGGAATCCTTTGGTTTCTTTGCTCGGGAACCTAATGGCGCAAGGCGGTCAAGGAAAGGGTCAAAGGCTGCGACACGGGCAACACGCATGGTTGACGGCGCGGGCGAAGGGGCGGAAACAGGGGCAAATCCTGTGATGGAGGCGACTTTGGGCTGGAAAACCTTGGACGACGTGGCGCTGGCGGGCAAGACGGTGCTGGTGCGGGTGGATATCAACGTGCCGATGGAGGCGGGCCGCGTGACCGATGCCACCCGGATCGAAAAGATCGTCCCCACGGTGGAAGATGTCATCGCGCGCGGCGGCAAGGTGGTGCTGCTGGCGCATTTTGACCGGCCCAAGGGCAAGGTCGTGCCGGAAATGAGCCTGCGCCATGTGGTGCCCGCACTGGAGGCGGCGCTGGGGCGCAAGGTTGTGTTCGGCGCGGATTGCGTGGGCGATGTGGCCGCAACGGCCATTGCGGCGGCGGGTGCGGGCGATGTTGTGCTGCTGGAAAACACCCGCTTTCATCCCGGCGAGGAAAAGAATGACCCTGCCCTGGCGCAGGGTATGGCCGCGCTGGGCGATGTCTTTGTAAATGACGCCTTTTCTGCCGCGCACCGGGCGCACGCCTCGACCACAGGGATTGCCGCGTTGATGCCATCGGCAGCGGGGCGTTTGATGGAGGCGGAATTGCGCGCGCTGGAGGCGGCCTTGGGCACCCCCGCGCGGCCTGTCGTCGCCGTCGTAGGTGGGGCCAAGGTTTCCACCAAGCTGGACCTGCTGGGCAATCTTGTGACCAAGGTCGATCATCTGGTGATCGGCGGCGGCATGGCCAACACGTTCCTGGTGGCGCAAGGCGTGGAAGTGGGCAAATCGTTGGCCGAACGCGACATGGCCGATACGGCGCGCGAGATTCTGGGTAAGGCGCAGGCCGCGGGTTGCACCATCCATCTGCCGGTGGATGTTGTCGTGGCGCGCGAATTCAAGGCGGGCGCTGCAAGCGAGACGGTGCCGGTGGCCAATTGCCCGGCAGATGCGATGATCCTGGATGCCGGGCCGCAGACGGTGGCGGCAATTGTGCGCGTGTTTGAGGCCGCGAAAACCCTGATCTGGAACGGCCCGCTTGGCGCGTTTGAAATCAAGCCTTTTGATACTGCAACCAATGCCGCCGCGCAGGCCGCGGCGCGGCTGACACGGGGCGGGGCGCTGGTATCCGTCGCGGGTGGCGGCGATACGGTCGCGGCCCTGAACGCGGCAGAGGCGGCGGCGGATTTCACCTTTATCTCCACCGCGGGCGGCGCGTTTCTGGAATGGATGGAGGGCAAGGAATTGCCCGGTGTCACCGCCTTGAACATCTGACCCACGGTGCGCTGGCGAAATTCCGGCTGCGTTGGCGCTAACTGGATTGCGGGGCGGCTTTGGCGTGGGCTATGTGCAAAGGCAGCACGTTCCACGGGAGAGCAGACATGACCACCGCCGCGATGACCGCAAAGATGCGCGAGGGCCGGGGATTTATCGCCGCCCTTGATCAATCGGGCGGATCGACCCCCAAAGCCCTGCGCCAATATGGCATTGCCGAAGGCGCCTGGACGGATGAGGCGGGCATGTTCGATCTGATGCATGCGATGCGCGCACGGATCATGACTTCGCCCGCCTTTACCGGAGAGCGGGTCGTGGGCGCCATCCTGTTTGAACAGACCATGGACCGCACGGTCGAGGGGATTCCCACGGCGCAATTCCTGTGGCAAAAGCGCGGCGTCGTGCCTTTCCTGAAAATCGACAAGGGGCTGGAGGCCGAGGCCGACGGCGTGCAGTTGATGAAGCCCATTCCGGGGCTGGAGGCGTTGCTGGCCCGCGCCGTAGCGGCCGGGATTTATGGCACCAAGGAACGGTCGGTCATTAATGCCGCCAATCCCAAGGGGATCGAGGCGGTGGTCGCGCAGCAATTCGCGCTTGGCCAGCAGGTCATCGCCGCCGGGCTGATGCCGATCCTTGAGCCGGAGGTGACCATTTCGATCACCGACAAGGCGGCGGCCGAGGCGCTGCTTCGTGATGCGATCATCGCGGCGCTGGACGCGCTGCCCGCCGACCAGCAGGTCATGCTGAAGCTGAGCCTGCCAAGCGTGGACAATTTCTATCTGCCGTTGGTCCAGCATCCGCGTGTGCTGCGGGTGGTGGCCCTTTCGGGTGGCCATGCACGTGATGCGGCAAACGCTATCCTTGCCCGCAACACCGGGGTAATCGCCAGCTTCAGCCGCGCCTTGACCGAAGGGCTGAGCGCGCAGCAATCAGACGCCGAATTCAATGCCATGCTGGGCAAGGCGGTTGAAGGCATCTGGGCGGCATCCATCGCGGGCTGAGGCGCAAGGTCGGGCATTGCAGGATTTTGAAGGGCTGCGCCGGGGCGCTGCCCTTTTTGATTGGCGCATCTGTGGCACGGATGCCCCAGATTTTGGCTTGTTGCGGCAATTGCCCTTCCTGCCCCTTGGTCTGCCCGGATGATTGTGATTCATTGGCATGAACGCGCCCCCGACAGAGGGGCGAAAGATGGCGAGAGCAGATGAACCAGTCCTCCACCCGCCCGTCCCTTGGCGCAATGGCCTATTTTCTGCTGGCCTTTACGTTGGGCAGCTATTTCACCTTTGCCGCCGTGCAAGGCGATTATGGCGTGTTCCGGCAAGTGGAAATCGCGGCCGAGGCAGAGGTTCTGACAGCCGAACGGGACAGGCTGGCGGCAGAACTGGAGGAAATGCAGAACCGCACGATGCGCCTGTCGGATGAATTTCTGGATATTGACCTGCTGGACGAACAGGCACGCGACGTGCTGGGCTATGTTCGCGCCGATGAGATCGTGATCCAGTGACGCGCCCGGCCCTGTTACGGGCCTGACGCAGGGCATTTGCAACCCCTTTCCCGGCACCCACAGGCCCCGGAAAATGACCGGGGCCACACTTGTCCAGCCTTTCCCTGATTGCATGGCAGCCATGCGCCGACCCCGGTCGCGCTTGGCTTTTTTGTTTTGACCCAAGAAAGCCCGATACAGTATAGGTCGTTTAACGTTGAACTACTTTACGGACAGCCGAGGGGAGGATACCGCCGATGGCCACGAAGAAGGCAGCCGATCGACCGAACGTGTCGAAGGACGAGCTTTTGAAATACTACCGCGAAATGCTGCTGATCCGGCGTTTCGAGGAAAAGGCGGGCCAGTTGTATGGCATGGGCCTGATCGGCGGGTTCTGCCATCTGTATATCGGGCAGGAAGCGGTGGTTGTTGGCCTTGAAGCCGCGGCCAAGGACGGTGACAAGCGCATCACCAGCTATCGGGACCACGGCCATATGCTGGCCTGCGGGATGGATCCGAAAGGCGTGATGGCCGAACTGACCGGGCGGATTGGGGGCTACTCCAAGGGCAAGGGCGGTTCGATGCACATGTTTTCCAAGGAAAAGCATTTCTATGGGGGCCACGGCATCGTGGGCGCACAGGTGCCGCTGGGCGCGGGGCTGGCCTTTGCCGACAAATACCTGGGCAATGACAACGTGACCTTCGCCTATTTCGGCGACGGGGCGGCGAATCAGGGCCAGGTCTATGAGACCTACAACATGGCCGAGCTGTGGTCGCTTCCGGTGATCTTTGTGATCGAGAACAACCAATATGCCATGGGCATGAGCGTGAAGCGGTCAACGAAATCGACCACCTTCTACGGGCGGGGCGTAGCCTATGGCATCCCCGGCGAACAGGTGGACGGCATGGATGTGCTTGCCGTCAAGGCGGCGGGCGAAAAGGCCGTGGCGCACTGCCGCGCGGGCAATGGTCCGTATATCCTTGAGATGATGACCTATCGCTATCGCGGCCATTCCATGTCGGACCCGGCAAAATACCGGACGCGGGAAGAGGTGGAAAAGATGCGCAGTGAAAAAGACGCCATCGAACATGTGCGCGACCTGCTGTTGCAGGGTGGCCTTGCGTCGGATGACGACCTGAAGGCCATCGACAAGGAAATCAAGGCGACGGTCAATGACAGCGCCGAGTTTGCCAAAGACAGCCCGGAGCCCCCGCTTGAGGAGCTTTGGACGGATATCTACGCGTAAGGGGGGGAAAGAGAATGGCAACGCAAGTTCTGATGCCCGCACTTTCTCCGACGATGGAGGAAGGCACGCTGGCCAAATGGCTGGTGAAAGAAGGGGATGTGGTCAAATCCGGCCAGATCATCGCCGAGATTGAAACCGACAAGGCCACGATGGAGTTTGAAGCCGTCGATGAAGGCATCGTCGGCAAGCTGCTGGTGTCGGAAGGCACGGCAGGGGTGAAGGTGAACACCCCCATCGCCACGATGGTGGAAGAGGGCGAAGCGGCAGATGCCGCCCCTGCCCCGGCTGCAACCAAGGCAGAGGCTGCGCCCGCCGCCGTGGCAGCACCCGCCGTCTCTGCGCCTGTCGCGGCCCCCGTGGCTGCCGCTGGCTGGCCGCATTCCGACCTGCCCGAAGGCGTGCCGACCAAGACCATGACCGTTCGGGAAGCCCTGCGCGAAGCGATGGCCGAAGAAATGCGCGCCGATCCGACCGTCTTCCTAATGGGGGAAGAGGTGGGTGAATATCAGGGCGCCTACAAAATCTCTCAAGGTTTGCTGGATGAATTTGGCGCAAAGCGCGTGGTGGACACGCCCATCACCGAACATGGCTTTGCTGGCATCGCCGTCGGTGCAAGCTGGGGCGGGTTGAAGCCGATCGTCGAATTCATGACCTTCAACTTCGCCATGCAGGCGATTGACCACATCATCAATTCGGCGGCCAAGACGCTGTATATGTCGGGCGGTCAGATGGGCAGCCCGATGGTGTTCCGTGGTCCCAACGGGGCGGCGGCGCGTGTGGGCGCACAGCACAGCCAGGATTATGCGGCATGGTATTCTGCCATCCCCGGAATCCGCGTTTGCATGCCCTATTCGGCGGCCGATGCGAAGGGCCTGCTGAAAACCGCGATCCGCGATCCGAACCCGGTGATCTTTCTGGAGAATGAAATCCTTTACGGACGGTCCTTCGAAGTGCCGGCAGAGGGCGATTTCACCATCCCCTTCGGCAAGGCGTCGATCCTGCGGGCAGGAACCGATGTCACCATCGTCTCCTTTGGCATCGGTCTGACCTATTCGCTGCAAGCGGCAGAGGAACTGGCGAAGGAAGGCATCAGCGCCGAGGTGATCAACCTGCGCACCCTGCGCCCCATCGATTATGACACGGTGCTGGCATCGGTGATGAAAACCAACCGCTGTGTGACGGTCGAGGAAGGCTTCCCCGTCGGGTCGATCGGCAACCATATCGGGGCCACGATCATGCAGCGCGCGTTCGACCATCTGGATGCGCCGGTGATCAACTGCACCGGCAAGGATGTGCCCATGCCCTATGCGGCCAATCTTGAAAAACACGCGCTGACGACAACCGCCGAGGTTGTTGAGGCGGTCAAATCCGTCTGCTACCGGTAAGGGAGGGGAAAATGGCTGTTCAAATCCTGATGCCCGCCCTGTCGCCCACGATGGAAGAGGGCACGCTGGCCAAATGGCTGGTGAAAGAAGGCGATACTGTCAAATCCGGCCAAATCATCGCCGAGATTGAAACCGACAAGGCCACGATGGAATTCGAGGCCGTCGATGAGGGCGTGATGGGCAAGATCCTGATCGCCGAAGGTACGGCAGGGGTGAAGGTGAACACCCCCATCGCCGTGCTGGTGGAAGAGGGCGAAAGCGCCGATGTTGCCCCTGCCCCTGCCCCGGCGACGGCGATGGCACCACCTGCCGCCGCCGCCCCATCTGCCGCACCCGCCGCTCCGGCAGCGGCCCAAGCCGCACCCAAACCTGCGGGCGCGCGGGTCTTCGCGTCCCCCCTTGCCCGCCGGATCGCAGCAGAAAAGGGTCTGGACCTTGCGCAGGTGCAAGGTTCTGGCCCACATGGCCGCATCGTGAAAGCCGATGTCGAGGGCGCAAAGCCCACCGCCGCCAAGCCGACCTCTGCTGTGGCAGCACCGACCACCCCGGCGGCATCGGCGCCGTCTGCCATGCCGGCCGGCCCGTCCACCGAAACAGTCCTGAAGATGTATCAGGGCCGCGCCTATACCGAAATGGCGCTGGACGGCATGCGCCGCACCATCGCGGCCCGCCTGACCGAAGCCAAGCAGACGATCCCGCATTTCTACCTGCGGCGCGAGGTGCGTCTGGATGCCCTGATGGCCTTCCGCGAACAGCTGAACAAACAGCTCGAATCGCGTGGGGTGAAACTGTCGGTCAATGACTTCATCATCAAGGCAAGCGCCTTGGCGCTGCAAGCCGTGCCCGATGCCAATGCCGTCTGGGCCGGGGACCGGATCCTGAAGCTGAAGCCATCCGATGTCGCGGTGGCCGTGGCCATCGAAGGCGGGCTGTTCACGCCTGTTCTGAAGGATGCCGATCAAAAATCGCTGTCAGCCTTGTCGGCAGAGATGAAGGATCTGGCCACCCGCGCCAAAACCAAAAAGCTGGCCCCGCATGAATATCAGGGCGGCAGCTTTGCCATCTCGAATCTTGGGATGATGGGCATCGAAAATTTCGACGCCGTCATCAACCCTCCGCATGGGGCGATCCTTGCTGTGGGGGCGGGGATCAAAAAGCCAGTGGTGATGAAGGATGGCAGTATCGGCGTCGCAACCGTGATGTCGATGACACTGTCAGTCGATCACCGCGTCATCGACGGTGCGCTTGGCGCGCAACTGATGCAGGCCATCGTGGAAAATCTGGAAAACCCGATGGCCATGCTGGCCTGAACCTACGCACAAACAAAAATTCGCGCAAAGAAAAGCCCCCGAAAGCAATCGCTTCCGGGGGCTTTTTCATGCTTCACCTCAACCGCAGTCGACGCAACCCGTCAGCTTGTGATCCATCGACACGGCGGGTTGCGAACAGCCCGCCTCGCCCACGATCTTGGCCGGAACGCCGGCCACGGTCTTCATCGGGGGAATGTCCTGCAAAACCACCGACCCCGCCGCAATGCGCGAGCAGTTGCCCACGGTGATATTGCCCAACACCTTTGCCCCCGCCCCGATCAGCACGCCATTGCCGATCTTGGGATGACGGTCGCCATCTTCCTTGCCGGTGCCGCCCAAGGTCACGGAATGCAGCATGGAAACATTGTCCCCCACCACCGCGGTTTCGCCAATCACGATGGAATGGGCGTGGTCGATCATCAATCCTTTGCCCACCTTGGCCGCCGGATGAATATCCACGCCGAACACTTCGGACACGCGCATCTGCACAAAATAAGACAGGTCTTTGCGCCCCTGTTCCCACAGCCAATGGCCGATGCGATAGGCTTGCACCGCCTGATAACCCTTGAAGAACAGGATGGGCTGGATGAACCGGTGGCAGGCCGGATCGCGGTCATAGACCGCCATCAGGTCGGCCCGCGCCGCGGCCCCCAGTTCCGGGTCATTATCATAGGCCTGGTCCGCGATTTCGCGCAGGATCTGCTCGCTCATTTCGCCGGATGCCAGTTTCATGGAAAACCGATAGGCCAGCGCCCGTTCCATAGACGCATGATGCAGCAGGCTGGAATGGATCAGCCCACCCAGCAACGGCTCTGCCCGGATCGCCTCTTGCGCTTCGGTGCAGACACGGTCCCAGACCGGATCAACGGCGGTTACTTTCGGTTTGAATTCGGCCATGTCGCGCCCTCCATTCACAACTCCAGTCTTAGCATAGAGCTGTGGCCGGGGACAGACCAACCAAGGTCGTGCCTGCCATGCTGCAATGGCATAGCAGGCCTGCGCCAACGCCATCAGGGCTTTGGGACGCAACCCACAGCCCAGACGCCCTGCCTCCGGCCCCAGACGTGACATCAGGCTGCCATTGCCCCATCGCGGATGCGGGCGGCCAAATCGGCGCATATAGCGGTGCGCGGCATGGGCCTCATCAATGGCTTGTGCCGCATCCGCCGGATGGCCCAGCGCGACACAGGCCGCCAGCGCCAGCACATCGCCGATCAACACGCGCCGCATCAGACAAGGGTCGTGGCGCGAAACGGCCCTGCCCCGAAACGCATCGACAGTTGCGCCACCTCAACCGTCACCGGACCCGGCCCATCGGCCTGCCGCTGCGCCACCGGATAAATCCATTCCGGCGCTGCCACCTCAACCTCACGCAAGACCACCCCCTCACGCCGCACCCGCACCAGATAGGCTTCGCGCTCCTCGCCCAACGGCACCTCGGTGGATGCCCAGTTGTCGCCGTCAATTCGGGTGCGGCGCACCCAGGACAGGCGCGTCCCAATTGCACCGGCGCTTTCCCGCAAATGCCCAACCGCATAGGGCCGCAGACCAATCCCGGCAAAGGCCAGCCGCCGTTCCAACACGTCCGGGTCGTCAAAACCACGCGCAGCCGCGCCGATTCGCCACGTCCGCTCCAACCCTCGCAGAACAGGGGACAGGTCGATCTGCCCGACAGCGCCGTTCATCAATACAACCTGGCTGCCAGCGGGCCAAAAGGCGGGCATGGCTGCCTCGGTCCCCGATTGCCCGCGCAACCGCATCGACAATTCCCAAGTGTTCGCACCGGTCAAGGCAGCCCCGGCAAACTGGAACAATTCCCAACCCTCGGGGCTGCCATCGCCGATCGCCGCCAGATTTGCGCCGTTCAAAACTGCCCCTTCCGCCGCAGCCGCCACCGCCCCGCTGGCAAATCGCACCCGCAAGGCGGGGCCACGGTCCCACAGCCCCGGCTGCGATGCCGCCAAGGCGTTCTCGGTCTCGCCGATCGTGGCGACCATCGACGCCATCCCGTTCACCGTGAAACCATCCGCCCCATCCGCCACCCACAGCGCCACCCGTCCTGGCCAAGGGCTTGCCGTCACCGCCAGATGCGGAACATGCGGCTCTTCCTGACCAGTCATCAATGGCAGGTCCAGAAACAGCGGATACACCGGCACCGCAGGCAGGAATGCCGGGATAACGCTTTGCAATCCCCAGTCGGGTGCGGAAAGATACACCCCCGGCTCCACCCGCGATGCCTCTACCGACAGCGCCCCCGCCTGCTCCATCCGTTCAATCCGCCAACGCCGTCCCGCCAGCCCCACAACATCCCCAACGGCAAGCCCGATCGCCGATGGCGGCAATCCAAACGTCGCAACATCCCGCCCCACCCGTGCCTCGGAAAGCCAGCGTTCGGCCATCCGCCGCGCCTCTTCCGGCAACAGCGCCAAAGGCACCTCCTGGTCCAACGCCGCTGCCCCCGCATGATCCGGGCGCAGGACATCCGCCACCAAACGCCGATAATCCCCCCCCTCGCCATCCAGATAGGCCACGCGCAACCGCCCTGCCGCTTCGCCCTCGGATTTGCGCTGGATGCTCAACGCAGGCTCATCCCCCGCAACCACCAGCGCATCCATTGCCAATTCCGCCCTGACCCGCGCGACACGACGGCGAAACCGCAATTTGCCGTCCCGCTCTGTCGCATCAAACGCGCAGGCCAGCATCAAGGGCTGGATCGCCGCCCGCCCGGTCGACAGGCTGTCCAGCGCATAACCCCGCACCACGCCCTGCACCCCGTCCAGATCCGGCAGGTCAATCCCCGACCGTTCCGCAATCTCGGCCAGCACGGCCTCTACCGGTTGTGCGGTTGCCCGCCCGTTCAGCCAATGGCCCCGCGCATGGTTCGGCCCATCCGCCCAGGCCGATGTCATCAGGGGAAAGGCCGGATAGGGCCGCGCATCCCAGGCCCAGGCATAGGCATGGCCCATATCAACCATCGCCCCGCCATAGATCGGCGATATGGGGTTGGCCGCAGCCTCCGCCCAATGCGCCGTCATCGCGCGGAAATACTGCATCTGGATCAGGTCATCCCGCATCCCGATTGACGCAAGCGGCAGCGCACCTTCAGATGATGCCGCATCCAGAAACAGGTTCGGCTGGTTGGTCCCCTTGTCCACCGCCGGGCAGCCGTATTCATCCGCCCAGGCCGCATCGAATTGCGGCCCCCGCAGGCTTTCGGGATCATGCGCCGATACCACCTGCGCCACCGCCCCGTTGGGCCAGACAAGGCGCTTGCGCCCGCCCTCCCAAACCGGGCGCCGGTCGGGGGGCGCACAGGCCATGATGCCGCTTTCGCCGAACACCATCACCTCGCGCACCTGATCCACCGTCTCACCGACCAGCGCCACCCGCCGCGCGCGCCCTGCATCCGCAGGCCCCGCCCCCTCGACCAACCCGCGCACCCATTCGGCGCCGGCCCGTGTCTTGCCCGCCCCGCGTCCGCCCATGATCACCCAGGTCCGCCAGCCGCCGTCAGGCGCAATCTGATGCGGCAACGCCCAGAACTCGAACAGCCACGGCAGCGCCAGAAACGCCCCATCGCTCAGCCCGGAAAGGAAGTCATTCACCACTTCCGGTGTCGCGGAGGCGAGCCAGACGGCGCCCGATCTCATCGCGCGCGGCGTCAAGGTCAAGGCAGCGTTCCCCGACGACACCGGCAACTTGGTTGCGAACCCTGTCAACTTTTACCCTCTCATCCATCAACACGGCCAGCGCCGCCTGAAGATCGCGCACCGCCATAAGCGTCCGCACCGATCCGTCTGCCCCGCTCATCCGCAGGTCCGTCAAGGCGGCGGCAACATCCACCGCCGCCGCGTCAAACACCCGCAGCGCATGGCCCAGCAGGTCCGACCCCGTCAGGGGCATCCCACCCCCGCTCGCTTCCTGCATCTGCCACTTCGCCCTCTGCCGGCCCTCCGGCGGAAAAGGAAAAGCGGCCCCGGGTTTCCCCGTGCCGCTTGCCCACCTGTCTCATCATGCACAAAGCTATAGACCGGACCGCCCGCCAAAGTCAAGCGTTTTCCCGTTTCAGATCAATGCCTTACCGAACGCACCCTTAACCGTTCCTTCATCAGTCCTGCACCCCCGTCGCCTCTTCGGCGCCACGCTCCGCCTCAATCGCCCGCCAGCGCGCGACGTTTTCGTTATGCTCCTCTAGGGTCCGGCCAAAGGCATGTCCCCCGGTGCCATCCGCCACGAAATACAGGAAATCCGTCGTATCCGGGTTCAGCGCCGCCTCAATGGACAACCGCCCCGGATTGGCAATCGGCGTCGGCGGCAGCCCGTCGATGACATAGGTGTTCCACGGCGTCTCGCGGCGCAATTCGCTCTGCCGCAGCCCGCGCCCCAGCACCCCTTCGCCCCGCGTCACGCCGTAAATCACCGTGGGATCCGTCTGCAACCGCATCCCCTGCCGCATCCGGTTCACGAACACGCTCGCCACCTGCTTGCGCTCTTCGGCGATCCCGGTTTCCTTCTCCACGATCGACGCCATGATCAACGCCTCTTCCGGCGTGTCATAGGGCAATCCCTCTGCCCGCGCCGCCCACAGCTCGGCCAGCGTCGCCGCCTGCCGCTCCGCCATCAGCGCCAGCAACTCGCCCCGGTCCGCGCCCCGCGCCACCTCATAGCTGTCGGGGGCCAGTGTCCCCTCTGGCGGCACCTCGGCAATCTCGCCGGTCATGAACTCGGCCCGCTTCAGCGCCTCCACCACCTGCCAGCTTGTCACCCCTTCGGCCAGCGTGATCCGCCACCGGATGTCATCGGCCTCGGCCACCTCCAGATACTCCGCAGGGGCCGCTGCCACGGCAGGAACAAACTTCACCACCTCGACATATCGGTTTGTCGCCGGGTCCAGCTCGCGCAGCACCACCTCGGCGCTTGCCACCGAGATACGGTAATTCACCTCACGCCCGCAGGTCGATTGCCCCCCCGCCGTCAGACTGTCCAGGATCTGCGCCATCGATTGCCCCGGCGTCACCAGATAGGATCCGAACTTCAACCCATCCGCCTTGCCGGAATAATCCGCCCCGATCCGAAAAATCCGCGCATCACTGACCGCGCCCTGTTCCTCCAGCGCCCGGCTGACCGAGGAAAGCGAAGCCCCCCGCTCCACCCGGAAACAGATCGACTGATCCAACGGCCCCGGACCGGCATATTGCTCGCGCCCCCAGGCCAGCAGCCCCGCCGCCGCCACCAAGGCCACAATGAACAGCGTCAGCGCATTGGACGCAATCGCCCGCCACATCAGCCCGCCACCCCGTCAGTCACCCGCCCCAGCACAAGACTGGCATTCGTCCCGCCAAAACCGAACGAATTGGACAGCGCAATGTCCACCTTCCGCTTCACCGCCTTGTTCGGCGCCAGGTCCAGCTTCGGCGCAACCGCCGGATTGTCCAGGTTGATCGTCGGAGGCGCCACCTGATCCCGGATCGCCAGCACGCAGAAAATCGCCTCCACCGCGCCCGCCGCCCCCAACAGATGCCCGATGGAGGATTTGGTCGAACTCATCGTCGCCCCGGCCGCCGCATCGCCCATCAACCGCTCCACCGCGCCCAATTCGATGGTATCCGCCATCGTGCTGGTGCCGTGGGCATTGATGTAATCCACCTGATCGGGCGTGATCCCCGCCCGCGTCAAGGCCGCCGCCATGCTGCGATAGCCGCCATCGCCATCCTCGGATGGTGCGGTGATGTGGTATGCATCCCCCGACAGCCCGTATCCCAACACCTCGGCATAAATCTTTGCCCCGCGCGCCTTGGCATGCTCGTATTCCTCCAGCACCACCACACCCGCGCCCTCACCCATCACAAACCCGTCCCGGTCCGCGTCATAAGGGCGGCTGGCCTTGGTCGGATCATCCGCCCGCTTGGTCGACAACGCCTTGCAGGCATTGAACCCGGCAATCCCGATCTCGGAAATCGGGCTTTCCGCGCCGCCCGCGATCATCACATCGGCATCGCCCCACTGGATCAACCGCGCCGCATCGCCAATGGCATGCGCGCCCGTCGAACAGGCCGTCACCACCGCATGGTTCGGTCCCTTAAAGCCGAACCGGATCGACACCTGCCCCGAAATCAGATTGATCAGCGCGCCGGGGATGAAAAACGGCGACACCCGCTTCGGCCCCTTTTCCTTGATAAGAACGGCGGTTTCGGCAATCGACGTCAGCCCGCCAATCCCCGAACCGATCATCACGCCGGTCCGCAAACGGCTTTCCTCGTCCTCCGGCTCCCAACCGGCATCGCGCACCGCCTGCACCGCCGCCGCCATGCCATACAGGATGAAATCGTCCACCTTTCGGCGATCCTTGGGTTCCATCCAGTCATCCGGGTTAAACGTCCCGTCGCTGCCATCCCCCATTGGGATTTCGCAGGCATATTGCGTCACCACCTGTGACGCATCAAACCGCGTGATCGGCCCCGCACCGGATTGCCCAGCCAGCAAGCGGCTCCAGGTTTCCTCTACCCCGCACGCCAGCGGTGTAACCATTCCCAGACCCGTGACAACGACCCGCCGCATTCCGCTCTCCCGCCCAGCTTGAACCTTCGCGCGGTGATACACGCGCCCTTTGCGCCACGCAACCTGCGCCCCGTTGCCCAACACCACAGCGGCGGATTCCTTACCGCATCCCGCCCATCCTTGCCCCGGCAGCGCGGCCACAGGCACCCGCACAATCCCCCCTGCAAATCAGCCCCCGATCCGGTAAAGCGGCGCATAGGGCAGACATGCCCAAAGCAGTTCGCCCGATCGGCCATCCTCAACGCGGTGTGGCACCGCTGATCCAGGCGCAAAGATGCGCGGACCCTCCCCTAAAGTGTCCTGTCCCGCGCCTTGTCTGGGCGCAGCCCCGACGCAACCGCCCCATTGTGAAAAATTCGCGCTCACCTTTCCCGGCGCGGCGCGGGCAAGGCTCATTCCCCGCCACTTCCCCACCCAGACACCCCGAACAGGACCCCCCCCTACTCGGCCAGCCACCGCCTCGCCCACCCAATCCAACGCTCCGGCCCCGCTTGGCAACCCATCGGTCTGGATCGGCAATCCGGCCCGCCGGGCTGACCACCCGGCCCAACCCGCCATCTGCCCAATCCGCCACCCGTCCCCATCCATCGGAAAATCCGTCCACCCCACCATCCGGCAGTGCAACCTCGGACCGTCGGCAGCTTTCCTGTCACCCCTAAAACCGTCGGCCGCTTGCAACCCAAGGCACGATCCGGCACCCCACCCGACTGACCCGTCACCCTTACCTTGGCGTTAACCTTAACGCCCGCTAACCCCACCGCCCGTATGCACAGCCGGCTGCACCCACCGCTGCACCATCAGCGTCACCGCCATTCCGCACTGTTGCACCAAATTAACCCAGCGCCCGCAAAGACTTGCCATCAAACGCCCACCCCGATCCGGCCGCCAAACGGAAACGGGCGCCCCCGAAGGGACGCCCGTTTCGCAACCGCGAAGATCGAAAAGGATCAGGCAGCTTCCGAGATGAACTTCACCGCGTCGCCAAACGTCTGGATGGTTTCGGCGGCATCATCCGGGATCTCGATCCCGAACTCTTCCTCAAAAGCCATGACCAATTCGACGGTATCGAGCGAATCCGCGCCCAGATCGTCGATGAACGAGGCATTCTCGGTCACCTTGTCTTCCTCGACGCCCAGATGCTCGACGACGATCTTCTTCACGCGTACGGCGATGTCGCTCATGTCATTCCTCTTTCCGTTGCGGGATCGCGTCCCGTTCGTTGTCCCTGCCCCGAAAGGCACATTCCCCGCGTCTTGATACGGGAAGGCCGGGTTTCATCCCGGCCCGGTCGCCGCGCCTATAGCAAGGGCGTTCCCGCAAGGCAAACGCTTTCCATGACCAAAGGTCGCAGCCCCATTTCTATAGCCGTTTCAGACCATGTCCATCCCGCCATTCACATGCAGGGTGGCCCCTGTCACATAAGCTGCTTCTGGTGCGGAAAGATAGACCACCGCCGCCGCAATCTCGGCCGGCTCCCCCATCCGCCCTGCCGGCACCGCTGTCAGGATGCGCGCCTTCTGGTCGTCGTTCAGCTTGTCGGTCATCGCGGTGGCGATGAATCCCGGCGACACGACATTCACCGTGATCCCCCGGCTCGCCACTTCCGCCGCCAGCGATTTCGACAGCCCAAGAAGCCCCGCCTTGGCCGCGGAATAATTCACCTGACCGCCGTTCCCCGTGGTCCCCACGACCGACCCGATATTCACGATCCGGCCCCAACGCGCCTTCATCATCCCACGGATCGCCGCCCGGCACAGCCGGAAGGTCGCCGTCAGGTTCACGTCCAGAACCGATGCCCAATCATCATCCGACATCCGCATCACCAACCCGTCACGGGTGATTCCGGCATTATTTACAAGGATGTCGACTGATCCCATCGCCTCGGTCGCGCGCTTGACCAAGCCCTCCACCTCTTCGGGGACCGACAGGTTGCAAGGCAGCACAAACGCCCGCCCCCCCAGTTCGGCGGCCAAGGCCTCCAACGGCTCCACCCGCGTGCCGGACAGGCCGACCGTTGCCCCCGCCCCATGCAGCGCACGCGCAATCTCGGCCCCGATGCCACCCGACGCCCCGGTAATCAGCGCCGCCTTCCCCGTCAGATCGAACATAGGTCCGCTCCCCTTGATCCAGAAACTGACGGTTTCCCTACCAGCATCAATATCCCCATACCAGCCATTGCGCAAAAACCCCGCTTCGCCCAAGCTGCTGCCGGGGGCTTATGCCAGAAGGCAAAGGCCATGTTGAACGCTTCCTTCACGCCCGACCCGGCCCAGGGTCTGGCCGCACTCGCCGTGATCATCTTTATCGGCGTTGCCCTGTATATCCGCCTGCGCCCCCGCAGACGCCGCCGCTCACGCCGAAACGGCACCTACAGCTCGTGGCAGGGCACCGCACCCCACCGCACGCAGGGGCTGCAACGCGCTCAACACGCCAACCCACCCCACCAGCCCAGCCCAGACCTGCGCGATCCGGCGCAACAGATGCACGCCATCGCGCGGGTCGAATTCGAATGCACCCCCCTGCTGAACCAGCAAGAATCCCGCCTTCTGCCGCTGCTCGAATCCGTCATCCGCGACCTGCGGGCCGGTCACCGCGTCATGGCCCAAACCAGCCTTGGCGAACTGCTACGTCCCAGGGAATCATCGGCCACGGAAAGCGACCGCAGCGCCGCCTTCGCCTCGATCAATTCCAAACGCCTCGATTTTGCGATCATCGACCGCACAGGTCGCCTTGCCGTTGCCGTGGAATATCAAGGGGATGGCCACCACCAGGGCAACGCTTTCATGCGCGATGCCGTCAAACGCGAAGCCGTCCGCCGCGCCGGCATCCCTTTTGTCGAGGTCGAACCCGACTTTGATCCCACCCATTTGCGCACCCGCATCATGGGGCTGCTGACCCAGCCAAAGCCCGCTGCGCCCAAATCGACTGCACGAAAATCGACTGCACAAAAATCGACTGCGCCTATCCCTGCAATGCCAAACCCTGCGGTGCTGAAACCTGCGGTGAACATCACCCCTCTGCATTCCCACCGACCGTAGCAACCGACCGTAGCCACCAACCGAAGCCTCTGTCCCAAAATCTCTGGCCCTAACCCCCCGCCGCCAGCCTTGTCCGCGCCTCGGCCTCCTCCGCTGCAACATGCGCGGGCGCGGCTTTGGCAAGCGCGTCATCAACCACCGCCACCAGCCGGAATTCTTCCCACCACAGCCACATATCCGGGTCAAAGGCACCGCGGCGGCCAAAGTAGTCCTCATGCGCCAGCCGCCAGAACCGCAGGCTGCCATCCCCCTCGCCTTCCAGCGCGGCAAAGGCATCGTCAATCGCGGCGAACCGCCGCCGCCCCACGGCCACCGTCTCCATCACGGCAACCGGGCGCGGGCCTGCCATCACGGCCCACCGCATCCCCGGTTCAGTCGGGTTCTCCTCCCGCCCGTCCCAGACCGTGGCCCGTTTGCGCCCGGCAATCACCAACGCCGCCAGCCGCTCCTGCACATCCGGCGTCGACCCAAAGGCACAGCAGGGCAAATGCCCCCAGCCCGGCACATCAACCCGATCCTGTCCCATCCCCTGCCCACAGACTTTCCGCTGCGCGACCGTGCCGCGCCGCCCATCACCGGGCAAACGGCATCAGCCCTTTGCCGCCGCCACATCCTCTGGCGTGCCCACCGCCCGCGTCACCACATCGCTGCCGACAATTCGCTTGACCATGCCCGACAGCGCCTTTCCGGCCCCAATTTCCCAGAACTCCGTCACACCCGCGCCCGCCATCCACAACACCGATTCCCGCCAGCGCACGGCACCGGTCACCTGCGCCACCAGCAGATCGCGGATGCGGTCCGGTTCGGTCACCGCTTCGGCCCGCACATTCACAACCACCGGCACCAGCGGCTTTTCCACCACCACAGCCGCCAGCGCCTCGGCCATCACATGGGCGGCGGGCTGCATCAGCGCGCAATGAAACGGCGCGCTCACCGGCAGCAGGATCGCCCGTTTGGCCCCCTTGGCCTTGGCAATCTCCACGGCCCGCTCCACCGCGCCCTTGTGGCCTGACACCACCACCTGTGCCGGGTCATTGTCATTGGCCGCCTGGCACACCTCGCCTTGCGCCGCCTCCGCCGCCACCGCAGAGGCGGTCTCGTAATCCAGCCCGAGCAGTGCCGCCATCGCACCCAACCCTACCGGCGTCGCCTCCTGCATCGCGCGGCCCCGGATGCGCAACAGACGCGCGGTATCCGACAACCCCAAAGCCCCGGCAGCGCACAGCGCCGAATATTCACCCAGCGAATGCCCCGCCACAAAGGCCACATCCTTGCCGATGGTGATCCCCTCGGCCTCCAGCGCCCGCAGCGCCGCGATGGACGTGGCCATCAACGCCGGTTGCGCATTCTGGGTCAGCGTCAGATCGGCAATGTCGCCCTCCCAGATCAGCGCCGACAGCTTTTCCCCCAGCGCCTCATCCACCTCGTCAAACACGGCGCGCGCGGCAGGATAGGCATCGGCCAGCGCCCGGCCCATCCCGATGGTCTGCGCCCCTTGTCCCGGAAATACGAATGCTCTGCTCATGCCCCGCCCCTTTTGCTGCCACCGGGGCCACGCCCCTGTTGCTCTCCGCATTACCCAAACGGCCCCCGCCGCGCAATCAACACCCGCCAATCAGTCGCGCCGCCTTGTCCCCGGAACCGTGCCATGCCATCGCTTTCGCATGACACTGCGCCAATCCCCCACTCTGCGCCGCATCGCCTATGCCATCAGCTTTGAAGGCGGCGGCATTCTTCTATCCTCTGCCCTCCTCCTCCTGATGGCTGAAACCACGGCAGGCAGTTCGCTGGTCTTTTCGGTCATCGCCTCCACCATAGCCATGCTGTGGAACCTCGCCTTCAACGCCATGTTCGAGGCGTGGGAATCCCGCCAACCCATCCGTGGTCGCAGCTTCAAACGCCGCACCGCCCATGCCCTGCTGTTCGAGGCGGGGCTGGTCCTCGCCCTCCTGCCCCTCACCGCCTGGTGGTTCTCGGTCTCACTCGCGCAAGCGCTCGCCTATGAGGCTGCGCTGATCGTCGCCTTCCTGATCTACACTTGGGTCTTTACCTGGGCCTTCGACCGCCTCTTCGGCCTGCCCGCCTCGGCCCGCTGATCCGCAGCTTGCACTCTGGCCGCCTTTCTGTATAAGGCCCCATCCTTTCCGCACTCACGTGAACCGGCGCAGCCTCTCGTGGACGGGCCGCGGAAAGGCGAAATGCCCGTCCTATGAAATGCGCCTTGCAAAGAACTGGAGTGAACATGGCTCTTTACGAGCATGTCTTCATTGCGCGTCAGGATCTTTCCAACACGCAAGCCGAAGGTCTTATCGAACATTTCTCCACGGTCCTCGCGGACAACGGCGGCAAAGTCGTTGAATTCGAATACTGGGGCGTCAAGACGATGGCCTACAAGATCAACAAGAACCGCAAGGGCCACTATGCCTTTCTGAAATCGGATGCCCCCTCGGCCGCCGTGCAGGAAATGGAACGCCTGATGCGCCTGCATGATGATGTGATGCGCGTCCTGACCATCAAGGTCGACGCACATGGCGAAGGCCCGTCCGTGCAGATGCAAAAGCGCGATGAGCGGGAACGTGGCGATCGTCCCGAAGGCGGCTTCGGTGGCGGTGAACGCCGCGAGCGCAGCTTTGGCGACCGTCCCGATCGTGGCGGCGACCGTGGTGCTGATCGTGGCGGCGACCGCGGTGGTGACCGCGGCGGCTTCCGTCGTTGATCCGGGCTTAGGAAAGGACCATAAATCATGGCAAACAAACCGTTTTTCCGCCGCCGCAAGGTCTGCCCCTTCTCGGGCGACAACGCACCGGCCATCGACTACAAGGACACGCGCCTGCTGCAGCGGTATATCTCCGAACGCGGCAAGATCGTTCCCTCGCGCATCACCGCAGTCTCGGCAAAAAAGCAGCGTGAACTGGCCCAGGCCATCAAACGCGCCCGCTTCCTAGCCCTGCTGCCCTACGCCGTGAAATAAGGAAGACAGATATGCAAGTCATCCTCCTTCAGCGCGTGGCCAAACTTGGCCAGATGGGCGAAGTCGTCAACGTCAAGGACGGCTACGCCCGCAACTTCCTCCTGCCGCAGGGCAAGGCGCTCCGCGCCAATGAGGCCAACATCAAATCTTTCGAAGTCAAGAAGGCGCAGCTTGAACTGCAAAACCTTGAAACCAAGAAAGAGGCCGAAGCCGTTGGCGCCAAGCTGGACGGTCAGACCTTCGTGGTGATTCGCTCGGCATCCGATGCCGGCGCGCTCTACGGTTCCGTCACCACCCGTGACGCCGCCGATGCCGCGACCGAGGCCGGGTTCACCGTGAACCGCGCCCAGGTCGTTCTGGACCGTCCGATCAAGGATCTGGGCCTGCACTCGGTATCCGTCGTGCTGCACCCCGAAGTGTCGGTCCGCATCACCCTGAACGTCGCCCGTTCGCCCGAAGAGGCCGAACTGCAAGCGGCAGGCAAGTCCATCCAGGAACTGGCGGCCGAAGCCGAAGCCGCAGCCGATTTCGAAATCGCCGAACTCTTCGACGATCTCGGCGGTGCTGCAACCGAAGACGCATAAGCGACACCAAACGGACAGTGATCATGAACCGCGCCGGGCAACCGGCGCGGTTTTTCTTTTGGCGCATGTACACCAAAAGAACTTTCTGTAGGACACCCCGCTTCCCCGACCGCCTCAACTCATGTACAACATTCCAATCCAATTGTTGTACATGGCCGACCGACACAGCAACCTCGCCCACGCCGCCTATGCCGACCTCATTTCTTCGCTCTGGGATGAGGCGCTGGCCAGCATCAGGGGCACCCCCCGGCTCGAAACCCGCAACAGTCGGCGCTACTGGTACGATGTCTACCGCATCGGAAGCGATGTGCGGAAACGCTACCTTGGCGAAGATGACGCCCCAACCCGCGACCGTATCGCGCGCCACGCAAACCTGGCCACACGCAGCGCCCAGTCCGCAGAAGACCGGCAGCGCCTCATCCGCCTTCTGCGCGCCGAAGGGTTTCAGCCGCTGGATGCCTCCACCGGCGCGCTCCTCTCCGCGCTTGCCCGCGCAGGCACCTTCCGCCTCGGCGGCACCCTTGCCGGCACGGGGGCCTTTCGCCATTACGAAGGCGAACTGGGCATCCGCATGCGCCAGACCGAAATCCTAAGCACCGGCGATATCGACATTGCCCAGTTTGAACGCCTCAGCCTCATCCTTGGCGATACTGTCGAAGAACCCCTCGCCGCAGCCTTCACTGAGCTTGATTTTGAACCCACCCCCACGCTTGACCACCACAGCATCTGGCGCTGGCGGCAAAGCCGATCCAACATCCAGATCGAATTCCTCACCCCCTCCTTCCGCCCGGAAGAAGACATCCGCGATCTGCCCGCCCTCGGCGTCTCGGCCCAATCACTGCATTACCTCAACTACCTGATTGCCGAACCGATCAAGGCGGTCGCCCTCTACCGATCCGGCATCCTGATCCAAATCCCCCGCCCGGAACGCTTTGCCATCCACAAGCTCATCGTGGCTGACCGCCGCCGGGGCGGCCCCGATCAGATCAAATCCCGCAAGGATCGCGCCCAGGCCGCCTTCCTCATCCGCACCCTGTCTGAAGACCGCCCCGATGACCTGCGCGAGGCCTATGCCGACGCCCGCTCGCGCGGCCCGCGATGGGAGGCTCGCATCGACGCCAGCCTCAAACGCCTGCCCGAATCCGCCGCCCTTCTCGCCGCGCTATAGGCGACATGCGATGTCGTCCGCGCGGCTGCACCCCGCACGCCGCACCCATAGCCTGAGCAGGTCCGCAACCCGGAGCAGCCCATGCCCACCGCAGCCCAAGCCATTCCCCTGCCCCGCGACAGCGCACGCGGCGTGGCCCTTCTGGTGGCGGGGATCGCCGTTTTTTCGGTGCAGGATCTGATCCTGAAACTGATTTCCGGCGCATATCCGCTGCATCAGGCAATGGTCCTGCGGTCGCTGACCGCGCTGCCGCTGTTGCTGCTGCTGGTCCATCGGGATGGCGGCCTGACCACCTTGTTCACCCCCGGCACCCGCGCGATGATCCTGCGCGGCGGGGTGATGTTCACCGCCTATACCGCATACTACCTTGCCCTCGCCGCCCTGCCGATGGCCACCACCGTCGCGCTGTATTTCTCGGCCCCCTTGTTCATCACCATCCTGTCTGTGCTGATCCTGAAGGAAACCGTTGGCCCCCGCCGCTGGCTGGCCCTGATGGCGGGCTTCACGGGCGTCCTGATCATGGTCCGTCCGGGCGGCGACCTGTTCGACTGGGCCGCCCTTCTGCCGGTTCTGGCGGGCCTGACCTACGCCATATCCATGATCTCGGCCCGCCGTCTGGGCAGCACGGAAACCGCCCCCGCACTGGCCTTTTGGGGCAATGCCGTCTTTCTGGCGGCGGCCATCGTGATGTCGCTGATCCTTGGCCCCGGCAACCATGCAGACGACGCGCACCCCTCGCTTGCGTTCCTGCTGCGCGGCTGGGTCATGCCCACTGCCTTTGACCTGATGCTGATGATGGCCTGCGGTGTCATCGCCGCCATCGGCCTGACGCTGCTGACACAGGCCTATCGCGTGGCGGAGTCCTCTGTCGTCACACCCTTTGAATATACCGGCCTGTTCTGGTCGGTCATCTATGGCTGGCTGTTCTGGCGCGATTGGCCCGTGCTGGCCGACTGGATCGGCATCTCCATCATCACCGGCGCGGGGCTTTACATCCTGTGGCGCGAAGCCCTGACAAAAGCCCCCCAAAGCAAAGGGGCCGAAGGCATCGCCCCCGGCCCCTGAAACGGATCCTGCCACCCGAATCCGGGTGACGTATCTTACATCTCGTCCAGCGCCTCGATGGCCTTCTGAAGCTCGTCCTTGCTGACGTCCTTCTCGGTCACCTTGGCCCCGGCCATGATGTGATCCACGACCTTGTCTTCAAAGATCGGCGCACGCAGTTGCTGCTGCACCTGCTGGTTCTTCTGGACGAACTCGAAATAGGCGCGTTCCTGACCCGGATAGTTGCGGGCCTGTGCCAGCACAGCCTGCGTCATCTCGGCATCCGTCACCGTCACTTCGGCCTTGCGGCCGACTTCGGCCAGCAACAGCCCCAGACGCACCCGCCGCTCAGCCAGCGCCTTGTGCTCATCCGTCGGATCGATGGACCCATGGTTATGGCCATGCTCTTCCGGATGCTCTTCATGCCACAACTGGTGGGCAATCTGCGACGCTTCCGCTTCAACCAGACGCGCGGGCAAATCAAACTTCACCATCGTGTCCAACTGGTCCAGCAGCGCCCGCTTCAACACAGCGCGCGACGCGCCCTTGTATTCCGCTTCAGCCGCTCGCTGATCTGGCCCTTCAACGCGGCCAGATCTTCGGCCCCGTATTTCTTGGCCAAATCGTCGTCAATCTCGGCCGGCTTCGGTTCCTTCACCGCCTTGATGGTGCAGGCGAACACGGCGGCTTTCCCGGCCAGATGCTTGGCACCCATAT